>DXVO01000034.1 GCA_019417325.1 Parabacteroides sp. | reverse complement strand
AGTTTCACTGGAACTCAATTAAACTTATTACTATGATAACAACAGAACTCAGGGTAAAAAGCATAGCGGATAAATTGGCATCAAACAGAAGTTACCACCGCAAACTAAAAAAACTCTAATCGTTTATACGACGGTCGTATGCGTCCATATACGGTTACCGTATGCGAGCGTATACGATAGCCATATGCAAGTACATACGACATCCATATGCGAACATATACAGCCATCGTATAAGAATTGACTAATTATTAAATACACTCAGATATGAAAACAAAACTACATGGTCTATGTCCCTCTTACAGACCGGTACAGGCACTCGCAGCAAGCCTATATCTGCTTGCTGCCGTGCTGCTTACCTCCTGTACGGCAGAATCGGATAAGACAGACCGAACATCTACGGATGAAGCGGACAGTACAAACAAACGCGAGGTGCTTATTTCTTTTAAGAACAAGCTCACTGTGAAAACAACAAAGGCAGAGACTAAAGCCGATACTCCCATTGCCACCGAAGCAGAGAACGAGATTGCCACCCTCGATGTCTATGTATTCGGAGCGAAAGCCGAAGGTGACGATTATACCTTCCGCGAACGTTTTGCCTACCGGCAGGACGGTTCGGCACTACCCAAAGGAGCGAAAGAACTTAACTTGACACCAAGCGTTGATAATGCGACTACGACTGCATTGCTGGAACTGCAAAAAGGCCTGTTTGTCCGTCTTTACTGTATTGCCAATCAAACAGAATTGATTCATCCGGACGATGGCACCCCGGTAGCCGACACCTACTTCGTCCCGCTTACTCATGATATGGAAACAGGTGTCCTGACAGATGGTATCCCTACCGAAAAACAATTTCAGAAATACCATTCCCCACTATTAACCAATGCCTCGGAGGCATTGGGCTTGCCTCTTCCGATGGCCGGCGCACAAACAACCCCTATCGATTTGACAGACTTTAGTTCTTCCGCCCGCGTACAGATAGGCTTTAAGCTAAGCCGTACAATGGCACGTTTCGACATAAGCAATAAAGAAGCAGAATCCAAATTCCATCTGGAATCCATATCGATGGGAAACGGGCGAAGAGGAACTTCCTTCTTCCCTGCAAAAGTATATGGCGCTGCCTCAGCGGCAGAGGGGGAGTTAATCACTTATCCGGCATGCGCTTTTGATGGGGAGAAAGCCAATGAAGGTTTACAGGTGTCTGCTTTCTATAGCTATCCCAGCCCGTTGGAAGACAAAGGATACCTGACATTAAACGGTACCTATCAGGTAAACAAAACAGAGACTCAAGAAGTATCCTATCAGATTCCGTTTATCCAACAAACGGCTGACGGTGGGGCTGTTGGATTGGAAATCAATGCCAACCACCGGTACACCATCGGTATCACAAAAGCGGACGGATACCATCTGGACTTTACGCTGGATGTAGACGACTGGACTGACAGTGGGGATATCGATGGATACAATCCGGGAATCAGCTCCGTTCCTTTTGAGGTGACTATCGACGTAGCCAATGGCGATTATGACCCCGACACACGTATCGTCAATATGGCAATAACAGATGGGGCTGCATTTTCTGTCAAAGCCTCTTCAAACTCCGGTATAGACCATTCGCTCACCTATGAAAAGAAAATAACGACAGCACCCTGGCTGACCGTAACCCCTGCTCCGACCACCCGGGCCACATCGCAGGAATCCACTTACACGATATCCCGCAATACCGAATATACAGGCAACGATTTCCCGGTTGCATACCTCCGTTTTATCGATAAAGCCACAGGAGACGAAAACCTGTTGATTATCCGTCCGGTAGCCATACCGGTAGCGAAACTGGTTACAGCCTCTTCCAAATGCAGCTTCAATGAAAATACCGGAACAATTACTTTATATAAAGATGAAACTTCAGGCAAAACATCCGTTACATTAAACATTATTTCCACCGGAGGATGTACCCTGGAAAATGCTGCCGGAGGTGATATCCCAGCCTGGTTGGAAAGGGACAAAGATGAGCTATCCGGAGCAACCGGCACTATCCGGTTCACCTTGAATACGGATGACAGTTCCTTCCTCACAACCAAATCCACGGACGGATATACATTCAATATCGTCAACGCAAAGAATAATGACAAGAAACTACCCATTACGGTAAAAATAGAAACAGCCATGAGCTTGCGCCAATCTGCCGTAACCGTTTCAAACGGAGGAAACTATGATGCGGCAAACAACCGTATACGTCTTTATAATAGTGCTTCAGACCGGGTTACACTGACGGTATTTGCTCTTAATGGTTGTGATATAGAAGGTATTCCCGCCTGGTTGACTCTGGATAAAACAACGACTTCAAACAATACGGAAACATTTACTTTCCATGTTGAAGATGCAGCAGCAACAGGAGGCAATGCCAACATCACAATAAAGGACAAATTCGATAATACGGTATCCAAGACATTCACCGTTTATTCCATCAACAAAGACATTGTATTGTCCGGCTTTTCAGCCTCCCAGTCGTCATACACAACAGTAGATAATATATCCAATACCAATCCGAATATCTATTTCTTCCCGTCATCCGGCGCTTACTTCACAGTTAAAGCCCTTTCACCTAAAGGTATAAAAGATATTACCTGCCAGGATAACTGGAGATGGATACTAAAACCGACCGTATCATCCGAAAGTACAGACCCGAACACCGGGGTGGTAACGACTACCTATAGATTCACCCGAAGTACGAGTCCGGGAGGGCAGAATGTAGATAATTTTTTTGCAACAGTAAGTGGCCCTGAAAAGATAACCATCACGAATAACTATTCGGCAGGCAGTGCTAAAGGTTTCGCAATAAATCATACTACCCCGGTATATCCAGGTAGTACGACCGCACCACAAGTAGCCATAGGAAAAAGCAGACAATATTGGGTAGCACCGGTAGTAGCGAAAGGAGATTGCCTATTTACCGAAAAGAACGTATGCCCGTCCGGATGGAAAATTGCTTCTAAAAGCGAATATATCGATATACTTCATTCATCAGCTGAAGGTGCCGGTCTTTCCTTTGCAAATGAAACAGCAAAGAAGAATGCGGCTATTTTCTGCAACAACGGTACTCTTTCCGCAGCTTACTTCTGGTCGACAGATGCCTATTGGTATGTCACTTTCACTACGGCCAATTATAAACATTACTCTATAGGCGAGTCCGATAGGAATAAGGTTCGCTGTATCCAAAACAAATAATCAGCCTTTGATTTCTTAGTACGGAAAAATATCACAAAAGACTATCATTTTGAAAAAGTATAAAGATTGCCTGTAAAAGGCAATCTTTATACTTTACAATCTAAATTTTCAGATGTATTCCTACAATAGGGACATTTATTATTCGGTCTTCCAAATCCAACCTCATATAAAAATTATATAAAGACGGATCCGTTGGAGGTTCTATAAGTTGAAGCCTAAAACGTCTTGGAAAGAAAATATCTTCTCCAATCTTTTTGCATCCCAATATATCATCTCCATCATACAATTTATATTTGCCATCTTCTCTATGAATAAAATCTCCTCCTATATAAAAGAATTCATTTAACGATTTACCCGGATTTACACCACGAAAAGGTACATCTGCATAAATAATGACAGACAAAATTCTTTCTTTTATATAATTCACTGTATATCCATAGGCTCCGAGGGATTTTAAATATTCTTGTAAATCCTCAAATAACTCGCCTTCTCTTATTCTGGTACCATAAATTTCCTTTATGTCAGTTTGAAAAAGAATATCCTTATACTTGTAATAGGTATTACTATCTACATCTATTACTCTTAAGTCGGAATTATTACAACAAAAGAATTTATACATATCATTTTCTAATGAATAAGAACTCAGCAGTAATGTTAAATCATCACTTTTAGAATGTTCTTCCTTCACACAGGAAACAAAAATGGATAATGTAGCTATTAATAAATATTTATTCATTGCTTTATTGGTTCTAAAAAACTAATAAACTTTTTAATACATCCGTCATCTTCAATGCGTTATTTACGTATGATATATATCATACGTAAAATTAAAAATAAACAGTAAAAGAAATAAAAATAGATAAGAAAAACAGAGACTTATCACAGTTGATTATCAGCATATTAACAATTTAATATAGGACATTAATTTTATAATACTCACATATTGAATTGATATATAGCCATTTATAAGTTACACAGATTTAAACAATACAAACATTAAAATTTAAGTTTTTTCTTTCAGCAAAATGGATATTTCTATGTATCTGCTAACTTCTGATTACAAAAAAGGGCTGTCTAACTTTAGACAACCCTATTCCATTAACAGACTATTTTATACTCACAAACCATTAAAAGCTCACCTGCACCATCACCGGGAAATGGTCGGAAGGGAAACGTCCGTATTGCATATCATTCAATACCCCGTATTTATTTACCGATACATCTTTCGTTACCCAGATATAATCGATGCGCCCTTTCATTTCGGCATCGGTCTTGAAGCTATTGTGCGTACCTTCCGTACCATAAGGCGGCTGTTTGCTGATTTCATATGAATCCAACAAAAGGCCATCGGATGCCAGAATGCGGATAGGTTCGTCGGTAGGAACGGCATTAAAGTCGCCGGTAGCGAATACAGTTGCTTTGTCTCCTGCTATTTTACGGATGCTATCCAGCAGTAGTTTGGAGGATTCGCGACGTGCCACCTTCCCCTGATGGTCATAATGGGAGTTGAAGAAGTAGAAGACCTTTCCACTCTCTTTGTCGCGGAATTTACCCCACGAACAGATACGATTACAACAGGTTACATCCCATCCTTTCCCCGGAACTCCGGGAGTTTCCGAAAACCAGAAATTCCCTTTATCCAGTACCTCAAAACGGTTTGTCTTATAAAAGATAGCGGAATGTTCGCCAGCCTCTTCCCCATCGTCACGCCCTACACCGATATACGCATATCCGTCCAACTCGCATATCCCATCGAGCATATGTTTAAATCCTTCCTGTGTTCCGAACAGATCAAAATCATGGAAACGGATCAGGCCTTTCACCATCTCTTTCCTGTTGGGCCAGGCATTCACTCCATCATTCGGCGTATCCATACGGAGATTGAAAGAGGCGACATTCATCGTCGTACAGCAATCCTCCTCCGCATTACTACTTTCTTTCATTGCCCACGACTGCAACACGGCAGCCAGGAGCAATACGGATACACATAATGTGATTAATTTCTTCATCTATATACTTTATTTTACGTTATACAAATCAGTCCCAATTCGGGTTCTGTTTCAAATTCGGATTCTTTATTCTTGCCGATTGGGGAATCGGATAATAATACTGGCGTCCGTCAGTGTACCATTTACGCGGGTCATTGTCAGACCATGTCAGGTTACCGGAAGTTGCTCCCGTAAGTCCCTGCTGCGAATCATCGCCCACTGAAACCGGAGTACAGGAAGCAGGCAGGTTCACAGGCTTTTCGCCTTTATAGAAAATAACGTCGGGAGTACCGTCATGGTCGAGGTCCATCTGCACATTCAGGGCAGGGACATAAATACCGGTCCAGCGCATTGTCATCAGTTCGCCCCGTTTCCAACGTTTCAAATCAGTGAAACGGAAACCTTCCAGGGCAAGTTCGATAGAACGTTCCCTGCGTACTTCCAGAATAACCGGGTCGGAAATATTCGGGAAATAATTCTGTTGGAAATAAGTATCCACAGTTCCCGGCTTCGAGGTCAATCCTCCGGTAATGCCGGCACGTGCACGCAAAGCGCCGACAGTCTGTTCCCAATCCGTGTCCGTCAATGTCCCCAACTCGGCTTTCGCCTCGGCATAATTCAGCAACACTTCGGCATAGCGGAACAAAGGAATCGCATTCGTATTTAATGCGCCCGCATCGTATTTGGAATCATCCAACGTATATTTGATTGGTTGGTAGCCTGTATAGGAATAACCATTGAAATTCGGAGCAGCAGGAGCACCGTCACGCATATATCCCGGGGTACGTATCGTCTGTGCCAGACGTTTGTCACGGTTCTGGCATTCTTCATAAAACTCCATTGTTTCATATCCGGCACGACCGGTAAACGGAGTCCCGTCTATATTCAGGAATGTATTGACGAAAGTGCGAATCATGCTGAAACGGGCGCCATACGTACCGGAGGTCCACCACCAGTTTGCTTCACCCAATACAGCCAAACCTGCATTACAGCAGCTTGCCAGCATCACTTCGCTTGTAACAGGATTGTCGCTGATAAACAGTTCACGGAACGAAATATCCGTACCAGCCCCCTTGTATATAGTATAACCGCTCTCCTTCATAATTGTTCCAGCAGCATTGGCAGCTTCTTTATACCATTCGTCCGCCGAGTCAGTCAAACCAAGCTCTGTATGGTATTTACGGAAAGAGGCTTCAAACAGACAAATACGGGATTTCAAAGCATAAGCGACCCATTTCGTAACCCGCGAACCGCTTTCATCCTTAGTCAGGGTAATATGCTGACAGGCAAAATCCAAGTCTTCCAAAACATGCTTCATGACCGTTTCCCTCGAATCTCTGGGGGCTGTCAACAACTCGTCGTCGATTGTCAATGTACGGTCAATCCAGGGCACATCACCAAAGCGAACCACCTTGTTATAGTAGAAATAAGCCCGGAAAAAGCGTGCCAGCCCGATATAATGGTTCCGTACTTCCGGCTCTATCGCCTCACTGGTACAATTCTCAATAAAGTAATTGATATTGCGCAGGTCGCTCCAGTCCCATCCGCTGCTCAACTCGGCTGAGTACGCATTTTCGCGGATAAAATTATCAAAGCTGGTTACCGCCCCGTAGTCGCACATGGCATCCTGACGGAATCCGTTGCTTACGGAAGGAAGCATATTATAGAAAGAATAAGCATAGGTTTCCAGACCTTTCTCGTTGCCGAAAATCGTTTCTTTGTCTACGGAAGCCTGGGGCATCTCATCCATGGAACAGGCCGACAGAAGCAGGCAGGCAGATAAAAAAGAATATATAAATCGTTTCATGTTCTTTGTTGTTCATTAAAATGTTACAGATAAACCTAAACTAACACTCTTCATTTGCGGATAGCTGTTTCCGTCGCCACTACCCCGGTTGCCATCCAGCCCGGAAGACATATCGGCATCGGTCAGGTCGGCATCGGAACCATAGATATTCGTCACATCCAAATCGCGCGTGTGTTTATAGAGCGGAGACCAGCACCACAGGTTTTCGGCAGAGATATAAACGCGGACATTCTGCATTCCGGCTTTTGCCGTCAGTTGGCGCGGCAATGTATAACCGATCTGCAGGTTCTTCAAACGGATATACGCCACATTCTGCAAATAGCGGGTCTGGGGAGTGGATTTCAAAGAAGAGTTGTATCCGGCATAACGAGGCAAATAGGCATCCGGATTTTCTTCTGTCCAATAGTTATTCATATGCCAGGACGGCAGATTGTTGTACGGACGGTTATATTGTCCCCAGAAGATACATTCCGAACTCGGATACCAATCTTGCTTTCCTACACCCTGGAAGAAAGCGGAAACAAAGAAGTTGTTCCAGTCGCCACTCAGGTTAATACTATAGGAATAACGGGGAAGGCTATTACCGATAACCGTCTTATCACCGTGGTCGTCCAAAGTATTGTTGCCATAATCAATTACTTTGTCGCCATTCAGGTCCTTAATTTTCACATCACCCGGATAAGTAATACGTTTGGAGGAGGACTGGATCAATGTCTGGTCGGCATGGCTGTCGATATCCGCCTGGTCTTTGAAAAGGCCTTCGGTTACATATCCCCAGATTTCCCCCACCCGCTTGCCTGCATAGTAATCATTCAGGTCGTTGGTTTCATTATTATAGCGGTCTATCGTAGAGATATAATCGGATAAAGTGGCACGGACTTCATAGTTGAACGGTTTCTCTGCCAGATTGAACTGGTCGCGCCATGTCAATGTGATTTCCCATCCTTTGGTAGTCATATCCGCATAATTCCCTTTCGGTGAAGATGCTCCGAATACATCCGGCAACGTACGGCCGACAGTATACATATCTGTTGTTTTCCGGATATAGTAGTCGCCGGAAAAGCGCAAACGGCTGTTCAGCATGCCAAAATCCAAACCTATATCCGTAGTGGTTGCCGTTTCCCAAGTCAATCCATCGGGCATCGCATCCGGTGCACTGGTATATTTGTTTTTCAACCCATTAATCACGCGGTCGGATGTTTCTATTTTCAATAATTCCAAATAGCTATACGGGTCTACATTACCATTTCCCAAAGAACCGTAAGAAGCACGTACTTTCACATCAGAGAAAATATCCGGATTTACTTTCCAGAACGGTTCCTCGGAAACACGCCATCCCCCGGAAACAGACGGGAAGAAAGCCCACTGCTGTTCGGTAGGGAATTTGGACGAACCGTCGTAACGGCCATTTACTTCCAATAAATAACGGTCTTTGAAAGCATAATTCAGACGGAAGAATCCACCTGCCACACGCCATTTATTATATCCTCCTGAAGTCGTGATAGCATCCCCCAGTGCCAGATTTATATTTTCGGAATCTTCGAGCAATAAACCGTTCCGTTGCACATAAACACTTTTGTATTTGGATTGCTCATAGTTGTATCCCAACATGCCTTTGAAGTAGTGGGCATCGGCAAATGTGTCTTCATAGTCGGCATAAATATTGGTAGCCATATATTCTGTCCGCATGCTACTTTCCTTCAAGTCGTTGTACTTGGTACTCAGTTCGCTTGTAACGCCCTCACTTGTGCTGTAAGGAACCGGAACACGGCGCTGGGTCTGTGCATTGTCCGTATTACGAAAAGTGAAATCACCTCTCACATGCAGTTTATTTTCGAGGAAAGAAGCTGTAAATCCGGTAGTATTCTTCAATACTTTGTTATTCGTATCGATACCATTCTTTCCATAGATAAAATCTCCTACGGAATAAGCAGCAGAGAAAGAAAGGCTGCCGTCGGGATTAAATATCGGTGAGGTCGGATGTCCCTCATCGGAAATATTACGCCAGATGGAACCTCCTTCACCCACATTTATCGGGTTGTGGTAATCCATATTGGAAAAGTCCATATTGTTCTCGATTTTCAGCCAGTCGAATACTTGCACGGAGCCTTTCGCACGGAGGTTCATCATTTTATAATCGTCGGTATTGTAGCGGAACAGACCGTCGTAACCGTAGAAACGACCGGATACATAGTAATTTAATTTACCATTATTACCGGTTACAGACAGATTATGGTCCTGGGCAAATGTAGTTTTCTTGTAGAGGGCATCGTAGTAATCTTCATTCCCGTAGTAAACATATTTACCGTTAGCATCTACCGTCACTTCTTCTGTGATACCCTGCTCTTTACGCCGTTTAAATTCTTCAAGCCATCCTAAAGAGAACTCTTGTGTCTTATTGATATTTTTCGGGTCGGCAGAATAGTTATTCCAGGCATGGTAGGCTTCATAAAAGTGGCTGGCATATTCATACCCGTCTGTTACAAAGTCAGGGACAGTTACCGGTTTTTGCATCGAGAAATTACCGGTATAGGTAATGGATGTTTTATCTTTCGAAGGTTCTTTCGTAGTAATCAAAACAACACCGAAAGTACCGCGTGCACCGTAAATAGCAGCAGAAGCAGCATCTTTCAAAACGGAAACGCTGGCTATATCGTTCGGATTCAACATGGACGGGTCGCCTTCCACACCGTCAATCAGAACCAATGCACTACCGCCCTGACCGATAGAGGTCGTACCACGCACATTATAAGTAGCGGTACGGGTAGGCTTGCCGTCTGTCAACTGGATATTCAGGTTAGGAATCGAACCCTGTAATGCCTGGGTTACGTTTGGAACGGAACGGTTATCGAACACTTCACTGGTCACCTGCTCTACCGCACCGGTCAGGTTTAGTTTTTTCTGTGTACCGTATCCTACAACTACCACCTCATCCAGTTTTTGTGTGTCTTCCAATAAAGTTATTTGCAGGCTTTTTTCTCCTTTCAACTGAATTTCTTTCTGGATATATCCGATAAAAGAAACGGTCAGGACTGCTCCCGGATGTACTTCCAGCGAGAATTTACCGTCAATATCGGTTACTGTTCCGTTTGTAGTCCCCTTCTCCACTACATTGGCTCCAATAACAGGCTCTCCATTTCCATCGACAACTGTACCGGTCAGATAAAAAGCTCCCTGTTGGGTAACATTCATCTTTATTCCGCTAATCCCGGCGGAATAAACGGCAGGGACTCCCTGCAACGTACCGGCTAAACAAAGTAGGCCCGCCAAACGGGCTACATCTCTCCTTACTCTCATGTTAAATCTTTTTGTGTTAAAACAAATATTTTTTCACCTATTAAAACTGCCGCAAAGAAACAACCGTGAGATTAAAAAGCTATTTACATGAAATGACAATTACATTACGAAACCGTATAAACGCAAACGTGCCTTCCAGCACCCTGCATACACAGGGGCGGAAGGCACGCCAACTAAAAGAATAAACCGTTTTAGGCGGTGATTGTAAGCCGGTTGCTGCCAAATATGGAAACGTCCAGCTTGTTCATTATGTACTTTATCGCCAACTGGGCCTTAACCGAATTACCAGCTTCATCGATAGGAGGCGCAAAAGCGGATATACCGAATACTCCCGGCATAACTCCCATTACGCCACCGCCGACACCGGTCTTCGCAGGGATACCGGATGTGTACAACCAATCTCCCGTATGTTCATAAAAACCAACGGTTGCAATCAGTGATACGATTTTCGGTGACAGGCTTCCGTCGAATACCTGCTTTTTCGTTACCGGATTCAACCCCTTATTGCCGATTGTTGCCGCAGCGATAGAAAGCTGGCGGGCTGTCACGCCCAATGAACACTGGCGGGTATACAAATCGAGCGACATATCCGGGTCATCGTAGATACGGTTATAGTTTTTCAATAACCAGGCAATGGAACGGTTGTTGAAGTTGGTCGCCGATTCGGATTTATACAGTTCGTCTATCAACTGAGGAGCGCTTCCGCACAGGTCTGTGATATTCGAAACGATAGCCTCCCATTTTTTAGCGGAGTCGCCAAGCGGTTGAACCATGCTGCAAGCCGTAATCGCACCGGCATTTACCAACGGAGTAGACGGATGGTCTTTTTCAAGCAGAATCGCCATGATTGAGTTGAACGGCAGACCGGTAGCATCGGCTCCAATCATTTCCAGCAGCTTTTCGGCTCCGTACTGGCGGAGGGCAAGCACTGCCGTATGTACTTTGGATACGGATTCGATACCGAAACGGTAGTCGTAATCGCCTAAGGTGATGGTTTCGCCATTCATCAGGCAAATACTGATACCGAACAGGTTCTTGTCTATATTCGCCAGGTAAGGAATGTAGTCGGCGTTTTTGCCTCCCGTATTCCCTTTCACCTGTTCATAGGCTTCCTGGGCAATCTCTTTTATCTGTGAAATGGAAATATGCTTCTCCATATGCTTATTTCGTTTTATGAGGCATACCTGTGTGAGTGAAAACAGAACCTTTTACTTCCAGATTCTTGTCTTGTGCGATACGGGTAGGAGTCGGATATTCCAGTTTTTCCAGTTCTGCAATTGCACCACGGATATCGTTCAGCAACATATCTGCCATATCACGGCTGAAGCCCTGACGTGCTACAATACGCATGACTACATAATTCTCAAGGTCGTTAGGAAGTGTATAAGCAGGAACCATCCATCCGCTTTGTTTCAGTTTATCCTGCAAGTCATACAAGGTCCATTTTGCCTTTTTAGCATAATCCGGTTTCAGGTACCAGATAAACAACGGGTTGACTACTTCGTTGCTGTAATTTACGAACGGAGCCATCTTGCCGATTTCGGTATGCAGGTATTTGGTTACTTCCATGCTGTTGTACTGGATAGCTTTGTATCCCTGGAATCCGAGACGGATAAACTGGTAGTATTGTCCGAGGATTTGTGCAGCAGGACGTGAGAAGTTCAAACCAACCTGTGTAATATTCGCACCCAGATAATTTACGCTGAATGACATTGAATCGGGCAGATAGGATTTATCTTTCCATACAACCCATCCCAGACCCGGATAAACAAGCCCGAACTTATGACCGGATGTACTGATAGACAATACCCATTTCAAACGAAAGTCCCATTTCAATTCCGGTTTAAGGAAAGGAAGGATAAAACCACCGGAAGCAGCATCCACATGGATAGGAATATCATAGCCTGTCTTTGCATTGTAAGCGTCCAATGCTTTATCCAAAGCCTCTACATCATCATTCAAACCAGTCCATGTCACACCCTGGATAGGTACGATACAGATGGTATTTTCATCACACATCTTCAATGCAGCTTCGGGGTCCAAGGTTGTTTTTTCGAGTGTCAAAGGAACCTGGCGCATTTCAATCTGCCACAACTGTGCAAACTTTTCCCATACTACCTGGAAACCGGTAGATATTACGAAATTAGGTTTATCCACAGGTTTGCCGGCAGCCAATCTTTTCTTGCGCCAACGCAACCAGGCAGCTACCCCACCCAACATACACGCTTCGGATGAACCGATAGCCAATGCTCCGGCTTTCCAGTCGGCCTTTTCAGGGCTGTTCCATAAATTAGCCATGATGTTGATACATTTTGCGTTCATCACAGCAATACGCGGATACTCTGTTTCGTCTATGTAATTGATGTTGATTGCTTCGTTCATCAATTTAGTTGCATAGTCGTCCATGTAGGTAGTAACGAATGTAGCCAGGTTCAGACGAGGTTGTGTCTGTGCGTAGGTTTCATCTTTTACCATCTGGTAAGCAATCTCCGGGGTTGTAGGTCCTTCCGGGATTCTGTCTACCGGGGAAGTTTGTAACATTTCTTCTGAGCCAAAAATGGCAGTCTTGGCATCTCCTTTTCTGAAATTAGAATCTTCCATGTCTTTTTTGTTTTTAATTATTAATGGCGTCACCGACATTTTTCCGTCGATGTATGCCAAAAACAGCCACCAGACACAATTGTTCTTGGATTTTGGTTAAACCTGCAATATTTGGCGTTTATTAAAATAATGTTATATAAGAGTGTAAAAAACTACGGGTATTTTAACCTAAAAGGAGAAAAGCAGCCAAAATACCCGAGGATATGCAGAATCCGGTTATTCACTTTTTATACTGTTCACCGGATTTTCATTGGCCGCCCTCCAGTTCTGGAAGGTAACGGTAAGAAAAGTAATAACCATTACCACAAATAAGGCTATCAGGAAAGTCCACCAATAGATAGGCGTACGATAAGCAAAGTTCTCCAACCACAGATAGACACCATACCAGGCTATGGGAGCTGCTATGACAAAACATATCAACACGATTCTCAGATACACCTTATTAAACATAACCAGGATTTCCCCTACTGTCGCCCCATGTACTTTCCGGATACCGATTTCCTTCCGGCGGTATTGCGTTTCAAAAATCACCAGACCGAATACACCGACAATAGAAATAATGATAGCTAAAAGGCTGAATAATGTAATCATCCGTTTCAGGTATTGTTCCTTTTGATACAATTGGTCGTATACCTTATCATAAAAACGAATATCAAACGGATATGCAGGATCGATATCCGCTACTGTCTGCCGGATATGCTCGACTGCTTCTTCCACATTCGTTCCGGCTTTCAGGCGGATATAAGAAATGGGAAGTGTCTGGCCATTCATAATGAATGCCATGTCAAAATTATTCTGGCGGAGAGATACCAGTTTCACATCTCCCATAAAACCGGCAATATAACTACCCCCATCCAGATACTCGCCCGGCGCCATATCCATTTTCTCCTGAACAGAACGGGAATAAATATAAGTAGTGACAGAGTCGGAACGCAATTCGTCCGTTTCATTAAAGTCGCGCCCTCCGGTTATCGGAAAGCCCATTACTTTCAAGAAATTACGGGATACTGGAATATAGTAGGTATAAAACTCTTTTCCTTTATACTGCTGTGAATTCATCGAATACGTATCCGAACCACCGACAATATTTGCAGAAAAAGCCACATCTTCAATACCCGGATAGGCTTTCAGTTTACTTGCATAGACATCTTTCGACTGCTTGTATGTCTGGCGGGAAAGTTCCACGATGGCGATCTGGTCTTTATCGAATCCCAGGTTCAGCGAACGCATATAATTGTTTTGCAACTGGATAAAAGAAGCCCCAATAATCAATCCGATAGATACGATGTATTGAAAACCGATCAGAACAGTCCGCAACTTTCTTCCCGTAGCCGATAAACCGAAACTGCCTTTCAGTACAAGTGCAGGAGGAAAAGAGGTCATATACCAGGAAGGATAAAGACCGGCTATCAACCCAACAACTACAGAAATTCCTCCCATCAGCAAAATCAATCCTGTATGATGTAGCAATGATGTATCCGCCTCAACAAACGAAAGTATCTGCAAATGGTTCAATACACCTACAATAGCCAACGAAAACAGGCAAGCCAATAAACTAATGCCTATGGCTTCCCCTACCAATGCCAGACGTAACCCGGCCGTAGAACTTCCTAATATCTTTTGCGTATTGATGCTTTTGATACGCATCGGAGCCAGAGAGGTACTGAAATTGGTAAAATTGATGCCTGCTACTATCATAACGAGCAAAGCTATTAATAGCAATATCTTAATAATATCCGGATTACCGACCTTGCAAAAATCCGTTATCTGGTTCGGCAGATAATAAATGTCCGCCAGAGGGGTAAGTTTCAGATGTGCTCCTTTTTCCGGACAACCATGCTGGCCAAAATCGAATGTCTTATTAAAACTATCTTCTACTATCTCTTTTGATTCGGGGCTATTCAGCAAAATATAACCTAATGAACTCTGGCCATACCAGTCATTTTCACCTTCCTTATCCATTGCTGTATATATTACATTCTCCAACTGGGTATTTGCCGGTAAATCCTTATATACGGCCCCGACGGTAAAGCTGGATAAATTGCCTTTGTAAGGCAGATTGTCTTTTACATTTATCTGCTGTCCTACGGCCTGTTCATTGCCGAACATCCGGCGTGCCATACTTTCCGGGATAATCACTTTTTCCGGATCGGACAAACAAGACAAGTCTCCATCCACCTTCTGAAAATCAAAAATGCGTACGAAATCCGGATAACAAAACATCATAACTTCCCGGAAACCTCTCTGCTCCGCACCCTCCCCAACCGTCATAAAATAAACGGGAGAACTGAACAAACTCAACAACGAAGAAGCCTCCACATGGGGTGATGAGGCAGCTACAGCATTGAAGAAAGCCCGTGGAACTACCGGACCGAAATAATCGTTTGCTTCCCGCATCCGATCTACACGGTATATCCGGTCCGATGTAGAATAGCAACGGTCGAATGTCCGTTCGTAATCAATCTGCATCATAATCACCAGAAATGCAGCAAAAGCAACAGCCAGGCTGGCTATATTTAAGGATGTAGCCAGTTTAAAACGACGTAAGGTATTTAGAAAATTCCGAACCAATGTTCCCATATTTGTAGTATTGTTTAGAAGCAACACAAAATGCTTACTGATTGAGTATAATATATACAAAGAATATGCCAAAGTTTATATCTGCCAGTATATCAACAATATAAAACAACAAAAGCCAACTCTTCCTGTAAAAAAATTTGACAATGGTGTAAATATATTTGACAATAAAACCTCCTCTTTATTTCTGACAGTTAAAGTGAACAATTGGAATATTGCTTTGTTTCAGTATCATAACTATAACGCCCAACGAAAGAATTACTATGCGCATACAGACCGGACAGGGGACTATTCCCCTTATCACATTAATAGGCATATGGTCGATTTCGGCATTAAACGCCCTCCCGGGACTTGCCGTTTCCCCCATTCTCGGAAAGTTATCCACAATCTTTCCCCACTCGACGGAACTGGATATACAGATGCTTTCCTCGCTCCCATCATTGTTGGTTATACCTTTTATTATATTATCGGGTAAACTGACGGAAAAGGTCAACTATATCCGGTTACTGCAAACCGGGCTTATTATCTTTTCCTTAAGCGGTATTTTGTACCTGCTTTCCAATAAAATGTGGCAACTGATTGCCGTCAGTGCTTTGTTGGGGATCGGTTCCGGATTGATTGTCCCGTTATCTACAGGACTTATTTCCCGTTTTTTTATCGGCGGATACCGAACCAAACAGTTCGGTTTAAGTTCGGCCATTACAAACGTAACCTTGGTATTGGCTACCACCCTGACCGGATTCCTTGCCGAAATCAACTGGCACCTGCCGTTTATCGTCTACCTGTTCCCGCTTATTTCCATTGTTCTTTCGGTCTACCTGAAGAACAGTATCGCACAAAATAAATCAAAAATCGTACCGGCGGATATAGCCGTTCCGGAACAAGACCCTTCGGATACTGCATACGGACGTAGCGGAATACAGGTAAGGCACCTGATACAAATCATGTTGTTTTACGGGCTGGCTACTTATCTGTCTGTCATTATCAGCTTCAATCTTCCTTTCCTGATGAAAGAGCATCATTTTACAAGCGGAAATTCCGGAATTATGATTTCCCTGTTTTTCCTGGCTATCATGACACCCGGATTCTTCCTGAACCAGATAGTAGCGGTATGGAAGAAAAAAACAAAGTTCTATTGTATGCTCCTGATGGCGGCAGGGATGGCACTTATTGTGTTTTTCCGTTCCGAATGGCTGATTGGTTTAGGATGTATATTTACCGGGTTTGCATATGGTATCATACAACCTATCGCTTACGATAAAACAACCCGTACGGCTCTTCCGGCAAAAGTGACTTTGGCACTGGCATTCGTTATGGCAATGAATTACCTCGCCATCCTGCTGTGCCCGTTTATTATCGATGCACTCAGTTCAATATTCCATACGAAATCACAGCAATTTCCTTTTATACTGAATATGGTTATCGCTTTAATTGCCGCAGTATGGGCCTATATGAAACAGGATTCTTTCCTGTTTAACGACAGTTACAAAAAAGTATAAATCCCAATAAATACAACCTATGAAAAATAAAGTAGCAGAAGCAAATATTTACATGATTATTTCCAAAACATTCAGTGGTTTGAACATGAATGGTTTGAAGTACCTCCTGCCCTTATGGATAAGCCCGTTGACGGGAGTTACCTTCCGATGCGTATTCGGTGCTGTTGCTTTCTGGATTATAGGGATGTTTA
Organism: Parabacteroides sp.; assembly: GCA_019417325.1. Classification (GTDB taxonomy): domain Bacteria; phylum Bacteroidota; class Bacteroidia; order Bacteroidales; family Tannerellaceae; genus Parabacteroides. The sequence continues at coordinate 349,531 of DXVO01000034.1, read as the reverse complement.
TGAAACCGGAGACATCCACAAGAAAAGAAAAACTGACTCTTTTCATGTTGGGTGCGCTCTGTATTTACGGCTTTATGTTCTTTTATCTGATCGGGTTGAGTAAAACAACCCCTATTTCCAGTTCCATATTTTCCAGCTTGCAGCCTATCTGGGTATTCATCCTTTCCGTATTATTCTTTAAGGAAAAATTAAGCTGGATGAAGGTTATCGGTATAGGAATAGGTTTCGGGGGCGCTTTGCTGTGTATCCTCACCCAAAAGAGCGACGACCTGGCTTCCGATGCGTTTACGGGAAATATGTTCTGCCTCCTCAGCTCGATTGCCTATGCCGTCTACCTGATAGCCAGCAACCGTGTATTGAAAAATGTAGGCGAGATGACGATGCTCCGCTACACATTTACTGGTGCCGCTTTCTCCAGTATCCTTGTAACCTTCTTTACCGGATTCGATGCACCTATGTTTGAAATGTCTTTTCACTGGAAACCGTTTGCCGTATTGATGTTCGTACTGATATTCCCGACAGTTATCAGTTATCTGCTTATCCCGGTAGGACTGAAATATCTGAAAACAACACTGGTTGCCTTATACGGGTATCTGATTTTGATCGTAGCAACCATTACCTCCCTTATTATCGGACAAGACCGGTTTAGCTGGCCCCAGTTAATTGCCATCCTGCTTATCTGTTCGAGCGTTTATTTTGTAGAGATAGCCGAAAAGAAAGAGAAAGCCTGATTTTTTTCTTTTTCTTTGTAACAACTTGTTTTTTGTTCCGTCTACTTTATAAATACCTTCCGGAAGCGCGCTCCGGAAAGCATTTGACAAAACGGAACATAAAATAATAATACAATAGAAAGATGAAAAAATACATTGCAATCCTGGTACTATTCTTTATCTGCCAGACCGGATACAGTCAAAGCATGGACAGCCTGTTCAAGACCTTTTCCAAACAGGAACATGTAACCAAAGTAACCGTCGGTCCCTTTATCATAAAGCTGGGCAGTTTGTTCACAAACACTATGGGAGTAAATAATATCGAAGTGCTGGACTTCGACGACTGTAGCAAGGATATAAAAGACAAGCTGACCGAAGCGATCCATAATCTGAACGATTCCCGTTTCGAGACAATGATTACTACCAACGACGATGATACACGCACACGTATCCTGGTACATATCGATAAAGATATGATTCGCGAACTGGTCATTCTCTGTACAGGCTCGGACAATACCTTAATCCGTATCAAAGGCAAAATCAAACCATCCGATATAGAGAAAGTAGTAAAACAACATAGTAATGGATGCTGATAGCTTTAAAAGGCTGTTCCTTCCTCTCCACCCCAAACTATTCCGCATAGCCTACGCTTTGGTTGAAAGTAAAGCGGATGCGGAAGACATCCTGCAAGATGCCTACTGCAAACTATGGAACCGGAGAGACGAATTAGCCGGAATCCAATCCCCGGAAGCATTCTGCGTTACGTTAGTAAAAAATCTCTGCCTCGATTTTCTCCGTTCCGCCCATGCCAACAGGCACGATGAGGAGATAACGGAAGCCATTACGCTTTCCACGGATTCCTCCCCGGAAAAAGAACTGGAGACACAAGACAAGATACGGCAAGTCCGACGGTTAATAAACAAATTGCCACAAAATCAACGGCAGGTTTTAAAACTAAGAGGAATAAACGATTGCTCTCTGGATGAAATAGAACAAATTACCGGACTCAGTGCCGTTAATATACGAGTGCTTCTCTCCCGGGCACGTAAAATAATCCGGGAACAGTTCGATAAATTATATGAAACGAATGTAGTATGAATAGAAACGATAAACAAATAGATGAATTGATTGATAAAGCGCTTCAGGAAGAGATGGCTTTGCCGGAAGGCCTTTCCAGCCGTTTGGAAAAGCAAATCGACCTCCTGGCTGCCAATGAAGGGAAAAGAAGCCGTTTATCACTTCGTAAACGTTCTCTCTACTGGTTCAGCGGAATAGCTGCAACCCTATTGCTTTGCATCGGAATATTCGGCTACAATACTTCGTCTTCCGCAGGTAAACAGCTTGCCGATACGTACTCGAACCCGCAAGAAGCTGCCCTCGTTGCCGAAAAGGCGTTACTACTGATGTCGCAAAACCTCAACAAGGGTATCAGCCAGGTCGACAATGCCAATCAGGAAATAATCAAAGTAAACCATATTTTAAACAAACATTTAAACGATTGATAAAATGAAAACAAAATATATCTTCCTTCTTCTATGCCTGTTTTGCTCTACCCTATGTTTTGCACAGGATAAATTATTCGACAAATATGCCGATATGAACAATGTGACTTCCGTCTATATATCCAAGAAAATGTTCCAGATGATACCCTCTATAGAGAGCGGCGGGCTTAACCTGGCGAACCTGAAAGGGAAAATAGAGAACATGCAGATCCTTACTTCTGATAAGCAGGAAATAAAAGAGAACATGAAAAAAGATTTTTCTAATATTATCGGTAAATCGCATGAAATGCTGATGCGCGTGAAAGACAACAATACCAATGCGGTCTTTTATGTGGAACAGAAAGGAGATTTAATCAATGAGATGATTATGCTTGCCGACAGTGATTCCAGTTATGTGGTCATTCGCCTTGCAGGTAAATTCACTTTACAGGATATACAGGATGTGGCAAGCAGTTTTTCAAAATAGGACAAAAAGCAGGCAACGACCTGCTCCAAATGATAAAACTTTTTTGGCACTCCGAGAAATGCTTAGAAAACAGAAAACCTTAGTTCTGATAGGACTAAGGTTTTTTCTTTATCCTTTAGTTACCGTAACAAAATTAGAGATATAAAATAACCCTATACTTTCAAAAATGATATTAAAATTAACTAAACTGATATTTCCATAAAATACATATATCACTTTTCCCGACCAAAAACCGACTATAATACCTAAAAACAAACTTATATACCCAATTAAACCCACCTTTTCGTACCATTTACCACTCCATAGTTAATAGTCCTATCAGAACAAATTCAATTATCATTTTTAAATCATTTGCCTATGGAGAGATGTAAAACAACGCGCCTAAAAATTTTATTGTAGAGAAAATTAAAGTATTTCAATTGTTAAATTAAATTTTAATATTATGATCAAATCGAGATGCAGCAACCTATTATCGAAAGCTGTATTATTATCAGTTTTTTTAAGCCCCGGATATGTAATATCAAATATTCATGCAGACACGGCGTATTCCATCAGCGGTATAGAGCAGGTAACCGGTAAGCTGACCGGACGGGTAGTTGATGCAAAAGGTGACCCCATACCTGGAGCTAATATAGCTGTGAAAGGAACGACTATCGGAACTATCACAGACATGGATGGTAATTTTTCCATAGATGTCAACCCAAATCAAATACTCACGATCAGTTTCATCGGATATGAAACAAAAACAATACCTGTTTCCAATCAGAAGACCTTGAATGTCGTTCTGAAAGAAAATGTAAACGAACTGGACGAGCTTGTGGTCGTCAGTTACGGTACACAGAAAAAAAGAGATTTAACAGGGTCGGTGTCAAAAGTCGATGCAGAAGAATTGGAAAGTATTCCGGTCGGACAGTTTGCTCAGAAACTGCAAGGACAGATAGCCGGTGTACAAATCAACCAGTCAACAGGACAACCCGGTAAAGGCATGGGGTTCCGTATCCGTGGCGCCGCTTCGATAAACGGTGGCAGCTCTCCCCTATTTGTTGTGGATGGAATGCCAATCAATATGGATTTAAGCAGTATTAACCCGGATGAAATCGAAACATTTTCCATCCTGAAAGATGCTGCTGCTACTTCTTTGTATGGTTCACGAGCAGCTAATGGTGTCGTTCTGATCACCACGAAACGGGGAAAACAGGGGAAAACACAAGTCGATGTAAATGCTTCATTCGGCATCCAAACCCTGAAAGGATTGAAAACTCCAAACGTTATGAACGGAGAAGAATTCGCTCAATACAAAAAAGAATATTACGAAGATGCTGCCAGATATGAAGGCTATACCGGCGGTGTCCCGGAGCAATATCAGAATCCGGCACAATACGGAGCAGGAACGAACTGGTACGACTTACTGACCCACAATGCCGCCACACAAAATTACAGCGTCAGTGTCACAGCCAATAAAGATAAATTCAAGACAGCTATTGTATTAGGTTACTTCCGCCAGGACGGTGTGATGTATAATTCTAATTTCGAACGTTACTCTTTACGTGCAAACAACGACTATCAGGTTAATGACAAATTAAAATTAGGATTGAACATTGCTCCTACCTTGCAAATCAAAAATAATCAAAATACGGACGGTGGCTGGCAGATATTAAGCGCAGCTTTTCTGGCAGACCCGACCGTTAACCCATATGATAAAAACGGAGAACCTATCCTTTCCCTTAATTCTCCAGGGATGTTCCCGCAACCGAACTGGATACGGGTCTTAAACGAAAAAACAAGCAAAACCCAGGATCTGACTTTGTTAAGTAATGTTTTTGCCGAATTGGATATCTGGAACGGCATCAAATATAAATTCCAGGCAGGATTTGATTTAGGTGCTAAGAATTACAGAGACTTTACGCCTTCAACGGCGGGAGGCGCTATGTTCACAGCTCCTCCACAGAAAGCGAGTGGACAGTATAACACGAATTTCCACTATAGTTGGACCATCGAAAACATGTTGATGTATAACCAGAAATTCGGTGATCACAATATTGACGCATTAGTGGGATACAGCGCCCAGAAATATTCAAACGAATATAACCAACTGACGGCAACGGATTTTCCGAGTGACGATATCGCTTGGATGGGAGCCGGAGCCACTAAAAATGGCGACAACAATATCGAACAATGGACATTAGCTTCTGTAATTGCGCGTGCCAACTACAGCTATAAAGACCGCTATCTGTTGCAAGCCACATTCCGCCGTGACGGATGTTCCCGTTTCGGAACCGGTAACAAATATGCGAACTTCCCTTCCGTATCTGCCGGATGGATTGTTTCAGATGAAGCCTTTATGGAACCTGTTAGCAACGTGATGAACTATTTAAAGATCAGGGCCAGCTACGGTCTGACAGGAAACTACAATATCGGTAATTACCGCTACATTGCGGGGGTCAATACTTATAACTATGTATTAGGAGGCGCATTGGCTCCTGGGAAAGGATTAGGTAACTTAGGTAATAATGCCCTGACCTGGGAAGAAACGAAACAATTGGACTTAGGCGTCGATCTCGGATTCCTGAACGACCGTATTTACCTCATGTATGATTACTACAAAAAGAAAGTCAACGGACTTTTGTATCAGGTAGATATTCCAAGAGCTTCCGGTTTTTCCAATATCTATTCCAACATTGGCGATTACAAGGCATGGGGACATGAAATAACACTTCAATCCCGTAATCTTATCGGTGAATTCAAATGGACAACCAATCTGAACATAGCTTTCAACCGAAATGAAATAACCAAAATGGGAACGAATGACACACCGAAAGGCGGATATTCCAACCAGGAAGATTTCAATCGTCTGGCCGTAGGCGAACCTATCGGTATATTCATGGGGTATGTGTTCGACGGCGTGTATATGACCGAAGAAGAGTTTAATTCGCAGCCGAAACATGCATCGTCCGAAATCGGTACAGTCCGGATGAAAGATGTCAGCGGTCCTAACGGTGTTCCCGACGGCATAATCGATAACAACGACCGTGTGAAAATCGGTGATCCGAATCCGGACTTCATCTATGGTATGACAAATGAATTCTCATGGAAGAACTTCGATCTGAGCATCCTAATCAGCGGACAAGTAGGAGGTGATATCATAAACTCCAACTACGAGCATACGTTAAATATTGATGGCTGTTTCAATGTCTTGAAAGAAGTAGCCAACCGTTGGCGTTCACCGGAAAATCCAGGTAATGGGTTTGTTCCCAGAACAAAAGCCGGTACAACAGAACTATTCCGCTTCAACAACAGCAGTTGGGTATACGATGCTTCCTATCTAACGATCAAAAATATCACACTGGGCTATACGATTCCTATCAAACCGAGTCAGTACCTGTCCAAGCTCCGGGTGTATATTACAGCCCAGCAATTGGCTACATTCACGAAATATCCCGGTATGAATCCGGAAATCGCCATGAATGAAGATATGGGATGGAACGGTTTAGGCGTCGACCGTACGACTTACCCGGTTCCTAGAACATTCAGCATCGGATGCAATATCTCATTCTGACAGGAAAACAAATTATAAACTTAAAACGAAAAATCATGAAAAAGATATTTAGTTTAGTTGTTGCATTGTTTACTTTGGCTTCTTGTTCGGAAGATTTTCTGAACCTGACCCCTCAGTATTATCCGAATGATGCAACTTTCTTTAAAACCCAGGAGCAGTTCACCCAAGCAGTAAACGGAGCTTACGCTGCCCTGCGCGGGGTTTCGGCAAGACAAGGATATCTCATGGGAGAAATGCGTTCTGATAATACGCATTATACCCGTTACAAAGCAGACCGAGGACTTCATATTCTCTATCGGGAAAACATTGCAGATTTTGTCGTGGATGATCAGAATCAATGGACAAACGAAATGTATTATGCCTGCTATACGGGTATTTCGAGAGCGAATACTATTCTAAACCGTATCAAAGAAACTACTTTTCCGGAAGACTTCAAGAATAAAACGATAGGAGAAGCCAAATTCATCCGCTCATTCCTGTATTTTCAATTAGTGCAATGCTACGGAGACGTACCTTTGCATCTAGAAGAAGTAACAGGAACTGATAATGCATTCTTACCCCGTTCCCCTGCCAATGACGTATATACAGCTATGATCGACGATGTGAAAGATGCAATCGAAAAACTACCGGCTGTCAAATTCCCACAAAACGGAGCAGCGACTAAAGGCGCTGCCAAAATGCTTTATGCATATATCCTGATGACAAAACCCGACAGGGATTACACGACAGCCGAAACCCAACTAAAAGATGTCATGAATATGGGATACGAGTTACTTCCGGATTATGCAGACATATATGATACTTCCAAAAAGAACGGAAAAGAATCTATTTTCGAAATTCAGTATCAGATGGGTGACCAAGGGCAACAAAGTGACTGGCTCTACTATTTCATTCCAAAGACTACGAATGCGGAAATCATCACCGGCGTACCTGATTGCAGTACCTTACTGACAGGAGGTTGGAACGTCCCTACACCTGAAATGATTGCCTCCTACGAACCGGGTGATCTTCGTGTAGATCCGTCTATCGCAGTCGCAGTAGGTACGCTGGATGCCGCAAATGCATTAGTCGTTGCCGAAGTACTGAAAGTCGGCGATCCGAAAATCAACGATTACCCAGTAAATTATCCGTTCATCAACAAATACCGCCATGCACACTCCAAAATAGAGAATACGGATGACAACTGGCCTGTTTACCGCTATGCGGACTGCCTGTTACTGCTAGCTGAATGTCTGGTTGAACAAGGTCGCGCCGGCGATGCTGTCTCATATGTAAATCAAGTTCGTATCCGTGCCGGCTTGCCAACTGTTACAACGGTCGACGCCGAAGTCGTTGCCAACGAACGACGCCACGAACTTGCATTCGAAAATCACCGATGGTACGATTTGTTGAGGACTGGAAAAGCAATTGAAGTCATGACCTCCTATGGAAAATACATCAAAACAATCGATCCGGAACTTCCGGACCGTACATATCAGATAAAACCGGAATACTTACTTTATCCGATTCCTTACAACGAATTACAATTAAATGATCAACTCAAGCAAAATTCTGGTTATTAATATTCATAAGGTTTTCACATCTTTTATTTTTTAACAAAAGGGACGGCCCAATTTTCGGGGGCCGCCCCCTTTTACTATTACCACCATAAAAACACGACTAATTAACAAGTATGCCTCCAGGCTGAACAAATGGAAGACTTTGAATTAATTCACTAAACACACAGAAAAGACAGCAATATGAAAAATAATCTATTCAATATTTGCATCATATGCATGCTTTTTCCACTTATCTTACAGGCAGCAGACACACATTCTGTCTACAACCTGCGGTGCGAACAAGAAGAAAATCCACTGGGAATAGAGACTTTACAACCTCGTTTCAGTTGGCAGATTCAAGCTCAGCAACGGAACTTCGAGCAATCCGCCTGGCAGATACTCGTAGCCGATTCCCCGGAAAAATTGCAGATAGACAACGGAAATATTTGGAATAGCGGAAAAAACAAATCCTCCGCCTCCGTACTGGTTCCTTTTAAGGGAAAAGGATTAGAAGCAGGACAGGTATATTATTGGAAAGTAAAAACCTGGGATAAAGAAGGAAATGCCTCGCCATGGAGCCTTATTCACCAGTTCTCGATGGGACTGCTTTCAGAAAAGGACTGGAGCAATGCCAAATGGATCGCATTGGAAAAAGATAAGAAAGACGAGATTGTCACGACTGGATTACACGGCTTGGCAAATGTAGATCGAATATTGAAAGGCAAAAAGACCGGTATGTACTACCTGCCCCAATTCAGGAAAGAGTTTGCAGTCCAAAAAACCGTAAAACGAGCAGTTGCCTATGTTTCCGGCCTTGGTCATTTCGATATGTTCCTAAATGGAAGTAAAGTCGATAACCATTTCCTCGACCCGGGATGGACGAAATATGATAAATGCGCCTTATATGTATCCTTCGATATCACTGCACAGTTAAAACAGGGACAGAATGCTGTCGGCGTAATGGTAGGAAACGGTTTCTTCAATATCCCGCGTGAACGGTACTTCAAACTGCTTGCGTCTTACGGTGCTCCCCGCCTGTTGATGAAAATACAAATAGACTATACGGACGGTAGTACGCAGACTGTTGTAACCGATACAGATTGGAAAGTAACCGAAAGCCCCGTTACCTACAGTAGTATTTACGGAGGTGAAGATTACGATGCCAATAAAGAACAAGATGGATGGATGCAACCTGGTTTCGACGACCACACCTGGAATAAGGCGCTGGACACAGGCTGGAAAACCCGGCTCCTCTCCCAACGCTCCGCACCGCTGACCGTACGCGACCAAATCCCCACCGTTCGTCTTTTCAAGACCAAGCAAGGACAATGGGTCTACGATTTGGGACAAAACTTTTCCGGCATCATACGGCTTTCCCTACATGCAAAGAACACGCATCCGGTTAAACTTTATCCGGCCGAACTGCTGAATCCGGACAGTACCGTAAACCAAAGTGCATCCGGTGCTCCTTTCTGGTTCGGTTACATCCCAAAGGGCAAAGGAATGGAAAACTGGCAACCGCAATTTACCTATTACGGCTTCCGTTATGTGCAAGTAGAAGGTGCTATTCCAACCGGGCAGCCGAATCCGGACGGACTACCAGAAATAATAGAAATAACAGGTCTACATACCTGTAACTCGGCCGAAAATGTCGGCAGTTTCCATTGCTCGAAACCGTTATTTAACCAGATATACGAACTAATCGACTGGGCTATCCGCAGCAATATGGCAAGCGTACTGACCGACTGTCCGCACCGGGAAAAGTTGGGCTGGTTGGAAGAAGCACACCTGATGCAATACTCCGTACAATACCGCTACAACTTGGCGCAATTGTATGAAAAGACATTTAACGACATGCGTTCCACACAGGCTGACAACGGCATGATTCCGACCATTGCCCCTGAACTGGTTGAGTTTGAAGGAGGATTCAAAGATACGCCTGAATGGGGAAGCACATTTATCATCAGCCCCTGGTACATCTATCAGTGGTATGGCGACACACGCCTGATCGAAACCTATTATCCGGATATGCAACGTTACATCGGCTACCTGTCCTCAAAAGCGAATAACCATATCATCGCCTACGGTTTGGGAGACTGGTTCGATATTGGTCCCAAGCCCCCGGGAGAAGCCCAACTGACCTCCAATGGCGTAACGGCCACCGCTATTTACTATTATGATGTTACCCTGATGGAGAAAATGGCCGGTCTTTTAGGCAAACCGGACGATGCACGCAAATACCGGGAACTGGCGGTACGTATCAAACAAACTTTCAACCAGACCTACTGGAACCCGGTCACCCGTAAGTATGACCGTAACAGTCAGGCGGCAAACGCCGTCGCCCTCTACATGGGACTGACAACACCGGAAAACAGGCAGCAGGTATTCGACAACCTGATCGCCGATATTCGTGGACGGAACAATGCCCTTACGGCAGGTGACGTAGGTTATCGGTATGTCTTGCGCGCTCTTGAAGCAGGCGGTGCATCGGATGTAATTTACGACATGAACTGTAAATACGACTCGCCGGGATACGGTTGGCAACTGGCTCACGGGGCTACCGCCCTCACCGAATCCTGGCAGGCATACGGCTTCGTATCAAACAATCATTTTATGCTGGGTCATCTGATGGAATGGCTATTCAGTGGTCTGGGTGGCATCCGTCAACGGGAAGATTCTTTCGGGTTCAAACATATTGTGATACATCCTGAGCCGGTAGGAGATATCCGGGAAGCACGAACGACCTACCAATCACCTTACGGACTAATCGTCTCGGATTGGAAAGATAATAACAACGAGTTTACAATCCGGGTGGAAGTTCCGGCAAACAGCCGGGCTTCCGTATACCTCCCATCCGCAAATACAGAGTATATAACTGAAAGCGGTATAAAGCTGAAAGATGTCGCTGGTATTAACTCCCGGACGGAAGGAGATAAATGTACCATAGTTACAATCGGATCCGGAACATACCATTTTAAAATAAAGAAAATCTAAAAATAGCTTTTTACTGGATATACCATTTATTCAGGTTTGCTAAAATAGAAGGAGTCACGATTACCGTCGGTTTTAATTGATGGTAATCTTGACTCCTTCCATTTACAACATATCTTTACTATTTTCCAGTGATAATCTTCTTTATCTCGCTCAGCTTATTCAGCGCTTCCAACGGAGTCAGGTTATTCACATCCGTATTTTTAATCTCATCACGTACCTGGCTTAGAATAGGGTCGTCCAACTGGAAGAAGCTAAGCTGGTATCCTTCGGCTGCCGAGGCAATGCCTTTGACCGGTTTGCTCTTGATACCCTTGGTTTCTTTGGAAGAGATTCCCTCCTGCCGGTTCTCCGTTTCCAGTTGTTTCAGGATTTCGTTGGAACGTTTTACAATGCTTTTCGGCATACCCGCCATCTTAGCCACATGGATACCGAAGCTATGCTCGCTGCCGCCCGGGACCAGTTTACGCAGGAAGATTACCTTATTGTTTACTTCTTTTACCGATACGTTATAATTCTTAATCCGCTTGAAAGAACGCTCCATCTCATTCAGTTCATGGTAATGGGTGGCAAAAAGCGTTTTAGCCCGTGCATTCGGATGTTCATGGATATATTCCACAATTGCCCAGGCAATCGAAATACCGTCGTACGTACTGGTACCCCGTCCCAACTCATCAAAAAGAACCAAACTGCGGGAAGACATATTATTCAGGATATCGGAAGCCTCATTCATCTCCACCATAAACGTAGATTCGCCCACCGAGATATTATCGGAAGCTCCCACACGGGTGAATATCTTGTCCACGATTCCGATACGCGCACTTTCGGCAGGTACGAAACAGCCAATCTGCGACATCAATGTAATAAGTGCCGTTTGCCGGAGCAAAGCAGACTTACCCGCCATATTCGGACCGGTAATGATAATAATCTGCTGCTTTTCATCATCCAGATACACATCGTTGGCAATATAGGGTTCTCCCAGCGGCAACTGCTTTTCAATTACCGGATGCCGTCCTGATTTAATATCGATTATTTCCGAATCATTTACTTCCGGACGTATATAACGGTTACATTCGGCTACTTTCGCAAAAGAAAGCAGGCAGTCCAGGCGTCCTATCAAGTTTGCATTTACCTGAATCGGCGGTATATATTCGGAGAGGCAAAGAACCAGTTCATTAAACAAACGGGTTTCCAGGGAAAGGATTTTCTCTTCCGCCCCTAATATCTTTTCCTCATACTCTTTCAGTTCTTCGGTGATATAGCGTTCGGCATTTACCAGCGTTTGTTTCCGGATCCATTCGGCAGGCACTTTATCCTTATATGTATTCCGTACTTCGATATAATAACCGAACACATTATTAAAACCTATTTTCAAGCTGGAAATACCTGTCAGTTCTATTTCGCGCTGCTGTACTTTCAACAAATAATCTTTACCGGAGTAGGCAATGGCACGCAAATCATCCAATTCTTCATTCACCCCGGGAGCTATTACGCCGCCTTTATTCAATAGAGAAGGAGGATCGTTGTTGATCTCTTTTTCTATCCGGTCGCGAATCAATGCACAGGCATTCAACTGTTCGCCGATACGGCAAAGGCTCGGTTCGTCGCTTGCCATACAGGCTTCCTTTATCGGTTCGATGGCACGGAGGGCTACTTTAAGTTGTACGACTTCACGGGGAGATACACGCCCAACGGCAACCTTGGATATGATACGCTCCAAATCCCCTATCTGTTCCAGTTGCATGTCCAGCAAATCCTTCAATTCGGGATGACGGAAGAAATGTTCCACCACATCCTGCCTTTCCTGTATAGGCTTTACATCTTTCAGGGGAAACAGTACCCAGCGGCGAAGCATACGCGAACCCATCGGAGATACGGTCTTATCCAATACATCCAGCAAACTGCAACCTTCTTCATTCATCGTCCCCACCAGTTCGAGACTGCGCACGGTAAACTTATCCAGGCGCACATAACGGTCTTCTTCGATACGGGAAAGCGAAGTAATATGGGAAATATGTGTATGCTGGGTCTGGTCCAGATAATGCAGGATGGCGCCGGAAGCAATGATACCCAGTTTCAAATGCTGCACACCGAAACCTTTCAGGTTCTTTGTTTCAAAATGTTTCAGCAAGCGGTCGTTTGCCGATTCGGGAGTAAATATCCAGTCCTCCAGCTCGAAGACGAAGAAACGCGGACCGAAAGCCTCTTCAAAACGCTTACGGTTGTTCCGCTCTACCAAAACTTCTTTCGGGGAAAAGTTATTCAACAATTTGTCTATATAATCGATTGTCCCTTCCGCCGTAAGGAATTCGCCGGTCGAAATATCCAGAAAGGAAATACCACAGGTATCTTTATTGAAATGGATGGCGGAAAGGAAATTATTTTCTTTATGGTTCAGTATATTATCGTTGATGGAAACACCGGGGGTAACCAACTCGGTAATACCACGTTTTACCAGCTTCTTGGTCAGCTTCGGATCTTCCAACTGGTCGCAGATAGCCACACGTTTTCCGGCACGTACCAGTTTGGGCAGATAGCTGTCCAAGGCATGATGGGGAAATCCTGCCATTTCGATAAACGAACCGCTGCCATTTGCCTTTTTGGTCTGGACAATACCTAAAATTTCCGCTCCGGTAACGGCATCTTCGCCATACATTTCGTAAAAGTCGCCAACACGGAATAAGAGAATAGCATCAGGATGTTTCGCTTTAATATCGAAATACTGTTTCATCAAAGGGGTTTCCACTACTTTCGCCACGGTAATCTGTTTTTTTTATTTGTAACCGTACAAAGGTACAAAAAGAGAAGGTTTAGCAGAAATTCAACACAAAAAATATAACTTTGTCAATATTCTAACAAAAAAACGTCTATCATGAAACAAACACTACTCATCACCACAGGTATTTTGTTGGTTTCTCCTTTTATCCATGCTGAAAAAAATAAGGAGAAGAAACCGAATATCGTCTTTATTCTTGCTGATGACCTGGGATATGGCGACTTAAGTTGCTACGGACAGGAAAAGTTTGAAACACCCAACATCGACAAACTGGCTCAAAACGGAATGCGTTTTACCCAGTGCTATTCGGGAACGACAGTCAGTGCCCCTTCCCGCTCCTGCCTGTTGACAGGTACCCATAGCGGGCATACACCGGTCCGTGGAAACCTTGAACTCGCCCCCGAAGGACAATACCCCCTGCCTGCCGATGCACGCACAATTTTCCATGTGATGAAAGATGCCGGATATAAAACCTCCGCTTTCGGTAAATGGGGACTGGGATTTATCGGTTCTACCGGTGACCCGAAGAATCAGGGATGCGATACGTTTTACGGATATAACTGCCAGAAGCTGGCACATAGTTATTATCCCGACCATTTATGGGATAATGACACGCGGATTGAATTAAAAGACAATACCCTGAATGTGCAATATGGTAAAGGAACCTATTCCCAAGACCTCATACACGGTAAAGCGCTGGATTATCTGGATACGATGAATGCGGACGAACCTTTCTTTATGTGGTATCCTACCATTATCCCGCATGCCGAACTTATCGTACCGGAAGACAGCATCATCAAGAAATTCCGGGGCATGTATCCGGAAAAACCATATAAAGGAACCGAACCGGGCAATCCGGCTTTCCGTAAAGGCGGTTATTGTTCGCAGTTCCATCCCCATGCTACTTTTGCAGCTATGGTATACCGCTTGGATGTATATGTGGGACAGCTTGTGCAGAAACTGAAAGATAAAGGGCTATACGACAATACCATTATTATTTTCGCAAGTGATAACGGTCCTCACAAGGAAGGTGGCGCCGACCCTGATTTCTTCAACAGCAATGGTATCTACCGTGGTTACAAACGCGATTTATATGAAGGCGGTATCCGCGTACCGATGATTATCTCCTGGCCGGGACATATAGCGCCCAGCACGGAAACCGATTTTATGTGTTCTTTCTGGGATGTATTGCCTACTTTCGAAGAAATTATCCACCCGAAAGCCAAGCAAAAAGAAATGGATGGCGTGAGCATGCTTCCCTTATTACAAAACCGCAAAGGACAAAAAGAACATGAATTCCTGTATTTCGAGTTTCAGGAACTGAACGGCCGCCAGGCTGTACGCCAAGGTCCGTGGAAACTGGTTCATATGAATATCCGTGGCGATAAGCCTTATTATGAATTATATAATCTGGCTTCCGACCCTTCCGAACGCCACAATGTATTAAACCAATATCCTGAAAAGGTAGCGGAACTAAAAAACATTATGGTTCGTGAACACAGACCGGATCCTAACTGGCCATTACTTAAAAACGAAAAGTAAATAACAGATGAGGCTGTATCAAAAAGCTATTACTGAACGCAGACGACGCAGAACACGCAGATTATTTATTGAAAAAATATTGTCTGCGTAAATCTGCGTGTTCTGCGTCATCTGCGTTCCCTAATATAAACTTTTGACACATTTAACGACAAAATAATGAATAACTTAAATAACCAATATGAGGTGCCAAAATTGCATCTCAAAGCAAATTTATCTTTATCTGTTTCAGAATAAACGGGTCCTTTATCTTCTTATCCTCAGCAAAGAACAGTATTTTAGAAATAATTTCAGCCGTCTTCGGGTCTTCATCCACAAAAGGAAGGAAAAGGCGTCCGCGATGCTGCGAATGGACAGGCAATACATGGATTGCCGCTCCTGCCTGTTGATGGATGACTCCACTGCCCAGATGAATCGTATAATTACCCAATGTACCTTTTATTAAGGCATGGCTTCCTTCCAACGTGACATTCGTAAGTTTGAAAAGCGGCAAAGTAAATTCGATAATCGCCCGTCGCATTTCTACCGTCGAATGGCTGGCTTCCGGGTCTACTCCACCCGCATGCGCCACACTGACCACCAAATCCACATCACGCATAACCTCAGAGAAAATCACTTCGGGTATCTTTTCTATAGCAATGGATTCATAAGTTTTCCGGTTATGGAAAGCCACCCATTCCAATGAAGGCGCTTCGATATCCGCCGGACTGAACCAATCTGCCATAGCATAGATAGTTGCCACGATATTTTCCTTATAATATACTTTCTGTAAACCATCCTCATAGTTCGCTACCCACCGGCGGCTCTTCAAAAGAGCAACCGTTTTCTGCGGCTGTATCTGGTTGCCGGCATAACGAAGGGAATGAAGCATCGGACGTTCCTCATCCGTCTTTATATACAGTTCACGGAAGACCTGTTTAAAAGGCTGGCGGATTTCTTTCTCGAAAAGACATTGCTGGTAACGATGCCATACTCCCCGGTTATACAAATCGACCGGATGGGCAATACGAACCGGCGTAGATGGTTTCTGCGGAATACATTCCCCATCGGGAGATACCAGATTATTATCCAGATAAAAACCGATATCATCTTTGCTAACAAACACCAGGTTACGCAATAAAGGCCAGATAACCGGATTACGTGTCAACACCTCCAGTTCACTGATATAAAACGGCGTTTCATCTTCCATTGCCTGTTCCAGCATGATACGGGAACGGGAATACTGGTTCTTGAGTTTCTTATGGACATCTTTCAGTTCCTCTATATACGGATTCTTTTTCAACTTGGCAGGCACACTGTTCAGTTCCTTGGTTCCTTTTATAAGTTTAAGTTCGGATTTACCTTCCTCATCGATACTTACATAAACCTGTACGCCTTCTATTTCCACCGGGGTAAAATAAGGTTCCATCTCTTTGATAAGTTCCGTTTCCATACTCCATACCAGACGGGTCACATCGCTATAGCCCGCATTCCGTGCAAGGTTCTGCATACCGATTTCCACAGCTTTCTTCTCGCTTTCCTGCCGTTGCGAACCGAATGTCTTGCTCTCTTTCAGGAATTGTTGCAGATATTGATACCGTTCCAACAAATCGGGAGTCGCCTTTTTAGCAAGAGGAATCAGGCAATACGCCATCAACAAATCTTTATTCCGTTTTTCCGCTATCTGCTTCTTAACTTCCGAGGCAACCATCTTGCCATTTACAGCATCGGCATATTTGCGGGCACGGGTATGTCCGTTGCCGGACGAAATATATTTGGCCGCGTTGTAAACAATTTCAAAACGTTTCTCGCCTATCTCTTTGTAGGCCTCACGGAACCAGTCGATATCGAAAGCACCCAACCGTAAATCTTCCGGTTCAATGGGAGTATACCGGGCTACGATTGCTTTCTTCTTATCGTCGCACCATTCGTTTATATGGGCATGAAAATAGAAAGCAGCACTGGTCAGCCCTTTCCACCGGATACATTGTTCTATCATTTCCAGCCATTGGGGAGCATACATGGCAGCCTCAACCAACCGTGTTTCCGTAATGCCGGAATCCTTCAACAACCCGGCAAGTACGGTTACATCATCTGTTTTTGCCGGGTAACAGCAACGAAGGAGCTTACTTAATACCTCTTTCTTTGTATAACTGGAATTATAATAAAAGTCGGAACGCCCGAACGTATCTTTTCCAAAGGCTTGCAGGATACGGACCAGCCAGGAAGCGCCTTCCACATATTCCAGCTTCATGGCGAGGTGGGACACTTCGGTAGGTGTATCTCCCCGCTTCAGTTCGATATCCAGAATACGGTCGATAACTTTCCACACAACCTCCTTAAACCGTTCCATACCGGAGTCTTCATAAGGTTTTAACTGTTTCCGTTGCCAGACAGTCAGGTTGCCGGATAATAAAGAGGAAGCCAGACGCAGGCAGTCTTCCGCATGCACCCGTACCGTCAATTCTTTTATAACTTCGGATTCGGGCAATAACCCCATCGCATACATTTTGGCAAAATCATAAATAATGAGATTGCTGTTAGTATCCGCACAAGGTTCATTTTCCTGAAAATACCGGGCAAGTTTGTAATAATGGTACCGGATGGTAAAGTAGCGGACAAACTCTTCATCCGTTGTCCATTTGAATGTTTCGTACATCCAGGCAGATATACGCTCATCCTGAAAGGCAAATCCCGTATAGGTATATAAGTTATCCCGATAATCCTTATACTTATACTGTTGGCTCATATTCTTATCCGTCAATACCTGGCTGAAACTAACCAATACGTTATTCGCCATTTTCAGGGCATATCCGCCATCCCAGTTATCTGAGATAAGGAGATTGATAATCAGGTTAACTGTACCGATATGGGGCAATTTCTCTATCCGGCTCTTCAATCCGGAGAGGTTGAAACCATAGAAAGAGTTGATTACAGGACTGAAACCGTCAATCATATGGTTCATCAACCCGTAATTATCTATGTTACTCCAATTAGTATCCAGCAGAAAAGAAAGTTGGAGAAGTATTCCAAAGCTATCTATTTCTTTCGTATAGAAATCCCTCCACAGGCCGGCAAGCGGATATTTATCAAGTCTATTTTCTATCTGATCCGCATTTTCCAATTCGGTAAAATGGTCGTTCAATAGATAGACACCCCCGTAACGGCTTTTATATTCATAGTTAGCATTCGAGGCTATCAAATCGCTCAACTTCTTAATAATCTCATAAGCTCCCTCATGCTTTTTACCTAACAGTTTCTTTAATATGGAACCTTCCTGAAAAAGGGAGAATGCTTCTTTCATATCGAAATCAGCATCGACAGACAAGGCCGGTAATGAGAACTCTTCTTCCGGATTATAAAGACCGAAACCGTTTTCTTTTGTATAAGTATGGGAAGTACCCTGCCCAGCCGTTTCCGTAAACTGTTCAATCAGCAACAGTTCTTTGGAAGTCGGTTTTTCGATGGTAGCAACCCATGGAATACAGCAGTCGTATAGATCCGCATGTTCTTTTTTCTTACGGAATGTGAGCAACATATCGAGGGCTGCCAGCCGTTTATCCGCCAAAGGCGAAGATAGCAAACGTTCTATCGAACCGGATAAGGCTTCGGAATCACGCTTCATCAACAAAGTGATAACCTGCTGACGGAGAATGCCGGATTTATATTTCAGAAGTTCCTCTATCCTCAGATATTGGTCATCGTCTATCTCTAAATCTTTCAAGATGTTGAATGCAGCTTTGCGGGGAGTCTCGGCACGGTCGCCCAAGGCTTTAACAAGCGTATCTATCTGTATCTGCGAAGCAGGTTGTTTAAGCAATTCGCTTACAATAAACGAACGGATACCGCTATCTGCCTGTTCATAATAGGAACAAAGGTCATCCAGTAATTCATTGCTTCCGATAACATAAACGATAGATGCCATCTTTCTCAAAATATCCTCATGCCCCAGTTCCGTACTGTGCCAAGGGAATATAAAAGGAGAAATGGTCAGTTTCTTCGTTAGTCTTCCATTCATATCTTTCAGTATGTGATACTGGTTCCTGGCTTGTGCCAAAGACTCGAAATAGGAATGGTCTTCTTTCTTCCGGCTATAATAACCGCCAATGGAAACACTATGCAGATAAGAGGGTAAAAACGCGGCAACGATGGAAAGGTCGTCGGAAAATTTATCCAATGCCTGTCTGGCAAGGTCTTCCTGCATCCATTCACATAAGGTAGTAAGAAGATAATAGAACAGGACTTGTACTTTATGTCTGGTACCTGCTTGCATGATTTGTTCCGCACAAGCTGCGAGGTCTTCCATCTTCCTGTATCCTTTTGCCCAGAGAGCCATATACACTTCGATGCTATCGTCGCTATTCAAGCAAATATCTACATAGGAAGGGTCTGTCAGCAGCATATAGATCAAATCCATTACCTTCTGGTTAATACGGTCTACATGGTTTTCATCCAACAATCCGGTCCAGGTTCCTACGGCGCGTTTGATGGAAGAGAAACGTTGCATATCGTTTGTACGCAGGATATTGAACAGATAAATAAAGGCTTCCATCGTACCTCCGTCCATTGTTTCGGCAATAGATTGGCGAAGACCTTCCTGCAAACGTGCTGCCAGCAGGAGATTGCCTTCCAGTTCGTACAACTCCCGATTATTGCTCATCACAATACCTTGCAGCAGATTATACGAAATACGTCCTACATTATTCTCACTGCAAATAATGTCTTTAGTCTTTTCTATAATAGCAATATTCCCGGCATCTATCTCCACACTCATCAGATGGTGGTAGTTTATATCTGTTATGAAGGAACTTTCTTCTACTGTCCGTCCTCCCTGCATCAATACTTCAAGGGGAAGTCCGGAAGCCACTATGGCAAGAAAATCTTTTAGGTTGTCCAATGCTTTTATATAATGTAATCCGGCATTGACGGAACGGAGCGGACGCCGGTAATAACCATACGTATAAGGTATTTCGGGCAGTTTATGCAACCAGGCGATATATTTCTCTGCATATTCATCCCCCAACATATATTGCAATACTTCCAACCGGTCGTTGCTAAACAAATCCCAGATATAGCAAATATGCTTGCCATCCATCAAAGCGTGCAGGTAATTTTCCGCTTCATAGGTATTCATTGTAAACGAGCTGATAAGGGCATTGAACAGTTTCTGTCCTTTTTCGCTCAACTTATTTTTATTTTTCAACAGCTTGTCCACATAACCGGAAACGAATGCTTCCGACGAATTTCTCCAATATAATCCCATATCGATATTCTCCTGTTTTTTTAAAATCCGATTACCACATACGTCCGGCAAGCATCGTAAGGCGTACAAATATTAATTCCGAACCTTCATGCAATGAAACGGGCTGTTCCAATGACTCCAGTTCTTCCCCATCCACAAAGATGCGGAAGATACCGTCTTCAAAAGATTGGAGAGCGTTGCGAATGGCTTTTTCCGTATCTGCAGACATCCCGCTATAATTGACACCGAAACTTATTTTTCCGGTAGTTGCCTTATTCTGTATCTCTTCGTCGGTGAGGTATTTCAATAATTCGCTTTGTTCCAACCGTTGGTTGTATTCTTCTACCTGCATGGTTACAATAGCAGCTATCAAAGCGGCAGTAGTATCAGGAACTTTATCCAGTTGTGTGGCTTTCTTGTCTATTACATTCCTGCGTTTGCCCAATTGTTTTACATGAATATATACCTGCATATAAATCAGAGTTTTAATTTAACATGATGATTTACAAAGGAACAAAATAATATGTCTTACTAAAAAAATATGCCGGCTTTTTGTTAAACAGGATTATTATTTCTTCCTTTGATTATTCAAACCATAAAAGCACTTAACTATGGAACTTCAAATTATACAAAATAAAATCTATGAGATTAGAGGACAACAGGTCATGCTGGATTTCGATTTGGCAATGTTGTACCAGATAGAAACAAAACGTTTGAAAGAGCAGGTAAAACGTAATAGTGAACGATTTCCTGAAGATTTCATATTTATCCTTTCAGAAAAAGAATGGAACGAACTGGTCGCAAATTGCGACCAGTTACCGAAAACAATAAAACATACTTATATTATACCATTTTGATGACATCTACCTTGCTTTGGCCGAATTAGCAAATAGAAACAAAAAAGATGATAAACCGAGAAAAAAGATTGGTTATATATAAAAACCGTAACAGTACTACCATACAAAACAACACTTACAGAGGAAAAAACAGTAACTATCAATCTCTTATATTGCATATAACAGTCTTTTATTTACTATATATAGCAATTTAAATTAGTACCGGTAGTAGTTTTTTTTACTACCGGTACTAATTTTGGTATGCAAAACAAGTATCTTTTGATTTCAAAACATATATATTTTGAAGTCAAAGCATGTATGTTTTGTTTTCAAAGGCTATTTTTCCCCTGAAAATAGATTTATTCGCCCTGTTTCTTTCCTATTTGCATTAAAGACACAGACCAGATTTATTTATCATTTTCACACTTGTTTTGTTTTTCAATAAACGTATTGCCACACTTATACAAATAAGCAAACAGTTTAATCCATTTATGCAAAATATTCCATCCTATTAATAATCCCTATCTCCCGGAGAAGCCTATAAAAACAAAGAACCGGATATATCCCCGGCTATAGAACAACCACAGGAAGTTCATTTGACAAATTGTCAAATTGCTGATTCAACTATTTATCCTGAATGTTATTTTATCATTTTGCTCAATCGGATAGCTCCTCCTTTATATTTGGTTCCTTTATCTTACACTTTCATGCAAAATACCGCTTTCAATCTATTGTTATGAAAGAAATCACTAACTTTGTGGCTTTAAATAGATAACATTAAAAATAAACGATAAATAATCATGGAGTACAATTTCGGAGAAATTGAAAAAAGATGGCACGAGTACTGGATTGCCAACAATGTTTACAAAGTGGAAAAGGATTCCAGCAAACCTAAGTATTACGTATTGGACATGTTCCCTTATCCGTCGGGAGCAGGACTACATGTAGGACATCCGCTCGGATACATTGCTTCTGATATTTATTCCCGATTCAAACGTTTACAGGGATTCAACGTATTGCATCCGATGGGATATGATGCCTACGGGCTTCCTGCGGAACAATATGCTATCCAGACCGGACAGCATCCTGAAATAACAACCAAAAACAATATTGCCCGTTATCGTGAGCAGATGGATAAAATCGGTTTCAGCTATGACTGGAGCCGCGAAGTCCGTACCTGCGACCCGGGTTATTATAAGTGGACACAATGGGCCTTTGTCCAGATGTTCAACAGTTACTATTGCAACGACGAAAAGCAAGCACGTCCTATCAGCGAACTGGTAGAGGCTTTTGAGACATCCGGTACGGAAGGATTGAACGTTGCATGCAGTGAAGAACTGAGCTTCACAGCCGACGAATGGAAAGCGAAAAGCGAAAAAGAAAAACAGGAAATCCTGTTGAACTACCGTATTGCTTACCGTGGCGAAACAATGGTAAACTGGTGCGCCGCATTAGGTACTGTCCTTGCAAATGATGAAGTGGTGAACGGTGTTTCGGAACGTGGCGGTTATCCGGTGGAACAAAAAATAATGCGTCAGTGGTGCCTGCGTGTATCCGCTTATGCACAACGTTTACTGGAAGGACTGGATACCATCGACTGGACCGATTCACTGAAAGAAACGCAACGTAACTGGATCGGACGCAGCGAAGGTACGGAAGTAAACTTCAAGGTAAAAGACAGTGATTTGGAATTTACCATCTTTACCACCCGTGCAGATACAATGTTCGGCGTTACCTTTATGGTATTGGCACCGGAAAGCGAACTGGTGGGAAAAGTAACTACCCCGGAACAGAAACAGGAAGTGGATGCTTATCTGGAACGTACAAAGAAACGTACGGAACGCGAACGTATAGCAGACCGTCAGGTAACCGGTGTATTCAGCGGTTCATATGCTATTAATCCGTTTACCGGAGATGCAGTGCCTATCTGGATCAGCGATTATGTATTGGCTGGTTATGGTACCGGTGCAATCATGGCTGTACCTGCACACGATAGTCGCGACTATGCTTTTGCCAAACACTTCAACCTGCCGATTATCCCGTTGATTGAAGGTTGCGATGTAAGCGAAGAAAGTTTCGATGCAAAAGAAGGTATCGTCTGCAACTCCCCGAGACCGGATGTTACTCCTTATTGCAGCCTGTCCCTGAACGGACTGACTGTAAAAGAAGCAATCGCCACTACCAAGAAATTCGTAGAAGAAAACAAATTAGGACGTGTTAAAGTAAATTACCGTTTGCGCGATGCTATATTCAGCCGCCAGCGTTACTGGGGCGAACCGTTCCCTGTATATTATGATGCAGATGGCATGCCTCAAATGCTTCCTGTTGATAAACTGCCTCTGAAATTACCGGAAGTAGATAAATTCCTTCCTACAGAGACCGGAGAACCGCCTCTGGGACATGCTGTAAAATGGGCTTGGGATACCGTAAACCAGGAAGTAGTGGAAGTATCTAAAATAGATAACAAAACGATCTTCCCGCTGGAACTTTGTACAATGCCGGGATTTGCCGGTTCATCTGCTTATTACCTGCGCTATATGGACCCGCACAACGACAAAGCTCTGGTTGCTAAGGATGTGGATGAATACTGGCGCAACGTAGACTTATATATCGGTGGTACCGAACATGCTACCGGTCACTTGATTTACAGTCGTTTCTGGAATAAATTCCTGTTTGACCTGGGTGTTGTCTGCGAAAATGAACCGTTTAAGAAGCTGATAAACCAAGGCATGATACAGGGACGTTCAAACTTCGTATACCGCATTAACGGTACCAATAAGTTTGTATCCCTCAACCTGAAAGATAACTATGAAGTAACTCCTATACACGTAGATGTAAACATCGTATCCAACGATATATTGGATACCGAAGCCTTCAAAAACTGGCGCCCGGAATACAAAGATGCCGAATTTGAACTGGAAGACGGTAAATATATCTGTGGATGGGCTGTTGAAAAGATGTCCAAATCTATGTTCAATGTAGTGAACCCGGATATGATTGTTGAAAAGTACGGTGCCGATACGCTTCGTCTGTACGAAATGTTCTTAGGCCCATTAGAACAATCCAAACCTTGGGATACAAACGGTATCGACGGTGTACACCGCTTCCTGAAAAAACTTTGGGGCTTATTCTTCGGTAATACGGACAGCCTGCAGATTACCGATACAGAACCGACTGCCGAAGAACTGAAGTCGCTGCACAAACTGATTAAAAAAGTAACTTTCGATATCGAACATTTCTCTTATAACACTTCCATCAGTGCTTTCATGATTTGTATCAATGAACTGGGTAGCCTGAAATGCAACAAACGTGCCATCCTGGAACAACTGATTATCCTGCTGGCTCCGTTTGCTCCGCATACTGCCGAAGAATTATGGCATGCTTGCGGACATACCACAACCGTTTGCGATGCAACATGGCCTAAGCACAATGAAGAATATCTGAAAGAAAACTCTGTTGTTTATGCTATTTCTTTCAATGGCAAAGCCCGTTTCAACCTGGAACTTCCGGCTGATATGCCTCGTGAAGAAGTAGAGAAAGCAGCTCTTTCACACGAAAACTCAGCCAAATGGATGGATGGCAAGACTCCTAAAAAGATTATTGTCGTCCCTGGAAAGATAGTTAATATAGTAATCTAAAATCTAAATGAAACTTACAAACAACAAACTCTACTTTTCCATACAAGATTACCTGGTTATCGTTTTAGGTACGATCTTGTATGGTTTTGGCTTCAACGCATTCATTCTTTCGAATGAAATTATTACCGGTGGAGTCAGTGGTATCTGTGCCTTAATCTTCTTTGCAAGCAATGAAGTAATACCGGTTTCGGTATCTTACTTTGTGATTAACGTTGTTTTATTGCTTGCTGCTCTCAAAGTATTAGGATTTAAATTCCTGATAAAAACGATATTCGGAGTATTCTCGCTCTCCGCTTCCTTATCGTTCTTTGAGTGGCTGCTGGAAGGAAAACCGCTTTTGCACGACCAGCCGTTCATGTCTATCATTATCGGTGCATTCCTTTGCGGTGCCGGTCTGGGACTGGTATTCTCGGCAAACGGAAGTACGGGAGGTACGGATGTTATCGGAGCGATTGTAAACAAATATAAGAATATATCTATCGGCAGGGCTTTATTGTTCTGCGATTTCTTTATCATCGGTTCATCCTTCCTTTTGTTCCATGATGTGGAAAAGATCGTATTCGGTTTTGTTGAAATGTTTGTAAGTAACTACATTTTGGATATGGTACTGAATGGGAACCGCCAATCCGTCCAATTCTTCATATTCTCCCAGAAATATGATGAAATAGCAGAACACATCATACACGACTTAGGACGCGGATGTACCATTCTCGACGGTGTAGGCGGATACTCCCGCAAACCCGTCAAAGTAGTCGTACTTTTGGCTAAGAAGTCCGAATCGGTTTCTATTTTCCGCCTGGTAAAGCAGATAGACCATCAGGCATTTATTTCACAAAGTATCGTACGGGGAGTATATGGGGAAGGATTCGACCAGATAAAAACATAGTCGCCCCCTCCCCTTTACATAAATAAAAATTCAGAACGGATTCCTTTTTTACACCGGATGTAATATACAGGAAATCCGTTCTGAATTTTTTTATTCGTACTTTTGCACAGAGATATAAACATTCTATAAACCATTCAAATGAGAAAATTAGTATTTGCTACCAACAATATACATAAGCTGGATGAGGTAAGAAACATCACCGGCAATCAGGTGAATATCGTAAGCCTTTCGGATATAAATTACCACGAAGATATCCCGGAAACGGCAGATACCCTGGAAGGAAATGCTTTGCAGAAAGCCCGCTATATCAAAGAGAAGTTCGGTTATGACTGTTTTGCCGACGATACGGGACTGGAAGTGGAAGCATTAAACGGCGCCCCCGGAGTCTATTCCGCCCGTTATGCCGGTCCCGGACATGATGCGGAAGCCAATATGAACAAACTCCTGAAGGAAATGGAAGGTAAAGAAAACCGGAAAGCCCGTTTCCGGACCGTTATCGCGCTTATTCTGGATAATAAGGAATATTTGTTCGAAGGAATCGTTAACGGTACGATTATCGCAGAAAAGACGGGTTCCGAAGGTTTCGGATACGATCCTATATTCGTTCCCGAAAACTATACGGAAACATTTTCCGAAATGGGTAATGATTTGAAAAATAAAATCAGCCACCGGGCAGAAGCAACAAAGAAGCTGACAAACTTCTTATCAACACTCTGAACAACCTATATGAACCTATAAAAAACATGCCAGTCCGGATATATTTGAAGTATCCGGCTGGCATGTCACTTTATCAAATTATAAACAGGTTATAAACCTAATTCTTCAGATATATCAAGCATCCTTTGAATAGGTTTGATAGCTTTTTTCTGTACTTCTTCATCCACAAATATTTCAGGCAATTCGTATTTCAAGCAGTTATACAACTTTTCCATTGTATTCAAACGCATAAAATTACATTCGTTGCAGGCACACGTACTATCGTTGGGAGGAGCCGGAATAAATTCCTTGTCCGGACTCTTTTTACGCATTTCGTGAATAACACCACTTTCCGTCGCTACAATAAACTGTTTCTTATCCGACTTGATGGTGTGCTTTAAAAGAGCGGCAGTCGAACCTACGAAGTCTGAGACCTGTATAATGGGTTGTTTACATTCCGGATGAGTGATGACTTCCGCATCCGGATACTGTTTCTTTAAATCCAGTATCTTTTCCAGAGAGAACTGCTCATGTACATGGCAGGCACCATCCCAAAGTAACATTTTACGTCCGGTTATACTATTAATGTAATTACCGAGGTTACGGTCCGGACCAAATATAATCTTTGTATCTTCCGGAAAACTTTCAACAATCTGACGAGCGTTGGTTGAAGTAACCACCACATCGGTTACAGCCTTTACCGCAGCTGTCGTATTCACATATGAAATAACAACATGGCCGGGATGCTGTTTCACAAACTCGGCAAAGTCAGGAGCCGGACAACTGTCGGCCAGTGAACAACCGGCATTCAGGTCGGGAACCAGTACCTTTTTATCAGGACAAAGTATCTTGGCTGTTTCTCCCATGAAATGAACTCCGCAGAGAACTATAATGTCCGCAGTCGTTTTAGCGGCCCATTGAGCTAAAGCCAGGCTATCACCGACAAAATCTGCAATATCCTGAATATCTCCTGTCTGGTAATAATGAGCTAATATAATAGCATTCTTTTCCTTACGTAGCTGATCGATAGCCTTCTTCAAATCGAGGTCTTTAGGTATCGGCGCATCCATATATCCGATTGATTGGTTTGTCTGCATAGCTTATTTGTATATGTTCATTCTTAGTTTCTACACTATATCAACAGAGTTATTACCAGTTTTTATTACTGATAATCTTTAACTTAGCCATATTATCAACAAACTGTTGATATCCGCAAAGGTAAAAAACTTTATTCAATCATATATATGAAAGTAGTTTAAAACATGCTTAAGAAAGAAGCTTTATATAAATTCTTATTTTCCGCAACGTAACTATGTCCTTCAAAAAATATCCTCCGTTTTTATCCCCAGCCCCCCACTTTCTTCTTCCGGCCTCCTTAGTTATCCACAATCTTATATTATATTATTCTTTATCTTTAATTTTAAATTTAAATATGATGAATATGATATCCTGTTGAAACAGTTAATACATTTATGTTTCAACA
Source organism: Parabacteroides sp. (assembly GCA_019417325.1). Taxonomy (GTDB): domain Bacteria; phylum Bacteroidota; class Bacteroidia; order Bacteroidales; family Tannerellaceae; genus Parabacteroides. The sequence continues at coordinate 321,693 of DXVO01000034.1, read as the reverse complement.
TTTGCCTGAAAGGTTATTAAGCTCTATGAATCGTTTATCAAAAGGATACTAACATATACATAACAGGCTTATTTATTAGAAATCTATAGATTACAGACTTTATTAGTTTTTAGTTGATAACTTGGTATGTGTAAAAGTTTATATCTCTTTAGGGGTGTTGATACGTGTATAACCCTTGTTGATATGTCGTAATAAATAACCGGTTACTTTTATTGTGGGATTGGAAGAGGGGCATGTATAGACAAGTATTTGGATAAAGCAAGAATTATTTTTCATTTAGTGTTCACTACTTATCAATAGTTTTTCAACGGGGTATACATATTAATTCACTACTTTTGCAGCACAAAAAAAAGACAGTTATGCGTAAGTTAAAGATTACGGAGTTGAACCGCCTGACTCCTGAAGAATTCAAAGATAGTGAAAAAATACCGTTAATCGTTGTACTCGACCATATAAGGAGTCTTAATAATGTGGGTTCTGTGTTTCGTACTTCGGATGCGTTTCGTGTAGAAGCTATTTATTTATGTGGTATAACAGCTTGTCCGCCTCATACGGAAATTCACAAAACAGCTTTGGGAGCTGAAGATACTGTAGACTGGGCTTATTTTAAAGATACTTTGGAAGCTGTTGATAACTTAAAGAAAGCGGGGTATACGGTATGTGCAATCGAACAGGCGGAAGGCAGTGTGATGCTTGATAAGTTGCTGTTGGACAAGAGTAAAAAATATGCTATTGTGATGGGGAATGAAGTGAAAGGCGTTCAACAATCTGTTGTTGATAATTGTGATATGTGTATTGAAATCCCACAATACGGAACTAAGCATTCGTTGAATGTATCTGTTACGGCAGGTATTGTTATATGGGATTTCTTTAAGCAGTTATCAGATTAATCCGTTTTCAACGAGAACCACGATCCGTTCCGTTTGGGCGTCTTTGCCTTTCGGATCATATTCCGATTTAAGGCTGGCGCCGAACATACCGGCAAATATATTCCAGAAGCCGGCTCTGAAACTTCCTAAATAAGCTTTCAACAGGTTATAACTGGATTGGTTGCATTCTCTATCTATCAATTTGATAAGTAATTTTCCCTGGGAAAAGGTAAGTTTTTTCAACTCCGGTTTATATTGTTTAAAAAGTTCTTTTTCCATCAGTTTAAGGTGTGCTTGCCGTGCCTTGTCGTTAGGTAAGGTTTCCATGTATTCGTAAGTTTCAATCAACGTCTCATAAACCATTTTGGCATAAGGGAGTGTACGTTTGACATCACGGACTAACTTATTGTATTTTTGTTGTTCCCTCTTATTTTTGAACTTAGGCTGTGGATAAATATAAATTTCCTGCAGATTAACGACGGCAATCGTATCTTTTCCGTCGAAGAAGGCTCTTTGTACACCTTCCGGAACGGTATTGACTTTCAGTGTCTGTGCCTTTATTCCCATTGCACATACCATGAACATAATCAATATAACATACCATCTCACTCCAATCATAGCCTACAAAAATAATTGATTTAGAGATAGCAATATCAAGTTTTACAGAATTTGACTGAGTAAACATTCAATTCAATACATATTATATCTCATTGCTACTTATGTTTTGGTTGTCAAATGTAAAAATAAGTATTCATATACTTTGTGTTACTTTGTATAAAGCTTATTTTTACAAACTGAATATTCTAAACAATACAAATTATACTTATGCCAATTCTAACATTCAAAGATACTTCTATTTTTATTTTTCTGATACTTCTATTTTTACTACCCGGTTGTAGAAAATATGAATCTAAAGAAAGTATCCTTCTTGATAAGGCGGAAGAATTAATAAAGCTACATCCGGATAGTACGATTCTTTTTTTAGATTCTATAGAATATCCGGAAGGATTAAATGATCGTTTACTTGCAAAATGGTGTTTATTATATGGCACAACTGTTGATAAAGCTAAAGAGGGTGATGTGCCCTCTGTATATCAACTTGGCAGAGCATTAAAATATTATGAAAAACATAATGACTTAAGTAAGTCTGCAAAAATTGGACTTTATCTTGGTCGCTCCTATGTAAATGATAAGGAGTACGAGAAAGCTATGGAAGCATATGATACTGCGTTGAATGTGGCTATTGAAGTAAATAATTATAATATAGCAGGATACATATCGAGTTATATGGGAGATTTGTATGAAATAAATGGAAATTTTTTATTTGCTGTAAATAAATATGAGGATAGTAGTAAATATTTTAAACTTGCTAATAATGATAGGAGTTATATTTTTGGTTTAGTAAATACAGCAAGAGAATGTGTATTATGCGATTCTATAGATAAATCTTTATCTTTTTTTTACAAAGCAGAAAATGCAGCTTTATTATTGGGGGATAAGGAAGTTATTTCTTATACTTATAATGGTTTAGGAGCCACTTATTGTACTATTGATAAATATAAAAAGGCGGAATATTATTATTTAAAAGCAATAGAAAATAATTCAACAGACTCGGCTTCTAACTATATGGGATTAGCTGAAATATATTTAGACTTAAAAGATTTTGATAAAGTTAAAATGTTTTTAGATAAATCAAATATGAAAACAAAAAATAAATATATAGCTATAGGTATAACAGAAAATTACTATTTATTAGAAAAGGAAAAAGGAAATTATTCTAAAGCATTAGAATATTTAGAAAAATATTCATATTCAGCAGACTCTATTTCTAAAATAGAAAATAATACAAATGTATTAGCGACAGAAAAGAAATATAATTATATGAAGTTGCATAATGAAAATATGCAATTAAAGATAAATAGACAAATATATTATATTATTGCTTCTATATTATTACTATGTGTTTTTGCTATAGCTATTATACATCTTCTTAGAATAAGAAAAAAAAATATACATATATTGAATCAGCAAGTAGCTATAAATGAGCAAAACAGAAAAATATATGCTTTATCTGTAGAGTTGAATCAAAAAAAGGATATATTGTATCACCAGAAAAATCAGTTGGAAGAAAATAATAAATTTAATCAATTGAAATCTGATATTTCTGAAGAAGAAAAAAGGTATATGAATTTGAAGAAGGATGTAGAAGTTGTTAATAATAAATTGATAGCTTGTAGAGAAGAACGAATATTATTATCGCCGATAGGTACTAAACTCTATAGATGGTCAGAAAAAGTGCAATCGAATATTTCTGGTCCATTAATAAGTTCTATCCAATGGAAAAATATAGAAAACTTGATAAAGGATGTATACCCTATTGTATATAAGGAGTTGATAGAAAGATATTTTACACAAGTGGAGAAGCGTTTTTGTTATTTATGCTTATTCAAATTAGATACACATCAAATATCTATATTATTGAACATTAATCCCGAATCTGTCAATAAACAGCGTTTCCGCTCACGTCAAAAGTTTGATTTGGTAGGTACAAATGAAGATTTATATGTTTATCTTGTCAATCTTTGATTAAGATGAACTCGTTAGAGGTATTTGCTTAATGCTTACTATAGTATGATATTCCTTTTCCCTTAAAAAAATAGATATGTTTTGCTTTCCGCGAATGTGGGATGTAAGAAAGATAGTAACGATATTTATTGAATATTTATTCCTGCATCAGTTGATAAACAATGTTTCCATGTGTCTCAAATACCTATTTTATCTAATAAAAATGATAAATCCTCTGTTTTCTTTTTAATTTGTTTATATTCAATATGTTATATGTTTATGTGTCATATGCTTTGTCAATTATATAATTATTAATTAACTGATTATCAGATGATATTTGTCAATCCCATAAAATGACCTATTTGCTATTTTGTTTAAAAGGACTACTACTTTTGTCGCATAAATAAACAAAGTTATGAATATATATAAAATATTACTGTACATTATTATTACTTTATTTTCAAGACTTGCCCAAATATTTATTTACTTTTGCGACCAGTTGAATAACTAATCTGTATAAAATTATAAACGCTGAAAACAATTATCAAATAATAAATAACCTGCTTATTTATTTTAATATTAATTCTATGATTAAGAAAACATTTATTTTAACGATTGGAAGTATGAAAAAAGTTTTATTTTTATTTGTGTCTTTATTTTGTGTGATGTCTGCTAATGCACAGTTTAAATTTACTCCTACCGTAGGAACTACTATTTTAAAAGAGAGCGCATTTAAAGCTAATTTTGGTGTTCAGGCCGGAATAGGGGTAAGATATTCTTTTAATAAAAAGGATGATGGTTTTGGTATTCAATCCGGGTTATATTTTATGCAACGAAATAGCTCTTCTTCAGGAACTACTTTGCATATGAGTGACGGTTCTTCTCAGTTATTAATTCCAGAAACAGGAGATATTTTATCATCACCTTTAATTGGAACACCTGGAGGATCTACTTACAGTATAACTACTCACAGAAACTATCTTCAGTTGCCGGTTATGGCGGAGTGGGCAAAATATATAACTCCCGATATTCGTTTTCATGTAGCTGCAGGTCCTTATTTTGCTGTAGGTCTCGGTGGCAAAAACAAAGTATCGACTATTTCCTGGGATAAAAGTGAGAATGTTCAGGCTGATGAAACATCTTGGGATCCTTTCAAATATAATAACTATAAACGTTTTGATTTTGGTTTGTCTTTCCAGACAGGTGTAGAAATAAAACGCGTTGCTATCCTGCTTAACTACAACATGAATTTGCTTCATAGAAATCAAGGCACAAAAGAAAACCTTGTGTCTATAGGAGTAGGTTACACTTTCTAAGTATATAGATACATACATAAAAAGCCCTCTTTTTTCATTCAGACAATGGAAAAAGAGGGCTTTTCTTTTGTATAATTCTTTGCCACTCGAATTTATTACGTAGATTTACTGCAATTTTATTAACTAAAATAACAAACTATGAGCAAACTTTTCAATAAATAATAGATAATTCATTATATACCAAACTCCTTTATTATGAAAAAAGAAAAAATTAGAAGCCTGAGAGGTTACCCTCTTTGCGTCCTTATTCTTTGTATGTGTATCCTGCCTGTTTATGCTGTTGATAACTTCCGGATAACAGATATCCGTAGTCTTGGTATGGGAGGAAACGGAGTTACTCAATCCGTATTATCCAATCCTTCGTTGGTCTGTTTTTATGATGGTAAACAGGTTCAGATAGACTATTTTAACCGTTATTCAGTGAAAGAATTGGGAACTATTCATGCCGGATTTATTTATTCTAACACATTATTACCTGCCGCTGTTGATATCTTTTCTTTTGGTTTTGATGGCTATCGGGAAAATATGTTCCGTCTTTCTATGGGAAAGCAATTGAATAGAAAGTGGAAAATAGGGATCAGTATCCAGTATGCGTTGTTGCAAACGGAATTATCAGAAAAGGTATTGCAAGGGCTTTCAACAGATGTTGGTATTCTTTATTCTCCTGTTGACAAACTGTTGATTGGATTGTTAATAATGAATTTACCCTCAGTTACTGTTCATTCAGAAGATACTAATATTAAAATTCTTAATGACTATTCTATCCAGATAGGTTTTCAATGGTCGGTAATTAACAGCCTGTTGATAGCAGGTACTGTAGAGAGTAATAAAACGGTTTATTTAACAGGTAGTGTCGGAGTGGAGTATATTCCTTTCAACCGGTTTTCGATTCGAGCGGGTATGAACTTATCCCCTCTTCAGCCTTCATTAGGGATAGGATACTGTTTTTCCAGATTTAGTCTGGATGTTGCCGGGACTTATCATACTGTGTTGGGAATAAGTACTGGTGTTGGAATAAAGTATGCTTTTTAAGGGTGTAAGGTTATGAAACGGTTGTTTATAACCTTGTTGGTATTTCTGTTGATAAATAGTTATCAACTTAAAAGCCAAATAAATCCATCTGTTGATAAATGGATGGAATATGTGGATGAAATGGCTCAGGAGACAGAAGATACAGAACATATAAAGACACTTTATGCGGATTTATCTTATTTGTCCGAACATCCTTTTGAACTGAATACAGTTACGGAAGAACAGTTAAAGCGGCTTCCTTTCTTATCTGATTTGCAAATTAAAGAGTTGTTGGAATATCGTTTACGCTATGGTAAACTGGTTACTGTTTATGAATTGAAGAATATTGTTTCATTCGATTTTGAAACAATATCCCTTTTCTTACCCTTTGTTTATATCAGTGAATTTACTGTTGAAAAACGTCTGTTTACTGTGAAAAACCTGTTTAAATATGGTTCTAATGATTTGCAAATCAGATATGATAGATGTTTTCAACAGAAAAAGGGATATTGTTCATATCCGGATAGTGTTTTATCGGAATATCCGAACCGGAGCTATCTGGGAGAACCGTTTTACTATTCACTTCGCTATTCCTATATTTTTGACGAGCGTCTTCAATTTGGGTTTGTAGCGGAAAAAGATGCAGGCGAACCTTTTTGGAATGATTCTCATAAGGGATATGATTATTATTCAATTCACCTCTTATTAAAGGATATGGCTAAATGGTTGAAAAGTCTTGCCTTGGGTGATTATAAGGTTTCTTTTGGACAAGGGTTGATAGTAAGTAATGATTTTACTCCCGGACGCAGTGCACAGGTTGCACAAGCAGAAAGGCGTTCAAATGGTTTTAGAAAGCACTTTTCAACAAATGAAAATGATTTTTTCCGGGGAATTGCATCTACTGTTTCATTCGGTAAATTCGATATAAGTATGTTCTGCTCATTCAGGAAACTGGATGCAAAAGTAGATAGTAATCAAATACGTTCTTTTAAAACGGATGGTTTGCATCGTCTGCCGGGCGATAGGGAAAAAATACGTAAAGCTCCTATGTGTACTTATGGAGGAAATATCCGTTATGCTACTCCTTCATTGTGTTTGGGAATAACAGCTCTTTCCTATTCTTTCGGAAATATGGAAGTTCAACCGGATTTAAAACCTTATAACCTATATTATTTTAGAGGTGGAAATAACTTTAACATAGGTGTTGATTACCTGTTAAAAATAAAAAGTATGAAATTATATGGCGAAACTGCTGTTTCGGCGAATGGTGCTTGTGCCACGTTGAATGCATTTCAGTTAACGCCGGTTTCTTATTTTTCTTTCCTTATGTTATACCGGTATTATGATTTGCGTTATCAGGCATTCTTTGGCAATGCTTTTTCACAAAATTCAATGATACAAAATGAACAGGGTATGTATATAGGAATGCAATGGACACCTTTTGCCCGTTGGAAATTATCGGCTTATGCAGATCTATTTCGTTTCCCCTGGCTTAAGTATGGAATGGATGCTCCTTCCGATGGAAAAGAATATATGTGTCAGATAGATTATCATCCGGCTAAGGATATATCGATGTATTTTCGATATCGATATAAACAAAAAGATAAAAACGGACTCGAAGAAGAAACGACTTCCCTCCTTTTGCTTCCTTCTATTCAACAGCGGTTGAGATTACAATTTTTATATACAATATCTCCTTCCGTCTCTTTACGGACATCAGTAGACGGAGTTTTCAACAAAGAAACAGAAAAAAAAAGTTCCGGTTGGATGCTGGCACAAAGTATGGGATGGAAGCCGGTAAAGATTCCTTTTCAGGCAGATTTATATGCGGCTTTTTTTCATACGGACGATTACTACAGTCGCATAAGTTCTTATGAAAAGAATATACTTTATGCTTTCAATTCTTCCTCCTTTTACGGGAAAGGTTTTCGTGGTGCAATTTCTTTACGTTGGGATTTTTTGAAACGGTTTACTTTTTCAACTAAATGGGCATGTAGTTACTATTTGGACCGGGATAAAATTGGAACAAACCAGGAAGAAATAAACGGACCTGTTAAAACAGATTTGTATGCATTGCTGCGTTGTAAATTTTGACGGTATGGTTTATTTATTCATGATATGTGCTAAATAGTTATAAAGCATTCCTGTATAAACTTTGTCATTCTTATAGCTTTTGTAGTTTTGTATTCGTATTCATCAGAATATGCAGAACTTGTTAAAACAGAAAAGTAATTATAATATGTCTACAATCCTTTTTGATAAAATAGTGTTCGGTCCTATACATAGCCGGAGACTGGGAGTTTCTCTGGGTATGAATCTGTTGCCTATAGACGGTAAATTATGTTCGTTTAATTGTATATATTGCGAATGCGGGTTGAATGAGGAACGTCGTACTCATAGCAAGTTACCTACCCGTGAAGAGGTGAAGGAGGCCTTGATCCAAAAATTATCGACTATGCAAGCAGAAGGTATTACACCGGATGTAATTACATTTGCCGGTAATGGCGAACCAACTATGCACCCGGAATTCGGAGGAATTATAGAAGATACCATCGCAACCCGTAACCATTTCTTCCCTTCTGCAAAGATTGCCGTATTATCCAATTCCACAATGCTTCATAGGGGAGATGTATTTCAGGCCTTAAATAAAGTGGAAGATAATATATTGAAACTGGATTCTGTCCTGGATAGCCGGATACAGCAATTGAATGTACCAAATTCCCCTTCTTTCACATATGACAAACTGTTGGAACAGTTATGCCGTTTTAACGGTAATCTGATTATACAGACAATGTTTTTAAAAGGTGAAATGGATGGTAAAAACATTGATAATACCACAGAAAAGGAAATATCCGGTTGGTTGGATGCCCTGAAGAAAATAAATCCTAAGCAAGTAATGATTTATACGATAGACAGGGAAACTCCTGTGAAGAATCTCCGTAAAGTAGCAAAAGAAGAACTCGAAGCAATAGCCGATAAAGCCAGAAAAGAAGGGTTCGACGTCACAGTATCAGCTTGATTTGTTGATAATAAAAAGTGACAATTGGCAGTTATTTCAACTTTCATTCGGTTGGTATATCGAATGTGAAGCCTAACAGCCAACTGTCACTTATCAATTGTCAATTGAAAAATGTTTAATATTTTTCTAGAAGCATACCCCGAAACGGAATCCTAAATTATTCAGTCCGTCTACAGAGTAAGAAAGTACCTTGCTTTTATTTGTTGCATAGTTATAATAGAATGCAGCATGGAATCCTAACCGTTTATAAGCAACAGGCCTGATATTGATACCTATTTCCGGAGATATATAAAATCCCCAGGGATTGTCATATACACGTACTAAACTTGTATACGCAGAACTTTCACTATACATAGTACCCAGCTTTAATCCTATATAAGGTTTAAAATGATTGCTCTTAAGCGGTGTCCAATAGCGGGTAGAAAGACCGAACGGCAATTGGAAAGTGGATTGTTGTAAATCGGTATTCAACGTTTGCGTCTCGGAAATATGTAAAGTCGTCCGTGGAATATACCGGTGGTTTGAATGGTAATTAATAAAAGCACCTACCGACCAGTTCGGAAGAACTTCATACCCACCTTCAAAATTAGCACCCCAACCGCTTGCTTTGTCAGCGAAACTGGTGCTTACAGGAATGTTTACCTGCCAGTCTATATTAAAATGCCATCTATCTATAAAATCTTGTGCATGTCCCAATGAAGGAAAAGCACAGAATAGAACAGCAAATAATATTACTTTTTTTAATGATTTCGTCTTTATTTTTTTCATAATTGTTCCTCCTGGTTACTTTTTGATAATTGGTGATTGGGTAAATGCTTGTTCAATAGCACGCAGAGTTAATTGCATGTTCATTTTTGAGTTACTGTACAATAATCCGGACATATTAGCATGCCATATAATCGGAAGTTCTTTTTCTGTACTGGTCAGATTAACCAAGTCGATAATCATAGTTCCGGTATTGTAACTATAAGCAACAGGGAATGGATAATACCAGCCGTTCCAGAAAGCTCCCCAATAGTTATATCCCCAACCGAAGTAAGGATAACCTTGTACACGTACTGTTTTTTCTGCATAAGAAAGCTGTAAACCGAGATTTGCCTTGTCCTTTTCTTTGATTCTTTGGTATCCGCGGCTACTCATTTCTTCTTCTACATTACTGATAATTTTTTTTGCATTTTCATCAGTCCAGTATTTTGCTTTCATGTCACTTCCCGGGATGGCAATACTATCCGGAAGGTAATAGGTACTAAACTTGTTAAAGTTTACATCTTTGTCATAGTTCGTATAAACCATGAAATCGTTGTCCAGCTTAGACATGTCCGGCTCTTTTTGGCAGGATATAGCCAAAATAGCCATAAGTGAAAACATTGCTACTTTTTTCATTTGTTTACATCAGTTTAAGTTATTATAATATATAGATATACTGCAAGTTAGATACACCCGCAAACATACAATTTAAATTTTTAAAATACTAATCAGTTACTTGTTTGGATAGTTTTTTTGAGTTAGTTAAATATCTTTTTAGTAAAACAAAATAAAAAAAGATTCAGGCACGGATTAGACATAATCTGAGATTCATCTAATCCGTGCCTGAAAATATTTTATGTAGAATTTTTATTGTTTGGAAACTACCTCCCGGGCAATTTCTATTGCTTCATGAATGTTACTGCAAATATTATCAGCTCCAATCTTTTTTTCGAAGCCGGATTTCACTAATATGTTTCTCACAGTTTCATTTACACCAGACAAAACCAAATGGATTTTTTCTGCCTCTGAAAGACGATAAAGACTTTCCAGGTTATGAAGTCCGGTAGAATCCATAAAAGGAACTTTACGCATACGGATGATACGGACTTTCGGTTTGTCGGAAAGACTTTTCATCACTCCGTCGAATTTATTGGCTATACCGAAGAAGAAAGGTCCGTCTATTTCATACACTTCCACATCTTTTGGAAGAGTAAGGACTTCTTCATCGTGATGTATCTCACCTTCATCGGAAAGATCTATTTTATTTTTTGCAACGGAAACATGAGTCGTTTCTGCCACGCGCTTCATAAACAGGAACATGGCTATAAGTAATCCTACTTCTATCGCTATGGTTAAGTCGAAAATAACAGTTAGAAAAAATGTTACTAACAATACTGATACATCACTTTTCGGATTTTTCATCAATGAGCGGAAGGTTCTCCATTCACTCATATTATAAGATACGATTATCAAAACGCCTGCCAGACAAGCCATAGGGATGTGTTTAGTAAGCGGACCGAGGAACAGCAGTATTAAAAGTAATACGATCGCATGGATAATGCCGGCTACAGGTGTTTGTCCTCCGTTATTTATGTTTGTCATAGTACGGGCTATGGCTCCGGTTACCGGAATTCCTCCAAAGATAGGAACGACAATATTTGCAGCACCTTGAGCAATTAGTTCGGTATTTGAATTATGCTTATCACCTGTTACACCATCTGCAACTGTAGCAGATAACAATGATTCGATAGCTCCCAGCATGGCAATGGTAAATGCCGAAGGCAGAAGCAAATTGATTGTCTCCATATTAAAAGTGATAGGAGCTGGATTTGGAAGAGAGGCATTGATTGTAAACCGATCTCCAATCGTTTCGATCCCGGTTATTCCTGCATAGTTGCGTAGCGCATAAACAATAACTGTCATTAGAATAATGGCGATTAAAGAACCTGGTATCTTTTTAGAAAATTTAGGAGCTATTGCTATAATTGCAATGCTTGCCAAACCTATTGCTAACGACCATATATTAATTGTATTGCCATGTTGGAAATAAGCAATCCATTTAGATATAAAGTCTGCCGGAACTTTATCCATTGTCAGCCCGAATAAATCTTTCATTTGTGTAGTAAAAATGGTAAGGGCTATACCACTGGTAAAACCGACGACAATCGGATAAGGTATGAATTTGATAACTGTTCCTAGTTTTAATATCCCCATAATTACAAGTATGATACCTGCAACTACAGTGGCTATGGCTAATCCTTCGATCCCGAAAGTTTGAATAATACCGTATACAATAACGATAAAGGCTCCTGTAGGGCCTCCTATCTGCACACTGCTGCCACCCAGCAGAGAAACGATAAAACCTCCGAGAATGGCTGTTATTAATCCTTTTTCCGGACTTACCCCGGAAGCAATACCAAATGCAATCGCAAGTGGAAGGGCAACAATACCAACGATGATACCTGCCATAAGATCGGTCATGAACCGTTCTTTGGAATAGTTTTTCAACGCCTGTAACAATTTGGGTTGAAAATCAATCTTGTTATTCATTATTATGTTTGGAATTTATTTAAAAAAACGTCACAAAGATACAACAAATATAAATAAACTGCTATTCTTATGTTTGTATTCTTATTTCTATTGGTATGGTATAACTGGATAGTACATGATTTGTAGGATTTTGGATACGGTTGAAGCAGTAGATATTTATAAATCATTTTTATGTGAACATTGAAATATTTTATAATACCTGATTATCATTCTCAAAAACAATTTTATACCTTTGACTCGCTTACTAGGGTAATAACAGGAACACATTTTATATACTACAATAATTAGCATTATGGAAAAAAGTATTAAAGGTACACGTACCGAGCAGAATCTGCTGAAATCATTTGCCGGTGAATCCCAGGCAAGAAGCCGTTACACATTCTTTGCAAGCCAGGCTAAAAAAGAAGGTTATGAACAAATTGCCGGTGTATTTATGGAAACAGCCGAACAGGAAAAAGAACATGCTAAGCGTTTCTTTAAATTCCTGGAAGGTGGAATGGTTGAAATTACGGCTTCTTATCCTGCAGGTGTAATTGGAAACACAATGCAGAATCTTGCTGCTGCTGCTGATGGTGAAAATGAAGAATGGGCAGACCTTTACCCTGAGTTTGCTAAGGTAGCTGAAGAAGAAGGTTTCAAGCAGATTGCCGTTGCTTTCAAAATGATTGCTACTGTAGAAGCTGAACACGAAAAACGTTACCGTAAATTACTGGCTAATATGGAAGCAGGACAGGTATTTGAAAAAGATGAAGCGATTCTTTGGCAATGCCGTAACTGCGGTTACGTATTTGAAGGTAAAAAAGCTCCTCAGAAATGTCCTGCATGCGAACACCCACAGGCTTACTTCGAACCTATGAAACAGAATTATTAATCATACTGTTGAAATAAAAAAGCCCGGAGATAAATTTCTTCGGGCTTTTTTATTAATTACAAAAAACCGTTTATTATCAACAAAATAATAAACGGTTCTCTCCGGATTGTTGAGTTGTCTTATGAGAACTTCCTACTTTTTTTGACCTATTTCTTAATTAGTGAATAGTTCTGAAAGTACAGTACTTTATCCTTACGGCCTTTTACAGATAGCCTTATTTAAGGCTATAAATGAATCAATATCCCGGATTTTGTTGTAATTTATTATTTTTCTGCATTTCCAACGCTGGAATAGGAAATATCCCTTTATAGGCAGGAGTTATTTTATTTTTCTCCCACCAAGTTCCGGAGAAGAAAGTCCCGAAGCGTATCATATCCGTACGACGGTGATCCTCAAAAACAAACTCTTTTTTCAACTCATCCTCAATTGTTTGCAAAGTTATTGTTTCCGGGGTTCCGGTAAGACCGGCACGGGAACGTATTTGTTCTAAGAAAGGACGTGCCTTTTCCGGCTGGTTCAAGCGCACATAACATTCCGCTTGCATCAATAACACCTCTGCATAACGCATCACGACCAAATCATGATCACGTTCCCACTCCTCACCATCTTTTTGCTCATATTTGCACCAATGTACTCCCTCATAATCTTTTGCGTCCATGATATCACTAATCTCATCCGTAAAACTCAATGGTTGAAGTCCTTCCTGATTCGGATCGCGATCAATGACTTCCCCGGTACGCAGGTCGATCTGGTCACCGATCAACATTGTATTACGGCGTATGTCTTTCTCATCGAAGCTATCGTATAACCCGGGTTGAGCCACAATACTATTGCCACCTCCCTCAAAAGCTCCGGTTGGTGAAATTGCCCATCTTTGCTCATTGTGTGTTAGAGCCCAATTCAGGAAATTGCCACTCGTACCCATCTTATGGTCATAAGGTATGGCCAATAAGATTTCCTTAGAAACCTCATTCTCTGTCAGGAAATTAGTAAAATAATTTGTTTCCAATGAACCGGATATCTGCTGACAAGCTTCGAGGCAATCCTCCCAACGGAATTTTCCAGAAAATACCTCGGCATTCAAATACAGACGAGCTAATAAACAATACCCTGCATTCTTAGTCATTTTACCATAGCCGGATTCAGGCAATTGGTCAATAATAGCTAACAATTCTTTCTCCGTAAAATCGAAAATCTCGGCTCTTGTTGAATTCGTTGGTAATGTCAGATCCTTATAGTCCGTAATCAACGGTACATTTCCGAACCAATCGATCAAGCGGTAATAGTAATAAGCACGTATAGCCCGTAATTCAGCAAACATCTTGTTTTTCTGTTCATCCTTTAAAGAAGATCCTTCTACCTGTGAGATAATAGCATTAACCGTTGAGATTCCATTATAACAATATCTCCACGCTCCCGTAATAGTCACGTTCTGGTTATCCCACTCATGGCGTTTCAATTGGACATATCTTCCGCCATCATACCAATCTGCTCCCCCATTCCGAGCCGGAAGTACCGCCTCATCCGAGCTAATCGCCGAAATAAAATAGATATACTCTGAAAAGGCATATCCATTCGCACCATCAAAACTGCCTCCTCGAAGGGATGCATACGCACGCCCCATGATGGAAGCGATTTCCGAATCTGTTTGCCCATATTCATTCGCATTTATCTTATCATACAGATTCTCGGACAAATCGGTACACGAGCTAAACACCATAAGTAACCCAGCCGCTAATATTGATTGTATTTTCATAATTCTCCTGTTGTTTTTTATAAATGATTAGAATGATAGATTAAGACCGATAGAAAATGTCCTTGGCATCGGATAAATATTTCCTTTATCCAGTCCGACTTCTTTTAAATCCGCAGTACTAACTTCCGGATCTATCCCCGTATAACCAGTTAATACAAACAAATTCTCACCTGTTGCATAGAAACGTAAACGGTTAACCCCAAAATTCTTCAAGAGACGAGCCGGGAGCGTATAACCCAAGGTTACGCTTTGCAAACGGAAGAACGAACTATTTTCCAACCAGTAATCAGAGTAAACCGGCATATTCTCATTAGAGATACCGCTTTTAGCGAAAGAGGAAGTGATATTATAATTGGGCATATGGGCTGTATAACCTCTTTCCATTCCCGCTACGTTCAGAACCTTTTGACCATACATACCATAACCGGAGATACCCAGATCAAAATCCTTATACGTAAAATTAAATGATAAGCCCATCGTTAGTTTAGGTTGGGCGTTGCCTAATATCTCGTCTTCTCCGTCATTTGCCAATACGAATTTACCATCTACAATACCTTCGCAATGAGGCCCATAAAATGTTCCTACCGGATAACCTTCCTCGATAACCTGCGAATAACGATTAGACATACCTAAAATACCTTGCAGCGAACCACTTAATATTCGATCGGTTTGATAAACTTGATTGGACAATTTATCAATTGTCTGTTTGTTATGCGCCAACGTCAAATTGGCATCCCAAGTGAAATCTTTATGATTGATAAGGTTTGCCCCCAAAGTCAACTCTATACCCTTATTGGTCAAATCACCTACATTCGCCAAAATGTTAGAATACAAATAAGGAGGATTAGGAACTTGATACGTATATAATAAATCACTCGTCTTTTTCAAATACCAATCGAATGTCAAGTTTAAGCGATTGAACAAGAACATATCGATACCCACATTCGTTTGGGCGGTAGACTCCCATTTCAGGTCCGGGTTCGGGTTCTGAGTAACCCCATACGATTGTTTCCAAGAATTACTCTCACTATCGAAATAGGCACCGCCTCCCGTACCCATCAGCATAGCTGATTTATATTCTCCGATCCCGGATTGATTACCAGTCACACCGTAACCGGCACGTAACTTCAAATTAGCAACCCAACTCTGCAAATCCTCCATAAAAGATTCCTCCGAAACACGCCAAGCTGCCGATACGGATGGGAATGTACCCCATTTATGATTCGTACCGAAACGTGAGGAACCGTCACGACGGATCGTGGCCGTAAGCATATACCGGTCTTTCAACGTATAATTAACGCGAGCAAAGAATGAGATTAATTTCGCTTGGCTTTTGGAAGATGCCACGTCCTCCAATCGGTTATCTTGGCCTGCTCCCATATTATTCCATAAAAAATCATCCGTATCGAATTTCCGTCTTTCGGCTTTCAAGGTCTCAAACGAATAATCCAGATAAGAATAACCGACCATAGCACCTATACGATGTTTTTTATTGAATGTCTTGTCGTAGTTTAAGAAAACCTCCAACTGCTTATTCGTATATTCCTCGTTATATCTCTTGGCGTATCCACCATCCGTAACTTTATAAACGTAAGACGGACGGTAGTAATAATCTTGATTTGAATTATATTCATAAGACAAATTTGTAGTCGCTTTTAGTCCGTCAATAATGGATAGTTCCACCTTACCGTAACCGAGTAAATGTTTACGGGCTGTCTCATCATTTCGTTCCGTATGGGTCTCTACCGGATTATTTTCAGTCAATCGTCCACCGATCTGCTCCAAATAATTTCCATTTTCATCATAAATAGGGGCTGTCGGGTTCATATTATAAATCGTACTATAAATGCCCTTATCCACATTGTGCCGCTTATCTGCATTTGCCTGTAAGCTCAACTCAACTTTCAACCGGTTATTAAGTCCATATTGATAAGCGGTCAAACTAGCGCTCATACGATCTAAATCGCTAAATTTAATAATACCCTCGTTCCTTAAATAATTCACGGACGCACGTAGTCCATTATTTTCTCCACCGGAGGAGAACGAAAGTGTATGAGAATGAGAGATAGCCGTTTGCTGGATCGCTTTTTGCCAATCAGTATCGGCACCATAATCCACGGCATCGGTCAAATTATGGTCACTTACGTATTGACGCCATTCTCCAGCTGTCAATACATCTAAGTTATTAGCGCTTTTTCCTATCGCTACATATCCATTGTATTCGATACTGCGTCCTTTCTTCTCTCGATTGGTCGTGACGATAATCACACCATTTGCTCCACGCGAACCATAAATAGCCGTGGCTGATGCATCTTTCAGTACATCCATAGATAGGATTTCATTGGGTTGAACCGTACTAAGGTCAACTCCGGGAATACCATCAACCACAACCAACGGCGCATTACTGGCAGACAAAGAGGTACCTCCGCGTAAACGCATGGAAGAACTTTTTGTCGGGTCACCGCCACCTTGTGAGACGATTAAACCTGCGACTTTACCTTGTAGCAACTGTTCCGCAGAAGAAATCACGCCTTGTTTAAAATCCTTGGCTGAAACAGAAGTGATAGCGCCTGTTAAATCCGCCTTACGGGAAACACCATAACCGATAGCGACAACCGTTACCTCATCCAAACCGATAGAAGTTGGCTTCAATTGGATATTCAATTGCGATTTAGCCTCCACCGATTGCTTCGAGTATCCGATATAGGAGAATGTTATTAATTCACCCTCCGTTGCCTCTAAAGTATAATTACCATCCATATCGGTAGTCGTACCATTTTTAGAAGCGGTAATGATAGTTACACCAATAATAGGCAAGCCATTTTCATCTGTCACGACACCTTTGACCGTAATACGTTTTTGTGAAGTCTGGGAAGACTGATTTGTTTCTTCCTTATTCGTTTTTCGGTAAAGAACAATATGCCGGTCCGTTATCTTATAAGCGATATCATTACGATTTAATAATTGGTTTAATACCTCCGTAATCCCCTTATCCTTAACATGAATACTAATCCTTTGGTCCGAGTTGACTTCCTCTTCATTATAAAAGAAAGAAAATTCACTTTGCTCCTCAATCGCCTTAAATGCTTGTTCAATCGTTACGTTTCGCAAATTGAGGTTGATTGCAGCCGTGTCCATATAACTGGCAGCAAACATCGACGTTGCCCCGGTTAACCCCAGACTTAACATGAATACCTTGAAGAAATGTTTTTTCATTTGTAGTGATTTAATTTATTAATTAAGTTTTCGATAATTCCATTCCTCTCATTGACTTATTTAATATTAGATCCGGATCTTTCTATTTAAGGTCACTCAGAATATTGTTATCTCCATTCATAGTAAAGAGACAAAAAGGATTCGATACGCCTAAAAGAAAATAAAAAAATTAATGCATAATCCCTATATTAACCAAACCGAAATAGACTAAGCCAAACAACCCCGTATTCCAGCCTTGGATATGATAACCTAAATTCTCTCCAGTTAGGCTGTTTATATGTTCATTAGGTGACCAATCCCCTGAATTTACTAAATCCGCACGTCCTACCTTCTTGATAATATCGATAGCTTCCTCTTGCCGCCCCATAGTAATACGTGCCCAACAATCCATAAAACTTACCCACGGCCATACGCCTCCATTGTGATAGGTAGCCGAAGGATAGCCAAAACTATCATCATAATAAGGAAAAGTCTCGGCAACTCCATAAGGTGTCATACTTTTCGTATTTAATGTCTCTATGATTTTCAAAGCCCGTTCCCGGGGAACAACATCAAATAGGATACCGATCGTTTGATCCTGTAATATCTTATCATTTACGCTCCCATCTTTCCATATCTGACAATAATAGTTTCCATTCCACAAGCCTCCTTCTTTTACATCTTTATTCACTGTCTCATATCCCTTTTGATAGGCAGTTCGGTAATAGTTACCTCCCGTTTGATCACCACACTCTTCCGCCAAATAAACCATTTCCTTTAAGGCAGCCAAATAAATCAAACAGGTAAAAGGAGAATATTTTCTTCCCTCGATCCCCTTCACATCTTTCCAATCTCCCCAAAAAGAGACCTGGGCCGGAAGTCCGGTCTTGTCCGTATCTCTAGAAATCAACCAGTTCATAGCATTTTTCATAGCCGGCCAGTATTTGATCAAGTCTTGTTTATTATGATAATACCGGTAGAATCTGGCAATACGCAAAATAAAGAAAGCATTGATATCCAAATCATCCTCCCGTTCAATTAGAGGAAGGATCGTAGTCGGAATCTTCCCGGACGGTTGTTGCCACTCGATACTTTCCTCGATCATCTTTTTCTCCAAATCTTTATAAAACACCAAATGCAACCAACTGGTCCAATAACTATCGCGTTGATTTAACTCACAATACCCCATCGTAAGAAGTTCCCCTTTTTTTGTCCATTTCGTAAGTGATATGCCTGGAATCATATACCATCGTACGTAAGTGTCCAGCTCTTTATCCCCTGTTCTGGGAATCGCTAAGCTAAAAGCTTCTGTTTTATCTTTAAAAGCCGACCACATCTTGTATACATAGGTAGAAAGATCATCAAGTGCCTGGAAATTAATACTACTGATCCAGTTCTCATCCCGGAAAGTAAATAAGACCTTAATTTTCTTTTTCTCGCCAGCCTGCAATGAAACCGGGATAGAAAGCCTTTGCCCAGCCCATAAGCTTTCGGCTTGATCAGTCGTAATTTGGCAATTATCTTTGTTGCTAATGCCCGTATATCCATCATTCTCACAAGCGCTCATATCTTTCGCTAAATTCTCGTCCGGTTGAGCGACCAGTGTAAAATGTTCTTCTTTAGATGTCGGATTAGAACAGCAAATTTCTAACATCAAAACAGGAAGAGCGGAAGTTTCGGCATCATTAATTCCCAATGGGCAAAAAGCCTCTGTAGTAAAAGTCACTTTTGTGAGGGACGATCCTTTATAGTCGTTCTTTACAAACGGAAATTCCCTTATGATATTCTTTTTAGAAAATTCTGAAAATAACTGTCGTTTACCATCCTTTTCCAGCGAAAACATTACGGCACCTCTGTTAGTTAACCAATCTCCTAACGTCCCGGGATTCTGCATAATCTGTCCGAAAAAATCCCCGGATACTGATGCATTAACCGTTAACGCAAAGTTAGCGATCGGATACCCATCGGCAACTTGCCTTTTTTGAGCAACCATGGAATGACAAATCACCCAACAGAATAAAAGAAAAAATAGAGAATGTGTTTTCATGCTATTCATTGAATCGTATTCTTTTAATAAATTGTTACTTGATTATCAACTATTGTATATTGGAAAGGCACATTAATCCGTATTATATTGAAAATTTGCGGAAGCGTTTCACTATTAATAAACTTACCGGTAAATATCTTATGTTCCAAACCGGCCTTCTCAATTGTGATCTTGCAATTGAACTTTCTTTCCAAGCTCTTACAAATATTACCGAACGATTTCTTCTTAAAAAACAATTTTCCCTCGGTCCATCCTATGGCATATTCCCTTTCGAATGGCTCTAACTGGATATCCTTCGTATTCTTATCGTATACAGCGGAAGTATTAGGTGTAAGGTAATAATGTTTATTATCTATGTTATTCTTTATCTCGACAGAGCCGGATATCAAGCTTGTCACTACCTCTTCTTCCTCCCCATAAGCCGATACATTAAAAACGGTTCCCAATACCTTGATATCTATTTGCCTTATTTTGACAATAAATGGGACATGCTCATTACGTGCGACCTGAAAACAAGCTTCGCCTTCCAGTTTCACATCACGGGAACTTTTATTATAATTCGTAGAATAAGCAAGCCTGCTTCCATGGTTAAGGGTAACCACAGAACTATCCGGCAATACCACTTCAGATACGCCATTTTGAGAATTAAAAACAATCCATTCTTCTTTTACATCAGACCGGGGTTTTACCGATTCAAAGAGGAAGAAACCTATCAATAAAGTGATACTGGCTGCTATAGACAAAAACAGATATATATTTTTTCTGTAGCTCTGTTTATTTTCCTTATCCTTAAACATCTTATGATATAGTTCCTCCCGCACACCTTCTTTTATTTCCGCGGCATGCAGATAATCACAGTCAAGCGAGATATGATCTATTATCCCGAAAATCTCTTTTTTCTCCTCATCCAGCCCATCTAGTGCATCGGATGGAAGATCATCGTTTTCCCGGTTTAATAGACTTGCCAGTTTTTGCCATTCTTTTTCAACCTTAACCTTCATATTTCATTTAATTTTTTTACCTGTGTGATACTCCTGTATGACTATTCCTATTTTCTTTATCGCTATGCACATCTGTGCATGTACCGTCCGATCTGATATAGAAAGGATCTGAGCCGCTTCTTTGTAGGTCATATTTTCTTCTCTCACCATAAAGAATATTAAACGACACTTTTCAGGCAAAGAATTTATCGCTAACTCAATGATTTTCTTTAACTCATTGTCTAAAGTCTCTTGTTCTGGTGTTGATTTCTCAGACAGACCTCCTAAATCAGCATCTTCCAACCGTATTTTCTGGTACTTATCGCTCTCACTTTTATATTTAAGAGCATGATTCCGGGCACAGATAAATAGATAGTTCTCATAGTTCTGTATTTGTGGCAATTGCTTTCTATTTTGCCACAAATACAAGTAAACATCAGAAATCACATCTTTACACACTCCTTTCTCTACCAGAAAATAGCTTGTGTATCTATACAATTTCATATAGGTATAATCAAAAAACAGTTGGAATGCCCTTGGGTCATCATTCGCAATCTGTTTGAATAGAGATCGTATATTAATTGTTTCTTCCAATGGATGTGATGTAAATATCTATTTTATGATGAAGAGAAAAAAAGAGTGAAGTATGCCTAAAGAAGTAGATTGAATAAATTCGTATTTAGGGTTTATTAAGAGATAATAAATCCTGATAGCTTATATCGGCTAATACATTATATGACAAAAAAAGAGATGTCAAAATTGACATCTCTCTAGATTGCTGAGTTGTCTCACGAGGACACCATAAATATTTATCAAACTTTATCTAAACGTCTATCCATCAAAGATATTATACACTAATTATCAGACAATAATAAAGCACAAGAATCAAAGAAACATAAAAGAAGAAAAACTTATTCTTACCGCAATTCTTACCGCAAAAAGTTTGTTGCGGTAAGAATATTCTCTAAATTTGCCATCGTGTTAAACCAAACATACAACGGATATGGCAACAGTAAAATTTTATTTGACGCGGCCACAGTCAGACAAACCGACCGCAATTTATTTTCTACTAAATTATGGTGCTTTTACCATTCAACCCAATGGAAAGAAAAAGTATCTACCATTAAAGTATTACACCAATGAATCTATTCTTCCGGAGAAGTGGGACGCAAAAGCTGGAACCCCCATTGCTCCAACTGCGAAAAACAAACGAATAAACTCAATTGAGTACAAAGAGTTAAAAGCATCCCTGGACAACATTGAAGCTACAGCAAAAGACGTATTACGCCGATTAGAAAATGACGGCCAACCAATAACCAATGAATTGCTGACTTGTGAACTGGACAAGATATATAAAAGCTATAAGGAAGTCGAAGTTATCAAGACAGACGATCTTTTATCCTTCATTGACGACTACATACAAAATACAGATAAAAAGAAACCGACTATCAAACAATATAAGATAGTTCGAAATAATATATTCGAATATGCAGAATTGATGAGGAAACGGCCAACATTCAATGATATCGATCTGGATTACTATTTGGGGTTTGTTGAGTTCTTGACAGCTAAAGGATATTCCCCCAATACAATCGGTTCACGGGTGAAAGGGCTTAAGCTATTTATGAATGAGGCATACGAGCGTGATCTACATACAAACCTTGATTTCAAAAAGAAACGCTTTAGTAAACCCAAAGAAGAAACAAACTCCGTTTACCTCAACAATGATGAGCTACTAAAAATTTACAATTGCGATTTCAGCAAAAGAAAGAAGTTAGATCGAGTACGTGATATCTTTCTGATCGGCTGTTATACCGGTTTACGTTTTAGTGACCTGTCACAACTTAAATCTGACAATATCAGTGAAGACGGAACCATTACTGTTAAAACTCAAAAGACAGGAAAAACGGTTGTTATTCCTATTCATACCATTGTACGTACAATATTGGTAAAATACAATAATGAGCTTCCTAAAATGCTATCCAATCAAAAATTCAATGATTACATCAAGGAAGTAGCGAAAGTAGCCGACATAGACGAATCAATCTTCTTACAAACAACCAAAGGAGGCCTCAGCTACACAGAAACAGTTCCAAAATACAGCTTAGTTACCAGCCACACGGCCAGACGGTCTTTTGCTACCAACGCATTTCTAGCTGGAGTCCCGACTATTAGTATAATGAAAATTACAGGACATAAAACAGAGTCCGCTTTCATGAAATATATCAAGATATCCGACAAGGAGAATGCTATACAGTTAAAATCGCACAAGTTCTTTAGTCAAATGGTTGTATCTAAATAAATTATTACTATGGAAAATGTGAAATTATTTTTAGAAAAAGCAAATGAGATCATGTTTGGATATTCAACAGATGAGGAATATGACAACAGAGAAAACCGTATCACTAAAATATCTGATCTTTATTTAGATAACATTACTAATAAGTTGCTTTCTATGGATAAAGACACAAGGTGTATTTATGCAATTAGAATACTAAAAACTATTGATAGTAAATTAAGCTTTTGCGAAATTGAAGATTACGAACAGCAATTTTATCAAAAACTTGGAGATATTCTTTCTGATTTTGGTATTTCATTGAACGAATTGGTAGGAAAAATGGAGAGAACTTATCCAAGCTTCTGTAAAGGTATCAATTTCACTCCATATATAAAATCATCAAAAGATAAAAATGTCGAGTTGTATCCGAAAGGTATTACTTTGAAAAGACAAGTGCGGGCCATTTATGAATTACTATGTCTTTCAGGAATGGCAATTGATACGAATAGAATAGCCATTACTGAGTTTATACAATTCTTGACAGGTCGAAACTTAGGCAGTAAAAAGCTAAGTGATACAAATATTTACACAGAACTAAAGCGTATTAAAAATACCAGAAAAGATAGAGATAGTGAAAAAGAAAGACAAATCTATGATTCTGATATAGATTTTATCTCTGATAAATTCGAAAAAATAGGATTAGGAGAATTAGCAAATAGATTGAGAAATGAAAAAAAAGAGTAAGGAATAGAAAATTTTGGGGTATTGTTAGGGTACCCCAACCAGTCTTTCACCTTTCATATTTGCATCAAAATTCAAAACGAACGAATTATGATGCAATCAGCCGTATTAGTACAAAACGTTTCTATGTCAGACATAGAGGCGACCTTATCCAGACTATTGGATGAAAAGTTAAGTAATTTGCAACCGGCCAACAAACAGGAACCGGCCAAGTATCTCACCCGTAAAGAAACGGCGGCCAAACTTCGTGTATCTCTACCGACACTGGCCGACTGGACCCGTATTGGTATTCTCAAGTCCAAACGGATCGGCAGCCGTATATTGTATCTATCTACCGATGTCGACGCAGCTATAAAGGATAGGAGGCTTTGATATGCGTAGAAGGTATAATAACCAATCAAAAAGAAAACGTCCTCAACAAAGGATTATTCAATTAGCATTCAATTTTTTCATTCCGGGAGATAGCAGCATAAAGCATCTTCCGGACGAAGAAATTATGATTAGAATATTGAGGACATCAAACCCGAAGGAAAGAGCAAAAAGTAGCCTTTTGTGTCTTCCGGAGAAGTTATTCCAGATCGTTCATGATGGATTGTTGAATGAGTATTTCAAGGAAAGGAGAAATTTACGATGAGACCAATCAGTAAAGAAGAAAGAAAAGAAGTCTATGCTGCTTTAAAAAGTGTACTGGATATGCTTCCTATAGAAAAACGATATGAGATATGTAACGCTATGTTATGGTTTATTTTAGAAGGGATAGAACTCTCTGTTAGCATTGAATTAAAAAGTGTTATCACCATACTAAAGCCGTACTTAGTAAAGCATCAACTCAAACATAAAGAAAAGAAATAATGAAAAAAGATGCTTTTTATTTTCCTCATGATAGTAATGCGAAAGATGATCCAAAATGCGTATTACTCATTGATCAGTTGGGGTGTGAAGGATATGGGATTTACTGGATTCTTATTGAAATATTGAGAGAGCAGCCGGAGTATTCCTATCCAATTGCCTTATTACCATCATTGGCTAAAAGATATGGAACATCTTTTGAAAAAATAAAAGCTGTAGTTTGTAACTATGGCTTATTTATTATAAAAGACGATATTATATTCTTTTCAGAAAGTCTTATTCGGAGGATGAAACCATTAGAGGATAAACGACTAAAAAATTCTTTAGCAGGTAAAGAATCTGCCAAAAGAAGGGCCTTAAAAAGAAATGAACATTCAACAAATGCTCAACATCTGTTCAACGAACGTTCAACAGATGTTCAACACACCTTCAACATTAAAGAAAAGAGAAAAGAAGAGAATATAAATAATAATATTGGCGAATCTGTCGATTCACCGACTGCACTATCATTCGAAAATATTTGGTCTCTCTATGGAAAGAAGGGCAACAAGAAAACGAGTGAGCGTAAATGGGGTAAGTTGTCCATAACTGCAAAAGAGAAGGCTTTGGCCTATATACCAGCTTATGTTGAGGCAACTCCAGACAAACAGTATCGTAAGAACTTTGAGACGTTCCTCAACCAAGAGTGTTGGAACGATGAGTTACCGAGTAATGATCCAATAAACAAGACAGGGTATGAAACGAAATACAGATTTATTGATTAGCCTACCACATAGTGAAGAGACGGAGAAAGCGGTCATAGGTGCTTTATTGATCGAAAGCGGTGCCATCGGTGAAGTCGTTGGAATATTAAATGCCGATATATTCTATGACGAGGCTTTAGGTAAGATATACTCCGCTGTAGCCTCTTTGTATGAGAACAATATCAAACCTGATTTATTGACGGTAACAAAGACCTTGATGAGGTCCGGGGATTTGGAAAAAGTGGGAGGTCCTTTTTTTCTATCAACTCTTTCCGGGAATATAGCCTCATCTGTCAATATAGTGAATCATGCACAATATTTACATCAGTTATGGTTGACACGTAGACTGGCGATTGCAGGTATGGAGATAACCAAGATGGCTACGGACCCAACAGCCGACATTGATGATGTACTAACCGCCGTAATCAAAAAGATCGAGGGAATAGCCGAAAACACGGCGTATAATTCCCGTATGATTGATATCTCTACTGTGGCTACACAATGTATCGCCGAATATGAAAAACGTCGGGAAATGGCAAAAAATGGGGTAAAAACAGGTTTACCCACCGGATTAAGCAAGTTAGATCATATCACAGGAGGTTGGAAGCCGGGGCAGCTTATCATATTGGCCGCACGTCCTGCTATGGGTAAAACGGCTATGTTACTCCATTTTGCTAAATCCGCCTCTATTGCAGGAGTACCCGTTGTAATCTTTTCATTGGAAATGGAAGTGCAAGCCTTGACCAACCGGGCACTCTTATCCGAATCAGAAGTCAATAGCGATCGGTTCAAGGCCGGAACGCTCTCAAATGAGGAAGAAACGAGCCTGTGCCAAGCCATAGGCCAAATATCGTGCCTTCCCATCTCTTTGGATGATTCCGCAAATATCAGTATGCAACAAATCAAGACCCGAGCAAGAGAATTACGAAGAAAAGGAAAATGCGGGTTAGTGCTGATTGACTATTTACAATTGATTGATATGCGCTCAATGAACCGGAGTTATACCCGAGAGCAAGAGGTTGGCCAATGCAGCAGAGCTGCCAAAATTATGGCGAAAGAATTAGGTGTACCGGTAATTTTACTTTCTCAACTGTCCCGTCAGGTTGAGGGTCGAGCGGATAAAATGCCGTTACTATCGGACCTTCGCGAGTCCGGAGCCATAGAACAAGATGCTGATATCGTGATGTTCATCCATAGGCCGGAGTATTATAGCGAGAAAGCAGAAAAAGGATTCGGGGTTATCCGTATAGCCAAACAACGGGACGGTACGACTGGGGATATCCGTTTCCGGTATAACGAGAGCCTAACTAAGATAACGGATTATGACAAGGAGTTGCCATTTTAGTATGGTCAATCCCGGCTCCTGCCGGGATTGACCATACCACAAGGGTTAGTAGGCACGATTAAAAATATAACACTTGTGGCTTATGGAAACAGATATTATCAACAGCTACATAACGATCCGTTACGATCGGTGGTTGGATTATTCGAAATATCATTGCTCTCTTGCATGTATGCCAGATGAGGCGGTAGATGTACTGAACGAAGTGCTGGCTATGTTGCTGGAGAAAGAACCGACTTATCTATTGCAGTTGTACGAAGCGAGGAAAGGCCGTTACCGGGAACTTGATTTCTTCGTGCTCCAGATGATAAAACTCAACATCACTTCCGTTACATCCCCTTACCGGCATAAATACAAGCCCCTTCCGGTAGACGAGAATGTAAACTGGCAACAATTGGAAATCATTGACGAAGTGGACCAAGGGCAAGATAGAGCCGCTATCGTGCTCAAAGAAATGCGCTTGGTCCGTTTTGTGTTTGACAGATTGGAGTTAACCGATCTAGAAAGACAAGTGTTCGCCTTTAGGTTTTTCGCAGGATCGACGTTTGCAGAATGGCCAGGGGAAGAGAGTAGGAAAGTTTTGTATGAGTCCTTTAAAACAGTTCTTACGGCGATCGGAGAGTTACTTTATACATTACGATTGACCAAAAAGGCCTCAGATATCAATACTATATCCAAACGTTCACGGAATAGGGTGCATGAGTTATGCGAGATATTTATGAGAACCAGAAAGGTTGCGCTCAAAAGGGCGCTTAATTAATAACAAATAAAACAGAATTATGGAGAGGAATTTAGAAGAGATGAGCCAAGAGGAACTCACGGAGTTTATGAACGGACCGGGGACAGATACCCCCGGAGTTACGCCTTTAGACCTGGATAATAATCCTGGAGAGTACGTAAAGCGCATTCACCAGCACACAGATACGAGACCGGAAGAAAGAACGGTTGAGGATTGGGCTAACCTGATGAATGGTGAAGAAGACCTCAACAATGGGGTTGTTGATTTGAGTAAATAACATTTAAAAATGAAATTAGTATGGCAAGAAAAAGTAGTGGCCTGAAAGGTCAAAACAAACCAGTATTGGTTTATGTGGACGAGTTCGAAGTACGGACCAGTGTCCACAAACTTCAAGAAATCATCCTTCCGGCTGTAAGGATAGTACAACAGGAGTTCGAAAGATTGCGATTAGGCCCAATTACAGGCGCATATTTGAAAGATTTGCTTTTTAACGATATGTTTACCACCCGGAAGGAGATAACGACGCAAATCGAAAAAGAAACGCCTTCTATGTATTTACGGGATGAGGCGAGACGAAAAGCGGAAGAGATGCTGGGACGGGTATCAGCTGCGTTAGCGGAGCTGGATAAAAAGTTGGATGCTTACGTGATCTACGATTTACTTGAGTACATATCCGTTGACGAGAATGGAAATATTGTCGTCTCAGAAAAGGCGATACAGGCCCTTAGAGAAGCGAACAGTATCTACGTGACCACCCCAAAGGCCAAAGAGATGTATGAGGCTCACAAGGCAGCAACGAAAGCCTTAAACCGATTCTACCAGATGATAAAAGGCGAGATTACGAGTAATATCGTAGATGTGGCCGGCTTCTTTACCATTGATGAGGACGACACGGTAAAACCTACCGTCCGGGATTATGAGAGTTCACCTTATGCAAGATGTCGGTAATGGGCAAGAAGAACATTTTCCCACGAAAGGAAACCAGGCAGAGGTTCGCCATGATGGTAAAAGCCTGTGATCCGGTAAATCCCTTCGTGGGGAATATCCTACTGGAAGAAGAACTGGACATTGAACAGTCAGATATACCCTGTGATGAGATTGTGATCGAATAGTAGAATTTCTTTTATCTGAGTAGACACAAAACGTATGAATTTTCGCATATGATTTTTATCTCAGGAACTTTTTTCTTTTAGATGGATAATCTATCCACAAAATAAAGAAGGTGCCTAAAATCGCGAACGGTATTAGAAATTGGGTATTTTTAAGTTTGAATATTAATCCGGAATTATTAGAGTCCCTAAAACGCGCGCGAGAACTATGGGCGTCCGGCCAATAGTTAGATATTGTGCGAAAGGTATATCTTTGTAGTGTAAGTGTATTTGGTAAAGTTCCCGGATTGCGGTTCCGGGAGGGCTGACTATAAAAAGCAAAGGCCCGGTTCGCTAAGTCGTGGTTTGTAGTTCCACGGGGCTGGTGAGCGGGCCTTTGCTATTGTTACACTAGACACAACAACTGATCCTCAATCACGGCGTACGGCACCAAGGTTGTACGGCAATATTACGGTAAGGGAACCGGGTCATCGTTACCCCAGTTGATTACAACGATGGTTATAGGATAAACTAAATACCATCCATGAAATAACGTTTCAACAATATAAGAGGGTCGGTAAAATTTAGAACGTGATTACATGAACTCAATACAGGCGATTTAAGACACTTTCTTTTCGCAAACCATAAGAAATACAAGTGAACCATGTTTGTTCGATTTGCAGGTAAAGGAATAGGCAAATTGGGGTTGTATCCATTCTTGCTATCAATGTTATCCGGAAGATTGTTCCGGGCAACTTAAAAGGGGGCACCATTTTACCGATCCCCACCCCGTAAAACACCATGTAGGATATAAATCAGGAAAATAAGCTGACCTCAGCAATACTTAGAGTAGATTCAAAGATGTTTTTACTGTCGGTGAATCGGTAGATTCGCCAATATTATTATTTATATATACAGTTACAGTATCAGTAACAGTATCGGCTTTTTTGGGTTTTTGAAAAACCCAAATAACCCAGTGGGTTATTTAAAAATTATTGTTATTTCAGAAGTTGCAGAATATTAAAAAACAACCTATAAATCAATGTGATAATAAAATTGAATATATCAATTAAACAGATAGGTGTACCTTAATTATAGGAAAACGAAACGTATGTAAAAGATACATTTTGTGGGTAAATTCACCAATGTTATTACTCTCAATACAACTAAAATCACAGCATTAAAATAACTTGGGTTTCTTAAAACCCAATGGGTTTTTTGGGTTTTAAGAAAGCGGTTGTTTTAGTCCATCATATTTCACGATCTGATTATTACTGAGACTGTTAGACCCCGTCGCGTTTCACGACCCCATACATCTACTGTCGCATATCACGACGGTAGGCCGAGGTCGGAAATTCGACTTTGGCTGATTTAGAAAAGATTGTAAGCCAAGATATCTGGCCTTGACCAAACTACAAAATTATAGTTCGACCAAATGTAACGATTCGTTCTGGCAGGTATAGGGGAAATCCGACTTTTCCGACTGTATAAAAAAGAGGGTCAGTGAAATTCAATAATGCCGATTATGTAAAAAGAACTTGTAATTTTCTGTAGGTTTATGTGTTTGATATATATTTGAATAAATAATTAGCCAAGACACCCGTTATAATACCTATAAGAATCGTTCCCCATAATTTGAAACTTATTATTTTTTCTTTTGTTTTTTGTTTTTTCCTGTATATTTCGCTTCCTTTGGTTAGTGTGATGAAGCTTTTAGGGCAATGGGTGATGAATTTAAAAAATATCATAAGAAAAACAAGAAGCAAAACTGGCGATAAAGCAAAAAATAAAATACTATTTGATATGTTGCTTCTATTTGAATTTCCAATTAATAAATAATCTATTTTTTGTTCCATAGATGGCGATCTATCTAGAAATTCCACTACATTTTTTTTGTGTTTTGTGATTTCATTGTCAATATTAGTTGAGAGTATGTAAAATGATAATAACAAGGATATTATGCCTATTAATAATGTAATAATAGTTCTGTACTTGATTATAAATTTCTTTATATTTGAATTAGGGATTAGGAATAAATTGATTTTAGATGATAACAGAGATTCCATATCTGCTCCCCATGTTCTTGCAGTGTGCTCTATTTTCAAATCGACATATCCTGATTGTAAAAATTTGGGTGTAATTATTCCATCTTCCTCTATCTTGTTTTTATCAGGATTTGTATTGAACTGTAACTCTACTACTTGTTTCTCATGAATTTCTTTATTTGGAAATTTGATCAAAAACACCCATAAAAGACGTACGGTCTCTGAAATAACATCTTTATGATCTTTGTATAATTGAAAATCATCAATGGAAGTCATTATGACTGAGGTTTGGTCACTAAAATAAACCTTGGCTTCGAATTGGATTAAGGTTCCGTTGTTTTGTTGTCCAATCCTTTGAAGTAAAAGATTATGAATATCAATTAGATCCTCTTTTTCAATATCAAACACCCCTTCAAACCTTTTACTTATTGTTTGTGGAGTACCTAGTAGGCTTATTATGAATTCTTTAAATTGATTCGTGCTAAGGGGGATGGATAGAAATCCTGAACTATTTGTAGAACTTGATAGATCTTCAGATTCACTAGTCTTTATTTGTATGATATTATTCATAATTATGATTAGTTTTTCGCAAAAATATGGAAAAAACTTTATCTAGAGGTTTTTTTGTCTTATTTTTCTTTATTTTATTATATATGAGCGGTGAAACAACAAAATCCCAAAAAACTTTCCTATATTTGCAGCGTTCCGACCAGAACAAAGACATACATTCATAGTTTATGAGTATATTTTTATGTTCAAGCATTACCTTTGTATCTACTAGAAAGATATTAGGCTGTTGTTATCTCTACTGGATTGCTCAAACTATGTTTGCGTGATTTTGTTCTTGGTCGGACAAAGAGAGGCAACAGCTTTAAGTAATTTCTTATCATAAATTCGATGATGGAACATTGATGTTCTTTTGAACCGTTTTGAGAATATGTATAAATTCATCAAAACATTTCTGGTTTTTTGATGGATCTATATCTTTATAGCCATAGTTGATAAACTTGACAATGTCAATATCGTAATGTGCTGCAGAAAAAATCCTAATATCATTGATCCAATCACAATACCTTTCTTTCCAAAAGTCCAGTAATTTTATTATCTCATCTTTTGATTTTTCAGATGGATGGTAGTAGAGTTCGTGAGTCGGTTCAGTATGTATTTTGATTAGTTTTTTTATGATCTCTATCATTTTCATAACTGCTATATTCAAAAAGAAATGAGCTTCATACTTACATGAAGGATGGTTTAGATGTAACATGCATATAGAAATGTCAATTTGGGAGGCGAAAGTCAAAGCAACAATTTTTTTAACTTTAATTTTATGTAATGTTGGCTCATCCAATTTACTTTTAGACTTTTCTAATTTAGATATTAAATCGGTAAGAGTGTACAAAGTCTCACTAAGATCTTTGATCGATTCGCTAGTTATATCCATATTTTCCTTGATTTAGTTTTATTTTTTCAAAACTAATAATTATTTACGATAACTTTCCTATATTTGCCCTGTCCTATTTTATCTCACACGGTGGAAGCGTCCGCCGAACATATCTTTATGTCGGCATTTTTTATGCCCGATCGTTTCGTATTCGTATATTTGCGAATATAGATATAGCGGCTTCGTACCCCCTTGATACGGTTTAATGGCCGTAACTGCCGTGTGAGGTGTAGGACAAAGGGACAGGCGAAGCCGTTTTCTTTTGCCTCTCCTGCAAAACAAACAATGTTCAAGTTATGTCCAAACTCACAAACATTGCTTTGTCCGGGAATAATAGTACCTCACAAGCAACGTCCCCCCACGAAACGGGTAAGTATTCAAACCCTGAACTGCAAGCTATATTGGCTTCCGGTTCTCCGTACTCAACATTAGAACTCCAAGCCGCCTATGATGCCGGTCGCCGGATCGGAAGAATCGAGGGAATGATCAGCTACCAGCGCCACCTCATCGAGAACCTGCAAAAGGAGAACGTACAGTTAAACCAGAAGCTCCAAACACAGAAAGGAGGTCAGAAATGAGAAACTATATATCGCTCCAGCCTCAACGGGATAAAATCTATACATTGATCCGGGATATCTCCAGATCTCGCCATACAGTATTATCACTAGTAGAGGAAGACAGTGATGTATCTGAAAGCTATGGCAAACAACTTGAAGATTGTGAAGAACGTTTGATTGCATGCTTAAGCGATCTTGGTGATATGATCGGTTTTACCATTACGTCGGATATAATAGAAGGAAAGGAGGTAAAGCTATGAAAGAACCTATATCTTTAAAATCTGAGCGCGAAATATTGATTACAGTGATGAAGGAGCTTATATCCGCCAGTCACCGCCTTGCCGGTATCAATGAAGATAATGGCAGTCTTGCCGAATTATATCGGAAAACTCTTCTTGATGCGGAAATGCAACTTGGCAATATCTGTAGTGAAATAGGAAACATGGTTGGCTATACCGTTTATTCCGACATTTGTGAAGGACTGGAGGTGGAGCCATGAGATATTTATGTATTACGTTTTTGATAGCCTTAATGCTGTTTTTGACTGTAGTGCTAACGATGTCTATTATTGGGCTACTTGTTATTTCTGCGGGGCCAAGCATAAACCGTTATTATTGGTTTGACTGGATTTCCTTACTGTTTAATGAACTCAGAAAATAAAGGATTGGAAATATAATCCACTACCATAATCGAAAAAGGTCGTTCAGGGATTTCCCATAACGGCCTTTTTTATGCTTTCAAAAAAATACGGGCCAGGAACCACCCCAACCCGCTATGTGTTAAACCAACCAACGAGTACCGCTGTACATCTAACTGATTGATATCACAAAGGTAATACTAAAAATCAATTTGTCAAGATGAGGGAATGAGGTTGTTCGTAAGTTGGGAGAAATTCTTACCGCAAAAGAAAAGCCGTCTACTATCTTACTGATAATAAACGGCTTTCTTCGATTGTGAGTTGTCTCACGAGGATTCGAACCTCGACAGACAGAACCAAAAACTGTAGTGCTACCATTACACCATGAGACAATCCGGTGCTTTATTTAAAGCGATGCAAAGGTAAGAATAAAATCTTACCTTGCAAATTTTTTGAATGCTTTTATTACTTAGCTATCAACAGATAGTAGTTTTTTTTGCCTCTTTGTACCAGTAAATATTTGTTATCCAACAATGATTTACTGTCGATTATCATATCCTGGTCCGTAAGTTTTTCTTTATTCAAGCTAATACCACCACTTTGAACCAGCTTACGCATTTCTCCTTTAGATGGGAAAATAGCTGCTTTTTCAGTGAACAAGTCAATGGCTTTAACTCCCGCACCCAGTTCGTCACGGCTGATTTCAAATTGAGGTACGCCTTTGAATACATCCAATAAGGTTTCTTCATCCAAATGTTTCAGTGCATCGGAAGTGGAGTTTCCGAAAAGGATGTTGGAAGCTTCAACAGCAGCGTCATAATCTTCAATAGAATGTACCATTACTGTTATTTCCTTAGCCAGACGTTTCTGTAGTGGACGGAGATGAGGTGCTGCTTCCTGTTCCTGAATCAATGCTTCGATTTCTTCTTTACAAAGGTCTGTAAATATTTTGATATATCTTGCCGCATCAGCATCGCTTACATTCAACCAGAATTGGTAGAATTTATAAGGGGAAGTATACCTGCGGTCTAACCATACGTTGCCGGATTCGGTTTTACCGAATTTACCGCCGTCAGCCTTAGTAATTAGAGGGCAAGTCAGTGCATATGCTTCACCACCCAGTTTGCGGCGGATTAATTCTGTACCTGTTGTAATGTTACCCCACTGGTCTGAACCACCCATTTGCAGACGGCATCCTTCGTGTTCATACAGATACAGGTAATCGTATCCTTGCAGTAATTGATAGGAAAATTCGGTGAAGGACATACCTACGCTTGATTCGGAACTAAGGCGTTTTTTTACGGAATCCTTAGCCATCATATAGTTTACAGTTAGGTGTTTACCTATATCACGGATAAAGTTCAGGAAAGAATATTCCTTCATCCAGTCATAGTTGTTTACTAACTTGGCAGCATTGGGAGCATCCGAATCAAAATCCAAAAATTTAGCAAGCTGCTTTTTAATACTTTCCTGATTGTGGCGAAGCGTTGCTTCATCCAGCAAGTTACGTTCAGCGGACTTCATTGAAGGGTCTCCGATCATACCAGTGGCCCCGCCGACCAGGGAGATAGGACGGTGCCCGGCGCGTTGGAAATGCTTCAGCATCATAACTGATACAAGGTGACCAATGTGTAGCGAATCGGCTGTCGGGTCGATACCTACGTAAGCAGAAGTCATTTCTTTTTGCAATTGTTCTTCTGTCCCGGGCATCATATCATGAATCATGCCCCTCCATCTTAGTTCTTCAACAAAATTCATCGTTTTAATTTATAGTATTAATTGAATGCGGGCAAAGGTACGACTTTATAATTGAAAATAGAAAGATTGAGTATTCATACTAATGATTTGAGAAAATGATAACTATGATTTTAGAAAATCATAGTTATAAACCGGGAAAAACCTTTTTTATATTTAGAGTGAGTGAAGATATGGTTTCCTCGACCGGATATGACAGGTTTTCTGTTATTTGTTGATAAACGGAACGGATATCGATATCGGCATCATCTGTTTCGGCAAAAAGATAATCCGGATAGACGACTTTTAAAGCTTTTGGGTTGAAATATTGACCGAAAGAAAGGTAAAAGCCTTGGCGTAGCAATTGTTCGGCTTGTTTTCCATTGCCTCTGAATCCGTGAATAATCCAGGGAACTTGTGGTTTGATTACTTTTTTATTTTTTATAATTTCGTCATATGCTTTTACACAATGGATAATGAGCGGTTTATTTACTTTTTCTGCTAAAAGGGCTTGTGTCTGGAATGCTTCCTGTTGTACATCCGGTGTTCCTCCCCGTATTTTATCGAAACCGGCCTCTCCTATAGCTACTATATCAGGATGTGTACAGAGACGTTCCAGTTCATCAAGCTGTTGCCGGATATTATTTATATACCAGGGATGAATTCCGGCGGAATAGTTCTGCCCATCTTCAAGATGGTAGCTCTCTCCTCCTCTTATAAGTATATTTATGATTGAAATATCCTCGGGATGAGTGGTTGGATAATGAGTATGTATATTGTAGTAAGCCATTTTATGGAACCGGGTCATATCCACTTCCACCCCACGGATGGCAACGGAGAATGCGTTTGGTACTCAGATAAAGTCCTTTTATCGGACCATATTTTTTTAAGGCTTGCACTGCGTATTCGGAACAGGTAGGAGTATATCTGCATGAAGCCGGAGTCATAGGGGAAATACAATATCTATAGAAATAAACCGGCAATAATAGAAGAAAAGTAAAAAAGCGCTTTATCATTCTTTATCGCGTAAAATATTTAGTGCTTTTACCATTGCTTTTTCTATGCTGGCGAAAGAGTGGATTTCCTTATCCAGATAGAGGAATGCAACCAGCATTTGCTTCTTTTTTTCTGTCAGCGGATCTATCAAATCGTATTTATGTACTCGGTAAGCTTCACGTACCTGTCGCTTTATCAGGTTGCGTTTTACGGCACGTTTAAATTTTTTCTTGGGGACGCTTATTAATAGGGATACGGTAGCAAGTGAGTCTTCTTCTACCGGAAAATAAACAACCCGTAGTGGAAACGCTATAAACGATTGCCCTTTTGCAAATAGCAGGTCAATGTAACGTTTCCACGACAGGCGTTCTTGTTTTGAAAAGGTATACCTTTTATTTACCATTCTTTTTATTGCTACCCATCTCTTTTTTCAGGTATAATTCCAGAGCTGCGGTCATAGATGGGGCTTCTGGTGTGGGAGCTTCTATATCCAAGCGTAACCCGGCTTCTTTAACAGCTTTTGCTGTTGTAGGACCAAAACAACCGATTCTGATTTCTTCCTGTTTGAAGTTAGGGAAATTCTTCAGCAATGATGAAATTCCGGACGGGCTGAAAAATACCAGCATATCGTAATCGAATTTCTCGTCTTTAGCGAAATCGTTACTTACCGTACGGTACATGATTGCTTTTACATAATTGATTTTTTTTGCTTCCAACATGGAAAGCAAATCGTCCTTGTGTACATCGGATACAGGTACAAGGTATTTCTCTTTCGGATGTTTAGCAATGACTGTCACTAAATCATCTGCTTTTCCGGTCTGGCTGTAAAAGATTTTACGTTTTCTATACACAATATATTTCTGTAAATATACAGCAATAGCTTCTGTCATACAGAAATATTTCATGGTTTCCGGAATAGTAATGCGAAGTTCTTCGCATAAATGGAAAAAGTGATCAATCGCCGTACGTGCCGTAAAAATAACAGCCGTATGATCCAAGATTGAAATTCTTTGTTGTCTGAATTCCTTAGAGGAAAGGGGTTCTACTTTGATAAACGGTCGGAAATCAATCTCCACTCCATATTTTTCTGCAATATCAAAATACGGAGATTTTTCGGATGCAGGCTTCGGTTGTGATACCAGCACCTTTTTAATGTTCAATGCCATAGAGTACTTCTCTCGATAAAGTTATACAAATAAACCATACCTTCGTACAAAAATACCAGAGGTAAAATTTCTTGGGTGCAAAGGTACAAACTTATATATAATAAACCAGTGATTTTCTTGTGAAATATACGTATTGTCTTATAAATTATTACAAAACGACATAAAATATAGAAGATTCCAAACAATAGTATAGGGATATAGGTCTGTGTTCCGGCAAAAACCAGCCATAAAACAGGAATATACAAAATGATACCCCATATTCCTATGATGGCATTGTAGCTGGTTTTCCAGAGCTTATATTTTTCAGGCTCAGCGAAAACCGTTCCCAGAAGAAAATAGGAAAGTTGTTTAAATTGGTAAAAAAGGAATAGAATAATGAAGATGATACTTATCGAGAGAAACAAATCTTTTTCATTGGTATATCCGATAAATCCCTCTAATCTCGCAATGGTAAATAAGGCTATAGAGCATAAAAATAAAGACTGGAACGTCATAAAGTTGCGGAATATAAACCTTTCGCTTCCGGATGATTTATCAAATAAATTCTGCCGTTCTTTAACAAAAACAGCATCTTTCAACATTTTTATGAATAGTTGGACATGGGTACGGAAGACGATGGCGAATGCGATTAATAAGACAAGCAAAAGGGAAAAAATTAAATCATCCACCAATTGCCCGTCCCACAAACGAATGCCCACATATCCTTCGAATAAATCCATGCACCTGTTTATTTAGACAGGTGCAAAGATACATATTTAATTAGTACAACGCTTCTTTTATGATTTCTCCGACAGTAGGATGTGGAAATACAATAGCTTTCAGTTCGTCGGCTTTCATGCCCTTTTCGATGGCAAGACCGGCAATAACAATTAATTCGGATGCCGGGTTACCTAATAAGTGGGCTCCGATAATTGTTTCATCTTCTGCTAAAATTAATTTGCATACGCCGTTACCCATTTCATTTTCAGCTACAAACCTGCCGGAAAATGCCATTGGTATTTTCTTAATGGTATAAGGAATACCTTCTGCTTGCAATTCTTCTTCAGTCTTCCCTACTCCGGCAATTTCAGGATTGGTATATACAACTCCCGGGATCGCTTTATAACTCATACCTGCACTTGTTTTTCCCAGGATATGGTTAATTGCTATTTCTGCTTCGCTCACAGCTGTATGTGCCAACAGGGAGAATGCGGTAATGTCTCCGCAAGCATATACGTTAGGAACGGATGTTTGCATAAATTCGTTTACTTTAATACCATTGCGGAATGGTTCCGGAGCAATGGTTTCCAAACCGAAACCTTTAGTAACAGGACGGCGTCCTACGCTGAGCAATACCTTTTCGCCGTGCAGGATGAAAGTTTCCCCATTTTTTTCTACGGATACTTCTGGACCATGTACACCGGTTACTTTGTGGCCAAGATAGAATTTAACTCCTCTTTTGGCATATTCTGCCTGGAGCATTTCGGATAATTCACGGTCCATAGGTCCAAGTATCTTATCCAGCATTTCTACAACATGTACTTCTGTGCCCATGCTGTTAAAGAAGGAAGCGAATTCCATACCGATAACACCTCCGCCGATAATGACGAGTGAAGCAGGAAGCTCTTTGGATTGTAAAGCTTCTCGACTGGTCCAGTATTCTGTTTCCGCTAATCCGGGAATAGGGGGAATAACACTTTCCGAACCTGTACAAATCAAAAGATTTGCAGCTTCATAAGTTTCTTCTCCGCAGGAAATGGAAAGAGTGCCATCGGTAGCACGTCCTTTTATCTCTGCTTCCCCGTTGACAACAACTACACCATGTTCCGTCATTTTCATGCGGATACCTGCCGTAAGTTTTTTAACCACTTTATTTTTACGGGCGATGATTTTAGGAAAGTCGAATGTGGGGTTCTCTGCTTTCACTGCATATTTGGGTGCATGTTTAATCGTATCGTACACTTTTGCAGAATAAAGCAACGTTTTTGTCGGCACACAACCTTCATTCAGGCAGACACCACCTAATGCGTTTTTTTCAAAAAGCAGGGTTGATAAACCTCCTGCTGCTGCTCGTTCGGCAGCGGTATAACCGGCAGGTCCTCCACCGATTATGGCAACATCGTATTTCATGTTCTCAGATTTAAATAAGTTTTATATTGGGATTAATTATTATATCATCGGGTCTTTTATTTTTATTTCCGGATTATGTTTGCGTAATAATTTGACAAATTCTTTTTTATTGACTGGTGAAACCAACATCCATTGCAGTGTTCCTTTGTAAATAATAATCCGGTCGAGTGACAAAGCGTAGCTTGAAACCGGAAGTACGGTAGCCTCTAATTCTGTGATTTCGGATATGGGAATACGTTTTTCCGGGAAAATGCTGCAATGTGCGATAAACATGCCATCTGCAGTTATCTTATACCAGGTATTCAATAGGACATGCAAAGTCAGCATGGATACGAGTAACATGATTATCATACCTGCTATATTAGTACCTAAAAATACTTTGACTGTTCCGGCGATAACTAAAATGATCGCAAAATGGTACCACCATCCTACCTTCGATTTGAATACTCTATCCATTTTTTGAATTTTTGCGCAAGATAGTCATTTCCTGTTTTATTTGTGGTAAATGCCGGTCAAAACACTTAAAAAAGAAAATACGTTGCAACAGATTTGCTGCAACGTATTTATTGGGAAATCGGTAAAAAAAAACGGCTCTCCGATTTCTGGGAATATATTCAATGCTTATTTAATCTCTTCGAGCACATTATAATATTGCAATACATTATTATTGTTATATTGTTCGTTCCGTACAACTCCTACATTGGGTGCATACCATTCATAGCCATAACCTTCGATTGTTTCTTTCGGTGAGCGGGATTTGATTTTGTATTTCACTTTTGTACAGTCAAATGTTCCGGCTGGCGTTTTGATTTGTTCGCTTTTTACATATTCACGATCGTAAATAGAAATATTTTTCCTGTTTTTACGGTCTTTCTTCGAATAAATTTTAATAAGCGCATCATCAAAATACATCTCGTCGTCATTTCCGGCAGGATTGTTGGAAACACTTGGGTAATTGATAACATCGTCTGTTACGGCAAGATTGGATTCCATATCGGAAACCATTGTCGGATTGGTCTGGACCTCTTTCATGTCGATAAAAAATTCTCCATTTAGGCAATAAGCGTCAAGATCTCCTTTGTCGATTACAGTTCCTGCCTGGTTTCTGAAAATGTAGTCGGCTTCTACTTCTATTCCTCTGGCGGTATTGTTTACTTCATCTACTGTATAAGTCATGACGCTTACTAAGTTTCCTTTGCCATCGTATCCCTTTTTTATAAGTTGTGAACCTTTTGTTTGCGGGAAGAAGAATGTGCAATCTTGCGCCATGGCTCCGGTAGCCAGAAATAGTGCCAGGAATGCAAATAATACTTTAGATTTCATATTTTAAAACGTTTAAGTGTGAATATTAGCTGGATATCCAATGCCCCAATAAAACAAACAACCTTCGGGTATGTTTATAGGAATAGGTTTAAAATATGAAAAAGATATTGATATGTAATAGTTGTAAACAGCCGATTTTATGGTTTTTTGTGGAAACAAGCCTTATTGGAGTACAATTATATCAGTTAATTTTTAACTTTGACGGCATAAACAATATGAAAGATGGTACAAAGATTCGATTTCTTAGTGATAGGTTCCGGTATTGCAGGAATGAGTTTCGCACTTAAAGTCGCCAATAAAGGAAAAGTTGCATTGGTTTGTAAGACCAATCTGGAAGAAGCAAATACTTATTTTGCTCAAGGGGGGATAGCCTCAGTTACCAATTTGCTTACCGATAATTTTGACAAGCATATAGAGGATACAATGATAGCCGGCGATCGGTTGAGTGACCGTGGTGCCGTGGAAAAAGTGGTTCGTGAGGCTCCTCAACAGATTAAAGAGTTGATAAGTTGGGGGGTTGATTTTGATAAAGATGATAAAGGAAACTTCGACTTGCACCGTGAAGGAGGTCATTCCGAATTCCGTATTCTTCATCATAAGGATAATACAGGTGCCGAAATACAGGACAGTCTGATTCATGCTATCCAGCAACATCCGAATATCACCGTATTTGAAAATCACTTTACGATAGAAATCCTTACTCAACACCATCTGGGGATGGAAGTTACCCGTCAGACTCCGGATATTGAGTGCTATGGTGCTTATATTATGGATATGAAAACGGGTAAAATAGATACATTCCTTTCAAAAGTGACTTTGATGGCAACTGGTGGTATTGGAGCTGTTTACCAGACGACTACGAATCCGATGGTTGCTACAGGCGACGGTATTGCAATGGTATATCGTGCCAAAGGAACTGTCAAAGATATGGAGTTCGTGCAATTTCATCCTACAGCATTGTATCATCCGGGCGACCGCCCTTCTTTCCTGATAACAGAGGCAATGCGTGGCTACGGAGGTATTTTGCGCACATTGGATGGCAAAGAATTCATGCAGAAATATGATAAACGTCTTTCATTGGCACCGCGTGATATTGTAGCACGTGCTATTAAGAATGAAATGGATAACCGGGGCGAAGACCATGTATTCCTGGATGTGACTCATAAGAATCCGGAAGAAACGAAGAAACATTTCCCCAATATTTATGAGAAATGCCTGAGTCTGGGTATAGATATTACGAAAGATTATATACCGGTTGCTCCTGCCGCCCATTACCTTTGCGGAGGTATCAAGGTGGATTTGGATGCCCGTTCTTCCATAGACCGTTTATACGCCGTAGGTGAATGTTCCTGCACAGGTCTGCATGGTGGGAACCGCTTGGCTTCCAATTCATTGATAGAGGCTGTCGTTTATGCGGATGCTGCAGCTAAGCATAGTTTGAGCATCATCGACTCGCTTAACTAT
Source organism: Parabacteroides sp. (assembly GCA_019417325.1). Lineage (GTDB taxonomy): Bacteria > Bacteroidota > Bacteroidia > Bacteroidales > Tannerellaceae > Parabacteroides. Next base: position 279,515 of record DXVO01000034.1, on the reverse strand, counting down.
CAGGAAAACGTACCGGAATGGAATGATGCGGGAACCCGTTCTTTGGAAGAAATGGTATTGATTACCCAGAGTGTGAAAGAGGTGGGTGAGATTATGAGTACATATGTGGGCATTGTCCGCTCCGATCTGCGTTTGAAACGTGCCTGGGACCGTTTGGATATTCTTTATGAAGAAACAGAAAGCCTGTTTAAGCGCTCGGTTGCCTCCAAGGAAATTTGTGAATTGCGTAATATGATTAATGTAGGTTACCTGATTATGCGTCAGGCTATCGAACGTAAAGAAAGCCGCGGCTTGCATTATACGCTGGATTATCCGCCGGCAAAGAAAGAGAATGAATTTGCACCGGAATAAACCGGTATAAATAGCTAATAGAGAAATCCTCTTATTTTGATCGGTGCTTGAATAAAAAAGGCTGGTCAAGGTAAGAGGATTTTTATCTTAATCCTTTTTATGTGTGGTGGATTTGATGGACTACCTGAAGGAGGAATCCGTGAACCGATGATTGTTTGTTGGCCTGACGAGATATAAAATGCAGAAGTGAGGAATGAATAATTTGCTTACTTATCTTTGGCTTTTTCATGCCGTCGAATTTTAAAATGCACGGCACGGTTTCCAAAAAAGTACACTTACAAAAGATCTTTTGATGGTTATCGAACGTATTTCCTATAACTGTTGTTTTTGTTTTTGATGGATATGGTATTTTCTTTTGATAGTTTTCAAAAGAAAATTTCGTCGGTTTCAAATGGGGAAAAGAAGCCGACGAAATTTTAAAAGTACGCTTTAATTTTATGAATTCGATTCTTTGTTTTTTAGAAACGTCTTTTCTTTCTGGAATCGCGTGGTGCGGCGGAACGTTTTTTATTGAAAGAGCGGTCGTTGCGGTCGTTAGAATATTCTCTACGGTTTCCTCCACGTTCTCCTCCGCGTCTTTTGCCATTACTTTCGCCTTTTCTTCCCTGGGCTACTTCTACGGATATACGGCGTCCTTCCAGTTCGAAACCATTCATAAGTTTCATTACCCTTTGAGATTCTCCTTCTTCCACTTCAAAGAATGAGAAGTTATCCCGCAGGTCGATTCTTCCGATCCGGACTTTTCCCGGTACACAGCGGTTTATCAGTTCTATCAATTGGCTCGGTTTAAGGCCATCTGTTTTACCGAAATTAATAAAGAAACGGGCATATCCTTCTTCAGCATTATAGGTTCTGCGTCCACCTTCTTTTCCCATTTCTTTGTTGCGTGAGCTGTGTTCGTCGACCGACTGTATTTCGTCCGCATCTTTATAATAGTCAATCATACGGTTAAACTCGAGAGAAACAACACGTTTGATAATGTCTTCTTTATCCAACCATTCCAGTTTGCGGAAAATCTGAGGCATTAAAGTTTCGATTTCTTCTTCGTTGACTTTTACTTTCTCGATTTGGTCAACCAGGTTGAAAAGCTGTTTTCCGCAAATATCCTGTCCACTCGGCATTTCGCCTTTCTCAAATTTCTTATTGATAATACGTTCTATTTCACGTATTTTACCTTTTTCCTTAACATGGCAGATGGCAATGGAGATACCTGTCTTTCCGGCACGTCCCGTACGTCCGCGGCGGTGTGTATAGGATTCGACTTCATCCGGCAATCCATAATTGATAACATGTGTCAGGTCGTCAACATCCAGCCCGCGTGCCGCTACATCCGTAGCAACCAATAATTGCAGGTTCTTGATACGGAATTTCTGCATTACGTAGTCACGTTGTGCCTGACTCAGTTCGCCATGAAGTGAGTCAGCATTGTATCCGTCCTGAATCAGTTTGTCTGCAATTTCCTGGGTTTCTTTGCGGGTACGGCAGAAAATGATACCGTAAATATTCGGATAGAAGTCGGCAATACGCTTAAGTGCCAGATATTTGTCCTGTGCACGTACCATGTAATAAATATCGCGGATATTTTTGTTGCCTTCATTCTTGTTTCCGATAACAATCTCTTTCGGATTTTTCATATACTGCTTGGTAATGCTGGCAATACCCTGAGGCATTGTAGCAGAGAAAAGCAACATATTGCGGTTTGCGGGAACTTCTGCCAGGATAGCATTAATACTGTCCGTGAATCCCATGTTCAGCATTTCGTCCGCCTCATCCATGATGACGTTCTTTATCAGGCTAAGATTTACCGTCTTGCGGTTCATCAGGTCGAGCAGACGACCCGGAGTGGCAACAACTACGTGTACTCCCCGTTTAAGCGTCTTAATCTGGCTTTCTATGCTGGAACCACCGTATACCGGAAGAACTTTCAGGTTATCGATATATTTTGAATAGTCATTCAGGTCGTCGGCTATCTGCAAACAAAGTTCGCGTGTAGGACAAAGTATAAGTGCTTGAGGCTGATAGGTCGCTATATCAATCTTTTGCAGTATAGGAAGACCGAATGCCGCAGTTTTGCCGGTACCGGTCTGAGCCAATGCAATAACGTCGTTGTCTTCTCCCAGTAAAAAAGGAATCACTTCCTCCTGTACAGGCATGGGCGACTCATAGCCCATTTCTTGAATTGCCTTCAATATAGGTGCGGCAACTCCTAATTCTTCAAATGTTTTCAAAATGTGATATTGTATATATGTATATATTCAGAGTGCACAAAGATACGTATTTTATCCGGATGCGTATTAATTCAATAAAATATCTTTTAAGGTATCTCTCTCTTTCTCCGAAAGATGCAACCCTTTTGACAGAAATTTATCCATTGAACCATATTCTTTTCCGATTGTCCGGTATACAATGTCCAGAAAACTTTCGTTGGCTGTAACCAATGCCGTGATTGCTTCCTGCGAGTTGGTACTCATATCCCGGATCATAAAAGCTAACTGGGAAATATTGGTATAATCGTTGGACGCCATGTAATCCTTCCGGATCGTTTCTTCCGGTACATCGAGTGCTGCAAGCAGCATGGCTATAAGGAAACCTGTCCGGTCTTTTCCTACGGAGCAGTTGATAACAATCGGATAGTTATCTTTATCAAGAAAGGCTTTTAATGCTTTGGAGAACTGTTCGCGGTCCTCATTTATAAAATGCAGGTACGTATCCTGCATATAGAGAAGAGCATCTCCTTTCCGCATCTGATCTTCTTCCAGCCGTTCGACAACATCATCCATTCCATGCCTTGAAATAGGTATGGATATGATAGTTGCTTTTTTATATTTTTCGGGAGCACAAGTTATTTCATCTTCTCCTCTTAAATCGATTATCGTTTTAATATCCAGATTATTAAGGCGTATAGTATCCAGGTCGCTTAATGCTGATAATTCACCCGAACGGAATACTTTACCCCAACGAACACTTTTATTATCAGAAGATTGGTATCCTCCTATATCTCGGAAATTTTGGATGCTGTCCATAGCCACAGAGCGTGCTCCTACTATTTGTTTAAATTTATCATTAAAAGACAGCAGGAAATATTTCCTGGAAATATTGTCATTAGTAATATAAGTTACGACTCCCTCGTCAATATCTGCGTAAGCACAAGGGGAGGACATATTGAAATTGTCCGGATTGTCAGAAACGAACAAAGTCATCGTTCCTTCCATTCCCGGATCGATTTCCCATTTAATTACATAATTTCCAATATCATCTCTAAGGCAAAGTGAATAAATATTCGGTGATATGCCAGAACTGCATCCGCTTAATGTCACCAAGCCTGTCAACAGAAATAGAATTTGTTTTAACATCATTGCTCCATCATTCATTCTTTACAAAGGTAATGAAAAACATATTGTACTTTATTGCGGGTTAATGATATTTAATATTGTTGCTTATAACCCGATGCAAATTCTTTAGAAATGTAATTGTTATAGCTCTGACATACCTCGGATGCGAGATCTATCCCGCTTCGGATGATATTAGCCCACGTATCATTTCCTATAGAAGAAAGGTCTTTATGCCGTACATCATATTTTAACAATCCGTAGATGACGCCTGCATTGAAATTATCACCTGCGCCGATAGTGCTGACCGGAGTAATAGGAGAGGAACCGTAGTGTTCATGGAAAGCATGCGTATAAATATTCACTCCGTCGTTACCATGTGTTGTTATAAAACGGTCGCAATAATACTTGATATGATTCGTGTACACATCTTTCATGTCCGTTTTACCGAACAGGTTTAGAAAATCCTCATCCGAGCCACGTACAATATCCGCATATTCCAGATTTTCGAGTACCGTAGGCATCAGGCGAATCGCTTCATGTGCATGTGCTTTGCGGAAATTCGGGTCGTAATAGATAATCGCTTTCCGCTCGCGTGCATAGTCAAGAAATTCTACTATCCGTTCGCGTAATGCAGGGTTCAGCGAATAATAGGAACCAAAAATAAAAATATCGTCTTCGTTAATCGAAGGAAGAGGCACTTCTAACCGTTGTTTGGGATAGTCTTTATAAAAAGTGTAATTGGCATTGCTCTGTTCATCCAGAAATGCGAGGGAGATTGGACTTTTTCCGTTGGGAAAACGGTCTACATATTCTGTAGAGACGGCATTTTCTTTCATAAACCGGAGGATTATGTCGCCAACCTGGTCATTGCCTACTTCGCTGATAAAGGAAACAGGGACATTTAACCGTCCTAAAGAGATTAGTCCATTGAATACAGAACCTCCCGGAACAGCCGTATGGGGTTGTCCGTTTTTGAAAATGATATCAAGGATAGATTCTCCGATACCAATTACTTTTCTCATATGTATATGCGTATGTTATTTGTTCTCCGTTTTACTTTGTTCCCGGCTTTTGGAACCAAGATACCCGCCGTGATGCCTTTTGGCATAATCCGTATTGCTGAAATTGATTTTTTTCATTGTTCCTACTACCAGGATGTCGCCGATTACTGTCATAATTGTGGTCGAGGTCGTAGGTGTTAATCCCAATGGACAAACCTCTTTGGGTGCTCCGGTAGGCAAGCAAATAGTGGCTTCGGCAGCCAGCGGGCTTTCCGGATTGCTGGTAATTACGATAAACGGCATATTAGGAGCCAGACCACGTGTAAGTTCTACCAGCTCTACTAATTCGCGGGTCTTTCCGGAATTGGATATCAGAAGCATAATATCGTTTTTGCGTACAATACCCAAATCGCCATGCTGTGCCTCGCTGGGGTGCAGGAAATATGCCGGAGTACCTGTCGAGCTGAATGTCGTGGCAATATTCATTGCTATCTGACCGGCTTTACCCATTCCGCTGGTAATCAGGCTTCCACCAAGTTCATGAACATGTTTTACAATGAGGTTTACGGCTTCTTCATAACCACTGGTTATAGGGATATTCAGTACGGCAGCTGCTTCTTGCTGCAAAATAGACGAGATTGCTTCGTTAATCATAGTCGTTTTAATAGTTTTATGTATTATGACAATCTAATAAAATACAAAAATACCGATTTTAATAATACCTTCACAGCACTATGCTCTTTTTTTATATAACTTTACAGAGCATTAATCCGTAACCCGATAAACCACTGAAAAATGGAAGACATGGTGTCGTTAGTTGAAAGAGTAAGGACCGGAGATCGAGAGGCTTTCAATGAACTTTACAATCTGTATTATCCGGTATTGCGTTCGTATGCAGGGCTATTATTGAAAGAAGAAGATGAGGCGGAAGATGTTGTGCAGGACGTTTTTTTGAATGTATGGCTACGCAAGGAGATTCTGGATGATACACTTTCGCTCCGGGGGTATCTCTTAAGGTCTGTCTATAATACTGCATTAAATATTATCAAGCGCCGGGGATATTCGGAAACATTCCGTTCCGTCTACGAGAAGGAGATAGAGGAAGTCGGCTTTAAATATTATGATCCGGATGCTTGTGACATCATTCGTAAATTGTATGACAGGGATATACGTTCGGATATAAATATAGCTATCAAGTCTCTTCCGGATCGTTGTCGGGAAGTGTTTTCCCTGAGTTATTTGCATGATATGCCCAGCAAGGAAATCAGCCGGAAACTCGGCATATCGTTGCGTACGGTTGAAAGCCATATTTATTCGGCTTTAAAGTTGCTGAGGGAAAAGCTGGAGCACTATAAACCAGTTCTATTTTTGCTTTTTTTATTGTAGAGTTAAGTATATTCTGTAATTTGATTGTATAGTGTATATAAAAAAGATAATTGCGGGAAGGCATGAATGAGCAAATTATTTATAGATATTTATCCGATAGGGCAACAGAAGAGGAACAACAGGCACTGTTAGCCTGGTTGAATGAATCTGATGCCAACAAGGATATTTTTTTTGAATTGAAAGCGATTTGGCATACAGGGAAATTCCTTGTACCGGATGATGATGAAAAGAAGAAAGCCGATTTACTTGCAAAACTAAATACCCGTATCAATGCGATAGAAGGAGCCAAGAAAACAAAACATTTATATACGAAATGGGCATGTGCCGCCGCCATCTTCTTATTGGTTGCGGTATCTTCTTATTGGTATCTGTATAGCCCTGCCCCGGCGGAGAATAAACAATACTATACATATACCAATTATACAACTTCAGATTCCATATTAAATGTAACATTGCCTGACGGTACCTTAGTGTGGCTGGCAGATAGCAGTACCCTGGAGTACCCTGAATATTTTTGCAACGGGAAACGGATTGTCTGTTTGAGTGGAGTTGCCTTTTTTGATGTTTCGGAGAATAAGGAGCACCCTTTTATTGTCCGTACGGATATGGCGGATGTAATAGTAACCGGCACCTCTTTCAGCGTAAATACCCGTATGCCGGGAGAAGCATGCGAAACCTTATTAATGACAGGTTCTGTAGAACTGAAATGCGGGAATGAAAAAGAAACCGTAACTCTTTCTCCCGGCCAGCAAGCTCTATATTCCATGCAGTCGGGGACGCTGGAAATCAATGAGGTCGATGTAAACAGACTGACTTCCTGGCGTTATGGAATAGTCTCCCTTTCCGATGTGTCCATGTCCGAGATTGTGAAGAAGCTCGAAGAAATATATCATATCCAGGTTCAAATAGATACCTTCTCCTTAAAAACAAACCGCTATAACTTCTCTTTTAAGCCGGCTCTCGGTTCCCGGAAAGCCGTGGAACAATTATCTGAAATAACCGGATTGCCTGCTGAGGTAATCGAACTGTGAGACAGCCTAAAATTATATAAATAAAAAAAATGTAGCTTTTCCTAAGTAGTTTCTTTTTGCTGATTGTATTAGAATGGTATTAGAAGAAAAACGATTCCCGATCCGTATGGATATAAGGAGAATTATAACGGATCGTTTGATTCTTTTTTTGTGTTGCATATATAGGCGGCACAATCATAACTGAGCAATAAACAAAGAGAGAGTTTAGTATATGTGTTAATCTTAAGAAATTAATTAGGAATATGGAAAAGAGTATAGGCTTTTTTTTCTCTTTCAAGCGGCTTTTCATAGGAAGCTTGTTGAGTTGTATGCTAATAACAGAAGGTAAGGCCGCTTCTGTTCCCAATTTATCAAATCAGCGGTTTGATGTAGAGTTATCGATGAATAATGCGACATTGAAAAATGTTGTAAACTCATTAAAGAAGCAAACCGATATTCTGTTCTCATATGATATTGCACTGGAAACCTTGCGTGTGAATAACGTATCTATTAAGGTAAAAGAAGCTCCCCTGGAAACCATACTCGAAAAAGTATTCCGTGGTACGGATATAGGATATAAGATAGAAGACCACATCGTCGTATTTTATTCCAAGTCAGAGAAGAAATCAACAAAAACAGAAACAGGACAACAGCAGCATGCCAAAACTATATCCGGTATTGTAAAAGATGCTACCGGCGAACCGGTTATCGGTGCCAATGTAATAGAGAAAGGCACTACGAACGGAGTCATTACCGGTATGAACGGGGAATTTACCCTCGAGGTTCCTGAGAATGCCGTATTGGAAATTAGCTATATCGGATACCTGAGCCATACGGTGCATGTGAAAAACAAAACCACATTCAACATCATACTCCGGGAAGATACCCAGAAACTGGACGAGGTAGTTGTCCTCGGATACGGCGATTCCCGCAAGAAAGACCTTTCCATGGCTGTTTCTTCCATCAAAATGGATTCGGAGATAAAGAGCCGCCCGGGTGGACTGGAAGGACTGCTTCAAGGTAAACTGCCGGGTGTTACCATTTCGAATAATGGGGGAGACCCATTGGCTAATCCTACTGTTACCATCCGCGGGCAGGGTTCCCGCTCGTCGGATAAAGTCCTCTATATTGTAGACGGAGTGCCGGGAGCACCTTTTAATACCGAAGACGTAGAGTCTATTTCCGTGCTGAAAGATGCGGCTTCTGCCGCTATCTACGGGGCGCATGTAGGTTCGGGCGGTGTAATCGTCGTTACTACCAAGCAGGCGCAGTCCGGCAAGCCCAAAGTGGATGCCAATGTATACTATGGCTTCCAGAATGCCACCAACCTTCCCAAAATGCTTACCGCCGAAGATTATGTAAGAGTCCGTACCGATGCCGCCAATGCAAGCGGGATGGCTGTCCCTTCCGGTCTGGACCCGGGTTTATACCCCTATGGACAAGTAACCCGTACCGACTGGCTGGATGAAATATTCCGCACTTCCAGTGTCCAGCATTACGCTGCATCCATTACCGGGGGTAGCGACAACCTGAAAGCCTTTGCTTCCGTATCATACGACAAGCAGGAAGGTATCCTTATCAACACCTATAAAGAGACGTTGGGCGCTCGTATGAATATCGAGTTCAAGATAAACGACTGGCTGACCTTTACCCAGCGTGCCAATTACGTACATACCAACGGACAGGGGGATGTGAATACCTCTTCCCATACTGGCGTAATCGCCCAGGCGATGTTTATGCCCCGTTCCGCTACCGTCTATGAATACGACCGGGAAGGAAATCCGGTAATGAATTCGAGCGGGCAGCATGCCTATGGCGGTACCGTTCCTTTGTGGGCGAAAGATCTTGGAGTAGCCGGAACATTCGGTGAAGTACAAAACCCGGTGGCAAAACTGGAACGGCTTCGCCAGTACCGCCCTGACCAGCGTATCTTTTCAACCTCCACCTTTACGATCAAACCAATTACGGGGCTGACTATCAAGTCCGATTTCTCTGTCGGTTCGCGCCACTACCAGTTCCAGGAGTTCACGATGAAAGTGCCTGAAATAGGCAAGCCGAACGACCAGAACAGCAAGTCGATTGAAAATACGATGGAAAAGAACTGGCTCTGGGAAACTGTTGCCACCTATTCATGCGAATTTAAAGACAAACACCTGCTGTCTGTGATGGGAGGGTATACAATGGGATATAATAACTATCGTGATAACAAAACCGTCGTGTATAATTTCCCTTATGAAGAAAACTGGGCACAGGATTTCGTGAACGGAACCAATTGGTCGAAGGAAAAGCCAACCGAGCTATTCACGGAAGAGTCGCAGATATCGGCTTTCGGGCGTGCATCCTATTCGTTTGCCGACCGTTATTTCCTGACCGGAAGCTTGCGTTACGATGCAACCTCCAAACTATTTAAACGTTCGGACGTATTCCCCGCCGTATCCGGTGCGTGGAAAATCTCGTCGGAACCCTTCTTTGAAGATGCACTTCCTGTAGTCAGCTTGTTCAAATTGCGTGCAAGCTGGGGACAGATCGGTAACATCGCCTCTGTAGGCCCTTATGCCTATAATGTGAAACTGAGTGCATCTCCCTGGTTTACTTATTTCGGCAATATCGGCCAGAATGCGATAAAAGGGGTGAGTCTCCGTACTTTCCAGAACCTTAACCTGGTATGGGAAACATCCCAGCAAACTGACCTTGGTTTCGATTTGAACCTGCTGGACGACAAGTTGGCGATGACAGTCGATTACTTTATCAAGGATACCAAAGACCTGATAGAGGAAATGACTGTGCCATCTGTTGCCGGCATCGAAACGGCCCCGTTGGGCAATGTAGGTAAAGTCCGTAATTCAGGTTGGGAAATCGGGGTGAACTGGAACGACAGGGCAGGAGCCGTGTCGTATAGCATCGGAGCGAATTTCAGCACTCTTAAAAACGAAGTGAAGAGCCTCGGCGACCGCGATTATATCCCGCATACAAACGAAATCAGGTCGATGATGCCGCTGCGTTCGGCAGTAGGGCAGTCCTGGTATTCCTACTACCTGATACCTACCGACGGTCTGTTCCGTTCCAATGAAGAAGCGGAAACCTATGTAAAAGACGGGCAGCGCATCCAGCCGAACGCCAAAGCCGGCGACATTAAGTTCAAGGATACAAACAACGACGGTATCATCAACGATAAAGACCGCGTCTATATGGGCAGCTATATGCCTAAATACACATTTGCACTGAACGGTTCGGTATCCTGGAACAATTTCGACGTGGCATTCCAGTTCCAGGGCGTAGCCGGGAATAAGATATTTAACGGGGTGAAAGTAATGACCTATCCTTCGGACCAGGGCTTCAATATGTCTACCGATGTACTGGACTCTTATTCCTATAATCCGTCATCCAATATACCCCGCCTTGCCATGAAGGATGAGAATAAGAACTATTCCACCGTATCCGATTTCTTTCTGGAAAACGGCAGTTACCTCCGTATGAAGAACCTGACCATCGGCTACTCATTGCCTAAATCGCTGATGGCTTCCATCGGTTGTAGCGGAACCAATGTGCGCTTTTATGCAACGGGAGAAAACCTGTTTACGATAACCAAATACAGCGGTATAGACCCTGAAGTGGGCGGCAATGGGCTGGATGGTGGCAAATATCCGGTAGCAAGAATATTCAGCTTAGGTTTGAACGTTAACTTCTAATTTAATACGCATCAGACATGAAAAATAGAGTGTTTAAAGGAATAACGATGGCAGCTCTTACACTAACCCTTTCGGGCTGCGATAATTTTTTGAGCCATACCCAGCACGGGGAACCCTCGCAGGAAAACTTCTGGAAGGTGGAAGCCGATGCTATCTCTGCCGCCAACGGGCTTTATTTCTGGACAGCAGGCGAAAGTATGACCGGAAGAGGCTTTATGTGGTACGAGAATTGCAGCGACGATATGGTGACCGGGCGTCCGCAATCGGGAGCTGCCAATATCAAGAACTTCATTCTCGACAATACCTGCGATGCAAAAGAGAACTGGCCGATTATGTACCAACTTATCAAACGCTGCAACGATATTATCAAATACGTTCCCGGAATGAATATTTCCGAGAAGGTGAAGAACGAAACATTGGGGCAGGCCTATTTCCTCAGAGGTTGGGCATACCTCTGGCTGTCGCCATACTATGGCGACAACGGAAAGAACGGGGGGATACCGATTGTTACCGAAAAGACCTCGTGGGAAGAAATTGACCAGCCCCGTGCCCAGTCGGTATGCGATAACTATAAGTTCTGCATTTCCGATTTCGAGAAAGCTGCCGAACTGCTGCCTTACTTTAAGGATTGGGGTGAAGCTGAATACGGGCGTCCGCATAAAACGGCTGCATGGGCTTATGCCGCCAAAGCCAGTCTGCATAATGCACAATATGATGCTTCTTATTACCAGAAAGTAGTGGATTATTGCGACAAGGTGATTCCGTATCACGACCTTCTGGCCAATTTTGCCGATGTGTTTAAGATAGCCAATAACTTTAGTTCGGAATATGTATGGTCGTGGACCAGTACACAGGAAGACGGTTCCAAGCTACCAGGTGTAATGCTGGAAAACAAAGGCTGGGGGCTCTATAACGGTTGGGGCTATTTTATGCCTACGCTCGAACTGCTGAAAGAGTTTGAAGACGGCGATACCCGCCGTGCCGCCACTATCCTGAAGCCGGGCGATTATTTCACCTTCCTTGGAAAGAACCGTTTGTATTATTCCACGGAAAGTGCTTCCGGCATGCAGTTTAAGAAATATATGGAACCTTTTGAGCCTGCCGATGCGATCGGGAAGACCGTCAATCCGAGCGGCGACAATATGACCACCCGCCTCAGCATCCCGCTAGTCCGTTTCTCCGAAGTCCTTTTGTGGAAGGCGGAAGCGCTTATCTGGCAGGGAAAAAATGGCGACGAGCCTCTGAACCGGGTCCGCCAGCGTGCCGGGCTGAGTCCTAAACAAAATGCAACCAAAGAAGATTTAAAACATGAACGTCGCTGCGAACTTGCCGGGGAGTTTACCGGACGTCATCTGGACCTTGTACGTTGGGGCGATGCCAAAGCCGTTTATGCCAAGCCGTTGCATGGCTATAAAACCACATTGAAGGTGAATGATAAGGGCGAAGTAGAAATTGAGAAAGTAGAAGAAATAGAAGTGTGGGAATCCCGTAGTTTTAATCCCTCGATAAACCATGTAATGCCTATTCCGATTGATGAGATAGCAAAGAGTAAAAATCTCGTACAGAACAACGGTTTCTAAAGAATTTTGATAGGGGGGATTATATAGTGGCAAACTACCTGGATGGGATATTCAGGATAGTTTGCCCTTTTTGTGTATGTAGCGTATGATTATTCACGAATTATCTGAAAAAGAGTTAGGAGTCCAGCGAGAACTCAGGCCGCAGGGCGTTCGGGCTCTCGGTTAGGTGTGTCCAACAATAGGTAGGCGTATTACCTGCCGTATCCGCTTCTTTGATTGATTTACTTTATGTTTTATATATAACCCGCCTGCTGCCGTTTTATGGGGCAGTATCTTGTACAGATAAAAGGGGCTTTTGAAGGTGAAACCGAGAACTTCGACCCCGCAAAACATGCGTTGATGGTAAACTATACTTCGGGTAAAACGCTGCGCGACATGCTCAAAAAGACTACAGTAGTTGTCAACGGGGCCGCCAAAACAGGCCCGGTTATCGGCAAGGTAAGCAATGCCGTAGACGGTACGGAAACCCTTATCACCGGTATGCCGGTGATCGTGGAAGGAGCCAACCTGCGCATTTCCGGCGATAACGCAAGCAACGGCTTCTACTTTGTACCCACAGCAGCCAACGGAACGCCTGTAAAAGCTGAAGTATTAGTAGACAACCTGCCCTCGAAGCTGGTAGTCATGGTTCCCTATACCCTGCCGGAAGGCGACTATTACGTAAAGGTAACCACCCAGTACAGCTGTGTTTTTCAGGTGAAAGAGCCCCGTTCGTACCAGTTCCCGCTGCTTCTTACCGTACCCGGCGACGGGGATAAACCGGAGGAACTCTAAAGCCCCTCTTTGCGGGAGCCGTGTCGACCTCCCGCCTGACGGCGTGTCAATCACCCGGTTGACGGTGTTTCAAGCGGGAGACTGATTTTCTTCCCGGAGCCAAAACTAAATCTTGAGGGAATTAACCCGTATGGAACGAATATTGTTGTACTTTTGTGCCTCAATTAATTAAAGCTGATAATGGATTATTTCTCACATACCTTGCCGAATGGTTTGCGCCTGGTGCACCTGCCTTCCGATTCTCCCGTTTCTTATTGTGGTTTTGCCGTAAATGCCGGTACACGGGATGAGGAAGCCCACGAGTTCGGGCTGGCGCATTTCGTGGAGCATATGCTATTCAAAGGAACCGAAAAACGGAAGTCGTGGCATATCCTGAACCGCATGGAGAATGTAGGAGGGGAGCTGAACGCCTACACGACCAAGGAAGAAACTTTCGTCTATTCCATCTTTATGGAGGAACACTACAACCGTGCCTTCGAACTGATGGCGGACCTGATGTTTCATTCCCGCTTTCCCGAACAGGAGATTGAAAAAGAGGTGGATGTGATACTGGATGAAATCAATTCGTACGACGACAGCCCTTCCGAACTGATATTCGACGAGTTTGAAAACCTGCTGTTCGACGGACATGCACTGGGACATAATATCCTGGGCGACGAAAAATCCCTGCTAAGTTTTACTTCCGCTACCGGACTGTCGTTTATGAACCGTTTCTATGTACCCGAGAACATGGTGTTCTTCTCGATGGGACGCATCAGCTTCAAAAAAGTGGTGAAGATGGCGGAGAACTATCTCGGCGACATCACCTTGCCACTTGTCGCCCGCAACCGGGTTGCCCCACCGGTGATTCCCTCCAAAGTCCACAAAGAGCATAAAGAAACCCATCAGGCACATGTGCTGATAGGAGGGAGGGCATACAGCATGCACGACGAAAAGCGCCTGCCGCTTTTCCTGCTGAACAATATCCTGGGTGGACCGGGTATGAACAACCGCCTGAATGTGTCGCTGCGCGAAAAAAACGGGCTGGTATACAACGTGGAATCCAATGTGACTTCTTATACCGATACCGGGCTGGCAAGCATCTATTTCGGGACCGACCCGAAGAACCGCGAAAAGGCCGCACGGCTGGTTCATAAGGAACTGGCACGGTTTCGTGACGTGAAATTGTCCACCAGCCAACTGGCTGTGGCTAAAAAGCAGGTAATCGGTCAACTGGGCGTATCGGGCGACAACAACGAGGGGCTGTTCCTCGGATTGGGAAAAAGCTTCCTGCACTACAACCGCTACGATACACTCCCGGAGGTATTCAAGAAAGTGGAGAAACTGACGGCCGGCGAAATCCTTGAGGTTGCCAACGAGGTATTTGCACCGGAACGCCTGTTTACTTTGATTTACGAATAATCGCCCTATTCGCGCCGGGTAGCTTTATCTACCAGATATACAATCGATTTATACGAGATGCCGCTGTTCATGGTAAGCCCTATTTCGCAGGTACGGCTGTTGCTGTAGCCTTCGGTGGCGCCTTCGAGCCCGGAAGGGAGCCTGCGAAGCGCCGAGGCGTTGAGTTCGGGGTAGAAGAAACCCCGGTCGCCCGCCCATCCGCAACAGGTCACTTCCATAGGCGTTACCACCTTTTCGGCACAGCGGGATGCCACTTCAGAGAGTTTTTCGGAAATACCCATCTTGGTCGTGCTGCATGTGCTGTGCACGGCTACCGTAAGCGGCAGTTTGGTAAATACCAGCTTGTCGAGCAGGAAGTCGTGGATAAACTCTACCGGCTCGTACAGGTGCAGGGATTTGTTTAAAGTCTCGCGCATATGGAGCAGGCAGGGGCTCATGTCGCAAAGGATGGGGATTCGCCCGTTGTCGGAAACAGCAAGCAGCGCCGTTTCCAGTTCTTTTTCCTTCTCCGCCGCCTGGCTGCGGAAACCTTTGCTGCTGAATGCCATGCCGCAACAGAGGCGCGAGAGGTCGTCCGGATAAAGGATGGCATATCCGGCACGGTGGAGCAGTTCTATCGTCTTTTCTGTTACGCTTGCTTTCTCCCGATAGTCTGCCGAAGGTCCCATGGTACGGGTGATGCAGGAGGGGAAGTAAACCACGGTTGGCTGACCGGCTTCCGGGCGGTCGGAGCGGTATTCCTTCTGCCTGTTGCCCGAAGGAGTGTAGCGGGTCCATAACGGGAATTTGTGCCCGCTCAGCTTGAACAGGCTCCGGGTGACAAACTCCATAAACGGGTATCCCGTCAGTTTGGCTATGCCGTGGGGCACACCGAGCAACCGGCGGACCGTGTGGGTCGTTTTGGAGAAGTTACGGACGATATAAGACGCAATCTTGTCGGCACGTTCACTGTTCTCCTGCCAGCGGAGTTCTTTTATCAGCAAGCCAGTATTGATGCCTACGGGGCATGTGGTGCCACACAGGCCGTCTGTTGCACAGGTTTCGTTGCCGCTGTATTGGAAACCTTCCTTTATCTCGGCGTAACGCTCTGTATCTGTTTCTTTCCATGCCGCCATAATGGAGAGTGCCCGGTAAGCCACGATACGCTGGCGGGGTGTGAGGGTGAGGTTGCGCGAGGGGCATTGTATTTCACAGAAACCGCATTCGATACATTTGTCGATAAGCTCGTTGGCTATCGGGATTTCTTTCAGGTTGCGGATAAAGATTAGCGGGTTGTTGTTGATGATAACCCCCGGGTTCAGGATATGCCACGGGTCGAACAGTTGCTTGATGTCTTTCATCATTCCATAAATCTCCTCTCCCCATTCCTGACAGACAAAGGGGGCCATGTTGCGCCCTGTTCCGTGTTCCGCTTTCAGGCTTCCGTCGTGGCGCAGTACGGTGTCTACCAGTTCTTCCATGAATGCGGCATAGTTGTCGACCCCTTCCGGATGGTTGATATCCGGGAAGACCGTGAAATGGACATTCCCGTCGAGCAGGTGTCCCCACATAACGGCATCCGGATACTGATAGCGTATCAGCACGTCCCGTATATCGGTCAGTGCTTCCCCTAATATCTCGCCCCGGAAAGCGATGTCTTCGATAATGGAAACCGTGCCTTTCGGACGTCCGGCGGCGGCAGAGGTGAACAGCCCGCTGCGTACCCGCCAGTAGGTGGCATACAGTTTGGGGTCTGTGGTGAACGATACCGAATAGAGGGTCGGGATGCCTGAAAGAAGCCTTTCTATTTCATCGCATTGCTTTTGGAGGAGTTCCTTATCGTTGGCCGAGGTGTCTATCAGGAGGGCTACGGCTTCGTCCGGCAGTGTTTTCAGGACTTCCGGCATGCCCGGTTCGTTCTCTACGGCGCGAAGGGCGTTCCGGTCCATGAGCTCGGCAGCGGAAACACTGCATTTGCGAAGGGGCAGGATGGCCTGGCTGGCTTCCCGTACGGACGGGTAGTAAATCATGGCGGTTGCCTTGTACTTCAAATCCGGTACGGTTTCGAAGGTGACTTCGGAAATAAATCCGAGGGTACCTTCCGAACCAATCATCAGATGCATGATTATATCTACCGGGTCTTCAAAATCAATAAGCGAGTTCACGCCGTATCCGCAGGTGTTCTTTAATTCGTATTTATGGCGGATACGGGTGGCGATGGCGGGATTGTCCAGTACTTTTTTCCGGAGCGCTTTGATACCTTCCACCAGTGTCCAATGGGTCTCGGTAAAGATTTTTCTGCTTTCGGGCGAGGCGGTGTCCAGCAAGAATCCGTCGGCCAGTATGATGCGCATGCTCCGGATGGTATGATAGGAATTATACGTGATGCCGTAGCTGGAACCGCTTGCGTTGTTGGAAACTATGCCACCGATGCGTGCCGATTTGATGGAGGCGGGGCTTGGACCTATCTTTCTGCCATAACGTTTCAGCAGGAGGTTGGCATGTTCTCCTGTGATGCTACAGGGGAATGTGGCCAGTTTACCGTCGGGGGAAATGGACGATTTGCCGAAATCGGGTCCTATCTCTACCAGAACGGAGTCGGTGATGGTCTGCCCGGATAGGGAAGTCCCTCCGCCCTTAAATGTCAGTGGTTTGCGTGCCGCTCTGCACTCGGATAGGATTTCGCGGATACTTTCTTCGTCATTTACCACTTCTACCCGTTCCGGAACCAGCCTGTAGAGGCTGGCATCCGTTCCTTTGGTCAGTCGCGTCAACACATCTGTGTAAGTTTTCCTTTTCATAAATAGCTTGTGTATTTGTCGTTATCTCTTATTTACCAACATTCGGCATACTCTTTTAGTTCAGGTATGCGGTCTTTCGTATATACCGGGCTTTTGATACCTTCTTTTTTCTGTTGCCGGTAGTCTTTCAGCAGCAGGAATGCCTGCCGGGCGAGCAGTGTAATGGCAGTCAGGTTGCAGGCTGTCATCAGTGCCATGGATATATCTGCCAGGTTCCATACCAGTTCGAGACTGGATACGGCACCGAAGAAAACCATGTAGCCTACCATGAAGCGGTAAATGTATAAAACATATTTCTTGTTTGTGATATATTTTATATTAGTTTCACCATAATATGAATTACCCAGCATACAAGCAAACGCAAAGAGCAGGATGGCTATGGCGACAAACGACCCGCCGAAGCTGCCTATTTCGTTCGTCAGTGCAGTTTGGGTCAGCTCGATTCCACTGATAGAACCGTCTATCGGGGCGCCGCTGAACAGAATCATGAAAGCCGTACAACTACAGATAACAAGGGTGTCTGTAAATACGCCCAACGACTGGATTAAGCCTTGTTTTACGGGGTGGGATACCGTGGCGGTAGCTGCTGCATTCGGTGCCGAACCCATACCAGCCTCGTTGCTGAACAAGCCGCGTCTGATACCTAATGCCAATGCGGCGCCTACCGAACCGGCGAAAGCCTGCTCCAAGCCGAAAGCACTGCCTACGATCAGTTTGATAACGGCAGGAAGTTCGGTAATATTGAATAGCACGATACCGAAAGCCAGTACGATATAAATACTTGCCATAATCGGAACCACTACACTGGTTACTTTGGCAATACGCTGGATACCCCCGAAGATGACGAGTACCACTAAAACGGCCAGGATAATCCCCACAATTTCATGCTCATGCCCGAATGAGTTGTTTAAAGCGGCACAGATCGTATTGCTCTGTACGGAATTAAATGCAAATCCGTAGGTAAATGTGATCAGGATGGCAAACAGGATACCCATCTTTTTGGAACGTAACCCCTTCTTCATATAATAGGCGGGACCCCCGTAAAAGGCTTCGTTGCCTCTTTTTTTATACAACTGTGCCAGTGTCGATTCGACAAAAGCGCTCGAAGCGCCGAGCAGGGCGATTACCCACATCCAGAAAATGGCTCCCGGACCGCCGATGGCGATTGCCGTAGCCACACCTGCCAGATTGCCAGTTCCGATACGGCTTGCCAGTGATACGGCAAAGGCCTGGAAGGATGAAATGTGTTTCTCTCCCTTTTTCTTGCCTGCCGAGTCGCCAAGAAGGCGGACCATTTCTCCGACCATCCGGAACTGTACGAACTTTGTTTTGATTGTAAACCAGACTGCACATCCTAAAAGGATAATAATTAACACGTATGTCCAAATGATATCATTGGCCATCGTAATCCATTGATTCAAAGTTTCCATTGGTATTTTAGATAATTAAAGGTTATAAAAATGAGATACTGGCAAAAGTATCAAATAATGAAGCAGTTGAATGTATAATCTGTTTAAATAATCAAATAAAATATTATGATTAAGATATTTTTGGATTTATCCCTCTTTAACTCTTCCCCTGATTGTCCTGAGGGGGAGCCGTTTCTCCTTCGGAATCTGTAGCCGGCGTATTTTTCTGGTTGAAAAAGGCAACTTTTTTCTTGTTGGCTGTTTCGACAAGGCTGGTGACGTAGACTGTAAAAATGGGGAACATCATCATTCCCAATGCAGCCAGAAGTACGGACAGTATCCGTCCGGTAGGGGTTACGGCATACACATTCGAACCGACGGTCGTTACATCCATGAATGCCCACCAGAGGGCATCTGTGTAATTGGTTACTTCGGGGTTTACCTTATGTTCGAGTACAAAGAATATAAGGCTGGAAAAATAAACGGTAGCCAGCAGCATCGTCAGGTACGACACGAACAGGCCGGATGCCTTATTCGTAGTGAGCCACCCGACCACGATGGCAAGGGCGTATCCGCTCCGTATAAGCGGGATGAAACGGAGGAAATAATATACCTCCGGCGAGAAGTCAAAGTGATAATGATTTATAATGTTAAGATAAGGAATGGATACCAGCAGGAAGATAAAATGCGTCTGCAGGAAATATATTTTATGTTTTGATAAGAAAAACTCTAATACGAAAACGGCAATAAAGAACATACATATCCAGAACTGGGTTTTCAGATAGGTAGTCTGGGTGATAAACGGGATATTCTTGAATGTATCGATGGATATATCGACAATCAGGAAGATGGAAAGCAACAGGATCATAACATGTAACACACCGTAAATCCCTTTCCTCTTATAATAAAAGTCGGAGAATGCTGTTTTCATTATTTTATGTTTAAGAATTTAGATAAAATGCGTTTTACGGGAAGAAACAACGGAAAGCCGGTTTTTGTTTTTAACACTACTTTGTTAATTAACCTTGTTTGACATCGCTTTGACAAACTAAGACAATAAGTAGTTGTTATACTGACATATCAAAGCAAAACTAAACGAACCAAATTTAAATTTAAACGTAAAACGCATGGCAAATGTTGGAAAAGCAGTAAAACTTGGAGTTTTTACTCTTGCAATTATGAACGTCACGGCAGTAGTATCCCTGAGAGGACTGCCGGCAGAGGCTGTCTACGGACTGAGTTCAGCCTTTTACTATTTGTTTGCAGCAATCGTATTCCTGATCCCGACCTCACTGGTTGCGGCGGAACTGGCTGCAATGTTCCAGGACAAACAAGGTGGTGTGTTTCGCTGGGTAGGTGAAGCATACGGTAAGAAATGGGGTTTCCTGGCAATCTGGCTACAATGGATTGAAAGTACAATCTGGTATCCTACGGTATTAACATTCGGTGCGGTGTCTATCGCTTTTATCGGTATGGACCATCCGGAAGATATGATTCTTGCCTCTAACAAGTTCTATACCCTGGCAATCGTATTGATTATTTACTGGCTGGCTACTTTCATCTCGTTGAAAGGTTTGAGCTGGGTTGGTAAAGTGGCAAAAATAGGTGGTTTGGTGGGTACGATTATCCCGGCTGCCTTGCTGATTATTTTAGGTATTGTATACCTGGCGATGGGTGGACATTCCAATATGGATTTCCATAGTAACTTTTTCCCCGACTTTACGAAGTTCGATAACCTGGTGCTTGCTTCCAGTATCTTCCTGTTTTATGCAGGTATGGAAATGGGCGGTATCCACGTAAAAGACGTGAACAATCCTTCTGTTAACTATCCGAAAGCCGTATTTATCGGTGCTTTGATTACAGTTATTATTTTCGTGTTGGGTACATTCTCTCTGGGTGTTATTATTCCGGAAAAGGACATTAACCTGACGCAGAGTTTGCTGGTTGGGTTTGACAATTACTTCAAATTTATCCATGCTTCCTGGTTGTCACCGATTATCGCAATCGCATTGGCATTCGGTGTGTTGGCAGGTGTTTTGACATGGGTTGCCGGTCCGTCAAAAGGTATCTTTGCTGTAGGTAGAGCCGGTTATCTTCCTCCTTTTTTCCAGAAAACAAATAAACTGGGTGTACAGAAAAATATCTTGCTTATACAGGGTTGTGCCGTTACTTTCCTGAGCTTGTTGTTCGTGGTAATGCCTTCCGTACAGAGCTTTTACCAGATTCTGTCGCAGTTGACGGTTATTCTCTATCTGATTATGTATATGCTGATGTTCTCCGGAGCAATCGTATTGCGTTATAGAATGAAGAAAGCCGGGCGTCCGTTCCGTATCGGAAAACATGGCAACGGATTGATGTGGTTTATCGGTGGTCTTGGTTTCTGTGGTGCTTTATTGGCATTCACATTGAGCTTTATCCCGCCTGCACAGATTTCTACTGGTAACAATACGGTATGGTTTGCCGTGCTGATTATCGGTGCTATCGTTGTTGTAGCCGCACCGTTTATTATCTATGCTTCCAAAAAGAAATCCTGGGTGGATCCTACTACACAGTTCGAACCGTTCCATTGGGAAGAACAGAATAATACAACTAATACAGCTAAGAATACGCAAGCATAAGCGTATGCTTTGTATACATAAATGTCCTTATCGACAAAGGGCGCACGTCATCGGGATGTGCGCCCTTTGTTTTTTAGTCTTTCCAACCGGGGTTTTGTTTTTTAAGACATCGCGACAAATACAGATAAAATATATAAATAGGCCGGTTAAAATTCTTTTATTGCGACTTGGGTACCGGAAGGTGTTTTGATTAGTTAAATTACTGCTAAAAACCTGTATATAATGTATTTCGTCGATTTATTCCCGGCATTAATAGATTTTATTTGTCCCCTTTTGTATCCTCTTTTATTTTTGTATCAACAGAATACTATTTCATTGTATACACATTAAAAAAGACCAAAAGATGAAAAGCGTTAAATTATTAGGCTGGCTGCTGTCCTTACTGCTTGCTATGAGTTGTAATTCGACTCATCCTTATGAAGAAGACAATCAGAATGGAGGGAATGACCCATCCGATCCGACTGATGTTACGACAGGGGATGATCTCGAAAATTTTGATGTAACCTGGGATACTTCCGCTTTTGAAGAGGCTGCCGAGGTAATACCCACGGATGAAACTGACCCGAATTACGATGATTTTATTGAAAACTCCACATTTAGCTCTACCGTAACCATCCGGTATTCGGAAGGAAATGCTATGGTAACGAATAATGTAAGCGGTGTAACTGTCGTACAGGAAGGGGCTCATGTAATAGTTACTTCTACTGTAAAAAAGGTAGAGTATGTATTAACCGGAACCGCGTCTGACGGTTCTTTCAAAATTTATAGCGATAATAAGTTCAAGCTGACCCTGAATGGGGTAGGGTTGACGAATCCGGCAGGTGCAGCTATTAATGTACAATCCGGGAAACGTGTATTTGTGGTTTGTAATGATGGAACTGAAAATACCTTGACAGACGGAACCTCTTATATTAAAACGGACGGAGAGGACATGAAAGGTTGCTTTTTCAGTGAAGGGCAATTGATATTTAGCGGTAAAGGCTTGCTGACGGTCAACGGTAATTATAAGCATGGTATCTGTAGTGATGATTATGTCCGTTTCCGTGTTGGTACACGCATAAATGTGACAGCAGAAGTGAGCAATGGTATAAAGGCGAATGACGCCGTTATAATAGGAGGCGGTGCCTTGAATATTACAGCGAAAGGTGATGCTGCCAAAGGTATTTCTTGTGATGGTTATGTAACTGTTTCTGGTGGACGTACTTTGATTTTGACAACGGGCGGTGGTGTGTATGAGGCGGATGAGAATGATGTATCAGCTTGTGCTGGGATTAAGTGTGATGGCATACTGACAATGAATGCTGGTATAGTAGGAGTAAAGAGTACCGGAGCCGGAGGAAAAGGCATTAGCAGTGATGGTGATATTGTGGTCAATGGTGGGACGATACATGTTATTACAACCGGACAGCAATATGTCTATAATCGTCTGGATACCTCTCCGAAAGGTATTAAGAGTGATATGAATGTAACCATCAACGACGGTACGATTAAGGTGCGTACCAGTGGTGGGGAAGGTAGTGAAGGTATCGAGAGCAAGGATGTGATGACGATTACAGGCGGAACAATAGAAGTTTCTGCTTACGATGATTGCCTGAATGCAACCAACAATATTACAATATCCGGAGGAAATATTTATTGCTACAGTTCCGGTAATGACGGTATAGATTCAAATGGTACGCTTACCATCACCGGTGGTGTCATTGTTTCATCCGGTACAAATAGTCCGGAAGGAGGAATAGATTGCGACCAGAACACTTTTACCATTACCGGAGGTACGATTATTGGCATAGGGGGAAGTAACAGCACGCCTACTGCAAGCGCCTGTAAACAACCTTCTGTGATTTATGGAGGTTCGGGTACGGCAGGGACTTATGTTTGCATTACAGACAGTGAAGGCGCTGTTATACTGGCTTATAAGATACCCCGTACTTATTCTCAAATGTCTTTGTTAATGAGTTCTCCTGATCTGGAAAAAGGTAGTAATTATACTTTATATTCCGGTGGTTCAGCATCTGGTGGTACGAACTTCCACGGTCTCGTTCTTGGTGGAACTTATACGGATGGTAGCGAATTGGCAGGTTTGACGTTGAGTAATATGGTGACTACGTATGGTTCAACCGGAGGTGGCGGTGGTCGTCCTGGACCAGGCCGGTGAACCGTCTCTCTTTCCGGGCAAGAGTCAGAACCCGGAAAGAAGAGATGGTTTGATTATATTTAGTTAGAGGATGAATCGTTATATGATGGAGAATGTTCCCTTTAAACTTTCTTTTTTACAGGAGCCCATTTCGAAATGCTGGTGTTTTCCAGTTTTAATTTCTTGCCGTTGAAGGATAGGGAATACTGGTATTTTTCTCCTTTTTTCCATAGGGTATGTGCCGGTATCTTGAAAGTGAAGGTTTCATCGTTTATTCTGAAAAGCACTTCAACATCTCCTTTGGAAATTTCCTGATGGGTCGGCATCATTTTTATTTGCAAGGGGTCGGATAGGGCGGGAGTCAACATTTTCAACTCTCCGAGTTCTAACCGAGTGGAAGCGTTGTTCCCTGCATTTCTTTTTATTTCCCCTGTCTTAATGTTCAGATAGCCTCTGTAGAATAGGGCTGATCCTCCTGCTTTATTGCCTACCTGTATGGAACTGAGGAGATAACATCCCTTTGTTTCCGGGGCTAAATGTATCTGGAAACTTAAAAGTGATAAAGCATGATTCATATCTAAAAGTGCTATCGGGGATATTTTGTTAATAGCCTTTTGCCCCTTGGTTTGTGAACCATACATATAATCTATACTCTGTGTGGCATCCGATGATACTTTTACCGGGATATTTTCCGGATCGAAACTCGCTGTGTTTTGATAAGGTGAGTAGGCATAAACGATGGCAGGCTCGCTGTCGAGGAATACAGGTCTTTCCTGTTCCCAGTTCAGCCTTCTGTTTTCCTGCCAGGCTTCCGCCCGTATATTTTTATAATGAGTATTACCGTTGTATATGTCGCCGGTGTTTTCAGAGACGACATATAGACCGATGACCGAGCCGGCAGAAAATTCCTGGATAAGATTGGGCGATTGAGAAGTGAGGGTTTTAGTTACGATTTGAAGAGGTTCTTTGTTTAGATGGAAACTCTGCATAACTCGCTCATCATTCAGGTCCGAACAACTGGTAATACTCATTATTAATAAGATTAAAGGCACTAACTTATTCATATATTATGTCACTTTTTATTACTATTTACATTTGCAAATGTCGGGCGTTTGGACGTTCCCGAGGCAGCATTCGGTACAAAAAGCACGATGAAATCGTACAAAAAGAATCGTTCAAATTATCTGGATGCTTCAAATTGTATAATAATGGTGCAAATCAACTATATTGCGCTCCAAATTGTTTAATTAGCAATAGGGAATATATGTATGTTGGATAAAATACAATTAATATTAAGTTTCCAGATTATAGCGTTATGCATTTTTGGAGGAACCACCTTGCTGTTGCGGGCAAATAAGCGCCGTGCAAAACGAATATTAGGATGGGGAATGTACTTGTGGGCTTTTCTTGCATTAATGAGAGTGTCGGTAAACTGGCTTTTGGCGGATGATAAAGAAGCCTTCCATCCAGATGTGCTTATTATGGGATGTGTTGTTACTGCTATGTTGGCTTCTTATGTGATAGAGGTGCTGAGACCGGGTTATCTTACTGTAAAACGTTTTTTACTGCTTGTCTCGCCAATATTGACAGTTGGCTTCATGTATTTGGGATATCGGTTATCCGGAGGTGAAATTCATACATTCTACTCGGTGAAATCTGTTTTTGAATCGTTTGACCTGGATGTAGCCTTGCGCATGGTTATATTTCTTTTGATGCTTGGCTATATGTCTTTGCCTGTATTTTTGGTGATTAGGTATAATGATGAATACAGAAGGTATCTGGAAGAAATTGTTTCCGATCCGGATGAATACGACCTGAACTGGCTTAAAAGAGTAATGATTATTATGGTCTCCATGTATGTTTTGTATCTGGCATTATTGTTTACGGATATTCCTTTATTGTATGTTATCAATAAAGTCTTATTATTACTTGTCTGGTATTACTTTTTCTATAAAGCGTTATTCCTTAAAATAATTGTTTCAGACAGCTCTTTTCATAAAGGTTGGAATATGCCGTATCATCAGGATGATGAAGATGAAAATAATGATGACGATGAAGAGCAGCGGCATCTGCTTTCCCAACGTTATGCCGAAGAGGTACGGATTTGGTTTGAAAAAGAAAAACCTTATTTACGGGATGACTTACGTCTGACCGACCTGCAACGGGTATTTCCTATGAGCCGTTCTTATCTTTCCCAGCTTTTTAACAGGGATTTGGGACAGTCTTTTTCTGATTATGTCAACCAGTTTCGTGTGGAAGAGTGCAAACGTTTGATGGATGCTGAACCGCAAACCAGCTTGCAGGAGATTGCGGAGCGTTCCGGTTTTCATTCTATCAGTACTTTCCGTCGTGCTTTCCAGAAATATACGGGAATCATTCCTTCCGAATATAAAAGGAATTGATGCTGTCGGTTGCGATAATCCGTAATTGTTGGAAAATAAAAAAGGGCAGAATTCAATTCTGCCCTTACATTATCTTTATAGGAATGTTTTATACGTTGAAGCGGAAATGCATGATGTCCCCGTCTTGTACTATGTATTCTTTTCCTTCTACACTCATTTTACCGGCTTCTTTAACGGCTGCTTCCGAACCGTAAGAGATATAGTCGTTGTATTTGATAACTTCGGCACGGATAAAGCCTTTTTCAAAGTCTGTATGGATTACACCGGCACATTGCGGAGCTTTCCAGCCTCTAAGGAAGGTCCAAGCACGAACTTCATCAGGACCGGCAGTCAGGAATGTTTGCAGGTTCAACAGTTTATAAGCCGATTTGATCAAGCGGTTTACACCGGATTCTTCCAGGCCGATTTCTTCCAGGAACATCTGGCGTTCTTCATATGTCTCGAATTCGGCAATTTCACTTTCAATCTTGGCTGAGACTACCAGGATTTCGGCATTTTCGTCTTTTACAGCTTCACGTACGGCATCTACGTATTTATTGCCGTTTACCGCGCTGGCTTCGTCTACGTTGCAGACGTACATAACCGGTTTATTTGTTAGCAGGAACAGGTCGTGTGCTATTCTTTCTTCGTCTTTTGTGTCGAATGTAACGGTACGGGCACTCTTTCCCTGTTCGATTGCTTCTTTATATTTACAAAGAACTTCGTAGGCTATTTTTGCTTGCTTATCGCCTCCTGTCTGGGCTTGTTTTTGTACTTTGGCAATACGGCTGTCGATAGTTTCCAGGTCTTTAATCTGTAGTTCTGCGTCAATAATTTCTTTATCGCGAACCGGATCGACTCTGCCGTCTACGTGAACGATATTGTCATCATCGAAACAACGTAATACATGCAAAATCGCGTCTGTTTCCCGGATATTGGCAAGGAATTTATTACCTAAGCCTTCCCCTTTACTGGCGCCTTTTACCAGACCGGCAATGTCCACAATTTCTACAGTGGTGGGGATTATACGCTGAGGATGTTCTATCTCCGCCAATTTGTTCAGGCGTTCATCCGGTACGGTAATTACACCTACGTTCGGTTCGATTGTACAGAACGGAAAGTTTGCCGATTGCGCTTTTGCATTGGACAAGCAATTGAAAAGAGTAGATTTTCCAACATTAGGAAGACCTACGATGCCACATTGTAATGCCATTATAAATTGTTGTTATGATTTGTTTTATACCTATTTCAGCCTGCAAAGATAACTAATTTGGCTGTATTCTTGGATAGTAAGCCGAAAATTTGGGATTTATAGAGTTGGAGGGCAAATCAAAAGTCTAGGCCGTACTTTTGATGCCCTCCTGTCTACATTCAGAAAAATAAAAAAATCATTGGCCCTTGTCCTGGCGAGGGGTAAGGGAGGATGTTCGGATTAATAATCCTGTATGGCGCGTACTTGTCGCTTTTCTTTTTTGGGACATATATCGGGAGTTCCTGTTCCCATGTTGAAGGTCACTCCCAAATCTATCATTGCATTGTCTTTACACCAATATTCTTCATCGTATAACATAGTCCCTTGTTGTTTGGCAAGGCAAAGATTCAACTCTTGCTGTTTGCTATATAAAGTGGTTAGGTTTAGCATATCCGGTAAATGCCAGGTACCTAAAATATCATCTGATATTGTTTCGCAATGGATTAAGCTGTCATAGTAATTGAACGTTTGTTCATGGAGTGACATAATTGAACCTTTATATATTAAAATGTCCGGTTCCGCTTTCAGATTAGGGCACTCTGTTCCGGATTGTATAACAATGCCTCCGGCATAATAATCTCCCACAGAAGGTGTTTCCAGAGGGGGGAGATGAATACCTTTGGTAATTTCATATCCTTTTTCTGGATAATAATATATAAAATGATTTAAAGAAGTAGTAAAACGAATGGAGCGAACATGGCTTATCTCATCCGGCACGGCGATTGAGATACCCTGATTAGACAGGTCGATATCCGGCGTGGTGATGCGCAGGGAAGGAACATCCTCGGAAATAAACTCGAATGCTGCTTTCAATACCGATGTCGGAAGATTCTCTGGAAGTATGAAATACATAACCACTCTGTTGCCCATCTGTTCCCATGGATGGAGAATATAATAAAAGCGTGGGAACTGTCATCTACCCAAGCAAGAGGTATCGCCAAACACCTATCCCGCAGATAGACAACAGCCCACGCTTAATGTTATATATACTATAATATATATACAAAAAACGTGAGGCATTTGTTGTCTACTGTCCTTGCGTGATAAAAAATTGGCGATTTTCTTGCTTAAGGACAATATGATAACGCTTCTGTTTTCAGTTATATGTATGCAACGCTTTGCAAAAGAATAAAGCAAAGATAGTATAAAGATATGAATTATAAGAACTCTGCTTTGAATTTCTTAATGCGCTTCCAGCCAGTTTACGCCTTTCCGACAATTACTTTTTATCTCGTGTTTTAAACTTGAGGAGCATTAGTACCGGATTATCTTCTTCTTTTAGGGTAGATGCTATTTTTTTGAGCTTGTCATCCGTTATTTCACCATTCTGATAGGCTTCTACTAAATCCATTGCATTTAATGTAATCAAGCCGTAACCGTAAGATACGGGTGATAAGTTGATGTATTTTAAGTCCATATCCCGGTTATTGATAGCACGATTATGGTAAACGGGCTCAAACCATTCCCGGTTACTTTTGTCGTACATATAGACTTTACTGTTTTCTTGCATACCTGCACTCATATCACTCATCCTGACCTTTACATTTCGGGGAATTCTGCTGATCCAGGCATATAGATCATTCATCCCTAAAAAATGTAGAAGCGGGGCTTCTTTATCTTTTGTAGGAGCATGAAGCGGTATCATTACCGGTTCTTTTTTTAAATTGGGATGGAGTTGAAAGACCGTGTCCAAAGCGAAACTTGTCAACCAAATTTTATCCTTACAACTGTATAATAAAGGTAAAAGGCCGTAAGCGTTACTCGTATGTCCGTCATCCCAAAGTATTTTACGGTTACTGGCTATAAAATAAGGGACTTCTATAGATAGCGTATCTGCTTTTCCATCATTTTTAGATAGGGTAAAATAAGGACGGTAAGGTTCTTTTGCTCCTTGCCTGTCTTTACTGCATAAAAGATGGTTGTCATCCAGGTTATGGATGTCCATATCCATAATATTTTCTTTAAGTAGCGTACGAAGATAATTTCCGGAGAAATCGTATACTTTTAAACTGGTGTAATCCGCTATGAATACTTCTTTTCGCTTCCAGTCTACGATCTTGAATATAATCGCATTATATTCTTCCGGTCCTTGTCCCCTTCTACAAATACGACCTTGTAAATGCTGTCCTTTTGCATCAAAGATGAGAATTTCGCCAACTTTTCCTCCTCTTGTCACAATCCCTTCATTAGAAACAGTGGATGGAGTGGAGTTAACAAGAGCAGAGTCTGATGTTGCTATAGGTATATATTCTATGTCTGCTATATCCTGTAGATAGATTTCTTTTTGTGGAAAATCTTTTTCAACATCGACAATTATTGTTTTTGTCGTTGTTTCGTTTGTTCTTCCACAGGAGCAGATAGCAAGCAGGAGAAGGGGAAAAGCTACGTATCTCATACTTATTTTATCTTTGGTTTAATGCGCTTCCAGCCAGTTTACACCTTCTCCGCAGTCGGCAATAAGAGGTACTTGCAACTTGATGGCACCTTCCATTTCTTCCAGTACGATTTGTTTCACTTTCTCCAATTCGTCTTTCCAGACATTGAAGTTGAGTTCGTCATGTACTTGCAGAATCATTTTGCTTCTTAATCCCTCCGATTCGAAGCGGTTGAAGATACGTACCATGGCTACCTTAATAATATCGGCGGCACTTCCCTGGATAGGGGCATTGATTGCATTTCGTTCGGCATATCCGCGTACAACGGCATTGTGCGAGTTGATATCTGGAAGGAAACGTTTACGTTTGTAGATTGTTTCCACATATCCTTTTTCTTTTGCAATATGAATGCTTTCGTCCATGTAGGCACGCACATCCGGATAAGTTCTGAAGTATCCTTCAATAAGTTCTTTGGATTCTGCACGGGGAATATTTAACCGTTCTGCAAGCCCGAAGATGGAGATACCATATATAATACCGAAGTTGGCGGTTTTTGCTTTACGGCGCATATCCGAGGTGACTTCTTCTACCGGTATACCGTATATTTTGGCCGCAGTAGTGGCATGGATATCCGCTCCGCTCCGGAAGGCTTCTATCATATGTTGGTCATTGCTCAGATGTGCCATGATACGAAGTTCTATCTGTGAATAGTCGGCGGAGAAGAATATGCAGTCGCTATTATCGGCTGTAAATGCTTTTCGGATTTCCCGTCCCAGTTCATCCCGGATTGGAATGTTCTGTAAGTTCGGATTGGTCGAGCTGAGGCGTCCGGTAGCGGTTACCGTCTGGTTGAATGATGTATGTATCTTACCTGTTCTCGGACTAATCAGTTCCGGTAAAGCATCGATATAAGTACTGAGCAGCTTTTTCAGCCCGCGGTATTCCAATAGTTTCCCGACCACAGGATGTTTGGAACGCATCTTTTCCAATATATCTTCGCTGGTACTGTAACTACCGGTTTTAGTCTTTTTTGCTTTTTCTTCTATTTTCAACCGTTCGAACAGGATCTCACCAACCTGGCGGGCCGAGTTTATATTGAACTTAACGCCGGCAAGTTCGTAGATTTCTTTTTCCAGTTTTTTCAGTTCGGCAGTTAATTGTTCGGACGACTGTTTGAGAGCTTCGGTATCGAGCGTGACTCCGGTTAACTCCATTTCTGCCAATACATAAATTAACGGCATTTCGATATCGTAGAAAAGGGATTCTATATCTTCCTCTTTTAATAAAGGGGCAAAATAGTTTTTCAATTTCAGTGTCACGTCAGCATCTTCAGCGGCATATTCCGTTATCTGCTGGACAGGAACGTCGCGCATGGTAAGTTGCTTTTTCCCTCTCGGTCCGATTAATTCTTCTATGCGTACTGTTTTATATTTAAGATATGTTTCAGCCAGGTAATCCATTCCATGACGCAATTCCGGATTTATCAGGTAGTGGGCAATCATGGTATCGAATAATGGACCGGCAACTTTTATTTCATATTTCCGGAGAACTAGTATGTCAAATTTTATGTTTTGTCCGATTTTTTGAATTTTCGGATTTTGCAGGGCAGGAGTGAAGGGGGCGATTACTTTGTCTGCCTCTTCCCGTTTTGCCGGCACTGGTACATACCAAGCCTCATTTTCTTTTACAGCAAATGACATTCCGACCAATCCGGCGCTTAATGGGTTGATGCCGTCTGTTTCCGTGTCAAATGTAAAAAAATCCTGACTGCTTAAAAATCGGGCTAAATCCTCTCTTTTCTCCTCTGTATCAACAAGATGGTAGGTGTGAATTGTCGATTTTAAGTCCGCGAGAGTCGAATATTTGGGAGCTTCCGTATTCTCGGGCGCAAATTCTTCAAAGAGAAAGCCTTGAGTCGGACCCTTTGGAGTTGTAGATTGTGATGTTTGTTTAGGTTTTTCTGTCGCTCCGGTCAATTTGTTAATAAATGTTCTAAATTCTAAGTCTGTGTAAATCTTTATCAGTTGCTCTTCATTTACCTTTTCGCGGATACATGATGTTGCGTCAAACTGGATAGGAACATCCGTACGGATTGTTGCCAGAAATTTAGAGAAGCGAATCTGTTCTACATTTTCACTCACCCTCTTTTGGACCGCTCCTTTTAATTTGTCCGTATTCTCTAAAAGATTTTCGATGGAACCGAATTCATCTAATAATTTCTGGGCAGTTTTTTCTCCCACGCCGGGACAACCCGGAATATTGTCTGAACTGTCACCCATAAGTCCAAGCAGGTCGATTACCTGTTCGACTGAAGTTAATCCGTATTTATTCAGTACTTCCGGAACTCCCATAATTTCATAATCGCCTCCGAACTTCGGTCGATACATAAATATATGTTCCGAGACTAATTGACCGTAGTCTTTATCCGGTGTCATCATATAAACATCGAAGCCTTCCTTTTCTGCCTGTTTTGATATGGTACCGATTACATCGTCCGCTTCGAAACCGGTAACTTCCAATATGGGGATATTATAAGCCTGTATGATTTCCTTTATAATAGGAACAGACTGGCGGATTACTTCCGGTGTCTCTTCCCGTTGGGCTTTATATTGTTCGTATGCCTCATGGCGGAAGGTCGGACCCGACGGATCGAATGCTACAGCTATGTGGGTGGGAGATTCCCGTTTCAATACATCTTCAAGGCTGTTGATAAATCCAAAAATGGCTGATGTATTCATTCCTTTTGAATTTATACGCGGATTTTTGATGAAAGCGTAGTAAGACCGGTAGATCAAAGCATACGCATCTATGAGGAGTAACTTCATTGCTTTTAACACGTTTTTAGTGTGACATTTGTCGGTAAATGTACGAAAAAACTCGCTTACTCGATAGTTTTTGTTACTTTTGCGCATCTTTGGATTTATTATGGATAATAGAAGAAAAATAGAGGAAGCGGTTTCTGAGGAATTTCGACGTTTCAATGATGAGTTTGATGCTTCACTTAGGAGTGAGACTCGCCGGTTACAGGCAGCCATAGATCAAATACTGAATGCAACAGGGAAGCATGTTCGCCCCTTGTTGGTTCTTCTTACGGCTAAAATGTGTGGCCAGGTTACAAATGATACGATCAATTCGGCTGTTCTGTTGGAGCTGCTCCATACAGCGACGCTTATCCATGATGATGTGATAGATGAGACGAAACAACGTCGTGGTCTTCCCTCTCTAAATGCCATATTTGATAACCGTATATCTGTGTTGGTAGGCGACTATGTACTGTCTACTGCATTAATCCGCTCTATCCGTACCGGTAATTTGCGAATTATCGGCATCGTTTCGAATCTCGGACGGGATTTGTCCGAAGGTGAAATCAAACAGCTGGAAACAGCAGAAGAAAGTATTTTGGATGAAGCATGTTATATGCAGGTAATTCGTAAGAAGACTGCAATGTTGCTATCTGCTTGTACGGAAATCGGTGCCATTTCATCTGGCGCTTCCGATGAACTTATTGATAAGTGCCGTGAATTCGGAGAATATTTAGGTTTTGCTTTCCAGATAAAAGACGATATATTCGATTATTTTAAAGAAGCGAATATAGGCAAGCCGACCGGGAACGATATCCGGGAAGGAAAAATAACACTTCCATTGTTATTTGCCCTTCGTGAGGGGAGGAGAGAAGAGGCAGGCCGTTGCTTGCGGATTATTAAAGAAAAAGATTTTTCTGTTGAGAACATCGATTTGCTGATAGACTTTGCCAAAGCAAATGGCGGCATCGAATATGCAGAGATGCGGATGGAAGCGTATCATGATAAGGCGATGGAAGTGCTTCGGACATTGCCACCTTCAGAGGCACAGGAAGCCTTGTTGCTGCTTGCTGATTATATTGTAAAACGGAGCAAGTAATAACATTTCCCCGATTAATTTCTGAAAATAATTTTTATATTATACTGTCATACCATCATTTGCAGAGATAAACAGTTAGTTCTCAAACGAATGATAGTATG
This sequence comes from Parabacteroides sp., assembly GCA_019417325.1. Lineage (GTDB taxonomy): Bacteria > Bacteroidota > Bacteroidia > Bacteroidales > Tannerellaceae > Parabacteroides. Next base: position 246,041 of record DXVO01000034.1, on the reverse strand, counting down.
ACAGTTTCTTTTTTACTACTATCATACTATCATTTATTCTGCTAAAGTAAGTAAGCCTTTTTTATAAGGTATATTACTTATCTTCAAAAAGATAATATATTTTATCTCTTGAGACCCGCATCTGAGAGGTCTCGGGACCCGGGTTTCAATCCCCTTCGAATGGGGGGCTGAACTGCATGAAAATCTGGGCTTTCCTGCCTATTCTCTCTTTCTTTCCGCAATTAATCTTTTGCTTTGTACTGAATAGGCGCTTAGGTTTCCGATTATTCGCCGAATCGTTTTTCGATGTCTTCAACCAGACTGCTCGCTCCGATACGGAACAATTCTTTATTCAGCCAGTCTTTGTCCAGAACCTCTTTTACGATTGTATAATAAGTAACGGCTTGTTCGGCTGTCCGTACTCCGCCTGAAATTTTGATACCTACTTTGCGTCCGGCGATGGAATGGTATGTTTTTATCACTTGGCATAGGGTATAGACTGCTTCCGGAGTTGCTCCGGGATATCCTTTCCCTGTAGATGTTTTGATAAAATCTGCACCGGAATAAAGGGCAAGGATGGCGGCACGTTGGATATTTTCCGGTACTGCCAATGCACCCGTTTCCAGAATGACTTTCAATTTAGCTTCGCGACAGCTTTCTTTTATTTCCTGAAGTTCTTCAGCTATCTCTTCAAAATTGTCTTCCATAAAATAGCCCAGGTTCATTACAACATCGATTTCATCGGCTCCCTGCATAACAGCCATTGCTGTTTCTGCTATTTTTACTTCCACAAAGGTCTGTGAAGAAGGGAAGCCTGCGGCAACAGAGGCTATCTTTACATCCTGTGCGGTAAGTGCCTGCTTCACTGTTTCAACAAACAAAGGATAGGTGCAGATAGCTGCTACATTTGGGATATCAGGGCGTGTGCCTTCAAAATCGTTCACTTTATCCACCAGTTTCCAGATGCTCTCTTTTGTATCGATGCTGGTGAGGGAGGTGAGGTCGATACAGCCGTGAATCTGCTTTAAAACTTCAGGGGTGAAGTTTTCCTTCTCATGTTTTTCAAGGATAGCTTGTACTTTTCCTGCTACTTGTTCAGCACTTCCTGGATGTTCAAATTTGCCGAAAGCATCATGATATTTATCTGTATGATGTTCTTCTTCGTGATGATGGTCATGCCCGCAATTGCAGTCATGTTCATGTTCGTGTACCATTGTTTTATAATTTTTGATTGTTTATATGTCGTTCTTTATCCCGGTTGGTTTTCTTTTGCAGGTTCTTTTCAAAAGCCGTTGTAAGGTCTACGCCTGTCTGGTTTGCCAAACAGAGCAGTACCCAAAGAACATCTGCCATTTCATCGCCCAAATCGCGATTTTTGTCACTTTCCTTGAATGATTGTTCGCCATAGGTACGTGCCATGATACGTGCCAGTTCGCCCACTTCTTCAGTCAGGATAGTCATATTGGTAAGCTCGTTGAAGTAGCGGACACCATAGGTTTTAATCCAATTGTCCACTTTTTCCTGAGCTTGTTGTAAGGTAATATCAGCCATCGTTATTCTTTATTTTGCGAGTCGATTAGAATTGTAACCGGCCCGTCATTCAATAATTCTATTTTCATATCAGCCCCGAAAGTTCCGGTTGCTACCTCTTTTCCTATCTGTAAACCCATTTCTGCACAGAATGCTTCATACATAGGAATGGCAAAATCCGGTTTGGAAGCATGAATGTAGGAGGGACGGTTCCCTTTCTTTGTAGAAGCGTGAAGAGTGAACTGGCTAACAACCATAACCTCTCCGCCCGCATCAATTACAGACCGGTTCATAACTCCGTTTTCATCGTCAAAAATACGTAGATTAGCAATCTTTTTGCATAGCCATTCAATATCTTCTTGTGTATCCCGGTCTTCGATACCCACCAACACAAGCAGTCCGTTCCCAATTTTCGATTTCACTTCCCCGTCGATGGTCACGGAGGCATACTGTACCCGTTGTGTAACTGTTCTCATATTTTTATTTTAAACCATTTAATAATGCCTTTGTTTTGGCTTCTCCGATAATTTCTTTCAGTTCGTCGAAGCTCGCCTCGCGTATTCGTTTTACGCTCTTAAAATGGCGTAAAAGTACTGTTTTTGTCTTTTCTCCGATTCCTTTTATCTCGTCTAATTCTGATTTTGTCTGGTTCTTGCTTCGTTTGTCTTTGTGGAAAGCGATGGCAAAGCGATGAACTTCATCCTGTATCTGCGTAAAGAATTTGAACATGAAACTTTGTATCGGCATTCCGATTGTTTCGGGAGGAAACCCGAACAGGAGTTCCGAAGTCCGGTGCTTTCCGTCTTTCGCCAGACCGGCAATCGGGATATCCAGATGAAGTTCGTCCTGGATAACTTCGCGTACAACCTCCATTTGTCCTTTTCCTCCATCTGTAATCAACAGGTCGGGCAGGGGAGAGTCTTCTTCGATGGCACGCTGGTACCGCCGGCGTACCACTTCTTTCATGGAGGCGTAGTCATCGGGTCCAACTACTGTTTTTATATTGTATTTCCGGTAATCCTTTTTCGATGGTTTCGCCATTTTAAAAACAACACACGCAGCTACCGCATCACTTCCCTGTATATTGGAGTTGTCGAAACATTCGATATGGACAGGGAGTTTAGGCAGATGCAGCGTATCCTGGATTTCTTTTAAAAGACGAGTGCTCCGTTGTTCCGGATTGAGCTTTTCCGCCTGTTTTAATTTATCGACCTTGTACTGCTTTACATTCATTTCGGATAATTCGATCAATTTCCGTTTATCTCCCCGTTGCGGGACTGTAAAAGAGACATTCTCCAGTTCCATATCCAGAGCGAAAGGAGTAATAATTTCCCGCGCTGTGCTTTTGAACCGGTTTCTCATTTCAATAATGCCAAGGCTCAATAATTCTTCTTTTGTTTCATCCAAGCGTTTTTTGTATTCGAAAGTATATGCCTGTACAATCGCCCCATTGCCGATATGCATATAGTTGATATATGCCGAATTTTCATTTTCTGCAATTGAAAATACATCTATATTATGCAGCATGGGGGTAACCACCGTCGACTTGGAACGGTAATTTTCGATTACTTCGTATTTTTCTTTGATTTTCTGTGCTTCCTCAAAACGTAATTCTCCGGCAAGTGTTTGCATCTGTTCATAAAGATGTTTACTAATCTGCGAAATATTCCCCCGGAGTATTTCTTTTATTTCAGAGATATTCTGTTGGTATTCTTCCAATGTTTGCAATCCTTCACATGGACCTTTACATCGTTTGATGTGATATTCCAGGCAAATTTTATATCTTCCTTCTGAAATTGTTTCCGGAGTAAGCGGCAGTTTGCAGGTTCGTATCGGATATAAATCTTTCAGCATTTGAAGCATGACTTTTGCCGTATATAGGGAAGGGTAGGGCCCGTAGTATTGCGAACCGTCACGAACGATATTACGCGTTTGAAAAACGCGTGGAAAATATTCGTTTTTTACAATGATGGAAGGATAGGTCTTGTCGTCCTTCAGTAATACGTTGTAGCGTGGGCGGTATTGTTTAATCAGATTGTTCTCTAATAAAAGAGCATCTTCTTCGGTATCGACAACAATGTATTTAATGTCTCGGATTTGCTTTACCAGCACACGTGTTTTTTTGCTGTCGTGTTCTTTGTTAAAGTAGGAGGAAACACGTCGTTTCAGATTCTTTGCCTTGCCAACATAGATGATGGTTCCCTGTTCATCAAAGTATTGGTAACAGCCAGGCTTCTCCGGTATGACGGAAAGGATTGTTTTTATATGTTCGTCTTTTTCTGTAGGCATCTTTTGTATGTTTCCTTCCTATTCCCAGTGTTTTAGCTTATTTCTATTAAAGTAAATGTTTCACGTGGAACATTTTGGATTTTATCTCCCGAGAAGCACCAGCAGGATATTTATATCGCTGGGTGAAATACCCGGAATACGGCTTGCCTGTGCAATCGTTTCCGGATCAATCCGGGTTAATTTCTGGCGCGCTTCGGTTGATAAAGACTGAATTGAGTTGTAATCAAACTTGCCTTTGATATGGATATTTTCCAAACGGTTTATCTTGTCTGCTATGATTTGTTCACGTTTGATATACCCACTATACTTCATTAGGATTTCTGCAGCTTCGATAATTTCTTCCTTGCGTGAAGCTGGTACTTTGTCTAATTCAGCCCGAAGTGCAGGAACTAATTCCGACATATTTTCAAGTGTGACTTGAGGACGGAATATCAAATCGAGCAGTTTGCATCCATGAGCGAGTGGGGTAGTTCCTAATGCTTCCAATCCACTATTTATATATTGCGGCTTTACGGAATAATTTTCTGCGAAAGAAATAATGGCGTCACGGCTTCCTTTCTTTTCATTCAATAAATCGTAGCGATCTTGTTTAGCCAAACCTAACCGGTAAGACTTTTCTGTAAGACGCATATCCGCATCATCTTGCCGGAGTAGAATACGGTATTCGGCACGGGATGTAAACATACGGTAAGGTTCATCTACTCCTTTTGTTACCAAATCATCGATTAAGACTCCGATATAGGCTTCATCGCGTCCCAATATAAATGCTTCTCCGCCGTGGCAGTTTATATGTGCATTTATTCCGGCAATGATGCCTTGACCTCCTGCTTCTTCGTAACCGGTTGTCCCATTAATCTGTCCGGCAAAGAATAGGTTGCGGATTTGTTTGGTCTCCAGATTGTGATTTAGTTGTGTCGGGTCGAAAAAATCATATTCGATTGCATAGCCGGGACGATATATTTGTACGTCGCGGAATGCCGGTATAGCCTGTAGAGCACGAATTTGTATATCCAAGGGGAGGGAAGAGGAGAAACCGTTCAAATAATATTCCTCTGTGGTTTCGCCTTCCGGTTCAAGAAATAACTGATGTTGCGGCTTATCGGCGAATGTTACGATTTTTGTTTCTATGCTTGGGCAATAACGTGGTCCGATACTTTTAATTTGTCCATTATAAAGCGGAGAGTCGGGGAGGCCCTGGCGTAATATTTCATGGCAGGCTTCATTTGTAAAAGCAGACCAACAACTCAATTGTTTTAATACGCGATGCGAGGTGTCCATATAAGAAAACTTATGGAAATCGTTCTCGCCCGGTTGTTCTACCATTTCATCGAAATGAACGCTACGTCCGTCTATACGTACTGGTGTTCCTGTCTTCATTCGTTCGGAACGTATGCCTAATGAAACCAATTGTTCCGTTAATCCCGTTGCTGCCGGTTCTGAAATACGTCCTCCACGTATCTGTGTACGTCCGATATGGAGTAAGCCATTCAGGAATGTACCGTTTGTCAGTACGACACATTTGGCACGGAACTCTACATTCATGCCGGTTTTAACTCCGCAAACAACGTTCCCATCGAGTAATAGCTCATGCACGGTATCTTGCCAGATGTACAGGTTGGGCATATGTTCGAGTATCCCCCGCCAGCAATCTATAAAACGAGCACGGTCGCTTTGAGCACGCGGGCTCCACATGGCGGGGCCTTTGCTACGGTTTAACATACGGAACTGAATGGCCGTATGGTCTGTTACAATTCCCATATATCCTCCTAATGCATCGATTTCGCGAACAATTTGTCCTTTGGCTATACCACCAACGGCCGGATTGCAACTCATTTGTGCAATCTTGTTCATATCCATTGTTATGAGGAGTGTCTTTGAGCCTAGATTGGCAGAAGCTGCTGCTGCTTCACAGCCAGCATGTCCGGCACCTACCACGATTACATCGTAATTGAAAGTCATTGTCTATTATCTCTTTGTTTCTTTTGCAAAGATAATCACACTCTTGCATTCAGTCATCATTGGTTATGACTTTTAAACAAATAGGATCCGGTTATTTAATTGCGCGTACCGGAAGGTCCAAAGGCTTGTCTGGGGTGTCTGTTGATTTGGTTATCCCTTTCTGGGCTCCTGGTATTAGCGGGCTGAAGTTTAATACGTAGCGGATACGTTTGCATTGCTCTTCTGTAAACTGGTTGGTGTATCCGAACGAATAATCCATGATATTGTAGGATGTATAGGTTTTGCTATTACAATCTGTCCGCTGTGTATAATAGGTCCAATCGTGAGAGGATTGCATGGCGGTGTTTATATACCATTCTATATATTTCGGTCGGTTGTAGGTTGGAGTATCTTTACAATAATCCGTGTCTTTACAATAGTCCTTCATTGCTCCTGCTTCTTCTGTAAATACATGAAATAGCCCGAGATAATGTCCCAGTTCATGGGCCAATGTTACATTTATGTCTGCCTGATCATGTTTACTCTCTGTGCTTTGGTTGTATATGTAAGAGCTGTTGATGGACACACAGTGAGGGTATTTTAAATTGCTCAATGTCATATATGAATAGGAAGAAATCATAAGCCCATCCAGCGGAAATTGGGATGTGGTATAAGGTAAATGAGAAATACCTGTTACATCACTTTTTGTTTGTTGTGTGCTGCTTGGAAGGAATTTATAAACCATGATATTGATAAATAAGTTTGGGTCCCATAGCAAATCGTTGTAAGTACCTCTTGTGTCATTCATGAAAAGGTCGCAATCTATGGGATAAGTTCTCGTCCATGGAATACGTTCTACCCCCGGTTCCTCCAGTAGCTTGCCGTCTGGAGTTTCTGTAGCTAATACAAATTCGATTTTTATATCTATACTGTTGGTTGAGTTCCGGTACTTTTGGTTTACTTTATCCAGTATCTCTTTTAATCGTCCTTTATCGATATATTGCTCCCTGTCTGTTTTATCTTTATAGAGAATATGGAAGATTACGGGCAACTTGTAAACTGTCACCATATCCGGTTCCGGAGCCGGCTCTTTTGCGGCATTCTGGTCTATCCTTATCCTTTTTTTCTGAGCTTTGTCTGAAGTGATAGTTATGGTTGCCGTTCTTGCCGTGTATGTCTTGTTCTCATCAATGGTAATAGATATAGTCTGGTTGTTTGTGCCTGTTGCCGGATTGGGTGTACACCAAGTCGTGTTGCAGGTTGCTGTCCATGTTGTATCGCATGTGATATGTACAATTTGCTTGGAGCCTTTTTCGCTTATACTGTCAAATGAAGAATCCGAAACCTCTAATATGGCTGTGTTTACCGGATCAACCTCTTCCTTGTCGCATCCGGAGACAAAGAATAAGATTATTGTCAGTAAAATTAATAGTTTTCCATTCATATTAGAGGCTTTTTAAAAAATCCAAAGATAGATAAACAATTTGAATTTAGTGAAAAAGGCTGTTTATAAATCTATTTGCCTGCATTCTTTTGGAAGTATTTGCAACGCTTTGTTTTCATTGGCTTCCATTATTTCTCGCTCTCCCGGCCCTTTATCATTTATACCGCAAAGATGGAGAATTCCATGGATAATGGTACGGTGGAGTTCTTCATTATAGGGCGTATTGAATGCCTCAGAGTTGGTTTTCACCGTATCCAGGCTTATGAACAAATCTCCGGATATTTTATTTCCGCTGGTATAGTCGAAGGTAATGATATCCGTATAATAATCGTGTTGTAGGTACTGGCGGTTTACTTCCAGGATCTTTTTGTCAGAACAAAAAATGTAACTGATATCCCCAGCTTTTTTTTTATAAGTTTCAGCTACTGTCTTAATCCAATTGCTTACTACTTCTTCTTTTATATGGGGAAATTCTATATCTTCTGCATAAAATTTTATTGCCATAATTCTATATTTGTTATAGGTGTTTTGTTAAAAAATATTATCTACCGTACTAATTCAAATTACATGCGATACTAATTGAAATTACTTGCGGTACTAATTTATTTTATAAGGCATGTATTTTTATGCCTGTTCGTTTCATGTAAAAAATACATATGCCAAACCGATTGCAGCGATGGCTCCAACTAAATCTGCCAGCAGTGAACATTGAATCGTATAACGGGTATTACGGATTCCCACACTTCCGTAATAGAGGGCTACCACATAAAAAGTAGTATCACATGAACCCTGTACAATGGAAGAAAGACGTCCTACAAAAGAGTCCGCACCGTATGTTTTCATTGCATCCAACATCATCCCCCGGGCACCGCTTCCACTGAGTGGCTTCATCAGGATTGTGGGCAGGCCTTCTACAAACTGTGTATCCAGTCCGATTGCTCCTATTCCTGTACGAACTGCCCCAATGATAAAATCCATTGTTCCAGAAGCACGGAAAACTCCGATAGCAACGAGTATGGCTATCAAATAAGGAATGATTGTAACTGCTGTATGGAAACCTTCTTTGGCCCCTTCGATAAATGTGTCGTATACATTGATTTTCTTGCGTAGTCCACTGATTATAAATCCACAGATAATCGTAAACAACAATGTATTTGAGAATAAGGTGGAGTAAAGTGAAACCTGTTCCTGATCCATCGTTTTGAAAAGGTATACCAGACCACCGATAAAAAGGAACATTCCTCCGAAAAATAAAACCAGATTTTTCTGTAGAATATTAATTTTTTGTTTGATACAGACTGCCAGAATAGCGACTAAAGTAGATGTGAAGGTCGCCAGCATAATCGGCAGGAATACATCCGAAGGGTTGGCTGCTCCCATCTGTGCACGATACATCATAATTGTAATCGGGATCAATGTGAGTCCCGAAGCATTAATACAAAGAAACATAATCATCGGATTGCTGGCAGAATCTTTCTGAGTGTTTAATTCCTGCAGCTGTTGCATAGCTTTTAATCCCATGGGAGTCGCGGCATTATCCAGCCCCAGCAGGTTCGCTGAAAAGTTCATAAAGATGGAACCTGTTACTGGGTGGTTTGCCGGTATACTAGGGAAAAGTTTGCTGAATACAGGAGCAGCCAGGCGGGCAAATGACTGTATGACTCCTCCCTTCTCCCCGATTTTCATAATTCCCAGCCAAAGGGAAAGGATACCTGTAAGACCGAGGGAAATTTCGAAACCGGTCTTTGCCGAATCAAAAGAGGCATTGATGATATTTGTAAAAACCAGGGTATCTCCTCCGATAACCAGTTTTCCCAATGCTACGACAAATGCAATCAGAAAGAAAGCAATCCAGATATAATTTAAAACCATGCTGTGTGTATTCTTAATATATGATTGCAAAAATAGGAATAATTGACAAGAGATTTGTATTTTTGCTATCTATAAATCAGAATAGTTATGGCAAAGATACTTGTGACTTACGACATGTTCCGCGAGGGTTTTACCGAACTGGTGGACAAATATGACGTTACTTTTCCCGAAGGAAGGGATTTTACTTACGAAGAAGTTTTTGAAATGATACCGGAATATGATGTGCTTTGTTCCATGTTTGATTTTCCGGTTGATAAGAAATTAATAGATCATGCTCCGAACTTGCAACTGATAGCAAATTATGCCGTTGGCTATAATAATATAGACGTGGCATATGCTCTGGAAAAAGGACTGACTGTGGCGAATACTCCTGATCCGGTTACTGCCCCTACTGCCAATCTTGCTTTAGGGCTTATGCTGGATACGGCACGCCGGATTACGGAATGTGATCGTAAACTACGTACTTTAGGTAAGGATATGAAGGTCGGAGTTTTGGAAAATCTGGGTATGAATGTTACAGGTAAAACGTTAGGTATCCTGGGTATGGGACGTATTGGGAAAGCTTTGGCTAAACGAGCAAATGCGTGTGGTATGGAGGTGATTTACCATAACCGCAGACAACTGTATATTGAAGAAGAGACAAAGTTGAATGTGACATATGTTTCTAAAGAAGAACTACTTGCAAATTCGGACTTTGTTTCATTAAATGCTCCATATACTTCTGAAACACACCATATTATAGGCGAGGAAGAATTGAGACAGATGAAGCCTACTGCCATTCTGATTAATACGGCACGCGGTCCTCTGGTTGACGAACAGGCCTTGGTTAAAGCACTGCAGGACGGTACTATATGGGGAGCCGGCCTCGATGTGTTTGAATTTGGAGATTATCCTCTGCCCGAATTGTTGGCTATGGATAATGTGGTGCTTACCCCGCATATCGGGACACAAACAACAGAAGTACGGGTCGTGATGGCGCGTACGGTATGCAATAATGTAATCGGATTTTTAGAAGGCGACCGTCCTGTGTCACGGGTTTTACGCCCATGACAGCAGATTTTATACTAAGTGAACTTCGTTCGGTTGGTTCTGCTGAAAAGGCTGTTCATTTGAGTCGCTTTTTTAAAACGGCTCCCGGGCAGTATGGAGAAGGAGACCTTTTCCTGGGGGTAGTCGTCCCGCAAACGCGTAGTATTGCTAAAGAAAATAAGACAGCATCATTGGAGGAACTTCAAAAACTTCTGGACAGTCCATGGCATGAAGCGAGGTTATGTGCTTTACTTATTTTGGTACTTCGCTATAAAGACCGGAAAACAACTCAGGAAGAACGGGGAAATATTTATCGTTTTTATTTGAAGAATACCCGCAGATGCAATAATTGGGATTTGGTGGATTTGTCATGCCGGGATATTGTAGGAGAATACCTGGTGGACAAAGACCGTTCCCCTCTTTACCGGCTGGCTGAAAGTGAGAATCTCTGGGAACAACGGATTGCCGTCGTTTCTACCTGGGCATTTATCAGGCGTTCTGATTTTACGGATATCCTGACTCTTGCCGAGTATTTTATAACGCATAAACACGATCTGATGCATAAGGCTGTCGGGTGGATGTTGCGTGAAGTAGGAAAAAAAGACAGGGATACTCTAACCGATTTTCTGGAACGTTTTGCGACTCGCCTACCCCGTACATCCCTTCGATATGCTATCGAGCATTATCCGGAAGATCAACGGCAATATTTTCTAAAAATGAAGTAAGTAACGAATGAAGCATGAAATAAAAAAGAACCTGAAAGAATGGGCGGAAATCTATAATGTCAAATCTTTTATAAAAGATGATCCGATACAATTTCCTCATCGGTATAGCCGAAAACAGGATATTGAAATATCCGCGTTTATTACTTCGTGGATTTCTTATGGAAGTAGGCCTCTGATATTGCGTAAAGCAGATTGGCTGCACAGTCAAATGGGTAAAAGTCCATATGAATGGATTTTATCAGAGGGTTATAAGGAGTTAGAACAGGATGTTCCTATTGGTAAAAGAGATACTTTCTATCGTTTTTATACCTATTCCGATTTGTTTGCTCTTTGTGAAAGATTACGGGAGATCTATACACAATATGATTCGATGGAAGATGCTATAGACGAGTCTCTTTATATAAATCCGGTGATAAAGTTGCGGAATTTGTTTAAAGATATAAATGGCATACCATTAATGTCCAGTAAATCCGCTTGTAAAAGGCTGGCAATGTTCCTTCGTTGGATGGTTCGTTCTGATGGTATTGTTGATTTTGGTATATGGAGAACGGCTGTTAAACCTTACCAGTTGATTATCCCGCTGGATACGCATGTGCACCAGATTTCCCTGAAACTTGGACTGACTAACCGGAGTACGGCAACATTGGTTACGGCACTTGAGATAACCGAAGTCCTCTCCGATGTTTTCCCGGGTGATCCGTGTTTAGGTGATTTTGCCTTGTTTGGTTATGATATAAATAAAAATAGATGATGATACAGGATGATAAAATACTGAAATCCGTGTGTGTGTATTGTGCTTCCAGTACTAAGATTGATACAGTTTACTTTGAAGCTGCATCTGAACTTGGGCGTTTGCTTGGCGAACGGAAGCTTCGTGTAATCAATGGAGCCGGAAGTATCGGATTAATGCGTACCGTTTCGGATGCAACACTTGCTGCCGGAGGAAGTGCAGTTGGAGTAATTCCCCATTTTATGGTAGAGCAGAATTGGCATCATTCAGGGCTTACCGAACTTATCGAGGTAGAGACCATGCATGAACGGAAACAGTTGATGGCTGATTTATCTGATGCAATAATTGCTCTTCCCGGAGGATGTGGTACGTTGGAAGAACTTTTGGAAGCGATAACCTGGAAACAATTAGGTTTATACCTGAATCCGATTGTTATATTAAACACGAACGGTTATTTTGATCCCTTGCTGGCAATGTTTCAAAAAGCGGTCGATAAAGAATTTATGCGGTCCCAGCATTTGAAACTGTGGGCGGTTGCTAAAACTCCGCAGGAAGCTGTAGATTTGATTTATTCGGAGCCGAAATGGGATAAGAACGTCCGTAAATTTGCAGCGATTTAGGATGAACGGATAAGTTTGCACGCATTCTCCCACGACAACTGCACTGGTTTTGTTTTTCAGGTGGTTGACATCCTCCCATAAACAGAAGGGACAAAACCAGGCAGGTCATAAGAGAGAGCTTATTTAGCATAGTTTACATCATTTATTGGACGGATGCTTTTTCGTGAACTCATAAATTTCTGCAATATCACCGGAAACCCGTTTAGGAGAAGTGTAGAAAAGCTTAAAGCTATATCCTTCTTTTTCAAATTCCGGAAGATATTGTTCTGCATCACGTTTACCCAGCAACAAAAAACCTTCGGTTGGACGTTTATCATAAAAGTCGTCAATCCGGTTGCCTAAATAGAAGTTGATGGAATAATAATGCAGGAAGTCGCCTGCCACATGTAGGTTATGTGACATGAATTCGTAGATATGTCCTTTATTTTCCGGTATAAGTTCTGCTATTTCAGCTGCCACGTCTTTGTCTGATTTAGCATTTAATACGGCCGGTTGATAAGCTCCGTCCAGTGCCAGATATATACCCATTGTAAGCGCTACGATGAAATAAAGCATCTGTTTGCTTATTGCATTTTTACGGCTGTATTGCCACCAGTAAGCACCTAATACTGTCGGAATCGCAATCAAGAGTAAAGCTCCGAATCCGCTAATGTTCTGTATCGCTTGCATAAACCGGATATTTTCATCTGCCCGTTTACCCTGGAAGATTGATTCAGGGATAAGTCCACATTTCACAGCAATAAAACATGTGAATAATAGCAAACTGAGCACAGCAAGAACCCCACCATATACTTTGATGGATTTCGTTTGTTTTTTTACCAGATAGAATAAATATTGTGCAAAGAAATAAGCGATAAACGGATAAATCGGCATCAGGTATACGCTACGTTTGCTTTGTGGAAAACAATAGAATACGAAAATGACTACGATACTTGTCAATGCAAATAAATTAACGGTATCCATTTCTGTAATCCATGTTTTAAAGCGGCTCCACCAGGCTGCCGGTTGAATTCTTACCTTGCGGTAGGTTAAGCTGAAAAGAGAAAAGACAGCCATTAATGTCCAGGGTACATATCCCCCTATTAGAGTGACAAAATTATAAGGCCACGGATTTACACAGGAATCATAGCTCATTGTGTTTGTCATGCGGCCTACATTTTCTTCCAGCATCAAAGCAAGAAACTCTTCTCCCCCCTGACGATAAGCAGCCATATACCAACAAGCCGGTAACACAAACGAAAGGATACCTGTTAAAGCTAAAAGGAAAAATGCTTTAAAGAAATTGGTTCCCCGTAATAATAAAAATACGCCTGTTACCAGACAAGGTATGACGGAACCTACCGGACCTTTGGTAAAAGTCCCCAGGCTCATACAAAGAATAGCTAACCAGGGAAGCCCTTTCAGGCCTTTCTCATACCATTTGTAAAAAAAGTATAAGGCTCCAACCGTACAGGCTGTTAATACCATGTCTACCCTGCAGTTTGCTCCGGCACGATGTAATTCAAAGTTTGTCAACGTGATAAATGCGGTAAGTAAGGCAATTTCAGCCCCTTTTCTTTTTGCAAAAAATAGAAAACCGCCCAATGTCATTAGAATCAGGGCAATGGCAGAAGGAAGGCGGGATGTCATTTCTGTTACTTTATCTCCGTTTAATGCAGAGATAGCAGCTATACTCCAGTGAAAGAAAGGGGGTTTATAAGCCATTTCTCCACCATTATTTCTGGGTAAAATCCAATTGTCCGTTTCCAACATAGTATAGGAAACGATAGATTCACGCGGCTCACCTTTGGTATGGTAGCTGGTTAGTCCTAAAAAAGGAATAATAGTCACAATACAGATGACTAAAAGCAACCAAAAGGTTTTGTCGGTTTTTAATGTTTTCATTTTGCCTGGTTTTAATTTCTTTCCATTGTTAATGTACAGCTATTTGATAGCCTGTTTAGCGCGTGTAAAGATACACATTTTATTGTATTATATAAACTTACCCTCAAAGCTGCAAGCTTTTGGCTTCATATTGTTGCTGGTTAGAGGGTATATCAGGGTATGTATCTGATTATTTTTATTCACTTCGAAAGGTAGAGGCTGGCAATTCTGCTGCATTTAGCAAATTGGCGCGTGTAAAAGGTTGCCAGCCGTAACGAACGAATTTGGGGCTTTTGATCTGTTTATTCGATACTTTTATGGTTTGATTATCTATAATTTCAGCTTGTGCCGGTGTGAATAGACCGTCATATTCGGCTATTTCAAAAGTACGGATCGGATTATTGTCGGAAGTATGCATGCCTGCTCCATAGTCGAATGTAACATATGCAGCCCCATTTTTAAAGGTTACTGCCCGGAATAAAGGACCGGATGGAATGATATTCTGTTGATAAGTTTTGTTTAGTGCCCAACGGGCCAGACGCTCCCCTATTTCCCTTTTGTATCGGGGATGAACATCTAAAGAATCTCCTTTGTCGCTGCTTACAGCCATACCACTGTTTGGGATAATATCCATCAATTTGCGTTGGCTGTTGCGGAACCAGGTCCAACTCGGGCGATCGATACTTGAAAGTTGTACATAATAAAATGGTAATTCCTCCTGCCAGTTATTTCGCCAGCTTTCTGTTAAGAGACGAAATAACTTTTCGTGTCCTTCCATGTTATGTGCATTCGACTCTCCCTGATACCATATAATACCTTTGATCGGGAATTGTTTTAATGGACGGATACCTGCCTCGTACAAATAACAAGGTTCATAAGGGTGGCGCTGTAATTTATTTGAAGATTTTTTGATATTTAAAAATGCACGTTGCCTCACCCAGTCTTGAATGAAATCGTTTTGAAGCCAATTAGTGAGTATATCCGGGAAATCGAATTCCAATGTTTTGCGGTCAATCCATGCTTCTGTCGGTGAGCCTCCCACTGCATTTAGTATTAATCCTATCGGAACCTGTAAACTGTCTGATAACATTTGTCCGAAAGCGAAAGCAACTGCAGAAAAACGGTCGGCTGTTTGCTCGTTACATTCCTGCCATTGAGTTTCTTTGTAATATTCCAGGCGATTCAGGGAGTCGAGAACTGATGTTTCCCATTCTTTTGCATAGGTCTCCCATCGGGGTTTCATATCGAAAAGACGGATTTGTGGTTTCTTTTGGGCAAATTCGAAGAATGCTTGCCGTTGACAGTCTATTGCTTCGTCTACCCGGAATGCCATGTTGGATTGTCCGGAGCAAAGCCATACTTCTCCTGCTAACAGGTTCGTATATTGTAAAGTCTTTTTTTGAGTGGAAACAGTTAGTGTATAAGGACCTCCCGTAGCTAGCGGTTTAAGTGTGGCATTCCATTTCCCGTATTGATTAGTTTTTGCCTGTACCCTTTGTTTGGCAATCCGGACTTCCACTACCTCTCCGGAATTAGCGGTTCCACTTATGGTTATGGGTTTATCCCTTTGTAATATCATATTATCCGAGTAGATAATAGGCATTTGAAGGCCTCCGTAGTTACCGGTCAAAGCTTGGCAGACAGTATGGGCAAGAATGTTTGCCCCTTCACGGACCGGATGTATGGCATCCGGAAATAAATCGGGGCGATTGTATAACGGTTCATGCAGATCGATAAGTCCCGTGTGTCCTATAGTGGCTATTTCTTCGATGGATTGCTGGATTTGCCAATACCAGTCCCGTGTCCCGGATTTGAAACGTGGGTGGCTGTTGAATATGGGTGTCATTTTGCAAATCCAGATTTTACATGCTGGATTTGTCTGACGGAAAGAATCTATAAGTTCAAGATAATTGTTTACAAAGTCGTCCTGGTAATTGGGCCAGTTACGAGGATCTGTATCGTTTAATCCGAGGTGGATGACGATAAGATCGCCTGCAAAATGAAGAGCCGCTTTATATTCTTCCTGTTCAAAGTATGGACGATGTCCTTTTTTTAGCAATGTAGCTCCACTTTTTCCGAAATTTTCTATTTCATATTGATCTCCCAACATTTGTTGAAGTTGCGCCGGATAATTGTCTGTTTTACGGTTTTCCAGACCATATCCATAAGTTACACTATTCCCGATACAGGCTACTTTTATTTTTGCCGCAGCATTATTAAAGATAAGAAGAAGAAAAATGATGCAAAATATAAAGCGTTTCATTATTTAGTGTTTAAGTTGTTTATCAGGAGAATAGATAAGTCCATCAATCGCCTTATCTCCGTCGGGTGTTACAAATACAAAAGTAAACATCCATTTTTGCAACCGGACTTCAGGTGTGGAGAACTTTCCTATGGGTAATTTGAGAAATACTTTATTCCAGCCTTTTTCGAGTTGGACAAGTATGGGATTCCGGGCAACACAGTTCTCATTGCCTAACGGTATTTCATTTGATTTTGCGATATGGGCCGCTGTCCATACTGGGGGGATGATTTCCTGATCATTCAACCATACCCGACTGCCTCTATAATCCCATGTCCCCTGTTTGGGAGGAAGATCTTGTTCCGAGCGACTGTAGTTTTGAAACTCTATCCAGGTTCCTACTTTTTGTGTTTTAGAGGAATAGACCCATGTCCAGGCATAGGCTGTATGGTTTTCCTCCGGATTCTTATAAAGCCCCGGAACTAATGTGCCCCATACATGACGTAGATAGATACCGGCTCCGATGGCATCTTGTGTTTTGTATGTTTTTCCGTTGAACAGATAATTTTTTTGAAGTGTGCTTTCCGGAGGAAAAGTTTGTGATAAATTTCCGTTGTTAGGAAATGCATCTGTCACTCTCCATTTTACGTTTGTTTGTTTTACATAAGCAAAAGGGTATCCTTGGAAATGTTGTTCTTTGTGGTGGAGCATACGCTTTTCAAAGCTTGAGAAAGCTTTGAAAATATCACTTTCTTCCGATGATAAAAGAGTTCCGTTTTTATCAAAATATTGGAATCCTCCTCCTCTCCATGCTCGTTCAGCAATAGCCAGCATGTTCGGATAGAAATTATTTTCCTTAATTCTGTTTTCTTCCGGAACAACCAGCCTATCGTGCCAGAGACCTAGAATAGCGCCGGCTATATCTTCGCTTCCTACGGGCTCGTTGTAGATACGGCTGGTATAAATACCTATCAAATCTGCAAATGTATCAAAATGGTTGAGATAATGGAATTTTGAATCTATGGCAGGGATTCCCGATTGTGCTTTTCCCCGATAGCTCCAAAGTTGTGTCATATCAATTTCTCCGGGTTTATATTGCCAGCCCGGGTTCCATGAAATAGCTTTTTTTCCTTTTGACCGTACATAGGCTACCATTTCCGGTACGAATTGGGGATTGGTAAATTGTACTTCATCTGTGCCAATGTGTAGATAAGGTACGTCAAATGTTTCGCAAATTTCGTCTATCAGGAGTTTTAATATTTTTATCCCTTCCGGACTTTGCATATCATGGCGAAATGTTCGGACAAAGGCGGCGCTATGCCCCGGCATATCGATTTCAGGAATGAGTACTACATTATGCTGTTTGCAGAAGTCGACCAATTCCCGGGCTTCTTCTTGTGTGTAATATTTTCCTGGCATACGGGTCATATTTGTACTGTCATTTAGCATAGGGAATAGTTTACTTTCCAGTCGCCATGCCTGGTTCTCCGTCAGGTGCCAGTGGAAGACATTTATCTTATACTTGGATAAGATAGCTATTTCCCGCTTCAGTTCTTCTAACGAAATATAGCTGCGTCCGACGTCCTGCATAAAGCCTCGGATACGAAAAGCCGGCCAATCAATGATGGAACATCCGGAGAATTGAAAAGAATTCCCTTTTTTCTCTGCTAATTGATCTAGTGTGCGAAGTGCCCAATATATTCCTTTTTCGGTTGTAGCCTCTATGGATATTGAATGTGACGACACTTGCAGTTTATAAGCTTCTTTCTGGTTTATTTCTGCTTCCGGAAGATTGTCCGTTAATGTTATGTGAATCGTATTCCGACTGTTTGGAACAACTTTTAAATTATAAGATTGAAGCCATTCCTGGAGCATGTATTCTGTATTACCCTGCAAGAATAAAGAAATCTCTTTTGTTGTAAAGTGTTCGTTTTTCCATTCTATTTTCTGAGGTAAAGGTAATAAAGAAGGAAAACCGGCAGAATAGGCTGCCGGCTTCCATAGACATAGTATAGTTAATATGAACAAAATCTTTTTCATATCATTTATTTGATGATATCAGTAAGCTTGATAGCCTGGAATGTCATGTGCGCAACACTCGATTCATAGAAGATACCGACTGTCTCTTTGTCAATCATAGAAAGACAAGTATACCCCCAACCTTCATCTTCGTCCAGCATAACCTGGTATTCGGCAGGCCATGTCAAACCTCCATCCAGACTGGCTTTAATTGTAATATGATTACGTCCTTTAGTTGTATTCGGATTGGAGAAGAGTAATAGCTTTTTGCCTGTGATATTGTCTTTACCATTTACTTTTATCAAACTTGCCATGCAAACAGGTTCTTGCAATGCGCTGCGGCTGGATGGATGTTCTGTCCATGTTTTTCCTAAGTCTTTGGTTGTGGCAACAGCACGGCTTCCTCCACGGTTATCACGCATATTTAACATCAGGACACCGGGCTCTACTTCTACAACCTGTGCCTCTGTTGTATTTGTTCGTGCTAAATTATGCAAATGCCATGTAGTTCCACGATCTTTGCTGTACATGATACCGGCATTGGGAACTCTGGTCGAATCAATAAATTGTATAGGAAATACCAATGTTCCATCGTTCATTGTAATACCTCTTCCCGGACCTTGTAATAAGAAATACCAGGACGGATCTTTTACTTGTGAAGTGATATTGACAGGCTTACTCCATGTTTTTCCGTCGTCTTCACTTTTGACTAACATCAGTTGAGCTGTCTCATCCGGTTCCATCCCCGGCATAGAATTCCACCATGCACGCTGATTTCCCATTCCGTGAGTCCATGCTGCAACAATCCATATTGTATTTGTTTTTCTATCCACAAGGATAGAAGGATCGCCTACTCCGTTTTGACCGTGAGGTAATCCGTCTGTCTGTCCGAATGTCATAGCAATGCGCATCGGTTCCCAAGTTTGACCTTTATCCGTACTGCGGCTGACACCTATATCCACCTTTTCCTGCAAATCGACACTATTTTCATAACGGATATCATATACACCCAGTAAAGTGCCTTTGTTGGATGTTACTAAGCCCGGAATACGGAAGGCTGCCGAACCGTCATCTCCTGCCTGGCGTACACCAACTCCTACACGGCGTACATCTGCTTTTCCTTTCCATTCGATAGTTGTGGAACGATCGTTAATATGGGCTTCGGATATGGTAGTGGAAATCTTATTTAATAAAGATGCTTCCGGCTTCATCTGAATACTTACCCAGAAATAGTTCGGACCTTTTACCATTGGTTGTTTGGATGTCAGGATAATTGTACGTGCCGGACCAACTATTTCATCCTGCTTAACAGAATAGGCAGGATTGGCTGCACGTGTTTGTCCCGATTTATGGCTGGAAATATAAGTTACCGGGCTGAAATACTCTCCTGTTCTGGATTTTGCCTCCGTCCCACCGTAGAATAAACGAATGGCTTGTATATCTTCTGTTTTGGTATCATTTTCGAAATGGAGGACCAGTTTGTTTAATACATCTCCTTTTTCTGCAGGGATACGCATTAGGAACAATACATTGTCCGTACGGTCAATGAGGATGGGGATTTCCGGTTCCTTTACATACAAGCTGTCTGTAGCAAAGGCGGTCTGTACGAAAAAAAGGAGACAGAAATAGATAAAAATCTTCTTCATGACGTTTAAATTGTTAAGTTAGTAGTATTTGAACTCCAAAGATAGTAATAATCATGAATTGAACAATAGACAGGTGTGCTATGGTATTCAATTGACAGCTTGATTTGTATGGAAGATGATGGGATGCAAAGGTGATGGAATAATAACCTTTTACAAATAAAAGAATTCCGGTACTGATGAGTTAATATTATCGATTTAAACTCATGCTAAGTACCGGAATTCGTCTTTTTTTGTCTGAAATCGGATTTTATTTCTTGTGTTCTAAAATTTCTTTACAAAGCAAATGGGATTTCATCAGCATCCGGGGAATATGGAAAGGACCTTTATACATATTTCCTTTAGCTGGCTGTGAAAGGGTTCCGTCGTAATGGAAATATCCATACCATTCGCCATATTCTTTATCCGGAAAGCGGCTATAAGTATATTCATTAATCAATTTGTGCATTTCCAGATACTTTTTATCTCCTGTCGCTTTGTAGGCATATAAAGTTCCGATAATGGCTTCACACTGTGGCCACCAGAACTTCATATCATGCCAGTATTCTTGTTGTGGCCGATTCTTGCAGTCCCGGAAATAAGAAATACCTCCGTAAGTTTTATCCCAGCCCCATTCCCAGGCCCAGTCTAAAATAGTAAGTCCCATTTGTGTAAGCTCCGGATCCCAGTTTCTGTATTGTGCTTCTTCCAGGATAAACCAGGCTGTTTCGATGGAATGTCCCGGGTTAATGGTTCGTCCGGGTATGGAATCGATGAATTCTCCGTTTGGTCCAACTGTTTCAAGGATGGTTTTGAATTCCGGTTTCATAAAATCACGGCGGAGTTCGGCTATAGATTCATCTATTTGCTGTGTCAGTACCTCGTCATTTATGGCTTCTCTTATACGGGCTGCAGTGTCGATTAGAATCATACAAAACGAATGACCTTTGGCTACAAAGCCTTCACGAAATTTGGGTTCTAATAATCCCGGAGTATTTTTATAATGCAAAATTTGCTTGAAGAGTTTTATGGCTTTTTCTGCATAACCGGTATCTCCGGAAGCAATAGCATACTGTGCCATAGCGATAGCTGCAAATGTTTCGGAGAATACATATCTGCGTTTGCGTACAGGGATTCCTGCTGCTGTTACTTCGTAGAACATGCGTCCGTCTGTATCAAAACAATATTTTTCAATAAAATCGATTCCGTTTTTACAGGCTTTGAGCCATGTTTCATTTTTTTCGATGTTATTGTAGGCATAAGCAAGGATAAAGGCGAATCGCCCTTGAAACCATACGGATTTATTTGTATCTAATAGTGAGCCATCCCGGTCGAGGCAAGTAAAATAGCCCCCATTTTTCTCATCAATGCCATATTTTAGCCAGAAAGGCATAATATCATTTAGAAAGTCATTTTTGTAGGTTTCTTCCCAGTAGCTAAGATATTCGGAGGGTTGGGATATATTTATTTTTGCTTTTGTTGCTTTTGTGGTTTCTGCCGTGTTCTGAAACGAACCAAAAGATGCTTCAGTCAATTCTTCGATTTTTTTCATCTTATGTAGTATTTAATAGTTTTTGAGTGTTATAATTTAAATATGTCGCAAATATAAATAAAATATTTTACTAATATATTCTGTATTTTGGTAAATAGTTTTGTAATTGTGCGATTTTGTGTTTTTTTCTTTGTTTATTGGGCCTGGTTAGATAAAAAGAAGCATTATTGGAAATCTTTCTATATATAGATGTATATTGAAATTAATTTAGTTATTTTGTGCGAATAATGTCTTGAATATAAAAATAGAGTCATGAATACAAAATTTCTTACAGAAACGGATTGTTCCCGTAGTGAATTACTTAAAAAGAAGATTATACATTTTTATATAGCCAATGGAGACGCCACAATAGCTGAGCTTTGTAAAGAAATGGATCTGAGTATTCCGACTGTGACAAAGTTGATTGGTGAGTTACAAGATGATGGCTACATACTGGATTTCGGAAAGCAAGAAACCAGCGGAGGGCGTAAGCCTAATATCTATGGACTTAATCCTGTTTCCGGTTATTTTGTCGGTGTAGACATTTATGCCAATAAATTAAATTTTGCAGCGGTTGATTTTAAAGGAGAAAAGTTGAGTATAGAGGAAAATATACCTTATACATTGGAGAATACTCCGGCAGCTTTAGATACATTATGCCAGTTAATTAATAATTTTATAGATACTTTATCTGTTCCCCGTGAAAAGGTTCTGGCTGTCGGAATAAACATTTCCGGGCGTGTTAGACCGATGTCGGGGTATAGTTACAGTATTTTTTATTTTGAAGAGAAACCTCTTTCCCAGATTCTTGAAGATCGGATAAAGATTAAGATTTATATAGAAAATGATACCCGTGCCATGTTATATGGAGAATATATGCAGGGGATTGTAAAGGGTGAAAAAAATATTCTGTTCGTCAATATGAGTTGGGGACTGGGATTGGCTATTTTGATTAATGGCGAACTCTATTATGGAAAGTCCGGCTTCTCCGGTGAGCTTGGTCATTTCTGTTTTTTCGATAACGAGATATTATGCCATTGCGGAAAGAAAGGGTGTCTTGAAACGGAAGCATCCGGTTCTGCTTTGTATCGTAAGCTAATGGAGAAATACAGGGAAGGAAGTAGTACGATTCTCTCAAAAAAAATAGAAAATCAGGAAAAGATAAGCATGGATGATCTGATAGAAGCTATCCAGAAAGAAGATGTTCTTTGTATAGAGATATTGGAACAAATGGGCTTGAATCTGGGACGTGGAATAGCAGGTCTTATGAATATTTTTAATCCGGAACTGGTCGTATTAGGAGGTGCATTCTCACAAACGGGAGAGTATTTAAGCCTTCCGGTTAAAAGTGCAATCCGTAAATATTCTCTTAATCTGGTGAATCAGGATACTGAAATGAAAGTTTCTAAATTGGGAGAACGGGCTGGCGTGTTAGGTGCATGTTTGTTATCGAGAAGTAAAATACTGGGAATGATACATTATTAAATAGGTCTATATATTATAGAAGGTCGAAATGGAGATAGTTCTATTTCGACCTTCTGTATTTTAATAAGCCTGAATAAGAAATACTATTTCTTAGCTTTCTGTCTTTTAATAATGATATTTGCTAATTGGTAGTAGAGGGTAATATCTTTTTCCGAACCGTTTCTTAATGCATAAAGACCGCTTCCTCCCTGGTAATAGGCTATATCGGTCTTCTCAAAAACCTGATTACGTTCAAAACCATTGATATATGCTTGCATACGGGATGCTTTTTCTTTCAATGCCGATTCGTCGAATTCAAACTCCATAGACATACCATATTGACGAGCCAGTGCACAAGCTTCATCAATCCGGGAATCAGGTATATTTGAATTGAAGAAGTGGTTAGGTTGTAAATATGCTTTGTCAAAGCCTAATTCTTTCCACGTACTATATCCGTCGGATTTAAAGTATGGAATCCAATAAAAGGATTGATCGGCTTCATGAATATAATCAGCTATCTGTTTTACAAATGTCCGGGTATGGGTTGCTTCTTCCGCTAACCAATAGAATCCTTCCAGTTCGATATTTTTAAGACGGGCTTTCTCGAAACGGTCAGAAATGAATTCTATATACCATTTGCAGGCTGCTATACGGTCTTTGTCATTTGAAAAATCAAGATTCTTCCCGTTCAGTTCCCCCCAGTTTTTTTGATTTGGAATAGGTTCCGGTAATGACAGAACAATTTTTCTCTTTTTAGGAAGTTTTCCGCATATTAATTTTGCATTTTCAATACAGTCATTTAATGCACAAATACTTTTCCCGGGAGTCAGGTATTTATCGATTAGCATGATCCAATCCTCTTTTGTCGCTGGGGTTGAACGATAGCCTGAGGCAAATCCACAACGATTGCCATCAAAAATTTCCAGAAAAAGAAAGCCATCAAACAACCAATCACCTCCTTTGCCGTCTTGACGGGGTGCATACACATAGGGTTGAAATTGCTTTTCATTCCAGACTTCTTTCCGGTGAGAACCACCGTCATAGATTAATACCATGTCTCGGATAGTACCTTTAGGAGCATAGCTTTCTGTTGGGGTCTGTGATATTGTTGTTTTTTGAGATGAAAAGCAAGATGACAGACACAACAGTATTATAGAAAATAAAAGTATGCGGTTCATATTAATCTAATATTTTAATTTTAATATTACGGAACCATACATCATTGCCATGATCTTGGAATCCGATATAGCCTTCACGTTTTATTCCTCCACAATTACTCATTAAGTAGAAAGCATCGGTCCATTCATTCACATTGAATTTACTATTCTCCAGCATTTTTACCCATTCAGGAGTTCCTACTGTATATTCAATAACTTTTTTACCATTTTGGAAATGTGTTATTTGCCCATTGTTCACTATTATTTTTGCCTTATTCCACTTTCCAAAAGGTTCTGTATTTAGAGGAGTAGCAGGAATCAGGTCATATAAAGAACCGGCTTTCCGGTTTCCATTTTTACCCAGTTTGGCATCCGGATGGTTGTCATTGTCCAGCAATTGGAATTCAGGAGAAGAGGCTGCGGCATATTGTCCAGGTATTTCCTGAGTTATATAGAAGATACCGGAATTACCTCCTTCGGATATTTTCCATTCCAATTCTAATTCATAATTTTTGAATCGATGGGCAAAAATGATATCACCTCCTTTTCCTTGCTTCTTACTATCGAATTTTAATGTGCCATCTTCTATTATCCATTTTTCAGATAAGTTTTCAGAGGCATAACTTCTCCAACCATCCAGGGAGGTTCCGTCAAATAATGTTATATACCCTTTTTTGTCTTTCTTATAAGTAGATAAATCTATTTGGGGATAATTTATAGGGGTATATTTTTCCGTATATTCCTTAATCATTTGTTTCAATAATAAAGGTTTATCTGTTGTGATATAATCTACTCCCATACCGATCATACGTTTCATCATAACAGGATCGTCAACCGTCCACACATTGACCCGGAGCCCATTATCATGTGCTTCATTCACTAAATTCAGGTTTTTAGTGAATGCAGAAAAGTAGTAGTCTGGCCCTGTCATCCCCCATTCTTTTAGCTGAGCAGGAGAAGCATCCCCATTCAAATAATATACATTTGCAGCAGGGCGTCTTCTGACTAATTCTTTACATACATCTTTACTAAAAGCGATATAGTCTGTCCGGATAGCTAGTTCCTGTTTTTCAACGGCATTGATAATATCATCCACTAATATTTTAACCGACTCAGGATTGGAATTCCCGGTTTTTATTTCCAGAATTAGCCGGAGCCCTGGACAGTTTTTTGCATGCACTAAATACTGGTCGAGTGTAGGTAATATTTCTCCGTTAGAAAGTTTACAGTTTTTTATTTTCTCATATGGGGAAGTTTCGATAGGAATTGAATTTATTTCTCCATCGTGGTGAACAACTAATACGCCATCCTGAGTTCTCCAAACATCGAATTCAGAACCGTAGCATCCAATCTCGTGAGCCTTGTAAAGTGAACTTAGGGAATTTTGAGCAGAATTTTCCGTTTCCCAAAAACCTCGATGCGCTATGACCTTTGTTTGAGCAGTTGCAGCTAAAACAAGAATTGAACATAAAACACTGATAAATACTTTTCTTTTCATGATATAAATGTTATTAAGGGCCTTTCTGATATGGATTTATTTAAATAATCCATATCAGAAAGGTTACGAATTTAACAATTAATTCGGATATTTCCAGAAGGTTACTTCAGAAATGCTGAAACTGCCGTTACTTCCCCATACTTCTGATACCTTAATCCTGTAAAAGCGAGCTGAAGGTACGGATGTGTATTCGGTATAGATATTATCTCCTAAAGGATATTCACGAGCCATATCGGCCGTGGTATAGGCTGAGTTATCTGTTGAACCGATTTTTACCCAGTTGTTCCATCCTTCTGCTGCAGTAGGTATTCCGGTTCCGGTATATGCCCACAATTCTGTCTTTTTGGGGCATGCCCGCATATATGGCCAGTATAGTCCGGAACGGTATCTTGCTATTTTTACGGGGCGGGATAAATCGACTGTCAGCCATGCCGGTTGTGCCGGTAATGGTCCCTGGGGCTCGAAAGATCCCCAACCGGCTTCATCACCCCAAGGTGTTCCCTGATCATTCTGGTTAAATGTTTTTCCCCATTTGCCGTCCCATAGTTTATCCCATTGATTGTTATTGGTGCTATCAAAACCATCAACATAACCGGAAGCATATGGTTTCTGCATTTCCAATATGAGCTTTGTCGGATCTAACTTTATTGTGGTTTTCGATTCAAATGTGTCTATTGCATAGGGCTCAGGTGCAAACAACGTCGCAATTTCTATATCATTATCAATATTGACTTGTGTCAGAACTGTTTCAGAATCCACATTAGAAACCTCGACGATTTTTCTATTTTTCTCTAAATCAGTGTATGTAAGCCGTATACCGGCTGAATATAAAATAGAATCACCCCACATAATTTTTACATCGCCATTATCACTGGCAGCTTCATAATCTGTTATGGTTCGATTACTCAGCGCACTTGAATAGCGGGCCCCATATGTACGCCCTACCAAATGAGAGGGTACGGATTTGTTATCAAATTTATCATAAGTATAGATTTCAAAATTGTATATATTCTCCGGTAAATTTTCAATCTGTGTATTAACGATATTATCTGTTAATGAATTTCTGTCAATATCTACTATTACAGAATCTTTCAGAAGATTCCAGTAAACGATTGCTTTGTTTACATTTGGATCCGGACCTAATGTGAATTGAATTTGCAAGCGTTCTTTTCCCGCAAAATATACTGCGTTATTCGCTTTTCCCGGATATCGTAATTCCCCTTCCGGTGCAAACTGCAACGGGTCGATTTCTCCTTCACATGCACAATTCAGAAGTAAGGAAAGGAGGTAAAAAAGTTTAATTATATTTTTCATAAAAATAGATGTTTGGATTATTGAATAGGTTGGCCATATACGGTTATTTCTGCTAAGTCGAGGTTCTTTTTACCATTCCAGCTTTCTACCGATTTGATACGAATGTAACGTACGGCTTCTGAGGGTGGAGTTAGCAGAGCAATATCTCCTGCTTCCCAACTTGCAGCATCATCTTCTGGTTTCCCTCCTATGGTTGAGGGTTTTACATTTTCAACCTCAGCTAGCAGAGTCCAATTATGCCAAGCTCCCATATTATATTGGATATTATTCTCATCATAATCTAATAATCCGTATAATTCATATTTTTTCGGAGCATGATTATCAAATGTCCAATAGTGGTTAAAGCGAACTCTGCTGATGTTAACTAATTGACCAAGGTCTATTGTAACAGCTCCTGGTTCATTTAAAGCTGTATTTTCATAAAATGCTCCATGGCTCCAGTTGGTACCACCATCTGTATATGGGTTCTTGAAATCTTCCGACCAATGCCCATCCCATAAATTTTCGGGTTTTTCATACACAGAAGTTTTATATTCTGAATCATGTTGTAAACGTACAGCCTTGAATTTACTCTTATCAAACATGATTTCGAGGATGGGAGTAATATCTGCATAGACCGTATCTGAGTAATGATCCCAACGGTCGCGAATGAAAATACCGAATTTTTGTGGCTCTGCTTCATATCCCCAAAACAGGACACGACCTTCTTTTTTATCAGAATAATAGGAATCTTCTTCTATGAATTGACCTTCGATTATACGACCGATAAATAGTGCCAACTCTGCACCTGTTTCATTATCATATCTTACATCAACGCCTCCTAATCCATCTTGGAGAGTTAATGTTTCAAGTACCTTCATGTATGGAGGAGTCAGCGGTTCTATGTTTATTGATAGCGGTTCGGATTTGATTCCGCTTTTGTTTACACTGTAGAGTAAAACTTCCTGTTTTTTTTCTGTGGCTAACCCTGCTATAGAAATGGTATCTCTATATACTGACGATTTGAAATTGAATATATTGCCTTCTGGAGTGTTGACAACGGCTTCTATATAAGAAAGCTCGCTGTCTTCCGGAAGTGCATAAACTAAATCCGCACCACCAGGCGTGGGAATGATTTGTACATTTGTTACTTGTCCCGGAATATCACCGCCTTTGTTGATTGGACCATGCTGTTTATCATCACAACTTATAAAAGTCGTAGCAAGGAGAACGCTTAATATATATAGATAACTAAGCTTTTTGTTTGTATATAAATGAATGCTTATTCTCTTCATAACTGTTATTGCATAAATTGTTTAATTACCATCCTGGGTTTTGAACTAAATTCGAGTTTCTCAATGTTGCATTTAATGAAAGGGGCCATAAATAGTCTCGGGGAGAAACGAATGTTTGCTCATATACTTTATTAATTTGATAGTATTCAGCCGCAGTTTTTCCATATATATTCCATCCTTTTACGTCTTTATTGAGGAATGTAGCGGCTTTTTTCCATCTTTTCAAGTCCCAAAGGCGATGTCCTTCAAAAGCAAGCTCTATTTCTCTTTCCTGATGAATAATTTCTCGTAAGCCATCTATGGTATTCGGCTTATTAGGATTTGTTGAATACTTGCTCCATGATTCTTTTATACCTTTCAGACCGACTCTTGCTCTGATATCATCCAGTTGACTTATGGCCTCATCTCCGTGTCCTACTTCATTTAAGGCTTCTGCATAAAGAAGTTTCAGGTCGGCTAATCGCATTTCCGGCCAAGAATAAAAACGGGTAGTTGCACCATTTTGGCTGTGACTGTATTCCCAGTTTATAATTTTCCGTATCCAGTAACCGGTTTCTGTTCTCCAGTTCATTGAGGTGGCGAGCCCGTTTTGATCATTGAATAGCGTCCTGATTTTATGTGCATTTTCTTCTACAGGTGTATTTTTCATATAAACAACGCAGCCATCAAACATAAGGCTTGCATAAAAACGATTTTCCCTATTTTGATTTAATAATGCAGTTGGATATCCCTCTATCAGATTATAAGCCTGGTTATTGTCTGTTGTTGCTACAGTATATCTTTGATTATATGGCCATGTTTTATCTTCTTCAATAGGTACTCCGTTTTTAGTATAGAAACGTTCTACCATATTGAGAGTAACTGAAAAACATGAACTTTGAAAACTGTTTTTAGTCCCTTCTATCATTTGAGGGACAGAAGCTTCTGCCTGCATGACTATATTCTGGTAGCTCTCCATATATCTGGCCCAAATTAATTCTTTATTAAAGCGGTCTGTTATTGCTCCACGGAAATTCATCTGGTATTGTGTCGGATCGTGTAAATCATTAACTTCTTTAAAAGTATATAATTCTATCCCCGGAATATTATCCATAGCATCTTTACATGCAGCAACCGCTTTGTCCCATTTGGTTGCATCATAGTCCTGAGGAAATAACAGGACTCCATCTTTGTCGGCAAATCCTTTGTAATCACTGTTCCCATTGAATAAAGGGCTTGCGGCTGTTACCCATAGTTTTGCTTTTAACATATAGGCTGCACCTTTGGTAACCCGGCCTGCTTCTTCTGCTGTATTTTCAATGATTAATGGCAAGTCTTCTGCCGCTTTGTCTAACAGACCGGAAATGTAATTTACAACATCATCCACCGGATCTCGCTTTACAGCGACTCCTTCAATGTCTGTACTTACAGATAGATTTGTATCGGTAATAGGAATCGGTCCATACATTCTAAATAGGATGAAATGGTAGTAAGCCTTAAGGAAATTGGCTTCTGCAATCCAACGCGCTCTGGTGATAGCATCCAGCTCCGGAACTCTTTCCGGTTTATTTATTTCTTCGAGAAATGTATTACAATCTCTGAGAGCTTTAAACGTTTCTCCATCCCAATAGTTTTCATAAGGTGCATTTATATTTTGTTCACCTTTGGCTATCCTGATTCCCGGGCAATTGTTATAATGATTGTTGTATGCATAGGTCCATACATCATCACCTCCGAAAAATGTTAGTGATCTCATATTATCTCTGTGCACGATTGGAGCATAAGAATACAAAGTTGCCAGATATCTTTCTGCCTCCTTCTTATTTGCAAATATATTGTCAATATTTGCAATATTATCGGGTGCGACATCCAGATAGTTACTACATCCGGATAATTGCATTGTCAATAGGCATATGAATGTGATCTTAAAACAATTTTTTAAGTTCTTTGTGATATTTAATTTAGTGATATTCATTTCAGTATATTTTTAAATTAGAAGCTTAGCTGAAGTCCGAGGTTGAATGTCCTTTGAAGGGGGTATCCCATTCCATTTCCTTTCATTTCCGGATCCCACATTTTAAACTTGCTTATTTTGAATAGGTTGGAGCCACTGGCATAAAGTCTGAAACCTTCTATTTTAAGTTTTTGTTTGACCCACTTGCCCTTAGGTTGATATCCGAATTCAAGTGTGCTGAGTTTCAAGAACGAGCCGTCACGAAGCCACCAGGTTGAATTTCTGTTGTTGTTTGTTATTTGTTCTGTTGAAAGGCGAGGGAAAAACGCATAAGGATTGCGATTTTCTTCAGACCAATGGTCCTTTGCTACAACATCTAACAAACCGTTTTCCTTACCATTTGCTTTTATAAAAGGAGTGATGTTAGCCGACTCAATCATAAAAGAGGTTCGTGCGATACCGGAAAAGAAAGCGCTTAAGTCAAAATCTTTATATCCCATGGAGAATCCGAAACCATAATTGATTTCAGGTTCTGTAGGATATCCCATAGGTACCAAATCATTGTCATTTATAATTCCATCATCATTAATGTCTCGGTATTTGATATCACCTGCCATATAGTCGCCGAACTGTGTTGGGGAATTGTGAACGTCTTCCTCATCTATGAAGAGTCGTTCGGCTACTAATCCCCATATTGTATTCCATGGGTATCCGATTTTGGATCTATAGCTTGTTTCTGAAGGATAGTTAGGTTCTTCATATACTGAAGTTTTATTTCGGGCGAAAGTAAATGTCCCTCTGATACTTGCCCAGAGATCTTTTGTGAAAGATTTATTGAAGTCAACGGAAAGTTCATATCCGTGGGACTTCAACTCTCCGATATTGGCACGTACTGCAGTACGTAATCCCATCGATGATGGGATATCATTTCTATTCAATAAAATATTTGTACGACGATCGTTGAAGATATCAAATTCAATATTCAATGCATTGAATAATCCGATTTCCCATGCCAGATTGGATTTATAAGCTTTTTCCCACGTGATATCAGGATTAGCATAGCGAGATATTGCAACAGTCTGGAATGTTTTGCCATAGTCTGTTCCAAATTGTATTGTGCCAGAATTCATATTCATCATGTTCAAGTAAAAGAAACGCTCTTCTCCATAATCAAACCAGTTCGTAAGTTCATCATTACCAACAAGACCATAAGAATAACGGACTTTTAATTTATCAAGGAAGGAGACTTCTTTTAAAAATGCTTCATTTCCTATATTCCAAGCGATACCTGCAGACGGAAAGAAACCCCATCTGTGATTTTTATCAAATCTTTCGGAGGCGTTGTAACCAAAGTTGAATTCCGCCAAATAACGGTTGTCATACCCATAAGTTAGACGGCCGGATAAACTGACATTTCGTTGAGGAAGAGAACGTTCCAGACCACCTGCATTGGAAAGTTTCTTTTCACGAATGTAATAGATTAATGTACCGCCTACGCTATGGAGATCGTTGAATGTATGGTCATATACTAGTGAGCCTTCGATCCAGTCCTCGTTCCAGACTTCTTTTCCTCCTTCACTGTAATTCAGGTAATCACGTCCTGTTGTTTCATTTAAAGGAACAACCTCTTTTATTTGCCCTTTATTTTCACTGTCTTCAACTCCCATATAATAGAAAGGAGCAATGGATCTGGATAGAGAACTTTTGGTGCTTCGTTTGGTATATGCCATCAGACGTGCTTTTAAACCTGGCAGAATGAAATCAAAATCTTGACTTAACTCAAATTGAGCAGTGAAGTTGGCAGTATTCTCTTCACTATATCCGGAGAGTGAAGAGGCATAAGGATTATAGTAAAGATCACTTTCTGACTGGGAATTTCCACTCATATGAGCATTACCGA
This sequence comes from Parabacteroides sp., assembly GCA_019417325.1. Classification (GTDB taxonomy): domain Bacteria; phylum Bacteroidota; class Bacteroidia; order Bacteroidales; family Tannerellaceae; genus Parabacteroides. Next base: position 214,068 of record DXVO01000034.1, on the reverse strand, counting down.
ACAGGGGATGGCTAACCCAGGAACGATAAGATTGCGGATAAATAGCCGGAAACATCACCGGGTTGGCTTTCAGCATACTTTTGAAAACATCACTTCCTGAACCTACGGACGGGCCGTTCAATGAATCAAAAAGTCCATTGATTCTGACAGACGCTTTTGTACTCTTGGTTAATGAAATATCGATGTTAGACCTTATTTCCAGGCTCGAACTTGTTACGTTTGAGTTGAAGTCGTTCGTATCATGGGTTTTCAACATACCGTTATCATGGCGGTAAGATGCCGATAAATAATACTTGGCAATATCTCCACCACCAGACACATTCATATTGATCCGGTGATTGATACTATGGTCGCGTATCATAATTTCACGCCAGTTATTATTGGGGTATAATAAAGGATTTGCGCCTTGTTTGGTTTTCTCTATTTTGTCATAATCATAAATGCGCTGTCCTCCTCTGGTTAAAGAAGCCTCATTTGCTAATTCCATATAACTGATATTGTCCGCAAGATTGAAATCTTTGGCATTTGTAGATAATGACGTTTCATAACGTACATTGAATTTTGTTTTTCCAACGATACCGCTTTTGGTAGAAATCAGAATAACACCATTTGCTCCGCGGCTACCATACATGGAGGTAGCAGTTGCATCTTTCAAGATAGAGAATCCTTCGATATCATCGGGCTGTATTCTTGCCAATTCTGTAGTGGTCGATTCGATCCCGTTAATCAAAATCAAAGGGTCTACTTTTCCTGTACCGAAGGAGCCGACACCGCGTATAAAGAATTGTGCGTTATCTCGTCCCGGTTCTCCGGTAGTTTGGTAACTGATAAGACCTGCTACACGGCCGGAGAGCATGGTTGTCAGGTTACTACTCGGACCTTTTAACTCTTCAGGCCTGATTGTTGAAACCGAACCTACAACCGTTTTTTTCTTTTCCTTACCCCAGGCGGTAATAACGACTTCTTCCAGTAATTCGGCATCAGCCTTTAATACGATTTTCAATTGGGTACTGTTTTTAACCGGGACTTCCTGTGCTTCATAACCGATGTAAGAGACTACCAATATATCCGTGGATTTGGCATTCAGTTTGAATACTCCATCGAGATCGGTAACGGTACCTACCGTAGTCCCCTTAATCATGATATTGGCCCCGATAACGGGTGTGGCTCCATCTTCGTCAAAAACGACTCCCGCTATTTCTTTAATGTTTTGAGCAATTAGGCTACAAGGAATGAGTATCAATAAGCAGATGTTTCGTATCCTTTTAAGTAGCTTGTTAGGTGTTTTCATATTCTTATAATAGTAAAGTTTAATAAATCCTACACGGTAATTTTATAATTCAATGCTAGTTTGTCATTCTAATAAACCGGTCTTTACCCGGAGACTCCCGTATCTGTCAAACGGATACAGTGTGTTTCAAAAAGTTTCTATAGGATGAAACTCGGAGTTTCAAAGGGTGAAACAAAAAGTTTCAAGGTATGAAACTACTAGGGCAACAGAGGCCTTCGACTGTAAATGTGGTATTTCCGTTATTTTAAGTAATAACTTGTATTGAAAAGAATGGATTTCTCATAGGCATTAATATTTATGTTTAACAAATTTGTCTGTATATCCTTGTAAAGTAGAATGTAGAGTTTCTGGACTTTGTATTTCCGAAGACCGGAAATACAAAACCTGATTAAATTGATATGTATATAATAATTGAGAATCTATTGTCTGTCAGACTATTTCCCCATCCAGTAACGCTCGATCTCCTCTAATGATTTTCCGGCAGTCTCCGGCATTAACTTCCAAACAATTAACATATAAGGAATACACATTACAGCAAACAGGAAGAATGTGCCTGATGGAGTAAGTGTTTGCAACATCCAAGGGGTAAGTTGCCCAATCAGGTAAGTCCCGACCCATAGTGAGAATCCGGCAATCGACATAGCCATTCCTCTGATTTTCATCGGATACATTTCTGAAAGGAAAACAAAAATCACTGCTGATATGGAACCCGCACAACAGAAAATATAGAACAGGAAGAATATTAATAGTATTACATTAGGAAGTCCGAGTGCTTCACCGTACATGAAGTAGGAACCGATTAGTACGAGCGAAAGCATCATTCCCGATACGCCAAAGTAAACCAAAGTTTTACGTCCTACCTTATCTATAATCAACAGAGCTAATATGGTGGTCAGAATATTAACAACTCCGATTAAAATCTGATAGAAGAGGGAATCACCTCCGGACAATCCGCTTTTTTCGAATATGGAAGGTCCATAATATAGTACAGCATTGACTCCCATAAACTGTCCAAGAATAGCGATAGCTGCTCCGATTATTACAATTCTCAAAACTTTCGGGCTTGACAGCATCTTCCAATTCGACTTTGTTTCGGATGAAATAACTGCTTCTGTACTGTTTAACTGGTTGATTGTCTCTTGTGGTGATCCATAAATCCGGTTTAGAATCTTAGTAGCTTCCAACCTTTTCTTTTTCAAAATCAACCATCGTGGACTCTCTGGTATAAAAAATATAATAATGAAGAACAAGAGGGCAGGTATAGCTTCTATTCCAAGCATTCCGCGCCATACTTCCGATATAAATACTTTGTTCATCAGCAAACTAGCAAATTCGCTTCCCTGTTCCTTATTTATTAATAATAAATAGTTCACCAGATAGGCTCCAAGAAAACCGGCGGTTACCGCCAATTGATATAATGAAACCAGGCGTCCACGATATTCTGCTATTGAAACCTCCGAGATATACAAGGGTGAAATAATGGATACGACACCTATCCCAATCCCGCCAATAATACGGTAGATTACTAATTGATTGAAATCAGTAGAAAATGCACAACCGATAGCTGATGCCGTGAACAGAACCGCCGAGATAAGCATTGTTTTTTTCCGTCCGAACTTGTCGCTGAGGATACCGGCAAAAGCTACTCCAATGATAGAACCGATTAACGCACATCCTACATACCATCCCGTTTGCATGACATCCAAAGAGAAAAGATTGGATACCATTGCAATCGTTCCGGAAATTACAGACGTGTCGTAGCCAAAGAGGAATCCACCCAATGCCGCGACAAAAGAGAGGAATACGATATAGTTGATATTTGTTTTTGATTCCATTGAACTTTATTTAATATCAAAATATTCTTTATATCTGTTATATAAGTTTCCTGCCTGTAGATAAGCAGATTGTGGACTCATGAAATGAGAAAATTCGAATGTGATGGCTTTATCATAGCCGGCCCGTTTGGCAGCTTCAAGTTTCATTCTGAGTTTATCGAATTTAATAGGCAGGAATTTGATGGGCATGTCACGGTCGAATGTTTCTGCATTTGTCCAGCATTTCATCCCGTATTTATCAGCCAGTTTTTTATTAACCGTGAAAAAAGCATCTAACTCATCATAATCGATATGTCCGTCCTGAAAAGCACAGGCATCTACTACATCATGGATACCGTCAAAAATCTCGTCCCATTCTTTTTCATGTTGCTGGATAGAAACCGCATCTTCTTTTGTCAGTGTAGAGCCACTGGCGGCAACCGCTTTTTTTCCGTCAATCCATGGAGAAATAAATGTAGGCAATCCTCCGGATACATCTTTGCATTGTTTACCTATAGAGTGGAACGCACTGATAGCCCCTTTCGTTGCCCGGCTGATTTCTCCACTGATATACCATCCGCCAAAGCTTTTATGATGCTGTCCGTATTTTTTCCAGACTTCATCTATTACGTATTTATTATCTTCCACTTCATGACGCATATCTCCTGTATCCCAATAATAGCCGGAATCATACAGGCCGAAGTAGAATTTCATATTATATTTATCAGCCAGGCGGAGATACATGTCCAGTAAATCAACGGATGGCATGTAGCATCCTTTCTTTAATAAGTATTCGGAAGGGTAGGTGATGAATTTCCGGTATCCCGACCGTATCATGATAACAGTGTCGATACCGATATTTTTCATGTGGCGGAAATCCCGGTCCCATTCCTTTACTCCCCAATTCTGGTGAGGTATGTCGTGTGATATTTCATCCAGAAATGTTCCGGTAATTTTTAATCCGTTATTCTTTGGTATAATTAAGTTTCCTGCATTTTTGTCCATTGTCTCGGATGCATCATCAGGTATTCCGGAATTTGATGCACTGATAATTGATGGTGCTGCTAATACGGTGGAGCTTGTTAAAGCAGCTTTCTTCAAAAAAAATCGACGATTGATCTTTGTCATATTCTCTTTTTTTGTATCCATTGCACTTACAGGTAACCCTAAATAATTGGTATTCTGTATAGTTATGGATATTGGATTTCTATTTTAAAGCTAACAATATTTTTTAAATACTATAATATCTACAGGAGTTGATTATTATCCTTGTATATTATATGTCGCAAATATAATTAATTATTTTATAAACTAAGCCATATATACAAAAAAAATACAAATACTGGCAAGAAAATTGTATTTTTATGGTTTAGAGAAATATACATATGATAAAATCTGCTTTTTTAAGATGGGAGAGAGGGAATGAAAAGGAAAAGGGCTTCTTTTTTATTTAGCAGATATAAAGTACAGGGTATTTTATGTAAGTTTGCAAGTCAATGCAAAAAAATATGATGGAAGACGATTTCGATATAAGAGATGCAAAGATACCTGAAAGCGAACGGGAGTATGAAAATGCTTTACGTCCTCTTTCTTTCCGGGATTTTAGCGGACAGGCAAAGGTCGTAGAGAACCTGAAAGTGTTCGTTATGGCAGCCCGGATGCGTAAAGAGGCATTGGACCATGTTTTGTTGCACGGGCCTCCCGGATTAGGTAAAACTACCTTGTCGAATATTATAGCAAATGAGTTGAGCGTGGGATTTAAGGTGACCTCCGGACCGGTTCTTGATAAACCCGGAGATTTGGCAGGTGTATTGACCTCGCTGGAAAAAAATGATGTGCTGTTTATCGATGAAATCCACCGTCTGAGCCCGATTGTCGAGGAATATCTCTATTCCGCCATGGAAGATTACCGGATTGATATCATGATTGATAAAGGGCCGAGTGCCCGTTCCATCCAGATAGATCTGGCTCCTTTCACTTTGGTGGGAGCAACAACCCGTAGTGGGTTGCTGACAAGTCCTCTTCGTGCACGTTTCGGCATTAATCTGCATCTGGAATATTACGAGATGGAAACGTTAACTAAAATCGTTCTCCGCAGTGCTGATATTTTAAATGTGAAATGTGAATTGAGTGCCGCCCGTGAAATCGCTTCACGTAGCCGTGGGACTCCGCGTATTGCCAATGCCTTGTTACGGCGTGTCCGCGACTTTGCCCAGGTAAAAGGTTCCGGCGATATAGATAAAGCGATAGCATGTTATGCTTTGGAGGCATTGAATATTGACCAGTATGGTCTGGATCAGATTGATAATAAATTACTGACAACGATTATAGATAAGTTTAACGGTGGTCCTGTCGGACTTACTACCATTGCTACGGCTTTGGGGGAAGACCCCGGAACACTGGAAGAAGTTTATGAGCCTTTCCTTATAAAAGAAGGCTTTATCAAACGTACCCCCCGCGGACGAGAAGTGACGGAATTGGCTTATACACATCTCGGGCGTCAAAAAGGAAGTGAACAAGGTTTTTTATTTGATTGAAAATTATGGCAGGAGGAATGAAGCGGCTCGCAGGTGAGACCGCAATTTACGGTCTCAGCAGTATTATCGGGAAATTCCTGAACTGGATGTTGGTGCCGCTGTATACACGTGTGCTGGCAACAGAAAGTGACTTTGGTATTGTAACGAATTTATATGCCTGGACCGCTTTATTGATGGTGATTCTGACCTATGGAATGGAAACCGGATTCTTCCGTTTTATGAATAAAAAGGAGATAACCGTTCCTATGCGGGTATATGCTACGACGCTGTTTAGCCTTGCTTTTTCATCTGTCATGTTTATGGTTCTGGTGTTTAGTGCCTTGAAGCCTATCAGTTCTCTGATAGACTATAGCTCTCATCCGGAGTATATCGGAATGATGGCAGGGATTGTGGCAGTAGACGCATTTTGTTGTATTCCTTTTGCATTTCTGAGATATCAGGGAAAAGCCGTTCGTTTTGCTTCGATTAAGCTGTTGAATATATTCCTTAATATTATACTTGTCGTATTCTTCCTGGTCGTATCTCCCTGGCTGTACGAACATGTTCCGGGCTTGATTAGCTGGTTCTATGTCCCAGGTTATCAGGTCGGTTATATTTTTATCGCCAATGTCATTACAACGGCGGTAACTTTCCTGCTGTTAATTCCTGATATGATTCCGGGACTTCGTGAGAAAGCCAGCTTTGTACTTCTCAAGCAAATGTTGAAATACTCTTTTCCCATTTTGATATTGGGACTTGCCGGTATCTTTAACCAGACGGCAGATAAAATCGTATTCCCGTTTTTGTTTGATGATAAGGATTATGCAACCACCCAGTTGGGTATTTATGGTGCCTGTTTCAAGGTCGCAGTTGTGATGGTGATGTTCATACAGGCTTTCCGTTACGCTTACGAACCGTTTATTTTTGCCAAAAACAAGAGTGAGGATAATACAAGAGCGTATTCGGAAGCAATGAAATACTTTATAATCTTTTCCCTGTTAATATTTCTGGGGGTAATGTTTTATCTCGATATTATAAAATATTTCGTGGCTGCAGAATATTATCCGGGACTCCGTGTTGTGCCGATTGTGATGATGGGTGAATTCTTTTTCGGGATTTATTTTAATCTGTCTTTCTGGTATAAGCTAATAGACCAGACACAGTGGGGGGCTTATTTCTCTACAATAGGATGCGTGGTAACCATTCTGATTATCGTCTTATTGGCTCCGGTTTACGGTTATATGGCATGCGCCTGGGCTTCTTTTGCAAGCAATCTGTTAATGATGATATTGTCTTATGTTATCGGACAAAAGAAGTTCCCGATACAATACGATATAAAGTCAGCCTTGTTCTATGGCGTTTTGGCCGTGTTATTTTATTTTGCGGGAATACTTCCGGATATAGAATCCGAAGTCCTGAGATTATCTTATCGTACAGTCCTTCTGATCATATTCGTAGGTATCGTTATCCGGAAAGATTTACCGTTAAGCGAATTGCCTTATATCGGGAAAAAGTTCAGGAAGTCCTGAACTTATGCGGAAGCCAGAATAGGAAGAGTCAGCACGAAACGTGCTCCGGCGGTATATTTTGTATCTACAAAAATAGTTCCGTTTAAACGTTCGGCAATAATGCGGCAGAGGTAAAGTCCCAATCCGGTTCCCTGGCTGAAATCATCATTTTTGGTAAAACGATCGAATATCCATTCTGCTTTTTCTGCCGGGATACCGCAGCCTGTATCTGTTACGGTTATATGCATAAAATTTTTATTCTCATCCGGATAATAAGCTAAAGTTATCTCTCCCTGTTCGGTGAATTTATTGGCATTGTCCAATAAATGCGAGATAATCTGGTTGAAATAAGTCGGGTTTGTGTAAATCAAATCCAGGTTCTCGTCTCCTTCCAACTTATAGGTGATACCTTCTTTTTTCTGTATAAGCATCAACTGGTCCATTTCGTGGCGGCAGAGTTGTCCGATATGAGCCGGTTCGAGAGGAAGCTCTTCGCTACTGCTATCCAGCCGGGCTATTATCAGGATATCATTCATCATGGAAGTGATAAGCGTACAGTTTGTATTTATAATCTTACTGAATTCCTGCTTTTCTTCATTATCCAGGTCTTCGTTTGTAATTAATTCCGCAAATCCGTTGATTGCATTTAATGGCGTGCGGACTTCATGGCATATATTTTTGATAAAGGCATTCTTCATCCGTTCACTTTCCTGTGCTTTTTCACTGGCTATTAAGACCTGTCGGTTCGATTCCTGTAGCTTTTTATAGAGATTTTTGATTTTGTCGAGACGGAAGAATACATAGATAGCTGCACAAACGGCAAGAATAAACAACGCCAGAAAGAGATATAGTTGTGCACGGCTTTTATGTAAATCCAGCTCCAAAGCTTTTTTCTCGATAACCAATTCGTCTACATTTTTTTTAATTTCAAGATCTTCCACCCGGTTTTCCATATTCTTGAGACGGACAGAATCTAATAGAGCGGCATACTCTTTATGGGTATAAAGTGCTTCTTTATACATTTGGACACTATCCAGGAAGTCTGTTTTCTCTTTCAGGGTGATGACTATATTATCCGTAAGGTCATGATTCAGGTCATTATTGCGGAAGTAATAAATCACAGAATCGCAATAATCTGCCGCCTCCTTGAATTTACGTATGGACTTATAATAGTTGAGTGAAGTGAAATAGCGGTCGTATTCTTTGGAGAAAGCTGCATCTTCCGGATAATTTTTATTCAGGTCCATAAATGTGCGATAGTAGGAGGTTGCGATATCCGAACCCAGCACCGGAGCTGAAAGTGCCAATACGGAATATGCATTCAGTAAATGTCTTTTGGTAACGTAGGGACGTTTTTTCATCTCTTTTGTAGCGGCATATTCTTTTTGCATATTTAAGTACCGGAGTGCATATTCAGTCTGTGTTTTTGTATCGGGACTCATTAGGGAAAGGATATTGAACGGATTTAAACGGAACAGGTAAGAATATTCCAGTGGGATATTATCTGATAAAGTTATCAGGTTATTAAAGAACCGGCAGGATTTTTCATAGTATTCTTTTTCTTTTCCCGGCTCTACATAATTGGTATAGACCATACCGAGCAGGTAATTGATAGACATTTTTTCGAGAACGGATAAATTCTTCTCGGTTTCCAGTTTAATCCGGTAGTTTTCAATAATACGTTTCCTGTCTTCTCCCTGTGTGTAATACATTACGCGGGTGTCCATGATTGTTTTCATATAGGTAATAAGGAAATCCCTATTTTTTCCTTTTAAGTCCTGTTCTGCTTTGCTGAGGTAAACGTTGGCGCTATCTTTAATATCTTTGTTTACATAATATCGCAGGATTTCGGTTAAAGCCGCTTCTTTATAATAATCGTTGTTTTGTTTTAATGCTTCGTGGTATAGTTGTTTGGCGTAATCTATTTGTTCTTCCTGCCGGGACAGGTCCATCAGGTTTGTTAATGTCTCCAATTTGGTGGAGATGGAAGTAGCTGCTTTTAATGCAATTTGGAGGGAATCTTTTGTAGTTGCATTGGCAATAACGGCAAAAGAAAGCAGTAAGAAAATTGCAAATATGATAAAGTAGCTATTTTTGTTATTCATAATTTTTTACAACGGTTGAGTTTGAAATTGAGCAAAGATAGTGAATTTCAATGATGAAGAGAGTTGTCTCGAGGATATTTCATTGACTCTTCTTATTTTTTATTTCGCAATACTATTTCTATCTTTGTGCAGTTTAGACAATGGATGCGTAAAGCCTTAGAAACAGGTATTATTAAATAGAGAAGTTAAGATGGAAAACGGGTTGCTGCACAGGCAAATCAAAGATTTCTTCGTTCGTAATTTTGATGTTCGCCAAGAGAAAGAAGATGAACTTGAAACGATCGAATCCATAAAGAAAGGGATTGAATTTAAAGGTACGAACCTTTGGGTTCTCATTTTTGCAACGTTTGTTGCTTCTCTGGGATTGAATACCAATTCGACCGCGGTGATTATCGGTGCCATGCTTATTTCTCCTTTGATGGGACCGATTATGGGCTTCGGTCTGGGGCTGGGAATATTTGATTTTGATTTGATTAAGCGGTCCTTCCGTAATTTCGCAACCGCAACCGTTTTCAGCATTATTACTTCCACTCTTTTCTTTTTGATTTCTCCCATCAGTGAGGCACAGAGCGAACTTCTTGCCCGTACACAGCCTACGGTATATGATGTATTAATTGCATTCTTCGGCGGATTGGCGGGAATTGTAGCCAGTTCGACAAAGAGCAAGGGAAACGTTATTCCGGGTGTGGCAATCGCTACCGCATTGATGCCTCCTCTTTGTACGGCAGGTTTCGGTTTGGCAAGCGGGAATATGTATTATTTCTTCGGAGCGCTTTACCTTTTCTTTATCAATTCCGTGTTTATCAGTCTGGCTACCTATCTGGTGGTTCGTGTGTTGAAATATCCGAAGAAGGTATTCTTGGATAAACAAAGGGAAAAGATTGTAAGCCGGTATGTCGGTATAATTGTATTCTTCACGATAGTACCCAGTATCTTTTTAAGTTATAACTTGATACGAAGCAGCTATTTTAATACGCGTGCCTCCCATTTTGTGGTGGAAGAACTTAACTTCCCGAATACGCAGGTATTGAATAAGGTGATAACCGATACCAGCGATAAAAGGGAAATACGGGTTGTACTGATAGGGGAGAATGTGCCCGAAACAATGATTGATAATGCCCGCGTCAAGTTGCCTAAATACGGATTGAAAGATGTCTCCTTGGTCGTACAGCAAGGATTCGGTCAGGAAACCGATATTAATGAGCTGAAAAGCCTGTTGATGAAAGACCTGTATAAAAACAGCGAGGAAGTTTTGCGTAACCAGGCCATCCAGATAGATTCCCTGAAAAGGAACCTGGATATTTATCAGGGCTATGACCGCCTGACCACAGAACTGATACCGGAAATAAAAGTCCTTTTCCCCTTCGTGCAAGAGGCTTCTTTATCCCGGACTTATTTAATGAGTACCGACAGCATTAAACCGGACATGGTGATGTTAGTCTATTTAAAGAGTAAAACGAAAGTGCATGAAACGGAGCAGAAGAAAATCAAAGAATGGCTGGCTGCCCGTATAGAAACAAAGAGTATCAAGTTAATAATAGAATAATCAGAGAAAGAATGAATTTAAAGAAAAGGTTGTGGGCAGTTGCGCTATGCTTGATAGCTGTCGGACAAGTTCATGCCGATGAGGGCATGTGGGTGCTGAAGGAATTAAACAAACAGAATCTCGAAAGGATGAAAGAACTGGGATTTACCCCTTCCTACGAGCAACTCTACAGTGAAACAGACCCTTGTGTGGCGAATGCCGTGGTTATATTCGGCGGCGGATGTACAGGTATTACCGTCTCCAATGAAGGTTTAATCTTTACCAACCACCACTGTGGCTTCGGTTCTATCCAGCAATTGAGTAGTGTGGAACACGACTATTTGAAGAATGGTTTCGTTTCCCAGACAAAAGAAGAGGAACTTCCCGTTCCGGGGTTGAAAGTCCGCTATCTTCGCGAAACGGTAGATGTAAGTGACCGTATCAACTCGGAAATAGGTTCCATTAAAGAAGAACATAAACGCCTGGCAGCAGCCGATTCTATCGGACGCGTCATTGCCGATTCCATCGGAAACAACGAATTCCGTGCAGCCGATGTCATCCCGTTCTACAACAATAATAAATACTTCCTGGTCGTTTATGATGTATTCAGGGATGTCCGTATGGTATTTGCCCCGCCCAGTTCTGTAGGTAAGTTCGGCGGCGATACCGACAACTGGATGTGGCCGCGTCATACGGGAGACTTTTCCGTATTCCGTGTCTATGCCGATGCAAACAACCAGCCTGCCGAATACAGCAAGGATAACAAGCCCTATACTCCTAAATATGTAGCGGAAGTTTCTTTGCAGGGCTATAAGGATAAAGATTACGCTATGACAATCGGTTTCCCGGGAAGCACAGATCGCTATTTGTGTTCATGGGGTGTGCAGCAACGTATCGAGGATAGCAACAAGCCTCGTATCGAAGTGCGCGGCATCAAACAGGCTATCTGGAAAGACGCCATGCTTGCCAGCGATGCGGTTCGTATCAAATATGCCTCTAAATATGCAGGCAGTTCCAATTACTGGAAGAACTCCATCGGTATGAACAAAGGGCTTGCCAATCTGGATGTGGTAGACCGCAAACGCAAGGAAGAAGCCGACTTCGCTGCCTGGGTGGCACAAAACCCGGCACGTCAGGAAAAATACGGTGAAGTGTTAGGCCTGCTTGAAAAAGGCTATACCTCGACCAACGAATACAGAAAAATCGCTACTTATCTGGGCGAAGCCTTTATGAGCGGAGCGGAAATCGTTCGCTTGGCACGTATGATACAGAGCGTAGATGTGAAAGGCTCCAAACCTGAAGAAATCGATGAATTCCTGGAAGGCCCGCTGAAAGACTTCTACAAAGACTATGAACCGACTCTCGACCAGAAAGTGTTGGCAGCCATGATGAAAGTCGTAAAAGAACGTGTTCCTGCCGAGCATTTGCCGGACATCTACGCAAAAGTAGACAAGAAATACAAAGGTGATTATGATAAATATGCCGCTGATGTATTCAAGAAGACAGGCGTCCTTTCCTACGATAACGTTGCCAAGATGCTGAAAGACCCGAAATTGTATGCGAAGCTGAAAAAAGACCCGGCAGCCGAATTAAGCCTGTCCGCCCTGATTTCAATCTTCGAACTGCAACAGATGACAGGGGATGCTTACTACGATATTGAAAAAGGCGAACGTCTGTATTTTGCCGGTTTGAAGGAAATGTATCCTGAAAAAGCGTTGGCTTCCGATGCAAACTTCACCATGCGTCTGAGCTACGGTTCTGTAGGCGGTTACCGTCCTTATGATGCAGCATGGTACGATTATTATACGACACAAAAAGGAGTCTTTGAGAAAGAAAATCCCGAAAGCGATGAGTTCTGGGTACAACCGGAAATCCTTGAATTGCTCCGTAGTAAAGATTTCGGACAGTATGCCAACGAAAAAGGCGACTTGCAGCTTTGCTTCTTATCCAACAATGATATTACCGGCGGTAACTCCGGTAGCCCGGTATTCGATAAGAATGCCCGCCTTATCGGTCTTGCTTTCGACGGAAACTGGGAAGCGATGAGTGGTGATATTGCCTTCGAACCGGATTTGCAGCGTACCATCAGCGTAGATATCCGTTATGTACTTTATATGATTGACAAATGGGGTAAATGTCCTCGTTTAATTAATGAATTGAAATTGGTTAAGTAAATAGGAAGAGGCACTGATAAAGTCCTCTTATCGATTTTCTTTCTAAAAGTCGGCACATCTTCTAAGGATACTTAGGGGTGTGCCGATTTTTTGTTGGGGATAAGGTATACGTTAAAAAGAAATTGAATAGTTCTATAAAGACTGCGTCAAGCGGAACAAATATATAAAGATATTACCACATATTAACTGCTTAATCCTTTGATTTTTAAGACTTATTGCTTATAGAAACACACCGGATTCCTGAGAATATATGATTTGCAACAGCTTTCGCGTCACGATATATTTTAATCAATCCTAATTTTTGACGCAGTCTTTATAGAACTCACAGATTTTTATTGTGGATGATGAAATAACTGACGCGGAGGCTAATAATCGGACGTAATAATTTTAGACGCGGATTTACGCGAATCACGCGGATTAAGAGAAAAGAGAGAAATCCAACAATTGTTGATGGGCTGTTTTCTGTATTTAATCCGCGTTTATCTGCGTCATCCGCGTCAGAAAATGAAATCTGCGTCAATCTGCATACATAAATAGGGTACTGACAAACACAAACAATTAGTAATATATGGATATGAAAACGAAACTACAAGGTCTATGTCCCTCAATCAGACCGGTACAGGCACTCGCAGCAAGCGTATATCTGCTTGCTGCCGTGCTGCTTGCCTCCTGTACATCGGAATCGGACAAGACAGACCGAACATCTACGGATGAAGCGGACAGTGCAAACAGACGTGAGGTGCTTATTTCCTTTAAGAACAAACTCACGGTGAAAACTACTAAAGCGGAGACGAAGGCGGAAACGAAAGCCGATGCTCCCATTGCCACCGAAGCGGAAAACGAAATCGCGACACTGGATATCTATGTATTCGGAGCAAAAGCCGAAGGCGATGGGTATACTTTCCGCGAACGGTTCTCCTATCGGCAGGACGGTTCGGCACTACCCGCCGGGGCAAAAGAATTAGACCTTACACCGAGTGTTGACAATGCTACGACTACCGCCTTGCTGGAACTCCAAAAAGGCTTGTTTGTCCGTCTCTACTGCATCGCCAACCAAACGGAACTGATGAATCCTACAGACGGTACCCCTGTAGCCGATACCTATTTCGCCCCGCTTACTTATGATATGAAAACAGGTGTCCTGACAGACGGAACCCCTTCGGAAAAAGACTTCTGCAAATACCATTCCCCATTATTAACAACAGCCTCCGAGGCATTAGGTTTACCTCTTCCGATGACCGGTGCACAAACAACCCCTATCGACTTGACAGACTTTAGTTCTTCTGCCCGTGTACAGGTTGGTTTTAAGCTGACCCGTACAATGGCTCGTTTCGATGTAAGTAATATAGAGAAGGATTCCAAATTCCATCTGGAATCTATCTCGATGGGAAACGGGCGGAAAGGAACTACTTTCTTCCCTGCAAAGGTGTATGGAACTATCCCTGCCGCAGACGGGGAGTTAATTACTTACCCGGCATGCGCATTTGAGGGTGAGAAAGCCAATGAAGGCTTGCAAGTATCTGCATTCTATAGCTATCCCAGCCCGTTGGAAGATAAAGGCTACCTGATTCTGAACGGTACCTACCGGGTAAATAAAACAGAGGCGAAAGAAGTCTCCTATCAGATACCGTTTATCCAGCAAACGGCTGACGGTGGGGAGGTTGCACTGGAAATAAACAATAACCACCGGTACACCATCGGTATCACAAAAGCGGACGAATACCACCTGGACTTTACACTGGATGTAGCCGAATGGGACGAAGGCGGCAGTCTGGACGACTACGACCCGAATGCAGGCACAGGCGGCGGTGGGGTAAATATTACTATCCCGGATGCCCTGAAAGATAAGATAACCTATAATTCCGATACCCGTATTGTAACAATGAGTACCTTAAAAGGGGGCGACGGCTTTACGATAGAAGTCGGCACAAGCGGCGAGCCGGAATTGCAGAAAAGTTATTCCGGTAGCGTTGCCGCCCAGCAATGTGACTGGCTGGAAGTAAGCGCAGCGACTCCTGTTACAAAGGCTTCCGTTTCCGGTTATCAATATACCGTATCTGTAAAAGAGGGTTACGACAAGGATGACTATCCGAAAGCCGTCCTTCGTTTTATAAATAGCATGAGCAGTGAGGAAGAAACAGTGATAGTGGAGCCCGCACCTGGAGAACCCTCTTTAACATCCCCTTCTTCTGTCACCCTTCATGCCGGAGCGGATAATACCGTTCCTACACTGACAATCACCGGAACATGTTTTGGAGGTTCCACGATAGAAGGTCCCGAATGGTTGACTTACAAAACAATGAGTTCCGATAAAACAGGCTTCTCCTATGTTATAGAACTGAATCCTTCCAAAGAGAATTTCCCAGATGTATTGCCTTCCGCACAAACGGTTACGATTAAGAATAAGACGGATAACAGCAAGACAGCCGAAGTAACGGTAAACTTTACAGAAGCGGATGCCTGGTTGGCAACTCCTCTTTCCGGTTACGAAACGACCGGGCATGACGCATCGAAAGGCTATCGTGTGGCAACTACCGGAAAGACTCTGACCATGTCTTATTACAGCATGTTTACCCAGTTTACCCCGGAATTGTCGATTGATTATGATACGGATTATTGTACGTCAGCCAATAATGGTAACACATGGTTAGCTGAATCTAAGATGCGAACCGACGTGGAAATCGTAAACAACCGTCGGAAATTCACCTTTGATATCATAGTAAATGGTTCGGAGGGTGATGACCCGGAATACCAACTGCATAAGGCTTCGGTTAGTATCAAACAGAATGGGAAAAATATAGATACTTATACTATTTGGCGTGGAGCTTCTTACTTCGGCTATCCGACAAACGGGGGGGTGGTTCCTTATTATACCGCCATCAAAAAGGGGGATTGCTATTGGGCGCCTTTCAATTGTGGAGCTACCCGTGTGGCACAGGCGAATGACGGGAAGGATATGAAAGTAGAAGGCACCGGGAATCTTTACCAGTGGGGACGTCAGGATGCCACGAACCATAGTGCTTCTATGGCTTCCGGTCCTATAAGTAATTCCAAACCCAATAACAATATATTTTATAAAGTTTCCAGTGGCCCAATAGACTGGTTGACCCCTCAAAATAACAGTTTATGGAACAATAGCAGTAAAGGTGTAAATGACCCTTGCCCCCCAGGTTACCGTGTACCGACAATTGATGAATTGTGGTCTATTGGTAATGCGACAGAGTGGGATGGTAGTGGCGGTCTCTTTAAAGTGAATGCAGAGAGTGGTTACCCCTTGCTTATTTTACCTGCTGCGGGCTATCGGAACCGCGGTGACGGTTTGTCCAACAATCAGGGTTCCCTCGGCAACTACTGGTCGTCGTCAGTGCCGTCCGGTAGTACGGATGTTCATGGCGTGGAGTTGAGCGGTGCTAAGTTGTTCCAGTTTAGGTACGACAGGGCGAACGGCTTCTCCGTTCGGTGTATCAAAGAATAGGCAGGTGCATTGCCTGCCCCACCCGTTTCATTCAATTTATTTGATTCTTTATTTGGGGAACGACAATTTCCCATCAACAAATACAAATTAATCATTAAAAGCCCCATCTTATGGCAGCAAACTACAAATGGTTCTTTGACCTTGAAGAGTACACAATGACAAAGGACGTGAAAGAAGATTACATTGCAAAAGTGAAAACACTCAAGTCGTTCACTATCGAAGGCGTGGCTAATGCCATCGCTGCGGAACGTACGGAATACCGCCCGGAAACGATTGTGAATATCTGCAATCTGGTAGACGAGAAAATCCGCCAACTGGTCTGTCAGGGCAATACGGTGGTAACCGGTTCGGCTTTGTATTCGCCTTCCATCACCGGACTGCTTATCGGCACTACGGGAGCGATAAACCCGGAAATCAACAAATGTATAGTAAATGTGGCCCCTTCGGTAGCCATGCGTGCCGAGGTGGCAAAGGTGACCCCTGAGTTTTCGGGGAACGTGAAGAACCTGGGAGGCGCACGTATCAGCCTTGTAAAAGACGTGACCACGGGCTTGACCGACGGCACCATCACTCCGGGCGGTATGCTGGACGTTACAGGTTCTAAAATCAAATGTGTCAATGCCGACGGCACAGGAACCGGTACGCTTAAACTGATTAAGGAAAGCACACAGGCAGTAGCCGCCACCATCACCACCTTCGGTATCAACGACCCGAGCCGCCTGATGTTTACCCTTCCTGCCTCACTGGGGAACGGACGCTACAGTTTGGAACTCGAAACCTGGTATAGCAACTCCACCACTTTATTGAAAGAGCCGCGTACCCTTGTCTACCCATTCACATTGATGGTTGGCGATGGCGAGAAGCCGGAAGAGTTATAAGGCAACCCACTATATAAATATATTTTTTAGGAGGTTTTGTCAAAAAGCTATTAGGGAACGCTGATGACGCAGAACACGCAGATTTACGCAGATTCTTTATTGAAAAAATATGGTCTGCGTAAATCTGCGCTCTGTCTGCGTAGTCTGCGTTCCCTAATATATATATAGATTTGGTACATCTCTCTAATATCTGCGTCTACCATCGACACCGCCCTGCGTCTACCGTAGACGGCGCTCGGCGTCTGTTGTCGACGGCGCCCGGCGTTTATCATCGACGCGCCTCGGCGTCTACTGTCGACGGAAGAGGGAATACTCATCCAAAACCGCTATCCGCTCATTTACATACAGCCATTCAGCCTTTATAAGATACTTTCGGAAGGTAATTAAATTATTCATCTTATTTTTACAGGTATGAAAACAGTATGCTTACTATTTCTTCTTTTTCTGGTGCAAAGCGGTTTCGCGGAAACGTCCGCTCCGTATACGCCAGACTCCCTGAAAAAGGGCGACAGGGTAGCCATCGAGTCCGTCCACTACTATCCCTACATCGCTCCGGGGCTGCGGGAGGAACTGCCTTGGCGGGTTGAGAACATCCGGAGAGTTATCTTTCAGGCTACCGTGGCAGATGTAAATGCCGATGCCCTGACCATCGACTACACCCTCAAGAACCTGTACGACTGCCGGAACGACAACGCAAAGCCGGGCTTTTACTATTTTGACAGCCGCTACCGACAAGACTTCGCTATCGAGGGTAGTGTGCCGGATAAACCAGTCTTGCGCGTCACCTACGACCGGAAAAGCCGGAACGCGCTTACCGTCGACAATGCGAACACCTCTTTTTCCTATTCGAAAGTCTATGTCCCCTTCGGAGTGAGGCAGGAAGGATTGTCCGCCTATCCCGAAACAACCGTCCGCGACTCGGTAAACCTATCCGAACTACTTATCCCGGTAGCGAAAGGCCTGCTGACCGGATGGAAGAACGACGGAACCATCCAACTCACGTCGGAAGCACGGGTTATCGAGGCCTCGTTCGCACTGCCTCCGAATACGGAATTTACCTGTAGCTTCTTCAACCTCGAAACCGGTAAGAACGTAACCGTCCATAAGAAACTGTTTATCCCTTATCCGACCGAATACGAAGTGGGCAAATATACGACCATGCTGCTTACTCCGGGCGATTGCATTACACAAGACCAGAAAGCTTTTGAAGAAGCGCACGTCACCCGTTTCCTTGGACGAGGCTGCGAGCAAAACAACTTGCGCTACGGTTTGCCGCAATTCGGCAACCTCTTCGAGTTCGACCTCTCTTCCCCCGAACAGTTCAAAGAAGCCTTTCAGCAGCGCGAAACCCTTTTCCGGACCGCCCTGAAGGAAGATTCCGGGAAGATGGACCCGTATTGGCGAAGGACGTTCGAAATCAATGAACAGTATCTGCAAGCCGCATTCGTCCTGCGCCAATACATGCAAGCCGCCAACAAGGATATCTGGCTGAAAAGCGGTTTACCCGACTGGCAAGCTCCTTGCTTTGCATCGCTCAATCCGCTTATCGATTATGCATACGAGTTGAAAAATATGGGTGCTGCGCATTACGGCTATTTCCTCTATACCTATGCAGCCTATAAAAAACAGGAACTCAAAGCGGACAACCTGAGCCTGAACAAGCAGAAAAAACTGACCCCGCAGGAAGATTACGGGCTAAACAAGCAAATCTTCTCCGGTTATCCTAAATATCTGGTCAGTGTAGTAAACCTGATGGAACTGACGGGCGAAAAGATGTTCTATGAGCTGGAAGACGATTATAACGATTTCATCGCCTCCTGTCCGGATACATCCCTGACAAACAGGTTGAGGAACCTGTACGACAAGCTGGCTCCTTTCGAATCCGGAAAGAACATCCGCGAATCCGGTCTTATGATAGCCGACAGCCTGCCTCTGGTGAAGGGGAGCGACCGGAAATACATCCTGCTGTTTTTATCGACCGGCAACGGGCTTAGTATTCCGAACCTCCAGAATGCCCTCGATTTGCAGCAACTGCTCAAAAAAGAAGGGCTGGCATCTACCGTGAAACTCGAAATGTATGCGCGTTTCTCCCCTCAGAACACCGAACGGGTGAAGCCCTACAAAGCGATTCCCGAAGAACAGAAACGGTACTTGAATTATAAACTGGGTACCGGTCCCCTTACCGTCCTGATGCGCGAAGACGGCACAATCCTTTACCGGAGGTTCGGCGATTTGAACATAAAACCAATCCTCGGGCTGGTACAAAAGGATTTGGAAGATGATTCGTCCGGCGATTTTATGAAAGGGTTCAAGGAAGGCGTTTTAGGGTCGCTGCTGGTTTGTGTCCTTATCGGTATTGTCTACTACATGCGGACGAAAAACAGGCAGAAGCGGGAGCAACGCCGCCGCCATATCAGCGAACTCGAACTCCGTGCCATCCGCTCGCAGATGAACCCGCATTTCATCTTTAATGCTCTGAGCTCCATCCAGAACCTGATTAACCGCTCGGCAAACGAAGAGGCCAACGAATACCTGATAGACTTCTCGCGCCTGCTCAGGAAAGTGCTGGCCACCTCGGAAAAGAAACTGGTTACCCTGTCCGATGAAATCGAACAATTGCAGTTGTATTTGAAGCTGGAACAACTCCGCGTCCCCTTTTCTTACTCGCTGACGGTCGGCAGCAATATCGAACCGGATGTGGTGGAGATTCCGGGAATGCTGATACAACCGTTTGTGGAGAATGCCGTAAAGCACGGAATTGCGCCGCAGGGCAAGGGGGAAATCACAATTCGCTTATCTTTGCAAAACCAGTTGCTGGTGATTGACATAACGGACGACGGCCCCGGGTTCGATGCCAAGGCAGACGAGGGTTTCGGCATCCGTGCGATTACCAGCCAATTCGAGATATTGAAAACATTGTATAATACGGAAATCGGCATTACAATCGAGAACAGGCAGGAGAAAGAGTCTGTATCCGGTTGCCACGTCCGCTTATCCATCCCTTTATAAGATGAAACTATGGATACGAAACTGACCGCAGCAATTGTAGAAGACGAACAGGCAAACCGCGAGAATTTGCTCCGCATGCTCGGAACCTGTTGTCCGCAGATTAAAATAGTAGCTATTTGCAGCTCTGTTGCGGAAGCCCGTATCCTTCTGCCCGAAACAAAACCGGATATCCTTTTTCTGGATATCCGGCTGGGTGGCGATACCGGATTCTCCCTGCTGGAAAGTCTCCGGGACATCTCTTTTGAAGTTATTTTTGTGACGGCCTACGACAGCTATGCCATTCAGGCCATCCGTTTCAGTGCGCTCGATTACCTGCTGAAACCGCTCGATTCAGCTGAATTGATTCATGCAGTGGAGAAAGCCGTGCAGATTATCCTCCGTAAACAGGAAAATAAACGGATGCAGAACCTGTTGCAGAATACCCGCACCTTGGACAAGCAGAAGAAAATAGCGCTGTCGGTTGCCGATAAGATAGAGTTTGTGGAGATTGGCTCCATTGTCCGTTGCGAGTCGGAAAGCAACTACACGACCTTCTACCTGAAATCCGGGGAAAAGCTGATTGTCTCTAAAACACTCAAGGAATTCGACGAACTGCTGACCCCCTACAACTTCCTACGTGTACACCAATCCCACCTGATAAACCTCGACGAGATAAAAAGCTTCATCAAATCGGACGGCGGGTATATCCGGATGAAAGACGGCTCTTCCGTCAGCATTTCCCGCCAACGACGCAATTATGTGATGGAGGTTTTATCACGGCTTTGACTTTTCATGGAAATACGGCTGCCGGGTTTATTGTGGAACGTGCCGATACAAAGAAAGGGCGCATAGGAGAAAGCTCCAAATGATAAAATTGTCAAAACCCGAATCCCCCGTGGTCGTCCTCTTCTTCCTTTTCCGTCTCCTTTCCTTGCAGATACAGGAATGTATCGCCGGACGAGAAAATATCGGATGCCGGTATTTTTTCTTTTAGCTTTTCGACCTCTTTTTCTTCTTTCACGCAAATCAATGCTTTATAGCTGTTGGCGGGTTTTTCTGCTATAAACCATACTCCTGTATAAGCAATATCTTTCAGTAGTTGGGAAAGGGAGGTGCTGACTCCTGAAACGGAAATCGGTCCCCGTAATAGCTTCAGTTTGCCGGAATAGGGAGGAGTCAATCCTAATGCTTCCGGTACCCGGGGATTGTCTTTTCCGTCCATTGGTGCGTAGATACGGATAAGCTCATCCACTTTACTTTTGGCGGCATCCGAACCGGAGGGGAATACTATGGAGATATACCGGTTGCCAGCCACAGCCTGTAATTGGTAAGGGGAAAGGCAATCGATACATCCCTGCATGTCCGCCCGCGAGCATTTGAAGATATGCAAGGAATAGATACCGAACGCATCCTCGGGGGTTGGCATGTCGTAAATATCGATGGTATACTCTTCCCCCTGATATACGATGTCGCGGGTCACTAATTTACTGACTCCGTATTCGAGGAACTGGTCGGCTCCACCATTCATAAAACCGTATAATCCAGCCCCGGTGAATGTACGTTCACGTTTTACTTCCGGTTCCTGGGCTGGCAGGTATACCGGAGCACACAATAGAAGTACCAGCCCTAATAAGAAATGTTTCATGCCTGTAAGTTTATTTCCGTCAGTTCGATTTTATCTTTATCCGCAATGCCTAAATCCAGTTTCTGGGCAAGTTCCATAAAGGCACGTGCTCCGGCTTTTTCTTCCTGCTGTATCCCTTCTTCCATACGTTTGGCAATGACAAGGTCGTAGCAGATACGGTCTACCGCAACCGGGTCGGAACCTACAATAAGAGTGTTGTAATGGCAAATAAACTGCGGATTAGCAGAAGGGCCGCCATCAAAACATCCTGTCAGCCCATCGGCAATATTCAGCACGACTTTATCACGGAGTGGAGGAAAGGCACAAACCTCGGCACATGTGTTATGCCACATGGCACCATGCAGGCGTGCCGTATTGGAAATGGAACCGAAAGCGAGGTTCTTCATGCAGACTGTAATCGTGGTACCAGCATTTTTAACGACAGGCACGTTGATGATTTTAGTAATCTCCTCCGTGCATATTTTAGTGAAATAAGAGTGTTTGCCGCCATTTATCATATAAGGCATGGTATAGGCGTCATATTCGCCTTCCAGGTCTACGTAATAAGATTGTCCCTTGTCTATCCGGTCTTCACTGTAGAATTTGCCTTCGGCATTGATGTAGCTGCCGTTTTCGTCCTGGTATTCGGTACCGGTAATCCGGATGCCGGGGTATCGGTCGGCAATAAAGCCGGATTCTTTCAGGTCGGCTTCACGGCGGTCCCAGATAACAAGCCGGTTGCGGGAGATTCCCGCCTCCTCCAATTGCCGGATAATGGCTTGCGTGACGGCATGCGAGGTAGAGAGCAGCTTTCCGGCTATCGGGTTTACTTTTAATCCGATGATATCTTCAGGCGTTACAAATGCCAGCCAGGCGTCTTTCAGATTGCTTTTTCCGGTCAGTCGAAGCATGGATGTCTTAAGCATTTCGTAAGCAACCGTATCGGAAGGCTTGCCATCGACGATACTTTCCGGGTGGAAGGTTTTAATGACTTTACCCGGATATTTTCCCGGCATGGAGTCTTCTGTACGGGGAATGGCAAGGGCATCCTTGATGTTGGTTTCAGGCTTTTCCGGAGCTGGTTTCTCCGGTGCGGCAGCTTTAACGATGGGGGAGAATGCAGCCGTTACGCCGCCCAGTGCGATGGATTTAAAGAAGTTCCGTCTTTGCATGGCTTTCTGTATTTATGATCATTTAAGGAATGAAAGAAGTTCGTAAATGTATGAAAAATAGATTATTTGATGAATGAACTTTCATCCTTTCTTCATCTTTTTATATTCCCGGGGCGACATCTCCATTATTTTGCTGAATAAGCGTGAGAAATAGTAGGTGTCTTCTATTCCTATCTTATAGCAGATCTGGTTTATTTTCATATCGGTAAAGTCCAGCAGTTGGCAAGCTTTTTGAATCTTTAGCTGGTTGAAATAGGCCAGAGGGGCATATCCGGTCCGTTTGCTGAACAGGACGGAGAAGTGTGAGGATGAGTATCCGGTGTGTTCCGCTATTTCCTGTAGGGTCAGCTTTTTTTCGATATTCTCCCGCATGAAATGGATGGCGGCCGTTACAATATCGTTCTTCTGTTCTTCGTTGCGTGCCACGTCCCGGTATTGTTGCAGGTAACGGAGCGTGCCCAGATAATGGTAGAAGATGGAACAGGCATATAGCAGGTTCTCGTGGCTGTATCCCATCTCCAGTGTCCGGAATATTTCTTCGAATAAGTCGATACGGTTGCTGATGCGGGAATTGATGCCTGGCTTGATTTCTATAGGCCTGGTGGAGAGTTTTCCGAAATGGGATGCCAGTTTCCCTTTGAAATGAATCCAGTAAATAGTCCATGGATCATTTTCGTCCGCTCCGTACGAATGTCCGACTCCTGCCGGTAAGATAAAATATTGATTGGCAGTGACGGCATATTCATGTTCACCAATCTTGTACCAACCTGCGCCTTCCATACAATAAATGAACACAAATTGGCTGATAGGCTCTTTTCGCTCCCTGAAATGATGCCATGCTTTCGGGTAATAACCGATATCCGTAATGTGAAGAATGGATGAGAACGGGTCATTTTCCATCTCCTGTACGATTGATTGGGGAAGTACGAGCGCCCGTTCGCCGCTGAATCCGTCTTTTCGTTTTATCATATCTGTAGACTTAAGAATAGGACAAACATACAATTAAAATCGAAATATAGTCCATCTTCATAAATCTTTTATCTATTTATTTTTATTCCGGAAGCTATTTACTTTGCAGCATATCTTAAATACATTATTGTGATGAAACAAACAACGACCTATTTATTATTAATCTGCCTGGTTTCAGCCATGGGAGGATTATTATTCGGTTACGACTGGGTGGTGATTGGAGGAGCTAAAATATTCTATGAGCCGTTTTTTAGTTTAGAGGGTTCAGCTGCTTTGCGTGGTTGGGCAATGAGTAGTGCATTGATTGGTTGCCTGGCAGGAGCATTGCTTTCCGGGGCTTGGAGCGATCGCTACGGGCGTAAAAAGATGTTGGTTATAGCTTCTTTCCTGTTTGTGGCATCAGCTATTGGAACGGGTGCTGTGGATAGTTTTTCCTGGTTTGTGATTTATCGGATTGTAGGAGGTTTCGGAATCGGAATCGCATCGAATGTTTCTCCGGTATATATAGCAGAAGTTTCTCCTGCTGCAGTCAGGGGGAAATTTGTTTCCCTGAATCAATTGACCATTGTGTTGGGGATTTTGATGGCGCAGTTGGCAAACTGGCAGATAGGGGAGTATTTTTCTTCGGGTACGGAAAGCCTGAGTGCAAAAAGTATTGAATGGGCCTGGCGCTGGATGTTTTGGGCGGAGCTGGTTCCGGCCGGTTTGTTTTTTATTTTGTCTTTTGTTATTCCGGAAAGTCCCCGCTGGTTGGCAACGATGGGACAACCGATGGAAGCAGGTAAGATTCTGGCCCGTGTAGGTGGCAACGAATATGCACAACAGACATTGGCGGAATTAGGTCAGTTGACCGATAGAAAAGAGGAAAGTGCGAATTGGCGTTCGCTTTTGCAGCCCAATGTGCGGGGTGTCTTGGTTATAGGGATTGTCCTGGCTGTTTTCCAACAATGGTGCGGTATTAATGTCATATTTAATTATGCACACGAGATATTTTCGGAAGCCGGTTATGCCGTATCCGATGTATTGATGAATATTGTGGTAACAGGGATTACCAATGTGATTTTCACATTTGTTGCCATCTATACGGTAGATAAATGGGGCAGACGGACACTTATGTTTGTCGGTTCGGCTGGATTAGCTCTGATTTATGCGACTCTCGGAACCTGTTATTTTCTGGGAATGAGCGGGTGGCCGATGTTATTGCTGGTCGTTTTGGCAATAGCATGTTACGCAATGTCGCTGGCACCGGTCGTTTGGGTGGTACTTTCTGAAATATTTCCGGTACGAATACGTGGGATCGCTATGGCACTTTCTACCTTTTTTCTTTGGGTAGCCTGTTTCCTGCTCACTTATACATTCCCTATACTGAATGAAACGGTTGGAGCTTCGGGCACTTTCTGGTTGTATGGGATCATTTGTTTGGCAGGCTTTCTGTTTATTCGTGCCAAACTTCCTGAAACAAAAGGTAAAACATTGGAAGAACTGGAAAAAGAATTAACGAAATAACACGAGAATGAATATGGCAGAGATGGTGAATGTTTGGGAAGAAGAAATTCTCTTACCGACGTATGGCATAGGTAAACCTGAAAAAAATCCTATGTTTCTTGAAAAGCGAGTTTATCAGGGGAGTAGTGGAGTTGTTTATCCGTATCCTGTGATAGAAAAGATTGAAGATACATGCGAGGATAAAAGTTACCATGCAATTTATCTGGAGAATGAGTATATCAAGGTAATGATATTACCGGAGTTGGGCGGGCGTGTGCAAATGGCGTACGACAAGCTGAAAAAGCGGCATTTTATCTATTATAATCATGTTATCAAACCGGCATTGGTCGGCTTGACGGGACCTTGGATTTCGGGGGGAATCGAATTTAACTGGCCTCAGCATCATCGTCCGAGTACCTTTCTCCCGGTGGATTATTCAATAGAGAAACGTGCCGACGGCAGTGCGGTTGTTTGGGTGAGCGAAAGGGAACGTATGTTCCATCAGAAAGGGATGGCTGGCTTTACTTTGCGTCCGGGACGTGCCGTGCTGGAAATTCAGGGAAAGGTGTATAATCCCACTCCGATACCACAGACTTTTCTTTGGTGGGCAAATCCGGCAGTTGCTGTAAATGAATATTACCAGTCCGTATTCCCCGGAGATGTAAATGCAGTATTCGATCATGGCAAACGTGACGTATCCCGTTATCCGATAGCAACCGGGACTTATTATAAAATGGATTACTCGGCAGGTGTGGACATTTCCCGCTATAAAAATATTCCGGTACCGACTTCTTATATGGCGATCCGTTCCAAGTATAATTTTGTAGGCGGATATGAAAACGATACCCGTGCCGGCGTTTTGCACGTTGCAAACCATCACGTTTCTCCGGGTAAAAAACAGTGGACGTGGGGCAACAGTGATTTCGGACAGGCTTGGGACCGTAACCTGACGGATACGGACGGACCGTATATCGAATTGATGACAGGTGTTTATACGGACAATCAACCGGATTTTACCTGGTTGCAACCGTATGAGGAGAAAACGTTTACCCAATACTTTATGCCGTACCGGGAACTGGGTGTGGTAAAGAATGCTTCTTCTGATTTGTTAATGAATATCGAGCCGCATGGGGATGCTGCCTGCCTGAAACTATTTGCTACATCTGTTCAGAATGGATTGCATGTTTTAGTTACGAAAGCCGGGACTCCGGTGTTGGATACGGTAGAAAATATTTCACCTGAGCATCTTTTTGAAACAAGCGTCCCTGTTCCTGATTTGAAAGATATTTGTGTTTCAGTCTACGGAGCCTCCGGGAAATTAATACTCTCCTGGGAACCTGAGCCGGATGAAATAAAGGAAGTGCCGGACCCGGCTAAAGCAGCCCTTGACCCTAAAGAGGTCCGTACTACCGAACAACTTTATCTGACAGGTCTTCATTTGGAACAATATCGCCATGCGACTTATGCTCCGACCGATTATTATGAAGAAGCCCTGCTGCGTGATCCGGATGATGTACGCAATAATAATGCTATGGGCTTGTGGCTTATCCGCAAAGGGCAGTTCGGAAAGGCGGAGGTTTATCTTCGCCGGGCTGTTAAAACATTGACTGAACGGAATCCGAACCCATACGATGGCGAACCTTTGTATAATCTGGGGCTTTCCTTAAAGTATCAGGGTAAAACGGAAGAAGCATATGATTTCTTTTATAAGGCTTGTTGGAATGCGGCCTGGCAGGATGCCGGTTATTATTCGCTGGCTCAGTTGTCTGCTGCCAAAGGAAATTGGGAGGATGCACTTTATGAAATAGATAAATCCTTGTTGCGTAATTGGCACAATCTTCGCGGACGTCATTTAAAAGCAATCATATTGCGCCGTCTGGGACGTACGGATGAGGCGTTTGCTTTTATCGAAAACTCCCTTTCCATCGACCGTTTTAATTTTGGTTGCGGATTAGAGAAGTATTTTATTTCCGGAAATGAAGCCGATAAGGATGCGTTGATAGTTTTGATGCGTCAGGAAGCTCATAATTACGAAGAATTGGCGTTGGATTATGCTTCTGCCGGATGTTGGGAGGAAGCGCTCTTTGTGGCGGATATGGCGATACATGCTTCCGTTTCCAATCAGACCTTATTACACTATTATAAGGCTTGGTTCTTATTGAAACTGGAGCGTATCGATGAGGGGCAAGAGGCTATCCGGATTGCAGAAAAACAGTTGCCGGACTGCTGTTTCCCGAATGCTTTAGATGCGATTCTGGCTCTTCAGGCTGTTATTGATTTTGCCGGAAGAGCTCCGAAGGCTTGCTACTACTTGGGAAATCTTTGGTACGATAAGCGTCAATATACGGAAGCAATCGCTCTCTGGGAAAAGTCTGCCAAGCAAGACGGGGCGTTTCCCACTGTCCTTCGCAATTTATCCCTGGCTTATTTCAATAAGCTGAATAAACAGCAAGAAGCGGTTCTACTATTAGAGAAAGCTTTTGCCTTGGATACGACGGATGCCCGTATCCTAATGGAGTTAGACCAGTTGTATAAACGCCTGAACCGTCCGCATGCCGACCGTTTGGCTTTCTTGGAAAGGAATAAGGAGGTGGCATTTACCCGCGACGATTTATATCTGGAATATGTAACTTTGTTGAACCAATTGGGACGTTACGAAGAAACAGTCCAAATGATTGCAGCCCGCAAATTCCATCCGTGGGAAGGAGGCGAGGGCAAAGTTCCTGCCCAGTATCAACTGGCACGTGTGGAAATAGTGAAAAAACTATTGAATGACAATGAATTTGAAAAAGCGTTGCAGTGGATTGACGAGTGTTTTGTGTATCCCCACAATCTGGGTGAAGGGAAATTGTACGGTGCCCAGGAAAATGATTTCAATTATTATAAAGCCTGTGCTTTATATGGCTTAGGCCGTAAAGAAGAAGCGGAAGCTTTGTTTGTCGCAGCCAGCGTAGGCAACAGCCAACCAGCCGCCGCTATGTATTATAATGACCAGAAACCGGATAAGATATTTTATCAGGGATTGGCACTTCGTAAATTAGGACGTGAAGCGGAGGCACGTAGCCGGTTCAATAATTTGATTGCATATGGGGAAAAACATCTGTTCGATGTATTCAAGATGGATTATTTTGCCGTATCTCTTCCGGATCTGCAGATTTGGGAAGACGATATGAATAAAAAGAACCGTATTCATTGTAACTATTTAATGGGACTGGGCCATTTGGGGCTGGGTAATATGAATAAGGCAAAATCTTATTTTGAAGAAGCTGCCGCAATGGATAATAATCATCAGGGTGTGCAAATTCATGCTGCAATGTTGTAAAGATTTATTTTGAAAACCGATTAATAGTGAGTTGTTATGAAGAAATTTTTATTTGGCTTGTTTCTATTGCTTATCGTATTTCCCAACGGGCTTAAAGGGCAGTCGGTGGAAACCGGACAGGATGGAAAATCCTGGATATTAAAGACCCATTCTGCCAAGTATTGTATTTCTGTATCTGACCGAGGTACAGTAAAGATGGTTTATTTTGGGAGTAATAAGCAGGATTTGGATTTGTTGAAATATCCGTTGGGAGAGGAAGTGACAGTCAGAGGAGGAAATACAGTAACAACTCCTGTATTGGAAGCCGTTTTTAAAGATAGGGTCCGTGATATTGAACTTATCTATGAAAAAGCGGAGATTCATAAAAATGAGGGATATACAGTGTTGGCAATTCACCAAAAAGATACATATTATCCATTGGCAGTAACAGAATATATCCGGGTTTTGCCTGAATATGATATCCTTGAAAAATGGATTGAGATAAAAAATACAGGAAAGAAAGAAACGATTGAAATAGAGAATGCCCAATCCGGTTCTTTCTTCCTGTCCAAAAATGTATATGAATTGACTCATCTTTCCGGAATATGGGGTGCCGAATACCAGCCGAGTACAACATTGTTGACACAAGGGGTAAAAACGCTTCAGGTGAAAGACTTCCGCTCTTTTTGCACTTCTTTTTTTGCCCTCCGTCCACAGGGAGAAACAAAGGAAACTTGTGGAGAGACTTGGTTCGGCTCTTTGCAGTATAGCGGAAACTGGCGGGTAGACTTTGAGAAATATGCTACTGGAGAAGTTCAGGTAACAAGCGGTATAAATTTCTGGGACCAATCGGTTACCCTGAAAGCCGGTAATAGTTTTACTACTCCTAAATTCATTATCGGTTATACGGAAAAAGGGATGGAAGGGGTTTCTCGAAATCTGGCATCTTATACCCGTGAAAAGGTTTTGTATCCTTCTCATCGTAACAAAATACGTCCGGTTCTGTATAACAGTTGGTATGCAACAACCTTCAATGTAAATGAGGAGCATCAACTGGCTTTGGCAAAAGAAGCTAAAGAATTAGGCGTGGAAGTATTTGTGATTGATGACGGATGGTTCAAAGGGCGTGTGAGAGATAATGCCGGTTTGGGAGATTGGACCGTCGATAAGAATAAGTTCCCGAACGGATTGAAACCGATGATTGATAAAATAAATGCGATGGGACTTGATTTCGGTATTTGGATTGAACCGGAAATGGTGAATCCGAACAGTGACCTGTATCGAACTCATCCGGACTGGGTATTCCATTATCCGAACCGTACCCGTCATGAAGCACGTAACCAGTTGATGTTGAATTTGGCAAGGGAGGATGTTTATAATTATTTGTACACAAGTTTTTCTACATTGCTGAGAGAGAATAATATCAAATACATCAAGTGGGATATGAACAAACCTCTTGCCGATCCGGGATTTCCTTCGGCCCCGGTTGAAGAACAGCGTGCTGTTCGTATCAAGTATGTCGAAAATTTGTATCGTTTGTTTGAAACATTACGCAAAGAGTTTCCGGATGTATGGTTTGAAAGTTGTGCCAGTGGTGGTGGCCGTGTGGATTTAGGTATGATGGCACGTACTGATTTCTGTTGGGCCAGTGACAATACCGACCCGGTAGATAGAATATTTATGCAATATTCCTTCCTGAATGCTTTTCCTTCCAATGCGATGATTAGTTGGGTAACACAGGAAGACTGGCACCAGCAAAACTATCCGTTGGATTTTAAATTTGATGTTTCCATGTGTGGTGTGTTGGGGGTAGGTTATGATATTACAAAATGGACAGATAAGGAGAAAGCGGTTGCCCGCGAAAAAATAGCCCGTTATAAGGAGATAAGGGAAACGGTTCAGTTTGGCGATCATTATCGCCTGGTATCTCCGTATGAGAACAACCGGAGCGTCCTTCAGTTTGTGAATAAAAATGGAAAAGAATCTGTTTTGTTTGTGTATAACTTGGCAGAGTATCAAAATAACAGGCTGCCTGAAACCCGTCGTTCGAGAACAGTCCGGTTACGTGGATTGCAACCGGATGCCAACTATAAAATCGAAGGAATGGAACCTTTGTTCAGTGGTGATATGCTGATGAATATAGGTGTGGACCTTCCTCTTCGTGGCGCATTTAAGAGTTCAATATTAAAGGTGACCAAGCAGTAGCTGAAATAAAATACGTATAAATGTTAGGGATATATTGTTAACCGAATAATCCATTTGTTTAACAGATTGCATGAATGACTTTAACATTATCCCGGATAGTTAAAGTCGAGAATTTTCGATTATAATTGGAGTATAGTGCACATATTTGTGGAAATACAAACTTTATAGTCGATAGTTTCCTATGTGTCTCACGGAGAGTCAATATGTAAATGTGAAATCGAAGAATAATCCATTTATATAATATTTTTATCTATTTGTTGGCACTATGATATACTATTACTTTGTGTTATGGAGATGATGAAAAACTTTTACTGAGTCAATATCTGTAAAGGTTTTTATTTAGAGAAGATCAATTCTAAATATCGGAGGCACAAAAGTGGATTTATATGAATGTTTTATCAAATACTATATTAGAAAAAGGATTTCAGGGATGTTTATATGCTTTGCATAATCTGAATGGAACGGTTGCCCGGTTTACCAACTATGGAGCTCGATGGATTAGCATGTGTACTTCCGATAGACAGGGCATTTTTGATGATGTTTTGTTAGGATTTAATTCTCTGCAGGAATATAGCTCTGCCAAAGAACAATATCATGGCGCTATCGTCGGACGGGTTTGCGGACGCATAAACAATGCCCGGTTTTCATTAGATGGAAAAGAATATGTATTAGCTGCGAATGACGTATATGGAAAACCGGTTCCCAATCATTTACATGGAGGAAATCTTGCCTTCCATAACCGTTATTGGAACGGAAGGCTTGCATTGAATGAAGCGGGAGAGGAAATGGTGGTTTTTACATGTCGCGCTCTTGACGGGGAGGAAGGTTATCCGGGAAATGTAGATGTGGAAGTCAGTTATACACTCCGGAATGATAATGTATTATGTATGGAATGCAAGGCGGTTTGTGATAAAAAGACACCTGTAAATCTTACAAACCACGCATTTTTCAATTTATCAGGTAAGCTGGCAGATATTCTTTCTCATAAACTAAGGCTTGAAACTTCCCGGATTATCGAATGTGATGAAGAATTAATACCTACAGGTAACTATATATCTATTGAAGGAACAGAATTGGATTTTAAGATATTCCGCCCGTTATCCGATTCAATGCAATCGGACTTGTTTCAAATAAAAGAAAATAAAGGCTTTTCTCTTGCCTTTGCTTTAGACAGGAAAAGTGAAGACGGGTTATCTTTGGCTGCAGAACTCTTCGATGAATTGAGTGGAAGGAAATTATCTATTTATACGAATCAACCTTCGTTGCAGGTTTATACCGGCTATTTTATGGATGGAAGCGATATAGGAAAGCATGGTAAACCTTATTTTAAAAATGCAGGAATTGCATTAGAAACACAGGGATTTCCGGATGCAGTCAATTATTCCGGTTTTCCGTCCGTAATCCTTTTACCGGGACAGACCTATTATCATCACACAGAATATAAATTTAGCATACAATAAGATTATGAAAAACATCAACTACTACATGATTCTACTTTTTTCCCTAATTAGTCTATCAGCTTGTAAAGATACCCCTTCTACAATATCATTGGCTGGAGAATGGGACTTCTCACTGGATAGTACTGATGTAGGAATTTCTCAGGGGTGGTATGCAAACTCTTTTGAAGATAAGATTCAATTACCGGGAACTACAGATGATGCCGGTTACGGAATCCCGAACCAATTGTCTCCTTCAATCGGCAAACCTCAGGTGCTCCATTTAACCCGTAAAAATAGTTATGTGGGTCCGGCATGGTATACACGTGAAGTTATAATTCCTTCAGATTGGGATGGAAAGAATGTTGAATTGAAATTAGAACGGGTTATCTGGCAAACCTCTGTTTGGGTGGATGGAGCAGCCGTTCCCGGTAGGCAGGAAAGTTTGATAAGTCCTCATTTGTTTGATTTGACAAAGTACCTGACTCCGGGTAAACACCGTTTGACTATCCGGGTGGATAACCGGAAGCAGTATGATATTACGATCGATGATAAAGCTCATGCTTATACGAATGAGACGCAAATTATGTGGAATGGCATTCTGGGAGAAATTTCGTTGCGAGCTAAAAATCCCGTTTCCATCGAAAATCTGCAGGTATATCCGGACATAAAGAACAATCAGGTAGGTGTAAAAGGAAAACTTGTTAATACAGGAGCATCCACAAATGGAACATTATATGTTGCCATAAAACAAAAGGTTTCCGGAGAGACTGTTTCTGAAATTAAGAAGAATATGGAGATGCCTGCCGGTGAAACGGTATTGGACTTACTCTGTGAGATGGGAAATAATGTGCAGTATTGGAGCGAATTTAATCCGTTCCTGTATGAAATGAATCTAAGGATTGAAGCAGATAAGAATGAATCAAATACATGTGTTGATTTCGGAATGCGGGAGATGAGCCGTAACCAATCCGACCTGTTAGTGAATGGTAAGAAAACCTTTTTGCGTGGAACTTTGGAATGCTGTATTTTCCCGTTGACAGGTTGTCCTCCGACTACTACGGATGGATGGCTGAAAGTGTTTGGTACAGCTCGTGAATGGGGCTTGAACCATCTCCGTTTTCACTCCTGGTGTCCTCCGGAAGCCGCTTTTAAAGTAGCGGATTCTCTTGGCTTTTATTTACAGATAGAATTACCTTTTTGGTCGTTAACTGTAGGACAAGATGCCGGAACAAATGCTTTTGTACAGGAAGAGGCAAGCCGTATACTGTCGGAATATGGTAATCATCCGTCTTTCTGTTTCCTTAGTTTGGGTAATGAATTACAGCCGGATTTTGGATTTCTGGGAAAATTGCTGGACCAGGTTAAATCTGCAGACCCTCGGCATCTATATACCACTACTTCTTTTACTTTCGAACGTGGACATGGTGACTGGCCGGAGCCAAACGATGATTTCTTTATCACCCAATGGACCCGGAAGGGATGGGTGCGTGGCCAGGGCGTTTTCGATGTGGAAAGTCCTAACTTCAATACAGATTATTCTGCTTCAGTAGAAGGTATGCCCGTGCCGGTGGTTACCCACGAAGTTGGACAATATGCCGTTTATCCTGACCTGAAAGAAATAGATAAATATACGGGAGTTCTGGAACCTCTGAATTTTAAAGGGGTAAAGCAGGAGTTGGAGAAGAAAGGACTGTTGGACAGAGCGGAAGATTATTTGATGGCATCAGGAAAGTTGGCTGCTATCCTGTACAAAGAGGAAATAGAACGGGCTATGAAAACTCTGGGAATCAGTGGCTTTCAGTTATTGGACTTACATGATTTCCCGGGGCAAAGTACTGCATTAGTAGGCTTGCTGAATGCTTTCTGGGAAAGTAAGGGGGTTGCTGATGCGAAAGATTTTCGGCAGTTCTCGGCTCCGGTTGTACCGTTAGCCCGTTTTGCCAAAGCAGTGTATACAAATAAAGAATCTTTTAATGCGACTATTGAGATAGCTAACTATAGTTCTGAAATATTGAATGATAAAACATTGACTTGGTCGTTGGCTGATAAGTCCGGTCATGTTTTGAAAGAAGGTTCCTTTGCCCTAAACGGAGTTCGGATCGGTGGGGGGAATGTTATCGGAGATATTGTTTGCCCATTAACAGAGGTCAAAAAGGCGGAACAATTAAATCTGATTACACGGATTGAAGGCTCCGGGTATACAAACAGTTGGAAGATCTGGGTATATCCGGCTTCATTGACTATTGATAAAGGGGATATTGTTGTAACCGATAAACTTGCAGAAGCACATAATGCCCTTGAAGCAGGAAAAAAAGTATTATACAATATCCCTTACAACTCTTGTGTGGGGTTGCCTGGAAAGTTCGTTCCTGTGTTCTGGAGCCCGGTTCATTTTCCGAAGCAGGCAGGAACGATGGGCTTGTTACTTAATCCGGAACACAAAGCTTTTGAGAATTTCCCGACGGAAGGGCATACCGACTGGCAATGGTGGAGCTTGACTACACAATCCACGACGCTTGTTGTCGATAGTTTTTACCGGCATATTACACCTCTTGTGGAGTGTGTGGATAACTTTGCTAACAACCGTCGTTTATCTAATCTTTTCGAAACGAACTGCCTGAATGGAAAACTTGTGGTATGCAGTATGGATATATTGGATGGCCAAGCTGTAGACCCGGTGAAAAAGCAGTTACTATATAGTTTGATACATTATATGCAATCCGATGCTTTTGTTCCAACGGAATCGGTTGCATTTGAAAATATCCAGTCTCTGGTAAGCCCGAGTTTAAAAAGAGGAAATAGGGCGAGTCCTGAGTCTATTTATTAGTTGGACACTATAGGGATATATCTTTTATTTATTTAAATCTTTATTATTATGACAGAGAAAAAGAAAAGGGGATTATTGTACCTTAGAAATTGGAAAGAGTCTGTTATTCTGCTCTCATGTATTACGGGGGCAACCGTATTTCCATCTACCTCTTATGCGTTGGACGGAAATCATGTTACTTCTCCGATAGTATATCAACAAGCGTCTTACGAACTTTCGGGTGCTGTTGTCGATGATGCAGGAGAAGCATTGGCTGGTGTAAATATTGCGATTAAAGGAAAAACGCGGGGTACGATTACTGATGTAAATGGTAAGTTTACCTTGAATGTAAGTCAGGGTGAGACATTGGTGGTTTCTTTTATCGGAATGATTACAAAAGAGATAAAAATTACAGGACAAAGAGAGTTGAACATTGAGT
This sequence comes from Parabacteroides sp., assembly GCA_019417325.1. Taxonomy (GTDB): domain Bacteria; phylum Bacteroidota; class Bacteroidia; order Bacteroidales; family Tannerellaceae; genus Parabacteroides. Next base: position 178,354 of record DXVO01000034.1, on the reverse strand, counting down.
TGGTCGCCGATACGCAAAACCTGGATGAAGTTGTAGTTGTAGGTTTCGGTACTCAGAAAAAAGTCAATTTAACAGGTTCTGTAGGTGTTGCGGATGCAAAAGCATTGGAATCACGTCCGGTAATGACTGCGGCTCAGGCTTTGCAAGGTATGGTACCGGGATTGCAGATTTCTCAGAACATGGGAGGATTGGAAAAACGTGCAAGCATGAACATCCGTGGTACTGCGACAATCGGTAAAGGTTCGAGTGGTAGTCCGCTTATTTTGATTGATGGAATGGAGGGAGATATTGATGCTATAAATCCTCAGGATATAGAAAATATCTCGGTATTGAAGGATGCGGCTGCATCTTCTATTTATGGTTCCCGTGCTCCTTTTGGGGTAATTTTGGTAACAACTAAAAAGGGAAGAGTTGGAAAACCGACGGTAAATTATAATAATAGTTTCCGGTGGAGCGACCCGGTCTTATTACCTCAAATGGCTGATTCCTACACTTTCGCTACCTATTTTAATGACGGTTGTATCAATGGCGGATATGCACCTCAGTTTGGAGAAGACCAAATGCAGAGAATTAAAGATTACCAGAGCGGTAAATTGACAACATCCGTACCTGTTAATCCGAGTAATCCTAATATGTGGGGGGACGGTTATCTTTATGGAAATGATAACGTGGATTGGTATAATGCTGTGTATCGGAATTGGGTATTTTCCCAGGAACACAATTTTAGTCTGAACGGAGGAAATGAAGCCGTTAATTATTATTTGTCTATGAACTATCTGGACCAGAACGGGATGATGAAGCTGGACCAGGACACATATGACAGATATACGGCAACAGCGAAGATCAATGTGAAGATTACCGATTGGGCTCAATTAAATTATAGTAATCGTTTTATCCGGGAAGATTTGATGCGTCCTTCTTTTCTCCGGGATGATTTCTTCCAGTCTTTAGGTCGTCAGGGATGGCCGACGCTTCCGTTATACGATCCGAATGGATATTTGTATGCTGCTCCGTCTCCCGCGTTGAATTTACGGGATGGTGGTCGTGGCAAATATCAAACGGATTATTTGTACCAACAGGCACAAGTGGTATTGGAACCAATTAAAGGTTGGAAGACGTTTGTGGATTTCAATTATAGAATAAAGAGTGCCAATACCCACTGGGAAATACAAAAGACCTATAATCATGATGTAGAAGGCAAGCCTTATCCGTATAATAATAATTCGCATGTACATGAAGAACATGCAAAAGAGAATTATACCAATTTTAGTGCATATACGGAGTACACGAAATCATTGGATTCCGGACATAACTTTAAAGGGATGGTCGGATTTCAGTCAGAATTGATGAAAAGGAAGACATTTGCACTTCAGCGTGAAGGTATTATCATCCCGTCTTTACCGGAAGTCGATTTAACAACCGGTTTGGATGTTTATGGAAAAGAGGTGTCTCCTACTGTAAACGGTGCTTCTGACCATTGGGCTACGGCTGGTTTCTTTGGACGTATCAATTACGATTATCAAGGAAAATACTTGGCTGAGGTCAATTTGCGTTATGATGGAACTTCCCGCTTCAGAGCAGATAATCGTTGGAGTTGGTTCCCTTCATTCTCACTTGGATGGAATGTTGCCCGGGAAGGATTTTGGTCTAATCTGGAAGAGTATGTAAGTACCTTTAAGTTTAGAGGTTCATACGGTGAATTAGGCAACCAGAATACAGATAGTTGGTATCCGACATACCAGGCGATGACGGTTAAGGCCTCCAATGGAGATTGGTTGATGAATGGATTGAAGCCTAATACATCGGCAGCCCCGGGTTTGGTCAGTTCTACAATGACATGGGAGCGAGTAAAAACATGGAACGTAGGTTTGGATTTTGGTGCACTGGACAACCGTTTGAATGGTTCGGTAGATGTTTATTCCAGAAAAACACTCGATATGGTTGGCCCGGCTCCTGAATTACCTGTTATTTTGGGAACAGCGGTACCTCAGACGAATAATACAGACTTGAGAACCTATGGATGGGAATTGTCTATCGGCTGGAATGACCAACTTAAGTGTGGTTTGGGCTATGGCGTTAAATTCCTGTTATCCGATTCCCAAACGGAAATTACCCGCTATCCGAATGAAACGGGCTCATTAAATACAGATGTGAATGCAGATAAAGATAAGGCAGTATATAGAACTGGCATGAAACTTGGTGAAATATGGGGGTACGAAACCATTGGAATTGCAAAAACTCAGGAAGAAATGGATGCCCATCTGGCTTCATTGCCTAATGGAGGACAAGATGCTGTCGGGAACCGTTGGGGTGCCGGTGATATCATGTATGCAGATTTGAATGGAGACGGAAAGATTGATAATGGGGCTAATACTGAAAGCGATCATGGAGATTTGGTTGTCATAGGTAATACTACTCCTCGGTATTTATTCGGTCTGGATTTGAATCTGGACTATAAAGGATTTGATTTCCGTGCATTTTTCCAGGGTGTGATGAAAAGAGATTATTTCCAGAATAGTTATTATTTCTGGGGGGCTTCTTCCTCTGTTTGGGAATCGACCTGTATGCTTCCTCATCTGGATTATTTTAGAGATGACCCTGACCATGTACTGGGACAGAACCTGGATTCTTATTTCCCACGACCGGATTTCAGTTCTTCAAAGAACCGGCAAACGCAATCCCGTTATTTACAGAATGCAGCTTACATCCGTTTGAAAAATATACAATTAGGATACACATTACCGGAATTGATTACGAAGAAATTCCTCGTGTCCAAATTAAGAGTATATGTTTCCGGCGAAAATTTATGGACTGGCACTAAAATGTTTGGAACATTTGATCCTGAAACTATTGATGGAGGATGGAATGGCAGTGTTTATCCTCTTTCTAAAACATTATCATTTGGGTTAAGTCTTACTTTTTAATTAGAATAGCATGAAAACGACAAAAATATTGGAAAAGATACTGGGTATATTAATGGTTGGTTCATTCTTTGCCTGTAATGATTATCTCGACAGAGAACCGCTGACTATGGTTACGCCTGAAAATTATTTAACGGAAGAGTCACAATTAGCTTCATATGCCAATAATTTGTATTCTACCATCTTGCCCTCCCATTCCAATTCCGGAACAGGGTATGGGACGTATGGCATGGATATGCATACGGACAAGCAGGCGCATAAGAACTATGATAACCGGTATGTTCCGGGACAATGGAAAGTGGAACAAACCGGAGGAAGCTGGAGTTTTGATATGATTTATAGCTGTAACTATTTTATCCAAAATGTGGTACCGAAATGGCAAGCCGGAGAAATGGAAGGTGACGAAACGAATATCAAACAATATATAGGAGAAATGTATTTCCTGAGAGCCTATGAGTATTTTAAGAAACTTCAGGAATTTGGAGACTTCCCCATTGTTAAGACCACGCTTCCCGATGAAATGGAGCCATTGGTAGAGGCAAGCAAGCGTTCTCCCAGAAATGAAGTGGCACGGTTTATTATTTCAGATTTGGATTCTGCGGCTCTTTTATTAAAAGATAAACCGGATGATAAGAAAAATCGTATTTCTAAGAACTGTGCATTATTGGTAAAATCCAGAGTTGCATTATTTGAAGGTACATGGTTGAAATATTTTAAAAACACGGCTTTTGTTCCTAATGGAGAAGGATGGCCTGGAAAAAATAAAGATTATAATGCCGGATATCAGTATCCGTTGGGGGATATAGATAAAGAAATAGATTATTTTCTTTCTTTAGCGATGGAATCTGCAAAACAGGTAGCCGATAATATTCCATTGGTTGATAATAATGGTATCTTGCAGCAAACTTTAGCGGATCCTACAAATCCATATTTTGATATGTTCAGTGCGGAAGATATGTCTGGTTTTAGCGAAGTGCTTTTGTGGAGACAATATAGTAAAGGCTTAGCTCTCACACATGGGGTGGTACAGCAGGCTCAGTTAGGAAATGATGGTGTTGGTCCTACACGGGGTATGGTAAATACGTTTTTGATGAAAAACGGCTTACCTATCTATAATACAGCTTCTACTTATGCCGGTGATGACGAAATTTCTCAGGTTCGGGAAAACAGGGACGGTAGATTGTGGCTATTTTTGAAAGAACCCGGGCAGACAAATATACTGTATGATTCTCCTGAAAATACACATGGTACAAAAATAGAGCCTGTTCCGGATATTACAAACGGAAGTGCAGGCTGGCAGTATGGGACAGGATATGCTTTAAGAAAGGGATTGAATTATGATGGAAAACATTGTGGAAACTTTTTAGGGTATACCGGAAGTATCACTTTCCGGGCGGCAGAGGCTTATTTGAATTATATGGAGGCTTGTTACGAGAAAACAGGAACAGTTGATAATGTGGCAAGTGGCTATTGGAAGCAGCTTCGTAACCGTGCATTTGTAGATGATGATTATAATAAGACTATAGCTGCTACCGATATGAGCGAAGAAGCTAAATTTGATTGGAGTGCCTATTCGGCCGGGCAACTGATTGATCCGGTTTTATATAATATCCGTAGGGAACGTTCCAGCGAATTAATGGCTGAAGGTTTCCGCTATATGGATTTAAAACGTTGGAGGTCGATGGATCAACTGATAACGACACCTTATCATATTGAAGGCTTTAAATTATGGGGACCGATGCAATCATGGTACGATAAGCCGGAAGGCGGAACATTATTGGTTTACGGCCTGAATGATCCGATAGCAAATGTTTCGGCTCCATCAATAAGTCCTTATCTTCGTCCCTATGAGATTAATTCAAAATCGTTGGTTTTAAACGGATATAAATGGAGCATGGCTCATTACCTTGCACCGATTGCCATACAACATTTCATGATTACTTCTACAGGTGAAGACGTTTCGAATTCACCTATTTATCAGAATCCGGGTTGGCCGTTAGTACCGAATCAGGGGCCGACAATGTAAGGTAATCAATAGGATGTGCATTGTTCGAATCTTAAATAAGTTATATGAAAAAGAAGAAAATAAAATCTGTATCTTATCTGATAGTATCAACACTATTGGCTTTAGTTTCTTGTACTGATTCTCCATCCGAGCTTTCTTTGGCTGGAGAATGGAATTTTGCACTTGACCCCGATAATATCGGGGTCAAGGAGCAATGGCAGCAAAAAGAACTTTCAGATAAAGTCCGGTTGCCGGGGTCTTTGCAGGAACAGGGAAAGGGGGAGGATATCAGTATTCATACCCAATGGACCGGTGCTGTAGTGGATAAGTCGTGGTATACTGCAGATGAGTATGCTAAATATCGTGAACCGGGTAATGTGAAAGTTCCGTTTTGGTTGAACCCGGATAAATATTATACAGGCGTTGCATGGTACCAACGAGAAATTGAGATACCGGAATCATGGAGCGACAAGCGTATTTTATTTGAATTTGAACGTACTCACTGGGAAACGTCTTTGTATATTGACGGCAAAGAAATAGGTCATCAGGATGCGCTTCAGGTTCCTCACAGATATTTGGTAAGTACTTTAACTCCCGGCAAACATGTATTGTCTTTAAGAGTCGACAATCGTATGCATATAGATGTCGGTTCGAATGCCCATAGTGTTTCCGACCATACTCAGACAAATTGGAATGGAGTTATAGGTGAGATTAATATGAAAGCGCTCCCTGCTTTAGCCATTGATCATATACAGGTATATCCTGATGCAAAAGCAAGGAAGGCTAACGTAAAGGTTTATCTGGATGGAAAACCTGAAGGTTCCCGTTTGGCTTTGAATGTCCTTTTTGAAGGGCGTCCGATCCTAAAGAAAGAAATAGATGTTGAGCCGGATGCCGGGGATTTTATAGAAACAACGATTGAATGGAATGACGATGTTAAGTTGTGGTCTGAATTTACTCCGAATGTTTACCGTTTGCATGCAGCTTTGTCTTCTCAGGATGGGGTTTGCGAGAAAGATATAAATTTTGGATTCCGCGAACTCAAAGTAAACGGTACCCGTTTTGATATGAACGGTCGTCCTATATTCCTCCGTGGAACATTGGAATGCTGCGTTTTCCCGAAGACTGGCTATCCGGCAACAGATAATGCCTATTGGGCGAAAATATATGCTACATGCAAAAGTTACGGTTTGAACCATGTTCGCTTCCATTCCTGGTGTCCTCCGGCTGCCGCATTTCATGTAGCAGACAGCATGGGTGTATATCTTCAGGTAGAGTGTGGCGGATGGACTTCCGTTGGTGATGGGAACAAGCAGGACAAATGGATTAAAGAAGAAAGTAACCGTATCCTGAAAGAGTACGGCAATCATCCGTCTTTCTGTATGTTGGCATATGGCAATGAGCCGTCAGGTAATAATCAGGTAAATTATTTAAATGATCTGGTTGTTTATTGGAAACAACACGATGGTGGCAGGCGCCTGTATACAAGTGCCGGAGGATGGCCTCTGATACCGGATGGAGATTACTATAATACGGATAAACCCCGTATAGGAGGAATCGGTCGCATAGAGAATATTCTGAATGTTTATGTTCCCCGTACAAACTACGATTTCCGGGATCGTATTTTGGAGAACCTGCCGGTAGTGAGCCATGAAGTTGGTCAGTGGTGCGTATATCCTGATTTTAAAGAGATAGATAAATATACAGGTGTTTTGAAAGCCAAGAATTTTGAGATTTTCAAAGAAACCTTGAATGAAAAAGGTTTGGGAGATATGGCGGATAAATTTTTGTATGCTTCCGGCCGTTTGCAGACATTATGCTATAAAATGGATATAGAAGCAGCTTTGCGTACTCCGGGGTTTGCCGGATTCCAGCTTTTGGACTTGCATGATTTCCCGGGTCAGGGAACTGCTCTGGTTGGTGTATTGAATCCTTTCTGGGAAAGTAAAGGATATGTAGACGATAAAGAATACAGCCAGTTCTGTAATCAAACGGTTCCTTTAGCAAGAATGTCCAAACTTATCTGGAAAAATAACGAGCAGTTTAAGGCGGATATCGAATTTGCCCATTTCGGAGAAAAGCCGCTGAAGGGAGCGAATGTTTTGTGGAATATTGAAACAAAAGACGGTAAAGTCGTAAAATCCGGTTCTTTCAGACAGGATCTTCCTATCGGTAATGTAATAGAGGTTGGCAGTATCGAATATCCATTGAATACATTATCCGAACCTACCCAATTGACATTGAAGGTGAATGTGGAAAATACGAAGATTGCTAATAGCTGGCATGTCTGGGTATATCCTTCCGAAAAGAAAGAAATACAAAAGATGCCTTATATTACACATGAATTGGATAAAACCGCAATGGATAAGCTGAATCAGGGCGAAAATGTGTTGCTCCTTTCTTATGGAAAGATTGCTCCGAAAAAGGGTGGAGATATAAGAGTCGCATTTACCCCTATTTTCTGGAATACGGCATGGACTTACAATGTGCCTCCCCATACTTTGGGATTTTTGTGTGACCCTGCTCATGCCGCTTTTGCTTCGTTCCCGAATGACGGACATTCGGATTTCCAATGGAAAGAGCTTGCCGTAAGTTGTAACGCTATGGTAATGGATGATTTCCCTCATGATTTCAGACCTTTGGTTTATGTAATCGACGACTGGTTTAAAAACAGGAAGCTGGGAGTACTCTTTGAAGGTAAAATGGGTAAAGGTAATTTGATGGTTTGTAGTATCGACCTGGATACGGATCTGGATAACAGATTATCTGCTGCTCAATTTAAACAAAGTCTCTTGGAATATATGGCATCTTCTCAATTCAATCCGCAGAAGGAGGTAACTCCTGAATTGATAAAGAACTTGCTTGTAAAGTAAACGTATGAAGATTCTATTTTCATAGGAAAGCGTTGTGATCTATAATTTAAAATATACAGTAATGAATAGAGTTATATTACTTGCATTTTTGTTGTTTAACCTGTCCGGCCTTTTCGCTCAGAATGAAAGTCTGTCGTTAAGTGGAACCTGGCAGTTTAAAGAAGATCCCGATGATAAAGGTGTCTCCGGGAAATGGTACAACAGTGATCTGAAAGATGAAGTAACGCTTCCCGGGTCAATGAATACGAATGGGAAGGGGGATCTTGTTACGGTTAATACTCCCTGGACCGGTTCGATGGGAAACCGTGCGTGGTATGAGGGTCCGGAATATGCAAAATACCGTGATCCTAAAGATACGAAAGTTGTGTTTTGGTTATCTCCTGATAAATATTATACCGGGGCAGCCTGGTATCAGAAGAAAATCGTTGTTCCGGCAGATTGGAAATCTAAAGAAATCCTGCTTTCCATGGAACGTTGCCATTGGGAGACTACCTTATGGGTGGATGGCAAGCTGATCGGCTCCGAAAATTCATTGTCTACTCCACACAGGTATCAGCTTTCATCTTTAGCCCCCGGTGAACATACTTTTACTCTTCGGGTTGATAACCGGGTGAAAGAGATTAATCCTGGACCGGATGCGCATAGTGTATCTGATAATACCCAAAGTAACTGGAATGGAGTGGTTGGACGAATAGCCTTGGAAGCCAGGCCGAAAGCGTATATTTCTTTCGTTCGTATCGTACCTGCTGTAAAGGAAAAGAAAATCCTGGCAGAGATACAGATTGAGAATGCGGATAAAAAAATGCTTAAAGGAACAGTAAACCTGCAAGCCAGTCTTAGGTCGGATGTTTCCCAAATCCTTCCGGCAGTTACGCAGAACTGTGAACTGAAGAAAGGAAAAAATACGATTCAAGTTTCGTATGAAATGGGAGATAATCCGCGTTTGTGGGATGAGTTTGCTCCTTACTTGTATACGCTCAATGTCCAGTTGGATACAAAATCGGGTAAAGATGAAAAGATTGAACAGTTCGGAATGCGCGAGCTGTCCACTAAAGGAACTCAAATTACCATAAATGGTCGTCCTGTATTTTTCCGTGGTACATTAGAATGCTGTATTTTTCCTGAAACCGGATTTCCTCCGACAGACGAAGCCGAATGGGAACGGATTATGAAAACTTGCCGGGCACATGGGTTGAACCATTTGCGTTTCCACTCCTGGTGTCCGCCTAAAGCAGCATTTAATGTTGCCGACCGGCTTGGTTTCTATTTGTATGTGGAATGTGGTGCCTGGGCGCAAATAGGCAGTGGCAAGCCAATCGACCGGTTTATTATGGATGAAAGCGAACGTATCGTACAGGAATATGCAAATCATCCTTCTTTCTGCCTCTTCTCTTATGGGAATGAACCGGGAGGAGAAGGACATCAGAAATACCTGACGGACTTTGTCAATCATTGGAAAGCGAAAGACAGACGTTTCCTCTGTACAACAGCAGCTGGCTGGCCTGCTATTCCGGAAAATGACTGGCATTGTTATTATGCTAATCCGGCTCCGCGTCTTCAGGGTTGGGGAGAAGGTATCAACAGTATTATAAATAGCACAAAACCGGGCAGTGGGTATGATTGGACTTCCAGGATCTCTAAGACACATCCGGTTATCAGCCATGAAATCGGTCAATGGTGCGTTTATCCTGACCTTAAAGAACGGAGTCAGTATACCGGTGTTTTGAAGGCGAAGAACTTCGACATATTTGAAGACCGTTTACGTGAAAGTGGTTTATTATCCCTGGCAGATAGTTTCTTGTTGGCTTCCGGTAAGTTACAGACCCTTTGTTATAAGGCTGATATAGAAGCTGCCCTGCGGACGAAGGGCTTCGGAGGATTCCAGTTGCTCGATTTGCATGATTTCCCGGGACAGGGAACAGCTCTTGTTGGTGTCCTTAATCCTTTCTGGCGTTCCAAAGGCTATGTGACGTCCCAGGAGTTTAGTGAATTTTGTAATGATATTGTGCCTTTAGCACGGATGGAACGTTTTATATTGAATAGTGGTGAAACATTGGAAGCTGCTATTGAAATAGCTCAATATTCAGCGTTCAATCTTTCCAATGCTCGTACTTCCTGGAAACTTACGGCTCAGGATGGTACATTGTATCGTTCCGGCTCTTTCGAATCGCCTGTAATTCCAACCGGTACGTTAACAAAGGTCGGTGATATTCGTCAGAAAATGGAGGTGGAAACACCAACCTGTTTTACACTTGATGTATCGCTTGATAATTATACCAATAAGTGGCATATCTGGGTATATCCGAATAAAAAGGAAAAACCGGCAGATGTAAAGATTGTTTCCCGCTTGGATAAAGACGCACTTGACTTACTGGATAAGGGAGGTAAGGTCCTTTTAACTCCGGAATTCGGGACATTGCGGAATGAAGGGAAGGATTCTGTTGTAGTCGGTTTCTCTTCTATTTTCTGGAATACATTGTGGACAAGCAATCAGCCGCCCCATACCCTTGGTATATTGTGTAATCCGAATCATCCGGCTTTGTCTTTGTTCCCTACGGCTTACTATAGCGATTACCAGTGGCAGGATGCCATGTCGCATTGTAATGCTATTCCATTGAGAAAATTGGGAATGAATGTACAACCTATTGTGCGTATTATTGACGATTGGTTTACAGCACGCTCTTTCGGCATGATAGTAGAGATGAAAGTCGGCAACGGAAAGCTCTTAATGTGTGGTGTTGATTTGCTGACAGATGCAGATAAACGTCCAGAAGCCCGTCAGCTTGTCAATAGTTTATTGCATTATATGAAAAGTGATGCTTTTAATCCTACTCAGGAGGTAAGTGCAGAAGCAATAAAGAGCTTATTTAAATAGAAGTAGTAACAATGAGCATAATTACGCTCCCATGGAGTTAGTTAGCGCTGAAAGAAACGGAACAGAATCGGATTTACCCTAATTTTGTTCCGTTTTTATTCGTTATTTACCCTAATTCTGTTCCTGCAGGAATTTATTTTCTTATATGAATCCTTGGGTAATAGAATAATATATGGAGTTTCGCAAAAGCATAGAAGATAAGTTAAAGATATGGAGTCTGTCTCTTCTTAAGATGTAATCTGAATCCCTTATTGTCAGAATAGTAGAAATTTATATCTTTGTTGAAAATCAAAACTGGAGTATGGAAAAAATAACGGTAAAGAATACGGAAATAGTTTTTTATAAGAAAGATCAGGAGGATTATATCTCGCTGACCGATATTGCAAAAATTCGGGATATAGAGAATCCTTCACAAATAATCAGTTTGTGGCTAAGGACTTACAGCACAATTGAGTATATTGGTTTGTGGGAAATGTTGAATAACCCGAATTTTAAACCCCACATTTATGAGGGGTTTAAAAACGAGTCGGCAAAGCCTCATTTCTGGATGTCTCCCCAAAAATGGATTAGCGAAACAAATGCTGTCGGGATGACTTCGAAATCCGGACGTTATGGCGGCGGGACATATGCCCATTCAGATATTGCTTTCAAATTTGCAGCATGGATTTCAGCAGAGTTTGAACTGTATCTTGTTACAGAGTTCAAGCGACTGAAAAATGAGGGACAAAAATCGCTCGGTTGGTCGGCAAAGCGAGAACTGGCGAAGATTAATTACCATATTCATACAGATGCCATTAAGCACAATTTAATTCCTGCCGAACTTACTGTAAGACAAACTTCAATTATTTATGCCAACGAGGCGGATGTGTTGAATATGGCATTATTCGGAATGACAGCAAAGGAATGGCGAGAAGCTAATCCTAATCTCAAAGGTAATATCCGCGATTACGCAACGATAAACGAATTAATCAGCCTGTCAAATATGGAGAATATTAATGCAGTTTTTATTAATGAGGGGCTTCCGCAACGGGAAAGGTTGATAAAGCTGAACCAAATCGCTATACAACAGATGCATGTTTTGGCTGATGTGGAGAGCCGGAAAATGTTGAAGTAAATGATATCTCATTTTGTATGAGGAAATTAAAATTTAGAAAAAGGGCTTTGCTATGATAAATATACCGTATTGTTTGACAGGGATGTTATCTGATTATATCGAGTTATATATGTACAAGATAATAATAGAGATTGAGTCCCGGCAGTAAAAGAGAGGGAGCATGTTTAAAATCAAGTTGATGTATTGACTTTAGACATGCTACCTCTTATTTTTTATAGACCTAATTTAGCCTTAATCGCTTTCGGTATCGCATCTTTATGAACCATTATAAAAATAGTCTTGGCGCGGACATAACTTTCGGACATGTTCAGGTAGCCGCCGAATTTATTACGGTCTGTACCCCATGAGTTTTTGGTGATATAATATTTTGTACCGTTCTGGTCTTTCGTAATACCGGTAAGGTGCATCAGGTGGTCATCGGTAGTGACGAAGGCTTCGAAACCAGTCTGGCGAACTTCCGGGGTTACATTAATTTCAGGATACGGTTGTTCGAATTTGAAGACTTCTTCCAGGCGGCCTTTTTCATCCAGCTTTTCAAAACGGGCGCGGTCAGTATTCGATAAATCTTCCACTTTCTTTACCTCCGGATTGATGGCAACGCCGTTTTTGAAAGAAAACCCTTTTTCGCTTACATCACCGTCCCAGCATACGGAGTAGCCGTTATTCAGGGCGTAATCCACTGTTTCCATCATTTCATCCAACGGTAAGTTGTACATCAAAGAATGTTCCCAGTTGTCAGGTACTTCCACTTCGAACTTTTGATAATATGGATGATGGGTGAAGCTGGTCAACTCGATATAGTCGTCCATATTCAATCCCAGCGAAGCAGCAAAGCTTTTTGGAGTATATTCTTTTCCTTTATAAGTGAACTTTTCCGGTAATTTACCCAAATACGTATCGAATAAGTTATCGATTAATTTATAATATTCCGGACTGCGATGCCTTGCCTTAACAGCGACATCGGCAACTGCGTGCATGTATTTAACCAGCTCGCTGTGGTTGTGCTTGTCGGAGTCGTAATTAATTCCTGTATAAACTTCTTCCGGAACGATACCCACCTGGCGGTATGCGTTCATGAAGGTATGGGAAAGACTGCCCTGTCCGATATTTCCTTTTCCTCCACGGATATAATTATCCTGCAACTGGTTCATGTATTTCTGACGAACGATAAACATTTCGGAAAGGTCGTAAGTCCCTTTTCCCATACGCAACAGTTCGGATTCCATGAAGGAGGTTGTGGCGAAACACCAGCATGTACCGGTTGAAGCCTGGTTCTTTACCGGAGTTGCAGGAACGCTTACAACTTCTGTGAACTGATACCCTTGTGCGAATGCGCCGGATACGGAGCAAGCCAGTGCACAAGAAAGAATGAATGATTTAGAAATAAGTGATTTCATTTGTATTGGCTTTAATGATTGGTTTAAAATCCTCTTGCAAACATTTTCCAGAACTCGTCGGCCATATCCTGCCAGCGATACATGGCGGCAGCGGCAAAGTCAGTCGTATAACCGGTCAGGTAAGCGCGTGCAGCTTCTTCTCCTTTCTGGCTTTGTAAGTCTTTGTAGCGGCTTTCGATAAACGGAAGTTCAGAGAACCCTTTGTCTTCAAAATGAAGGATAGAGTTGTTTATTTTGTCTTTGGTAAGTCCCCAGCGTATGGTTGCCAGTTTATTAGCGCGGCGGAAAGCCCAGACAGCAGCATCCTCCCGGTGGCGGAGTTGACCGCAGATACCGAAACTTGTGGGTAGGGATGTTGTACCGGAGAAGATGGGAATACGTGGGCTTTCTCCCGGATTATCGAATGAAATCCAAGCAATACCGCCTACGGCATCCGGCAGCCAGCTTCTTAACTGGATAACATGTGAATAAGCACACTGAGGAACGGCAACCAGCCGATTACGTGCTACGGTTCCTTCTTTTACACCGTTCAGCATATTCATCATATCCGAACCCATCCAGGGATTGGCGGCCGGACTGGTAATTGTTTCTTCTTCTTTATTTTTATTCTTGACAGTAACTTTCAGGTTCTTAACCGTACTCCATTCTGTTCCGTCATACGTCTGGCGCAACAAAGCCATTACATCGGCAGCAGCAACCTGTTTGTCCGGTTTTACACTGATAGGTAATTCTTCTGCATCGTAAGACAGTTTCAGGGAAGGGGCAAGGCTGTTCAGAATAAAATATTCACGTAGGCTGAATGCCTTATTTTCACCGAAATAATTACCGCCACTATATGCTTTCCAGAATTTAAACGGTTCTTTACCGTCCCAGAATCCCATTTTCTTAGCTACAGAAAACACATTTTCGGAAGCCATATAATTATCTTTATCTTTTAGATCCAGCGTAGAGATACGTGAGATATTGGCTGAAACTCCTACATGGTCGTCCGGAATACGGACTGCAGCCCATACACCACCGATTTTATCCGGTCCTTCACCGAATATTTCGAAATGCCATACTTCATTCGGGTCGGCAATCGTAAGGCATTCGCCGGAGTCGCCATAACCGTATTTTGCTACCAGGCTTCCGATTAACCGAATCGCTTCGCGGGCAGTGGAACAACGTTGCAGGGCTATCTTTTCCAGCTCTTCAATCATAAAGATTCCCTTTTTATTCACCATTTCACGGCGTCCGGAAATCGTTGTTTCACCGATACCCAACTGCTTTTCATTCAGGCAGGGATAAGCGGTGTTGAGGAACTGGTAAGTGGAACGGGCTTCAGGAATTGTTCCTGTCTGCTCCATCCGGGTGCAGTCGTAGGGATATTCGGTATGCATGCGGCCTTTAAAAATGGCTACCGTTGTATCCCGTTCATATTTGGCCGCGGGAACAATTTCCATCCAAGTACGGTAGTTCCCGTCGCAAGTGTGGCTGGTCATAACAGAACCGTCTGCCGAAGCTTTCTTACCAACCATGATACTGGTACAGCTTTCCGGATTGTTGACTGGTTCGGAGTATTCGATTTCTTGTGCCGCAAGATTACAGCAGTAGGCGGCAAAAGTGATTGTAAGGATAAAAAGTTTGTTCATATTTCTCTTCTATTTGATGGTTTGTATTCTGTTATCTGTTCCGGTATTGGAAGTCGTAAGCGGGCTGATACTTTTTATATAGTTAGCAATTATCGCTTCCAGAGCTTCTCCTTCTTTCAGTGTTTGTGCCTCTTTAAGCATTGTAAAACCATCACCGCCATCTGCTGTAAAGTTGTTGACGGCGAGTGTATAGCGTATTGTTTCGTCATCCATATCAATTGATCGGTTCCCTATACGGATTTGGGTAACTTTGCTGTCTTCAGGATTAGAGGGATTGTATGCGAAAGAGAAGCCGGATATTTGTTCGAATCCTCCGGAAGGTTCCGGTGCTGTACGGACGCTTTCTTCCAGAATCTTTTTAAGTAATTTTCCGTTTATCTCTTTTATCACCAGATAATTTTCGTGCGGGCACATTGCATTGATATTTGCCCGGGTGATATTTCCGATGGAAAGGCTACTTTTGATGTTTCCACTGTTGAAAATAGCCAAATCCGTTTTTGCCTGTTTGCGTAATGCATCTGCCAGTAAGTTGCCGATAGGCTGTTCGGAGTTACGTATACCCGGAGTTTCTTCAGTTCCTCTGGTTGCTTGTAATAAAACCTGTGAATAACCTATGACCTCCCCGAATATCCGGTTGACGGTTGCCATATAATTTTCTAACAGACGGCTTGTCTTTTTATCCCGTTTTCCACTTTGGTGTGCCTGTTCTGCTGTAATCAGCGAGCTTGTCGCACGGTTCATTTTATGGGTTTGTTTGTCATATTCGATTGTTATCAGGCCGATATTTGCTTCGTAGCAGCCGGAACTTGTAATCAATACGTTTCCGACCTGTTCCGTTGCCGAGATATGGTCGTGTCCATCGATGATGATTTGAATATCATTGCCTAATTCTTTAGCTAACTGTTGTGTCTCTTTTCTTCCTACATGAGCCAGGCAGATAATGATGCGTGCTCCTTGCCGGCGTAAATCTTTAATTGCTTTTTCAGCAGGTTCCGTATAGGATTTAAAATCTAATCCGTCAACGTTTTTCTTTCCGGTTCTGCTGGGGGTGGAAGTAGTGGTAAGCCCGAAGAAACCGATGGGGATTCCATTTATCTGTTTTATAACTGTGGCAGGAAACAATAAGCTATCATTTGCCTGCCATGAGATATTTGCTGCAATGATATTGAATTTAGCTTTGGATGCCAGTTTTGCCAGTTGAGGCAAGCCATAATTGAAATCATGGTTTCCGGGAACCATAATATCGTAATTCGCTTTATTCATTAACTCGACAATGCTTTCCCCTTTGAAGTGATTGGCTACAGGCAGTCCGTGAAAAGTATCTCCGATATCGACAAGCAAAGCTCCGGGCATGCTTTTCTTTATTGCTGCAACATAATCTATTCCGGCGATAGCTGTGTTTTTATCATCTGTGAAAATTCTTCCGTGGGAATCGTTTGTATAGAGAATATGGATAATCGTATTACCGTTATCTGCCAGCCCTTTATCGGATTTGCATCCTGTAAAGGAGAAAAGAAACCCCAGGAAAATGAGTATATGTATACAACTCAAATTCCTGATAGATTTGGGAGTAATTAAACTGTTAGACACCAAGATATTGTTTAGCTTGTTTATTTAGTGGCTAAATATACAAACTGTTTTTGATATTTTATCATATATTTATCCGAAGTCTGTTAAAAATGAAGGCTTAGCTACCTTTATTAATAATAAAACCTTTGGATAAACTTTCAGAATGATAATTCACTTATTTTATTTCTGTCTGTTGTTTTTCCTGTTCTTTTCCAGACAATAGCGAGATGGATATACTTAAGGGAGTTTAAGAATAACAAATTGTTCAGATTTTCCAGTAAAGAAATTATTTTTTCGTTCCGATGAAAAGAAAATTATATCCCGTACTTTTTCAAAATTGTAGCTGTGGAAATTTGTTTTTGAGGCGGTCGAAAATATTTTCGAGGGCGTCATTAATATTTTCGAGGTGGTCAAAAATGTTTTTGACCACCTCGAAAACAAATTTTCTTGGGAAGAAAAGAAAAATAGGTTGTGTATCTTTTTGAAAGACAGGCTGTCGATACGTTTCAAAGATAAGTATGAATTTGTTTTTATTTCGTGAAATAGAATGATATTTTAACTACTTTTGCTTTTTTAAGGTGAAACAGAAAAATGTCTGTTAGGAAAGAACAAATAATGCAACTTAAATAATCGGGTAAATGAAAAAAACAATCTGGAACACGTTAATCGTGTTACTTACAATCTCTTTATTATGGAGTTGTTCGAAAGATGAAGAAAAAGGGGGTGGAGTCAGATTAGAAAAAAGTAATGTGAACGGCTCTATTGAAAAAGGCCCGTTTCTTACCGGTTCTAAAGTAATCCTTTATGAACTGGACGAAAATCTGGAACAAACAGGAAAGAATTTTAAAACGGGGACCATCAATGATAAAGGCGATTTTTCTTTTCCTAAAATGAGTTTATCCAGCCAGTATGTCGAACTGGAAATCAGCGGTTATTTTTATAATGAGATAGAAGGTGAAAAATCCGATTCACAGATTACACTAAATGCGATTACTGATTTATCAAGTAAGGAAAAAGTTAATGTAAATATTCTGACTCATCTGGAGTATAAACGAGTGAAGGCTTTGGTTGCTGAGGGAAAAAGTTTTTCAGAAGCAAAGAAACAGGCGGAGAAGGAACTGTTGAAAGTGTTTTATATTGCAAAGGAAATAGAAAGTCCTGAGAATATCAGTTTAACGGATGGTGATGAAAATGCAGCGGTTCTTCTTGCGATATCTTCTATTGTGTTGTATGATAAGAAAGAAGCCGAATTTTCTGAATTTGCTTCTAAATTGAGTAATGATTTTGCTGCCGGAGGTACTATAACCGATGCTGTTTTGCTGGATAATATCCGTGAAGCGGGAAAGAATGTGGATGCAGTGGATGTAATGGAAAACGTGCAGAAATATTATAAAGAGCAGGGTTCGGAAATTACAGTCAGCAATATTCGTAAATTTATCGATGGCAATGGAGACGGAGTGCTGGACGAAAAAGATGAAACGATAGAAAATGGCGGACTGGAAGAGAAGCCGAGTGATCAGGTAACTTCGGAAGAAGTTTTTCAGAGTGAAACAGATTTTGTAAATGTGTTAGCTGGCGGTTACTTCTCTGCTTTTGATTATTCTCAACGTATGATAGTCCTGGATGCTGTCCGTTGTGGAGAAATTAGTAATACGGATTTGAAATTCAAACCGGATGATTATGAATTTAGTGAGGCTTGGGCTGCCTCTTACAAAGCAATCCGCATGTTTAATATGATTATAGAACAAGAGACAAAAACAAACTTCTCTTTTGACGTGAAACCATATGTAGCAGCGGCCAAAACACTTCGTGCTTTTGTTTATCTGGACATGATTCAACATTGGGGAGATGTTCCGTTTGTAACAAAAACAACGCTTGACAATAATAATATATTGATGCCAAGAACTCCTAAAGAGACTATTTTTGAACAATTGTTGTCGGACCTGAACTCTTCTATTAGCGAATTAAAAGAGGATGTGGATTTTAGTCAATTAGTGCCAACTAAAGATTTTGCCAATGCGCTTATGGGGACCATTGCCCTTGAAAGAAAGGATTATAATGGAGCTGTTACCTATTTAAAAAAGATAGTGGACGCAGGTAGCAAATATACACTTTGCGGGAAAAGCCCTTCTATTTATCAGGATAAGGCAAATCTTGAAATTATTTTCAGCTTTCAAAGAGAAAATGTAGCCAATGTTCCATTCTTTAATCAAATAAATCCGGATGGAGTATTGCACCCGATTTATAGATATACAGGCGTTTTGCTAAATTATGCAGAAGCATTATATCATATAGGTCAGAAATCGGGAGCAATAGATGTTATCAATAAGGTCAAACAATCTATTCGCATGCCGGCCTTACAGGAAACAGCAGATAATATTCCGGAGGAAATCACTTCTTTATGGAATGATATCATAGGAATGGATTATGGTTATTTTGCTTTACTGAAACGGCTGGATTTAGCTGTTTCTGAGTTAAATATCCAAGAATATGAACAACTTTATCCTATTTCGCAAAGAGAAATAGATTCGAATCCTAAATTAGAGCAGAACCCAGGGTATAAGAAATAGAACCTTATAAAACATATATCCGTTATATTTGTTTTTAAAATATATTTGTAATTCAGAGAATAAAGGAGAAGAGGATACTGTACCTCTTTGGTGTAATACGAAAACAAAAATAAGAGCGAGATGAAAAAAGGACTGGTTTATTACATCTGTATATTTGTAATGGGGTTATCCGTATTGACTGCATGCAATAAGGATGAGGCATATAATTATCCGATTACCTACAAAGCCAATAACTTTGCTGTTACAGTAAGCGGTGTACCCCTTATCGGGAATGAAGCGGTTCTTACTGAAAATACCCTGACGTTGAAAAATGTAATTCCCGGGGAACCGGAAGCTGTTGTTACCGTCTCCCGCAGCGGAGATAAATTGACCGGAACCGATGTGAATACATATCGTAAACTGACATTGGATGGAACAATATCGGGAGATAAGCTGGCATTGGATGTAGCTATGCAGATAACCGTTCCTTTGGTCGGTAAATGGGGTATAAATTCGATGTTGTTCACTTTGGATACGGATAAAGAATATGTGGTATTCGGTTATCCGGAAGCAAAACAGATACCTCCGGCCTTGTTTGCCGGATTGGTAAAAACTACAGTAGGAGGAATGCTTCCGCTGATTGTGCAAAATATGACTTTGGAGGAAGACGGGAATGTGCTGGTATCTTATAGCCCCACAATGTCCGGAGCACCTTTTGTTACTTCCCCAAAAGGAATGGCTGTCTATAATATGTCCGGAAATAAAATCTATATAGCTCCGAATGTCGAGGCTATCGGAACGATTATAATTAATTCCCTTTTGCAAACAAAGAGTACCGGTGGTTCTGTGGATGATATATTAGCGATGCTTATGAGTGCATTTCCTTTAATTATCGATTTACAAAGCGGACTGCCTAAAGTATATGTAAATAAGGAGATGATGCTTCCGTATACGGAACTTCTATCAAAAGTCGCAGTGCTTTTACCTGAGAAATATGCCCGGATAGGAACAATAATTTCCCAGTTTGCAACAATTGTGAAAGAAAGCAATGCAGTTGAATTAGGATTTGTCCTCCAACCCTGGCAAGCGGGTATAAGTGCGGATTAGTCGTTGTTTTTGTTGCCTGAGCAGTATATTCTCCCATTTCGGTATATTTACAAATAAACATATCAGGTATTAATCGTAATTTTACCCGAGGCAGAAGAGTATAGCGTAGTAATGTGTCGATATGGAGATAAAAAATAAACTGGATAAAATAAAGTATCGGTTAATATTGCCTCCGGTAATATGTTTTATCTTGTATGTCCTGACATTCCTTACAAACAGGTCGGAACTTGATGCTTATACACCGGAATATCTACATTCCGTATCTTTTTTGTTTGAGGTTTTATCATCGTTACTGTTTTCTTTTCTGTTTTCCGAACTCTCTCTGGGTTACAGCCGGTTTATTTTCAAGAACTTTACCAATATCAATAAACCTTATCGCAGTTTGTTGATACATAATATCCTGTTGTTTGTCCTGAATAATATAACCGTATTTTTGTTCGCCCATCTGATAAGTATATTATTAGATGCGGAACCCAATCTTGTGTTTAAGTTTCAACGGTTATATCTGTTTGGCATCATTTCTACTTTTGTGACAAGCGTTTATGCGAGTGTCTTTTATATAGAGCATCTTGTTTATCTGGAAAAGAAGCGGGAAGAGTTGGAGTGGAAAGTGCTGAAAGAGAAAGAACGTGCAACTCATGCACAACTTGTCTCTTTAAAATTACAGATAGACCCTCATTTTATGTTTAACAACTTCAGTATTCTTTCGGAATTGATTGAAGAGGATAAAAAAATGGCGGTGTCTTTTCTGGAAAATTTGTCGAAAGTGTACCGCTATATTATCCAGAATCTGGACCGTACTTTAATAAGTGTTGTTGAGGAACTGCATTTTTTGGATGCTTATATCTATCTTTTGAAAATACGGTATGAAAATCTGGTTGAGGTTACGATAGACGATGAATTAAGAAGCTGCAGTGGAAATCTGCCTCCTGCCGTTCTACAGTTGCTGGTGGAGAATGCCATTAAACACAATGTAGCTTCTCCGGCAAGTCCGCTTGTCATTTCTATCAGGAAAGAGCATCATTTGATTGTAGTGGAAAACCGGTTGAGTAAGATTAGCACGAAAATTCACTCAACCCATCTCGGACATAAAAATATTATAGAACGTTATTCCATTTTATCCGATATGAAACCGGTTATAGAAGAAACGGAAGAATATTATAGGGTGAGTTTGCCCATTTTACACTGAACTTTTAACTTGGACTAATTATGAATATACTGATTATTGAAGATGAACAACGTAATGCCAACCGCCTCATGCGGATACTTGGTGAACTGAATCCGGAATATAAAATAGTCGGACATACGACAAGTGTTGTGGATAGCATAGAATATTTCAAGGAAAATACGGATGTAAATTTGATACTGGCAGACGTAAGATTGTCGGACGGCCTTAGCTTTGAAGTGTTCAAGGAGGTTAATGTTTCTGTGCCGGTTATATTTACCACAGCTTATGATGAATATGCCATTCAGGCTTTTAAATACAATAGTTTTGATTATCTGTTAAAGCCGGTAGTAAAGGAAGAATTGGAAAATGCGCTTAAACGGGTAGAGGCTTTTTCGGGGAATAATACTCCAGGGAATGATTTATCCCGTTTGATACAGTATATGGAACGTACGCAGTTCAAATACCGTTGCCGTTTCCTGCTACCCTATAGGGATGGCTATAAAATTATTAAAGTGGATGAAATCTTCTATATTTATTCCGAACTGAAAGTTACGAAGCTGGTATTAAAGGATGGGACTACCGAGGCTGTACCTTATACCTTGGAGGAATTGGAAAAACAACTCGACCCGGAATCGTTTTTCAGGGCAAACCGCCAGTTCATAATTCATATCGACAGTGTGGATAGAGTTGGTAATTATTTTAATTCAAAGTTAAAATTGCATATAAAGCAGCATCCGGACATTGAAGTTCTGGTGAGTCGTGAAAAGGCTCCGTTATTCAAAGCCTGGATGGATAAATAGCACATCCCTGAAATCAGAAAAAGACTTTGGAAGACACCTTATACCTTTCAGAGTCTTTTTTTTACGCTTCGGATAGAATACAACTATTAACCCGTAATATCTGTTATACTTTTACCACGATAATTGACCCGATTGAAATGTGAAGAAATTTTAGTAATAACCCGCATTAAACGAAAACAGTAAGAATATGTTGCAAAAAGTATTACCGGGCATTGCTCTATTTTGTATGATAAGTTGTAGTAGTAATAAAAATCAAACGGAAGAAGCAAGGCAAGAATTACCGGTACATGGCATTCAGGAAAAAGAAGTAGTAGTGTATAAAAACTTTCCAGTTACGATTGAGGGACAAAACGATATAGAAGTGCGTTCGATGGTAACAGGTTATCTGGATAAAATCTATGTAGATGAGGGTGAACAGGTATCTAAAAACACACCTCTTTTCAAGATAGACGACCGTATTTACAAACAACGTTATAATCAGGCTGAAGCCTTGAGTAAGGTTGCCGGTGCAAAATTACAAAAAGCGGAAATCGAGTTTACGAATGCGCAGGAACTATTCCGGAACAATGTGATTTCCGAAACGCAGAAAACAACGATTGAAGCGGATTATGAACTTTCAAAGGCAGAATATGAACAGGCGCTTTCAGCTTTGAATGAAGCAAAAACCGAATTGGAATATACCATTATCACAGCGGCATCAGACGGTGTGGTCGGTAAAATTGAATACAGGATCGGTGGACGTATCACTCCGGAAAGCGCAGTGCCTCTCACGCAGTTGTCGGATATCCGGAACATCTATACTTTCTTCTTCTTATCAGAAAGAGAATATATGGATTTTATGGAAAATGGTTTACTGGAGATAGGGACCCCCATTACGTTGAAAACATCCAATAACCGTCCGTATCCTCATAAAGGTAAAATCAATGCCGTGAATGGCTTGTTCGAGAAAAGGCAGGGAAATCTTAGGATACGTGCCGTTTTCCCTAATGAGGACCGGATACTTCGTTCCGGGACTACCGGTATGGTGGAAATTCCGATGCTTAAAGGAACACGCCTCACTGTTCCTAAAAAAGCAATCTTCAAACGACAGAATAAATACGTAGTTTATAAACTGGATGCTTCGGATGCTTTAAAAGCAACAGTGATAGATGTAATGGATTATAATGCAGATAATTATATTGTCACTGACGGACTGAGTATAGGTGACAGAGTTCTGGTGTCCGGTCTGGACCGGGTAACTGAGAACGAGACGATTAAACCAATTATGGAAAAATAATAAAGGAACGGACATGTTTAAAAAATTTATTACCCGCCCGGTTCTGGCGATTGTTATAGCATTAGTATTTCTGATTTTAGGCTCCGTCAGCCTTCAACGTTTACCCATAACATTGTATCCTGATATTGCACAGCCTTGTATTTCGGTTTATACTACATATCCGGGGGCAAATGCCGAAATTGTATCCCGTTCCATTGCGCCGATTTTAGAAGAAGCAATCAACGGTGCCGAGAATATGACTTATATGACTTCGTCTGTTGGTAATGACGGGTCGCTGAATATAAATGTATTTTTCGAAGTAGGTACGAATCCTGATATTGCCGCTGTGAATGTGCAGAACAGGGTGGCGACTGTCACTTCCCGCCTTCCGGAAGCTGTGATTAGAGCAGGTATTACTACGAATAAGGAACAGAAAAGCCAGATTATGACGGCAGGCTTGGAATCGACAGATGAGAAATATGATGAAATTTACCTGCAAAATTATCTTACAATCAATGTTGTCCCTGCATTGAAACGTATTCAGGGGGTAAGTAAGGTAGAGTTGTTTGGTATTAAGGATTACTCTATGCGTGTCTGGCTACAGCCTGAGCGGTTGACAGCTTATGGAATTACGGTAGAAGAAGTGGATAGGGCCATTAAGGAACAGAATATCGAAATTGCTCCGGGGATATTGGGAGAAAACAGTGATGAAAATTTCCAGTATAACGTTATCTATAAAGGAAAGTATACTACTCCGGAAGAATACGGAAGTATCATTATCCGTGAAGATGGCAAAGGAGGACTGGTCTATCTCAGGGATATTGCAAAAATAGAATTAGGAGCGTTGTTGTACACCTCTTCTGCAAAGGTAAACAACCATAGCGGTGTTTGTTTTATGGTATATCAGACTTCGGGTTCGAATGCCAATGACATCCAGATAAAGATTCAGGAACTGTTTAAGGAAGAACAAAGTAAATTACCGCCGTCTATGCGGTTTGTTACCCTTTTTAGTAGTAAAGCATCCTTGGACGCCTCTATACACCAAGTAAAGTCTACGCTGATCGAAGCGCTTATCCTGGTATTTTTCATTGTATTCTTTTTCTTGCAGGACTGGCGTTCCACATTGATTATCGGGGTGTCTATCCCGGTTTCTATTATCGGAGCCTTTCTCGGAATGCACTTTGCAGGCTTCTCGATAAACTTGCTGACATTGTTCGGCTTGGTGCTCTGCGTCGGGCTGGTGGTGGACGACGCGGTTGTCGTCGTCGAGGCGGTCAACCAGGCATTAACCAAAAAGGGAACGAATACACCTTTGCTGGCAACACAGAAGGCGATGACGGAGATTACCGGAGCGGTTATTTCTACGACTTTGGTTATGGTAGCTGTATTTGCCCCGGTAGCATTTATCGAGGGTAGTGTCGGAGGATTTTACCAACAGTTCGCATTTACCATTATCACGGCAATCGTAATATCCGGGGTTTGTGCTTTGATTTTATGTCCGGCTCTTTCGGCTTTATTATTAAGAAGCCCGGATGAGGTGGGGGGAAAATGGTATGACCGTTTGGAACATCGGTTCCGGGTGGCCTTTGATATTCATTTCGGATATTTGACGAATAAATATCTGAAGGTGGTTGTGTATATTTTGAGGAACTTCAAGAAATCGTTGCTTGTCTTTTTTGCAATGATAATCGGGATAGTATTGGTCTTTTCAAAAACCTCAACCGGATTTATTCCTGATGAAGATGATAGTTTCCTGATGGTTAATATTGTAATGCCCTCAGCTACATCTCTAACAAAAACGGAGGAAGTGGTAGCGAAGGCGGACAGCATTGTAAGAACCTATGATTTTATCAGAGAAAGTGCTACGGTCTGTGGGTATGACTTGCTGAATGCAAGTACAAGTTCCTCTACCGGAGTCGTGGTTGTGTCCTTGAAACCTTATAAAGAAAGGAATGGGGCAGGCTCGATATGGGAAATCGGCTATATGATAAACGAGCGGTTGACAGAGGAGATAACGGATGCAACTTTCATTACGGTAAAAAAACCGGCTCTTCCGGGCTTTGGAGAAAAAGGCGGAGTGGAATTGGTTTTGCAGGACCGTACGGCGGAAGGGGATTTGCAGAAGTTCAGTGAGGTAGCGGATGATTTTATTAAGAAACTGGCAGAACGTCCGGAGGTGGATGAGATTTATCATACTTTTCACGTGGATTATCCTCAGTATGAACTTTTGATTGATTTTGAGAAAGCGAAATTAGCAGGTGTCAGTATCGATGCCATTTCTTCCGCTTTACAGGTATATTGGGGTAGTTTACAGACTTCGGACTTTTCTTTGTTCGGAAAGAATCTGAAAGTAGTATTACAAGGGGATATTGAAAGCCGCCGGAATCTTGAAGCGTTGAATTTTATCCATGTAATCAGTAATAAGGGAGAGTCGATTCCGATTTCCAACTTTGTGCGTCTTGACGAACGCCAGGGAGCGGTTAGTATTACCCGCTTTAATATGTTCAATAGTATAAATATCAATATCATTCCTAAGACCGGTGTCAGCACGGGGGATATGATTCCGATAGTGGAAGAAGTATATGACCAGGAGATACCCAACAATTATTCTTTTGAATGGCAGGGTATGGTTCGCGAACAAATTAAAACAGGGGGAAGTACTGCATTGGTATTTATATTAAGTATTGTCCTTATTTATTTGATTTTGTCCGGATTGTATGAAAGTTTTATTATGCCTTTGCCGGTATTGTTGTCTGTACCTACGACATTAGTGGGGGTATTGGCCGGAATACATATAACCGGAATAGATAATAATATATTTGTACAGGTCGCCATGTTGATTCTTATCGGTCTGATAGCGAAGAACTCTATTTTGATTGTAGAGTTTGGTATGCAGCTGAGGGAAGAAGGGCATTCTATTGCCCAGGCTGCTGTGTTGGCAGCAAAATCCAGATTGCGTCCTATCCTGATGACGTCGCTTACAGCTTTTTTGGGGGCGCTCCCTATGATGTTTGTGACGGGAATGTCGGCAGTTGGAAACTTTGTTATTGGTTTGACAATGGTTGCCGGACTCTTCTCAGGAATAGTATTGGGGGTATTGCTTGCTCCGCTCTTGTTTGTCGTATTTATGAATATAAATGAACGTCTCAAAGGGCGTAAAAAGGGACAGAATATAAAGGAAGAGCTTCGCGATGTAGATATAACAGAGAGTGTGTAAATGTTTAACCGGCATAATTATATGAAATTATATATTCCGATATTCATAATGGTTGCAACTTTAAGCAGTTGTAATATTTATAAGGCCTACAAACGTCCGGATGTACAAACGTCCGATTTGTATGGAAAAGAATTGCAAGTCACCGATACCCTTTCTATCGGCAGAATGGATTGGAGGGATCTGTTTACAGACCCTAAACTGCAGGCTCTGATCGATAGCGGGCTTGTCAATAATACAGACTTGCGGATTGCCCGGCTGAAAATAGATGAATCGAAAGCTTTGCTGACGTCGGCGCGTCTGGCTTATTTGCCTTCGGTGAATCTGGCACCGGAAGGAGGGCTGTACAGCTATAAGGGGGAACCGTTGCAGAAGAGTTATCAGCTTGCAGCTACGGCAAGTTGGGAAATCGATATTTTCGGTAAACTGACAAACGCCAAGCGAAAAGCAAGTGCAAGCCTGGAACAGAGTGAGGCTTACAGGCAGGCAGTGCGCTGTGGTCTGATAGCTAATATAGCCGACAGTTACTATCTGTTGCTGACTCTTGATAAACAGCTTGATGTGGCCCGGGAAACTGAAACGAACTGGAAAGACTATATTCATGTTCTGGAAGTCCTGAAAAAGACAGGAAGGGCAGATGAGACAGCTATCCGGCAATCGGAAGCGAATTATTTATCGGTACAGTCGGAGGTCGTTAGACTCAGACAACAAGTGAAAGAAGTGGAGAATAATCTTTCTGCTCTATTAGGACATGCCCCTGCAATGATAGAACGGAGTGATTTGGAGGCACAGTCTTTCCCGGATACATTGTTGGTGGGAATTCCGTTGGATTTATTGAAATACCGCCCGGATGTCCGGCTGGCTGAGGCTTCGTTGAAAGGGGCGCTTTATACGACAAATCAGGCTTATTCCGCTTTTTATCCGACGATTACACTTGGGGGTACTGCCGGATGGACCAATACTAACGGTGGTGTTATTTCAAATCCGGGAGCCTGGCTTTTCCAGGCTGTGGGAGGAATTGTACAGCCTTTGTTTAATAGAGGTGCCAATATTGCAAATCTGAAAATAGCCAAAGCACAGCAGGAAGAGGCATTGCTGGCATTTCAGCAGACCTTATATGATGCTGGTGCGGAAGTGAATAATGCGGTTACGCAATGGCAAAGTTCCCGTATTCAGATAGATTTGAGCGGTAAGCAAGTCGAAGCTCTGGATGTCGCATTGGAAAATATCCGTTTGCGGATGAAGTACGGAAATTTAAATTATCTGGAGGTCTTGTCTGCACGGCAAATGTTATTGAGTGCCCAAATGAATTATTACTCTTCTTGTTTTGAGGAGATACAAAGTGTCATAACTCTTTTCCGTGCTCTGGGAGGAGGTTCGGAATATAGGTGATAACAATATTTTTAGATAAAACAATAAATTTTTTATTCCGGGAAATAATATAATTTTCATATGTTTTCGGCTTATATCTATCTGATATACAGCCGGTAGAAGGTCCTGCGCTTATCAAATAATACAATAATTATGTTATATTTGTCGGCACAGGACCTTGAAATACTGGTCCTTTACAAAATTTGATAGCTGAAATAAAATGTAGGGGAGATGGACGAGCTGACTTTATCCATTTTGTTGTTATCTGCAGGGACTATTTTCCTTGTTTTGTTGTGGAAATTGATCGGTTATTACCGTTCGAAGCCATCTGATGCAGGGAAAATATATTCTTCTGTTCCTGAATCTGCTCCTGTTGTATTTGTCCAGCCTTTTTTACATTTGCCCGAAAGCCATATACGGACTGATTGTATGGCTAAAGAGCGGTCTATACAGGTGCATTGCTCTTCTTCATCCTGGGAAATACTTAATGTTTCTGATTCTTCCTGGCTGAATGTTGAAAAAGTAAATTCAGGAGAGCTTTTAGTCCGTATGTCTACGAATTTTACCGATGCAGTACGAAGAACAGAAATTCATATCCGTCTTTTAAGTAGTGAAAATATTTTGGAATCAACACTTGTAGTGATTCAAAGTGAATTGGGTTATTATCCGGAATTGAATTTGTCCAAGGATTTGTATATACAATCCGGAGAGAATAATGCCACTGCTTATCCGCATGTTACGCCGGACAATAAATGTGATGAATGGAAAATAAAAGCATTGTGTACAAGTGATGAAGGAACCTGGTGTGAGGTAGTTCCCGCTGTAGGAGTACGTATGCGCGGATCTTATGATTTATGTATCAGAACCTTGCCAAAGCCAGCCAATGTATCGGTAAGAACGGCTGTTGTAACACTTGAATGCGGAACTTATCCTTTTAATACAGAACGTTCTATCGTTATAAATCAGGGAATCGTCTTTACTTATTATATAGAATATCCGGCATTTGATCCGTGTAGCCGTAGCAGGGAAGCTATAGAAACTCCTCTTTCCTATACCCGGGAAGATCCGGTGAAAATATATACGATTCATGTTCGTTGTAATATTAATTGGAAAATCATGTATACCCCGGCTGATTGGGTTGAGATAGGAAAAACCGAACCGGAAGGAGATCCTTATAATGCTTGGTTTACAGTAATTGTTCATCCGAATGACCAGGGGACACCGTGGAATGGTCTTTATGCAGCCAGGCATATGATTATTAGTCTGGTTACAGAGATGGGGCAGGTACATGATGTTTTTGTTTATCAGGGGGGCTACGTGGTAATAAACGGACGTCGATGGTTAGACCGTAATTTGAAGGGAAAAAATATTCTTACTTGTAACGCTATCCCTTTGGGATTGTCTGCAAAAGAGCAAGGAATAGACGGGGCTCTTTTTCGTTTTGGACATACGGATACCAATTGGAAGGATGTTCCGGCTCTTCCTGCTTCGGAATGGAACAGGAATACAAATGAGCATCCTGTACGCAATGACGATTCTGATCCTTGTCCAAAAGGATGGCGTGTTCCGTCGGCTTTGGAATTATCCGGGCTGTTTTGCTACCAGAATTATGCTTTTCGTTATGTTTCCGACCGTTGGCATACTCTGTTTTCGGATGATGGGGTTCCGGTATTTTTTCCTCTTGCTGGTTATTGTTCCCATATCAATGGTTGTTTGATGGAAAGGAAATTCGAAGGGCGTTATTGGAGTTGTACGGAATATTCTCCTATTTATGCCGATGCATTGATTTTGCGGCCTGCGAAGTTTCCACGGCAACGGCAGGAATTGAAAAAACAAAGTTTTTCTGTCCGTCCGGTTGAAATCTGAATGTTAGATTGAAGCAACCAATTCTTCAAAATTATCTTTATCAATTGCTTTACTTTTAACTTTGCTGCGGTAGGAATATACAGTAGCCAGCGAGCAACCCAAAAAGTGTGCAATGCTGGCAGCATTATTAATGCCCAGACGGATTAGAGCGAATATACGTAGTTCGGTTGTTAGTATCTCCCCGGATTTGGGTAATATCTGTCCTTCCGGGGTCATCAGTTTATTAAAAGATTCGATGAAATGGGGAAAAAGGCGTATAAACGATTTATCAAATTCATTATAGAAGTTTTTCCGTTCATCGCTTATGAATTGATTGGACTTGATTGTTTTAAACAATTCTTCTGTTTTGGAGGCCATCGCCAATCTGGCAAGCGAACGCCTGTAGGTTTCCAGTTTATCAAGATAAACGATACATTGGTTGAGGTAAAGAGCAATATATTCTTCTTTTATTTTGCTTGTTTGGTTTAGTTCCCGGTTGGTGTATTGTAATTGAGAGTTTGTTAAGCTTAGCTTTTTCCGTACGGCAGAAAGCTTTTTCATTTGCCGTTGCAGATAAAATATTGAAATGAGTAAAAGCAAAGTAAGTATGCTGACTATTAACAGGGAAACACGAATTATATTGCGTTCTTTCTGCTGTTTTAATTTGTATGCCTTATCAATAATAGGGAAGAATTCGGTTACTTCAATAGAACGGAGCCTTGCATTACAGGCTACCGCATCTTCCAAGGCGCAGCTCAAATATTTGTAAGCGCGGTCTATATCCCCCAATTTATACATCAGAAGTGCCAGTTTTTGTAGTGAGATATATTCGCGAACCGGCATTTTTAAATCATTCATGGCTGTTAGCGCCAGATATTTGATTTCATTGTCTATATCTCCTTTCTGTTCATAGGCAAGCGACATATTATAATACAGGTAAGAACGGTTGACATCGCTTGTACGGTTTTCGAGTTCCTTTTCTGAAATAACAATGGCACTGTCCGGTTGTCCGCTCACTATTAATTTATCAGCCAGGACAATGTCATAGTCGGGTCCTTTTGCTAATCCTAAAATGGAATCCCGATAAGTATTGGTGATAATTTCGTATTGTTTTTTTTCTTTTGTGTTTGTATAATCGGCAAGCCAGCCATAGTATGTACGTCCTGTATAATAATAGTACAGTAAAGAGGTAGAATCGAGTTCGTGGGGATTTATATTTTCCAGTTGTTTGAATGCTTCAATATAAAGTCCCATAATACCGAATACTTCTGCTTTGGAAATTTGTAAATCATTAGTAGATTCGGGGGAGGGGTGTCTTTCAAGTAATTTTTCTCTTTGGAAAAGATACTGTAACGCAGAGTCTGCCTGGAAATGCAGATAGGTTTTATAGAGTGATTTATATAGTTCATCCCGTTGTTCAAAAGAAAGTGAAGTGACAAACCGTTTTTCCAGGCTGTCGATTTCTTTTTGCTTCCGGGCATGATAAACTGGTTTCCGGTTAATAATCTTGTCCAGTTCGCGTAGTAAAGCTACATTTTCCGGATTGACTGATGGCATGGCAAAAAGAATATTTACCGGGAAAAGCAGGGATAGTAAAATATAGCATAGCGTTTTCATAGTACTTTCTCTTAATTGATATTTTGACAAATATAATAATATTATTTTACGCTTACAGAGTTTTGTCATAAACATATAAACTAAAAATACTTTGTAGCAGTCTTTGATTTTTTCTCTTTATATAGATGGGTAAAGTGTTGTGTATTAGGTCAAATGAGTTTTAATATATTTTGATTTTTATTCTTGCTAAAATTTGGGGTATCCCTGTTCTTTATTTTTGCGATGTTAAGAATTTAAAATCTGAATTTACCATGAAATGTCTTTTTAGAGTAGTTTTAATGTGCCTTGTTCTCTGTCTGCCATCTATTGTTGAGGCAAAAATAAAGAAAGTAGAACCTGCTTTTTGGTGGGCAGGCATGAAGAATCCGGAATTGCAAATATTATTATATGGTAATGATATTGCAACCGAAGATGTGCAACTGTCTTCTCCTGATATCCGTATTCAACAAATAGTCCGGTTAGATAATCCGAATTACCTTTTATTATATCTGGATTTGGCAGGAGCGAAGTCTCAACGGTTTGATATCCTCTTGACAAAAGCAGGCAAACAAACAAAAATTCCCTATGAGATAAAACAACGTAAGGAGCAGGCTTCCCAAGTAAAAGGTTTTGGACCGGAAGATGTGCTGTACCTGATTATGCCGGATCGTTTTTCAAATGGTAATCCGGCAAATGATATAGTATCCGGCATGCTTGAAAACCGTGTAGACCGTAATAATCCGTCGGCTCGCCATGGAGGAGACCTGGCAGGGATAGAGAACCATCTTGATTATTTCTGTGATTTGGGAGTAACGGCAATCTGGTTGAATCCTATTCAGAAGAATGATATGGCTCATGGCTCTTATCATGGGTATGCTATTACAGACTATTATCAGATGGATGCCCGCTTGGGAGAAAATGAAGATTTTCGCAGGTTGGTAGATAAAGCTCATCAGAAAGGACTGAAAATAGTGATGGATATGATTTTCAATCATTGTGGAAGCGAGCATTTCTTTTTCAAGGATAAACCTTCTCATGACTGGTTTAATTATCAGGAACATTTCGTACAGACATCTTACCAGACAATGCCCCAGGTTGATATTCATCATTCGGACTATGATCAGAAAAAAAATATAGATGGTTGGTTTACCGAGTCAATGCCTGATTTGAACCAACGAAATCCGCATCTGGCTACTTATTTGATTCAAAATAGTATCTGGTGGATTGAATATGCCGGGATTAATGGAATCCGCCAGGATACGCATCCTTACGCTGATTTCGATATGATGGCTCGCTGGTGTAAAGCGATAGCTGCTGAATATCCTGATTTCAATATTGTAGGCGAGACCTGGCTGGGCAATAATGTAGGAGTCTCTTTCTGGCAGAAAGACAGTAAGATTGCTGCTCCCCGTAATTCTTATTTACCTACGGTTATGGATTTCCCGCTTTGGGATGCCATGTCATGGGCGTTTGATGAGGAAACTAATCAATGGGATAAAGGGTTGGCTCGCTTATATGGCTATTTATCACAGGATATTGTGTATGCCAATCCGATGAACTTATTGGTATTTCTGGATAATCATGACACTTCCAGATTCTATAAAGTACCTCCTAAAAATAATCTGGACCGATATAAGCAAGCAATTGCATTTTTATTGACAGTTCGTGGAATTCCTCAGATATATACGGGAACCGAAGTCTTAATGGCTGGTGATAAAGCGAATGGGGATGGTGCTTTGCGCGAGGATTTCCCAGGCGGATGGGCAGGAGACAACCGGAATGTCTTTACTGCAACCGGTCGTAATCCCTTGGAGAACGAAGCATATGACTATATGAAAAAATTGCTTCATTGGCGTGCTGGTAACGAGGCGATAAGTAAAGGTTCTTTTAAGCATTTCATTCCGCAGGATGGCATTTATGTTTATGAAAGACATTATGGAGGTAAATCTGTAACTGTAATTCTGAATGGAACCGACCAGGCAAAAGAAATGAATCTGGCTTCTTATAAGGAAGTTCTCCCTAAAGAACAATCGACAGATGTATTGAGTGGAAAAGTTATTCCATTGAAAAATACATTGTCTCTGCAACCACGTCAAGTATTCATCCTGGAATTTTAATCACAAATAACAATCGATAAATCACCATGAAAAGAAAATTAGTCCTGTTAATGGCAGTATTAAGCAGTTGTGCTTTCAGTTATGCACAGCAGTTATTATCACCGGATGGAAATCTGGAAATGAACTTTCGTTTGAATGAACAAGGAGCACCGGTTTATGAATTGACCTATAAAGGGAAAGCGATTATCAAACCCAGCCGGTTGGGACTCGAATTAAAAAAGGAAGATGCGAATGCCGCAGTTGATTTTGAATTTAAACAACGGAAAGATGTGGCATCACTGGATAAAAAAACTAACTTGTATAATGGCTTCCGGATAAAGGATACGAAAACATCGACCTTTGATGAAACCTGGAAACCGGTTTGGGGAGAAGAAAAAGAGATACGCAATTATTATAATGAATTAGCTGTAACATTGGACCAGCCATTGAATGACCGTACGATTCTGGTTCGTTTCCGTTTGTTTAACGATGGATTAGGATTCCGGTATGAATTTCCCCAACAACCTAATTTGAATTACTTTGTGGTAAAAGAAGAAAAGACACAATTTGCAATGGCAGGTGACCATAAAGCATTTTGGCTACCCGGTGATTATGATACACAAGAATATAGTACGACGACATCCCGTTTGAGTGAAATCCGGGGATTGATGAAAGAGGCAGTTACGCCCAACTCATCGCAAACTCCATTTTCCATGACAGGCGTGCAGACTCCTTTAATGATGAAATCGGAAGATGGGCTTTATATCCATTTGCATGAGGCTGCTCTGGTCGATTATTCCTGCATGCATCTGAATCTGGATGATAAAAACATGGTTTTTGAATCTTGGTTGACTCCTGATGCCAAAGGTGATAAGGGCTATTTGCAAACCCCTTGCCAGTCTCCATGGAGAACGGTTATTGTAAGCGATGATGCACGTGATATTCTGGCTTCCCGTATTACTCTGAACCTGAATGAACCTTGTAAACTGGAAGATGTCTCCTGGATTAAACCTGTTAAATATATCGGTATCTGGTGGGATATGATTACCAATAAGGGAACTTGGGCATATACTGACGATTTAAGTAGTGTGAAGTTGGGTGAAACCGACTATTCTAAAACCAGACCGAACGGACGTCATTCTGCTAATACTGCCAATGTAAAACGTTATATTGATTTTGCAGCGCAACATGGATTTGATGCCGTACTGGTGGAAGGATGGAATGAAGGCTGGGAAGATTGGTTCGGCAAAAGTAAAGATTATGTGTTCGATTTCGTTACTCCTTATCCTGATTTTGATGTAAAAGAAATACACTGTTATGCTGCCAGCAAAGGAATTAAGATGATGATGCATCATGAAACTTCAGCTTCTGTCCGTAATTATGAACGCCATATGGATAAAGCATACCAGTTTATGGTAGATAATGGGTACAATTCCGTAAAAAGCGGATATGTAGGAAACATTATTCCCCGTGGGGAATATCACTATAGCCAGTGGCTGGTGAATCATTACTTGTTTGCCGTAAAGAAAGCAGCCGAATATAAAATTATGGTGAATGCCCATGAAGCTGTTCGTCCTACCGGTTTATGCCGCACATATCCGAATCTGATTGGTAATGAATCGGCCCGTGGAACCGAATATGAATCTTTTGGCGGAAATAATGTGGACCATACTACGATTCTGCCGTTTACCCGCTTGGTTGGTGGTCCGATGGATTATACTCCCGGGATTTTTGAAACACATTGTAATAAGATGAATCCGGAAAATACTTCACAGGTACGTTCCACCTTGGCACGTCAGTTGGCTTTATATGTAACGATGTATAGCCCGCTTCAAATGGCTGCTGATGTTCCGGAACACTATGAAGAACATATGGATGCATTCCAGTTTATCAAAGATGTCGCTATCGACTGGGATGAAACCCGTTATCTCGAAGCAGAACCGGGAGATTATATCACAATCGCACGTAAGGCAAAAGGAAGCAATGATTGGTTTGTGGGTTGTACTGCCGATGAAAATGGGCATACGGCGCGATTAGCCTTTGATTTCCTTGACCCGGGGAAACAATATATAGCCACAGTATACGCCGATGCTAAGGATGCCGACTGGAAAGATAATCCGCAAGCCTATACGATCCGTAAAGGTCTCCTGACAAATAAAAGTAAACTAAACGTCAAAGCTGCCAGTGGGGGAGGTTTTGCAATCAGCGTCAAAGAAGTAAAAGATAAAGCCGAAACGAAAGGATTGTCTCGCTTGTAGATTAAACCCTTATTATATATATACTTAAATTTAAACACATGAAAAGTAAATTGCTGCTATTGTTAGCTGTTTTATGTATGCCGCTTCTCGTGTTTGCCCAAAAAAGCATCACGATAAATGGTATTGTGAAAGACGCGACAGGAGAGCCGGTTACCGGCGCGAATGTCATAGTGAAAGGAACCACGAATGGTACGGTTACGGACCTGGACGGCAAGTTTGTATTGACAGCCTCTAAAGGTGAAATACTGACTATTTCGTTTATCGGATATAAGGTGGAGGAAGTGCCTGCGGCTGCTACCATGAATATTACATTAAAGGATGATTACCAAGTATTGGACAACGTGGTTGTTATTGGTTATGGTACCGTGAAAAAAAATGATGCGACAGGTTCTGTAGCTGCTATTAAACCGGATGAAAAAAACCGGGGTATACAAGTGAGCCCTCAGGACATGTTGATGGGTAAGGTCGCAGGTGTATCGGTTGCCTCTTCAACCGGTCAACCGGGCGCAAGCTCTTCCATCCGCATCCGTGGTGGTTCGTCATTGTCGGCAAGCAATGACCCGCTGGTTGTTATCGATGGAGTGACTATGAGTAATCAGGCAGTCGATGGGTTAAGTAATCCGCTGAGTACGATAAATCCTGCCGATATCGAATCATTTACCGTATTAAAAGATGCTTCGGCTACAGCCATTTACGGTTCGCGTGCTTCTAATGGTGTAATTATTGTTACTACAAAAAAAGGAAAATCCGGAAAAGTAAAGATTAGTTATTCCGGTAATGTCTCGGTAAGTACAAAGCGTAATAAGCTGGATGTGATGAGTGGAGACGAGTATCGAGATTATATTAATAACGCATCGACCACAACAGATGCAATGCGGAAAGCTTTGAATTTATATCCGGGTGTAAGCACAGACTGGCAGGATGAGATATTCCGTACGGCTGTTTCTACAGACCATGCCCTTAGTGCATTCGGCTCTGTGAAGGATTTTATGCCTTATCGTGTTTCTGTTGGCTATACCAGCCAGAATGGTATATTGAAAACTTCTAATTTCCAGCGTTATACCGGAAGCCTTTCATTGACTCCAACCTTTTTTGAAGACCATCTGAAAGTAAACCTGAATGCAAAAGGTGTATACATTAAAAACCGTTTTGCAGATACAGGCGCTATCGGTAGTGCTGTCTCTTTCGATCCGACAAAACCGGTAATGAACGACAGCAAGTTCGGAGGTTATTATACCTGGACTAACGATTATACCCCTGACGGAACAAAGGCTTCTTCTGCCGGAATCAATCCCGTTTCCATGCTGCAAATGAAAGATGACCGCTCGACCGTGAAATCGTTTATAGGAAATGCCCAGTTCGACTATCTGGTACATGGCTTGCCGGATCTTCGTCTGCATTTAAACTTAGGAATGGATTATTCTTCCAGTTCGGGAACTGCTTATATCGACCCGAATGCTCCTTCCAATTATTTGCCGGATGATGATGCAACTGGTAGTAACCGTATCTATAATAGTACACGCAACAATAAGTTATTGGAGTTCTATGGACAGTATGCGAAGGATTTTGAATCTATCGCCAGCCATTTTGATATTATGGCAGGTTATTCATATCAAAGTTACCGTTCCAAATCAGATAATGTGACTTATTATTTGTCCCGCCGTCCGGAAACTTACGGGCAGAATACAAAAGAAATGAATGAGTTTAAACAGACCGATACTCAGTATTTGCTGATTTCCTTCTATGGTCGTTTGAATTATTCATTGATGAATAAATATCTGCTTACATTTACTTTGCGTGATGATGCCTCTTCCCGTTTTGCCAAAGATAAACGTTGGGGACTTTTCCCTTCGGTTGCTCTTGCGTGGAAAATGAATGAAGAATCTTTTCTGAAAGACTTTAAGAGTTTGGATGAACTGAAACTTCGTTTAGGCTGGGGACAGACCGGCCAGCAGGATATTAACCAGGGGGATTATCCGTATTTATCATTCTATCGTAATGGTAAAGGAGGAGCGATGTATCCGATATACGATGCTTCCGGAAATGTAAGATGGGTGAATGTACTGGCGCCAACAGCATCCAATCCGAATCTGAAATGGGAGACCACTACTACCTATAATGCCGGTGTAGATTACAGCTTTTTCAACAACCGTATCAGTGGTGCTGTGGATGTATATTACCGTAAGACTAATGATTTGATTAATGCGGAAGTAAACGTGCCTGCCGGGACGGACTTTGCTGAATATGTAGTATCCAATATCGGCTCTTTGGAAAATAAAGGATTTGAAGTTTCCATTAATACCCGTCCGGTGGTTACCCGGGATTTTAGATGGGATTTGGGTTTTAACCTTGCCTATAATAATACGAAGATTAAAGAGCTTACCTATAATGATAATTCGGACTCTCCGGGTAAACGCTTCGATTCAACAGGCGGAGATGGAGGTTTACGGCTGAAAATTCATAGCGTGGGTTATGCTCCGGGTACTTTCTATGTATACAAACAGGTATATGATGAAAATGGGGCCCCAATTGAAGGAAAATATGAAAGCAATAGTGGAAGTGATGTGGTTACAGATAAAGATTTGTATCATTATAAAAAACCAACGGCTGATGTGTTGATGGGCTTTAACTCCAAATTTACTTATAAACAGTGGGATTTAGGTTTTAATGGACGTGTCAGTTTAGGTAATTATAATTATAATGCAATTGCGGCTAATGCGGCTTTAGGAGTGAATGAGGTATTCGGAAACTCAGCATTGAGTAATAAGCCTGTTTCCGCGCTGCAGACCGGTTTCCAATCCCGCCAACGCTTATCTGATTATTTTGTACAAAATGCTTCTTTCCTGAAGATAGATAATATCACATTGGGCTATCAGCTTGATAAATTTTTCGGGATGAAGTGGAATGCACGTTTTTATGCTACCGTGCAAAATCCGGTTGTGATAACGAAATATAAAGGACTGGACCCTGAAGTAGACGGTGGTGTGGATAATAATGTATATCCTCGTCCTATCTCCGTATTGTTCGGTGTTAATATCAACTTTTAATCAGTAAAACCATGAATTTTAAGAAATATATAGTATCGGGGGCCGTTTTGTTGTGTGGCTTGGGAATGACCTCCTGCCTGGGTGATTTAGACCAGGAACCAAAACTGGATAAATCCAGCAATTCTATCCACAATGAAGTCGATTGCCAGTCTTTCTTGGCGAAAATTTATTCAGGTTTCGGTTTATCAGGAAATTCTTCTGATGCAAGTGTGGAGCCTGACTTACAAGGTGCAGACCAGGGTGCGCTTGTTTTCCTCCGCGGTTTGATTTCTTTACAGGTACTTCCCACAGATGAGGCTATCTGGAACTGGACGGATGAAGGAATTGTAGAATTATGTACTGTTGGATGGAATTATACATTGCCTTATTCTTATACCTTCTATCAGCGTGCAATGTTGAATATTCGCTATTGTAAGGAATTTTTGAGTGTTTATGCCAAAGATGATGATATAATTCCGAATCTGAAGCAATTCCGGGATGAAGTTCGCGGTATACGTGCCATGAACTACTATTATTTGATAGACTTATATCGTAACCCTGGAGTCGTTTGGGATGATAGTCCTACAGATGATAAATCATGGAAACCTTCACAAATAGGGACAGAAGCAATATTTGATAAGATCGTAAAAGAGTTGGTTGATTTGTCTGAAAACGGGAATTTGCCAGAGACACCAACAATGGCTACATATGGACGTATGACTAAGCCGGTTATTAATACTCTGCTTGCCAAAATGTATCTGAATGCAGAAACTTATATCGGTCGTGCCATGTATGATGAGGCAGCCAAATATGCCAAGAAAGTAATTGATGCCGGATTTGGACTGGAAAGCCACTATGCCGATTTGTTCTGTGGTGAAAACCATTTGACCGGTATTCATAAAAACGAAATTATTTATGCGATACCTTTCGACCATGTCAATGCAAAAAGTTTCGGTAGCTCAATTATGGTAAC
This sequence comes from Parabacteroides sp., assembly GCA_019417325.1. Lineage (GTDB taxonomy): Bacteria > Bacteroidota > Bacteroidia > Bacteroidales > Tannerellaceae > Parabacteroides. The sequence goes on along the minus strand of DXVO01000034.1, from coordinate 138,711 downwards.
TGCTGCTGCTTTTGGTGGTGACTTGAATCCTACCTGGTTCGGACTGACATCTTCCTGGACTTGTCTGAAACCTACTCAGCAGATGATCGATTTATTTAAAGATAGCCCGGATGATGGTACGGATGAACATGGCAGCAAGCGCAAAAAGGATAAACGTTATATCTTTTTTGATAATAAAGGGAAACGTTCTCCTGTTTCCAAAATGCAAGATTGGGACAGTGGTTACCTCTGCCATAAATTTACCAACCTTGGTTGGGGTGGAGTAGGCGTTACGCCTACTCCGGATCCTGATACCGATTTCCCGTTGTTCCGTTTACCGGATTTATATCTGATATATGCGGAATGTGCCGTACGTGGTGCTTCCGGAACGGATATAAATACTGCAGTCGGTTATGTAAACCTGCTGCGTGAACGCGCCTATGGCAATCAAAGTGGAAATATCTCAGCGGCAAACTTGACACTTGATTTTATTCTTGCAGAACGCGGACGCGAATTATATTGGGAAGGACAACGTCGCTCTGATTTGGTTCGTTTTGGTAAATTCACAGAAGATTATGCTTGGGCATACAAAGGTGGTACATTGGAAGGTGTAGCTCATCTGGACAAACGTTTCAACATTTATCCGTTTAGTGACCGTGATTTAACTGCAAACCCGAACCTGAAGCAAAATCCGGGTTATGAAACGCTTAACAAATAAATGATACATAGATTTTCTGTGTGTTTTTGATTTTCGTGAGGGAACTGTTTCTGTAGTGAGGCAGTTCCCTTTTTCTTTATTTTATTCTGAAAAAAATAATCGAATATGAAAACAAAACTACGGACAGAGTCAATTAAAGTATTAATGGTAGGTTATTGAATATTCCGTTTTCCATCCGGAACAATTTTATTTATTTTTCAGTTAATATAATAAAGTGTATATGATGATGACAATCAGGAAAATAACCCGTATATATCCATTCCTTTTTTCTGAAAAGAAAAGGAAAAGAGTAGAAGAACTTGTTTTTACCATAGCGATTATCGCATTTCTTTTTCATCTTGTATTAATAGGTTTAGTGAAATACGGAATTATTCCCAACCATGGAGACAATGACATTGCGCTATTGAATCCTCTGACTGCCATATACACTCCTTTTTCCGTTATATTGTTGTATGAAATATATTCTTTGATTTACTATCTTCCTAAGTCAATCACATTCTATTTAGGGAAGCAATATGAAATAATAATACTTATCCTGATACGTAAAATATTTCATGATCTGGCAGATTTGTCAACAGGTAATGAAATGTTTACTACAGCTCAAATTGGAAATCTGCTTCTTACATTTGCTTGCCTGATTATTTTCTGCCTGCTTATCTTCTGTTTTTATAAATTGAGCGGTGATAGAAACTTTAGAGGGGATGAGGAGTTATGTACAGACAACTCCCGGAAAAAATATGTGGTTGCAAAAAAGATATTGGCATTACTTCTGATGGTCTTTTTCGTTATACTCTTTGTCAAAAGTTTATTCTTTTTGCAAGATGCCACTTTTTCCATACACGATATTGTCTATCTTATAAAGTCGATGAATGATACCTTTTTCAATACCTTCTTTACGATATTGATTTTGACTGAAGTGATGCTACTGTTATTGTCGTTTAACCAGACTGAAGAATTTCATAAAATTATCCGGAACTCTGGTTTTATTATCTCAACAATCCTGTTGAAGCTTTCTTTCCAAGCAGACGGTCTGATGAATATGCTCCTTACATTCGGAGCTATAGCTTTTGGGGTTGCGATCTTGGGTGTGTACAGGCTTTTTGAACGGAAATTACATAAGAAACCCTGAATTCTGGATTTTTAGAATGAATGGAAGTCTTATAGGTCTGATTTTATATTGTTATTTTTATTTTACTTTTGCAGTAATGAACACTTTAATATGCTGTTTATGGAAATAAGAAGACTGGATAAATCAGAATATTGCGATGCTGTAGCTCTTTCTATGGCTGTTTTTACGGAATGTGGAAAAGCTGATTTCAATAAGGATGGTCTTGAAACATTCAAAAGCTTTATTTATAATGAGCAGTTGATGGAAGAGCTTACTATCTATGGCGCTTTTGAGGAAAATCAAGAGCTTGTGGGCATTATCGGGACAAAGAATGGTGGGAGGCATATTTCTTTATTCTTTATTAAACCCGAACATCATAGAAAAGGCGTAGGAAAAGCACTCTTTAATTATTTTGTGACAAATACTATGGTACCGGAGGTTACAGTCAATTCTTCAACTTATGCTGTCCCTTTTTATATGAACTTAGGATTTGAACCACTATGCGGCCCACAATGTTATCATGGGCTGACAAGTGTACCGATGAAAAATACTAAGATATTAGCCCGATACTAATGATTCGGTTGTATCTGGTTGTTTGTCTTCTTTCTTTTGATTGGCAGTCTGGGAAAAAGTTTTCTGAAACGAATCAGATGGGTGGTCACATTACTTCCTGCAATAATAAGGGTCACTGCCAGAATAATCATAAATATTCCACAACTTAGTCTTGGTGTTAAAGCCTCTCCGAAAATAGTTACACCGAAGAATACGGCGGTTAAAGGTTCCAATGCCCCAAGAATTGCTGTTGGCGTGGATCCTACATATTGAACAGCCAAAGTTGTACATAGGAATGATATGGCAGTAGGAAAAACCGCCAGTGCAATTAAGTTGCCCCATAAATACCAGTTATCTACAATATGTAGGCTTCTTCCGAAATCCACACGGATTAAAAAGAGCGACATGCCAAAAATCAGTATATAGAAAGTCAGTTTAAGTGTAGCAATATCTTTTAGTTTAGGCAGGTTCACTCCAACGATGTAAACGGCATAAGAAAGAGCTGAACCCATAACCAGTAGGACTCCGGTTGGGTTAAGTGTTGCACCATCACTGCTTTTGTAAAGAAGAGCAATACCGCCTAATGCCAGAAGAATGCATAAGATGGTTTGTAAGGTTAGTTTTTCCTTGAAGAACAGGGCCATAATCAAAGCTACCAGAATCGGGTAAACGAACAATAATGTAGAAGCAATTCCTGCTTCCATATAGTTATAACTTTGAAATAGCGCAAGAGAAGAAAAGGCAACCAAAAATCCCAGGATAATTAGCGGAAATATTTCTTTTCGTTTTAATTTAAAATTTCTCCCTCTTGCCTTTATCATTATTCCCAGTATCGGGATAGCAAATAGGTATCTGAAAAAGAGAACAGAGTCCGGATCCATTCCGGTCTTATATAAAGGAAGGGCAAAAAGGGGATTCATCCCATAAGTAGCAGCGGCTATGGCCCCTAATATATACCCTTTTACTTTTGCATTCATAAATATCAGTATTTATTTTATTTTGGTTTTTATTTTAGCGGGCAAATGTAGAACGTTCTTTCTGTATTTGCAATATAATCTTTCTGCTGGATATTTAAAGTTTTGAAAATCCGGTTGGTTAGTGAAATATTTATAAAGCAAATTCCGGATGAGACAGTAAAAAAGACAAAATTTTTGTTGTAACGAACCTCCGGATTATTTGTTACATTTGTAAATGTGGGCTGACTTTTATTGCTACATCAATTCCAGCACTCGCAGGCACGGAAGGCAGGGATTAATATTGTTCTGCTTTTTATGTTGTTTTTACCTATAATAGGTGATTGATGCACTTTTATTTTTACCTGATCTTTGTAGCAGAATTAAAATAATGGTAAAAAGTACCGGAAACTGATTACCTGCGAAATAATAATAAAGATACAAGATGATCCGTACCTACATCCTTTTTGTATTTTTCTTGCTCTCATTAACTATGCGAAGCCAGGAGAATATCTGTATAGGAAAGCAGCAGTCTATTTATTCAACAGTCTTGCAGGAAAAAAGAAATTACTGGATCCATTTGCCCGACAATTACGAGCAGGATACAACCCGGCGTTATCAGGTAATTTATCTGCTTGACGGGGATTCATTCTTTCATTCGCTGGTAGGATTCAGCCGGACATTTACGACTATCAGGGGTAAATATCTTCCACCCAGTATTATTGTCGGTGTCTTGAATGTCGACCGTACACGTGATCTGACGCCGACAGCTTCGGCTGCAGGGCGAGATGGAAAAATTCGTTCGAGTGCGATTTTGCAGGGAGGAGGGAGCGAACAATTCAGCCTCTTTCTGACGGAAGAGCTTCGTTCTGTGATTGATACTACTTACCGTACTAATGGGAAGAATATGTTGATCGGACATTCATATGCCGCACTATTTACCCTCAATACGTTCCTCCGGCATACAGACTTGTTCGATACTTATTTGGCAATAGACCCCAGTCTGTGGTGGGATCGGGGTAAATTGTCGGAAGAAGCAGAGTCGCTGATCAAAGGAAAAGATTTTATGGGGAAAAGCTTGTATATCGGAACCTCTTCCAGTAAACGTATGGACCGGATAAACATCCAGTCCAATAAAGTGGACCATTTTCTGGAAGAAGTTTTACCAAAGGCACAGAACTTGCGTTTCTTTAGTAAATCGTTTCCCGAAGAAAATCACGGAACGGTTGCTATACCGGGAATATATGATGGGCTCAAACAGTTATTCGGTAAATGAAAAAAATATTTGCAAAAATACATCTATGATTTTCGTATTTTCGGCATCCTTCTTTTTTTAGTTCGCTTATGGTGTCTTCTGTATGTGTCTTTTTGTGACCTTTTCGTGTCTTAGGTCACAGACATTATACAAAGAAAAACTTTTACAATATCAAGATATTGTAGGAGTTGTACATTTACTATCCATTTCTGTCCAGCGGTTCACTTGTCCTAAACCAATTTCGTTCCGATTTACTTAGGTGTTTGCTGATTTATTTTTGTTAATCTATTATCTGTAATGTGGCTTGTATGGGAATAAAATGTTATTTTCGGGATTGGAAAATATAAAAGACTGCCATACAATGAAAATTACCCGTGATGAATTGCTGATAGCTGCGTTCAAGCTGTTTATGTCCGTGAACTATGAGAAAGCCAGTTTTGCGGAGCTTGGAAAGATGCTCGGAATGTCGAAAGCCGGAATATTCAAATACTACAAGAACAAACAGGAACTATTCATTGCCGTAGTGGATAAGTTTTGGTTCAGCACGCAAAACCCACGAAATAAATTTGCTGAAACGAACGGCACATTTGCCGAGTTTATAGACGAATATGTGTGTGGCGTACAACGGACGATGGATATGCTGGGCAATCTGATAGGTGCGGATAAAGACAAGTTGGCACAAGGAAAATTCACATACCACGCCCAATATTTTCATTTCCTGTTTCAACTGCTCCAATATGACCCTGACGCAAAAGAGAAGCTCCACAAACTTGTAGAGGTCGATTACGCTTATTGGCGTACTGCCATACAACGTGCGATAGATAGCGGAGAGTTGAGAAAGGATGTGGATGTAGAGGATGCGGTAGTTATGTTCCGGCAGGTTTACATGGGGTTGTCTTTTGAAATGTCCTTTCTCGGCGGATTGGACACCGGGCGACTTGCCAAACATCTGTATGCCGTTTACTCCTTACTGAAATGTTAGGCAGTGCCACCCGGCACATATTCCTTGCAAATCTGACTTTCTGTGCAAAAAAAAGATAAAAAGAAAACGTTCGTTTACTTTCTTCGGAATAGTTTTATAACTTTGGCAATATCATTTTATTAGTGATAGTTGTAACGTTATAAACCAGTTCTATATGGAAGCTTCCTCCCCCCACGCCTACATTGATTACAGCCGTGTATATGTACGGCATCCCAAACCTAAGCGAGAATATCTGTTACCGAAAGGCTATTTGGAACTGTTGGAGCAAAAGCGATACAGCCTTTCCACCATAAAAGCCTATAAAATCTATTTCAGCGACTTCATGGAATACCACAAAGGGCATGAACTTGACCTGCTGACGGTCGAGGATATAAATAATTATATGCTCTCTATGGTAAAGGAGCGACATATATCTGCCACCCAGCAGAATATGCGTATCAATGCAATCAAGTTCTACTATGAGAAAGTCCGAAAAGGCAAACGACAATACTATGGCGGGATAGCCCGTGCCAAAGAATACAAGGCTTTGCCCGAAGTGTTAAGCCGGGAAGAAATGAAAAACATCTTTGCACAGATACCTAACCGGAAACATCGGTGCATGATTTCATTGATATATTCTGCCGGATTGCGGCGAAGTGAACTTCTGAACCTGACCCCTAAAGATATTATCAGTGAACGGATGCTGATAAGGGTGGCTGGCAAAGGAAAGAAATGTAGATATTCCCTGCTATCAGAAAAGGCACTCAACGAACTAAGGGTTTATTACAAAGAATACAGACCGCAAAAATGGCTCTTTGAGGGCGAACAGGCAGGTGAACAATATTCACCCAGTGCATTGGTGAAAATACTGAAAGAAGCAGCCCAAAAAGCCGGAATAAAGCACCGGGTACACCTGCACATGCTCCGTCACACTTTCGCTACTCACCTGCTGGAACAAGGGACTGACCTTAGAACTATTCAGGAACTTATGGGGCATAATGATATAAAAACGACTGCTATTTATTTGCACGTATCAAATGCTCACAAAGCCAAAATACCTAATCCACTGGACTATTTAGATGGTGATTAGGTACGATTTAATAGTGAATAGGAACTACACCATAGGTGTGGTTATTGAATACATTAATAACAACAGTGCGAAGCATGAAAATTATAAAAATGATATTGTTTTACTTACTATTGGCAAGTACTCTTTATGTAGGTGCAGATTTCATAAGTCCCACTTATGGAACAGGATGGTATTATTCGCTTACATCTATATATTGGGTAGCTTTTTCAATGTTGTTTGTCGGGAGTGATTTGTGGTTACGTCATAAAATATCACGCCTAACAGCCTTAGCTATATTAGTACTTGCCTACTTAATGAGTTTTGAATATTATTTGTTTTGCGATGAATATAGATTAATCATTCATCTGAACTCAAATGAGAAGATATGTTTAGCAGATGCAGACGACTTTTATCAGTATTGGTTTTGTCAAGGTCTACTGGTAGTCTATCTGCTCTTAGCAATAGGTGTTTCGCATCTATTGAGAAGAAAAAAGTTATTAACGAAGCAGGATAACGCTTGACAGCGTTCCCCGCTTATCCATTAGTGATAACACAAATCATCAGATTATGGATTATAGAAAAGACATATTGGAAAAGATAGCTTTCATAAAGGCTCACTATGATTCAGCCTCGTATGAAGTGAAAATGAAAGAAGTGATGTTTAATCAATGTTTATCAAATGCAGAAATAACAGCATTTGAAGGGAAGTATTCTATCTCCTTACCTGATGACTATAAATATTTTCTATCAGAAATAGGAAATGGCGGTTTCGGATGCGGATATGGATTGAAACCTCTTGAAGAAACTGTTATTGATTTCAAACTGGAAGATAAACCTATAATAAATCTGGTACAACCATTTCCTTATACAAAAGAATGGAATGAAGAATGGGTATATAAGATTGATTGGGAAAATGATGAACGTCCGACTTTACAACAAGTAGATAACTATATGGGTGTACACCACATTTCCGGTTGCTTGCAGATAACACATTTTGGACATGGCTGTACTTACTTATTAGTTGTAAACGGAAGTGAAAAAGGAAATGTTTGGTTTGATGGAAGGGCTGATTATAGCGGGATATTTCCTGAACTAATTAATGAAAAAAAACAAACATTTATACAATGGTATCTAAATTGGCTTAATGTAGAAATAGAAAATATTAAAAAATCACTAACAAGCCAAGCGAGCTGCTAAACGCAGCCCCTTGTCAAACCATTACTAACAATCATGCAGTGCAAATGATAGAAATAATTTCAAAATCAAGAATAAATAATATATCTCTCGACATCAGTAGAGATGATTTATTAAAATTGGATTATACCAAAGAGCAATTCCGAATATGCTTTAGTCAAAATAGCCAATTTGTAAGAAGCATATCTGTTATTGTTACTGATGTCTTTCGGATAGACGGTGAATTAGTAGAGTTAAGCCAAAAGACCAAATGGTATTGTAAAGAAAATCCATTCGTGGATGATAATAACACTTATATCTTTCCTAATAAGAACTTGGCTGTTTTGGATAGCAATGAAGTATTTGAAATCACATTATATTCTAATCAGGAAAAGTCATTGTATGAAAAATCATTGACCAATTGGCAAACTTATAATGCATCTCCTGAAATTGAGCAACTACCTGATGTATTGTTACTTATACCTTATATCGGTCTGAACATACTTGAATTAGGTTACAATACGGAAAAAGTGCATTATATACTTGGAAAACCTTTACAAGCAGGACAGCGAAAGACTGGTGCATTTGAAAAGGGAGCATATATTGAGCAGTATCACAACTTGATTTTACGTTATGATGATGATACTTTGACGGAGATTCATTTTACCGATATACCAAATATCTATTATAATGAAATGAATTTAGCTGCTCCCAAAATTTTGCCCACACTTAAAAAGAGATACAACATTGTTCCTAAATGGTCTTATTCTGTTATACCGGAACTTGGCATAACTTTAGGAGAGGGTGAAATCTTTATCTATTCTGAACGAATTAAGGATTTATGGCTTAACTCTAAAAGACCTATAACAAGTTGGTAAACGTGATTTTGAAACAGAAGTTAGTAACAAGGTCGAGCCAACAGCTAAACGCTGTTCCTCACCAAACCATTACCGATAATAAATAGTACAATGAATATATTACAAGAACATTGGAATAAACAAGAAATAGTTGGAATAGATGGACTTTTCTATAATACAGGAAAAGTAAATGCATTATGCATAGAATCGAAACTAAACCCTCAAGCTATAACTACCTATGGAAAAGTATATGATTTACAATGTGATGGCGAAACAACCATTGATAAATTGATAAAGCGATACACCAATGATATATGGGTAGAGTTCGAGATTGCCGGGAAATTGGTATCAGATAACGGTAATTGCTTTCTATATGGTGAAGGTGCAATGGGTAATGAGGGATATATAACAAAACTCGATTCGTTTGGACAAGTACTATGGACATTCTTTTCTACTACCTCTAATCCGTTTGTCGATAGCAAGATGTTAGATAAGAATCTTTTCGGATTTTTATCAACACATGAATTTATTTTGACGATAGATGACAGTTGTGAGGACTCTCCAAAGTTCAATATTATAAATCCTGATTTTGAGAATGACAGAATATATCGGTAACAAGGTCAAGTAAACTGCGAAATGCAGTTTCTCACCAATCCATTATAAACAATGGCTGAAAATAGCTTAATTCGTTAAAATAGAGTTCATCATGCTATTAGAACAATTTTCATATTTCACTTTTAGTTGTTTTCAATGCTCGTTAGAGGACATTGTAAAAACTTTAAGTGCTGATTTCTTAGAGAATGGTAGCCGAAAGTTATCGTTTAGACCATTCGTGTTTGATTTGTATGATAATAGTCCCTTAAAAGGTGGAGCGCATTTTGAGAAAGCATATTTCTTTGCGCCTGCAACAAATAGAAATATCAGCGTTATGTATTCCAACTACTCGGACGGTTGGAATACTTTGGTTCGTTGCTTATCTTCAAAATTACAATGCGATTGTTACAATTTTCAAATCACTAATATAGATAGCTCTGATAGCATGAACTCTTTTCAATTCATACAAAATGGAATAGATGTTAGGACTGTATATGCTATGAAAGACCCTAAATGGATTTTTTATGAAAATGGTATTGTCCAGTGGTTTGAAGATGAAAGCTATTATAAACGTAGGCTTATCAAAAATAGAGTGAATAAAGACATCCTACTATCGTATTGTACAAAACTGGGATTTGCAATAACAGAAGCTAAGTTTTGGGAAAGTAAGGATGCTATTTTATTTGAACGAATACAATAAGCTATTTTTCAAATCCAAATTGAGTTTATAACAAGGTCGAGTTAACAGCTAAACGCTGTTCCTCACCAAACCATTATAGATAACACATGGATACTAAAGAATTAAAAAAGTTACAGCAATATATAGGGCATTGTTCAAATTTGAATGAACAAATCAAACAAATAGAAGCCGTAAATTCAGTTTCTCCACTGACAAGTGAAGAATGGTACAAACTCTATTTTCCTGCTTGTGGAAATTGTGATATTGCATTGTTCAAATGGCTACAGAAAAGTGGCGCAAAAATCAATTACGATGCAGCATCTTTGTTAAAATGGACTGTCAGCCGACAACAATATGGACAAGAAGCTGTAATGAAACAAGTAGAAATAACCAAGTTGATTATTGAGGAGCTATCAGAAGATAAAGCTCAAATTATGGGACAAGCCTTATTAACGGCTTGTGGATTCAATTGCATTGATTGCGCATTTTTGCTTATCAAATCGGGTGCGGATATTTCAGTGGTCAATGAAGGATTATCCCCTTTGGAAATGGCACATATATATGGTGAACGCTTTTCCGATTATACTCTTTATCTATCTTTACTTCCTCTATTTGAAAATGGCACACCTCTGAAAGAAGCTCCTGAAGTAAACTCTGTTGGCTTATGTGGCTATTTATTTTCAAGTGGAAAATGTCATTGTATAACTATCCATACTTATAAGAAGCAACCGATATTATTCAATGAAGAAACTGACAATGCAGTTTTACAGAAACTTATGAAAGGCTTGAAGCATTGTTTTGCGCCACTGAACTATGATAATAAATTAGATTGCTTTTCTGTCATGCCCGATAAAATTCAATTTGTCATAGCCAGTCCTGCACATCTGCCCGAACATGATTGGTTAGAAGAAAATGTGTTCAATCTGAAAAAGATAGTAACAACATTCAAGACCAATGTAACGCAAATCATCAAATCCTATTTGCAGAAAGATATTCAGAAAATTTGGGCAGTAGGCTTTGAGGATAAAGTTCTTTATACCGAAAAAGAATATATAGAATGTGTCAATGCCCTAAAATCAAATGCTGTAACAATAAACAAAACAGGTTGTTTCGTGGTATGGCAATAATTATCTATAACGAGCCAAGATAGCTGCTGAACGCAGCCCCTTGTCAAACCATTAGTCACAACTTGCGATAACTTATAAATGATAACAGTATGAACAAAGACATTATAGTAGCAGAGGATGAAGATGTTAAAATCATCTTTCATTTCAAAGTGTTTTGCGAACTATTGAAAGAGTGCATATCTATATATGGAAATACTACCATAGAGAATGCACAACAAGTGGTTAAAGACTTTCATCCTCTACAACAGCCTATAAACACTACTGATGATATTGTTTTCTTTTCTCACGAAAACATTTATCATTGGGCAATGCTTGCTCTATATGGTGAAACGTATTGGCTTACACATCCTGAATGTGAAAAACTTCCCGATAGTTATGAGAAATGGATAGAAAGTGCTTTAGCCCAATATTCTTTGGATGACTGTTATAAATTTATAAGCAAGAATAATAACATGACTAACAAAGCGTGATAACGCCTAACGGCGTTCCCCGCTATCCCATTAATAATCATAAAATTACAACGATATGTACGAAAAATTTTTAGAACGAAATACAGATTGCATCAGACAGACAGTTGATGATGCTTTCATTGCAAAATATGCTGATATTGCTCCGGAAAACCTGATTGCCCTTTGGAAAGAGGCTGGTTTAGGAATGTTTTGTGACGGACTGTTCCGAATTATCAACCCCGAAGAATTTCAAGACTTTGCAGATAAATATAACTCGGATTCATTCTATAAGACCGCTTTGCCATTTATGGTAACAGCTTTCGGGGATATTTTCGCCTTCGTGAATCATTCCATTATCGGGGATTACGTCATTTATATAAATGTCAGATACGGAACATACAAAAACTTGAGCAGCAACATTGCACTGCTTCTCAATAAATGTGTATTCAATGAAAGTACTTTAAAAGCATGGTTTAAGGTGGAACGTTATGCTGAAATTAAAGATAAAGTTGGTCTGCCACAATTAGATGAATGTTTGGGATATGTCCCAGCATTGGCATTAGGCGGCACTGAAACTGATGATAATATCCAAATTCTAAAAATCGTACCGTACATTGAAATCATTGCCCAATCAATCGGAGAGTTTGAGAGAATGGGATAAAAGATTATTAACAACGCAGGATAACGGCAAACCGTTCCCTGCTCGACATTAGTAACTATTAAAGGATAAACATTATGTACGAGAAGTTTTTAAATCAGAACATAGACTGCGCAAGGCAGGTTGCGGATGACGCTTTTCTTGTAAAGTATGCCAACACAGCCCCTAAAGAGTTGATTACCCTATGGCAAGAAGTTGGTTTGGGTATATTCTCTAATGGTCTGTTTCGTATTGTACCACCTGATGATTATCAGGATTTTGTAGATACATATATCGAAGACAAAGAAAAATATTTTGAATACTTGCTACCTTTTATGACAACTGCGTTTGGGGATATATTTGTATGGGTTAAAGACATTTGCCAAAATCAGGAATACGTTATCTTTATTAATGTAAGAAGCGGTGACTGGGATATTGTAACTTCACGAATGGATTTATTATTTAGTCTTTATATAGCATCAGAGGGATGTTTGAAAAGAAAATTTGAAATAAATATTTCTGATTTCTCTAAACTGGTGGATAGATTAGGACTACCAGCCGAAGATGAATGTTACGGCTATGTTCCTGCATTAGCATTGGGCGGAAGTAAAAGCCTTGATAATATTCAAGTCGTAAAAATGTTACCATACATTGATATGATAGCCCAAATGATAGGGACTTTTGATATGAAGTAATGAAGTTACTAACGAAGCAGGATAACGCTTATAGCGTTCCTCGCTTAACATTGGCATAAAGACAAAATGAAAGTCACAAACGAACCCCGCAGCCGTTTTGAGCAAATGAACTCAAAGCACAGTACGAAGAAATACAGCTATTGTTTCTTCGACTATCTGTATTACAGGCTTTATGTCACCTACAAGAAGCACAACGACCCGCCACGTTTTAGTGCTTGCTGCGTGTTTGCCGTCACTTTCATGATTGCCCTGTTCTTTTTGAGCATAGCTGCAAACTGCATTTTTACGGATTTCTTCTTTTCCCGAAAGAATTTTACGGAACTGCAAGGCGGACTAATCTTTATCAGCGTGGCAATATTGTTTTGCATCATCCCCTTTTACCTGCGGTACACCCGGAAGCGGACTGCCGCCATACTGCTGAAATACAAAGGCAACAAATGGAACAGGATTATCCCGTCTTGGGTAATATATACTTTCCCGATATGGGGGGTCTTGACAGGGATAGGAATATGTATGTTGATATTCAACTAAGTAACAGACGATAGAAATGAAAAGAGGTATAAATAAAACGGATAACTATTTTGAGCGTAACCGCCAAAAGTCAAGCCAAAAGAATTACAGGTTTTATTTCTTTGATTATTTGTATTTTAAGGGTGAACAATGGTACAAGAAAGCTCCGTGTACCGGTGACTTTGTTTTGTGTGAATATTGGTATTTGATTGTGGCTATTCCTGCATTTGTATTTACAGATGAAGTGAGCCGCTTGGGAGATTATGCAGTTATCGCTTATTATGCTTTGCTTATCTTGTTCCCGTTCATTTTTCCCACTATCCGCTATCGCAAAGACCGGAAAGCGGCTCTCGTCAGACACTACCGCCACTCGAAAAGCAACGGGGTGACAATGACTTTTATCATAATCCTCCCGTTTGTACTGTTGTTTTTTGAACTTTGGCTGTTCAACAGTTTAGGATGGATTGATTGCAGATTATGGTAATCTGGAGTACACATGAAAATAGTTGTATAACCATTATGAAGATGAAAGCGACATTGAAATACCCCATATTCCAGTTCAGCCCGGACGAGAATATGATTTACACCTTTTGGAAAGAGAACAAAACAACGCAGCTTGCCCTACTAAAAGAGTGCAAGGGGTGGAAAGGCGATATAGTGATAGATTCCACCGGGACAAAATACACCGTCCAGCGTTCCTACATGACCGGATGGAAAGGCATACACGGCTTTACGGGAATGAGAACGGGGATGATTCGTTACGAAACGGAATATGAAAATAACCCCGAACCTTTCTCCTTGCGCCAACTGCAAGAAAGGATAGCGGAGAGATACCCCAAAGAATGGTGGTTCGAGGAAGAATGTTGGGACAGCGTGGACGATTTCCGGCAAACGATTTTCGCTTGCAAGTCCTTTGAGGAACTTGCCGAAACGATGATACCCCGTCCACAGACATGGCGCACACGCATGAATAAATGGTTTCACCACACCCGGAAAGAACTTCAATTCAGGATAGGGTTTGCGGTGTTCCTTGTCATATACCTGCTGGTGTGCTACCTGATATTCGGTTGGGAATGGTAAGGACAACAAAGTTTATTGAATATGGAGAAACGGATTACATTACTGCTGTTGGCAAACTATCCAGGTAATGAACAGGTTCGGCGTGTTAAGGAACTGCGCCACGCCGAACGTATGCTGCCGGAACTGGGCAAGTAGACGTTTATCGAAATGGTGCGGATGAAAGGGTATAAAGTATATGATGCCAAAAGGCTGGCGGAAGCGTGCGGTATGGAATATGGGGCGTTCCGGCGGAAGCTAAAGAAAATGACCGGGTACACGACAAGCCAGTGGGTGAAGATAGAACGGGCAAAAGACGTGGCACATTACCTGAAAAACACGAACTATACGCTGACCGAAGTAGCGTTCACCACCGGGTTTTCATCCATATCGAACCTGTACGACTTCTGTAAGGATTACCTGCTCGATACTCCCGGCGAAATAAGAAGAAAAGCGCAAAAACAAAATAATGCACGCTTTGATGAATAGAATGTGAAAAATGAAGAATAAAGCGGTGATTTAAAGCCTGTAACTTTGCGGCCCTTTTTTGTCTTTCAAGCAAGACTGAAACAATAAAAAAAGTCCTACAATATCAACGTATTGTAGGACTTGTCTCTTTTTTGTCCCCGTTTGGCTTTGTTCTTATGTGATCCGCCTGGGGTTCGAACCCAGGACCCCATCCTTAAAAGGGATGTGCTCTACCTGCTGAGCTAGCGAATCATCCGGTGCGTTACTTCTGTAATGCGGGTGCAAAGGTAGAGCTTTTTTTTATATATGCAAGAATTGGAGTTAATTTTTTTCACTTTTCTCTGTGATTTTTTCTTTTGAAGGGATTGATTTTATATCATATTCTTCCTCTTCGTGTAGGATAAACCGCTTATAATAAGAGAGGAATAGCGTTGTTAAAGGCAAAGCGATGATTAATCCTATAAAACCTAATAAAGTTCCCCAGATAGACAGAGATAGTAAAATAATAGCAGGATTTAGTCCCATTGCTTTTCCCATGATACGTGGAGTCAAGTATAAATCCTGGATGACCTGTACGATGCAAAGGACTAAAACAGCCAACCCGAATATAATCCAGAAGTTTCCACCGGTTTCTGCAGCTTTTAATAAAGCAAGTAGTATCATAGGAATGATACCGATTGCCTGCATGTAAGGTATCAGGTTCAAAACACCAATAAATAATCCCAATATAACAGCCAGTGGAAAATCAATAATTTTGAAGCCGATAGCTAAAAGTATGCCTACGCAAAGAGCAATCAGAGACTGCCCGCGGAAATAGCGGTTCATACTGTATTCCACATCCTCGGCCAATCCCTGAACAAAGGGGCGGTAGCGTCCCGGAATCAGTTTAATCCATCCATCGGCAATCCGTTCATAGTCCAATAAGATGAAGATAAAGTAAAGTAAGATGATGAAAATAATGGTAATACTGAAAAGTACTGAAAAAGTGTTTGTCAGCAGTATCCACATTTTAGGAGCTAATTGTTTTATCGCATTCTCTATATTTTCTTTACTTAGTAGTTTATATAACTCATCCGGATCTATATTTTTTTCAATAAAGTGAATCCAGGACTGTGGAATCATAGGGATACGTTCATAGTTTTGATTATGTTCCTGCATCAACTCCATGGTCCTGTTCACTTCCTGTGTAACGGAAGGCACTACAAGAAAATAGAGCATGGTGCATACTGAAATTGTCGATATAATAACTGCAACGATCGAAAGTATACGGCTTCTGAATTTAAGCTTGTACTGGAAAAATTTCACGAAGGGCTGCATCATATATGCCAATAGCCAGGCGATAAGAAAAGGGAGTAAGGCATTTCGCAACAATGCAATTAAAAAGATGATACCACCAACAATTGCAATACTAAATACGATGCGTACAACTCGATCAAATGTAAAAGGTCTGTCGAACATATTGTTCCTGTTTAATTTTTTATCTTTGCTCGGAACAAAGATAAAATAAAGTAGAATAGATTAAAGATATGCGTAAAAAAATATTTATTCTTTTCATTTCTGTATGTTGGGTCTTAACTGTAAATGCCCAAACATCACAGGCAATCAGGCAGTTGTTAAGCTCTCCTTTTATGAGAGGAGCTTCTTTTTCACTTGTTGTCAAAGAATTGAATAGTGGGAAAATCGTTTATAGCCATGAGCCGGACCTGCAAGTAGCACCAGCCTCTGTTCTTAAAACCGTAGCAACTGCTACGGCGCTTGAGATGTTAGGAGAGGATTATCGTTATCCTACTTCAATAGAGTATGAAGGCTCTCTTGAAAATGGCATATTAAAGGGAAATCTTTATATAAAAGGAAGTGGAGATCCGAGTTTGGGTTCTTCTTATTTTGCTTCCGATAAGAATTCTTTTATGAGGCAATGGATAGAGGCAATACAAAAAGCCGGAATAAAAGAAGTAAAGGGTGCCGTTATTGCTGATGAAAGTATATTTGATACGGAAGGGGTTTCTATCCGTTGGCTGCGGGAAGATATGGGGAATTATTATGCTCCAGGTAGTTATGGACTTTCCATATTTGATAATATGTATAAATTGTATTTGCGAAGTGGAGCTCCCGGTTCTCGTGTAACGATTAAACGGACGGAACCGGATGTTTCATTTATCCACTTTTCCAATTATTTGAAATCAGCTCCTGCGGCTTTGGACAGTGCCTATATTGTGGGTGCTCCTTATGCGAATGAACGTTATTTATATGGAGCTATTCCGGCAAATAGGGAAAATCATGTGTTAAAAGGGGATATTCCGGAACCCGCATTGTTTTTAGCTCAATATCTTACCAAAAAGATGAAGGCAGCAGGTATTGTTGTTCATAAGGCACCAACCTGCTACCGGATAGAGAAAGAAGCGGGCAGATGGAATACAAATAAAAGACAGACATTGGTAACTACTTATTCTCCTGAATTGAAAGAGATAGCGAAAGTAACGAATCATGTCAGCCATAATTTATTTGCAGACGCATTGGTTAAAACTGTAGGATTGCAATATAAACCAGGTAAAAATGAGGTAATCTCATCTTTTGGCAGAGGTATTAAAGTGGTTACAGGATACTGGAAAAGTAAAGGCCTGGATGTGTTCCCTTTATGGATGAATGACGGTTCGGGATTAGCGCCTTTTGATAAGGTTTCCGCCCTATTCATAAATGATTTGCTTACTTATATGGCTCTTCATTCTAAATATTCTGATGCGTTTACCGCATCTTTGCCTCAGGCAGGAATAGAAGGCTCTGTGCGGAACTTTTTGAAAGATACTAAGCTACAAGGGAAATCCCGTCTGAAAAGTGGTGGCATCAGCCGGGTTCGTTCTTATGCCGGATATGTGGAGATAGATGGGAAGAAATATGCTGTTGCTGTTTTTTCGAATAATTATACCTGTAACATGGCAACTATGACGCGGATGCTTGAAAAGCTATTGGTGGATTTGTTTTGAGGAAACCACTTTTTTGATATTGCTGAAAATATCTTTTTGAGGGATTATAGTTATGGTTTTCCGAAATCATAACTATGAATTGAAAAAATCATAACTATGAGTATTTTCAGGATACCCATTAAACCTTTTTTATTTAGCTTTGTCATAATTCAGCATACTTATGTATATTTACATGTCGATAATGTTTTTTGTTGAATACCTGAAAAGATAATATGACTAAGAGAATGAAGTGGGGTGTTACGGCTGCAATTTTATTACTGATTGCAGGAATGATTGTTTACCCACAGATTAAAAGTAAGCTAAAAGCGTCTAAAGATGCGGAAGAAGTAGTTCCGACAGCGGGAAGTCAAATTCAGAAACAAGTACTTCGTATCAATGCGGAGGTTCTGAAGTACCAGTCACTTACAGACAAAGCGATTGTAACCGGAAGTACTATTCCTGATGAAGAAGTAGACCTTTCTTTTGAAGCATCCGGAAAGATTGTTGCTATTTATTTTACGGAAGGAACGCATGTGAAAGCCGGCGACTTATTGGCTAAAATTAATGATAAACCATTACAGGCCGAATTGAAAAAACTGGAAGCCCAGATACCTTTGGCAAAAGACCGTGTATACAGGCAGCATACCTTGTTGGAAAAAGATGCTGTCAGCCAGGAGGCATACGAACAGGTTGCGACCGAATTTGAAAAACTGATGGCGGATATCGAATTGGTTAAAGCCAATATCGCCCAGACGGAACTGCGTGCCCCGTTCGATGGAATTATCGGTCTTCGTAATGTCAGTGAGGGCGCATATACTTCTCCTTCGACTATAATCTCCAAATTAACTAAAATATCTCCTTTAAAAATTGAGTTTTCCGTTCCTGAGCGATATGCGGAAGATATAACAGACGGTACGCCGATAGTGTTCCGTATGAATTCGTCCGTTGGTATGATGCAGGATTATAAAGCAACCGTATATGCGGTGGAAAGTAAAATAGATGAGGCTACCCGCTCGTTGAAAGTGCGTGCGACTTATCCGAACAGGGACGAATCGATTGCACCGGGACGTTATACCTCTGTTGAAATTACCCGCCGTGAGATAAAAGACGCACTGGCTATCCCCAGTGAAGCGCTGATCCCGGAAATGGGAAAGAACATCGTTTATTTGTATAAAAGTGGTGTGGCAGAACCCGCTGAGATTATTCTGGGACTTCGTACCGAGAGCCAAGTCCAGGTATTGACAGGGCTGAGTGTGGGTGATACGGTGATTACTTCCGGTGTGATGCAACTTCGTACGGGAATGAAAGTGGCGATTGATAATCTGAAGTAACGACAACATGGCGAATATTTCTGAAATAAGTATAAAGAGGCCGGTACTCTCGACCGTTATGATGCTTATCCTCCTGTTGTTCGGGATGATTGGCTATAAATTCCTGGGGGTTCGTGAGTTCCCAAGTGTGGACAACCCGATAATTTCGGTAAATGTATCTTATCCAGGTGCAAATGCCGAGGTTATCATGAACCAGATTACGGAGCCGTTGGAACAGAATATCAACGGTATTCCGGGTATTCGTTCGCTGAGTAGCGTCAGTAGCCAGGGTAGTTGCCGTATTACGGTAGAATTTGAATTGTCTGTTGACTTAGAAACGGCAGCAAATGACGTACGTGACAAAGTCTCACGTGCCCAGCGTTATTTGCCACGCGATTGCGACCCTCCGACAGTCTCGAAAGCGGATGCGGATGCAACTCCGATTATGCAGATCGGTATCCGAAGTAGTAAGCGTTCGTTGATGGAACTGAGTGAAATTGCCGAACTGACGGTAAAGGAACGGCTTCAGACAATCCCGAATGTAAGTGGAGTGGATATCTGGGGACAGAAACGGTATTCCATGCGTTTGTGGTTGGACCCGATCAAGATGGCAGGTTACGGAGTGACTCCGCTGGACGTGAAAAATGCGGTTGATGCCGAAAATGTCGAACTCCCCTCCGGCAGTATCGAAGGAAATACAATAGACCTGTCCATTCGTACGCTGGGTCTGATGCATACGGCGACAGAATTTAATGATTTGATCATTAAACGCAACGGTGAGAATATTATTCGTTTCCAGGATGTAGGACGTGCCGAGGTGAGTCCGGAAGATTTGCGAAGCGTGATGCGTAAGAACGGAGAGCCGATGGTTATCGACGTGATTATCCCGCAACCGGGTGCTAACCAGATTGAGATTGCCAATGAAGCCTATAAACGTATCGAGCAGCTGGAAAAAGACCTGCCGGAAGATGTTACGGTTGAGATGGTATATGATAATACCCGTTTTATCCGTGCCTCTATCAAAGAAGTGGAAGAAACAATCTATGTGGCTTTCCTTTTAGTGGTATTGATTATCTTCCTGTTCTTGCGCGACTGGCGTGTGACGATGGTGCCTGTGGTGGTAATCCCCGTTTCATTGGTGGGAGCTTTCTTTGTGATGTATGTCTCGGGTTTCTCCATTAATGTGTTGACGATGTTGGCTGTAGTACTTTCGGTCGGTCTTGTGGTGGACGATGCGATTGTGATGGCGGAGAATATCTATGTGCGTATCGAGCAGGGAATGGAACCGAAAGAGGCGGGTATCGAAGGTTCGAAGGAAATCTTCTTTGCTGTAGTGTCTACGACGGTAACATTGGTCTCCGTATTCCTTCCGATTGTCTTTATGGAAGGTATGACGGGGCGTTTATTCAAGGAGTTTAGTATTGTGATTGCCGGTTCGGTGACGATATCTTCTTTTGTGGCTTTGACCTTCACACCGATGTTGGCAACTAAACTGTTGAAAAAACGGGAAAATAAAGGTTGGTTATATACGAAGACCGAGCCGTTCTTCGAGGGATTAAATAATATCTATGCGAAGACATTGAATGCCTTCCTGAACCATAAGTGGTGGTCCATACCCATTGTTGTGATTCTTTTCGGTTCTATCGGTTATTTCTGGAATACGATTCGTTCGGAGTTGTCTCCATTGGAAGACCGTTCCTCTATCTCGATTAATATTCGGGCCCAGGAAGGGGCTACTTTCGAGTTTATCCGCGATTTTACAGATCAGATTGCAGCGATGGCTGATACATTGGCTCCGGAACGTCAGGCATTAACAGTCCGTGCCAATAATAGTAACGGATATATTACGGTTTTGCTTCCGGATATTAAGGACCGCAAGCGTTCGCAGATGGAAATTGCCGATGTGCTATCGAAACATGTGCGTGGAAAGACGGAAGCCCGTGCATTCGTGCAGCAACAATCCACTTTCGGCGGACGCCGTGGAGGTATGCCGGTGCAATATGTATTGCAGGCTACCAGTCTGGAGAAGCTACAGGAACATTTGCCTGCTTTCATGCAGAAAGTAAGTGAGAGTCCGGTGTTCCAGATGGCAGATGTGAACCTGAAGTTTACGAAGCCCGAAGCCCGTATCGAGATTAACCGCGACAAAGCCTCTTTGCTGGGAGTCAGTACTCGCACGATTGCACAGACATTGCAGTATGCGCTGAGTGGTCAGCGTATGGGCTATTTCTATATGAATGGAAAGCAGTATCAGATATTAGGCGAAATAAACCGACAGCAACGTAATACGCCGTTGGATTTGAAATCTATCTATGTACGCAGTGATGGCGGCGAAATGATTCAGCTGGATAACCTTGTCTCCCTGAAAGAAGATGTGGCACCGCCTCAGTTGTACCGGTATAACCGTTTTGTCTCGGCAACCGTATCCAGCGGTTTGAATAAAGGCTATACGATTGGGGATGGTTTGGATGAGATGGACCGTATTGCCAGCGAGACATTGGATAGCAGTTTCCGTACAGCTCTTTCCGGCGAATCAAAGGAATTCCGGGAAAGTTCGGATAGCTTGATGTTTGCCATGATTCTGGCCTTGTTTATGATTTATCTGGTGTTGGCCGCACAGTTCGAGAGTTTTAAAGACCCGTTGGTGGTGATGTTTACTGTGCCATTGGCTATTGCAGGTGCATTAATCTTTATGAGTTATTCGGGTGTGACTATGAATATATTCAGCCAGATCGGTATAATCATGTTGATAGGTCTGGTGGCGAAAAATGGTATCCTGATTGTCGAGTTTGCCAATCAGCGGCAGGAATCCGGATTAAGTATGGCCGAGGCTATCCGCTCTGCGTCCATACAGCGTTTGCGCCCGATTTTGATGACGAGTATTTCTACTATTTTAGGTTTGGTCCCGTTGGTATATGCTTCGGGTGAAGGTGCACAGGGACGTATTGCAATGGGTATTGCGGTAGTGGGAGGTATGCTTGTATCTACATTCCTTACCTTATTTATCGTACCGGCCATGTATAGTTTTATTTCAACAGACAGACATGTAAAAAAAGACAAAGCATGAGACGAGAGTTAATTATAGGGGTATTCGCAGTTTTGGCTGTTTTTTCAGCGAAGGCACAAGAAGTGTACAGCCTCAAACGGTGCATAGAAACGGGGTTGGAACGTAATTATTCGATCCGTATCATTCGTAACGAACAACAGATAAGCGATAATAATGCAACAGTAGGAAATGCCGGTTATCTGCCCACGGTGGATATGAGCGGAGGCTTTAGCGGTACAGTCAATAATAACAATAGCCGGATGACTGATGGAACGACCGAAAAGTCGAACGGGGTAACGAGCGAAACAGCCAATGTCGGGCTGAATGTTAATTGGACTGTTTTCGATGGATTCGGTATCCAGGCGGAATATTCCCGTTTGAAGGAATTGAAACGTATGGGTGAATTGAATACCCGTGTGACAATCGAAGATTTTGTTGCAACCCTGTCCGGTGAATATTATAATCTGATTCGTCAGAAAATCCGTTTGCGTAACCTAAAGTCAACACTCGATTTGTCGAGAGAACGCTTGCGTATTGTAGAAGAACGGTATTTTATCGGTTCGATGTCCCGTCTGGACTTGCAGCAGGCACAGGTCGACTTTAATGCAGATAGTTCCAATGTACTGAACCAGCAGGAAGTTCTCCATACTTCCCGTATCCGCCTGAATGAACTGATGGCACTCGATAATGTGGAGGAACAGATAATGATAAAGGACTCTTCCATTACTCCCAATCCTTTTCTGGATGAGGTAGAGCTATGGCAGAATACGCTGGCATCCAATGCCTCCTTGCTGATAGCCCAAAAGAACCGTACAATCTCCGAACTGGATTTGAAGAAAATAAAGAGCCGGAACTATCCATATGTAAAACTGAATGCCGGTTATGGCTATACGGTAAACTGGAATGAAGTGGGAACTACAGACCTGCAACGACGGCTTGGGCTGAATTATGGCTTAACTGTCGGAATAAGTATTTTCGATGGTTTTAACCGCCGCCGTGAACAGCGGAATTCACGTATTCAGATTGAAAACCAGACATTGAAGACACAAGAATTGGAACTGTCTCTTCGCGCAGATCTGAGTAACTTCTGGATGGCTTACCGGAATAATCTGAATTTGTGGAGTCTTGAAAAAGAGAATCTGGTTGCCGCCCAAGAAAACTACCGCATTGCGATCGACCGGTATAAGTTAGGAGAATTGTCCGGTATTGAACTGCGTGAAGCCCAGAACAGCTTATTGGAAGCGGAAGAACGACAGTCTATTGCCGAATATTCAACCAAGCTGTGTGAAGTCTCTTTGCTTCAATTAAGCGGACAGATATTAACCTATACGGCTCCGGAAGATGATAAAGCAAGCTTCTGAGAATTGATTGTTTCTGTATATCTTTATAGGAGAAGGTAAAAATAGAATTTGATAGACAAAGGTTACTATATTGAGCAGTATTCTGACTGAGATAGGTAGGAGTACTGCTTTTTTTATTATCAAAGATTTATTTCTTATTTTATGGAGAGGCCTTTATGCTTGGGTTTAATACTATAGGGTGAAGATGAGGTAAAAAATAGAAGATATTATTTGATTTTATACATAGTTCTTTAAGAACTATGTCGTATTTCTATATGGTCGCAAATATAGAAATATTTTTATTTGTATTTGTTGTTTTTGTATAAAAA
The DNA here is from genome assembly GCA_019417325.1 of Parabacteroides sp. Taxonomy (GTDB): domain Bacteria; phylum Bacteroidota; class Bacteroidia; order Bacteroidales; family Tannerellaceae; genus Parabacteroides. The sequence continues at coordinate 114,886 of DXVO01000034.1, read as the reverse complement.
ATGACACGTGCAAACTTAATTTTTTTATGACTATGTGAATGTATGATAATTTATATATAAATATCAGATGAAATATCTTTTGGAAAGAATGTTTATGATTATACCGATGTTTTTATATAGAAGTATAACAGATCATATTAATCCTTGTATTTGTTGATTTTTGTATGTTTAAACATTTGATATATAGTAGTTTATGTGTAAAATGAATATTAGTATAAGATATAGTTCTTAAAGGACTTGCGCAATGTTAAAAAAGATGGTTCTATATGCGTGTATGTGTATTAAAATTATGATTTTCAGTAACCGATATATTATTTTTGAATTTAGGATAATACGAAACAATGAAAAACAAAATAGATAATCTAATGAGTAATAACAAAAAAAGTCACACGTATGGAAATGAAAAATTATTTAAAATTGAGGTGGATCAGTTTTCTTTTTACAGTGGGAGCCTTTATCTTGCCATCCTGTTCTAAAATAGATGAACGGATTACAAATCTGGAGAATGCGCCAAAATGTTACACTACCGCGGATTTTCAGGAGTTTCTAACCCAAGAAATTACTAAGCAAACGACTGACCAGAAGGCAAACATTGAAGAACACACCAAAAAAATTGCTGACATCAGACAGGATCTTACCGGAGCGGAAGAGCGCCTTAAGTCTGCAGAAACAGAGTTGTCATCTCTGAATGAACGGGCCAATGCCACAAATGAAAGAGTTTTTCAATTGGAATCAATTCTTGCAAACGCAGAGCAAAAAATCCAGGAAACCAATGATCTAGCCCAAAAAGCTGAAAGTGACGCAAAAGAAGCTCATGATTATGCAGCACGATTGGAAAGTGAATTGGGTGCTACAAATGTGAAAGTGGTTAAAGCAAAGCAGGCTGCAGATGTTGCACAGCGAACTGCAGACCTTGCACAGGCAGATATTGACAGGGTTAAACAGGAAGTAGCAGATGCTAAATCGGAGATTGATGTAGCTAAGCAAGCCGCCGCTGATGCCCGAACCGCTGCTGATAAAGCTCAACTTGGTGTAGACAAGCTTTCAGGCGAAGTTTCACAAATTCAGGAGGGTTTGAATAAAGTGCGTAATGATCTGGATGACTTTATTAATGAAATGCAAAGCAATGTCGCTATCAAAAAAGTAGAAACCTTGGCTAATGGGGATATTAAAGTGACTTATAAGGATGATAATGGAAATGATGCCTCATTTACCACCAGCAATGTAGCCTGTGCTATAGATAAGACTATTGGGATCGCGACCTTCACCATCAACGGTACTGATTTTAATGTACCTATTGCAAAACAGTTTATTTCGAGCATTGTTGCAGTAAGTGGTACCTATATAGATGTAAGTAAGCAGCATAAAGTCAATGTGATTTTTAACACAACTGATGGAAAAGTCTTGGAGGCAACTCCTAATCCTGCATCTTTTAAGATTTTTCAGGGGTTGACAAAAAGTACTGCTTTGGAAGAATGTTCCACATTAAAAATACAATCAATTAATAAAGTTACAGATAGCCCGGTTGAGAATGAATATGAAATTGTATTTGAAACCATAGAGCAAGAATATAAGGGAATTCACCTGTATTGGAAAGTAGGTACGGATCAGCAAGTGATGTCTCCGGCTTTTGGTTTGATAAAAATTCCTATTGCACAAAAAATCTATTTGACAAACCAGTCTAATGGTACAGATATTGAAATTAGAGAACAACATAGCCACAGTGGTTCTTCATGTAGTAACCTTCCATTGATTAATAAAGGTGCAAGTAATGACTTTGCTGTAAAAATTTCACTTGAATCGGTAAGTGGAGGCGGCTATTTGCCTGACGATAAATACGAATCAGTATCCGTTGAGATAATGAAATTTGATGCAGATAAAATAACCCCTATAGTAGGTAAGGATATGACTGTTGAAGATAATGCTAAAGATCGTTCCTATTATGTTGTTTATGATATTGACCTGAATGGCAGTGCTAATGGTTTGGACGGCTCGATAGGGACTGCACATACTAAAGGTTTTGACTATGATTATTATAATGGAAATAAAATCAGCTATAATCAGGATATTCAGAAGATTTCAATATTAAAAAACACACCGTCTAATAATAGCTATTTTGATACCTCCGATACAGGAGTCACAGCCTCTGTAAAAGATAAGAAAACATTTACTGTCTCTGTCAGTGCTTCAGCAAATAAAGGCTTATATGCTGTTATTGTCTTGATAAAACGTACTGATGATATCTATGCCCGCGGTATTGCATATCTTTGGGTTAATTGAGTAGCCAGGTAAGTATTTACCGGTTTGCAGATAAATTGAGTCTGTCTGATAGATGGTGTAATGTCTTCGCTATTTGTCGGACAGGCTTTTTTATTTCAGCTTTCATTTTAAATCCTTACTTTTGCGCAAGAAATATAAACGAGATGCGTATTCTACCAAAGGCTAATACATTGCGGAAAAGCATATTGTTATATAGGGGAATCCGGTACAGGAAAGGGTATGGGGTTCATTCTCCCTTTGTATTTAACTTGATAACCAAAGTAATAGAAGAGCGATGTTCCTATTATAGCTTTAATGAAATTGAGCTGATGCGGAAAAAGCTACTTTTCTGTGAAGATATTATTACTTATCCCGACAGGCAGAAGAAGGGTAAATTAAAGAAACGTTCTATCGGAGAAATCGTAGAACGGGAGGCTATCAAACCTAAACATGGTGCTTTACTGTTCCGTTTGTCGAATTATTTTAAATCTCAAAATATTCTTCAATTAGGTCCCTCTATGGGATTGTCTACTTTGTATCTCACTTCTTATGCCGCAGGGTTAAAATGTATAGCATTGGAGAATATCCCAGAGTTTGCATCTATCGCCCGCCTTGTCTTTGATAAAGCGGCACGGAATCCGGTCGATTTGCGTGTAGGGGGCTATAAAGAACTTCTGCCTCAAGCTTTGAAAGAGATGGAACGGATTGATTTCGTATTCTTCAATACTTTGTATGAACAACAAAATAATCATTGGCTGTTTGAAGAATGCCTGGAACGGATACATGAAGATACTGTCTTTGTCTTCGAAGGTATCAAATCCAGCCGTAAGATGCGTGAGTTCTGGGGAGATGTTTGTAACCATCCGGAAGTGACTGTGACCATTGATTTATATTCGATGGGAATTGTGTTTTTTAATAAACGTCTACATAAACGGGATTATATTGTTTATTTTTCTTCCTGATAATTTGCACGGCTCACTAAAAGAAATGAATTTTATGCCTTGTTTTGCAACATCTTGATTGCATAGGTGATTATATGTATGTAGAATTAAAGATTTATAGATATGAAAAAGAGTATAATATATACCGGGACAGGTGATAAAGGTACCACTTCTTTAGTGGGGGGACAACGTGTGTCTAAAGCGCATCAACGTATTGAAAGCTATGGTACGGTGGATGAATTGAATTCTTTTATCGGTTTACTGATTACCTCACTCGAAGACAAAGCCGACCAGGACTTCCTGCTTTTTATCCAGCATAAATTATTCACTATCGGTTCTTATCTGGCAACAGACCAGAAGGGTACCGAACTGAAGATAGAAAGCAAGGTTATGCCCGAAACGATTACCCGTATTGAGCATGAAATAGACCGTATAGATGGTGAATTACCCAAAATGCGTAATTTCGTTTTGCCCGGAGGAAGCCGTTCTGCATCACTGGCACATGTATGCCGTACCGTATGCCGTCGCGCAGAGCGCCAGATTTACCGTTTGGCAGAAACTGTAGAGGTTGAAGAACCTGTACTTATTTTCATGAACAGACTCTCTGATTATCTGTTTGTTCTGGCACGTAAAGAGTGCATCCGCAATAACGGTAAAGAAATTATATGGGATTATACTTGCATCTAAAGAATATTGTTTTATTTTTGCGGAAAAATTGGAAACCTGACTACTGCAAGGTAGTTATTAATACTAGACAGCTATGTATTGGACATTAGAGTTAGCTTCAAAACTGGAAGACGCTCCCTGGCCTGCAACCAAGGATGAATTGATTGATTATGCACAACGTTCTGGTGCGCCTTTAGAAGTAATAGAAAATTTGCAGGAAATGGAAGACGAAGGCGAGATTTACGAATGTATGGAAGATATCTGGCCGGATTATCCAAGTAAGGAAGACTTTTTCTTCAATGAAGAAGAATATTAATGTGCGGTAAACGCATTTTGAATTAAACGTATATTTTCTCTAAGTAATGAGTCCGGTTAAATGCCGGGCTCATTCTATTTATATCGTATCGTACGAAAATCCGAGAAGTAGGACGAGAGTACTCTTTTTATGTTTAAATCGTTTGCGGTTTTGTAACGACAGTCTTTACCGTTCCGTAACTGCCGACGTTACCGCCCAGTGTCTTTTGCAGATACTACAAATTTTATTTTCTTTCCCTATTTATACAATTTATCCGGAAAGGTCCCGTTTATATTTAACGTGAAGAGAAATTGATTAATCTCTGATAAGTAAATAAGGAATAATTGAATCCGGATGAAAAAGTTATTGATGGCGTTGATAGCAGTCTTGCTGTGTGCATCCTGCGGCAATCCTTTGCTGAGTGGCGGGGGAGAGGCAGCCTGGAATAGTCCGCTTGCATTTCAGGAACCGGCTCCTGAAGGTATGGTTCTGATAGGCAGGGGGACTTTTAATATGGGACCTGTGGAAGAAGATTCTTTATGGGGATACCGTCCGATGGCTAAAACTGTTTCTGTTGAGTCGTTCTGGATGGATGAAACGGAAGTGACAAACGCTGAATACCGTAAGTTTGTGTATTGGGTGCGCGATTCCATTATTCGCGAGCGGCTTGCCGATCCTGCCTATGGAGGAAATGACCTTTATAAAATTACAGAAGATAAATACGGAGAGCCGGTGACTCCCTCTCTGAACTGGGACCGCACTATACCTTGGCGGCATCCGGACGAAGATGAACAGACAGCTATAGAAAGTATCTATTCCGTAAATCCGGTTACAGGGGAGAAGAAACTGGATACCCGGCAAATGAATTTTAAATATGAATGGTACGATTATACTTCGGCAGCTTTGCGCAGGAATAATCCGTCTTCAGGCACGGCCGTTATTATATCCAAGGATACGGCATACGTCGCCGGAGATGGTAGAATCGTGAACGAAACGATAACACGTCCATTAAGTGGTCCCTGGGATTTTCTGAATACATATATTATAAATATTTATCCGGATGAAACCTGTTGGGTAAATGATTTCAGGAATACCTATAACGAACCTTATATGCGCCTGTATTTTACCCATCCCGGATATGATGATTATCCGGTAGTCGGCGTCTCCTGGGAGCAGGCAACAGCCTATTGTGCATGGCGGACCAATCAATTTCGTCAATCCCGGAATGGAAGGACCGGGCAGTTGTCTGAACCTTTTCGCTTACCGACCGAATCAGAGTGGGAATATGCGGCACGTGCAGGCAGGAATGAGAATAAATATCCGTGGGATGGGGAGGATATGCTGTGCAAGGAAGGATGTTTCCGGGCAAACTTTAAACCAGGAAAGGGGAACTATGTGGAAGACGGACATTTAATAACAGCACGTACGGGTTCTTTTCTTCCTAATAAATATGGTGTGTATGATATGGCAGGCAATGTGGCAGAATGGACTTCGACTGCTTATCTGGAGACAGGACCTGTCCGGATGAATGATATAAATCCGGATTTGCAATATCGTGCAGCTAAAGAAGACCCTGCCGTATTGAAAAGAAAAGTGGTTCGTGGTGGTTCATGGAAAGATATAGCCCGTTTTGTTCGCTCGGATATGCGGACCTTCGGTTATCAGGATGAAACACATGCTTACATCGGTTTCCGATGTGTGCGCACGCAGATTGGATTTGCCAAGGCAAGGAGATACAGAAAATAATAATAACCGGAATGACTATGGGGAAATACAGGATTTATAAAAACAGATTGGAAATGTTTCTTGCCGGAGAGCTGGGGAAACGGGTATTGAATTTTTGTTACAGTTGGGGTGCTTCTGTCGTTATTATAGGGGCTATGTTTAAAATCCTCCATTGGCCCTATGCAAATCTGGTATTGGTAGTTGCTATGAGCATAGAAGCTCTGGTGTTTTGGATTTCTGCATTTGAAGTTCCGGTGAAGGAGGAAAAGATTGCGAAGCAAACAATTGAGGAACATAAAAGGTCGCCTTGCCTGCCTTATGATTATTTAGTGCAGATAGACAGAGTAAACCAGGATGTATCCTTTTTAAATACTTTGTATAAAGGGCAATTGGAATATATCAGTTCGCAGACGGAAACAATTGAGCGGATAAATCGTGAACTGGTAGAATTGAACCGTGTCTATAGCAGGTTATTATGTGAAATGGAGAAAGAGCATGAATGACTGTATGACGGCTCGTCAGAAGATGATTAACCTGATGTATATCGTATTTATTGCGATGATGGCATTAAATATAACCTCAGATAAACCGGCAGGGGATACGGAGATATACACTTTATGCAAGGTAGATACCGGAAATCATAGGGCAAATAGATTCCCTCTCTTGATAGTTCCGGAATCTTCGGTGGCTGTAGAGCAGAAGCGGGAAAAGAAAGACAGTGTATTCTGCAATATGGAAAAGCAATTCGAACCGGTCCATTCCGAAGCGGCAGTGACTCCCTTGCTGACGAATATATTGTATGCAGGTATTGCTAATCCTTTGCATATCCTGGTATCTGGTGCTTCCGGTAAACGGGTGAATGTAGGAATAACAGGAGGGAAACTGTCCCGCAAAGGAAATCTTTGGGAAGCATATCTACCGAAAGCGGGAGTGGATGCAATTGTTACTGTAACTGCCGGTATGCCGGATGGAAGTCGTAAAATGATAGAAAAAAAGATATTCCATGTCCGTTCTTTGCCGGAACCACAGCCTTATATAAGCTATAAGGATATGGAAGGAAATACCTGTTTATTTAGGAATGGATGGATAACTAAGTATAGTTTGCTTGAAGTCGATAGTTTGTTTGCCGCAGTTGATGATGGAGTGTTAAATGTTCCTTTTAAAGTCCTGGGGTTTGAACTGGCGTTTTTTGATTCGATGGGAAATGTAATTCCTGAAGTATCAGAAAATGCCGGTTTTACCCACAGGCAAAAGGAACAAATCCGCCGTCAGGAAAAGGGTTCCCGTTTTTTCATTACCCGTATCAAAGCTTTGGGACCGGATGGTCATGTCCGGACTTTGGCGCCTATGGATGTTTATCTGAAGTAGAAAGAAAATGAATTATCCGGCTTTATAATTGCTTTGTTACCGGGTAATAAAAGCCTTTCCTGTTTATAGGGCAATTGGATATTAACAGGAAGAAATAAATAGTTCTTAGAAAATGGATTTATCTTACTTGAATGATAACGAACGATGAAACAGATTATTTTATACTTGCTTGTATCTTTTCTCTTCCCGGTCTTGATAGAGGGACAGGAGGCTGTTGTTATGCAATCTGCGATCCGGAAGAGTCCCCGGTTTAGCCGTGGAGAAAGATCAAATGTGGAAAAACGGGATACAAATTTGTTAGACTCTGTCCGTATGCAGAGTTTTTATGAGCGATTGGCTCTGTATTCCGGTAATGCGTGCTGGAAACGTATACTTTACCGGCAGGTCGATTTGACGCAGGAAGAAAATGCTCCCTTGTATAATTTTGTCCGGACGGCATATGGTAAGGAAAATTTGTCCTCTATTCTTTTCCGGCTTCTCAGGGATAAGAAACTTTCCGTTTTTGAATATCAGGGAGGATACGAGGACTTTAGTACTGACTTTCAAATCTCTTTTCAGGATATATCGAAACGTTTCCATATATCCGCCAATGAGATTCCTTCAACCGATATTAAATCTTATTATGTGAAAGAATCCTGGTATTTCGATTCGGATAATTCCATGTTTAATGTGGAGGTACTTGCTATTTGCCCTATCCTTACTTCTTATGATGAAATAGGAAAATCTACCATGCCTGTGTGTTGGATAATTTATAAAGATTTATTTCCTTATATAAATACCGTTTACATACAGACATCAGCGGTTAATCGGTCCATTACTTATACGGTTGATGACTATTTCCGTTGTCGTATGTACAAAGGTGAGATTATAAAAATAGAGGGAGGAAAGAATTTGCCGTTAAATACGTATTGTCGGACACCGGATTCCCTTGGAAGGGAACAGGAACGTATTCAAGATCAGTTGACGGGTTTTGAGAAATCTCTATGGATACAATCTGATACATTATAGTTCTTGTTTTAATCAATAAATTGCGATAGGGATGGAACGAAAGAAGTTACCAGGATGATTTCTATGGGGAACACTTGTAAAAAATGCAAAGAGATGTAGCCGGAGTGAAAAAGTATCGTATGGTTTCTTGTATAAATAAAGGTGTTATATATTTTTGTTACACCCGACAGGCTTTGATCTGCCGGGTGTTTTTGATTATTTGGTACGAAAGTATCTTACAGTTTATGGATTACCTTCATCAATTGGTCTCCCAGACCGATTGTATATCCCTGGGATATAAATACAACCCGGTTGAAGGTGTCGGCAATGATAAAGATAGGTAATGAATGTGCATTCTGTAATTTCATAGCTGATACCATTTCTTTCTGGATAGCTCCGTCAATATCAAGACCGTAAGTGATAGTGCCCGGAAGTTCGCCGAATTCCTTTGTGTCAAAGCTATCCAATCCTTTCTGGTCCGGGAATAACAGAACGATGCCGCGTCCCCATTCTTCCAGGTCTTTTTTTACAGCGGCGATGTCGCGCATAGCATGGTTAGTCGGTTCCTGACGGGCACCCAGAATGGCTACGATATAATAACCGCGTCCAGTTGTTGCCAGTAAGCTTGTTTCTTCGCCATTGTCGGCACGTTTGTATTTATTTTCCGAATTGAAATTACCGATTACCTGGATTTCATCCTGGCTTTCGCGCATTTCCAGTTTTATATCGGTAGTCTTGCCCGGTTCAATATTGAAGAAGGTCATTTCTGCTAATACACTGCCGTTTGCCATACGGGTTCCGGTAACCAGCATATAGTTGCCTTCGTCCATAGTAAGTGGTTTTTTAAGTAAAGCACTCCAAGTGTCTCCACCACCCATATCGACGTCACCAGATTCAAAATTTAATGTTTGCAACTTGCCCGTCGGCAATACTTTGGCAATGGTGAAATGGCTGTAATATTTCGGGTCTTGTAATGCTTTTATCGGCTGGTAAGAAGCAACTACTTTACCTTGTTTGGCAACAGCCTGTTCTACTGCTTCAAAATCTACATCCACCCATTTGCCGTCTTTTACATATTGAATTTTACTTGCAACCGGTTCGATACGTGCCGGAATGCCCAGGCTACGTGCAACGGCAACAAAGAAAATATTACGTGAACGGGTATCTGCTACGCGGGATTTCCATACACCCATCGGCATGATAGGAATACGCTGCGGATTTAATTCATTATTGATAGTGATGTTTTTCTTTACCCAATTAACTAATACTTGCGGGTTTCCCTGTGCTTGTTTTGCCAATTCCGGGTCTACATTTGCTTTAAAGTAGCTCTTGAATGGAGTCAGGAATTCGTTGGAAACACGTGGGTTTAATATATATTCCGTATAGAACTCGCTTTTAACTTCCGGTGTGTTGTTCAAATGGTCTGCCAGTACGAATGCAGGGGTATCACGTAAGTCTTTTGCTGAAATGACTTTAAGCAAATCCATAGCGGTAGTACGCTTGTCTGCCGGTGTATCACGTAGGAATTTTTCCAGTTCCATATAGTTTCCACGGCTGCCAATCATAAATTTAATGGTTTGCTGAGGATCGATACCCAGTTCTTTGGCTAGTTCTTTGGCCTTATCTTCCGTGTAGAAAGTGGCTACATATTTATTACGGATAGCATCTTCTTCAAGTAAGCGTTTCGCATTAGCTTCCTTCTGTTCGGGGGTTACTTCTACCTGGATAGAACCTTCTACCGGAGGTACAATGTCGAGTGCTACGGTTTCGATGTCGCCCGGTTTTTTGTTGAGGGTAATTGTGACATTGTCGTCTTTACCAAAAGAAACTTTACTGTAACCGAATTTACCGTCTTTGGTAGCCCAAACCAACATGTCGCCTTTTCCTGCAGAAAGGAATGTCTTACCATCTGCATCGGTTTTCTTATTGGCTACAGAGTAAAATTCTGCGTAATTATATATTTTAAATTCTACGTTTGCCCCTACGCTCGGTGCACCGTTTTCGTCAACAACTGCGATAGTTGCTTTTGCTGTGGGTGCGTAGTTGTCTATTACGTTGATTTCGGTGTATCCGTCAGTGACTTCCATTACTTCTTCCGGGCCGTTGTATTTTCCGAATACTTTTGTGTGCATTAACATGCCTCTGTAAGCAGGACCATTGAACCAGCCAAGATTAAGAACAGGTTCCGGTTCGCAAGCTCCGAAGAAATACCATTTACCATTCACCCAAGCTTCTACCCAAGCATGGTTGTCGTCCGTGTGTGCCCAACGTGGCGTATATACTTGGCGTGCCGGGATACCAACCGAGCGGAGTGCTGCTACTGTGAATGTAGATTCTTCGCCACAACGTCCGTAAGCGGTCTTGACGGAAGCCAGAGGCGAGCTTGTACGTGCATCGGATGGGGTATAGATTACTTTCTCGTGACACCAATGGTTTACTTCCAGTATGGCATCATATAAAGACAAACCTTTTACACGGTCTCTCAGTTCATTATAGAATATCATACGGCTTTCGTCCAGGTTCTCGTTGTTTATGCGGACAGGCAATACGAAATGACGGAAAATATCTTCAGGAATACTGTCACCCCAAGGCATTTCGACCCGTGCAAGGAATGAGCTGCGGATATTGTCCAGATAGAATTGTCCGTTATAATCGGTAATATCCCCTATAGGCATGTAAGCATATAGGAATGTGAGAGCTTCCTTTTCATCGGAGGTCATGGATTGATCGAATACGGAAAACAGATTTCCGTTTGGTAAAGCAGCTTGTTTTGCCTGGAAATCCTTTTCAACCTCTGCTCTGAATGCGTCGTCAGAGATAAAATGTTTTTGATTGTTGCAGCCTGTCCAGATAAACAAGGCACACAATAGCGTAAATAGATGTTTTTTGTTCATAAAGCGATAATGTATATGCGCCAAAATTAGTGAATAATATGATATGAGACAAGTATATAACTGGTAATAGATGTGTTTGGATAAGGTCTGGGAGGGGATGATAATGGGAGTGTTAATATTTTATTTTATTTATTAGTGCTTTTTGTTAGGTATTAATGAATTATAAATCCCTGAAAATTGTTTATTTTGTAGTAAAATAACCCAAAAAGAAATAATATACTATGTTCCACAATGCAGAAGAAGTATTATTAATAGCTTCCGTTATCTTATTTTTAAGTATTTTCGCAGGTAAGGCCGGTTACCGTTTCGGACTTCCTGCTTTGTTGTTATTCCTTGGAGTAGGAATGCTCTTTGGTAGTGACGGCTTAGGAATACAATTCAGCGATCCGCATATTGCACAGTTTATCGGTATGTTGGCACTTAGTATCATCCTGTTTTCTGGTGGTATGGATACTAAAATAGCAGAAGTAAAGCCGATAGCTTCGCAAGGGGTAGTACTGGCAACGCTCGGAGTCCTTATTATGACGTTGGTGACGGGAGGTTTCATTTATTATTTATCGCTTCTTGCTACCGGATATGAAACACTGACTTTGGCTGAGTCTATGCTATTGGCTGCTGTTATGTCATCTACCGATTCTGCATCCGTTTTCTCTATCTTAAGAAGTAAAGGGGTTTATTTAAAACAACGTTTGCGTCCGACTCTTGAATTGGAGAGTGGTAGCAACGACCCGATGGCATATATGCTTACCTTGTTATTGATCGCCTATATCCAGATGGGAGGTATGAATTTCCAGGAGGCAGCGTTGTCTCTGACTATCCAGTTAGTAGTGGGTACATTGGCGGGTTATTTGCTGGGTAAACTGGCGGTTTATGTTATTAATCATATTAATATAGCGAACGAATCGTTATATCCTATTCTTTTGTTGACGACAGCGTTCTTTACCTTCTCTGCTACAACTCTTTGTAAAGGAAACGGGTATTTGGCTGTATATATTGCCGGACTGGTAGTCGGTAACTCCAGGATTGTCCATAAAAAGAGCATGGGTACTTTCTTTGACGGTTTTGCCTGGTTATGGCAAATTGTGATGTTCCTCACATTGGGGCTGTTGGTTAATCCTCATGAGTTGCTTCCTGTGGCGCCTATCGGTCTGACTGTAGGTATTTTTATGATTTTAGTTGCTCGTCCGCTAAGCGTCTTCCTTTGTTTGGTACCTTATAAAAACTTTACGTTTAAGGGGAAACTGTATATATCGTGGGTCGGGCTGCGTGGTGCGGTACCAATTATTTTTGCCACCTATCCGATGATTGCCGGTATAGACCATTCCGGAATGATTTTCAATGTTGTATTCTTTATTACGATCCTTTCTTTGGTTCTCCAGGGGACAACTGTTACTATTGCGGCCAAATGGCTCGGGCTGGTTGACGAACCGCAGCGCAAAGATGAATTTGGTATAGAACTTCCGGAAGAAATAAAGAGTGCCATGAGTGAAATTGATATTACTCCTGCCGTATTAGAGCATGGCAATAAATTAATGCAATTGACTTTGCCCGACCATACTTTGGCGGTAATGGTAAAACGGGATGGCCATTATTTTATTCCTAAAGGGAATACCGAATTAAAAGAGAATGATAAGTTGCTGATGATTTCGGACGATGATAGTGCCTTGTTGCAGGCCTATGAGGTATTAGGAGTAAAGGATTATACACTAAAGAAGAATTAATTTCTCAAATATTTGGTTTTTTATAAAAAAGCATTACCTTTGCACCCATTATTGAAGCGTCTGTGGTGTAATTGGTAGCCACGCCAGACTTAGGATCTGGTGCCGAGAGGCGTGGGGGTTCGAGTCCCTTCAGACGCACAAAAAGAAAAGCAACTTCTTCTGTAAAGAAAGAGTTGCTTTTTTTGTATCCGGAAATCAGACTTTATAGATTCTTCAACCATTTCTTTCCAGGTTTTGTGTATAGCCAAGCAAGAAAACCTCCGGAGATGATACAGCCAATCATAAAAAATATTGCTAATCCGTTCATAATATAATTATTTTAAAATTTTATTTCCAATCAAAGCAAAGATCAAAGTAAATAAACAGCTAAATAGAAGAATTGCCCAATCATTTGTTTGTTACCTTATTCCTATTCGCTGAAATATTTTGTCAATAAACCGAAATTGCGGTCTATGTTTATATTTTCCCATGGTGTACTTTCGCTTTGTTCGGTACGGGTATTCAGGATTTTAGCAGCCAGGGCCGTATCTCCCTGGTAAATAGCCGTACACCATTCGATGATAGGGCTGGACGGATATTGTGTTTTCCAAAGGGATACCCATTTGTCGGCTACCTCCTTTTGTCCTGTTTCCGAAAGAGCGAGGGCAACCAGTAAGTTAGTAGACTCAAAATAATAGTTTTTTACCGGAGTCTTTGCTACGCGTTCCAAGAATAAGGATGCTTTTACCGGTTGGTTGACAAGAGCTTTCGCCGACAGGAAGTTTTCTACCCGATAGTCTATCTGGTCTTCGTAAGGCTTACCCACTCCCAAGTTCTCTATCCATTGTTTTGATTCTTCGATAGATGTAAGTGCTTTTTCGTATTTATGTTTTTTGATATACGCCATTGCTTCATACAGATTTGCGTCTCTGTAAATACCTCTGCCTGCATAAGCCCCTTCATTTGGGAGTACCTGTATTTTTCTCAACAGCAAAATGGCACGGGCATATTGTTCTGTTTCGCATAATGTTTTTGCATATTGCAAGCCTATCACATAGTTTTCAGGGAATAATTTATAATAACGTGCTGCTGTTATATTCGCTTCTTTCCAGTTTTCTATTCCTGTATAATATTTAATCAGGTTAAGTCCGGTTCGCCAGTCGTTGCCTAAACGTGCGGCTTTTTGCAAATCATTCAGCTGTTCAGTACCCTTTTTTAGGGATGCACGATAAAGATAAAATGGTATGTAATCTGTTTCTCCACAGTTATCCATTATTTCCAAGGCTTTTGCTTTATCATGGTTCGCATGGCAAATTAGGGCATAATAATATGCCGGTTTCCAGGAATTGCTATGCGAGGCTATCCAAGCAAGAGCTTCCCGGTTTTCCGGTCGGAAAGGGAATACCTGATTTGCCGGGAGTATATCTGCATTTTTTATAATTTGAATGGCTTCAGCTTCTTCTCCGGCTTTATGGAGTAACCAGCTTTGTTTGTAGCAAGCCATCGGATATACCGGAATGTAGGAGAGTATATTGATCGCATCTTTTTCACAACCGATGGATTCGTACCATCCTGCTATTTCCATATAAGTTTCTTCCGGTAGTTCGTTTCGTATGGATGAATTAAAATTGTCGAGACTTTCTGAAGACGATTGTAGCATATGTTTTTCGTAACTGACAACATAGTTTAAAGGATATTTGGCGGATAGTTTTTCTATCAGCTGAGTAGCTTTTTCCTTTTGACCGGTTTTTCGGTAGCAGACTAATAGTTCCTGTAGAGCATCCAGATTTTCCGTGTTATATTGAAGACTCTTTTGGGCATAAGAAATCGCTTTATTCCAATCCTGTTCACGGATGAAAACGGCTGCAAGTTTAGCATATGCAGCCGTTCGGAATGCAGGGCTGTATGCTGCAACCGAGAAGCCATCTTTTGCATCTGTATAATGCCCTGCTTTTATGTTGCATAATCCATATAGATAGTTTGCTTCTCCATCATATGCATTCAAACTTAAGGCAGAACGGCAGAGTTGCAGTGCCTCGTCATAACGTCCTTCCCGGTAATAGAGAGATGACAAACGGATAAGGGCCGGGGCAAAATATTTATCTTTGGAAAGAGCTGCCAGTAAATCGGCTTCGGCTTTATCATACATCTTTTGGTTCATCCATTGTTCTCCACTGGTATAAAGTCCGTAAACGGAATTCCAGTCGAAGTCATCGGGAATCTCTTTGGGACGGTTGATTACTTTATCGCTATTCTGTTCGGAATATACCAAATCATTATTTCCGATAACGACCTTTATCTTTCCGGTAGCAGACTGAGTATCCAGCGGATATGATTTACACCAGGTTTGTAGTGTTTTCGTCTGTAAAAGTTCGGATATGATTTCTTTTTCGTCCGAATAGACTTTGAGTGTGACAGATAGCTCCTGCGTAGGAGAGAAATAGAGTGTCAGCCGGTTGTTGTCCTTTAATACATTCAGTGCACCGATATGAGAGGCTTGTACAATCCCTTTGGTTTCTTTTACCGGAAACCAGTATTCCGTCCATTCATCTGTTGCTCCCGGTTGGAAAGCTGTATGTTTAAAAGGAGTACGTGCACTATTGGTGGCTGGTTGGTTATACATTCTGCCGGATTGGAGTTCCACATATTGACCGTCTGTGTCGGTAAGCAAATCTTCCCATATTGCTCCGTCGCGTGCCTGGCTCCAAAGGAAAATTTTCATACCAAGTTTCTCATCATAGGCTGAATGATGTACGGAACCGAAATCATCATCATGCCAGTAGGCCCCATAGAAATCATTATAATAACCTAATACATGATATGATTTGGAACTTTCGAAAGCATTATTCTTATACCAGGAGAGGTCTCTGCCGTTATCATCCACAGGGAATGTGTGCAAATCTCCTCCATGACCGATATAATTAGTCCCCGGATAACAGAAGCGGGTATTTCCGACGGCTTTATATCCGGCATTCATCCATTGGTAATACGGCTGGTCGAGAGCGGAACTGTTAAACCAGGTCGTATGGGTAGTGAAATAAGCCTTATCTTTCGGAACATTTACTTCAACAGTCCAGGTTGTACGAGTGATAAAATCGATAGCAGAAATATAGCAGCTTACACTACCGTCTTCTTTTTCCCGGGTTATATAGTCCACCGGGGTTGCAGAAGTCGGTGCATGTCCGATAATACCGAAGTTAAATTCTATCCCTCCGGAAACCCACGGACCACGCATCGCTATATCGCGGAATTTAACTACATGATTCGTATAAATAAATTCTTTGCCGGAAGTTTTGTCTACTGCTCCCCATATTTTCCCGCCAATTTCCGGAAACAGAGTGACGCGTATATAATCATTTTCCAGTTCAACTGTTTTCCATTTTTTATCTGTTTTTTTATTGGTAAAACCATCAAAGCGGAAATAAGGATAATACAGGTTTTCGGGCTTTGCTACCGGATCCGGGTCATCGAAAGCATAGGTACCCATCACTTGTTCCGTTTCCTTAACGGTAGCGTGCTGTGCGGAAAGAGAAAGGCTGGAAATAATGGCGCAAAGAGTAAAAATACATTGTTTCATGGCTTACATAATTTATATATCCGGCATAACGGGAAATAATAATCTCTCAGCCTCAAAGTTACCAATAGATATTATTTCCCGTTATGCTGGAACATGAAATTTTTAAGCCTGATGCATTATAATTTGTTATTTACCGGCTGTGAATGAATAATTACCAGAACCCACGGTAAAACGATGGTATCCGTTTTCATATCCTAACGGTTTAATGCCTTCAGTCTCATTTATTGCTTTTCCTCCTTCTTTGACAAATGCTGTCCGGGGAGCAGGTATATATACGATAGCCTTTGAGTTTACAGGAATGCGGACATGCAGCGTAAAGGTTCCGTTCTCTGCTTTCCAGTTGCTAGTAATTTTCCCATTTACTGATTGGTAACAGCAGTTTACCCAGTCTAAACCTTCCGTAGGTTGAGGTTTGATCGCTATTTCGCTAAATCCCGGAGCAGTGGTATTTATTCCTCCCAGGGATTGATACATCCATTCGCCAACGCTACCGAACATCGGATGATTGTGCGAATATACATTGTCGGAGTATTGCCAGGTTTCCCATAAGGTGGTAGCTCCGGACTGGAGCATATGTCCCCATCCGGGGAAAGAAGTTTGCGTAACCATTTTGTAAGCAATGTCATTCCGGTCATTTTCACGTAGCACATTCAGGATGGCAGGAACGCCAAATATACCGGCAGCAATATGCCCGTCCCGTTTTTCGATGGCTTTTAAGAGTCCGTCAAGTGCTGCTTTTTTTTCCGTATCCGGTAGAAGTCCGTAATAGAGGGCAAATGCCTGGGCTGCCTGTGTACCGTTTCCTACAATCCCGTCTCCTGAAATCAGGAACCGGCTGATGAATGCTTTCTTTATTTCTTCGGAAAGGGTTTTATATTTCTTCGCATCTTCCTGTTTATTAAGTAATGATGCAAATTCCGACAATAATAATACATGATGATAGTAGTGGGCGGTTGCGAATAAAGCCGGGATACGTTGTTCGAGGCTTTCATGGTCGTTTATGCAATCTTCTATCATATTATTTTTTGCTTGCGAACGGATAAATTCAACTTGCTTCACAAAGATCGGATAGTAGTTTTTAATCGTTTCCAGGTCGCCATAATAATCATATAATTGTTTTTGCATAAAGGCAAAAGCCAATTGCCATCCGATAGGACCGGAGTCTTCCCCTAAGCCTTTGTCGGCTATGCCATTGAATGGTGCCGTTTCTGTCATACCTCCTGAAGGGCGTTGGTCATTTGCAAAATCGCGGATAGCTTTCCGGTAGAAGTTTTCCATATCATAAAACCAGCAGAAGGTACGTGCCACACCTACGATATCGCCACCATATCCGAACTTTTCACGTGCCGGACAATCCGATTGTACACTGAAAACGTTACTTAAGAAAGTATAGTCCAAAACCTCGTTCAGCTTGTTCAGCATCGGGTTGGAACATTCGAAAGAACCGTTCTTTTGCAGGTCTGCATTCAGGCGCAGTCCTTCTATGTTCTCGAGTGAAGGACGTCCGTGCCATCCGGTTATTTCCACATAACGGAAACCATGGAAGGTAAAGCGGGGAGCCCATATTTCAGTACCTTCGCCTTTCAATGTATAGCGGTCTTCCTGCCAGGCTGTTTGTGGCTGACCGGGTTGCTCCCAATCTGCATTCCATATCTTTTTTTGTTGCCCGGCTACGGAAGTCATCACATTCAAGCTCCCATCCGAATAAATATCTTCGCCGTATCGTATCTTGATAGTGCTTCCTTTCGGCCCTTTTACTTTGAGGCGGACAACTCCGGCAATGTTTTGTCCCATGTCGAATACGAATATTCCCGGACGTACTTCCGCCATTCTTGTCGGGTGCAAGACTTTAGTTATACGTATGGGAGGTTGCATTTGTGCGGTTAATGTACCGGTAGGTGCTTGCGTAAGTACCTCGGCGTTTTTCCAAAGTGTATCGTCAAAAGAGGGAGTATCCCAATTTTTTATTTCTTTGCGTGCATCATATTGTTCTCCTAAATAGACATTGTTGCGGAGGACCGGACCTTGTGTTGTTTTCCAATCCGAACCGGTGGGAATCGTTTCAGCAGAACCATCGGCATAAACAATCCTTAACTGTGCTTTCAGGCAGGGGCGTCCGATATAGAAGTATTCTCTGAGCGGTCTGAATATTCTCATGGGAAGAGGATTGAAAAAGCCGTTTCCCAACATGACTCCGATTACATTCTCTCCTTCACTAAGTAAAGAAGTGACGTCATAAGTGCTATACAGGATTTCTTTGCCATAATTCGTCCATCCCGGTTCCAATACCCGGTTTCCTACCCGGTTTCCATTTATATTGGCTTCGTAATATCCCAGACCGGAAATATATAGGCGGGCTGTTTTTACAGGTTTTTGCGGTGTAAATGTTTTACGGAACAATGGTGCCGGGTCATCTTTGTAAAAATCTTCTTCTTTGGTAGGAGGAACGGAACCATCGCCAATCCATTGAGCTTTCCAGTCGCTAGATTGCAGCATGGCCGTTTCCCAAAAGGCAGGAAGACTCCAGGCGGACACTTCGTTGTCCTGGTTGTATACACGTACTTTCCAGTAATAGCGTGTGAATGGTTTAAGTTTTTTTCCGGCATACCGGATATTTACATTCTTTCTGCTGTTTACCTTTCCACTTTTCCAAAGCAGTTTCTTTTCATTTTGCAGGTCATTCTCATTTGCTGCAACCAGCATTTCATAAGCAGATTGTAATTGTCCTCTTTCCTGTGATTGCATTTTCCACCCGAGAGTAGGAGTGTAGGCATCGATGCCGATGGGGTTCTCCAGATATTCGCAACTTAAATCCGTTACTTGTATGGATTGTGCGTGGGCGGATAAAGAGATTCCGATAAATAGCAAAATAAGGAAACAGGGCTTCTTCATAATAATATTTCTTTTAACAGGCAGTTGATTCATGGCAGCTGATGTTTTTTTATTGTCGCATTTCAACAGACGATAACTCCAATTTTTACAAAAGTAAGGACTTTATAGGGGGATTCTATCTTCAAAAATGATAGAAGTATTATCATTTCTGACCTAAAACAAGATGTTTGTAAACTGATAATATGCCTCCCTTTCAAAACATATATGCTTTAATTTCGAGAGATATGAGACCGGTTTTGAAATATAAGGGGAGTCTTTTTCTTTTGAGTCTTTTTTTTAGATTTATTATGTGGAACTTTTCCATTGTCTCTCCACAACTTTTCTACAATATTCCACTGTATTGTATATAAGCAAAATAAGGTTTTCTTTTATAGGTATAGGGAATTGCATCTGTCTGTTATCTTTTGGCACGCCACTTGCATTATACTTAGTAACCTAGGGTTTTCAAGTATTGTTTAATTTAAAACTTAAAAAGTCATGAAAAAGGTATTAGTAGCAATGGTAGTAATGATGAGTGTGGGTAGTTTCAGTGCGTTTGCAGCAGAAAAGGGTCTTAATTCTATGGAAGTATGCTGTATTCAGTCAACTCAGGATGAGTATACAAAAATTGATGTGGCAAGTGTTCCTGATGCAGTAAAGGCTGGCGTTGAAAAGGCGTATGCCGGTCAGACAATAAAAGAAGCTGCTGTTGCAGAAAAAGAAGGCGTTAAAACATATAAACTTGTTATTGTATCAACAGAGGGCATTGAAAACACAGTAATCTTCAATGATAAAGGTGAAGAAGTAAAATGATGAGCTTAAATTTTTTATAGATTAAAGCATATCAATGAATTTATAAACTCTGTTGAAGTTAAAAAGGGGAAGGTCTTTACCTCCCCTTTTTATATGCCGTTAGGCTAACGGCTATCCCTGTTTAGTACTTATGGTCATTGTATTATAAAAGCTCTTTTTTTAATACCAGTGTATCTCCTGTATCATCCAGTTCATAAATATGTGCTCTTTCAGCACCTCCCGGATTGTTTGGACCATGGAAAGTAATGTATAGTTTATTATCGAATGATTTAAATATCATCCCATGTCCGCCGTTCTTGTTGAATAGGGGAGTGGTTTGCTGTTTCCACGGACCAGTAACTTTTCCTGTTGTAGATTCTGCGATACCGATAGCATATTCTCCATTCATAAAGCTGGACCATATCATCAAAAGTTTACCAGTCTTTGTACGGTAAAGAAAACAACCGTCGGTAACATACGATGTCGGCAATGAAGCCATAGATACGCTGCCAGTCGACCAATCTGCAGCAGATGCGCAGAATAGAGTTTGCGATTTCCCTACAGGAGCGGATAAATCTTTAGTAAGTTGTACCAGTTCCATTGTGCCGTCGGCTACCTGTACCCATTCATGGCAGTAAATCATGTAGGGGACACCATCTTCCACCCAAAGCGTACCGTCGAGTGCCATCCGGTCCATCGGGGTTTGAGGTACCAAATCGAATGGCAGGAACGGACCTTCCGGGGAATTGGAATAAAATATCTGAGTCCCCCTGAATAGATAGTCCGGCCATCCTTTCCGGCTTTTTTTCCATTTGATGTCACTGTTCAAAGTAGCAAACAGATAATATTTCCCTTTATAAGCATGTACTTCGGGAGCCCATACGGCTCCGGTAATCCAGTTATTCTCCGGTACGGTAAATGTACGGATAGGACCTTCCCAGTTTTTGAGGTCTTTACTCTTAAATACTTCTACGCCTCCAAAGTTTTTTCCCTGGTCGTTGCGTATACTGGAGGAACGGTACATATAATACATTTTATTTTTTGTATCCGCCAATATATAAGGGTCGCGTATGTGAATATCCGAGATGTGTTGAGTTTGGGCTTTTATCGGAAAAACACAGCATAGAAGAAATAAAAGACAGGTAAACGAATTGAGTAAAATTTTCATGATAAAATAGTATTTATTAGGGGTTTAAAAAATGAAACAATGCAAATATAAAGAATAATTCCATAGTTACATCTTCGGTCCATTAGCTTTTATTGCATCTCCTATAAATCAAATTAACATTCCAGGTCTTGACAATTAAAGGAGAAACCCTACCTTTGTATCGTGGTTTTTTCATAATAGTATTAGATTTAAGGTTAACAAAGTTTGGTTAGGGGTTGTCGTGAGACAGCCTTTAATTGTTTATAGAGGGTATCTATTGTCCGATAGTCTGTTCTATTGGTTTTTGAACTGGAAGAATAGAACCTTTATATAAGATTTCATTCCAATCTCTTATTCCTAAATGTTTTAAAGCAAAATCACTCCAGGTATGCCATTCAGGTGTTTCTATCGCCTTATATAAGTACCAGGCAGGCTTTTTCCCTAATGGATCTTCCTGAAAATGGGAGAACTTACGTAAGCCGAGGCAAAGACCTCCTTCTTCTGCTGCGTCAGCCCATAAATGGTATTGAAAAGCTGTAATTGAACTGAGATGTTTAATCTTTTCCCATACATAAGCTAATCCGGCAGCCTGATCTTCTAAGGATTGTTTACTGTAATCAGGAGAGTTTAAACCTTGTTCCGTCAACTGAACTTCACGTATTCTTCCTCGATAAGCAACATGAGGCAGTTTTGCCCAGGCGTCAATTACTTCTATATTCTTAAAGGTGAGGTAAGGTGTGTCGTAATTATAGGTAGCATCTGAATCTTCCCATGTTCGTGGATTATTTATGTCTTGTGGGTATGGATGAAAAGCGATCCCCCATTCAAAATCTCCGTCCGTATGGCTGAAACTGGTAAGTAATTGAAGTAAGTCACGTCCAGGATAAGTACGTGGATCGCCTTTCCGGTTCCAGTCGTGATCCAGGGAAATGAATACCTTCGCATTCGGATCATATTGCCGCGCCAGATAGTAAACTGTACGCATGGATTTCTGATATAAATTCATATAGGTTCCGATTGTCTTACGACCGGCACTGGTCCAATAAAATGCATTATTAATCTCATTGTGAATAATCCAGTGATGGATACGTCCATATAAATGGTCTTTCCGACTGTATCGCTCCGTAAGGAAATTCATTGTGGCAGCATAAGCTTCAGATCCTTCTTTGGAAGAAAGATTAGGCATAGCAAATGCTGCGCTGTATTCTGCTTCGGGGTGGGAGACTTTGGCTAACCAGGAATTTTGTTGTCCTTCTTTATTGACTGGAATAAGTAATATAGCTGAAACCATCCAATTATTCTTAAATGCAATTTTCATATCTTTATCAATCGCTTTTAGATGGCTTTCCGGATTTTCATCCACATACCAGGTTTTGCCTGCATATTCATATTTTGTTCGTCCCGGAGCATTATCTGTAAACAGGATTCGGTCTAACAGAATGTTGAATGTAACAGATGCAATACCCAGTTCCTGCATGTCTGGATGGTTAAAGGGACAACCTCCCATCCCTTTTAGTGAAGTAGGATGGGCTTTTTCCAGGTTTGCCCTTGGGGTAATTTCATCTACATAATGCATAGGAGATAGAAGCTCATAACTAGTACCATTCTTTTTTACAATGGCCCATCCGGATAGAAGGCGGTCATGATGGTCTTCTGCTTTTCTTTTTACTGATAATTGGAAGTTCTTTGAATGTATTGGGATGAAGGTTTCAGGAGCAGATAAAGCCGTAATATCTTTCCACATGGGAATTTCTGCAATCCCCAGTTCTTGTATGTCCGGATTTGTCCCATTGACAGAACCTTTTATCTTTATATCTCCATTAAGCCCCATACTTATGTTTGAAATAGAAGAAGAGTATTGTCTTGTAAGATAGTTATTCAAACGATTTGATAGCTCCATATCTTGCTGGTTCCGTTTTTCCCGATTGGTAGCAAGTTCTTTTTCCTGTGCCGTAGGTTTTCGTATTTTAAAATTACGAACACGGATTGTATTACCGGAAAAAAGTCCAAACCGGATTCTGAGTGAGTTGAAAGGAGGGAGAGGTGCTTTTTGTATAATAGAGATGTCATATGTATTTGACGACCACCCTTCAGTACGTGGTAATACATATCCTTCAACCAAATGTTTATTGTCCAGTTCCTGCCCTACGAAAATAACTAATGGTAACATTTCACTGGCATTAAAACTTTCAAATTCCAATATATATTGTGTATTAAAATCAATGGATTCAGGAGTTCTCAGGAATAAAAAGGGATCACGTCCGGTTGTTGTAATTTCCCACTCATTTCCATTTTGATTTAAAGTCATATCATTAAACCCTTTCTGGCTCGGAGTTAATTGAATTTCTTGTGTATGGGCACTTGCTGATAAGGCATAGCCGGATAGTATGCCATTATATAAAAAGAATAATAAAAGGAACAGATATCTTTTCATATTGGATAGTGATAAAAGAATGTCTCAAAAGAAAAATGAATCCTTTTGAGACATTCCAGATTAGTAACTTATGTTTTTAATTGGAATAACCCGGATTTTGTTTAATCAGGTTATTCCCGGAAATAGCTTGTTCCGGTACAGGAAAGCGATTCAGATTCTTATCATTTGTCGGTTTATGATCCCACCATTCTGCTGTGACATATTTACCCCACCGGATTAAATCGGTTCTTCTCCGTCCTTCTCCTAAGAATTCAGTACCCCATTCGTCCAGAAAGCGCCATTCATCTAAATTGTTTGCTGTACATGGATCCGGATCTGCACCATTTTCAAAGTTTCGTGCTCGTATGATATTAATCAGACTGGCAGCTCCTCCTTTGTCTCCTGCTCTCCATTTACATTCAGCCAACATATAATAAATTTCTGTCAAACGGATAATAGGACGGTCGGGTGCCCAACGATATGTTAGATCTGCATCAGTAGGAATGGGGACTTTCACTAAACGTACACCTGTATTTTCTTCTCCGTCTTTGATGGTAGATGGAAGTTCCGATATGGATGCATATTTTTTTCCTGGGCCTACTTCTGAGAAACGTGCTACCTTATCTACAAAGTATAAGGGCTGATTTGCATATTCTTCCAGCCCTAGAATAGGTATACCTTCCGGAGTCTTAAAATCACCAATAATAAACATACCTTCATAACGTCCGGAACTTTCATATTTATAGAGTTTTTTACGCAAATCTTTATCATTAAATTTTGCATAAGGTTTTCCTAACTTAAACCCATATGCTTCCCCGGTAGGTTTTAAAGATGGTTGCATACTGGTAGCATTCATCGCTCCCCCTAAATCTCCGCCAAAAAATAAACGTCCTAAGCTGTGATAATGGTAGGCGTAAAACCAGTTATATTCCTGTTTGGTTCTTTCTGATGGGTTTACCCACATGACTTCGGAGGATTTGTTATTATCAAATCCATGAGGTCCGAACCATGTTTTGTCGTAGTCATAGTCTCCATATTTTTTATCAAGGATTTCCTGACAGATTTGGGCGCATTCGCTATACATGGACTTTCCGATATAAGCTTCGGCATTAAAGTACAGTTCTGCTAGAATTGCAGCCGCAGCTCCTCTGTATATAGTCCCATCCAAAGGAATAACCGGATTCTTTATCGGCAGTTTTGTTATGGCTTCTTTTAATAGTTTCTCAATATGGTCGAATGTTTCTTGATCGGTATTGCGAGCTTTGATTCCTTCACCTTCTATTTTTTCATAAATAGGCATCCCTCCGAAGAAGTCCAAACCGCGTATATAAAAATAGGCAATTAATGTTTTTAACTGACTGATATGAGCGGCACGATCATCTTCTGTGAAGCCAATACTTTCATAATCAACTTTCTCCAAGTCCTGCATGACATCCAGACATAAGGATACTCCCATTGTCGTACCTCCCCATCCTGAAGTTACAATGCC
The DNA here is from genome assembly GCA_019417325.1 of Parabacteroides sp. Taxonomy (GTDB): domain Bacteria; phylum Bacteroidota; class Bacteroidia; order Bacteroidales; family Tannerellaceae; genus Parabacteroides. The sequence goes on along the minus strand of DXVO01000034.1, from coordinate 89,762 downwards.
TGTATTGGCATTCCATTCATGATGATGAACTCGTTCCCAGTCCCCGCCGAAGTTAACGCCTTTCGTAACGATAGAAAACTGATCGGCTGTAACCTCTTGCGCTAACCATCTTTCATATCCCATATACCAGTTAAAATGGGTAAACGGACGGTTCATTGCAGAATAAACTTCTTTTTGGGATTTATAAAAAGTTTCCGGTGTTACTTTATCATACCATATAGTATCTAAGTTTGTGCAGGAGTTCAAACAGAACAGGACAGCAGCAGATATTAAAATCTTGTGTATAATATTTCTTTTCATTATAGTATCAATATATTAGATGTTATTAAAAACCGACTTGCAATCCGAACATGAATGTTCGTGTTCTGGGATAAGCTGTGACATCTTCAAAACCTGGTTCCAGCCCGTTTACATTAACTTCGGGGTCCATGCCTCTGTAACCGGTAATAGTAAATAAGTCACGTCCAGTCAGGTAAACCCGCAGATTGCTGAAAGGGTGTATTTTAGCCTTGTTGAATGTGTATCCTAAAGTGATAACATCTATTTTCAGGAAATTTCCCTTTTCCAACCAATAATTGGTCAGTAAACGTGTATCATTCTTAATGAAAGAGTTTCTTCCATAAGCAGATTTTAATACATTTCTACCATTATTGAATGAAGTTTGTACGCCATAGTACATATCACTTACATTGAATACGTCATATCCCAACCAACTACGCATGTAGACACTCAAATCCCAGTTTTTGTAACGGACATTGTGTCCCCATGATAAAGTTACTTTCGGGATTGCATTACCGATATATCGCCTGTTGTCATCGTAGTTGTTTCCTTCATAAGGAACTATTTTATCGTTGCGGTCATAAATCAGAGCTTTACCTTCGTCATCAAATCCGGCAGATTTAAATATGAAATATTGACCGATATCCTGTCCGGAAGTAATTCGGACTGCTGTTCCCGGAGATCCCGGATGAGGTAATGTATGTAAATTTACATAGGCTCCTTCCGTACCCAGAGATGTTAATTTGGATTTGTTGGTAGAAGCTACCAGATTCATGTTGTAGTTCCAATCTTTTTTTTCTAAAACATTCCAATTTAGTTCTAGTTCAAATCCCGTATTTTCCATATTTCCTGCGTTTGTTACAGCATTGTCGTAAACATTGGGTGGAGAAGCAACAGGTATTTGGTAAATTAATCGGTCGATTTTTCTTTTGTACCAATCCAAACGTCCATTGAGTTTGTTTTTCAAAACAGAGAAATCAAGTCCGACATCGAATTCTCTTTTTATTTCCCATTTCATGTCTTTTACCTGATTATGTTTTAATCCGTATACGCGAATCCATTCATTGTTCGCATAAGCCCAACTATCTAAGCTGAACATACGGAATGCTGTAGTAGAGTCGAACCCTTCGTTTCCCGTTTCTCCATAACCGGCACGTAATTTCAGGTCATTGATAAAAGAAACTTGTTTCATGAATTCTTCAGAGGATATACGCCATCCTAAAGAAATCCCTGGGAATGTACCCCATCTGTTTTGATAGAATTTGGACGAACCTTCATGTCGTAAAGTTGCAGTCAGCAAATAGCGTTCTTTAAAAGCATAGTTTGCACGTCCGAAGAAAGATATCAGACGGATTCTCGGATCTTTAAAGGAACTCATGGTTGCATTGCCTTGTGCCAGGTAGGTGCCGGCTCCCAAGTCATTGACACCGATTGCATCGACAGGGAAATTTGAGTTTCCTGCACTGAATCCTTGGCCTCCGAATTCTTGAAATGAATATCCAAGTACAGCATTGATACTGTGGTCTCCGAATGATTTATCCAGGTTGGTGGTAAAATCAAATGTTTTATCAATATTACGCCGGTAGTCCTGATTACCCCATCCGGTTACTCCTGATTCTTGTGATAAACGGTGTTGTGCTGAGCGGGATTGTATTTGGTAGGCACTGTTTTGTTTTATGGCAACAGTTGCTGTAGCAGACCAGAAATCCGTAATATTTAGTTTTAATGAAGAGTTTGCCAATATCATATTTGTCTCCAATGCATTGGATGCAAGTTTTATTTCAGCAACAGGATTAAACATTTGTGCTTGACCGACAATTACATTATATCCAGAAGGCGTTGTTTCATCGTAAACCGGATATGTAGGATTAATCATCATAGTCTTTTCAAAAATTTCGTTGTTTGTCAGGTTCGCTTTGATATTGGTATAACTGACATTAGACGATAATTCCAGACGATTGTTCAGGAACTTGAAGTATGTGTTTATTCGGCCTCCTAATTCAGCACGGTCAGAACCGATGGCCATACCGTTTGCTTTTCTGTAATTGATAGTTGCAGACAGGCGGGCATTTTCCGTACCGCCTCCTGCGTTTAATACATATCGCTGGCTGAATGGTGCTTTCCTGGTAATTTCATCAAACCAGTTTGTTGAGGCTCCATAGTCGAAAGCCCCTCCTAAAGTGGTTCTGCCATAATCCCTGAATTCTTGTGCTGATAAAATATCCGGACGTTTACGGACAGTTTCAATGGATAATTCACTTGTGAAGTTTACACTGGCTTTTCCTATTTGCGGACGTTTGGTCGTAATCAGGATAACACCCCCGGAAGCTCTGGTTCCGTATATGGCAGCAGCTGAAGCGTCTTTCAATACATTGATTGATTCGATATCCTCTTTTGCTACTAATTCCATGTCAGCTCCTGGGATACCGTCAATAACAATCAGCGGTCCTTGAGATGCATTGATAGAATTTGTACCTCTTAATTGGAGAGAAACTCCGGCATTTGGGTCTGAGCCGTTGGTTGATTGCACCGACAAACCGGATACTTGTCCCTGGATAGCCATAAGTGGAGATGCTGTTCCTGCTTGGAATTCTTCTTGTTTAATATTTGATACGGCACTGGTCATTGTTTTTCTTCCAAGGGAACCATATCCTACAACCACTACTTCATTGAGAGTCTCAGAGTCCTCTTCTAAAGTTATATTTAGGATTTTACTGCCTTCAACTTTAATTTCCTGAGTTTTGTATCCGATATAGGAAAAACGAAGTAAGGATGGTTTTCCTGTTACTGAAATTGAGAAATTGCCATCCATGTCGGAAACACTGATATTATGGGTTCCCACTTCCTGGATATTTACACCAATCATCGGTTCGCCGTTTTTATCACGAATCCGTCCGGATACCTTTATGGATGTCGCATTTTCTATAATCTCTCCTTTTTCCATAATAAATATCTGCCTGTCATCGATGGAATAAGTGAGATCCGTACCTTTGAAAAGTTGGTCCAGTATTTTTTCTACAGTCTGCTCTTTGGCCTGTATTCGTACTGTTTTGTTCACATCCAACGTGGCATCATTATAGAAAAAAATGAACTCTGTGTTTTTTTCAATTTCATTGAAGATGTCCCTGATACTTTTATTTTCTGCCTCCAACGATAGTATTGTTGATTGAGAGTATGTATTAAAAGCATTTGCAATGCTTATACCCACTATCAGGAAAAAAGTTGTTAATTTCATAATCCTGAATATTTTAGAAAGAATAGTCCCAAGGGAACTATTATGTAGTTCTTTTATCATATCTTTGTAAATGATTTTTAGGTTGACTGAATTATTTTGCTTAACTCTGTTGATTTAAAATCACGGCCGGATGATTTAGGGGTATTTTGTCCGGCCATTCTTTTTTGTTTTTTGTTATATCCTCATAGGCAGATTATTTTTTACGATTAATACTGATATAATACTTTCCATTTTCTTCTTTATAACTGATTGGTGCAACTTTAGACAATCCTTCCAGCACTTTCTGAATATTATCTTTCAAGTCAAGCTTTCCTGAACATTTGATTTCGGATAATGCTGCCGGATAAATGATTTCGATGCCATAATATCTGGATAGCTGATTAAGAATCATATTTACAGCCTCACTTTCAAATTTTAATATATTATCTTTCCATAAAATGTAATTGGAAACATCGACTTCTCTAAGCCCACTTTTGGAAGAATTGCAGAAAAATAAATGATTCGGTTCCATCAAAACAGGCTTTTTGCCTGCTGCTTTTATTTTGACTGAGCCGGAAACCAGTACAACAAATTCTTCATCTTCATCTTTGTATGCTTTGACATTGAAGCTGGTTCCTAATACTTGTACGTCCATTTTTTTTGTTTTTACAATGAAAGGTTGCTCGTCATTGTGGAAAACATCAAGATAAGCTTCTCCTTCTACATAAATATATCGTTCTTTCTCATTGAAAACAGTAGGATAGATAACACGTGTTCCTGCATTGATATATAATTGAGACCCATCTGGAAGAATGAGTGAAGACTTTTTGCCTGCAGGTACGATTAGTTGGTTGAGTTCGATATGCTCTTCTGCGGCAATCCCTTTTTTGTTTTTATGAATCAATGGTTGGGAATTTACGAGAATGCTACCTTCCTGATTATATGCAATAGTAGTATTCTGACCGTTTAAAGGAATAATACTATTATCTGCCAGTATGAGTTGGATAGTCTGAGATGTCTCTGTTATTATTTCTTCTTTTACCAGTTCTGCCAGTTGTTCTTCCCACTGATCGTTGTTTGAGCGGAACAAACTATAAAATCCGAATACAATACCCAGTGTGATACATGCTGCAACTAGAGGATATAAATAGAGGCGATAATCTTTTTTCTTCTTTTTCAAAGAATTTTGTCTTTGTATATTCTCCCATAGTGATGTGATTTCATTTGTATGTAGTGTATCTTTAGGCTGGACTTCAAGAATAAAATCACGGGCAAAACCGAATTGTTCCTGTGATATGCTGCCGTTCCGGATCATGTTTTTCCAATGAGCATTACGTTCCGGGTTCGGATGTTTTATGGCAGCAATAAAATTTTCGTCATCCAGTAATTGCTCTATGGTATATTTTAAATGTCCCTTTTCCATGCGTTTGTTTGCTATGTTTTATAAAAGGACAATAAAGCTTTCTTTTTGTACTCACGATTTCTGAAATTTTTTATTTTTTGAAATAAAGATGCTCCAACCTGATAAGCAAAGATATTTTCTAATAATGGAGTATCTAGTGAAATTAGTTGAAAAACAGCCGGATGCATGAAAGAAGAAAGAGGGTCAAATAGTCTGGGAATGTATCACGTATTTTTTTTATCGAGCGGTGTAATAGATTCCGGACAGATTGATAATTCATATTCATCCGTTTGCAAATTTCATCATAAGAAAGTTCTTCTACATATCGGTAATAGATAATTTCACGCTGGTGAGGTGTCAGGGTATGAAGAATTTGTTCGATTATTTTTTTGTTATGGGTTTGTTCTTCAGATTCGATGAAAACTTCTTCAACGGAATGGACAAGTTGTGAAGAAACATTACTAATATCTTCGGAAGTATGGCTCTCTGTGTATTTTAATGTATTGTATATCCCATTTTTCAGTGCCATGAAGAGATATAATTTAATATTATCGACTTGTTTTAGATTATCACGATTTCCGTAAATTCGTATAAATACATTCTGTATACAATCCTTGATGGATTCCCGGTCGGAAGTGAAACAGGTGCCGTATGCGAACATTTCGTTCACATACAGCTTATATAATTGGGAATAAGCATAATCATCCCCAGAGATAAATCGCGCCCATAAATAAGTGCTGATATCTTTGTTTTCCTTTTTCCTGTCTGCATCATTTACCTGCATATCCCGCCAATTCTCCTTTTAGCTGTTTCTAAAAAACATTTGCAAACATATAAAAAAAATAAAATGGATTTGTTAAATGATACAATCCTTTTGAGGATTATCTATTATTAGGGAAATTTCTTGATTTTGATATTCCGGAAAAATACAGTATCAAAATGGTCTTGGAGAGAAATTTTTCCTTTTGAGAATTTGCCAAAATCGGCTCCATTGTACGTATTGGCACCGTTAAATTTGGAGTTTCTAACTAAATCTTTCCAGGTTTCGCTGTTCATATCTACTTTGGCAGTGATAATTTGATTTAGCCAGAATGTAACTTGTCCGTTATCTTTCACTATACGTACTTGGTTCCATTCGCCAACAGGTTTAGGTGTAGATGTCGTCTGGCAATCAATCAGGTCATACATGGCACCTGCTAAATGTGTCGGATCGTGTCGGTCTGCTCCATCGATATTATCCAGTATCTGCATTTCGACTCCTGTACTGGAAGCCCATCCATATTCTATTCCTTCTTTTACTCCGAAGAAGATGCCGCTGTTACTGCCTTTGTCTACTTTCCATTCGAGTCGGAAATCGAAATTCTCAAATTCATCATCTGTTACCAGGTCACCCCGGCCTATATGTTGCGGATTCAGTTTAAATGTAATTTCTCCATTATAAACACTCCAACATCCATCCAATACTTTGTCATGGTTGAAAGTGTGCCATCCATTCAATGTTTTGCCATCAAATAATAGTTGCCAACCTTCGGCTTTCTCTTTAGGTGATAAAGTATTTATTTGTTGGGCATGTATATAGAGAGGGAGGATGGCAAATATCCATCCTATCCTAAATATATTTCTCATCATTTTATTTAATCTAAATTATATTATAATGCTTTTTTTAATCCTTCCCACTGTACAACCCAACTACCATCTTGAGGAAAACCTGGGGCATGTGTACCAGGGGCACCATCCCAGCCAGCTGCCATTAGGGCAACTGCATATAGCAGACCTCCATTGCCCGGGAAATAAGGGAATGGTCCGCCGCCGGTAACTAAGCCATGCTCTTCTAATCGGAAATTCGGATAATCCAGCAAGTAAGAAATGGCCTTATCGGTATGTCCCAGTTTGGCAGCACACATTGCCAGCATGGGGAAATCCCATCCCCAGGTCTGATCGAGACGCCAGGTTTCACCCACTTTCAGGAAGGTTCTTTCCATTGTTGGGATATCAACGCCATCACCGGGAAGGACTCCATATGCTCCGGTTAATGCCGGATGTTCAAAGGTATATCGTGTCCACATATTTTCTATGTTTTCCCATGATACATAGAGACTGTCTTTTACAGGTAGAGGAGATAGTTTTTCATGTACTGTTTGATATTCCGGTTTGGCAGGCAGATTCAATCTTTCTCTCCAGTCTTGGGCAATACGTAATCCTGTTCTCCAATAACTAAGTTCAAAAGTCGGATTATAAGTAATCCTCGGATTTGCATTTTCAGATACGACTTGTAAAGGATACCCTAAGATGTATCGGTTCTCTTTCTCATCGTAATAAGCATATGAAGCCATAAAATCTGCAGATTCGAGTACTACATCTTTCCATTTGTCCAAAGTCTTCTGAGTGGGATGGGCACGGTAGTCTAATTCGGCAAAGAAAATAGGGTGAGGTTGTTGCCAGATTAAAAGTGGATTGATTTCATTTGGCCATTCCCACCAGGTATGATTCCCAATAGTCTTGGGCCAACGTACGCCTTTGTATCCTTGTTCTGTTGCTTTCTTTTTATAAGTTTCCAGATTATCGGAATATACCTTTATCATTTTATCTAACAAATCCCATCTATCCCATAGTGCATAATGAGTGCCATGCCACCAAATCATTTCATAATGGTATTTTCCAAACCATCCGTTGTTGACAAGCCCGCTTTCTTGTGGAGGCAGGGAGCCCGATTCGTTGACAGCCATTACATATTGGGATAAAACAATTCTTCTCTCCAATTCTTTCCAGCGCGGGTCTGTACTCTTGGATAAATCGATAGCACCTCCGCTTTTCCAGAATGCCTCCCAGTGTTTTTGACTGTCAGTAGCCGTTTGTTGGAATGAAGGGAGAACCATTCTATTTTTAGATTGGTCGAAGGCAATGACAAAAGAGAGCGTTTCTTTTTCGGAAGAAGGAATTAGTTCATAACGATGTTTCTGGGTTTCTTTCATCGTTGCATTTCCATCCCATCCCATTTCTACTTGGTAGTGTGTATTATCCAGTGTTCGGTAGAAATTTGCCTGTTTTTCTCCGATGATGGCTTCGGTCTGATGCTTACCGGGACTGTTCCAGTCTGCTCCGTTTCCAAATTCTATCAATGAAGCATAAGGGAAATCAATAAAAATACTGATTGTTCCATCTGCTATTTTTCCTGACTGGATTTGAACGGCAATGGCATTTTCGTTCGGATGACCGATAGTTATAACTTTTATTTGTTCACCTTCTATTTGATAAGAACTAGTGGCAATGCCCGTCCATAAATCCAAAGTTTGTACTGGCGATACAAGGTCGTCCAGTGTGGCGAGTGAACCATCTTTCTTTTTTAATATCAGCCCGATTTTTCCCAGATTCAGCCGTTGGGGATTTGCAATCATCCATTTGGTTAGTTCTTCTTGTGCTGGATTTTGTATGTCATAACGGACCATTCTTCCTTGCGTATCCCATTCCTGTCCTTTGAACTCTTCCGGTCGTTGCCCTTCCGGCATAGGGAATTCATGCCATCCCCAGTTAGACATGGTAGTAGCCCCATCAGAGAATGTTTGTAAACCTGTTATATCGAAGCCAAAGGCAAATTCTCCGTTTCCAACCTGAGTGGGACCCTGCAGATTTTTGTCGGTTATTCTTAAGTTATGCCTGGAAACGAGTGCTTTCCGATCTATTTTTCCTTCTTCTGTTTTACATCCTGGAAACCCAAAACAGATAAAGAGAGAAAGGATACAAAAGGATACACCACACCTGTATTTTAAAAGATTTGTTGAAATCATAACATATAATTTTAGAATATTGAAATTTGTATTGCAAATTAGTCCATATGGAAGACTTCCTTCAAAGGAATGGAGACAGGCGACAGGTCTTCGTATGTTTCCATCAAGTCTGCCATATATGCCCACCACTTTTGCACAATTTCATTATTTCCAAGGTCTTGGGAGGAACCGCAGCCATTCATTTGTTGTATGGCAAATAATGTGGATGTAGCTTTGTCAAAGAAAATAGAATAATCGCTGACACCGTTTTTTTTAAGCAGTGCCACTAATTCAGGCCATATTTCTTTATGGCGCCGTTCGTATTCTACTTCGGCACCAGATTTAAGAGACATTTTGAATGCACGTCTTTCCATGATAATAATATAATAAGTTAAAACAGTTTATTCCCCTAAATCTGGCGATAAAAATAGTCGGTTCTTAGTGTTTCTCATGTATGTAGAATGATTTTAATAGTATGAAAAATGATACTTCTATTTGTGCATTTATCAATAAAAAAACCGTTTCAAAGAATTCTTTGAAACGGTTTCCCTGTTTATTCTACTTTTCTTATATATTACTTTTCAGTAATTTTTTTCACGACTTCCACATCGAATACCAATGTAGAATAAGGAGGTCTGTAAATGCCATTGGAGCTTGTTCCTCCACTCTTGCCATAAGCCAGTTCCTGAGGGATCCATATTTCCCATCGGTCACCGACTCTCATGTATTGAAGCGCTGTCTGCCAACCGGCAATTACACCTTTGACAGCAAATTGAGCTGGCTCTCCATCCTCAAACATGTTTTTATCGAAGCAGGCTCCGTCTTTCAACACATTGCTCAGGTCTGTCAGCAGGTTTCCGTCTTTATCGCCGACCAGACAGCCTTTATAATAAACCTGGACTGTGTCTGTGTAGAAAATCCGTTCACCATCCCCCGATTTAAGTACTTTGTAGAAGATATGCCCGTCATTAGTCAACGCCTCCAGTTTTGTAAATGAAGCGTCGGCAGCTTTATTCTGAAAAGCTTTTTCATTGCCAAGTTTCCACACTTCATCAACTGGGTCATCCTTGTCTTTCTTACAAGAGGAAGAGACAACAGCCACACATAATAACATCAACGCGATATGCAGATACTTTTTCATGCGCTTATTCAATTATCTTTTTTAATAAATTCTTCATGCTAACCTTATCGGAGATAATCTCGTGCAACTTGTCAATGCTGACACGCTCCTGTTCCATTGTGTCGCGGAAACGGATTGTTACACAATTATCTTTTAATGTATCATGGTCTACTGTAATACAGTAAGGCGTACCGATTGCATCCTGGCGACGGTAACGTTTGCCGATAGAATCTTTTTCATCATATTGGCAACGGAAGTCGAAACGAAGCATATTCACGATTTCTTCCGCTTTCTCAGGCAGACCGTCTTTTTTAACCAAAGGTAATACGGCAAGTTTGATCGGAGCTAAAGCTGCAGGCAATTTTAATACTACACGTGTTTCTCCGTTTTCAAGAGTTTCTTCACAGTAAGAACCTGCCATAACACTCAGGAATACACGGTCTACACCGATAGAAGTCTCAATAACGTACGGAGTATAACTCTTGTTCAGTTCGGGGTCGAAATACTGGATTCTCTTACCTGAGAATTTTTCGTGCTGGCTCAAGTCGAAATCTGTACGGCTGTGGATACCTTCCACTTCCTTGAAACCGAACGGCATTTCAAACTCGATATCGGTAGCGGCATTTGCATAGTGAGCAAGCTTTTCATGGTCGTGATAACGGTATTTCGCGTCTCCCAATCCCATTGCTTTGTGCCAATTCAGGCGGGTAGATTTCCATTTTTTGAACCATTCCATTTCTTCACCCGGACGAACGAAAAATTGCATTTCCATCTGTTCGAATTCACGCATACGGAAAATAAACTGACGGGCTACAATCTCGTTACGGAATGCTTTGCCAATCTGTGCGATACCGAAAGGAATTTTCATACGTCCCGTTTTCTGAACATTCAAGAAGTTAACGAAAATACCTTGTGCTGTTTCCGGACGCAGATATACTTTCATGGCACCATCGGCAGTAGAACCCATATCGGTAGAGAACATCAGGTTGAACTGGCGGACTTCAGTCCAGTTACGTGTTCCTGAAATCGGGCAAACAATTTCGCAATCCAGGATAAGCTGGCGCAAATCCTCGAAATTGGAATCGTTCATGTCTTTAGAATAGCGTTCGTGTATCTCGTTCCATTTTGCCTGATATTCCAGTACGCGTCCGTTGGTTGCGCGGAATTGTGCTTCATCGAATGCTTCACCGAATCTTTTAGCGGCTTTAGCCACTTCTTTATTCATCTTTTCTTCGATTTTACCTAAATGGTCTTCAATCAATACGTCTGCACGATACCGTTTTTTGGAATCTTTGTTGTCGATTAAAGGGTCATTGAATGCGTCTACATGACCGGATGCTTTCCAGATAGTCGGGTGCATGAAAATTGCGGAGTCGATACCTACTACATTTTCGTGAAGCAACGTCATGCTGTCCCACCAATATTTCTTTATATTGTTCTTCAACTCTACACCATACTGCCCGTAATCGTACACTGCACCCAGTCCATCATAGATTTCGGATGAAGGAAATACAAATCCATATTCTTTGCAGTGCGAAACTAACTTCTTAAATACATCTTCTTGTGCCATAGTATATTATTTTTCCAATTAGAAAATACGCTAATATGCTACCTAATTGGTCTTACATATTATCAAGCTTGCAAAGTAAATGATTTTTTTGGTAATGTGCACCATTTACAGCATCTTATAAAGATATTTAAGGTGATATACCGGATGTTTGTTTTAAAAAGGATATGATAATAATGCCTTGCACAAAAAGACGAGAGGGTATAAGGATATGTTCTTTCGGGATTGCTTTTGAAGTGGTATTCTAATTTTTTAGAAACTCTTTTTTGGTAAATTAGATGATTTTTCAGAATAATATTTACTTTTGTCAAATCGTTGTGTTTGCGTACACAGAAATATTAATCTAATATATACAACCATGAAATCAGATGACATTTCGCGTCGCTCGTTTCTGAAGCGGGCACTTGTTCTTTCGGCAGCTACAGCTGTTCCTTCCTTCTGGATTCCATCGAAGGCTTCCGGTATGCCGGGTGTCCCTTTCGTTAGTGCCAATGATAAAGTGAGATTGGCGCTTATTGGTATCGGTAACCGTGGAGGCGAGATAGCTCTTGAACTAATCAATACAGGTTTATGTGAAATTGTTGCGCTTTGTGATGTGGACATGGGAGCTCCCCATACACAGAAATTGATTTCCATGTATCCGAAAGTTCCCAGATTCAACGATTTCCGCCAGATGTTTGATAAAATGGCAGATAAGATAGATGCCGTAACTGTAGGAGTTCCCGACCATGCCCATTTTCCAATAACGATTGAAGCGATGGCTCATGGCAAGCATGTTTATGTGGAAAAGCCGATGGCACGTACTTTTCAGGAAGTGGAATTGATGATGAAGGCGGAAAAGAAATTCGGAGTCGTTACACAAATGGGAAATCAGGGGCATTCGGAAGCAAACTATTTCCAGTTTAAGGCATGGAAAGAAGCCGGCCTGATAAAAGATGTCACTGCTATTACAGCACATATGAACTCCCCGCGCCGCTGGCACGGGTGGAATCCGAATATGAAACATATGCCGATGGGAGAACCGGTTCCTGAAACATTGGATTGGGATACTTGGTTGGGCGTTCGTCCGTTCCGCGAATATAACCATGATTATCATATGGGACAATGGCGTTGCTGGTATGAATATGGTATGGGTGCTTTGGGCGACTGGGGTGCGCATATTCTGGATGCAGCCCACCAGTTCCTGGACATGGGATTGCCTACGGAAATTAATCCATTGTATTTAAAAGACCATAATCCGTTTTTTTATCCGATGTCGTCGACAATCCTGTTCCGTTTTCCCAAAAGAGGGGATATGCCGGGCATAGATGTTACCTGGTATGATGGACTGGATAATATACCTCCTGTGCCTGAAGATTATGGTTCTTCGGATGTAGACCCGAATATTCCGTCAGTAGCCGGAGGAAAACTGCAATTGATGAAACTGAATCCGGGAAAGGAAATCTATACAAAGACTCTGACATTCAAAGGTGGTTCCCATGGGAGTACCCTGTCTGTTATTCCAGATAAGATAGCTAAAGATATGAATCCGACATTACCGGATTATGAGAAAAGCCCGTCTAACCACTATGCCAACTTCCTTTTGGCTTGCCAGGGTAAAGAAAAGACACGTTCTCCGTTCTCTATTGCCGGTCCGTTAAGCCAGGTATTCTGTTTGGGTGTATTGGCTCAGCGCCTGAACCGTAAATTGGTTTTCGATCGTGATTTGAAACAGATTACAAATGATTCGTTTGCAAATCAGATGTTGGTTGGCGAGATGCCACGCAAAGGTTGGGAAGAATATTACAATGTATAGTGATGGTATAGCGATTTCAGTTTATTACTGAACCGGTGATGACGCAAAATGTTACTATGTTTTGCGTCATCCGTATTTATATGGGGTAAGTATCAGTTACACCGGCAAAACCGGTTGGCTCCACAAGTACAGGTTGGACCTCCATCGCCGTTTAATATTTCATCTGTATAAAATTCATACATTTTCTTTTTGAGTTGAATGCTGATTCGTCTAAATTCACTGGCAATAAACTCGGGAGTTCCTTTGGCTCGTGAAGGATCATAAGTTCCCACGTGGAGACGATGACGTACTTTTCCTGTAAACTCCGGATAGTTTTCATCAGCCGTATTACATAGGGTTATAACATAATCCCAAGGTTCGTCCAAGTACTGTTCTATAGGTTTAGGGCGTTTCATGCTGATGTCTATTCCTGATTTAGCCATGGTTTCGATAGCAAGCAAATTCGTTTGAGCGGCCGGTTTTGTTCCGGCAGAACAAACAGTCAAGCTTTTATCGAAAGATTGCAGCCAGCCTTCTGCCATTTGGCTGAGGCAACTATTATCTGTGCAAAGTATTAATATTTTCATTGAATTGCTTTTTAATGAAGTCAAAAATAAGCAATTCTATATTGATAGTATTTATGAGGCAAAAGGTCTTATCTATCAGGTTTGGGAATTCCGGAATTTTTATCCCGGAATAATTTTGTATCCTGCGGCAGTCAATACATATTGTATTTCTTCAATATGCTTCTGGTTGCGGGTTTCCATTTCAAGGCGCAGGTAACAGCCATTGATGTCCGTAGTGTGGCTTACCCGTTCGTGGAAGACAGACACCACGTTTGCCCCAGTGCTGGCGATGATTTCGGATACATGCTGTAACTGTCCGGGTTTATCGACTAATTCGATAGTCATTGAATAAGAACGTCCGGATTTTTGCAAACCTCTACCGATAACACGGGAAAGGATCGTCACATCAATGTTACCACCGGAAACCAGACAGATCACTTTTTTGCCTTTGATAGGAACCTTATTGAACATCGCAGCAGCAACAGCTACGGCGCCGGCTCCTTCGGCAATCATTTTATGCCGTTCGATCAGGGCAAGAATTGCTGTGGATATTTCATCATCCGACACGGTAACAATTTCGTCTACATATTTTCTGCAATATTCAAAGGTATGGATTCCTGGTTCTTTTACAGCGATACCATCTGCTATTGTGCGTACAAATCCCATACGTTCAATTTTGTTATTTTCGATGGAAGTCAACATGCTGGGTGCCCCGCTGGCTTGTACTCCGTATACTTTGACTTTAGGGTTCAGGCTTTTTATGGTAAAAGCAACTCCTGAAATAAGTCCGCCCCCTCCGATAGGTATAATTACGGCATCCACATCCGGCAACTGCGCTAGTAATTCGAGTCCGATCGTTCCTTGACCCGCTATGACATCTTCGTCATCGAACGGATGAACGAATGTATATCCTTTTTCGTCCCGTAACTGAAGTGCTTTCTGATAAGCGTCATCGTATACTCCTTCGACAAGACATACATCCGCACCATACCATTTGGTGGACTCTATTTTTGAGATAGGAGCATTATCCGGCAGGCAAATTAATGATTTGATACCTGCAGCGGTGGCAGCCAGAGCGACACCTTGGGCATGATTACCGGCCGAACAAGCCACAACACCATGCGATTTTTCTTCTTCTGTAAGCTGGGAAATCTTAAAATAGGCACCACGGACTTTGAAAGATCCTGTTTCTTGCAGGTTCTCTGGTTTCAGGTAAATTTCACATGCAGGATTTATATGAGGAGCACTAACCAGGTCCGTGTTACGGATTACTTTTTTTAAAGCGAATGACGCTTGATAAATCTTATCGAGAGTAAGCATTTTTTCTTTTTGTTAAAACAATTGTGCAAAGGTATAAAACCTGCTATAAAATAGGATAGTAAAAGACATGCTTTTTATTATTTCAGCATTTTTTGTATATTTACACCCTATTAGCATATGCGGGAAGCATGGTAATAAATGGAATAGAACAGGATAAAGCAACATATGAGACCGGAAGATATTACTGAACAGGATGAGAACGAATTGAACGGGGCTGATGAGCAACCAACCCCTGATAATGAAAGTGAAATAACAGATGCGGGAACGCATTCCGATTATAAAGTGCCCGGAAAGTCAGAAAGCCGTGTATCTTACCATCTTTCCGGCATGTACCAGAATTGGTTTCTGGATTATGCTTCTTATGTAATACTGGAACGTGCGGTACCGCATATCAATGACGGACTGAAGCCCGTTCAGCGCCGTATCCTCCACTCGATGAAGCGGCTGGACGATGGTCGTTACAATAAAGTTGCCAATATTGTAGGACATACCATGCAATTCCACCCTCATGGGGATGCTTCTATCGGAGATGCGTTAGTACAGCTCGGTCAAAAGGACCTATTGATAGATTGCCAGGGTAACTGGGGTAATATCCTTACCGGAGACGGTGCTGCAGCTCCCCGTTATATCGAAGCCCGTCTCTCTAAATTTGCGTTGGAAACAGTATTCAATCCAAAAACTACAACTTGGCAGCAATCTTATGACGGACGTAATAGAGAGCCGGTTACCTTGCCGGTTAAATTTCCTCTTTTGCTCGCTCAAGGGGTTGAAGGTATAGCAGTAGGTCTTGCTTCCAAAATACTTCCGCATAATTTTAATGAGTTGCTGGACGCTTCCGTTTCTTATCTGAAAGGTGAAGAATTTACTTTGTATCCGGATTTCCAGACGGGAGGTTTTATAGATGTCGGCAAATATAATGACGGTGAACGAGGAGGCTCCGTAAAAGTGCGTGCTAAGATAACCAAGCTGGATAACAAGACGCTGGTTATAAATGAAATTCCTTATGGAAAGACTACTTCTACATTGATAGAGTCGATACTGAAAGCAAACGACAAAGGTAAGATCAAGATAAAGAAGGTAGACGATAATACGGCACGTAACGTAGAGATATTGGTGCATTTGGCTCCGGGCGTTTCATCCGATAAAACGATAGATGCTTTATATGCTTTTACGGATTGTGAAATAAGCATATCGCCTAACTGTTGTGTTATTATGGAGAACAAGCCTCACTTCCTTACAGTAAGTGATGTGCTGAAACATTCTGTGGATGATACGTTGCATTTGCTTCGTACCGAATTAGAAATACAGAAAAGCGAGATTGAAGAAGCGCTGTTCTTTGCTTCCCTGGAAAAGATATTTATTGAAGAGCGGATTTATAAAGATAAAGAATTTGAAAACGCGAAAAATATGGATGAAGCAATTGCCCACATTGATTTGCGTTTAACTCCTTTCAAACCGCAATTTATCCGTGACGTGACCCGCGAAGATATCCTTAAATTGATGGAAATCAAGATGGGACGCATCCTTAAATTTAATTCGGATAAGAGCAATGAACAGATCGCCCATTATAAAGAAGAAATAGAGGTCATAAACAACCATCTGGCAAATATTGTGGAATATACCATTAACTGGTTCCGGATGTTGAAAGAAAAATATGGAAAAAATTATCCGCGTGTGACCGAAATACGTAGTTTTGATACAATTGAAGCGACCAAGGTGGTAGAGGCTAATGAAAAGCTTTACATCAATCGTGTTGAGGGATTTATCGGAACCGGACTGAAGAAGGATGAATATGTTTGTAACTGCTCCGATATAGACGAAGTGATTCTTTTTTATCGTAATGGCACTTACAAGGTGGTGAAGGTCTGCGAAAAGATGTTTGTCGGTAAAGAGATACTGTATCTGAATGTCTTTAAACGGAATGATAACCGCACTATTTATAATGTGATATACCGGGATGGTAAAGCCGGTTTCAATTACATTAAGCGTTTTGCCATAACAGGAGTGACACGTGACAAGGAATATACCGTAACGAAAGGGACGGAAGGATCGCGTATTCTATACTTCAGTGCAAATGAGAATGGTGAAGCTGAAACGGTGAAAGTAATCCTTAAACCCCGCCCGCGTCAGAAATTGCTGGTATTTGAAAAGGATTTCAGTGATATTGTCATCAAAGGCCGTGGCTCCATGGGGAATATTCTTACCAAGGCAGAAGTACATAAAATCAGTCTGAAGCAGAAAGGAAGTTCTACTTTAGGAGGACGTATGGTATGGTTCGACCGGGATATATTACGCCTGAATTATGACGGGCGTGGGGAAGAACTCGGTGAATTCCAAAGTGAGGATATGATTCTTGTGATTCTTCAAAATGGTGATTTTTATACGACGAATTTCGACTTGAGTAATCATTACGAAGCTAATATCCTGATAATAGAAAAATATAATGCAAATAAGATCTGGACTGCGGTTCTTTATGATGCAGACCAGAAATATTTCTATCTGAAACGTTTCCAGTTGGATGCCGGTAATAAGAAGCAGAATTTCCTTGGTGAAAATCCTAAAAGCCGCTTGATGATTCTGACGGATGAGAGATTCCCGCGAATGGAAGTTGTGTTCGGCGGCCATGATGCTTTCCGTGAACCACTGGTGATAGATGCGGAAGAGTTTATCGGAGTGAAAGGATTTAAAGCGAGAGGAAAACGTCTCTCCACTTTTGATATAGAAACGATCAATGAACTTGAGCCGGTCCGTTTTGCCCCGGCGGCACAGCCTGCGGTGGAAGGAAATAAAGAAGATGAAGATGAGGACGAGGAGGCAGATAAAAGCGATTCGGATATACTGGATGAAATCACAGGACAAATGAAACTTTTTGATGAATAGCTTATGAAAAATACCCTTTGCCTGATAATACTCTTCTGGAGTTTGGCTCTGCCTGTTTATGCACAGTCGGACGAAAAAGAGATACCATGGTCTACCAATGAAAGTACAATGATTGGGGTTGGCGGTTACAACTTGAGAGATACATACCTGTCGCCCAGTACAGATATAAACTATACCGGTTGGATGGTGCGTGTGATGAATGAACGTATGAAAGTGACCCGCCTGGCCGATTATAAAATCTCCCGGCAACAAATTGTGAATGTGGAGTTCGGTTCTACGCATAACGGAGCGAAGACTGCCAATGAATATGCTGGTTTTGTGAATTATTCCCTCGGTTACCATTATCGCTTTGACAAATTACCAGTAAAAGGCTTGAAAGTGTTGGCTGGAGCCTCAGCAGGCATTTCCGGAGGTTTTATATATAATACCCGTAACAGCAATAATCCAGTATCTGGAAAAGGAGACTTGGACCTGAGTTTGTCTGCTATGGCGATTTATAATTTTAAGATAAAGAATTTCCCGCTTACGTTGCGTTACCAGGTGGATATGCCTTTTGCCGGAATGTTGTTCTCGGTTAATAAGGGGCAACCTTATTATTTCCTGAGCCAGGGGGATACGGATGGCATTATACGGTTCAGCTCTTTCCATAACAAATTTGTTATGAAAAACTATTTTACCCTTGATATACCTGTTGCTAATTTTACCGTGCGTGCCGGTTATATGAACAGTATGTACCGTGCACATGTGAATGGCATCAAAACCCATGTGATATCCAATGCCTTTATGATAGGTCTTGTAAAAGAATTTGTTGCTTTCGGCGGTAAACGTCTGAAGAATACGGATAAATATAGTAGTGCATTTTATTGATACCTGTACATATGAAGTTACGTTTTACATATTGTTTAATGTTTCTGGGCTTGTTGTTTTCCGGTTGCGAAAAAGCGACGGAGTATAATTCATCACCCCGTGATAATTTCGAGGCTCTTTGGCGGATAATGGATGAAAATTATTGCTTTTTTGAGTATAAGGATGTTGATTGGAATGATGTTTATGACCGCTATAGTATCCAGATAAAGGATACGATGAATCAATATGATTTATTTAATGTTTTGGGGGAAATGCTGGCGGAGTTGAAGGATGGTCATACCAATTTGATTTCTTCTTTTGATATGTCCCGTTATTGGGGATGGTATGAAAATTTCCCCAGGAATTATAATAAGGAAGTTCACGATAAATATATGGGTACCGATTATAAAATAGCCGGAGGCCTGAAGTATAAGCGTATGGCAAACGACCAGGTCGGATATGTCTATTACAGTAGCTTTTCCAGTGGAGTAGGAGAGAGCAACCTGGATTATATGTTTTTATACTTTAAAGACTGCAAAGGGCTTATATTTGATGTACGTGAGAACGGTGGTGGCTCGATGAGTTATGCCGATCGTATTGCTTCGCGGTTCCTGAAAGAGAAAATATTGACAGGATATACACAATATAAAAATGGCAACGGGCATAATGATTTTACAGAGCCTTATCCTGTGTATCTTTCTCCTTCGGAACGTTTATGTTGGTATCTTCCGGTTATTGTCATAACAAATCGTCATTCATATAGTGCAACAAACGACTTCGCAAATGTAATGCGGCTATTACCTCAGGTAACTCTTTTAGGAGACCGCACAGGAGGAGGAAGCGGCTTGCCTTTCAGTTCGGAACTTCCAAATGGATGGAGTATCCGTTTTTCTGCCTGTCCGGTGTTGGATGTAAATAAGAAACATACGGAATTTGGCATAGAGCCAAAGATTAAAGTAGAGATGACCCAGCAGGATATTATTGATGGTAAAGACCCTTTAATAGACACCGCAATAGAACGTATTTTAGCCTCTGATAATCCATAAATAAATTATCATGTTATAATTTTATTGCATATTTTAGCATAATACGAATTATTCCGATTATATTTATCGGGATTAAACGCTTATGGCTATAAAAAACAATAAAATACTCTGGGCTGATGATAAGATTGATTTATTAAAATCTCATATTCTTTTTTTGCAAAAGAAAGGTTATGAGGTGACTTCTGTTTCCAGTGGGTGTGATGCGGTTAATCGTTTTAAAAATCACACGTTTGATATTGTTTTTCTGGATGAAAATATGTCAGGACATACCTTAATCCAGATAAAAGAAATGGATTTAAGAATTCCGGTTGTTATGATTACCGGAAGCGAAGAAGAAAGTATAATGGAAGAAGCTATCGGAAACGAGGTCGCTGATTTTCTGATTAGGCCGGTAAATCCTTATCAAATATTATTATCTATCAAGAAGAATGTACATTGCCATGAGATTGTTTCAGAGAAAGTTGAAATAAATTATCAAAGGGAGTTTGGCCGTATCAGTATGCTGATCGGTGATTCGGTCACTCCTGATAATTGGATTCAAATTTATAGAAAGTTGGTATATTGGGAACTAAGACTGGAAAATAGTAGTGTGACAATGACCGATCTGCTTCATGAGCAAAAACGGGAGGCCAATTATGCATTCAGTAAATTCATAAAGAAAAATTATATTGACTGGATACAAAATCCGGAATGCCGTCCGTTGATGAGTCCGGATTTATTTAAAAAGAAAGTCTTTCCACTACTTGATAAAGAAGAAAAATTGTTTTTTATCTTGATCGATAATTTCCGTTTGGACCAGTGGACAATTATAAAAGATTTGTTGAAAGAATATTTCTTTTTTGATGAAAATATCTATTATA
Source organism: Parabacteroides sp. (assembly GCA_019417325.1). Classification (GTDB taxonomy): domain Bacteria; phylum Bacteroidota; class Bacteroidia; order Bacteroidales; family Tannerellaceae; genus Parabacteroides. The sequence goes on along the minus strand of DXVO01000034.1, from coordinate 69,124 downwards.
GTATTCTTCCTACAGTAACCCAATATGCTAGAAATTCAATATTTTCCGGGCTATTGCCTCTGCAAATAGAAAAGGTATTTCCGGCATTTTGGAAAGATGAAACTTTTGATAAAAGTAAAAATTCGGATGAAGAATGTTTGATTCGTACACAGATAAAACGATTCAGTAAACAATATAGCTTCTCTTATAATAAAGTATGTGATACATTTTGTGGAGATAAATTATTGAATACGCTTTCTCCTTTTTTTCAGAATCAACTGAATGTTGTAGTGCTTAATTTTATGGATGAACTTTCACATTCCTGTGTTGAGAATAAGATAGTACGTGAACTGTCAAATACAGAAGCTGCTTTCCGGAGCCTTACACGTACTTGGTTTCAGTATTCGGGAACAATGGAGTTATTCAGGTATATTGCACTTAACGGATATAAAGTAATTATAACAACAGACCATGGAATGATACGTGTAGACAGTCCCTTAAAAGTAATGGGCGATAAAAGTACAAACACCAATCTGCGTTATAAGGTAGGCAAGAATATGGATTACAATCCGAAAGATGTATTTGAAATTCCCCATCCTGATAAAGTGGGGCTACCTTCTCCCAACCTGAGTAGCAAATATATATTTACAATGAACAGTGACTTTTTTGCTTATCCTAATAATTATCGCCACTATGTGTCTTATTATAGGGATACCTTTCAGCATGGTGGCATTTCTATGGAGGAAATGCTGATTCCTTTTATCACACTGAAACCAAAATAATATTAACTTTGCGGGCATACAAAAAAGATTATAATCAATATAATATGGGCACAATCAAAATTAATAGCTTGGATACGATCCATGAAGCTGCAAAAGAGTTTATCGCAGGTATGGACGACCGTACTGTTTTTGCTTTTCATGGTAATATGGGGGCTGGAAAGACTACTTTTATCAAAGCAATTTGTGAAGAACTGGGTGTGGAGGACGTAATCAACAGTCCGACATTTGCCATTATCAACGAATACCGCAGTGACAAAACTGGTGAATTGATTTATCATTTCGACTTTTATCGTATTAATAAGTTGAGTGAGGCTGAAGATATAGGAACAGAGGATTATTTTTATAGCGGTGCGCTTTGTTTTATCGAATGGCCTGAAAAGATAGAGGATTTGCTGCCGGGTGATGTAGTAGACGTAACAATCACAGAAAATCCTGATGGTTCCCGAACTGTAGAAGTCGATTAATATGGGACCGTCCGAGTATTTTATCCTGATATTGTTTATTGCCTTGGGGGCCTTTTCCATAGTGGCAGCCTTGTTCAATTTTGACTGGTATTTTGAAACCAGTGGGGCAACTACTTTCGTAAGATGGTTGGGACGCAAAGGTGCCCGTGTCTTTTATACCCTTTTGGGTGCCGGACTGATAGCCTGTGGTACGGCCGGATTATTATATTGGTAATTTTTTCCGCATATAAAAAGGCGCGAATAATACGGGGGTAATCTGTATTGTCCGCGCCTTTTACATTAATATATATCAGCTTGTCAGGCAAGCGTAAAGTCTAATTGCTTTCTTTCCAGGTTGGCTTGAGCCACTTTTACCGATAAGGTATCTCCCAGACGGTATGTCTGTTTACTTCTGCGTCCTATCAGGCAATAGTTTTTCTCGTCATATTCGTAGTAGTCGCCTACTAAATCCCGGATAGGAACAAGTCCTTCGCATTTGTTTTCAATGAGCTCAACATATAATCCCCATTCCGTAACACCGGATATAACACCATCGAATACTTTTCCTAGTTTGTCGCTCATGTATTCCACCTGTTTGTATTTAATGGAAGCGCGTTCGGCATTGGCAGCTACCAGTTCCATTTCAGAGCAGTGTTCGCAATATTCTTCATATTTGTTCTTTATCACGCTCCGTCCTCCGGCAAGGTAACGTTCCAGCAAGCGATGTACCATCATATCGGGATAGCGGCGGATAGGAGAGGTAAAATGCGTATAATAATCCATTGCCAGTCCGTAATGCCCGATATTTTCGGTCGTATATTTTGCTTTCTGCATGGAGCGGATAGCTAGGGTTTCGATTAGGTTTTCTTCCGGTTTTCCTGCTACATTATCCAACAGGCTGTTGATGTTTTTGGACATTTCTGTTTTAGTTCCCGTTGTTTTGAGTTTGTAGCCGAAACGGTTGATAAAAGAAGCGAAGTTTTCCAGTTTTTCCGGATCCGGTTGCTCGTGAACACGGTATACGAATGTCTTCTTTGTTTTATTCTTGGGAACTTTACCAACAAATTCTGCAACGGTAAGATTTGCCAGCAACATAAATTCTTCAATCAACTTATTTGCCTCTTTGGCTACCTTAATGTAAGTTCCTATTGGTTTGCCGTTTTCATCAATATCGAATTTTACTTCCGAACGTTCGAAACTTACGGCTCCATGTTTGAAGCGTTTGTCTCGTAATTTTTTTGCCAGTTCGTTCAGTGCCAGAATAGCTTCCTTGTGGTCGCCTTCTCCAGTTTCGATTACTTGTTGTGCCTCTTCGTAGGTGAACCGCCTGTTACTCTTGATAATGGTACGGCAGATGCGGGATTTAAGAACTACCGCTTCATTGTTTAATTCGAAGATAACGGCAAAACAAAGCTTCTCTTCATCCGGACGGAGAGAACATATCTGATTACATAAGCGTTCCGGCAACATTGGGATGGTACGGTCTACGAGGTAAACAGACGTTGCACGGCTGTATGCCTCACGGTCAATCAGACTTTCCGGCCTGACATAATAGGTGACGTCGGCAATATGTACTCCGACTTCCCAGTTCCCATTATCCAGTAGACGTGCAGACAAAGCATCATCAAAGTCTTTGGCATCTTTCGGGTCGATGGTAAAAGTGAGAACATCCCGGAAATCTTCACGTATGGAAATTTCGGATTCTGCAATCTTATCAGATATTTTATTTGCAGCTTTCTCTACATTCTCCGGATATTTGTAAGGCAAATCAAATTCTGCCAGGATAGCATGCATTTCTGCATTGTTTTCGCCGGCAACCCCCAAAATGTCAATGACTTCACCTAATGGGTTTTTGGCCTCGTCCGGCCATTCCACAATGCGAACAATGGCTTTGTCCCCATTCTTGCCGCCTTTCAGCTTTTCTTTCGGAATGAAAATATCGTTGGCAAGCGTTTTACTTTCAGTGATAAGGAAAGCAAAACCTTTGGTAACTTGCAGTTTGCCGATGATTGTACTTCTTTTGGAATCGAGCACTTCTATGACTTCAGCTTCCGGTTCGGCTCCTTTTCGTTTGGCAAAAAGCTGGACTTTCACCTTATCGCCATCCATCGCGTGTCCAGAGTTGCGTTCGGCAACAAAGACCGGTGCTCCTCCATCTTCCGGTATAAATGAGTTTTTTCCGTTACTGCGACGGGTAAATGTTCCGATTGCAATAGTTCCCAAGTCATTATAGCGAAAACGTCCATGGTCTATCTCAGATATGAAATTTTCGTTGGCGAGTTCTTGCAAAATTTGGGAAACCTGGATTTTTTGTACCTGATTTTCTGCACCAATCAAGTTGCTTATCTGTTTATAATTGAATGACTGTTTGGGTGCGGATTTGAAAGCAGCCATAATGGAGTTTACAATGAACTCTTTTTTCAGGCGTTTGCCCGAGCTCTTTGCTCTTTTTTTAGGCTTTCCTTCTTTGTTTTTTTTCTTTTCTGTTTTATTTTTCGTCATATGTTTAAATGCATTAATTCTGAATTGAAACAAGATTGTTTCATTTTCCTTTCAGTATTGGAAATAAGTAGGTAGAGAGACTATTAAATATCCTCTTTACAAAGTAAACAATAAAATTTGAGATGCTGTTTATATTTGTATTAAATATTGGAAAGAGTATCTACTCTCCGAAGTGTTGGGCTTTAACTCCGATAACGTTCGGTTTACAGTGGAATAGGCTTCCGCTTAACGGGTATTCTTTCAGTTGTTTATCTGATAATCCGGCACGTGCTGTTGTAATGTAAAGTGTATCCAGTTTTTTGCCACCAAAGGCACAAGAGGCGACATTAGGCGCCGGAACTTCAACTTTAGCCAATAGTTCACCTGTATAAGGGCTATAACAATATACTCCATATCCACCCCAATGGGCTACCCAAAGATTATCATTGCCGTCTATTGCCATGCCATCGGGCGAACCGGTTCCCTTTGGTATAGTTACAGCCACACCGTCATATAATATGTCCCCATTGTTTATGTCATAACGGAAACGGACAATACGATTAGTGGGGGTGTCTACATAATACATGAAATTTTTTCGGGAAGACCATACGATACCGTTTGAAATAGTCACATTCTTTAATTTGGCCGTGACATTTCCGTTCGGTTCCACACAGTATAATGTTCCGGCTCCTTGTGGAGCTCCAAAGCCCATAGTTCCAATCCATAAGTTACCTCTTGGATCACATTTTCCATCATTGCAGCGAATTTTACCTTGAAGGTCTGGGATCGGTGTAATATGCGAAGTTTGTCCGTTATTGAGATTAATCCGTACGATTTCATTTTGAAGGGCAACAACCATAGTGGTATCGGTTTCAGGGACAACGGTAGAGACCATCTTGTCAAATTTCCATGAAGTGCAATTCTGGCTGTCTGGAGAGTATTCATAGAGAGTTTTTCCTTCGATATCTACCCAGAATAACGTTTTTCTTCCCGGATGCCAGATCGAACCTTCGCCAGTGGTGGCCTCGGCTTTGTATAATAATTCAGACGGTATATTTTTTACGTCGGGGGTGCAGGAAACAAAGGCCATAATAAATGTTGATAATACTAAGTTGCTAAATGTTTTTTTCATGCTGTGTATTTTCATATTTGTATGTTCGGTGTGAATACAAATATAGTAACAATAATTCACTATCTATTGATGCATGAAAAATTATTTATTGATAGGTAGTAGTGTTTATGCTTCTGTTAAGTGGAGCTAATGAATATTAAGGTAAAAGAGAACGTTTGCCTAAAAACTCCATGAATTTTTGTTTGTAGTTGTCAGATATAGGGATATATTCCTTTCCGAATACAATCCGGTTGCGCTCGATTACTTTTATTTTTTCCGGTTGTACAATAAAAGAGCGGTGTACACGTATAAAATGGTTGGATGGTAGCATTTCTTCCATTGTTTTCATACTCATCAGAGAAAGTATAGGGCGGGGTTCATCTTCCACATATATTTTTACATAGTCTTTTAACCCTTCAATATAAAGGATTTTCTTCAACTCCACCTGCATGAGTTTATATTCGGTTTTAATAAATATGGACTCTATCTCTTTAGATGGATAAGGCTGGCTTATTCCATTGTTTTCCGGTGTCTCTTTTTTATTCCGGGCTAATTCATACCACTGTACCGCTTTATTTGCTGCTTTCAGAAATTCTGAGAAACTGATGGGTTTCAAGAGATAATCCAGAGCGTTTACTTTATAACTATCAACAGCATATTGACTGAAAGCAGTGGTGAAGATAATCCGTGTATCAGTTTCCAGCATCTTAGAGAATTCCATTCCACTTAGTTCCGGCATTTGTATATCCAGGAAGAGTAAATCAACCGGTTCGCTATTAAGAGCGGCGAGAGCATTAACAGCACTATTGTATGTTCCTTTCAGTTCCAAGAAGGGCGTTTTATATACATAGCTTTCCAATAAATTGATAGCCAGAGGTTCATCGTCTATAATTGAGCATGTCAGTTTCATATGCCGAAATATTAATGGGTAGAAACAAAGATACATAAAAATCTCTGCTTTTTTTATCATTTGATAGGTAGGGAAATTTGTTTGTAAAAGAGTAGCTGAAGTTTCATGCCTTGAAACTTTTTGTTTCATCGGGTGGAACTTTTAGTTTCAACGTAATGAAACTTTTAGTTTCAAAGCATGAATTTTTTTGAAACTACGTACAATTTTGAAAAGATTTAAGGTAAAATCTCCAATGTACAGGAATAGGCATCATCTTTTTCTCCGTAGGTGAATATATGGCGTGACGGATACAGTAATTCCAGGCGGCGGACAAGATTCTGTAATCCGATGCCGGAACCGCTTTTATCCTGTTCATTGTCTTTAGGGAAATAGCTGTTGTTGATAGTGCAAATGATACGTTCTTTTTTCTGGAATATATTTAGGGTGATGAAAGACGGTTTACTATTACTAACTCCATGTTTAAACGCATTTTCGATAAGAGATATAAAAAGGAGGGGAGCGACATTTGTTCCTGGAACAGTTTCTGATATGTCGGTTTCCAGCTTGACATGTTGAGGTAGGCGAATACGCATCAACTCTACATAGTTACGGATAAAGTCCAGTTCTTTTTCCAGTGGGACAAAAGGTTGGCTGCTATCATACAACACATATCGGAGTAGCCGGCTTAAATCATGCACTGCACCCTGTGCCTGTTCCGGACTGAATGCAATCAGGCTGTAAATATTATTAAGCGTATTAAACAGGAAATGCGGATTCAGTTGGCTTTTCAGATTCTGTAGTTCTGCTTCAGCGCGGCTCTTCTCTAATTCCTGACGAACCGATTCCGTCTGATACCAGTTACCTGTCATGCGGATAGCTACGCTAAGTCCTGCTACCAGCATGTATAGAAAAGCATTGATAATAAAAAATCCTGCAATATCCTGCCATTCGCGTTCCACTTTGGGATGATGCCCTACTGGAGGCGGAAGCAGATGCATTAGGAAATGCACAAAGAACATGGCGGCTATAATTAACAGAACATTGCTGAGAAAGAACTTCCAGCCATGACGGCTAAACAAGAAACGTTCCACCAGCAAAAAGTAATTTACATAAAATACAAGCATGAATGAAAGCGGAACAATGACTGAACGCAAATAACTCTCCAAAGTAAGTTCCTGCGACTCCCGTCCTGTGAAAAAGAACGGCAATCCGATCAGGATACACCAGGCCACTATGTGAATAAGGCTGCCCATCCCTTTGAAGGGAGGAGCTATCCGTGTTTGTATTGTTTCTTTTTTCATCATATTTACAAAGATAATAAATTACTGGTTATTCATACCGTATGGCTTCGATAGGATCAAGTTGCGCAGCTTTTTTGGCGGGGTACCATCCAAAGAATACTCCGGTTACGGTACATACTGCGAATGACAGGAACACGCTCCATGGTTGGATAAATATGGGGAAATGCGCAACAATGTTGACAACTAATGCCGCTCCCACTCCCAATATAACACCGATCAACCCTCCGGTCACACTAATAAGAATGGATTCGATCAGGAACTGGGCAAGGATGTCGATTCCTTTTGCTCCGATACTCATACGTAGTCCGATTTCACGGGTACGTTCCGTTACACTGACGTACATGATGTTCATAATCCCGATACCTCCAACGAGGAGTGAAATACCCGCCACAGCCGCCAACAACACAGTCATCATGTCTGTCGTACTTGTTAACATCGTACTCAGCTCTTGCTGGCTACGAATGGTAAAGTCGTCATCATCGCTATCTTTCAACTTGTGGTTGCGGCGAAGTATTTCAGTAATCTCGTCAATGGCCTGGTCTGTATACTCTTCCTTGAGAGCCGAACAGGTAATGCTTTGCAGATGGGTAATGGCCAGGACCTTTTTTTGAATAGTTGTGTATGGAGCTAATATTAGGTCGTCCTGGTCCATTCCCATACTGTTATATCCTTTGCTTTCCAGTACTCCAATGATGCGGAATGGCAGTTTCTGGAAACGTATTACTTTGCCTACCGGGTTTTCTCCGTTTGTAAAAAGATTATCGACAACAGTTTTTCCCACTACGCATACCTTGGCGGCTGTTTGTATCTCCTGTTCGTCGAACATTTCGCCATCCTGAACTTTGTAACGGCGTATATCCAGATAATCAGGACTTACTCCGTATACCGTTGTCGGGGTATTGTTATTGGCATAGATGGCCTGACCACTACTGTTTACCGATGGAGAAACTGCTGATATATAGCGTGTCTCATCCATAATGTTTTGATAATCTTCTAATTTCAGTGTTTCCATGGATGAGGCATCCTGGCGTACACCACCCCGCATGTCTCCTCCCGGATGTATCATAATCATATTCGAGCCCATTTCACTGATTTGTGCCTGTATGCTTTTCTTAGAGCCCTGGCCGATGGCAAGCATCGTGATTACAGAGGCAACTCCGATAATAATACCAAGCATGGTAAGGAAACCGCGCAGCTTATTATTGGCAAGTGCGCGAAGGGCTATTTTGATTAAGTTCGTTCCATTCATAATATACTCCTTACTTTAGTCGTCGTTTTTGGGCAGCTTTGCCAAAGCTTCAGCTGCATCAAGTATCTGGTTGTTTACCGTATCTGTTATTACGTGGCCGTCGCGTAGAGTAATATTACGACTGCTGTATTGGGCAATCTCCGGGTTATGGGTAACGAAAATGATGGTACGTCCTTCTGCATGGAGTCTCTGGAAAAGTACCAGAATCTCAAAAGATGTACGGGTATCAAGGTTACCGGTTGCCTCATCGGCAAGGATAACAGCCGGGTCGTTTACCAGAGCGCGGGCAATTGCAACTCGTTGCATTTGTCCTCCTGACATTTGGTTACTTTTATGCATTAATCGGTCGCCAAGACCTACGGCAATCAATGCATTTGTCGCTTTTTCCCTGCGGGCTGCAGCGCTAAATGACGGATTATACATCAATGGTAATTCAACATTCTCCACTGCTGTTGTTTTCGGTAGCAGGTTGTAACTCTGGAAGACGAAACCGATCTTTCGGTTGCGCAAAGTAGCACGGGCATTCTTTCCCATAGTGCGGACTGATACTCCATCCAGGTAATATTCTCCGGATGTTGGAGTGTCAAGGCAGCCCAGCGTATTCAGCAACGTACTTTTTCCGGAACCGGAGGTTCCCATGATGGTGACGAATTCCCCCTCATAGATGGTGAATGATACACCACGTAGTGCATGTACCGTTTCTTCTCCTACCTGGAAATCACGCTTGATATTATCTAATTTAATGATCTCTTTCATATTCAGTGGTAATAGTCGGATTACTATTTACTTTTCTTCTTATTTCCACCCGGAGGTGTCGGCATGAAAGGACTTTGTTCCGCATTATTTTTTACTTGTTCTGTGGGGGCGGATGCAAGGTCTACAACAATTTCATCTCCTTCATTTAATCCATCCGTTACTTCTGTCATACTTCCGCTGGCTGTACCAACAGTGATGAGTTTTGGTTCCAGCGTTTGCCCTATGCGTTGCCATATCAGGCGTTTTCCGGATGGAGCCTCTTCTGATGCATTTTTTACCGTATAGCCGATTGGCGCCAACATGCTTTCATCAGCAATGAAACGCAGTGCTTTGGTTGGAACGACAAGTACGTTTTCACGTTCCAGCGTATAGATGGTAACGTTTGCTGTTAAACGGGGTTTCAATTTTAAATCCGGATTGTTGGCACTAATGACAACCTCGTAGGTAACAACCGTTGAGCTGGAAGAAGTGCTTGAACTACTTGAGCTGGAAGAAGAGCTGTCTCCCAAACGAATTTGTTTTACTTTTCCTTCAAATACATCATTGGGATAAGCATCTACAGTGAAGCTGACACGTTGTCCATCCTCAACATTGCCTATATCTGCTTCATCCACATCGGCAATCACCTGCATTTGCGTAAGATCGGCGGCAATAGTAAACAGTGTCGGGGTTTCGAAACCGGCAGCTACTGTTTGCCCTTCTTCTACAGCACGGTTGATGACAACCCCGTCTATCGGGCTGGTAATAGTTGCATATTCAAGGTTGCGGTTTACTTTTACCATAGATGCTTGTGCCTGGTCGTAAGCGGCTTTGGCTTTCTCGTAGGTGTAGGTTGCCGTTTCGTAATCGTAATCGCTTATCAGTTGTTTTTCGTGAAGTACTTTGTTTCTGGCATAATTCTTTTGCTGATATTCAAATTCGGTCTTGCTGCTTGCCAGCTGTGCCTGTGCGGAAGCTAATTCAGCTTTTAGATTTACTTTATCCATTTCTGCAATAAGCTGGCCCGCTTTCACCACATCATTGTAATCTGCATATAATTTGTCGATGATACCGGATACCTGGGTACCTACTTCCACTTCGGTAACAGGCTCTACTGTTCCCGTTGCCGTTACTGTATTGGAAATCGAATGCCGGCTTACTTTTTCTGTCTCAAGCCGTATGCTTCCTTTGGAGGACTTGCCGGATAAGAGGAAGAAACCTCCTGCAATTACTACAACGGCTACAATTCCGATGATTAGATGCTTTTTCTTCATATTGTTATGCTTTTTTATTCCAGTTGAAGACTTTTCCTTCTTGAAAGCTTCTCCGGAATAATCCGGAGAGAGCTAGACAAAAAGAGAGTGAATATAAATTCATTAGTAGTTTCCCTCTAAAGGTTTCTTTTGGTATATATTTAATAGTTGTATACTCATTATCGCCATATATTTGGACTGTAACTCTTCCTGTTGGGCTGTCAGCAAGTTGTTTTTCTCGGTTAGTAATTCCACTGTGTTTTTTAACCCGAGAAAAAACTGCTCCTGTACGAGGTTGTAGCTCTGGTTTACATAATCGAGACGCTCTGTCGCAGAAGTGTATTGTGTCTGGGAAGAAGTAGCATCCAGATAAATGCCTTCTACTATTTTTAGCAGCTCTTTCTGGCTGTTTATTAATTCAAGTTGGCTTGTCGTTACGGCCAAACGGGCTTTATTTAATGCTGTTTTATTTTCCCGGTTGCTGAAGATCGGAATGCTTAATGTAAGGCCGATACTTTCGTTGAACTTATTCCAAATCTGGCTGCCGAATGCATAATCTGTACCTGACAGGTGACCGGTTCCTATGCCGGCATTTAAGGACAAGGATGGTAAATAACCCGCACGTGCCTTTTTGGTTTCAAGTTCGGCGATATCGATGTTTAACTGACTACTTCTTATCTGAGGCATAACAGCCAGAGATGTATTGTAAATCGTTTGTTTGTCAGGTAAGGGAACCATCACATCTTTCTCTGTCAGTTCCGGTATGGCAACTTTTATGTCTTCGGTAATATCAAGTTCTAGTAATTGTTTAAGTTGCAGTTTATAGTTGTCCAGATTGGTTTGTGCTACTACTAACTGGTATTTATCTGTGCTGAGCTGGCTCTGTAGTTGTGCGAGGTCTACTTTCGAGATTGAACCGACCTTTAGTAATTCGGCAGCACGGTTACATTGAGCTTCGGATACTTCTACCGTATTTTTATTGATGCGGACAGCCTCAGTTGCGTATAGCACCTGCATATAATTTTGTACGATGGCAACCTGGATATCGTCTTCATTCTGTTCTACATTCAGTTCATCAACTTCGTTCTGGATTTTTTGTTGCTTGATAGCATTGACACGTTTATTTCCATCAAATAATTTCCAGTTGGCATTTACACTATAATTGCCGGAATAACTGTTGTTACTGACAGCTTCTTTGGAGGGATAATTCACAAACCCCTGTGTTACCGAAGCTGAAAGAGACGGGAATAACTGGGCTTTTGCCAGTTCAGTATCTTCCTGACCGGATAATCGCGTGATTTTGCTCTTTTTGAGCTGGATATTATGTTCCAGTGCATAATCCAGGCAGGAGCGAAGTGTCCATACGGTGGTGTCTTGTGCCTTCATTGTTAGAGGAAACAGCAGCATCGACAGAATGATAATTGTATAGATACGTTTCATAATAATTTCGTTTTACAATCTTTTTACAGAAGCAAAACTACTACTCATTCAAAGCGTATCCAACCGGATTAGAAACAGAGCCGGTTTTCCTCGACGAATGGTGTATTTTAACCGACAGAAGGATTTACCAGTAAAGGAGTATTCCGGCGAATCCTGCGAGGAAAATCATCAGGATAGGATGTAGTTTGAATTTCCATGTAAGGATAAATGCAGCTCCGAAAATGAGAAAGCTTTTGTAATCGATGAAGTTTTCACTATTCATCAGTAACAGAGCTGCGGCTGCAATCAAACCGACTGTAGCTGGGCGTAGCCCGTAAAAAGCGGCAGCTACATATTTATTATTCCTGAATTTTGCAAAAGCATAAGAAATAGCCAATACTAGGAGGAAAGACGGCAGGCAGACTGCAACTGTAGTAAGAACAGAGCCCAATATGGAGATAGCAGGAGAGTATCCGGCATTATGGATAGCCGTGTATCCGATATAAGTTGCACTATTGATACCGATAGGTCCCGGTGTCATCTGCGAAATTGCAACAATGTCCGTAAATTCCTGGAGGGATATCCATTGATAACGGTCTACCACGTCTGATTGTATCAGAGAGAGCATGGCATATCCTCCTCCAAAGCCAAAAACTCCGATTTTCAGATATACATATAATAATTGAAGCCAAATCATAATTAGAATTTCTTTATTTTAAGTCCATAAATAAGTCCTCCGATAATAGCTGCCAGAATAATCCACACCGGAGATATTCCTCCTTGCCAGATAAGTAAGGCTGCGGCAATCGGTATAATCAGCTCCTTATAACTCATTTTTATGGAACGTGCCGTAGTGATACAGGGAACGACAATTAAAGCCACTACTGCCGGACGAAGTCCTTTAAACGCTTTTTCTACCCAAATATTATCTTTTACATGGGTGAAAAACAAGGCAATTGCCAGCATAATAAAGAATGAGGGAAGAATACTTCCCAATGCACAAACAATGCCTCCAGGTACTTTTTTGAGCTTATAACCTACGAAAATTGAAATGTTAACAGCAAAAATACCCGGCAACGACTGTGCTACGGAAAATAAGTCGATGAAATCTTCTTTCGATAGCCAGCCCCTGTCCACGACCTCTCGCTGTATAAGTGGAAGCATAGCATATCCACCTCCGATAGTGAAGGTCCCAATTTTAACGAATGTAAGGAAAAGTGTCCAATACATAAGCTTTCTGTTTTTATTTGCCTAAGTCTTTCAGATAAAGTTTTTCGTTGTTAATAATACGAAGCGCTTCTTTTAAACTTTCGTTTTCGTCATTGATTATTTGGAAATATTCGCTCATCTCATACAGGTCGCGGGCGATAAGAGCTTTAATCTGAAGCATGATAAGCGGTTTTGAACGGTTATATTCGTCTTCTTTGAACGGAATTTTTTCTTCATCCGCCAAAGCAAGCAGATCTTTCATTATATCATCGTTCACTTGGAAATTCTGCTTGTATTGGATGAATTTCGGATATTTTTTGTTTAGTTCGTTTCGATGTTTATCCAGATAGTTCATGGCAACCCTGTTTACCAGTCCGGTCGCTACAATTTTACGGTGGTAATCTGTATAACGGGTAGTATCCACCGGAATAAATACATCAGGCATGATACCTCCTCCGCCATAAACGACGCGTTTTGTTACAAGCGTATTGTATTTCATTGAGTCGGGAAAATGAATACTGTCCGCACTCATAAGTTCGCCACGGTTATAACGGTCTATCAGGTCGTGATTATATTGTTCCTGTCCTCCGTTTGTATAGGGCTTTTGGATAGAACGTCCTGTTGGTGTGTAATAGCGGGAAACAGTCAGGCGAATCATTGAACCATCGGGTAGAGGAATAGGCTTTTGTACCAGTCCTTTACCAAAGGTACGGCGTCCGATAATGACACCACGATCCCAATCCTGTACGGCACCGGACAAGATTTCGCTTGCAGAAGCAGATGTTTCGTCTACTAACACGATTAAACGTCCTTCTTCAAAGTTCCCTTTTGCCGTAGATTTGGCTTCTTCGCGTGGCTGCTTGTTTCCTTCGGTGTATACAATCAGTTTATCTTTAGCTAAAAATTCGTCGGCAATTTCTATTGCGATATTCAGATAGCCTCCTCCGTTGCCCTGTAGGTCGAGGATGAGGTTTTCCATACCCTGCTTTTTCAGTTTCTCCAAAGCTTCACGGAATTCATCGGCAGAAGAAGCAGCAAACCGGTTTAATTTTATATAACCGGTTTTCTTATCTGCCATATAAGCGGCATCAAGGCTATATACCGGTATTTTCCCACGGATAATTTTAAAATCAATCAGTTCCGGAGTATTATTGCGTAATACTTTTACGCGGACTTCTGTACCTTTCGGACCTCGCAGGCGCTTGATGATATCGGTATTTTTCATTTTTACACCGGCAATCAAGGTATCGTCAACCATAATGATACGGTCGCCTGCTATCAAACCTACTTTTTCGGAAGGTCCGCCCGGTATTACTTGAATGACATATAATGTATCGGTCAGCATATTGAACTGGATACCTATTCCATCGAAGTTTCCTTGTAGCGGCTCCGTCATTTCTTTCGTTTCTTCCGGATCTGTATAGGTAGAATGAGGATCCAGCTTTTCAAGCATGCCAACAATGGCATCTTCCACTAATTTAGGTTCACTGGTAGAGTCTACATATAGGTTGGAGATAGCATACAATGCCAACTGGAGCTTACGAGCATCCAGACTGTTTCCTCTTTGTCCCATCGCTGAAAAGATGAAAACGCCCAGCATAAAAAGAGGCAAAATAATTCGTTTCATTTTTACTCAATAATTTATTGGTGTATCAATACAAGTTTGTTCCTTTAGGGACAAACAGGGAGATGTCTTTACCATATCTCAGTAGTTCACGTACAATGCTTGAACTGATATGGGTATGTTCGGGTTCTGTGAAAAGAATGAAAGTTTCAATATTATTCAGCTTACGGTTTACATCAGCTATACTCTTTTCATATTCGAAGTCATTCACCGTACGGATACCGCGTAAAATAAATTTGGCATTAACTAGTTCTGCAAAATCGACAGTGAGTGAATCGTACGACATAACTTTTACTCGCGGTTCGTCTTTATACAGTTGGCGGATAGCATCCAAACGTTTTTCTAAAGTGAAATAAGTTTGCTTTTTGTCATTTATACCTATCGAGATAATAATTTCATCTACAAGGTTTAATCCACGGCTAACCAGTGATTGGTGTCCGATGGTAAAGGGGTCGAATGTCCCCGGAAAAAGTGCTATCCGCTTATTTTTAGTCAACGACATCTTCTTCTACAACTAGATTATCAATAATAAAGTTTTGACGTTCCATGGTATTTTTACCCATGTAGAACTCTAACATATCTTTTACCAAGTCTTCTTTTTTCATTGTTACCGGGTCTAAACGTATGTCCTTGCCGATAAAATGTTTGAATTCGTCCGGTGATATTTCTCCTAACCCTTTGAATCGGGTGATTTCAGCATTTTTCCCTACGGCTTCGATAGCAGCAAGCCTTTCTTCTTCGGTGTAACAATAAAAGGTTTTTTGTTTGTTACGTACACGGAAAAGTGGGGTTTGCAGGATATATACATGATTCCGTTTGATCAGGTCAGGGAAGAACTGCAGGAAGAAGGTAATCAAAAGCAAACGGATATGCATACCGTCCACATCGGCATCGGTAGCGATAATTACTTTATTGTAACGTAATCCTTCCAGACCGTCTTCTATATTTAATGCTGCTTGCAGCAGATTGAATTCTTCGTTTTCATAAACAATTTTTTTAGTCAGCCCGTAACTGTTCAACGGTTTACCACGAAGGCTGAATACTGCCTGAAAATTCGGGTCCCGGCTTTTAGTGATGGAACCACTTGCAGAGTCTCCTTCGGTAATGAAAATACAACTATCTTCCAGTCTTTCGCCTTTCGGGTCATTCAGGTGGATACGGCAGTCGCGTAATTTCTTGTTATGCAGGTTTGCTTTTTTTGCACGTTCGCGCGCAAGCTTAGTCACACCGGCAATTGCTTTACGTTCTTTTTCTGCCTCCAGAATTTTACGTAAAAGGGCTTCGGAGGTATCTGCATTTTTATGTAGGTAGTTATCGAGTTCTTTCTTGATAAAATCTCCGATAAATTTACCTACGGAAGGACCATCCGGCCCCATATCTTTTGAACCTAATTTCGTTTTTGTCTGACTTTCGAATACCGGTTCTTCAACCTTTATGCTAATTGCGGCTACAATTCCGGCACGTATATCGGAATATTCAAAGTTTTTATTGTAATATTCCTTGATAACCCTTCCCAGAGCTTCACGAAATGCAGAAAGGTGAGTTCCTCCCTGTGTTGTATGTTGACCATTGACGAATGAATAGTATTCTTCGCCATACTGGTTACTATGTGTGATAACAACTTCAATATCTTCTCCCTTAAGATGGATAATCGGATATAAAGGTTCAGTCGTCATGTTCTCATTTAACAGGTCGACCAGACCATTCCGGGAATGAAATTTCTTTCCGTTATACAGGATGGTAAGTCCCGAGTTCAGGAACACATAATTTTTCAGGAGGCTTTCAATGTATTCATCTTTGTATAGATAATCTTTGAATATCTCTTTATCGGGAATAAAATAAGTAAGTGTACCATTGGGCTCATCGGTAGGAACTATTGGGGATTCTTCCGTGATAATGGCTTTGCTGTATTCCACGCGTTTACATTCACCATCGCGATGGCTGGTGATCAGGAAATAACTACTTAGTGCGTTTACAGCTTTAATACCAACTCCATTCAGTCCGACAGATTTTTTAAAGGCTTTACTATCATATTTGGCGCCTGTATTCATTTTGCTGGAAACGTCCACAACTTTCCCCAGTGGGACTCCTCGGCCGTAGTCGCGTACGGAAACAGTTCCTTCTTCAACTACTACTTCTATGGTTTTGCCATACCCCATCATGTATTCATCAATGGAGTTATCCAGAACTTCTTTCAGCAATACGTATATACCATCGTCCGGATAACTACCGTCTCCCAATTTCCCGATGTACATACCGGGACGCCGACGGATATGTTCCATCCAATCCAGCGTTTTGATATCATCGTCGTTATACGCTGTCGGTTGTTGCATTGTTGAATTCAATTCATCCATAAAATATAGGTCTATTATTGATTATTTATTGTCTGTAGTTAAGCTCTTTACAAAAGCTCTTCTTGTTTTGTGATGTTCCCGTTTAAAATAATCCCACTGTGCCTGTACGGCATTGTTGGTTTCCAACTCCGGATTACTTTCTGCATAGAGAATGCCCAGCTTTTTGTATATAGGAATTAAATCATTGAAAAGTAGAGCGTTGACACCTTTACTTTGATATTCGGGTAAAACGGCCATTAGATAGAAATCCGCAATTTTAGGTTTACTTTTCAAAGCCTTTAGCAAATAAATCCATCCGAATGGGAAAAGATGCCCTTTCGCCTTTTGCAACGCTTTCGACAAACTGGGTAGAGTGATGCCGAAGCCTACCACTGCATCATCTTCCTCACGAATAATGAGAGTTACCAGATCAAAGTTCAGCATCGGAATATACATGTTGATATAATAATCAATCTGTTTTTCCGTAAGCGGAGCAAATCCATATAATGGAGCAAATCCTGCATTTAATGTATGAAAAACAGGTCTGGCATACGGCATGATTTCTTTTGCATTTTTAAATTTCATTACCTTCAGGCCGTATTTCTTTTTTACGATGTCACCAATGCGTTGGTGTTTTTCAGGAATACTATTCGGCACATATATTTTAAATTCATGCCAATCCAAGTCTTTTGTATATCCAATACGTTCCACTTGTTGCGGATAGTAGGGGTAGTTATAAATGGTAGCCATCGTACCTAACTGGTCAAAACCTTCAACCAACATACCTTCATGATCCATGTCGGTAAATCCCATTGGTCCGTGGATTTCATCCATACCTTTTTCACGTGCCCACTTTTCAACAGCTCCGAATAAGCCATCTACCACTTCATTATCGTCGATAAAATCAACAAATCCGAAACGTGCACGTTTCTGTTTCCAGACTTCATTACTCGGACGATTAATCATACCGGCAATACGTCCAACAACTTTTCCATCTTTATAGGCAAGAAAATAGATGGCTTCACAAACTTCGAATGCCGGATTCTTTTTCTTGTCCAATGTAACCATCTCTTCTTCTATCAGGCCTGGTACATGGTATGGATTGTTTTTATATAATTCAATGTTGAACTTTACGAACTGTTTGAGTTCCTTCCTACTAGTAACTTCTTTTATTATTACGCTCATTGGATGTTTCGTTTGAATTGCAAAGTTACATAATATTTCATTATAATGAAAAGGAAATCAGGAGCTATCCTTTTTGACGTAATGACTTATATGGAAAAAAGAAAAGAGCCTATCCCTTTGAAGGACAGGTAAGGATCTTTGCTTGAAAGATCGAGATCGATTTTATTTTTTTACTTCAGTATTGCAATGCTTGGCTTAAAAGCCAGGTTTCAGTTATTCTGACTTGTTATATGGCAAAGTGAACCAGAAGGTTGCCCCTTTCCCTACAGTAGAATCCACTCCTATTTCCCCTCCTAAATGTTCTATAAAGCCTCTGCATAAAGCAAGTCCTAGCCCCACACCTTTGGTATGGGTTTCTACGGCTTGTATGAAGCGTTCAAAAATTTCTTTTTGAAGATTTTCAGGAATTCCTTCCCCTGTATCTTTTACGTAGAAGCGGATTTTATCCGGTTTACATAGAGCATATCCAAATGTGATCTGACCTTTTTGGGTATGTTTAATCGCATTAGAAAGCAAATTTGACAGAATTTGAATCAAGCGGTTCTTATCTGTATATAGAAATAAATCGACACCTTCTTCCTTGATGAGTTTGACGTCTGCTCCTATTTGAAGTTTGGTGGACTGATATAATTCATCCATTAATGTTGGAATATGAACATCCGAATAGGAAAACGTAATTGTGTCGGATTCGATTTGTGAAATATCTAATACATCATTAAGTAGGTTAACCAGTAAACCATTGTTGTTTTTTATGATATTGATGTATTGCTTACAAGTTTCTGGATCTTCTTCTTCTGCCAGTAATTTAGAAAATCCGGCAATTGCATTGAGGGGATTTCTGATTTCATGATTCATATTTGCCAGAAATGCGGATTTAAGCTGGTCTAAATGTTCAGAATGATCTTTTGCGGATTGCAGTTTTATTTTTAGATTTTTGTTTATCAAGATTAAGACAACAAGGAAAATACAGAATGTAAATAAGCAAAATGCCAATTTATATAAAGAATGTGACTTTTCTTTCAGTTGATTATTTCGACTCTGTTTTTGCTTTGCCTCCTGTTCTGCTTTAAAACGGTTGATTTGATGAATATATCGTTCTCCTGCAATAGAATCCTGCTGCTGTGTCAGTTGCAAATAAGAATTGAAGGCTTCATTGTAAAGTCCTGTTTGTTTCAGAATTTGTGCTTTTTGTCCCAGTATGGATAAAGAAAAATCAGAAATGCAATTTAAGAGAGCAATTTCTTTATCCAGCTCTTCTAATGCCTTACCTAACTGTTTTGTTGCTATATTATATTTGGCATGTTCGTCATGATACATGATTTGGTATTCTATGTAAGTTGTCGAATCTCTCCAATGATTGATTTCATTCACGTATTTTAGAGCAGATGAATAGTCTCCCTTCTGTATGCAGTTTTCTATAACATATGTATGGAGCCGGCCCTGTATATCGCGTTTTCTGATGGAATTGATAAGAAAAGGGTCTGGAAGCTTACTTTCCAATGATACTTGTAATTGCTGTAAATAGTATTCTACGGAATTCGAATCTTTAAGGAGTAAATCTGTTTTAATCAATAACAGTAAAGTCGTTTGAAGGAAAATATTTTTTTCTTTCGAGGAATATTGTGATAAAATGTTTTGTAGTGTTTGTTTGGCTTCCGAGTATTGTCCGGTAGATATATAAACAATAGCTAATGTATTTTGCGTAATGATAGAGGAAAGCGGACAATCGAGTAATACTCTCGCATCATTCATTTTCTGCGCTTCGAGCATAGCCAATCCTAAATCCCCATGCACACAATACAGTTCAGTTAATGACTTATGACCTTCGTATGCATAGATATTGCAATTTTGTAGACTTGAGATTGAATCCAATTTGTTCAACCAAAAAATTGTCTTTTCAATGTTGTAGTTTAGGCGGGAGTAACGAACGAAATAGTAATATGACAGTGTTTCAAAAAACGGTTCATTTTCTTTTACCGCTTCTTTATGCAATACCTCTATCGCTTTATATTCTTTGGACATGGTATTTGCATTTAAGATATTTGTATGTAGTTGCAGCAGTTTTTTATTTGACGTTTTGAGGATTTCAGGTGTACGATTAGATTTAGCAGATAATAGACTTATCTGGAAAAATGTGGATGAAAACAATATTATGTATAGAAATAATTTCATTTGTTGCTATCGTTTTATATCTGGGGTGATATTGGTAAAATAAACTCAATCCGTCCTCCTTGAGTCGGGGTTGTATGGAAAAATAATTTTCCACCCATTTTTGTAATAAGCCCCTTGCTTATTATCATTTCAAGTTTCATTTCTTCCAGTTTGCCGGAAGTCTGTTCCAAACGGTCGAAAAGAAGTGCATATTCTTGTTTGGATATGATCCATTCTTCTGCAGAAATGAAAAATAGTATACCTTCTTTTACAACTTCGTATCCTAAATCAACTTTTCCTCCTTTTGTGTGAGTAATAATATGGCTTGCCAGGTTTTTTATCGCTTGATTTAATCGTAGTGAGTCTGTAGTTACTGTAACTTCCGGTCCCGGTTTTATCTGGACCTGGACCTTTTCGGGAATGAGATGGATAAGTGAACTATATACTTCACTTATCAGACCGCCTATATCTACCGGTTCGTAATGAAACTGCATTCTGTCGGATTCGATTTTTGAAACATCAAGAATATCAAATATTACTTGCTGGGCTTTTTCATTGCGACGGTCCAGTTCCATGGCGTATTGCGTTCTTTTCCCAGGTTCATGTTCAGTGATGAGTGCTTCTGATAAATTCCCGATTTCTGTAAAAAAGAGCCGGATTTCATTACTTAAATTAGTGAGGAAAATAGATGTATTATCATTGGCTTTCTGAGCATTCCTGGCCGCAATTGCAATTTGACGTTTCATACGAATGAAACGGTACAGACAAAAACCGAGTATCAAAACAGATATGCACAGTAAAAGTATCAATGCCACTTGTGTACGCACCATAATAGCTTGTTCTTTTCCTTCCTCTTCAAGGAGGGAAATGTTGTAAATAGCATGCATTTGTTTAGATTGGTTCATAAAACGGATTTTATTGATAGAGTCTGCAACCAGAATACTTTTCTCAATAATGTCTGTGGCTAATAGGCTGTCACCTTTTTCGTGGTATATTACTGCCCGTTTTGTAAGAATATCACCCCCTTTTTCTTCCTCCGAGAGATATTGTATGCCTTTATCCAGATATTCAATTGCTTTATTATAATTTTTGCAAGCAAGGTAATAATCGGACCAGGTGAAATACAACAAATCCATGTAAATGTTGTATATATTATATTCTGTGTACTTCTCCGCTTTTTCCAGATATGATTTTGCATTTTGCAGATCATTCTGTTGCAAACTTAATGTGGCATAGCGTGTGTATATCCATTGCCAGTAAAAATAAAAATAGTGTTCCGATTTTTCCGGATGTGCTTTCTGGTAATCGATTAATTGATGTTGGACAGAATCAACATATATCTGGACGGAGTCTCTTTCTTTCAAAGAAAAAAATGTCTCGGCGAGTATGAAATAAAATTCCATGTGTTCCATATGCCTGTCTTTCTGCCCTTGAAGAAGTTCTAATCCTTGTCTGCTCCGGAATATGGCTTTTGCGTATCTACCAGATGCATAATCTGCATATGCTAAGGTATAGCATGCGGAAATTTTACCATCGTTATTTCTTAACTTTTCTGCGTTATAGAGCATCTTTTGCCCTTTCACCCGCGCTATTTCAAATTCATTGCATTTGGTATAGGTAGCTATGAGCATAGCCTCCGTATCGAATAAATAGTTGTACAACTTGTGCTCTTTAAAGAATACGCGTGCAGAATGGAATGCTTTTTTTATGTTTTCCAGGTCTTGGGCATTAAAATAATAGCGAATAATGTTGCGGTGGGCATAGGCCTGAAGTTCAATGTCATTTTGAAGAATCGATTTTTCCAGCAAGGAATTGAGGATCTGAAGCTCTTTAGGGGTGTCTTTAAGATTTTCACATTGATTTTTCAGGAATAACAAACAGCAAACAAAATCACCGGGCTGATAATCTCTTATATGAGACAAACTATCAACCTGACCTCGGGTCATGTTCGTATTAAGAACGAAAAACAACCACCCGAAAATAAATAATTTTTCGCGTAAATTCATGTTTTTCCCTTGAATTCCAACCTTATTTTTACCCTATAAAAATCGACCAAGTTGTAAAACCTGACAAAATAGTTGTTTATTCTATTCAAAGCGCAAATGTAATAAAAGATATGAAGTATGTTATGGTTTATTTGTTTATTTTTATTATAATGCTTGAAATATAAGGCAAATCTTATTTCACAGGATTGTAATATTTGTTTCATGAAGTTGAAATATGAGAGCATTTTCTTTGCACTAAGAAAATTAATTCAGTGAGTAAAATGAAAAAGACAATTTTTGCGGCAGTATTGGTTGCCTGCTTGTTCACAACAAATTTGTTTGCACAGAAAATTAAAGGAAGCGATACCTGCCTGCCTCTTACACAGTCGGAGGCGGAGAGTTTTATGAATAAAAACCAATCTGCTAAAGTAACGGTGACTGGTGGTGGTTCAGGGGTTGGCATCTCTGCATTGATGGATGGAACTACCGATATAGCTATGTCTTCAAGAAAGATGAAATTTGATGAAAGAGTAAAGCTTCAGGAAGCAAAAAAGAATACAAAAGAAGTGGTAGTAGCTTACGATGCACTGGCAGTAGTTGTTCATCCCTCCAATAAAGTTGGAAATTTGACCCGTGAGCAATTGGAAGGAATCTTTACCGGCAAAATTAAGAACTGGAAAGAAGTAGGTGGTGCAGATATGAAGATTGTGGCTTATTCGCGTGAAACCTCTTCAGGAACATATGAATTTTTTAAAGAAAGTGTATTGAAGAATAAAAATTATATGAATGGCATTCTTAGCATGCCGGCAACCGGAGCTATTATCCAATCTGTCAGTCAGACGAAGGGGGCTATCGGTTATGTCGGACTGGCTTACTTGAATAAGGATGTCAAGTCTATCCATGTTTCCTACGATGCAGGAAAAAGCTATGTAGAACCTTCATTTGCCAATGCTAAAAACAAGACCTATCCGATTGTCCGCCCTCTTTTCTATTATTATGAAACAAAGAATGAGGCAAAGGCAAAACCTTTTATTGATTATGTTTTGTCTACTGAGGGGCAAGGAATTGTAAAGAAGGTTGGTTATATTCCGGTTAAATAAATCAGACATAATAATTAGGTATCAGCAGGACGAAGTTTTCTTCGCCCTGTTTTGTTTATGAGGGTATTTACTTACTATAGCAAAGGTATTTGGCTCTAATATGCACAGAGTTGAAATATTTGTGCAATTATATTGGTCCATTTTACACATACATTGGTTTATTATACTACCTTTGTCCCGATTATTTTTCAAACATATACTTAAATGAATACATTGACAATTGGGGACCTGAAAGCCCGTATCCCTATTATCCAAGGTGGGATGGGCGTAGGTATCTCTCTTTCCGGCTTAGCCTCGGCCGTTGCAAATGAAGGTGGGATTGGCGTTATCTCCGCAGCCGGTCTCGGGCTTATATATAAAAAATTATCTTCCAACTACACTGAAGCCGGTAATTTAGGACTGGCAGAGGAAATCCGTAGAGCACGTGAAAAAGCAAAAGGAATCATTGGCGTAAACGTTATGGTTGCCTTATCCGATTTTGCAGAATTGGTGAAGACCAGTATTGCAGAAAAGGTAGATATTATTTTCAGTGGTGCCGGACTGCCTCTTGATTTGCCGTCTTTCCTGAAGAAAGATAGCGTAACAAAGCTGGTGCCTATCGTATCCAGTGCACGTGCAGTTCGTATTATTTGTGAAAAATGGAAGAATAATTATGATTATCTTCCGGATGCGGTAGTTTTGGAAGGTCCGAAAGCTGGTGGACACTTAGGATATAAGGAAAACCAGTTGGAAGATGCCAACTATTCTTTGGAAGAACTGCTTCCTCAGGTAGTACAGGAAGTTTCTATCTTTGAGAAGAAATACAATAAGAGTATCCCGGTAATTGCGGCAGGAGGCATTTATACGGGTGAAGATATTAAGCGCATGATAGACCTTGGAGCATCAGGCGTACAGCTAGGAACCCGCTTTGTAGCAACAACGGAATGCGATGCATCCGAAGCCTTTAAGCAAACTTATATAGAGGCGGAAGAAAAGGACATTGAAATTATTAAGAGTCCTGTAGGTATGCCGGGGCGTGCTATCCATTGCAATTTTCTTCAAAAAGTAAAAGATGGATTGAAACAACCGAAGCTTTGTCCGTTTAATTGTATTAAGACTTGCGATATTTCTCGCAGTCCTTATTGTATTGTTACGGCTCTGTATAATGCTTTTAAGGGGAACTTTGAAAACGGTTATGCTTTTGCCGGAAGTAATGCATGGCGTACGCAGCGTATTATGTCGGTAAAAGAAACAATTAATGAGCTGATTGCCGAATGGAAGGCGAAAGAGTAAGGCTTATTTGGTAATTAATAGGAGAAGGGTGTTGTAAGAGTATTTGTAATACAGGCTTTTGCAACACTTTTTTTATGAGCTTTTTGACTACATATCTTATATTGTATCGTTTATACTATAATTATGATATGAATATAATGTAAAACAGTGCAGATATTCTACTTAAAGAATACTGCACTGCCTAAATTGTGATTAGCGATTTGCTTTACGCATCTTCACTTCCTCTATGAGCTTCGATAAAGATTTTTCCTTTTTACGTTTCTCATGTTCGGAAGCAGAGAAAAGCCACGCTTCTTTTCGGAGTTTTAGATAACTCTCATAGACTTTATGGTCTAATATGCCGCTATTTACCGCTTCTAAAACGGCACAGCCGGGTTCGTTTATATGTTTGCAATCTTTGAAACGACACGATTCTGCATAGTCGGAAATTTCCAACATTTTTGCAAGTGAATCAGTATTGTCGATAGCCAAACCGAATTCCCGGACACCCGGAGTGTCTATCAGAATACCCGAACCGTCCATTAATACCATTTCCCGGCGGGTCGAAGTGTGTCGGCCTTTTCCTGTGGAGGTACTTATATCGGATGTAAGTAGTACAGATTTTTCACAAAGCGCATTAACCAGAGAACTTTTTCCAACACCTGAAGAACCGATGAATACAACCGTTTCACCCCTCTGTATGGATTCCCCTAGTTGGAGTATCGTTTGTGGATGATGAGTACTTGTGAAAAATACAGGAATTTGACGGGCAATGTGTTTAATTTGTTCTTCAATGTTCTGCCTGTCAAAATCTAAATCGGCTTTATTGAGCACCAATACCGGGTTGATATTTTCTTCTAAAATCTGAGCCATGAAGCGCTCGGCTCTGCGAACATTGAAATTCTCGTCGAGACTTTGCACGATAAATGCCTTATCAACATAAGAAGCAATAGCCTGTTTATCGGCAACCGTTCCACTTTTTTTTCGGTATAATGTTTGTTCACGGGGCAGCATATCAACAATAATCCCTTTATTTTCATCGAAAGATTGGAAAATTATCCAGTCACCAGTACATGGTAATTCAGAATCAGATTTTCCGTACATCATATTTCCCGTTAGTTCACAAAGAAATCGTCCATTTTCGGAAACGACCTCGTAGCATGTGCGGTGTACTATGGAGATACGACCATGGGTAAGGGTACTGAATATTGATTTTTGCTTTAGTTGGTTTAACTTATCATTCCAACCATACTTGTTTAAATTAATCATAGCTTTATCTTTTTTGCAATGAAAAATACATAGCCGTAAAAATCTTTATACTTGCGATATAATCTTTCTTCATGGGGTTGAAACGCCATGAGTTCTTCGGCTGCTTTATTTTCCGCATACTTACTAAGAAATATTTTGCGGGCTTTACCGAGGGGGGCAAAATAATGCTCTGTCCAACAAGTCGTAGGTAAAATAAAGGAGGCAACAGGTATATACCCCGCTTTTTATATCTGGGCTATTTTGTGAGGAATCGTATCTATTTCAGGATACAAATCCATCCAGAAATCATGAATCTCTGCCGGACGCTCGTTAGTGAACCAAACACTTTCGGAAACAGCAATATATCCTCCTGTTTTCAGAAATTTACGCCACTCATTCAGTCCCCGTTCGAAGCCGATATTGTAAATAGCTCCTTCCGACCAAATCAGGTCTAACTCTTCTTCTTTAAAAGGAAGGTTATCCATTGAGCCGACTATACCTTTTACTTTATTTTGTAAGCCTGACTTTTCTGCATTCTGGTTGAAAATATGGATAAAATCGGGGAAAAAGTCAAGTCCTGTAATTTTACCTTGTATATGTCTGGCAAGTGTCATTGTCTGTCCGCCTGTACCACAGCCAATGTCAGCGATTCGGGATTGCTTTGTCAGATTGTCGATGAAGCTGAGAGCTTGGATAGTTACTTCGGGACTTCCGGGTCCTTGCCGTTCTGTATTGGTAAAAAAATCGCAGATTAAATTAACGTCGAATCCGTGGATTGTTTTATTTTCGTTATTCATTCTCTTATTTAATGTATATAGCATACACGCGAAAGCATAACAATGCTTTTGTCATTGTACACAAATTAAAAACTGAAATTATAATACATGAAAACTACTCTCGGAAGGAGTTATCCGAGAGCAAACGAAAGGACAATCTATACAGGATGTACAGATTGTTTACAATACCAAATCCGATTTAAATAGATTGTTTAACATGTAGCAAAGATAAGCAGTCTTTTGTTGGGCTACAAATTATTGCGGATAAAAATGTATTTTGAGTTTTTCCGAGTTTTGGAAACTTATTTTATTTTTTTATAAAGAGAGAACTAATCCTTCATTGGCAAGGATGGTCCCGGGGAAAATAGCTTCTGCTTCTTGTTTTAGTTCTGTTAAATCTTCATAACGAGCGGAGTAATGTCCGATCATAAACTGTTTGACTTTTGCTTGCTTGGCTATTTGTGCAGCTTGCCGTGCTGTGGAATGGAATGTATCTTTTGCACGTGCAGCATCACATTCGGCAAAGGTTGCTTCATGGTAAAGTAAGTCAACACCTTCTATAATAGGTATTATGGAAGGACTGTAAGCCGTATCGGAACAGTAAGCATAGCGTTTTGGGGGAGCGGCAGGACGTGTAAGCCGGGCATTGGGGATTATTTTTCCCTCCTGAGTGACAAAGTCTTGTCCTTGTTTGATATCTTTCATACAACGGACAGGCACCTGGTAGAAGTCTGTCATTTCCCGGATGATATGTGCTTCTTTGGGTTTTTCTGCAAATAAATATCCGCAAGTAGGGATACGGTGTTTCAATGGTATGGAATAGACGGAAAGTGACCGGTCTTCCATCACCAAAGCATGTTTATAAGGGTCTATGGAATTGAAGCGAATATCGAAATCCAGTCCGCGACAAAATAAGTCCATCACTGGACGCAGATAGGTTTCCACGTCTTTCGGTCCATGTATAACTAATTCTCCAGTTCGTCCCAACATGCCTAAAGTAGAGATAAGCCCGGGTAAGCCGAAGCAGTGGTCCCCATGGAGATGAGAGATAAATATGTGATTCAGACGGCTGAAACGAATACGCATTTTACGCATTTGAACTTGTGTACCCTCACCACAATCGATCATATATAGTTTGTCCCGTAGATCTATAACTTGTGAAGTCGCCAAGTGTCGGGTTGTAGGTAATGCAGAGCCGCATCCTAATATATTTATGTTAAAATCTGCCATGAGTGCTATTGGAGTAAATCAATGCAAAGATAATACAAAAGCTCTGGTGTTCTGTGAAAAAAAACAAAAAAACAGAAGAGCGTGTACTTTAGGTGATAGGTATTCCATATATTTGTTTGCTGTCCTTGTGGTAGCAAACTTATAGTCAGTAGAAAAGACTTGAGATATTTTCATCTAAGCCTTAACTAACTTTTTCTTTTTGTTTAAAACGGTTAAATGTAGAAACGGCCAAGCGCGAGCTTCGCCGTTTTTTTTTATTTCCCGTATTGTAGGAACAAATTCAAGCCTTATTTAATGGAACGGGGCGGTTTGAACCACCCCGTAAATAGTCTGTTGATGACAAAGCTTATTTTTAATATGCATGTCCTTTGCCATCTTCCATTTCTTTTGATGTTATTTTTCTTAAATCCAGTGAGCGCCAAGCATAGAAAATATAGGCAAGGACAAAAGGAATTAAAATAGATACATAAGTCATCACTTTTAGCGTGAATGGGCTGGAGCAGCTATTCTGAATGGTAAGTGAGCTCTGTAAATCGGCAATAGACGGATAATAAGCTGTATTATTCCAACCAGCACAAAGTAAGAGTGCCAAAACTGTAAGTACCGTGCCTGTTCCACAGAACCAAATTCCTTTTTTCCATGTCTGGGAGAGGACTGTACGTATAATACCATAAAGAACTCCGATGACACCAAGAAGCAATACAACAAGTACAAGCGGCATTTCAATTAAGTTTATGAAATACTTGAACGCTTGCATATATATTTCTCCCGTATCTGGATTTACAGCGAACCCATCAGCTACCAGTAAATGAACCAGGAAAGTAAGGAAGAATATGAGGAATAGTACAGTTTCGATAATTAAATGCTTCCGGCTTCTTTTTTGGATTTCATTATCATCTATATTATTAATGAAATAGAGGAGTGCCTGAATGCGTGCAAGGAAAAAGACGGCAAGCCCCAGGCAAATATTCCAGAAAACAAAAGCAGCTTCCAAGCCGTGCCAAGGGTTTGCCCAAGTGGAAATAACAGGCATTGCCACATCTGTTAGTTGAGCTTTGTTTACGACAAATTCAGCCCCGTTGAAAAATGTGCCTACTGCTGTACCCAGTAAGATCGGCCCCAATATACCATTTAATAATAGAAAAACCTGGTAGGTTTTCTTTCCTAATAAATTTCCTTTCTTAGCCTGGTATTCATAGGAAACAGCTTGTATTACAAAACATGCCAGGATAAGCATCCATACCCAATAGGCACCTCCGAAACTGGTAGAATAAAACAGAGGAAAAGAGGCAAAGAAAGCTCCTCCGAAGGTGACCAGTGTTGTGAATGTAAACTCCCATTTTCTTCCGGTAGAGTTTAAAAGCATCTTTTGCTGAAGCTCTGTCTTACCGATAGTAAAAAGTAAGGACTGTCCTCCTTGTACAAATAGAAGGAATACCAATAGTGCTCCCAGTAAAGAAACCAGAAACCACCAGTAATGCTGCAATAATATATATGTACTGTCCATAATGCTTAATTGAAGATTGATAATTGAAACTTGGAAACATTAAAAGTTCGGACCTTTTTTAATGGCTTTCACCATAATCCCAATCTCTGCTATTAGCAAAACTGTAAAGAGCAGAAGGAAAAGGAAGAAGGTTGTTTGTACCGAAGAGGTTGCCAGTTTTGATACCGAAGCGCTGGTAGGCAATATGTCCTGGATAGCCCAAGGCTGGCGTCCGACTTCCGCAACAATCCACCCTGCCTGTCCGGCAATATAGGCTAAAGGAATTGTCCACAATGATACCCATTGCAACCAGCGTGCATTTTCAAATTTACCTTTTTTGCTCCAGATGTAAGCAATGATAAAAAGCAGAATGAAATAACCTCCTAAAATTACCATGATGCGGAAAGAATAGAATGTGAGTCCCACATGCGGTATTAAATCGGCCGGGTCTTTAATATAACCATAACCAAAGTAAGGAAAGTTCTCGTTCAAAGAGGCTTGTGCTTGCTGTGCCATCGTTTCGTCTTTATCCTTTAAAGCTTTACGGTAGTCGGCAAGGGCTTTTATAGCGATTTGTCCTTTCTGAATTTTTTCTTCAGCGGAGAGAGCCGGCGTACCATCATGAGTAGTATAGCCTCCCTTTATCAGATTCATAATACCCGGGACATATGCATCTGCTTTGCGTTCTGCAAGAAGTGAGAGCAATTTAGGTATTTTGACATCGAAAAGGAAGGGCGATTGTTGACCCGGATCTTCCGGTCTGTTTGGGTCCAGTATACCGATTGCTACTAACCCTACACCATTGCCTCCTTCATAAAGGCCCTCCATTGCTGCCAGTTTCATCGGTTGTTTTTGGGCAACCTGATAAGCGGAACCATCACCGGTCCATACAATGAGGATAGAAGCTACTAATCCGAAAATTGCACCTACTTTTATACTTTCCAGTGCGAATTTTTTATCTCGTTTCTTTAATAGATACCAGCTGCTGATACCGATCACGAACACAGCGCCTACAATCCATCCGGAAAGTACTGTGTGGAAAAATTTATTGATTGCAACAGGGGATAATGCAACAGCCCAGAAGTCAGACATCTCATTACGTACGGTGTCCGGATTGAATTCCATGCCGACAGGGTGCTGCATCCAGGCATTGGCTATTAGAATCCAAAGTGCGGATAATGTGGCACCGACGATTGTCAGCCATGTAGAAGTAAGATGAAAACGCTTACTCACCTTTTCCCATCCGAAAAACATAACAGCGATGAATGTCGCTTCCATAAAAAATGCCAGAATTCCTTCAATGGCAAGTGGTGCACCGAAAATATCGCCGACAAACCAGCTATAATTAGACCAGTTGGTGCCGAATTCAAATTCCAGAATTAATCCGGTAGCAACGCCGATAGCAAAGTTAATACCGAATAGTTTCATCCAGAATTGTGCTGTCTTTTTCCAGAATTCGTCACCTGTTTTGTAGTAAATGGTTTCCATGATAGCCTGTATCACTCCGAGTCCGAGTGTCAGGGGCACGAAGATCCAGTGATACATGGCTGTAAGAGCAAATTGAGCTCTTGACCAGTCAATCAATGATGTGTCTATGTTTGCAATCATAACTTATATAATTTAAGGAGTTATAGCCCTTTGGATTAATTCGTTTGAAACATGTTCTTCTTTGGCGGAGTTATTTTCATATTTCCCCAGAAAATTGGGAAAGAAAAAGATTTTTAATATAAAAAACATGATAAAGAGCTTAATGATGATTATTAACCATAATGTTTTACCAAGTTTCATTTCGCGAAACCCTTCCAGGTAAAAATGGAATATCCGTTTATATACAGGCTCGTTTTTCATACAGGCGTCTTTGTTCTCTATAACAAAGCAAATATTAAGTAAGTTTTTGTATTCAGACAAATATAACTGGATATGCAATTTAAGGCATCCCTAAAGATATAGATATTATTTATATAAAAATAGAACTTATTTATAACCTCTGTTAAAAAAAACTATTTTAAAAAAGAAAGGAGCGGGGAGGATTTGCTGTTCATTTCGCATTGCCTATATTTGCAACAGTTTGTGTTTTTAAAGTACGAAAAATCACAGAAAAATCATTATTAAGTGCTAATCTATAAAAAATTATTACTATGTCAAACATTTCAAGAAGATCATTTCTTCAAAGAGGAGCAGCTGCAGCAGCAGCATTTTCTATTGTTCCGGGTTCCGTTTTAGGTAAAAGTCATGGATATACAGCTCCAACTGATAAGTTGAACATTGCAGCTGTAGGTATCGGTGGTATGGGACACGCAAATATCAACGGTGTGAAAAATACAGAAAACATTGTTGCTCTTTGTGATGTGGACTGGAAATATGCAAAAGGCGTATTCAACGAATTTCCTAATGCGAAAAAATATTGGGATTATCGTAAAATGTACGATGAAATGGGTAAATCTATTGATGCCGTTATCATCGCAACTGCTGACCATACCCACGCAATGATTACTGCCGATGCAATGACGATGGGCAAACACGTATATTGCCAGAAGCCGTTGACTCACTCGGTTTACGAATCTCGTCTGCTTACAAAACTGGCAGCCTCGACAGGTGTTGCTACTCAGATGGGTAACCAGGGCTCTTCCGGCGAAGGTGTGAACTTGGTTTGCGAATGGATTGCTAATGGTGAAATCGGAGAAGTGACAAAGGTTGAATGTGCAACAGACCGTCCTATCTGGCCGCAAGGTTTGAATACTCCGGAAAAAGCAGATAAAGTTCCTTCTACATTGAACTGGGATTTGTTTACAGGTCCTGCACGTATGAAACCGTTTAGTAACGTTTATCATCCTTGGAACTGGCGCGGATGGTGGGATTATGGTACAGGCGCCTTGGGTGATATGGCTTGCCACATCATGCATCCTGCATTTAAAGCCTTGAAATTAGGTTATCCTACAAAAGTTGAAGCTTCTTCTACATTATTGCTGAACGACTGCGCTCCTCAGGCACAACACGTAAAACTTATATTCCCTGCTCGTGATAACATGCCGAAGGTTGCTATGCCGGAAGTTGAAATTCACTGGTATGACGGTGGTATGATGCCTAACCGTCCGGAAGGATTCCCTCAAGGAAAACAATTGATGGGTGAAGGTGGTGGATTGTGTATCTTCCATGGTACAAAAGATACATTGATTTGTGGTTGCTATGGTTTGAATCCATGGTTGCTTTCTGGTCGTGTTCCTAATACTCCGAAGACAGAACGCCGTGTTTCTGGTTCTCATGAAATGGATTGGGTACGTGCTTGTAAAGAAAACAAGAGCAGCCGTGTACAAACAAAGTCTGACTTCTCAGAAGCAGGTCCGTTCAACGAAATGGTTGTAATGGGTGTATTGGCAGTTCGTTTACAAGGTCTGAACAAAACGTTGTTCTGGGATGGTCCTAATATGCAATTTACAAATATCGATGACAATGAAAAAGTTGCAACTGTTATTAAAGACGGTTTCAAAATTCATGACGGACATCCTTCATTTGATAAGACTTGGACAGATCCTGTTAATGCAAAACAGTATGCTGCAGAATTAATCAAACATAATTATCGTGCAGGCTGGAGTTTGCCCGATATGCCGAGATAACAGTTTTAAACTAAATAATTAAAATGAAAAAGTCAGTATTATTAGCAAGTGCCGCAGTTATGATGTGTTATATGACGTCTTGTGGCGGAGGAAAGAAAACCCAAGAAGCTGAAGCTTCAACTGATGACACAAAAACAGAAGCTGCCGTTCCTGAATACAAATTGATGAACGATCTGCCTACTGTTGATTTGTCAACATTTCCGAAGGATAAAGAAGGTAAAATTACTATGTTCGACGGAAAAACATTCAATGGTTGGAGAGGTTATGACCGCGCAGATGTTCCTGCAGCTTGGGAAGTAGCAGATGGTACAATCCATATCAAAGGTTCTGGTGCCGGTGAAGCTGGTGCTAAGGATGGTGGTGACCTGATCTTCGCTCACAAGTTTAAAAACTTTGAATTGGAATGGGAATGGAAAGTTGCCAAAGGTTCTAACTCTGGTGTATTTATCATGATCCAGGAAGTAGAAGGACAGCCTTCTTACATCTCTGCTCCTGAATTCCAGATTCTGGACAACGAAAACCATCCGGATGCTAAGTTAGGTAAAGACGGTAACCGTATGTCTGCATCTCTGTATGACATGATTCCTGCTAAACCGCAGAACTCTAAACCGTTCGGAGAATGGAATACTTCTAAAATCATGTGTTACAAAGGTACTGTTGTTCATTATCAGAATGGCGAACCGGTTGTAGAATATCATATGTGGACTCCGCAGTGGAAAGAAATGTTGGATAACAGCAAATTTAGCAAAGACAAATGGCCGTTGGCTTACGAACTGTTGCTGAATTGCGGTGGTGAAAACAAAGAAGGTTTCATCGGTTTGCAAGACCATGGTGATGATGTTTGGTATCGCAACATCAAAATTAAAGAACTTGATTGATAATTAAGTCGCATAAGTAAAAAAGAAACCCCGGGGTCATTATGACCCCGGGGTTTTTTATTGAAAAACAAAAGCTGTTATTTAGTTCTGACTTTAAGATTACTATAGTTATTTCCTTCAAATTCAATTTTGCCTTTCTTGCCTCCATTGATTTCGGAGCGGAAGTTTACTTTATCTTCAACAGAAGAATTTGTTATGTTAAAGCCCTTAATGCTGTAGTTTCCGTATTTCATATTGTCGGCTTTTACTTTGAATGAAGCACGGGATGGTATGTTGATATTCAGGTTTCCGTAATGCGCTTCTGCATAGATGGAACTGAAGTCCGAATTTACTTCTCTAATATTGAGTGTGCTGTAGCTGAGTGCATCAATGTAGAGCTCTTTTTTCAGAGTTTGAATACTGCCTTGGCTGTATTTTATTTCAATAGAGCCGTTAGTCAGATTCTCAATGCCAAAGTTTCCATATTTGATTTCCATATTGATTTTATCCACATCCTGCAGGTTCAGGTTGGAATATTTACTGTCTATATTTAAAGCGTTTGCATTGGATAACGTAACATTACCACAATAAGCCACATCAAGATTTGCTGTTTTGACGGTACCTAAATCTACATTTCCATATTGTGCATCGATATTCAGACTCTCAGTGAAACTGCCTGCATTTATATTACCGTATTTAACATGCAGGTCGCATTTCCCTTTATTATTCTCCGGCATATTTATGTTACCGTATTTCTGGGTAAGGTCTGCTGTAAAGTTTGCCGGCATTTTGATATAATAATTGATAGAGAAGGATTCGTTGTTACCTCCGCTACCATTCTGGTTTCTTAGTGTGGTGATGGCAGAGATAGTCCTTCCGCTTTTTTCCATATTAATCTGGATACGGTCCAGATTCGCCTGTGCCCTCTCTTCATTGCGGGCTTTTACTTCAATGAGAACCTGTATTGAGACTTCATTTTTATTCCAATGGGTTACAGTGATGTTCCCGAAACGATTGTCCACCTCAAGCACATCGCTGCTGCCGGCATTGAAAGATTTACTGATTTCTTTCTTTTTGATACTTTCCTGCTTATCAGCCAGGGCAGGGAAGCTACATAGTAGCATGAGCACTAAAAACAGACCGGATTTTAGGAAAGTCCGGATATTTCCGTTTGTTGTTTGATGATGTAATGTTTCCATATTTCTTTTATTTAGTATTTTTTTTATTGGTTTTTTCCAGTCTCTCCAGTTGTTCCAACATGATATTCAGACTTTCCAGACTGGAACTGTAATGTTGGTTCATTGCAAACAAGGCTTCGTCGGAGCAAGGGAGTACGGGCAATACGGTTTCTTCGAACATATAGTTGTCTTTCAAAACCTGCTTCATCTCTTTCAATAACCCTTTCGCTCCGGGTGTTTGTTGTTGCTTGTACAATGTATCCATCTGGGCGACAACTTCATTCATTTGCATATTATAATAAAGACGAAGTTCTTCGATCTCTGTCTTCATTTTGCAGCCATGATTCTGGACGGAAGAATTTAATGGTACAGGAGCCGGTGTTCCGCCCGGCAAACGTAGTAGCAGGAACAAAGTAATACAAGCTGCCGTTGCAAAAGCAAGCAGACTGTATAGTTTTGCATGATTCTTGCGGGGGGCAGGCAGCTTTTGCGTAAAGCGTCCGAGATGTCCCTCCGGCAACAGTTCATCGTCGAAGGTCTCTCTGTTTGAATCTATGAAATTCTTAAGTTTGTCCATTTTAATTAGCAGCTATAATTTCCAGAAGCTTACGCTTCGCCCGTAGATACTGGCTGCGTACGCTTGGTGGTTGTATTTTTAAAATAGAGGCAATTTCCTCCATGTCATATCCTTCGAAAAGGTAAAGAGAGAGAATGATCCGGTAACCGGGAGGTAAAAGGTTGCATGCCTTTTTTATTTGTGCAACCGAATAATTGATTTCATCCTCGTCAGGTTCGTCGGAATCCGGTTCAGCATAGTTGTCCCGCAGTTCTTCCCAATCGGGAGTTTGCCTGCGCACATAATCGATGGCCGTATGAATGGCAATCCGGTGCATCCATGCCTCAAAGCTTTGCCCGTCGTGATATTGGTCCAGGCGGGTGAATATTTTCAGGAACGTATCTTGCATGGCTTCCTCTGCTTCGGATGCATTTCCTACAATACGCAGGCAGGCGACATACATCCATTGTGCGAATTGTTTATAGAGTGCAAGCTGTGCAGAACGGTTACCCTTCCGGCAGTCCTCGACAATATGTGCGATTCTTTCATCCATTTGTTTATATAAACGAGTATAATTAGCTAACCGTTGCATCCCGGTTACGAAAATACACAAAAAAAGAAAGGCATCATCGCGATGCCTTTCTCCCTGAACTAAATGATAAAAATAAAAGTTATGTGGGAAGGTTTTATTTCGATTTATAATCTAATTCGATCGTCTTGTCTCCGTCGTACGATTTATATTTAATTTTCAATTTTACGGTTTCGCCTTTTGTATCAGGCAGGGTTTTCAGGTCAAATGCAACAAGGCCTTCTTGACGGGTTGTTTTTGGATCATCATACGCATTGTGGCGGAATTCAAGTGAATAAGGGTCTTGGTTATTTTCACTTGCCGGGATGAGATTCAGGAAGTGTTTCTTATAGCCTCCGAACTCGGAAATGAAGTTGATGTTCAGGTAACCATCTTCAATCCATACGCCACCTTTTACCCAAAGGCTGTTTTGATACATAGTAACAGGATCTTTTCCATACACTTCATCATTCTTAGCGCCTAAATTTTCAGCAATAGGTTTGGTTAGAACCGAATCCATACGTATTATATTTACCGAGTGCGTATATCCAGCCATCTTTTCTGGTAGGAGCTGGAAGTATACAATTGCCCGGCGTTCTTTTAAGTTAGACGGTACATAGTTGTTCACTGGCCAAAGCGTTGTTGTATCATCTAATTGCAAATAGTAAGAATCAGAACTTAACGGTTTGATAGTAACAATTCCTAAATTGGCATCATTCAAAGAATTGCCATCATCCTTCAAGCAAGAATAAAATGCGGTGGAGCTTAATATGACTCCCAACATTACTATAAATGTTCTCAATGTCTTCATAGCTTCATCTATCAACTTATTGTTTCTATTTTTTCCTTTATATAAGAGTAGATGATAAACTTTAATGAAATGCTGCAAAGACGATTGATAAAATATGTTAATGTTTTAAGGAGTGGTAAATAAGTTCTGCGGTTCGTTTGGAGGCACCGGGCTTTCCTAACAGCCGGATTACTTCATCATACCCTTCGAGCATGCTGTTACGATACTTGTCGTTATGTACAATCCGGTGTAATTCGTCGTGTATTTGTTGTTGGGAGAAACGAGCGCCGAAAAGCTCCTGTACCACTTCCCGGCCGGCAATCAGGTTTACCAGTGAAATATAAGGAGTATGGAAGAAGTGTTTGAAAATAAAACTGGCAAGCGCTCCAGCCGGTACATAATAACAAACCGCTTGCGGAACGCGGAATAAAGATGTTTCAAGCGTTGCTGTTCCTGAAGTAACCAGTGCTACTTTGCTATGCTGTAATAAAGGATAGGTTTTGCCGAATACGATTTTAGTTTGCCGGTTTCCGATATATTGGTGGTAATATTCTGGTTCCAGTCCTGGAGCACCTGCTATCACAGGCTCATATTCCGGAAAAGAAGCCGCAACTTCGAGCATAATTGGCAGGTTGTCTTTGATTTCCTGTTTGCGGCTTCCGGCAAGTAATGCCAGGATAGGCTTTCCGGATAAGTCTTCGTCTTTTATAAAAACGTCCGGCAATGCAGTTTGTTGCTCTTTGAATTGTGCAACGGAGTCGACGGATGGATTTCCCACATAGTCGACTGCGTAATTTAATTTCTTGAAAAAACCGGTTTCAAAGGGCAGGATACAGAACATCCGGTCCACATAACGGCGAAAATCCTTGATACGGTATTGTTTCCATGCCCATATTTTCGGTGAAATATAATAGTAGACAGGCAATCCGAGTTGTGTTTTTACAAACTTGGCTATCTTCAGGTTAAATCCCGGATAATCAATCAGGATAACCACATCGGGGCGGTAAGCTTTTATTTCCTTTTCGCAGGTTTTCATATTGTTTAGTATGGTACGGAGATGGAGCAGTACGGAGATGAAGCCCATATAAGCCATTTCCCTGTAATGTTTAATTAATGTACCACCAACCGTTTCCATTAAATCTCCCCCGAAAAAACGGAAATCAGCTTCCGTATCCTGTTCTTTCAAAGCAGCCATCAGGTTAGATGCGTGTAAATCACCGGAGGCTTCTCCTGCTATCAGAAAATATTTCATATTTATTATATTACCAGAGGTCTTCCAATCGTTTTAGTTTCTCCAGATAGTCATAATCTGTAACGTCTATCTTGCACGGAACAAGTGATGCGTAGCCACTATCCAATGCGAGTGTATCGTTATCTACATGTATCGGTTTCTTATTTTCAAAAGAGCCGGACAGCCAGAATACAGGTTCACCTGTTGCATTTTCCGACCGTTTGAACTCATTTACCCAGCGTCCGTCTGCCTGCCGGCACATTTTCACTCCTTTAACCGACGGCATATTCGGAACGTTCAGGTTGAGATATGTCCCATCCGGCAGTCCTTCTTTTAATACTTTTCGTGCCAGCATACGTGCCAGTCTGCAGCTTTCCGTAAAATCAGCATCATCGCAATGGTCAAGTAAAGAAACGCCAATAGAAGGAATTCCAAAGACACATCCTTCGGCGGCGGCACCCATTGTCCCTGAATATTGGACACTGATAGCCATATTGCCACCATGGTTAATCCCTGAAACCAGCAGGTCGGGTTTGCGGTCCAGCGCTTCGTTGATAGCAAGTTTTACACAATCCACAGGAGTTCCCGTACATTTATATATAACAACTCCTTTTTCTTTCTTTGCTAACGTGTATTTGATAGGGACCAGCGAAGTGATGGCACTTGCCATGCCCGAGCGTGGTCCGTCCGGTGCAAAAACTACAATATCGCCTAAATCCCTTAGGCATTCTGTCAGTTCTTTAATACCTTTAGCCTCTACGCCATCGTCATTAGTGAGCAGAATAAGCGGTCTGTCTTTCATCTTTCTTCTTTTTTTGGTTACTGTAGCAGTGACTTATCCGTTTTCCTTTCTTGGATATAGAAAATATTTTGTTTATAAAAAA
Source organism: Parabacteroides sp. (assembly GCA_019417325.1). Taxonomy (GTDB): domain Bacteria; phylum Bacteroidota; class Bacteroidia; order Bacteroidales; family Tannerellaceae; genus Parabacteroides. The sequence continues at coordinate 30,226 of DXVO01000034.1, read as the reverse complement.
GTTCCTTCCAGAGGTTGTGGGTGAATTTTGCATTGCTGATACAAATATAATGATTTTTTTAAGGGATGGTGAAGCCGGAAAAGGGATAGAAGTTACATTTGGAAATATTAACCCCTGGGAAATATAGATATAGTACATAAGGTAGAGAAAGTTTCATGCCTTGAAACTTTTTGTTTCATCGGGTGGAACTTTTAGTTTCAATGCTATGAAACTTTTAGTTTCAGCTTTTGAAAATATTTTGAAACTCTGACCTTTCTTTTTTTTCTGCGTATGTTGATTCTATAGGGGGATAATAGAATGTAAATCTTGATGGCAGTAGCGTCAATTCTTTATGATTTGTTTTAAAAATTGTTTCTATCTCCCTTGTTAGGAATGAGTTATCGGATATTCTGTTTATATTTGCGAGTTATCAACAGTTAAGGTGACTTTTCAACAAAACGAGCATTGTTTTGACTAAACCCATTTCTGTTAGTTTTTTAATGTTTAGTTTTGCCCCTGAATAAATAAACATAGTATGGGAAAGATTATCGCTTTAGCAAATCAAAAAGGTGGCGTCGGTAAGACAACCACTACGATAAATCTGGCTGCGTCACTGGCTGCACTCGAAAAGAAAGTGCTGGTTGTTGATGCGGATCCACAGGCTAATGCTTCATCCGGCTTAGGAGTGGATATACGGAACGTGGAACTTTCCATTTACGAATGCCTTGTGAACGGTGATGATGCCAAGCGGGCAATCACTGCAACCGAGGTGGAAGGACTGGAAATCATCCCTTCTCATATAGATTTGGTTGGTGCGGAAATTGAAATGCTGAATATGGATAGCCGGGAACAAATATTGAAACAAATTCTGGTTCCCCTGAAGGATATGTACGATTATATCCTGATAGATTGCTCTCCGTCTTTAGGTTTGATTACTGTAAATGCATTAACTGCTGCCGATTCGGTGATTATTCCGGTACAATGCGAATATTTTGCTTTGGAAGGTATCAGTAAACTGTTGAATACGATTAAGATTATTAAATCAAAATTGAATCCGGCTCTTGAAATAGAAGGATTTTTGCTTACCATGTACGATTCGCGCTTGCGTCTGGCAAATCAGATATACGAAGAAGTGAAGCGTCCGTTCCGTGATTTGGTCTTCACGACCGTTATCCAGCGGAATGTGAAACTGAGCGAAGCTTCCAGTTACGGTAAACCTGTAATTTTGTATGATGCAGAGTCGAAAGGGGCTCTTAACCATATGCAACTTGCGCAGGAATTGATTGATAAGAATAAATAATGTTGACAGTCAACTAAATTTGAATTATGGCAGTAATGAAAAGATCGGCTCTTGGTCGCGGTTTGGATGCTTTGATTACGATGGATGACCTGAAAACGGGTGGTTCATCCTCTATCAGTGAGATAGAATTGAGCAGAATTCAGCCGAATCCGGATCAGCCCCGTTCCATATTTGAAGAAGAAGCCCTCGAAGAACTGGCAACTTCCATCCGTTCTTTGGGTGTAATCCAGCCGATTACCCTGAAAGAGACCGGTACGGAAAAGTATATGATTATATCCGGTGAACGGCGTTACCGTGCTTCTTTGATGGCAGGGTTGGATCGCATACCGGCTTATATCAAGACCGCCGCCGACGATAATGTGGTTGAAATGGCGCTGATAGAAAATATCCAGCGTGAAGACCTGAATGCAATAGAAATAGCCCTTGCTTATCAGAAATTAATAGATAATTATGGCCTTACACAGGAAAAACTGAGTGAACGGGTAGGAAAGAAACGGACTACGATAGCAAATTATCTCCGTTTGTTGAAACTGCCGGCAGAAATACAAGTAGGGCTGAAAGATAAGAAAATAGACATGGGGCATGCACGTGCCCTGATACCCGTGGAAGACCCGGAAGTCCAGTTGGCTTTGTATGAGCAAATTCTGGCAGAAGGGTTATCCGTTCGTAATGTGGAAGAAATTGTCCGCAACGGAGTGAATGCTGTTGCTCTTGCCCAGGCAAAGAAAGAACAGCCGGCGGGACATAAACCGAGACTTCCTGAAGAGTTTAATTTGCTGAAAGATCATTTGTCCAGTTTTTTCAATACTAAAGTGCAACTTGTTTGTAATGATAAAGGAAAAGGGAAAATAACCATTCCTTTTACTTCGGAAGATGAATTGGAAAGGTTGATTGGCATGTTGGATAAACTGAAATGAAAAACAGATTAGTACTTCTTTTGTTATTAGGATTATGTTGTTCGTGGATCGGACGGGCACAGGTGGAACAGGCTTTGGACCGCGATACGGTGATGTCGCCAGATTCCATTATTCCTGCCGTTGTCCAGGGACAGGTTACTGTTCAGGATTCTTCGGTTACAGCAGTCATGTCGGCCGCAGATTCACTTCCACAACCGAATCCGAAGTTGGAGGTCAAACCTTTTAAACCCAATCCGAATAAAGCGTTGCTTTATGCACTTGTTCCCGGTTTGGGACAGATTTATAACCGGAAGTACTGGAAATTGCCGATTGTGTATGGCGCTTTTGTAGGATGCGTATATGCAATTACGTGGAATAACAGGAATTATACGGACTATTCCAATGCTTATCTGGATATTATGACAGACTACCAGAAGGTACAGGATGCTAAGAAAGCGGGGAAGGAGTATAATGGCCCGTGGGGTAGTTGGGAGATTTTCGTCCCGGTAGGGAGTGAAAAGGAATATGTTTCGAATACCCAGTTCCAGGATAATTTGAAACGCCGGAAGGATTATTATCGCCGTTATCGTGATTTAAGTATTATCATCACGGTCGGAGTTTATGCCCTTTCGATTATCGACGCTTATGTGGATGCCCAGCTCTTCGACTTTGATATTTCGTCGGATCTGAGTTTACATTGGTCGCCTGAGGTGACGCCGGAAACAAAATTCAGTTCAGCGTCATACGGATTTAATTGCAGCTTAAAATTTTAGAAAAACATGAATAAATATCTACTTATCTTATCCTGTTTGTTCGGCTTTCTTACTGCCGCTTATTCGCAAGACTGCTCAACCGACGAACAACAGTATTCGACATTATCGACAGACTCGCTGTCTGATGTAGTGGGACTTATACCGGAAAGTCTGGATGCAAACGTAGATAGTTTGTTACATAGTTGGCATGTTCAATATTTCTCCAAGCGGGATGAGTATTGCCATGATGATGATGAAAATGTTTATTTTCCCGATTCTGTTTATATCGAACGCCTACAACGTTTGCCTCGTGTTATCGGGCTGCCTTATAATAAGGTAGTACGGGATTGTATCGATCTATATGCAGCACGCAAGCGTAACCTGGTTCGTTATATGTTGGGAATGGCAGATTTTTATTTCCCTATTATTGAAGAGGTATTGGATAAACATAATCTCCCTCTTGAGCTGAAATACCTGGCGGTTGTGGAAAGTGCATTGAATCCGACAGCGCTTTCGCGCGTAGGTGCCTGTGGGCTTTGGCAATTTATGTTGCCGACCGGAAAGATTTATGGACTGGAAATAAACAGCTTGTTGGATGAACGCCGCGACCCGAAAAAAGCCACGGAAGCCGCCTGTAAGTATTTTGAAGATATGTATGCCATTTATGGAGACTGGAATTTAGTTTTGGCTTCTTATAATTGCGGACCGGGAAATGTGAATAAGGCGATACGCCGTGCTGGTGGAAAGACGGATTTTTGGGATATATTCCCTTATTTGCCTAAAGAAACCCGCTCGTACGTCCCTCTCTTTATTGCAGCAAACTATATAATGAATTACTATTGCGACCATAATATATGTCCGCTTCAAACCAGCCTGCCGCTTGCTACCGATACGATTATGGTGAATGAGATGTTGCACCTGCAACAGGTCTCGGAAGTACTGAATGTAGATATAGAACAGTTGCGTGCGCTTAATCCGCAATACAAACGCGATATTATCCCGGGAAATACCGAACCTTCGGTTTTGCGTCTTCCGGCGGCCACCACGTATGCATATGTAGATAAGGAAGATTCGATAAACAAACATCGTGTGGAAGATTTGCTTGCCAACTGTTTACCGGAAAATAAAGCAACACAGGAACGGATAACCCATATTGTGGGAGCGGGTGAGAATATTTATACAATTGCCAATCGTTACGGAGTGACTCCGAAAGACATACGCAAGTGGAATGGCCTTGGTTCAAACCGTCTGGCAAAAGGACGTCGGCTGAAATTGCATGTGGATAACGGTGGTGTAGCCTTTGCTTCTAACGTAAAAAAGGAAGAAACAGTAAAAAAAGTAACAACTGCGTCGGCTAAAAAAGCAACTCCGGTTACGACTAAAAGCAATACAATAGCAAAGGCTTCGACACGGAATGTTGAATATAAAGTTCGGTCCGGTGATTCGCTTTACTCTATCGCCCGAAAGTATCCCGGAGTTTCTACGGATGATTTACAAAAGGCTAACGGACTGAGCAGTGCAGACATCCGTCCGGGACAAGTTTTGAAAATTCCTGTTGTATAACTTTTATCGCGCTTTCGGAGTTATCAAAGCAAATATTTATTTATATTTGCCTAAACGGTTACTAAAAATAAAAGGGATTCCGATATGAGCGATATAAATAGAACGAAAGATACAACGAATATAGTTTCCGGTCAAACCACCAAACCTGTTCTTTCCGAGGATGAACAGATGATTCAGGATAGTTTCAACGAGCTATTGAATGATTACCTTAAATCTAATCACCGCCGTAAGGTAGAGCGTATTACGAAAGCATTCAATTTTGCGAATCAGGCACATGCCGGGGTGAAACGCCGTTCCGGTGAGCCCTATATTATGCACCCATTGGCTGTGGCACGTATCGTATGCCGGGAAATGGGATTAGGTTCCACTTCTATTTGCTCCGCCTTATTGCATGATGTTGTGGAAGATACGGAATATACGGTGGAAGACATGCGCGATATGTTTGGCGATAAGATTGCCCAGATTGTGGATGGACTGACTAAAATTTCCGGTGGTATCTTTGGAGAACAGGCTTCTGCACAGGCGGAGAACTTCCGTAAATTATTGCTTACTATGAGCGATGATATCCGGGTAATTCTGATCAAGATAGCCGACCGTCTCCATAATATGCGTACATTAGGTTCCATGTTGCCTGCTAAACAATTTAAGATTGCGGGTGAAACCTTGTACTTGTATGCCCCTATGGCTCATCGCTTGGGGCTTTTTTCCATTAAAACAGAGTTGGAAGACCTGAGCTTTAAATATGAGCATCCCCAGGAATATGAAATGATCCGGGAAAAACTCCAGGCTACGGAGAAAGATCGAAACGAATTATTCAAGCATTTTGCGAAGCCAGTCGATGCAAAGTTGAAAACGATGGGGCTGAACTATGAAATGCGTGCCCGTGTGAAATCCGTCTATTCAATCTGGAATAAGATGGAAGCAAAACATGTACCGTTTGAAGATATTTATGATTTGTATGCTGTCCGTATTATCTTTGATCCGCTGCCGGGTGTGGATGAGAAAAATCAGTGTTGGGATATTTATTCTGCAATTACGGATGTTTACCGTATTCGTCCGGATCGTATCCGCGACTGGGTAAGCCGTCCGAAGGCAAACGGATACCAGGCGTTGCACCTTACAGTGATGGGACCGGATGGACAATGGGTGGAAATACAAATTCGTAGCCGCCGTATGGATGATATTGCGGAGAAAGGTTTTGCCGCCCATTGGAAATATAAGGAAAATAGTGTCGAAGAAGATACCGAACTGGATAAATGGTTGCAGACGATTACCGAAATTCTGGAAAGTCCGGACCCGAATGCATTGGACTTTCTGGATACGATTAAACTGAATTTATTTACTTCCGAGATATTTGTTTTTACTCCGAAAGGAGATATAAAAACATTGCCGCAGGGAGCAACTGCGCTTGATTTTGCTTATGCTCTGCATACAAATATTGGTGACAGGTGTATCGGGGCAAAGGTAAACCACAGGCTTGTTCCGTTAAGTCATCCGTTGGCAAGTGGAGATCAGGTGGAAATATTAACTTCCCGCTCGCAGGAACCTCAGCCGGAATGGCTCAATTTTGTTACGACAGCCAAGGCGCGTGCAAAGATTGATTCTGTCCTGAAAAGAAACAGGAAAGAAGCAGCTAAGGAAGGGGAAGCAAAAGTTATCGCTGCTTTCAAGCGTTCGGAAATGGAGCCTTCTATGGCTAATCTGGATAAATTGTCCGTTTATTTTGGTTTCTCCAAACGTGAAGAGTTTTTCTATGCAGTAGAGAAAGGTGATGTTGTTCTGCCCGAAAATATAAAGAAACTGCTGAAAGAGAAAACCGATAATGTACTGTTCAAGTATGTAAAACAGGCATTGGGCGTAGGTACGAAGAGTACCAAGAAACCGGAAGAAGCAGAAGAACCGGAGAAGAAGGAAAAAGTTAAATATGATAAGTCCAAACCTTATATCTTGCGTGAAGAGGTTTTTGAACGTAATTACGTAATTGCGGATTGTTGTAAACCGATTCCCGGAGATGATGCACTTGGATTTATTAATGATGACGGTAATGTGGTAGTCCATAAACGTTCCTGTCCTATCGCCATGCGTCTGAAAAGTAGTTTTGGCGAACGTATATTGAATACCGAGTGGAGTAGTCATAAGAATGCTTCTTTTGAAGCGACGCTTGAAGTGAAAGGTCTTGATTCTATCGGTGTTTTGAATGCAATAACAAAGACAATCACAGATTTTAATGTAAACATACAACGCTTGCAAATCGATGCAAAAGATAGTTTCTTCGAAGGTAAAATTAAGATGAAGGTACACGATGTGGAAGATATCCAACAGATGTGTGTCGCTCTGTCCAAGATAAAGAATATTAAATCGGTCGGGCGTGTGGCCGACTAATTGATAAATTGCAAACATAAAATAGGCTGCTAAGGAGATAAACATAAACCCTTAGCAGCCTATTTTATTTAAAAGCCATTAGAATGGCAGGTCGTCAATCGGATTGGCTGGTCCGAAATCAGGAGCAGCCTGTGCTGTCGGTGCTGATGCCGGAGCAAAATTTTCCGGGGTTACAGCACCCGGTGCAGATTGTGGAGCAGCTGCCATCGGGCGTTCTACTTTCCATGCACTGATGTTCGTGAACCAACGTCCCTGGTATTCGCGGCTGTCTATATCAAAATATACAGTAAGTTCCTCTCCGGGTTGTATGGCTGCCTGGTCTATCCGGTCGGCACCGAATATCTGGAAGCATACTTTCTTAGGGTATTGGTCATGTGTTTCGAGTACGTACTCTTGTTTTTTCCACTCGTTTCCGTTTTTGCTCGTACCGCCCTGGACAGGTAATACAGCAATAATTCTTCCCGTAATTTCCATGTTTATCGTTTTATTAATTAGGCGCGAAGGTACGGTTTTCTGCCGTAACTTGCCAATTGTTTACTGTCGTTTTTAATTATGAGATTTTTTACTTTGCCGGGTCGAGCATTTCGAAGGCATCTTTCAGGGATATCAGCTCTTCTTTGATTTGCTTTAATTTATTGACAATTTCTTCCTGGCGGATGGTGGTTTCCTTGTTATCTTTCAGTTTCTGGCGAGCACCGGCCAATGTCATACCGCGTTCCTTTACCAGATGGAATATCAAACGGACGGCGTCGATATCTTCCTGTTTATAGAAACGGGTTCCCTTTGCCGTTTTTCGCGGGCATATAATGTCGAACTCCTTTTCCCAGAAACGCAGGGTCGATTCGTTGATGTCGAACATTTGCGCTACTTCGCTGATAGAGAAATAGAGCTTTAGGTTTTTGTCTTTATTCAATGCCATTGCTGAGTTGTTTAATCCATAACCTGACCGTGGTTATCCGCAATCTGAATCATACGGTCGTATTCTTCCGGAGTAAGGTCCATATAATAATATTTGGACGGATTGTCATGTTTTCCGCGTACGATTACTTCATAATGCAAATGGGGACCGGTGGATTTTCCCGTATTTCCTACTTCACCGATTACTTCACCACGTTTCACTTTTTGTCCGACACGTGCTTTGAATTTACTCATATGTCCGTATAGGGTTTCGTAGCCGTAACCATGATTGATGACCAAACAGTTACCATAACCTTGTTTCCATGCGGCAAAGGTAACTACACCATCGCCTGTTGCATAGATTTCCGTACCGACTTTGGCCGAGAAGTCCATACCTGAGTGAAAGCGCGGGGTACGGTAAATCGGGTCGATACGTACGCCATAACCGGATGCCGTTCGTTTTAGGTCTTTATTGGAAATAGGCTGGATGGCAGGAATACATTTGCTGCGTTCTTCCTGGCTTTTTCCCAAGGAGATAAGTTCATCCAGTGAGTTGGATTCTATATAGAGCTGTTTACTCAGCATATCCATTTTCTTGGTGGTGGCAACTACCAGGTCTGCATTGGAGAGGCTCATCAGGTGCTCATACCGGTTGGATCCTCCGAAACCGGATTTTCTAACCGATTCGGGAATAGATTCCGCTTGGAAAATAGCACGGTACAAATTCTCATCGCGCTGTTGAATGTCGTCCAGAACTTCCATGGCAGTGGTCAGACGAAGAGAAAGCACCTCATATTGGGTTTGCAGTAATTTATTTTCTTTTTTCAATAAAGATTCTACCGGCGAGTCAAAGGTCTTGGATAAAAGGAAAAAAGCCCCGACTCCAATAATAATACCTATACTCAGATGGCGGAGCACCCCGAAGAAGCGATCTTTGGCAGAGGGATAAACGCGCTCATAACTAAGTGTGTTCGGATTATATAAGTAGTATGTTTTACGGCTTTTGAATAGTTTCATTGAATATTTTCTTGCTTGGATATGGCAAAAATAATAATTTGCTGTACTTTTGCAAATTGTTTTTCAGAATATTAAGACTATATAGAAATAGATTATGTTGACAGCAAAAGAAATCCGCGAATCATTTAAAGACTTTTTCGCATCCAAGCAGCACCAGATTGTACCTTCTGCTCCGATGGTTGTGAAGGGGGACCCTACATTGATGTTTACCAATGCAGGTATGAACCAGTTTAAAGATATAATCCTGGGGAACGTACCCCGTAAATATCCCCGCGTCGCGGATTCACAGAAATGTCTTCGTGTGAGCGGTAAGCATAATGACTTGGAGGAAGTAGGACATGATACGTACCATCATACCATGTTTGAAATGCTCGGAAACTGGTCTTTCGGTGATTATTTCAAGAAAGAAGCTATCGAATGGGCATGGGAATACCTGGTAGAGGTTTTGAAATTGAATCCGGACCGCCTGTATGCCACCGTTTTTGAAGGAAGTCCTGCCGAAGGTCTTTCCCGTGATGACGAGGCTGCCGGTTATTGGGAACAGTTTCTGCCGAAGGATCATATAATTAACGGAAACAAACACGATAACTTCTGGGAAATGGGAGATACAGGTCCTTGCGGCCCTTGTTCCGAAATCCATATTGACCTCCGTTCTGAAAAAGAACGGGCGGCTGTTCCCGGACAGGACATGGTAAATAAAGATCATCCCCAGGTAATTGAAATCTGGAATCTGGTATTCATGCAATATAACCGTAAGGCTGACAGCTCTTTGGAACCGCTTCCTGCAAAGGTTATCGATACCGGTATGGGCTTCGAACGTTTGTGTATGGCATTGCAGGGTAAGATATCCAATTATGATACGGATGTATTCCAGCCGATTATCAAGGTGATAGCCGGAATGGCAGGAACCGAATACGGAAAAGAAAAGCAGCAGGATGTGGCTATGCGTGTAATAGCCGACCATATCCGTACGATTGCTTTTGCTATCACCGACGGCCAGTTACCTTCCAACGCAAAAGCCGGTTATGTAATCCGTCGTATTTTGCGTCGTGCCGTTCGTTACGGTTATACATTCCTGGACCGCAGAGAAGCTTTTATGTACAAACTGCTTCCTGTCCTGATTGAGACAATGGGTGATGCTTATCCTGAGCTGATTGCTCAAAAGACTTTGATTGAAAAGGTTATCAAGGAAGAAGAAGAATCGTTCCTGCGTACACTGGAAACAGGTATCCGTTTGCTGGATAAGAAGATGGAAGAGACAAAGGCTGCAGGAAAAACCGTTATCAGCGGTGTGGATGCCTTTACATTATATGATACATACGGATTCCCGTTAGACCTTACAGAATTGATCCTTCGTGAAAATGGCATGGAAGTCAATATTGAAGAGTTCAATGTGGAAATGCAGAAACAGAAAGAGCGTGCGCGTAATGCTGCTGCCATCGAAACAGGTGACTGGGTCATCCTGAAAGAAGGCGAATGCAAATTCGTAGGTTACGATTTGTTTGAATGTGATGCGGAAATTCTTCGTTACCGCCAGATTAAGCAAAAGAATAAGGAACTGTATCAGCTTGTACTGGACCAGACTCCTTTCTATGCGGAAATGGGTGGTCAGGTAGGCGATACTGGTTGGTTGATAGCTGACGACGAAAAAATCGATGTAATCGATACGAAACGCGAGAATAACCTGCCGGTTCATCTGGTAGCTAAATTGCCTAAAGATGTAACCGCTACATTTACAGCAAAGATAAATGAGAAAAAACGTATCCAGTGCGAATGTAATCACTCTGCAACCCACTTGTTGCACGAAGCTTTACGTGAGGTATTGGGTACACACGTTGAACAGAAAGGATCTTATGTATCTCCGGATACTTTGCGTTTCGACTTCTCTCATTTCCAGAAAGTGACGGATGAAGAAATCCGTAAAGTGGAGATGCTGGTTAGCGAAAAAATCCGTGCCGACTATCCGCTGGAGGAACATCGTAATATGCCGATAGCTAAAGCTAAAGAATTAGGAGCGATGGCTTTGTTCGGCGAAAAGTATGGCGATGAGGTTCGTGTGGTAAAATACGGTAATTCTATCGAATTGTGTGGTGGTACACATATCCCGGCAACAGGTATGATCGGTTCATTGCGTGTAATCGGCGAAAGCTCTATTGCTGCCGGTGTTCGTCGTATTGAAGCCGTTACAGCCGAAGGTGCAGAAGACTATACCTACAAATTGCAGGATGCTTTTCGTGAATTGCGTGCGATGTTCAATAATGTGCCGAACCTGTCGCAGACCATCAAGAAAGCTATTGAAGAAAATGCTGAATTGAAGAAACAGGTAGGCGATTATGTAAAGGAAAAAGTCCAGTTGTTGAAGAAAGAACTGATTGCTAAGGCTGAAGAACGTAATGGCGTAAAACTGATTGTATTCCGTGGTGAAGCGAATACAGATGCTATTAAAGACCTTGCTTTCCAGATTAAAGGAGAGAGCGCTACCGACGAAAAGGTCTTTTTTGTAGCCGGTATCCGTGACGGTGAGAAATGTGCATTGATGGTTATGCTAAGCGAACCTTTGGTTGCAGAAGGCATGAATGCCGGTAAACTGGTAAAAGACGCTTCCAAGTTAATTCAGGGCGGCGGTGGCGGACAGCCTCATTTTGCTACGGCAGGCGGCAAGAATCCTGGCGGTTTGTTACAGGCAATCGAGCTGATATTGGAAAATGCCGGCTTGAAATAAGATAAAAAGTAGACGGAATTTTATATGAAAGGCTAAGTTGAACGTTCAGCTTAGCCTTTTTTTTATTTATACATTCCTAAAAAACAGAGTTTTTAATGTACATTTGTCGAAACTTATATAGCTCATATAATATGAAATTAGGCAAAAAACAGCAAAGAGTTACTCGTATGTTCACCTTTTGTGGAGCGATAGCTGCCATATCTCTTTTAGGAGGATGTAGTGGTGCGGGTACAACAGCCGAATCGTTTGAACGTTCGGATTATTATACGCGCGGTATTGGTCAATATCCCGGAAATCCCAAAGAGGATTTTTCACCATCTCTGGCTCCGGACAAAGAAAATTACCGGAATATCGCCCTTTTGCGTTCAGCATTCGGTTCGTCCAGTCACGATTATAATCTGACTGCCCAGTTGGTGACAGATGGTATTGTAACTGATAAACAACCGCAGTATTTGGATCTTTTAACTCCCGAAGGCGCCGCTCCCAGACGCGAACGTGAGTGGATGATAGATGAAGGTCCTTATTCAAGAAATACATTTTCAGGTGCCGATACTTATTTTCAGTTTACACTGAATAATTATAGCGAATCAGCCGATAAACTATCGTTGGTCGGAACGCTTATCTATGATGATAAGATGGCAAAAGGAGGCTACGAAATTATTTGCCAGGGTTCCAATGATGGAAAGAACTGGGAGGAATTAGGAAAACTAAGCGGTAACGGACTGCCGGGTAAAGCCTTGTCCTATCGTGTCCCGGTGACCGACCCGAATAAACAAACAGAACAAGTATCCATGCCGGTTCGTAAACTGGATGAAACAATACCGTTCAAAAAAGGAACCGCTTATTCCGATTATCGCGTCCTGTTGAAAATGGCAGGTGCGCACGATTGGGTGTTTACAGAGGCAAACTTCTATAATAAAGGCGAACTGGTGGAAATGAAACCCTCCCAGTTCTTCAACAGTGCATGGATGAGTGCTACACCCGGCGAAGAATGGTTGTATGTGGATTTAGGCAGTCGCTCAGAATTTGATAAAGTGATCTTACACTGGGTCAATAAAGCCGTAAAAGGTAAAATACAGGTGTCTGATGATGCCTTGCAGTGGACCGATGTGGCTGAATTACCTGGCGGAGATGAACTGAAAGATGAAATTTCTCTGAATGGTAAAAAACAGGCACGTTATGTGCGTCTTCTGATGCAAGAACCTGGTAATGGCAAGAACTATATCCTGAGCGAAATAGAAGTCATGGGTAAAGGAGGCTTGCTTCCTCAGCCTGTTGCGATGCCTGCCGCATCAAAAGATAAAATCTATTTGTCCGGAGGTAACTGGAAACTTCAGCGTGCTTCTGAGGTTGCTGCTACAGGTGCGGAAATATCGACCGCAGGCTTCAAGCCTGAAAACTGGGTTGTAGCAACCGTTCCGGGTACTGTATTAAGCAGTTATAAGAATATAGGGGCTATTGCTAATCCCGATTATGCCGATAATCAGTTGCATGTATCCGAATCTTTCTTCAACTCCAATTTCTGGTATCGTGATGAATTTGAAGTGCCGGAAGGATTTAAGCAGGATCGTTTGTTCCTGAATTTTGACGGTATCAACTGGAAAGCGAATGTTTATGTAAACGGAAAACAGGTAGGTCGTATCGAAGGTGCGTTTAAACGTGGTAAATTCGATGTCACGGATGTGGTTGTTCCGAGTAAGAATGTGGTTGCCGTAGAAATTATTAAAAACTCCCATATCGGTGCTATCAAGGAAAAGAACAGACAGAGCACGGACTTCAACGGAGGTATCCTGGGTGCTGATAATCCTACATTCCATGCTACAATCGGCTGGGACTGGATTCCGACTGTACGCGGACGTAATATCGGTATATGGAATGATGTTTCTTTAACGACAACAGGTAAAGTAACGGTTGCAGACCCGCTAGTCCAATCCGTACTGCCATTGCCGGATACAACTTCTGCCAAGCTAACTGCAGAGGTGATAGTGAAGAACCACGATGCAAATGCAGTAAAAGGTATTTTGGAAGGCAAGATTGGTGATATTACTTTCCAGCAACCGGTTGAACTGGCTGCCGGAGAAGAGAAAACGGTTGTTTTCGATGCAAAGGATTTTGCCCAGTTGAATGTACAGAATCCGCGTCTGTGGTGGCCTAAAGGCTATGGAGAACCGAACTTATACGATGCGAACTTCACTTTCAAGATTGATGATAAGGTTTCAGATGCTAAAGACTTTAAAGTCGGTATCCGTCAGATGACTTTCAACGAAGATAACCATATTCTGAGTCTCTTTATCAATGGGCGCCGTTTTATCGGCCGCGGTGGTAACTGGGGATTTAGTGAATCGAATCTGAATTATCGCGGACGTGAATATGATATTGCCGTAGCTTACCATGCAGATATGAACTTTACCATGTTGCGCAACTGGGTTGGTATGATAGGTGATGAGGAATTGTATGATGCCTGCGACCGTCATGGTATTATGGTTTGGCAAGACTTCTGGTTAGCAAATCCTGCCGACGGACCCGATCCTTATTATCCGGAAATGTTTATTGATAATGCGGAAGATTATGTGAAACGAATCCGTAGCCATGCTTCCATCGGCCTGTATTGCGGACGTAACGAAGGCTTCCCTCCTGAACAGATTGACAAGGCACTGCGCCGGATTGTAAAAGAAGACCATCCGGGTATCCATTATATTTCCAGCTCGGCAGATGATGTAGTAAGCGGACACGGTCCTTACCGTATGCTTCCTGCAAAAGAATATTTCACACTGGAAACCGGTAATGACAAGTTCCACAGTGAACGTGGTATGCCGAACGTAATGACTTATGAAAGTATGCTTCGTACTTTCTCGCCGGAAGGAATCTGGCCCCAGGATAACGAATGGGGTATGCACGATTATACACGTGAAGGTGCACAGGGATGTACTTCCTTTAACGAGATTATAGCAAAAGGATATGGAGAACCGCAGAGTGCCAAAGAATTTGCCGAACTGGCACAGTGGGTAAATTATGACGGTCACCGTAGTTTGTTCGAGTCCAGAAGTAAGAACCGTAAAGGGCTGTTGATGTGGATGAGCCATCCTTGTTGGCCTTCTATGGTATGGCAGACCTACGACTACTACTTTGAACCTACAGCCGCTTACTTTGCAATCAAGAAAGCATCCGAACCGTTGCACATTCAATGGAATCCGGCAACTGATGAGGTAGAAGTCGTCAACTACAGCGCCGGTACCCGTAAAGACCTGACCGCCAAAGTTCAGATATTGAATATGGATGCTTCTGTTGCCTGGGAAAAAGAGGTGAAGATTGATAGCAATGAGGATACAACCAATAAATGTATCAAGCTGGAATTCCCGGAAAACCTGTCGAAAGTCCATTTCATCAAAATGATATTGACAGAAAATGGCAAGGTGGTTTCCGATAACTTCTATCACAGAAGTTTGGAAGAAAATAATTACCAGGCATTACGTGAACTTCCGAAGGTAGATTTAAGTACTGATATTGTTGTCAATAAAGAAGCAGACGGTACCTGGAGTGCGAAGGCAATTCTGGAAAATCCGACATCTACTCCGGCTTTAATGATTCGCATAAATGTAGTAGGCGAAAAAGATGGCTTGCAGTTCCTGCCGGTGTTCTATACCGATAACTATTTCTCATTACTTCCGGGTGAAAAGAAAGAAGTTAATATCCATTGGAAAGACGAAGATACAAGAGGTAATAAGCCGAATGTGACTGTTTCCGGATATAATGTATTGAACAAGTCCAAATAAATCAGGAAAGAAATATCCATAGCGGCTGGTGGCATTTGCTTCCCTTATGAGGAGTAATACCATCAGTCGCTATTCTTTTGTAATGGTAAAGTCCTTTGATAATCGGATTACAAATAATACCTTTGTCATTCAAGAAGTAAAATAATAAAGTATATGGCTGCTCAAAAAGTTGTGATTAGTAAGGAGTTGAAAGCTGATTTACAGGAATTCCTTTCTGTATTGAATTACGATAAACTGTTTATTCTTACCGATACAAATACTCAGGAAAAGTGCTATCCTCTGGTTAAAGATATTCCTGCATTCCAAAATGCACCGGTTATCACGGTTGAAGCCGGAGATACTCATAAGGGCCTGGAACAGGTGGTACACATCTGGTCCCGTCTTTCTAATGAAGGAGCTTCCCGCAACTCCCTGCTGGTAAATCTGGGCGGAGGAATGATAACGGATATGGGTGGCTTTGCCGGTGCTACGTTTAAACGTGGCTTGAAAACGGTTAATATCCCGACCACGCTAATGGCTTCGGTTGATGCTGCCGTAGGAGGGAAGACCGGAATCAATTTTAACGGCTTGAAAAATGAAATCGGCTCTTTCTATCCTCCCGAATGTGTATTTATCGATTGCGAGTTCCTGCGTACGTTGGACCGTGATAATCTGTTGTCCGGTTATGCCGAAATGATTAAACATGCGCTGATAAGTTCGATGGATATTTATGCCTCTGTGCTGTTGTTTGATTTGGATGCTCAGTTCGATTATGAATTCCTGAATAAGATGGTGGCACAGTCTGTTGCCGTAAAGGAACGGATTGTGGAAGAAGACCCGAAGGAGCACGGTATCCGTAAGGCACTGAACTTTGGCCATACAATCGGTCATGCTTATGAAAGTCTTTCATTTAAGAAGAACTGTCCGTTGTTACATGGTCATGCGGTCGCAGCAGGTATTATCAGTGAATTGTACCTGTCGCATAAATTGTGCAGTTTCCCAATGGACAAACTGAGTCAGGTGGTTTATTATATCAAGGAATACTATCCGGCCTTTACATTCGATTGTAAGGATTACGATACGCTTTATGAACTGATGACACATGATAAGAAGAATGAAGCCGGTATCATCAATTTTACCCTGCTTGCTTCAGTAGGAGAAGTTCGTATTAACCAACAGGTAAGCAAAGAAACAATCCTCGAAGCATTAGATTTTTACCGGGAGAGCTTTGGCGGATAAGAAGTCTTATGCTTCTATCCCATTCTTGCGAATGTTTATTCTACAAAAAAGCCTTTTATGTGAACCGTGCAGGTCTACATAAAAGGCTTTTTAGATATTTATCCCTGTAATCAAACTACATTGGGACGTATTTCTTTATCCTAAGAAAGAAATTAAGACACCGGCTGCCACCGCAGAACCAATAACGCCGGATATATTGCTGGCCATGCAATATTGCAATACATGGTTCTTCGGGTCATATTGCAAGGCAATCTCATTAGCTACACGGGATGCCATTGGAACGGCACTTAATCCGGTTGCACCAATCAGCGGATTGATTTTCTTCTTGGTAAATAAATTTGCAAACTTAACGAAGAAAATACCACCGGCAATAGATAATGCAAATGCAAGGAAGCCACCGATCACGATTCCTATGGTTGTCAGGTTCAAGAATGCTTCGGATGTCATAGTTGCTCCAACGGATAACCCTAAGAAAATAGTCGCGGCATTCATAATGCTGTTCGATGCAGCGTCAAACAGACGGAATGTATTGGTCCCGATTTCTTTTACCAGGTTACCGAACATCAGCATGCCGATCAGAGGAACGGCACTGGGAACAAATAAAGCAACGACTGTTGTAACCACAATAGGGAAAATAATTTTCAAGACACGCAGGTTCTTTATTTCTGTGGTTGAAGGATATTTCTTTTCCTGTTCCTTCATATTTATCGACAGTTCTTTTCGGCTGCACAATAGTTTAACTACCAAAGGAATGATAACCGGAACCAATGCCATGTAAGAATAGGCGGCGATTGCGATAGGCCCCAGCAAATGAGGTGCCAGTTTAATGGTTGTGAAAATAGCTGTCGGTCCGTCTGCTCCTCCGATAATTCCTAAAGAAGCAGCTTCTTTAGGGGTAAATCCCATTAGGATAGCTACTAATAATACGGTGAAAATACCAAGTTGTGCAGCAGCTCCAAAAATAGAAAGACGCAGATTGCGCAACATCGGGCCGAAGTCTGTCAATGCCCCTACACCCATAAAGATAATAGGAGGCAGGAAACCTGTTTTAATCAACATATAGTAGATGAAGTTCATTAATCCCAATTCATGTGCAATGTCATGTAAAGGCATTTCCCAGATGTTTTTCATCACTCCGTGTACGTTGATCATTCCATTTTCGTCCGCTTGTATAACGCCCATATCGCCACCCGGGAAGTTGGCCAATAATACACCGAATGCGATAGGTACTAACAGCAAAGGTTCATATTGTTTCTTGATTCCTAAGTAGAGTAATATGAAGGCGATGGCATACATGATCAGGAACTGCGGTTCAGCTATGATATTGCTGAACGCAGTCATCTGGTATAAATTATGGAATATCTCGTTCATTATCGGATTGTCATTAAAACATCATCTTCTGAAACAGCATCACCGGAACTAAAACCGATAGCTGTAATTGTTCCGCCAAATTCAGCACGTACGGCATTGTAGGTTTTCATTGCCTCTACATAGCATAATACGTCTCCTTCTTTCACCGTATCTCCCACTTGGACCGGTGTTTCGGAAGCATTTTTTACCAGGAAGAATTTACCTTCCAAAGGAGATAGCACTTCTTTTCCTTCACCTTGTGCCGGAGCTGCCGGAGTTACGGGAGTTGAAGCTGCTGCCGGGACATTCGGGGCAGTTGCATTGTTTTCACCGAAGGCAACAGTTACCCGGTATGCTTGTCCGTTTACATCCACGGTCATTACTTGCGGGGTAGTAGGCAATGGTGATACGGAAGCCGGTGCTGCAGGGGCTGGGTTGGCTGACTTTTCTTTCTCAGCTTTGCGTTTGGCGACATCTGCTTTAAACTCCACTTTTGCTTTGCCGGAACGATAAGCTTCATATTGAGCTGGGTGCATGGCGTATTCGAATAATTCTTCTTCGTCTTCGCCCACTTCCCATTGCTTTTCGTTCATCAGTTTGCGATATTTGTCTAATGCGTTCGGATAGTTGTCCTGTGGATTACCTTCGAAGAACTTATGTCCTTCGGCTTTTGCTTTCTCAATCAATTCAGGAGCCAATGGTCCGGGCAGGCGACCGGCCTTACCTAAGAGCATATCCCAAATGTCATCGGCAATCATGCTCCAGCGTTCTTTCCCTTTCTCCATTTGCATGACATTCATCAATGCCAGGTTCTTAACGTACTGGCTGAATGGGGTTACTAATGGGGGATAACCTACGCGTGGCCAAACATAAGCAACTTCATCGAACAGTTTGATTAATAATTCATCCTGTGAGATAACCGGACGTTTATTTTTGACATGGTTCTTATTGATGGATTCCAGATTCTTATCCAGGTCTGCCATCAAGCTGCCCATCATGCCACCGGGCAGTCCCGGGCCGATTAACAGAGAGTTCATTAAGCGGTTCTTCGGGCTGATATACAATCCCAAAAAGTCATCCATAAACTCCTGTATCATCGAACGAACTTTCATATAAGCGTTCATGTTAATTTCCGGAACCTGGAATCCGGCGTCTTTCAGCATGGCTTGTACTGTCAATAAATCGGCATGTCCTGTACCCCACGACAGAGGCTCCATACCTACATCGATGTAATCGCAGCCCGCCTTGCAAACTTCCAGGATGGAGGCTACATTAAAACCCGGGCCGGCATGGCTGTGATACTGGATAGGAATTTCCGGATATTCTTTTTTGATGTTGGCTACGATCTGCCCCAGTGTATGCGGGCGTCCGATGCCTGCCATATCCTTGATACAGATTTCATCTGCTCCCAGTTTAATCAATTCGTAAGCCATTTGGGTGTAATACTCTACGGTGTGTACCGGAGAATGCGTAATACACAAACTGCATTGTGAAATCATGCCTGCAGCTTTGGCGTATTCGATAGATGGGGCAATGTTACGGATATCATTCAATCCGCAGAAAGTACGGGCGATATCCGTCCCTTGTGCTTTCTTTACTTTGTAAAACAATTGACGCACGTCAGCCGGAACCGGGCTCATGCGTAATCCGTTTAAGGCGCGATCCAACATATGTGTTTGTATGCCGGCTTCGTGAAACGGTTTTGTCCATTCGCGGACTGATTTATTAGGATTCTCTCCAAATAATAAATTGACTTGTTCAAAGCCTCCGCCATTGGTTTCTACGCGAGCGAAACATCCCATTTCTATAATGGCTGGGGCTACGCTGGTAAGTTGGTCGACTCTCGGTACATATTTTCCGGCTGATTGCCACATGTCGCGAAAGACCAAACTGAATTTGATTTCTCTTTTCATGATAATAGGTAATAAAGTAGTATTATATCTTTTCTATTTTAATCACTTTTCCCAGTCCCCGGGTAGCCAAACTGACAGCAGAAACAATAGCAGCAGTTTCCTGACCGGAAAGTGTATTGCTTTTAGTGGTCTGTGAACCGGATGTCATTATTTTGCTTGTTACTTCTTCCGGGGCATATTTGTTAACTAAGGCTATCAAACCTTTTCCTAAATAAATAACGATAAGCAGGATAGCGAAGACCGTAGTCATTCCGACTGCCATCAATAATAAACCTGTTTCTATGTTTTCCATAATTTAAAAATACTCGGAGAGTCTATTTGTACTAAATTGATTTAAGAAGTGACAAAGTTAATTAATTAACGTCTGGGATAAAAGACACAATATTTTAAAAACTGGTAAAATATTCTATAGTTTATTGAAAACAAAGGCTTTTTCCGAATAAATGTTTATTTCCTAAGCCTGTTTGCTTGTTTTTTGTAATAAGAGGCTTCGATATTTTAATAAAATCGATGGATTTGTTTGCTATTTTAAAATTAATCTATACTTTTGCAACCGCATTTCGGGATGTAGCTCAGCCCGGTAGAGTACGCGTCTGGGGGGCGTGTGGTCGCAGGTTCAAATCCTGTCATCCCGACTATCTTGAAGAGGTTAGAAGTTAAATCTAACCTCTTTTTTTATTCTTAGCCCGATTGCTTGATAGAGCTAAAATTCTTTATATAATTTAGATATAACCAAGACCTGTATTACTTGTACACATACTGCAGTGAAGTAGTAAAGGCTTTATCATAAAATAGAATGAGTATGGAGCAGCTACGATTGATACAAAGTAAGATTTACGAGCTACGAGACCAAAAAGTCATGCTTGACTTTGATTTGGCAGAGATGTACGGAACGGAAACGAAGCGTCTCAAGGAGGCTGTAAGGCGTAATATAGAAAGGTTTGACGGAGACGATTTTATGTTTCAACTAACGAAAGATGAGGCCTCCGAACTATCAAGGACGCAATTTGCGACCTTGAACAAAAGTAGGGGTTATAATATCAAATACGCTCCTTTCGCGTTTACCGAACTTGGGGTTGCCATGCTTAGTAGCGTCCTCAATTCAAAGACAGCAATAGAAATAAATAGGGGTATCATGTGGGCATTTGTAGCCATGCGGAATCTGGTATTGAATCCTCCGGTTGACAGGGTAGGACAATTGGAAGGCCAAATAAAAGAACTGAAAGAATATATGGATGAAGTTTTTGCCGACTACAACGACATCAATGATGATACCCGTATGCAGTTGGAGTTAATCAATGAAACGTTGGCAGAGTTGCAGAACAAGAATAAGAAACTGAATACGTCACGACCAAAGATTGGCTTTGTGAAGTAAGCTAAATCTGTTTGATATTGTTAAGAATATTGATGTAATTTAGATATAACCAAGACCTGTATTACTTGTACACATATTGCAGTGAAGTAGTAAAGGCTTTAGTATAAAATAGAATGAGTATGGAGCAGCTACAATTGATACAAAGTAAGATTTACGAGCTACGAGGCCAAAAAGTCATGCTTGACTTTGATTTGGCAGAGATGTACGGAACGGAAACAAAACGTCTCAAGGAGACTGTAAAGCGTAATATAAGGCGTTTTCCATCTGATTTCATGTTTGAACTTTCAAAAGAAGAGTATGATTGTTTGAGGTCGCAATTTGCGACCTCAAACAAACGGGGTGGTACCCGTTACATGCCCTTTGCCTTTACAGAACATGGAGTTGCTCAGCTTTCCTCTGTTTTAAATAGTGACATAGCTATAGAAATAAATATACAAATCATCCGTGCGTTTATTGCTGCCAGACAATTGATATTGAATCCTCCGGTGGACAGGATGGGACAATTGGAAGGCCAGATAAAAGAACTCAAGGAGAATATTGAAGAAGTCTTTGCCGATTACAATGACATCAACGACGATACCCGTATACAACTTGAGTTGATTAACCAGACATTGGCGGAATTGCAAGCAGAGAAGAGAATACAGGATAAGCCACGACCAAAGGTAGGCTTTGTGAAATAAAACCTTAGTATAAAATCAAAAGAAAGAGAGCATGGAACAACTGCAATTGATACAAAGTAAGATATACGAGATACGAGGACAAAGAGTTATGTTAGATTTTGATTTGGCAGAATTGTATCAGGTTGAAACACGTAGGCTTAATGAGGCTGTAAAAAGGAATATAAAACGATTTCCTGATGATTTTATGTTTCAGCTTACTGTTGATGAGTGGAAAATCTTGAAATCGCAATTTGCGACATCAAGTTGGGGCGGAACTCGTAAACTTCCTTATGCGTTCACAGAACAAGGACTGGCAATGTTGTCTGGTGTATTGAATAGTGAGATAGCAATACAAGTGAATATTAATATCATGCGGGCTTTTGTAGCTGTCCGTCAATTGATAGCGGCTCCTTTGGTTGATAAGACTGCAGAACTTCGACAGGAAATGAAAGAACTCAAAGAATACATCGAAGAAGTCTTTGCCGATTATAACGACATCAACGACGATACCCGCATGCAACTTGAGTTGATTAACCAGACATTGGCGGAATTGCAAGCAGAGAAGAGAATACAGGATAAGCCACGACCAAAGGTAGGCTTTGTGAAATAAAACCTTAGTATAAAATCAAAAGAAAGAGGGTATGGAGCAGCAGCAATTGATACAAAGCAAGATATACAAGATACGTGGTATTAGAGTCATGCTCGATCGTGATTTGGCAGAAATGTACGGTGTACAGACGAAGGCCTTAAATCAAGCGGTAAAACGCAATATAGATCGTTTCCCGAATGATTTCATGTTTCAACTTACCGATGAGGAAACGAAAAATTGGAAGTCACAAATTGTGACCTCCAATTCAATAAAGATGGGTGTTAGACGAAATCCTTATGCTTTCAGTGAACTGGGGGTCGCAATGCTTAGTAGTATTTTAAACTCAAAAACGGCGATACAGATAAATATGAGTATCATGCGGGCATTTGTAGCTATGCGGAATCTGGTATTGAATCCTCCGGCGGACAGAGTTGGACAATTGGAGAACCAAATGAGGGAACTCAAAGAGTACATTGAGGAAGTCTTTGCTGATTACAACGATATAAATGATGATACCCGTATGCAACTTGAGTTGATTAACCAGACATTGGCCGAATTGCAAACGCAAAAGAGAATACAAGATAAGCCACGAGCAAAGGTAGGTTTTGTGAAATAGTTCTCTCTTAAATCTCAATTATAATCCCAATGCTCGGCAGTAAAACCCCGGTTTCCCGTTCTACCGGCTTTAGCTCGTAGCGTTGTTGGTTTTTGGGGGCGTCGGGGTTGAGGATTCTGCCGGTTTTTATATAGACATCCTGTTCCCTGTATTTGGTGTTCAGGATATTTTGGATATCGATATAAAGTCCCAGCATGACCTTTTTGAAGTAGAATGTTTTGTCGACACGGATATCCAGTTGGCTGAACGGTTTCAAGCGCTCGCTGTTGAAACGGCTGTAGTCATAATACAGACTGTTACTGGCATCCCAGGCTTCCACATAGCTGCTTTTCTCCACATCATAAGGCGTATAGGGAGCACCGCCTACTATGCGGAATTTGGCGCCGACATCCCAGTGCTTCGGCAGTGCATATGTACCGCTGAAAGTAAATAGGTGGCGGTTGTCCCATGCTGAGGGAATATACTTCCCGCTGTTCCGGCCATCTTTAAATTCACTCCGGACGTAGGTATAGGAAGCGATAAAAGTCAGCCCTTTGTAATTATACCAGCGTCCCATCAGTTCCACCCCGTAGGCTCTTCCCGTAGCCGTAGAGGTTACCGCCTCGTTGCCCAGCACCCCGTAATCCGTACCCTTCGAAGCCAGGGGAATACTGTCGATAAGCGACATCGGATAGTTGTCGTAATGTTTATAGAATCCCTCGGCAGTGAATTTCAGGTACGAAGAAGGGCGGTATTCCAAGCCCAGTCCCGCCTGGTCGCTGCGGATATAACGCAACTCGTTCGCCTTGTTCACGTAATCGCCCTGCCCGTCTTTGAATCCCAGCGTCGTGTAAGGAGGCAGTTCGTAAAACCTGCCGACATTCCCATTCACATAGATATTATCCCAGATACGGTAGGAGAGGGACAGGCGCGGCGAAAGCTGGTCCAGCAAATTATTCATATCCGACGAATAGTTGTTTGCATCCGTCCGCACACCGAGCGAGGCGGTAAAACGTTCGTTATAGCTCTCGTAAATGGCAGTGGCATACAGCCCCCATTTCCAAAGCCCCAGGTCTGTCTGGTAGGTGATTTCTTTCGGAACGGTGGTAAATTCCTTTTGAAACGTCCGGTTCTTGTATTCCGCATATTCGATGTTCCCTCCCACATTCAACTGGATGAATGGAAAGCGGAAGGTATTCTCGCTGCGTAGCTTGTTTTCTATCTCGTCCGAGCGGTAATTCAGCGTCAGGTTCTCTTCGCTGCTCTCGTCGTTGTCGCGGTATTTGATGTTCCGGTTGTTCAACTGGCTGCGGCTTGCGATAAGCGAATAGATATTCTTACCCGAATAGTGCTTGTAGACCGCACCCAGCGTATAGGTTTTCTGTTTTACAACCGGAAGATAGGCAAGGATATATTGGTTCTTCTCGCTCATATCTTCCATGCCCGTATTCAGTTTCATGTTATCGATGGCGCCCAATCCGAGGACGGTCAGTTCGTTTTTGCGGTCGAAGCTATGTTTTATCTTGAACTGTGCATCCGTAAATGTCGGCAGGAACGGCAATCCAATCATATTGAATAAAAGTTGCAGGTACGAGTGGCGGACAGATACCTGGTAAGTTGTTTTCTTGCCAATCGGACCATTGGCGGAAACTCCCACATCGGAAGCGCCTACAACGCCCCGTACCGAGAATTTCTCCTTATTCCCGTCTTTCAGTTTGAAATCGAGTACGGAACTCAGCGCATTCCCCCTTGCGGCAGGATAGGCGGCTGAATAGAAATTCACCTCCCGGATAAAGTCGGGGTTGATGATGCCCACCGGTCCGCCCGAAGCCCCCTGTGTGGAAAAGTGGTTGATATTCGGAATCTCCACCCCATCCAGAAAGAAGCGGTTTTCGGAAGGGCCGCCTCCTCTTACCATCAGGTCGTTGCGGAATGCGGCGGTGGAAGCCACTCCGGGAAATGTCTGTACGACTCTGGATATATCCCGGTTTCCTCCGGCACTCTTTTCAATCTCCTTGAATCCTATCACACGCAGGCCGAGGGGGCTTTCCTCTGTTTTACGGAAAGGGGTGGCTACGATATTCACCTCTTGCAGGCTTTCGCTTGCCGCTTCCATTTCGATAGGCATAAATAAATCTTTGTTAGCGAGCTGGAATTCGGCAGTCACCACCGGCTTGTAGCCGATAAAAGAGGCATGGAGGCGGTAGCTTCCGGGCGACACCCCTTCGATGGTAAAGTTCCCGACGGAGTCTGTCACCGCCCCTTGGGTGGTGTTCCATATCACTACATTGGCAAAGCTTACCGGTTCGCCGCTTGTGGCGTCTGTTACGGTTCCTTTGATGGCATATTGGCGTTGGGCGGATGTCTCCGACAGGCAGCAGAGCGACAGGATGGATAAAAGAAAGAGTATTCTATACATTACCGGTAAAGTTTATTTATCAATGGGAGCAAAGGTAGAAAACAAATTTCAGGTATCGGTGTTAAAAGCGGTGGGCAAAAACGTTAAATACGGATGAAGGAAAGTCCTGATATTCGGGAAGAAGCGTCACAAGCAGTAGGGAAAGGGATTCCCAAGGGGTAGGGAAGCCGTTTCCCCACCGTTAGGGATACCTCTTCCCTGCCGGTGGGGAACGCTCTTCCCGGGATTTTATAATTCTTCGGGTTTGTCGCCATCACTCACCTGCCCGAAGGTGATGTTTACGGATGCGGAGCGAGGCGCTTTCAGCAGGTAGTTTTTGCTGTATTGGGTGCTGACGGTCAGTTCGTAGTTGCCGTCTGCCGTATCGGCGGGCATCAACAGGGTCAGTTCGGACGGATTGTTATGTGCAATCATATCTTCGTCCAGTTTCACCACCGTGTTATCTTTCAGGTTACGGAGGGTGATGCCTACGGCTGCATCCGTCCCGGCTATTTTGAGGGAGGCGCCCCGTACGATGAGGTTGCGTCCGGCAGTGGCGGTGCAGTCTTTCAATCCGGTTTTGCGGTCTTCCACTTCGAGGATATACATGATGTCGTTCTTTTCGCCAAGGATATGCACGGAAGTTTTGGCGATTTCCTCGCGTATTACCTTATCTTGGGTAAAGGAGACATAAATGTTGTTCTTTGCCGGGTTCCATTTGCCGCTTTCCACCACGCCGGTAAAACGGGGGGATGCCTGGAACAAATCGGTGTTTAATGTGTATCCGTTCATCAGCAACTGTGCACAGGTGCGGAAGAACAGAGTGGTTGCATGAGACAGCGTTTCCGGTGACAACCCGGTGTTTTTGGCAAGCATCTCTTCGTAGATTTTCTTCATGTCTGCTTTGCCTGTACTTTCGAGTACGAGGATTTTGTCGTTGGGGTCTGTGGTTACCGTATTGTCGGTAAGCCAGCCTTTTAAGGTATTTGCCATACTGAATTTGTTTTAGGGCAGCCGGGAAATCCCCCGGCTGCCGGGTTGATATTATATTGTTTAGAAATAAATTAAATGAATCAAATAAATTGTATGTGACAGGCGGTTCGCCGACCTTTTTTTATTCTTGCACACAGCGAACGGAATACGCGAATCCCCTGCCGTACGCGTACTGATCCAACGTAGCTTTGACGAAGTACACCATGCTGGCGGTTGTACTACCCAACGGAACCGACGACGACCAGTAGTAGCCGTTGGAATAACTGCTGGACGAACCACCATCGGGGCTGCGAAGGCCCGCAGCAGGCAAAACGATCTGGGGATAGCCACTCTCTGCATCTACTATGAAAAAACCACTGCTTTTATCATAGATTGTCGCATTCCCGATAGACATTAATTCATCTACAGTAGGCACACGGTATCCTTCAGGGCAAGGGTCGTTTATCCCTTTGCTGCTTCCGTTCCATAAACTGTTATTTTGAGGAGTCAACCAGGCTAAAGGGCTGTTAGGATCTGCATAAAAAACATGATCGTTAGGTCTGGAATTACCTATAGGACCGGAAGCGGTAGGACCACCATGGTTGGTATAATCATAACGCCCCCACTGGTAGAGATTACCGGTTCCGGCTACTATCTCGTTTTCCCCGTCATTAGCTATTGCCACACGGGTAGCACCGCAATTAACGGGCGCCCAATAGTAAGCACCTTTCTTGATAGCAGTATAATAAGGAGAAGCACTACTACTCCCCATCGGATACCCCACATAAGAAGCGCCACGCCAGAGGGTACAAATGGAGGTTGTATTATGTTTGATTCCTGCTTTATGAAGCTGGTAGGATGCATCGGTTCCTTTGCTTGGTTTTACTACTACTTCATAAGTATACTTCCGTCGGTTATTAACCACTTCTGTGGCTATCAGTTTGGAGCAATCCAACCATGTATTCCCATCATTGGTGGCTGTGCAATACTTTGTATCATAATCAGGCTGCAATTCCGGAGTAAACATACTGTATACGGATACATTTAAAGTTTTCCCGGAAGCCGCAACGCGGTATCCCAGTGTAGCATCTTTTGCGTCAATCCCGGTAGGGTCTCCGGCAAGCCATGCATCCGCCTCGGTAAAGCTAACCGTTACTGTTGCCGATTTATCCGGGTCTGCCTTGTTGATCAGTTTGATGGTTTGATTAGCGGGTACAGATGTAGGAAAATCCGTTTGGGACGGGTCTAAATTAACTGTATAAGAGAAGTTATCGGTAGCCGTTTCTGTTTCCGGATAAGTCAGCCATGCCGGTCCTTCCAATGTTGTACCGCCGGGGCAGGTTCCCGTGATGGTGATTGAAGGGATATTGTTGTTTGCTGCTGCATGAAGAGTGACAGAAGCCGGAGTAGCCAGGCTTGGCGCCTGATAGCTGGGGGTAACGGTGAATTGATGGTCTGCCCCGCCGCTCGCATTCTGCAAGGTAACGGTTACCGGCTGCACTTTCCCTTCACCTGCTTTATCTGCAATCGGGGAGAACTTGATGGTATTGGGTACATCACCGGCCCTGGCTGAGGCTGCCTCCCCATTATGGGCAAGCCATGCCGGTCCCGTGCCGAAGTCCATATTGATTTTCACACCGTCGAGGGAAGTGGTGGATACGGTAAAGTTGTTTCCGGGGGAAAGGGGCATATGGATGTTTCCAAGGACAGCGTCATGGGGAGCCTCATAGGTATTGCCGGTTCCACCCAATGCATCGAAGTTTGCTGTAATCGAAGCATCCAGCAACTTAACGGTAATAGGCACATTCAGGCTGTTGTCTTTGGCATTTTGGAATACTACTTCCCCTTCATTGCCTGCCACTTCCACATCCCTCGAACCGTCTTTCAGGGACAGCTCGTAAGTAATTACCGAGGCGTTTGTATCAATAGCTTTAGCCTCCAGCCAGTCCGGCAGGCTGGCTATGGTTGAACCGTCGGGACAGGAGATATTCACCTTTACCTTGCTGCCGGTTACCCGGTAGAGGGATGCCGCCAGCAAGTCCAAATCGAAGGTATTCCGGTTGCCTGCATCCTGCCGTACTTCCACCACTTTTGGAGCGGCAATCGCTTCGATAAACAGGACCGTTTCCGAAGCATCTATTACGCTCATAATACGTACTACGGCACGGGGAAAGCGGGTCTTGTCGTAACCGTCCTTTACGGAAACGGTGTACTTATAGTTGGTTCGTTCCGCTTTCGATATGAGCGATGTTTCCGGGTCTGAAACCACCAGCCAGTCGTATTGTTGTGCGGAAAATCCTCCCACATAAGTTTTTTGTATTGTGAATGTAGCGGAGCTTTCTATTTCCATATAAAATTCGCTGCCCGCTTTGAGGGACATATTTACGGTGCGAGTGTCTTTACTGTAACGTGTATCGCCTTTGAAGGGGTCGGGTATCGTTACGGTTAATTCTCCTGCACCGTTTACATTGGGGTTGTAGTCGTCCGGATTATCACCTTCATTCCATTCGGCTACATCTAATGTAAAGTCCAGGCTGTATTCGTCCGCCTTTGTGATACCGATAGTATACCGGTGGTTAGGGTTGATTTCCAATTCAACCAAGCCTCCATCGGCGGTTTGTTGCTTGAAAGGAATCTGATAAGTTACCTCTTTCTTCTCCGTCAGGTTTACCTGATAAGTACCGTTCAGAATCAGGTAACCTTCATCTTCCAACAAACTTGGATAACTGTAGAAAGCGGATACCTGCAAGCCTGTATTTGCTTTGTCGCCTTCAAAAGCGTGTGCCGGATAAGTAATTAACTCCCCGTCTACAGCAGGGGTAGCGCCATATACCTTAACAGGAAAAAAGGTAGTACCTCTCCGTCCATTTCCCATCGAGATGGATTCCAGGTGGAATTTAGAGTCGGCTTCTATATTGCTTACATCAAAACGTGCCATCGTGCGGGTTAGCTTAAAACCCACCTGTACACGGGCTGAAGAACCGAAGTCTGTCAAATCAATGGGAGTAGTTTGTGCGCCAGTCATCGGGAGGGGTAAGGCTAATGCCTCCCCGGCATTGGTTAATAATGGGGAATGGTATTTCCGGAACTGTAGCTCAGTCGGTATACCGTCTGTCAGGAGTCCTGTTTCCATATCATAAGTAAGCGGAGCGAAATAGGTATCGGCAACTACACTTCCATCGACAGGATTAATCAGTTCTGTTTGGTTGGCGATGCAGTAAAGGCGGACAAAGAGTCCTTTTTGCAGTTCTAACAGTGCTGTAGTGGTTGCATTATCCGTACTTGGTGTAAGGTTAAGTTCCTTTGCTCCTGCCGGAAGTACCGAACCGTCTTGTCGATAGGCGAACCGTTCGCGGAAGGTATAGGCATCGCCTTCTGCTTTAGCTCCGAATACGTATACATCGAGCGTTGCGATTTCATTTTCTTCTTCGGTAGCAATGGGAACATCCGCTTTTGTCTCTGCCTTGGTTGTTTTCACTGTGAGCTTGTTCTTAAAGGAAAGAAGTACCTCACGTCTGTTGCCGCTATCCGTCTCCTCTACGGATGTTCGGTCTGCTTTGTCTGCTTCTGTCGTACAGGAAGTAAACAGCACGGCAGCAAGCAGGTATATGCTTGCTGCGAGTGTCTGTGCCGGTCTGATAGGGGGACATAGACCTTGTAGTGTCGTTTTCATCTTCATAGATATTTAATTGTTTATGTTTGTTATTACCCTATTTATTAAACGCATTGAAGAACCAGTAATCCGTTTATATCCGCCTAATCCGTGTCATCCGTAAACCTGGTTCTTTGTGGTGTCTGATTCATCCTTGTTAACTATTTAATTGAATGTTTTATTGGAAAAAGAAATAATATTAGTTCTGTGCAGACTACGTTAAA
>DXVO01000033.1 GCA_019417325.1 Parabacteroides sp. | reverse complement strand
CAACAGTTCAGTTAGAACTAAGTCACCACCCTCGTAAATAAGCACACTGTCGATCAGACTATTCCACTTTTACAAACAAAATACGAATATCAAATTATGAGATAATTAACACCAAAAGAAAACTATCCGGAATTATATGCACAATCTACTGCTACTACTTTATACCAGTAGCAGAAACAACCTATCCAAACTAATTATTTTATAAGCAAAAACAGTTTATTACCCGTATATCCCTATTATTACTCCGCATCCTCATAAACCAGCATCCGGCAATGCTTGCAATCAAACTGCAAACGCAGGCGGGTATCTTTGTAGAGCAGATAATAAGGTTCTTTGTAAGGAGATTTATTTTTCTGGTAAGTAGGGCACCATCCCATACTGTAACGAAGACAATGTTTGGTAAACATCAACGGAACCTCTTTCTGAGGCGCCAGTTCAAATGCCGGAGCAATCTCATCCACCTGATGAGCAGCATAAAAAGCTTTGGCATAGGAATTCGACACATTCCCTAAATACGTAAGCTTACGTTCAGGGAAAGGAACCTCTTCTTCAGCTTTTTGATTCCGGGCTATCTCACGCGAATAACGGATATTCCGGGCAGCTATCAGTTTCTCCACACCCTCCCGACGCATATCAGATAATAAAGAGGAAGGGACAAACCAATTATCAGACATGCAAACCTGCACATCTGTCGCTTCAAAAGGCGTATTTCCTAATTTTGATAATTGGGTACGGATATTCTCTTGTTGGTCACGGCGAGCCAGTTCCTTTTCAAAAGGGCGGGTAAGCAAAACAGATGTACCCGTTTCATCTTTCATCCCCAAGGTAAAACCAAAAGCATTATCAATGAATTCCATCCGTACAGCCAACTTTCGCTCTGCCGAAGGTTTACCCAATAACTTTTCAAATTCCTGGTCAAAATTCCGGTACAACGGCGTTTTGGGGCGAATATCCGGCATTTCCAATGGAAATACCCGGTTAGCATCCACACGGTTTACCCGGAAACCTTCCAGTTCTCCCCTACTATTGAAAAACACCAATCCATCCCCGTTATTCAACTGCTTCAAACCGGCTACAGTAAAAGAATTGCCTTTCAGTTCTTTCACGGTTCCCACCGGTTCACCCAACGATTTAGGCGTATCAAATGCGGTTATATCTGCCGTTCTACCCTGCAAAAAGAAAGAGGTAAAACCACGGTTAAAACTTTTCTCGGCAACAGGCTCAAACGAGAATGAACTGCGACCAGCAGAAGCACGACGATACTCAGGACGACGGGCCAATATAGCATCCAGTTTTTTCCGGTAATAAGCAGTAACATTCTTCACATAAGAAATATCTTTCAACCGTCCTTCTATTTTCAATGAAGAAACTCCGGCATCCAGCAAGGCTTCCAACTGTTCCGAACGATTCATATCTTTCAGAGACAACAAATGCTTACCCTTCGCTATCTCCTCCCCGTTTGCATCTACCATCGTATAAGGAAGGCGACAATATTGTGCACATTCTCCCCTATTCGCACTACGCCCGCTTAATGCGGCACTCAAATAGCACTGCCCGCTGTAACTCACACACAAAGCACCATGTACAAATACTTCCAGGGGGACAGATGTCTGTTCCGATATGGAACGAATCTCATTCAAAGACAATTCACGTGCCAGAACCACCTGTGTAAAACCTGCCGATTCAAGAAACTTCACTTTCTCCACTGTGCGGTTATCCGTCTGCGTACTGGCATGAAGCGGAATAGGCGGAAGTTCAAGCCGGGTAATCCCCATATCCTGAACAATCAAGGCATCCGCTCCCGCCCTGTAAATATCCCAAATCAATTGTTCGGCTTCCTGCAATTCATCCTCCTTCAAAATAGTATTCAGTGCCACATAAATACGGGCGCCAAACAAATGGGCATACTCGCAAAGTTTACGAATATCCTCTAATGAGTTGCCGGCTGCTGCACGTGCACCAAACTTCGGGGCACCGATATAAACAGCGTCAGCACCATGATTTATTGCCTCGATCCCACAAGTATAATCCTTGGCGGGAGCGAGTAATTCTATATTCCGGGGAGATAATTGCATACAAACTGATCTTATAAACTACCCAAGTTTTTAATATCCTCGATTTTGAAAGGAGTTTCCTGATAAACATAATAATTCAGCCAGTTGGTAAACAGCAAATTCGCATGTCCACGCCAACGGACCACCGGCCCTTGTGCCGGGTCATCATTCCGGTAATAATAGCGGGGTACCGAAATCGACAAGCCTTTATTCACATCACGAATATACTCATCACTCAATGTATAAGGAGAATATTCGGAATGTCCCGTAATGAAAAATTCACGTCCGCCTCGTGCCATCACCATATAAACGCCCGACTCTTCACTTTCGGAAAGCAATGTCAGTTCGGGGACTTTCATAATATCTTCACGGCGTATCTCCGTATGGCGGCTATGAGGTACATAAAATTCATCATCAAATCCACGGAAAATAGGCTGGTAAGGTTCACGCATCGTGTGGCGGAATACACCGAACATCTTTGCCGGCAAATCATATTTAGGTACACCAAAGAAATGATACAATCCAGCCTGGGCAGCCCAACAAATATAAAGAGTAGAAGTTACATGCGTACGTGCCCAATCGAATATTCCGGTCACTTCCTCCCAATAGTTCACCTCCTCAAAAGGCATCTGTTCTACCGGAGCACCTGTAATAATCATGCCGTCGTAGTAATTATCCTGCATTTCATCAAAATCTTTGTAAAACTCCTGCATGTGTTCAATCGGAGTATTCTTAGGAGTATGCCCTTTTATTTTCATAAACTCCAACTCCACCTGCAAAGGGGTATTACTAAGCAAACGGATCAAGTCCGTTTCGGTCGTAACCTTAAGAGGCATCAAATTCAGCACAGCAACCCGCAACGGACGTATATCCTGTTCGGATGCACGCAACGAATCCATTACGAAGATATGTTCTTTCTTTAACAGCTCTACAGCCGGTAAATTCTTTTGTAAGTTTAGAGGCATTGCAATTCTTATCTTTGTTTCAGACAACAAAGATAAGAATTAGTTGTCAATTATTATACCCACCTCCCAAAGCCTTATACAAATAAACAGCCGACAACAACTCATCCAGCTTGGCATTATTCAGGCTGATTTGTGCATCCAGCAATCCACGTTGCGCATCCAATACATCGATATAGTTCGTTATTCCATTGATATACTGCAACTGGGCCAACTGGGTATACGTATTGGCAGATTTCAATAACTGTTCGTAAGACTGGCGTATTTCTTTTGCTTTCCGGATGGAAACAATCGCATTATTCACTTCTTTGAAAGCTCCGAGCACGCTTTTCTGATAGCCTAATACCTCTTGTTCATAACGGGCACGGGCAACTTTCAACTTCGCCTTATTCTTTCCCATGGCGAAAAGAGGTTGCAATAAACTCCCACCAATAAACCAAGCCGGACTTTTTATAAAGTCGCCAAGCTCCTTGCTCTCGAATCCCAGATTACCTGTCAAGCTGATTTGTGGAAACAAACTGGTATGGGCAACACCCACATTCGCATTCGCTTCACGCAAGCGTTGTTCAGCCTGCCTCATATCCGGGCGACGTTCCAATAAAGAAGAAGGTAAGCCTACAGGGAGGACATCCGGCAAATGCTGTTTGCTTAAAGCCATCCCCCTCGGAATATCACCGGTATATTCACCAAGAAGATAAGAAATATCACTCTCCTTTATTTTTATTTTACCTTCCAAAGCTGGAACCAGTGTTTCCGTACGAGCCAATTCCACCTGGGCCTGGTTGTAAGAAGTTTCGGAAGTCAACCCGCCTTCAAAACGAAGCTTCGCCAAACGAACCCCCTCCCGGCGTGCTTCCAACGTCTGCTGAACAATCAGCAATTCCTGATCGAGTGCACACAGTTGATAGTAGGCTGCCGCCACTTCGGCTATAATCGTCAGTTTCAATGCCTGCTGTGCTTCAACCGATTGCATATAAGCCGCAATGCCGGCCTCATTCGCCCAACGAAGTTTTCCCCATAAGTCGAGCTCCCACGAAAGCACAAGCTTAGCACCATATTCCGGAGACGACTTTAAATTGTCGCCCCCATAATTCAAATCTTCCCGCTGTCCATATATATTAGCTCCCAGTTGAGGAAATTGCTGTGCGAAAGTAATGCGTTTGGAAGCAATCATCTCCTTGATTTTTGCCGCAGCAATTTTCATATCCTTGTTATTTTCGAGGGCAACTTTTATCAAACGCTGCAAAGTCGTATCGGCATACAGGCTCTCCCAGGGAATATTCTCTACAGAAGAGGTCGTATCGGCATCCGCCACAATCTCCGTCGGCAAATTCAATTCCGGACGGCTGTATTTCTTACCTATTTTGCAAGAAGAGAGAACCAGCACGAAAAACAGGGAAAGAATTATAATTATATATTTGTTTTGTTTCATAAGACTATACTGTTAGTTTTCTATCAGGCTTTTGCTTTCCGTTTCAATATATTATCCAATCGCATCTTTCCCTTCAACTTATAGATAAAGACAAAGAAGAAAGGAACCAGTACAATACCTACCGTAATGGCCACAAGCATTCCGAAAAATACCCCGGTTCCGATACTATGGCGTGAAGCCGAACCCGGTCCGGTTGCCAGAACCATCGGAAGCATACCCAACACAAAAGCCAGAGAAGTCATCAAAATCGGTCGGAAACGCATCTGGGCTGCATGAATAGCTGCTTCCACAGCACTCACCCCCGCATCGACCTGAACTTTTGCAAACTCTACAATCAAGATCGCATTCTTGGCAGCCAAGCCTATCAGCGTAACCAATCCGATCTGGAAATAAATATCATTATGCAATCCCGTTACCCAAATACCGAGATAAGCCCCCAATGCCGCTATCGGAAGTGAAAGCAGAACAGAGATAGGTACGATCCAACTTTCATACTGGGCTGCCAGGAACAGGAATACAAACAGGAACACAAGCGCAAGCACAAATCCGGTTTGTCCGCCCGCCTTTTTCTCCTGATAAGAAAGGCCACTCCATTCTATACCTATATTATCCGGCAAATGTTCTCGGGCAATCCGTTGCATAGCCGCCATCGCTTCACCGGAACTGTATCCCGGAGCCGCTACCGCACTGATTGCAGCGGTTGTAAACATATTGAAACGCTTGATAGTACCCGGACCGGTTGTATAATTGGTCGTTCCGAGAGCCGTAAGCGGAATCATCGAGCCATTCTGTGCCCGTACAAAGAAGAGCCCCAAATCATCCTGTGTTGCACGATAAGGCGCTTCTGCCTGGATATAGACCTTATAAATACGGTTGAACATATTAAAGTCGTTCACATAGACAGAGCCCAGATAAGCTTTCATTGTTGAAAAAATATCCGTCAAAGGGATACCTAAAAATTTAGCGCGGTCGCGGTCTACATTAAAGTATAACTGCGGTATTTCCGCCTGCATAGCCGACGACACCCCTCTCAATTCGGGTGCTTTGGACGCATACAGCATAAATGTATCTGCTGCCGCCACCAGATTTTCCCAACCGGCATCTCCACGGGCTTCGAGCTGCATCTCTATACCTCCGCTTTCCCCTAATCCGGGAATAACAGGCGGACGGCTGAAATAGGCAAGAATTTCCGGATAGAAAAGAAATTCCTTGCGTGCCACTTCCATCACATCTTCCACCTTCATGCCTGATGACTTACGTTCTTCCCAAGGTTTCAATATTACGGTCAATGTAGAACGGCTTTGAGAAGTTCCGACTCTCGTACTGCTACCCGTCACATTCTGTACATAGGCTACAGCCGGTAATTTATCGAGAAATTCAATGGCACGGTCTGTTACTTTACGGGTACGCTCCAATGTTGCACCTTCCGGCATCACCAGCTCAACAGTAAAGAATCCCTGATCTTCTTCCGGAATAAAACTGGTTGGTATCACCCGGTTCAGAACGAAAATAAAGACAATCGCTATACCAAAACCGGCCAATATCCGTTTCGGATTCGTTACGGCACGTTTCAGCAAATGCACATATTTATGATTTCCTTTCGCCAGCCATTCATTTATTTTGCGGAAAACGATATTCTTTTTCTTATGGGAACTCGGACGCAAAATAATCGCACACATGGCTGGACTCAATGTCAAGGCCACCACAGTAGAAAGCAATACAGACACAACAATCGTGATTGAAAACTGACGGTACAAAGCCCCGGTGATTCCACTCAGGAAACTGACAGGCACAAATACAGCCGCCAATACCATAGAAGTGGCAATCAATGCTCCCGACAATTCACGCATTGCCCGATGAGTTGCCTCACGGGCGGAAAGCCCTTCTTCATTCATGATACGCTCCACATTCTCCACTACCACAATCGCATCATCTACCACAATACCAATGGCAAGAATCAAACCAAGCAAGGTCAGCATATTCAATGAGAAGCCCATTATCAACATAAAACCAAACGTACCGATCAGAGAAATAGGTACTGCGATAGTCGGTATCAAGGCGGCACGCCAGTTCTGTAAAGACAGGAATACCACAAGGACTACCAGAAACAAAGCTTCAAACAACGTCTTGTACACCTCATGAATAGACTGTGAAATATATTCGGTCGCATCAAAAGGGAATTTATATTCCAGTCCTTCCGGAAAATTCTGGCTGATTTCCTTCATTGCATTCTTCACGTTCGTTGCAACTTCCAGAGCATTTGCTCCCGGCAACATATAAATAGCCAGAATCGCCGCATTTTTTCCATTCAATCCACTTTCAGTTGAATAAGACGAAGCTTCCAGCGATACCCTTGCCACATCGCGAATACGGACAATCGAGCCGTCCGGATTAGCCCGTACTACTATATCTTCAAATTCTTTTACTGTCGACAAACGTCCGCGGGCCGTTACAGGAAGCGTGATATCCACATCCAGTACAGGCTGCTTGCCCAATTCACCGGCAGCCGACTCACTGTTCTGGTCCTTCAACGCATTCTGCAAATCCTTTACCGTCAATCCCATATTGGCAAGGCGGTCCGGATATACCCAAATCTGCATTCCATAGTAACGGCTACCGACATTGGATACACGCCCCACACCGGGTATACGGCGCAGTACGTCCAACACGTTAATCGTAGCAAAGTTACTCAGGTAAATTTCATCAAACCGTGGGTCATCGGACAACAAACTCAGAGTCATCAACTGGCTTGCCGATTGCTTTTCCACCGTAATACCATTCTGCACGACATCCGCCGGCAAACGGGATTCCGCCAGTTTCACACGGTTCTGTATTTCTACAGCCGAAAGATCCGGATTCGCATTTACATCAAAAGTAACCGTAATGGTCAAGCCTCCTGAATTGGAACTGCTACTCTGCATATAAATCATACCGGGAGTACCATTCAGCTCCTGTTCGATAGGAGTTGCTACAGCCTGCGATACCGTCAAAGCACTTGCACCGGGGTATGAGGCACTAATTTTCACAACCGGCGGCGTAATCTGCGGATACTGGTCCACAGGCAGCATCACCAGCCCGATTATCCCGACAATAACAATAACCAGCGAAAGTACGGTCGAGAAAACAGGACGGTCTATAAAAAATCCCGGCTTCATTCTCCAACCTCCTCTCTTAATGCTTCAATCGCTTTATCGTCGTCGGCAGGAACGGGCTGAACCAGCATACCCGGTGTCAATTTATGATACCCTTCGGTAACTACTTGTTCGTTCTCGCCCAAACCACGTTCTATCACGATATTATTATCTATTTCAGGTCCGGTCTGTACAAAACGCTTTTCTGCTATATTATCGCGGCGGACAATATAAATAAAGGCTCCACCCTTTTCAATGGAAATCGCTTTCCGGGGAACCACAATAGCACGTTCCCGTACATCGAGAAGCAGCTTCACTTTTGTAAACTGTCCCGGAAGTAATTTCTGCTGGGGATTCGGTAGTTCGGCACGAACCCCGAATGTTCCAGTTTGCGGGTCAACCAGCGGGTCGGCAAAGTCTACAATACCTTTTACCGGATATTCGGAATCATCCGCCAATGTTACCGTTACAGTAGGCTGCCAGGAACGGGTGGTATCCTGTTCGCCGAATTTTACATTTCTTCTTTCCGCGCGAAGGTAATCC
This sequence comes from Parabacteroides sp., assembly GCA_019417325.1. GTDB lineage: Bacteria > Bacteroidota > Bacteroidia > Bacteroidales > Tannerellaceae > Parabacteroides. The sequence continues at coordinate 1,062 of DXVO01000033.1, read as the reverse complement.
AAGGCAGTCATTTTAAAATCTACCAGTACGGTATCGCTCTTTACCACCGCAGCCAGTTTGGAATTAACGCCCGGTCCCACTAAAGCACCTACATCAACAAAACGTTCGCTGATATATCCGGACAACGGAGATGTCACCGTTGTATAACTCAGCTCCAATGAAGCCTGGTCCAGGTCCGCTTTACTCATTGCTATATTTGCTTCTGCATCATCCAATGAAGCCAACGCATTATCCAAATCCAACTGGCTTGCGGCATGTTGTTCATACAAAGGTTTCAGGCGTTCCACATCGCGGCGTGCTTTAGCTGCCTGTGCTTCATTTTTCTTCAACTGTGCCCTTGCCTTTTCCACTTTCGCTTTATATAAAGCAGAGTTGATTATAAACAACGGTTCATTTTGTTTTACCTCTTTACCTTCCACAAACAACATCTGCTCCAGATACCCTTCCACACGTGCATGAACTTCTACAAAACGTGCAGCGCGAATACGTCCCACATATTCTCCAAAAATCTGCACATCTTTCTTTGAAGGTTTTTCAACAATAACAAGCGGAGCCATAGCTTCTTGCTTACGCCGGCACCCTGCTGTCAAAATCAATAAAATCGCTAAAAATAAACTACCCCTAATCAATCTTTCTCCTTCCATATTTCTACTACCTATAAATAAGATTTAAATCTACTATCATATTTTAAGAATGAAATAATCGTACCAAAGTTTTAGTAATCGCGTTAAAAAACATTACACTCCTAATAATTAAACAAATACAACTCCAAACCAACTCCTCCCTTGTTGTTGAATACTTACTTAGCCTGTGGAATAATTCCACAAAATTGTTCTCTATACATAAAATTTATATAGTAAAATTGAAGAACGAGGTTTACGGATAACACGGATAGGGCGGATGAAGACGGATAAGAATAATTTTTAAAATTAAAAAATCCGTTTCAATCCGCTCTATCCGTGTCATCCGCGTACCTCGTTCTTCTTTCCGTGCTTATCCATTTCACTCTATACGAAAAAAGGAGCCAGCCTTTCGACTAACTCCTTTTCCTCTCTCAGCTTT
>DXVO01000032.1 GCA_019417325.1 Parabacteroides sp. | reverse complement strand
ACTCAGGCTAAGATACGATTTATTATTTTAAACCCTCAGATTTTCGGTATGAGCCGTTTTTCTATTGTAATACAAATCGTTCATAAAAGCTTGTCAGCCTATATTCCAACTGGTATAAATACGGAGTTCGTCCGATTCAGGAAGGGGATGTCCTCAGGAACAATAACGGATGTTTCCTAACTGTTGGGAGAGTTCAAGCAGTCCCAATTTGTTCTTGATGACTTTTCTGATGTTGTCATAACCTAAATCTGTTTTCTGTTACAAAATTATTCTTTTTATGCGTAACTGTCAGATTAAGTCTTGACTAATTCACTTAACCGTATTAACGCTATAAAGTTTGAACCATGAAATCCTTATACTTCATACTGCTTTGCCTTCTCTGTTCCTGTGGCACTTCCAAGCGTTCTACAGAGGAGGAAAGGCATGTTTTTACGGATATAAGCCTATCCGACAGCATTTGCCGGAAAGATAGTTCTATGACCACCCAGCGGCTATTGTCAAATAAGAACCTGCAGGCACATATCATTGTAACTGAGTTTTCTCGGCCGGATAGTTCCGGTAAGCAATACCCTGTTAAAACAACTGAAATAGAATTGAACAGTCAAGAATCTGAGCTGTCAGATAAACAGTCAGTATCCGGTTCTGAGGGGTTACAAATCAAGAACATGGATTTATCCAATCAATCAGAAGAAAAGGTAAAAGAGGATGTGAAGAGGGATAACCGCCCGGTTCCGGTGTGGTGGTTTCTGATAATAGGAGGCGTTATATCAGCCTTACTGACTTGGTATGCACAAAAAAAGAAATAGTATTTTCATGGTATTAGTTTTTTAGGTTAGTAATTGTGCCGCTCTGCCTGTGAAAGTGGGGCGGTATTGTCTCCGTTTGTTTTTAGTTGTTAATTTCAACGAGGTTTAATAATCGCTTTTTAGAGGTACTAATATTCAATTGGTAGAACTAAAATATGTATATAAAATATGTTCTGATTTAGTGTATTGTACATGTATAATATGTTAACTGATGTTTTTGGGTTTTGTTTGATATGATATTATTAAAATAAAATGTTATTCTGTTTCTATTAATGAATTTCAAAATAAAGAGAGCATAATTGGGGAGGGAATGTTACCTAATAACTAAAATTTAAATATTTAATAAAATAAAACCGTGTTTTTTGTGTGCGAAAACAGATTATTTTTGCAGTGGAAATAAAAAGGAGATTTCATTTTAGTTAACATAGCGCTAGGTTAAAACTTTGTGAAAAGTATGCATGCATAATATTTTAGAGAGACTAAGTTACAAGGAGATTAAATTAAAGAAAGAGATTAAATTATGAAAGAAAAATGGTTTATGAAAAAGAAACATGTTGTGTCTTTTAATTTACTAGCCATTGGTTGTGCAATGTTTTTTACCGGTTGTAATAAACATTTAGATGATGCTATTATAGAAAAAATGCCATCAGAAGTAAATTCTGTTACCACAGCAACTAGACATGTTGATTGTCTTCACCAAAGATGGTATGAAGGTAGCGAACTTACAAAATCAGGAGAAGTTTCTGGAGGTATAAATTTTGTTGATATTTTGGCTTTTGTAGGAAAAAATGTTGCAGCAGGGGCATTTGGTAAAGCAGGAGGGTTTGGTGCCGAACTTATAATCGGTCTTTTTATCCCAGATCAAACCCAAGCAAAACTTGATGAAATATTAGATAGACTTGATGATATTCAAACATCCATAAATACTCTATCAAATACAGTTAAACTTGCAAATTATGATGCAGCTTTTAGAGAAAAAGAAACCATGTACATTAATCTACAATCAAAAACCGTGGATACTTGGCTTACTCTTCAAGCGTTAGATAAAAATAAAACATTGAGTTCAGAAGAGCGTATATCAAAAAGAAAAGATGTAGTGAAGAAATGGGGGGATTCAAATATAAATGGTGCAGGAAGTGCAAATTATTCAACTATAAATTTCGCTAAAAAGATAATGTCTCTTGCAGCAGAGCAAAAGAATTATTTTCAGATTTATGACGAATATGCTCTAAAGTACTTTGGCTTTGAACAAGAGTCATTTGCATGGCGTGAAAATTGCAGAGATAGGGACATTACTCTTTTAGCTATCGCATTTTCATTGTCAAATATGTATGAAAATTTAGTATCTCCAGATGACGTTTCATCATTAGCGCAGATTGTATCAGCTATGGAAAAATTTTCTACAACATATAAGGTGAATTATGATACATATAATGCAGGTGTGAATATTTGCTATATTCCTGAAATGTATGGAAGAAAGTTTAATAGAGATTTACAGAAAATGTCTTACTCTTGGTATAGTGAATATCCTAATACAAACTCACGTTATAAATTAAGTGTCTTTGTTTCAGCTTTAGAAAATTATTTTACGTCAGATGGAAAAAGTATACTTTTAAGTCAAGCAGAAATAAATTATATTTATACGTTTTATAACTCACGTTCAACAGAAAAAAGATCTTTAGATGAGATTCTTACAAGTGTCGGATTCATAAGACAATATACTCCTGGAAAGCAAGGTAGACTTGTAGCTAATGGTGGGTTCTTTTATGAAAGTGAATCCTTCTGGAATTCAAATTATATCATACGTGCAAAGGCTGTCAGTTTGACCAACAAAGAATGGGATAGTTATAGCTTTTGGTTTGGTACTATGTGGAGTGTGCTACTCAATAAGCAGCCATGTGCTAAGCAATGGGATACAGCTCCAGACAAAAATACTGATTTTGTAGGACTACTTTATACAAAATAGTTATATTTTCTTATATAATAGAAAGAACGTCCAGAGAAGTGCTCTAGACGTTCTTTTGCTTTCTACTCCTAATTTAGAGTCATCCACAAGAAATATAGTACCATCCAGATAATAAATTCTCCACCGTCCGAACCCGAACCTATCTTTGCACCGTAGGCTTACAGAGATAGTTAATTTATAGGTGGGTTCCGAAAAGCCTGAAAGAGAGTAGGATAATAATATTTATATAATATGAAAATTACAGAATTATTGAAACAATGGTTTTCTGGAGCTGATATTGCAAAATTAAATATTGCAATAAGGACGGAAGGAGGATGGGAAGGATGGTTTCAAATGGAATTTGCTAGTTTTTTGACTGAGAACAATATTCCATATACAAGAGAATATCCTTATAAATCTGGAAGAGCTGATATTATGATGCAAACAGGCGAAGATCAAGAACTTATTTGTGAAATTAAATGCTATAGTCTATTATCTGGATCAGATTTTACATCATTGGTACATGCTGATTTAGAAAAATTGCGTACTTGTGGTTGCAATGGCTTTATGATATGCCTATTACCTGTTAATACCCAGGATGTTGATGATACGACAGTAGCTTATTCATCTCTATTAAGCGACGAACCAGAGCTTGAAGAATGTGCTAGGCTTAAATTAGATAAAGATTTTGAGTTTGTTTGTTTAGGTGGATATACAAGATTGTCCTAAACATATGTATGTGAATTGCAGTGCTTTTTGATTTGCGAGCAGTCCAGATCGGCTACGGATATAAAAAAAGGCTAACAGTTTTAAAAATGACTTGTTAGCCTTTTTCTTTGATTTCGGGATTTTCCCCGCAGAAGTAATAAATACGATAAGCCACTATAGAACGTCTAACTATTTAGCTCTAAACAAAAAATAAAAAAATATTACAATTATGTTTAATAAAGATAATTGGAATTCCCACGTTGATACCTGGTTATGGATGTTTCAACGTGGGGAAAATATAATGGTCAATCAGCGAAGAAACACTTTCTTCTCCTGAATTCAAGAACGTATTCTTTTCGAGGAAATGGAGAAAGATGGCTTGCTATGACATTCGATGAAGCTGTATCAAAGTGCAAACAGATAGAAAGCTATGCGATAGGTTCTATTGTAAAAGATATGAAGATAACTTCATTATTCATCGGTCCAACAGATTGGAGCCTGATGGGGGATTTTCTTAATGCACAAATTCAGAAAGGGCAGGAGGTTGCTTTAATCATGTTCAAAGAAAAGAGTTTTTCCGTCTATGGCATGTCAGTTGATGAAACAGGAGATGTACCGCGCAGTAGTTTAGTTAATCTTGATGACTTTGATAAGATGATGAGTAATTTTAACTGGCTTTGCTTCTCTAAAATAGCATGGCATGATCGTAACTAAATTTATATGATGATTATTTAAAACAGTTACTATAAAAAGCTGGGGCGGTTTTATTTGTTAAATGTAAAAATAATTTAAATTAGACTTAGTTCTAATCGGACTAAAATGTAATGTACTTATGTTTTAATTACAAAGTTAGTTCAGTTTTCTTGTAAGGAAAGCTCTGTTTTGTTTTATTAAATATTTAATTTCCAGTTGGATATTTAATATCAATCCATTTTTATGTATTTCAGGTTTTGATTTTCATAATTGAGAAAATGCAATATTTTCTTTTCTTTATACTATTTGTAGATAACTATTATTAACTTTTTAAAGAACGCAATATTTTGAATTTCAGGAGTTTTTTTAATGAGGAAAATATTTGATTACCAATAGTAGTAGTAGTCCGATTAGAACTAAGTTAAATGTTATAATATAGAACAAATTAATTTATCAATGAAATGAGCAATTTTATTTTTTTAAGAATATAAATGGTGTTATTGAACTATTAAGGTGTATAAGATGAGATTCTATAAGAATGTAGCTGGAAGATAGGCTTCATTGATACTCGTCAAGTACATGCTAAATGGTAATATCAGGTTCGGTTGGATACAAGAATTACTTTTAGCTTTGATATGGGAAATTCTATTAATACAGTTTTCGAAAGTACTTATGCCACATGTTTTGTTTTTGGTGGCATATCCAATAGTAGGATTATTATTTATAAAATATTAGTCTAGAGTAGTTAGGATATATAATTATTTTTAAAGAACATTCTTGCTGTGAAGCCCGAGTGTTTTTCTATTTACTCCTGATTTTGGAAATAGCAGTGATTGGTAAACAGAGATGTTACTAATAAGAATCAATTGAAAAATAAAGTATATAACTGAAAGTGTTGATGATAATACGATACTTGAACTTGTTCTGATAGAATAAGTTTACTTTATACCAGAGCCTGTTTTCACTTAAACACAGTAAATACCCTTTGGCTAGTTGAATAGCCGAAGGGTATTTTTGTATCCAGATATTCAATCTTGTATTAAAAAAGAGGTTACTTTATTGTAATAAAGTAACCTCCTGTTCTTATCTCTTATTTAAGAAACGTTTTGCTAAATACTTTCGTATTGGTTCATCATAGAATTTCAAGCATAGATAAGCTATCAATATATTCCATACGTAAACCCCCAGAGCAACTTGCCAAGTCTGATTGAATGTGAAAAGTTGATTTTTAATCAACCATGCATAGAATAAATACATGAATGGATAATGTATTACATAAAGTGGATAAGAGATATCTCCTAAGAACTTGCATACCTTAGTGGATCTCTTATCTGTAGTACTTCCCGATGCCCCTATCCAAACAAGAATAGGAAAAGCTACGATAATACAAAATGCTTCATAAATGCCATTAGCGCAGATTGGTTCAGAACCTTCCAAGTAAGGTACTGAGAACAAGGTAATCAATATTGCCGTACATATCCAGAATGCACCTCTAACCTTAATAGGCTTGAAATTACGCGATAAAAGCATACCCATAGAGAAAGGAAAAAGCATTCTCAATAATCCGCCAACAAAGTTTATTCCATCCAATGTCCAGCCAACTCCCATGTTTCCATAACCAGAGACGTCGGTGATAGCGAATGTAGCCAGTCCAGCTCCTAGTAATACGACAAGTACAGTTAAAGCTTTAGTAGATAAACGGCGAATGAATAGGGCATAGAGGATGTTACCTATATATTCGAAGAACAATGACCAACAAGGTCCGTTCAATGGAAACATTTCACCATTTCCACGAACTTCATAACCAACGCCCGGCATTGCAGGAATAAAAAGTATCGTACAAAGCAGAGATAACATTATCATTGATATGGCAATATGCGTTCCATCCCATTGCACGCAACCTTGAATGCAGAATGTAATAGCACCTAAAACGGCCCCCATAATTACCATAGGATGAAGACGTATCAAACGGCGTTTGAAAAACTCTTTCATTGTGAAATTTTTACTCCAGCGATCGTCATAAGCATAACTGATAACGAAACCTGAAAGGATAAAGAAAAAATCCACGGCTAAATATCCGTGGTTGAAATTTTCAATTGTAGTACCGCCTGCAAAAGCGTAACCTTCGAATACATGATACCACATGACCATAAGAGCTGCCACACCACGGAGCCCATCTAGAAGATCATAATGTGATTTGGTATCTGCAAAAGCTGCTGAAGAAATCTTTGACATCTGTTTTTTGTATTACTTAGTAAATGTTTTCGACGGTAAAGATACTGCTTGTAATACAAAGTTCTTTTGTCCAAAAGTAAAAAAGGGCGATAAATATCTGTTTTTTGATATTGCGAATGTAATCAAACATACTAAATGGCAGCTATTTTCACTTGTTTGGTCAAAAAATATGTATAATATAAAAATAGGAAAGGTTGTTTGGGGATAATTATAGTCTAAATTGAAACTTAAGATTGTAATTGAACTATTTTTGCAAATATTTCTTGTTCTAAATGAAATAGTAGTTTATATATATTCGAATGAATGCCTATTTTTACACAGAATTCTAATATAAAAAAGTATGAAGAAGCTAACCTTAGTGGATTTGGAAGAGTTGAATAGATATATAGTTTATAGAGACTGCTTCCAGAATGTCTTATCAATAGTAAATGTAGATTGCCATCCTAATGTACGTGGGTTGAAAGTTGAACGTACGTCTCTTGTGAGGCTGAATGCTCTTTTGATGAATTTGGTTTTAGAAGGAACTGCTAAAATTTGTTTAGATTACATTCCCTATTCTATTAGCGCAAATGATTTTGTGACAATTATGCCTACTCATGCTTACCAATTGGATCAGGTCAGCGATGATTATAGAGCTATACTTCTTATCGCTTCTAAAGATTTTTTTAAAGAGTGTACTAATATGGGGAAGTACCCGTCTCTTATTAGTGATATGGCAATAAGAAAGAACCCATGTATACGATTAGAATCAGAAGAAACAGAGAGGTTAGTCGAATGTTTTAATATAATGAGATCTAAAATGAGTGAACATACTCATTTCTATCAAAAAGAGATGGTCGAGATTTCTTTTTTAGGTTATTGGCTGGAATTAGCAAATATCTTTATTAAAAAAGATGATAAACTGATTAAACCTCGGCTTAATCGTAAAGAAGAGCTATTTGAACGATTTGTTAATTTGTTGTATGAAAACAATAAAGAGGAACATCAGGTTACATTTTATGCAAATAAATTATTTATTACCCCTCAATATCTATCGTTGATACTTAAGGAGCTTACGGGAAAGTCTGCAAGTAAATGGATTGATGATGCATTAATCATGGAAGCTAAAATGTTATTAAAGGCACCTCAAATAACCGTACAACAAGTAGCCGATCAGCTTCATTTTTCTGATCAGTCTACTTTTGGGAAATTTTTTAAGAAACATATGAGGATCTCTCCAATGGAGTATCGTAGGTCTTAAATCAATTCTTGCCTTTCTATATTGATTTTGGCTGGGTCAAAAACAATTTGCAGATAAAGGTTAATGGTTGCAAACTTTCGTTATGTCGACAGTGAACCCTTCGTTTGAGGGCATGAATTTCCCTTTTTGTTTAAGGAATTCAATTAATTCGTCGATATTCATATTCTCTGCAGAACAGGTGTAAAAAAGTTGATCTTTGCCAAATTTCATAATAATGGCCTCTTTTAATGTTTCTTCCGTATAGCTATTTCCTTCCATCATATGAAGGACTTCGTGTGCATGTAATTGTTCCATATTTTGATTAATAAATAATTTGAAGACAAAAATATATAGTCTGTACAACTAAAACTGTAATAAATATGACAACTTTAAAGTGTGTACAGTTATATTTTATTCTTTTATCATTGTTAGTAACATCTTAAATCTCTCAATAGCAAATACCGAATGAGGAGCATTAACTGGAAAAACAATACTCTCACCGGTTTCGACTGTAAATTTATTCCCGTTTATAGTGATTTCGGCAGTTCCTTCCAGAATCTGAACTAATGCATCAAAAGGGGCTGTATGTTCACTAAGACCTTCTCCTTTATCAAAAGAGAATAAGGTAATGTTCCCTGTTTTACTTTTTATTAGTTGTTTACTGATTATTCCGTTACTGGAATAATCGACCAAAGACTTTAAATCTAATACTGTTCCTTTTTCAAAAGACTTTTCCATATTAAAAAAATAGTTGTTTATATTTATAATCATAGTTAAGGTATAAATGTTCAGACAAGTCTTGATTTCTTATTGAAAGACGTTTAAGCTTACATTATTTCTCTTCCTCCAATTCTTTGATCTCCTTGTTTAGGAATACAGACAAAATAGTTCGTAAGATTACAATGCCACCTAAAATAGCTAATTCATTGAAAGTCGGTTCCAATACTGTTTTTAAGATATCCGAAGCAATAAGAAATTCCAATCCTAAAAGTAAATATGTGCCGAATACGGCTCTTAATTTTCGGATATTAGTTACTGAATAGTTTCCAGAAAGTCTTTTCAGTTCATTTTTCAGAAAAGCAATAATCCCTATTAATGCGCCATAAGTTACAATAAGAAGGCTTGCTACACTTATTATTGTTGCCAGTAGATTTAAAAAGTGAGTGAGCATAGATCTGTTTTTATAAAAGCAACATGTTATATGAATGAAATGTTTAGACTATTTTATCGTAGAAGATTAAGCAAAATAAAAGTAGGTTTCAGTATTATTTTTTTGCACCTCGGTTAGAAGTTTATTTCCTTGTAGGATAAGATTGTGTATGTTTATCTCTGAAATAGATATTATACAATCAGGATCCTAAGGTCCAGGATATTATGAGACTCAATTATATTTTATGCTAGTTGTATTGTTGAACGTCTTGGCTGTGATAGTCCAGACGTTCTTTTTGTTATTTAGGTTTTCAGAAAACCTTAAAATTGAGATGTCTTTCTATTGATCCGAGCCGGTCTGGTATAAAAAATGTAATATTTTGGTTCGGTGCTACTCTTTAAATGTTTCAGAACTGTTTTTTTATGTTTCGGTAGGAAATGCCTTTCGATAAAAAATAAAGTTATATACGTTTGTAACGTAAAAGATTTATCCCTATCACATCATAGGCAAAGAGAACTATCGTTTATAAAACTTAGATTTCTCATTTTGAGTATAGGCGTCTGGGCTGCGATAGTCCGGGCGTTCTTTTATTTAAAGCCAATGGAACTTGTCATAACTTAAATAATCTATGTTTGCCAATTTTGATTTCTGGTATTACAACCAAGGACATAAAGGATAAAGTCATGAACGGATTATTTCTTTCATATCACTTCTGACTTATTGTGATAGTAACGATAGAACAAAGTCGCTTCATCTAATAGTTTATTGTTTAAAAGGCTAAAGATATAAAGTAAAAAAGGTGTATCTGTATAATTTATAACCAGATACACCTTTTTTATTGTGGGAAAATATTATAGTCCGCTGAAATCCACATCATTGAATAGTAATGACGGGATGCGCCAGCTGGAGGAAGTTCTCGGGTCGTTACCAACTTCTGCCAGATTATTCCATAAAGAAATCATATTACCGGTGACGTTCATTTCGGAGATTGGCTGTGTCAATTTTCCATTCTCAATAAGGAAGCCTTCTACACCATAAGAGAAATCGCCGGTGCTGCTATTACTGTTTCCTCCATTGAAACCTGTAATAAGGATACCTTTGTTGACCGAAGCGATCAGCCCATCCGTATTATTATTTCCCATCTCCATTGTGAAGATAGATGGAGAAGCGATAGTCGGTTCAATCTCCATTTTGTTAGCGGAATAGGTATCAATGTAATAAGTTTTCAATATACCGTTTTCAAAAACAGGCATACGTTTCGTAGCAATACCTTCACCATCGAAATAACGGGCACCTGCCGATTTGATGAGATGTGGCTCATCAATTAATGTCATTTTATCGCCCAATACTTTCTGATTCAATTTATCCAGTAAAAATGAATTTTTTTGTTGGATGGAAGAACCATACAAGGCATCGACAATCGGTGAAAGTAAGTTGGATGAATTCATATTATCGACAACCATCCGGTACTTGCCGGAAGCTACTTTCTTTTGGCCTAATTTGCGAAGAACGCGTTCAAGTGCTTTTCCTCCCAGTCCTTCTTTTACCAATGTATCGTAATAAAGGGAAGAATCATACCAATACGATTCAGGGCGGGCATCCCCTTCGCCTTTGATACTGACGCTTGCTGACAGTCCGAAAGAAGAAGATGCAGTTTCTCCTTCGAAACCGTTGCTTGCCACCATATATTTAAAATTCTTTTCATCGCTATAAGATGAATTCGCAGAAATGAGACGCTCGTCTTTTCCCATCATTTCGTTGCATACATTCATGGCCAGCGTTACTTTGTCGTCCGGTTGTATGGAATCGAATTTCGGGTCGATTAATTGGAGGTCTGCTCCATTACCTTTATAATAACGGGATGCATCCGGTAAGGTACGGGCCTTGTCTTCTGCAAGAAAACGGGTAGATTCTATACCATTGCGGATAAATGTTTCCAATTCTTTTTTGTCCAGACGGTTCGTTGAAATGGCACCGAAACGTCCGTCTACAAATAACTGGATAACCAGGTTGTTTTCAGAAGCTTGCTGTAACCGGTCTATTTTCATATCCCGGACCTCGATCGAACTGCTTGAACCATTATAAAGACTTACACGCGAGGCCTGGCAACCGTTTTTCAGGGCAAATTCCATTGCCCATTGTGCCAGTTTCTTATTATCGTTTGTTATCATAATCTTGTCAATTTAACTGTGATTTATGTCCCTTTTTAATTTTCACCTCCTACAGTAAGTTTACTTACTAAAGCAGACGGCATACCGCAGGTTACCGGGCAGGATTGTCCGTCTTTTCCGCAGGTCCAGGTTCCATTATCCATTTTATAATTGTTTCCAACCATTGTAATGTCTGCCAAAGCTCTCGGACCATTACCGATGATATTGATATCTTTGATCGGTTGTGTCAGTTTACCGTTTTCAATCAGGTAACCGTCTTTTACAAAGAAAGTAAAGTCACCGGCACCAATCTGAACCTGACCGTTCGTAAAGCTGGATGCATAGATACCTTTCTTTACAGTAGAAATAATTTCTTCTTCTGTAACGTTGCCTGCTTCCATATAAGTTGCACGCATACGTGGGATAGGCATCTGGCGGAATGATTCGCGACGGCCGTTTCCTGTTGATGGTATGCCATAGTACTTGGCACTGATGCGGTCGTGCAGATAGCTGGTAAGAATACCTTCTTTTACAATATAAGTTTTCTGTCCCGGCGTACCTTCGTCGTCAATATTAACCGAACCGCGGTTGAATGGAATTGTACCATCATCTACCACATTAATATGCTCGTTACATACTTTCTTGTTTAGCTGGTCGGAGAAGATGGATGTGTTTTTGCGGTTGAAGTCTGCTTCGAAAGCATGCCCGATTGCTTCATGCAACAAGATACCAGAACCGCCGGCACCCATAACCACCGGCATTTCGCCTCCTTTTGGCTTAATGGCCTGGAAGAGGATAGATGTTTTTTCTACCGCTTCTTTCGCAACTTCGTCAATAACTTCGTCAGTCAGGAATTCCGCACCCATACGAAATGCGCGGGAAGCATACGAGTTTTCTATTTTTCCGTTATCTTCCATAATGCAGACAGCCCCCAATGTAACCATCGGACGGTAATCATAATACATCTGTCCTTCGGAGTTGCAGAATAAAATATGCGAAGTTGAGTCTCCTATAGAAGCCATTACTTTATGTACCCGTTTATCTAAGGCGAATATTTTATCATTCAGTTTTTGCAGATAAGGCTTTTTCTCGCTAACTGCAATTTCGTCCCATGGGGTCTGAACCGTATAATAATTTTGTGCGATAGGTTCTTCCGTCAGGTTAACCGGAGTTTTAGGTGTCGAGCCTGTTGCAATCCGTGCAGCCGTACGTGCCGCATTCAGCATTTCATCCAGCGTTACATTTTCCACATAAGCGTATCCGGTTTGGTCGCCTGCCAGAACACGTACTCCCATACCAAAATCGATATTGGAAACGGCACGGTTTACTTCGCCGTCTTGCAGTCCGATACTGTTCCGGTAAGAATGTTCAAAGAAAAGGTCCGCATAATCGCCACCTTTTTCAAGAGCGGCAGCCAGAACTTTTTTCATATCACTTTCACTAACCCCGAAGTGGTTAGTCGCGAATGAGATACCGGCAGCTTTACTCGCTGCATTATCCATGCAACTTCCTAAGAAAGAAGGAGCAGCTAATGAGCCAAGCATAACCATACCTCCTGTTTTAATAAAATCACGTCTGTTGAATTTCATATAATTGTTATTCTAAATTGACTTTGTTTTTGCCCATTGCATTACGTTTGCCGGTGGGCGTTGCGCCAATAATTCTTTCTTCATGAAGTCCATATAAGGAGCTACATGCCGGAAGAATTTCTTGTATCCTTTACATAAATAATTTAAACCGGGTTCACCGTTTGCCGTATGGATAAAGCGGTTTTTAGGACATTCCCCGTTACAAGCAAAAAGGAAATCGCATTCCTTGCATTGAGTGGGCAACTTATCGTATTTATCGGCTCCGAATTTCAATTGATTTTTACTATACATCATTTCTGTAAGAGTTTGTGTATAGATATTTCCAAGTTTATATTCCGGAAAAACGAAATGGTCGCAAGTATAAACATCTCCATTGAACTCCATTACTCCGGCATGCCCGCAAGTCCGTGCCAGTGTGCATACACCCGGTTGTTCGCCGACCCAGTTCGCTAATGTGGAGTCGAATAATTGGATATAATAGTTTCCGACATCTTCTTTCAGCCATTCGTCGAAGATTGCACAAAGGAAATCTCCCCATTTTTCCGCATCAACAGAGAAAGGCGCTAGTTTTATGTTGGCGTCCATTTGCTCGGGAGACGTTAGTTTTGTTCCGTCAGCTTTTAGTCCGATACGCTCTACAATAGGGGCAAACTGGATATAATGGCAGTCTATTTCTTTGAAAAAGTTATAGAAATCCAATGGGTAATCCACATTATAATCATTTACGACAGCCATTGCATTATATTCCACTTCGTGCTTTTTCAGCAGTTCGATGCCTTTCATTACTTTATAAAAGGAGGGGAGTCCCTGCTTATTGCGGCGATATTCATCGTGGAATTCTTGTGGACCGTCAATAGACACGCCTACCAGAAAGTTATTCTCTTTAAAAAAACGGCACCAATCGTCGGTCAGTAATGTTCCATTCGTCTGAATGCAGTTGTCGATCTGCCGTCCGTGTCCGTATTTTTTTTGAAGTTCGAGTGCTTTTTTGTAGAAGCTGATAGGGCGCATCAGTGTTTCGCCTCCATGCCAGGTGAACAATACTTGCGGCATTGTCTGGCATTCCAGATATTCTTTGATGAACTTTTCCAGTAATTGTTCGCTCATTATATGGTTCTTAACTTCCGGGTATAGTTTCCCTTTTTCAAGATAATAACAATATTCACAAGCAAGATTGCAAACCGCTCCTACCGGTTTTAACATAACGTAGACCGGTTTTGCAAACGGGGATATATAGGAGTTATTCATGATTTTGCCTAAAACGATTTTTTAGTAACTCACAAATATACTTGTTTTAACTTGAATTATATAGAGGTAAAGCTCAATAATTTTGTGGAAAAGTATTATTTGACCATTTTTTTGTAGCGTTTGTAGTCTGCAATAAATCCTTCACATAACCAGTTTGCCAATGCTTGCCGGTTATTACTCAGGATTATGCGTTGCTGGTCATAACTGTTTTGTATATTTCCCAGTTCTACAAAAACGGAAGGAGGAGTAGTCCGCTTTAATACATAAAGTCCTCTGCCGCTTACGGTTCCGGTGAATCCTCTTCCTGGCTGGTGTTTGCTATATTTATGACTGAATGTATTTTTCATTGTTTTTGCCAGATGTTTGCTTTCCGAACTTTTGTCGGAATGATAGAAGAATACGTCCGTTTGGTGCCCTTTACTCCGGCTATCTACATGTACGAAAATAGCCCGTTTGTATAATTCCTTATCTTTCTTGAAAAGGCTGTTTATTTTGTCGCAACGTTGTTGCAGACGTCGTACCTGGTTGAATGGAATAGGGCTTCCCATACAGGTTTCACGTTTGCTGTTGGAAAGATATTTGTCATCCCGGATGCCATCTTTAGCATCCTGAATAATCATGTGGACTTTCGCTCCTTTTGTCATTAGGCATCGTGCCAGACGGAGAACAATATCGTAAGCATATTCGTCTTCGTGCAACTGTATTTTCCCTATTTTCCCTATAGCACCGGGGTCGGGACCTCCATGTCCGCTTACCAGATAGAAGCAGGCTCCTTTCAGCTCGTTTGATTCTATTTTATAGTGGGCTAATTTATTCCCGAAGAGAGGTTCATAGTTTTTAGCTTTGCTTGTGTTGGAGTTTTGGGTTGTATTCCGGGTTGTGATTTCTTTTCCTTTAATTGGAGGCAGTTTATATTTGACACCCATTTTCAGCGATTTACCCGGACCCAGTTTGTTTTTATTAAGTTCTATAAATTGCTTATGGTAATCTTGTCCGGTTCGTCCGTAACGCTTGAGAAGTAAAGTAATGCCTTCCCCTTTTTTAGGATAAACAGTATCCTGTGCCTGTAGTGGAAAAGCGAAAAACGATAGGAAAATAACAGTTAATATACAGATTGTATTTTTTGTAAACATAGCCCAGTGTTTGTAAAACGTGGGGTAAAGATAAAAATTTCATTGCAATGAAAATAAATTTATACACGTTTCTTTTTCAAAAAGTATCCGTAGTATTTTGTTTTCGGTGTGGTCAAAAATATTTACGAGGGCGTCATTAATATTTTCGAGGCGGTCAAAAATGTTTTTGACCGCCTCGAAAATAGATTTTATCGAATGGAAATAAAATTGCTCCCGTGTGAAACAGAATTATAACAGGTGGTTTTCTGCGATATATTTCCAAAGAGGGGCAGCATGAGTTGCTTGCTTGATTTTGTCTGTCAGCAATAGCTCTTTGACATCATCAAGAGTAAGTAAATGGACGGTCAGGTCTTCCGTTGCTTCCAGATGCTGAGCGGCCACCGGTTCCACATCTGTTGCAAGATAGCAATGGGTGATATTCGTGTGGGTACTGGGATTGGCTGATATTTCCATGATTTTTTCCCAATTGCCCTTGCCATATCCGGTTTCTTCTTCTAATTCCCGTTGTGCGGATACAAGAGGAGAAGTATCTTCCTTTTCGCAAACACCTGCACATAATTCATAATAGGCTTTGCCTATGCCATGGCGATATTGACTGACAAAAATAAACTTTTTGTCTTTTGTAATGGCTATGATATTGATCCAGTCCGGATATTCGAGAATGTAATAAGAAGGGATAATATTTCCGTTGGACAATTGTACTTTATCACGACGTACGGTATACCAGGGTTCATGGGAAAGGTATTCACTTTCCAACACTTTCCAGCTTTTATTTTTAGGCTCTTCCATTTGATTGTGTTTTGAATATTTATACAAATGCGCAGTGAAGTTAGGCATAAATTGCGAATTACGTAAGTATGGCATCATATTATCATTATCTTTGTACCCGCGAAAGAATAGATTAGATGAATAAAGAGAATAGTTTCGGCAGGCTTTTAGCCCTGCTGTTTATTACGTTAGCTATTTGTTTAGGTTTGTATCATTTGCCGGATTCTTTATTCGGAATGAAAATAAAGAAAGTGGATTTGTTATCCGATTTGCGGGTAAAGCCTTCATCTTCGTCCCTTGACTCATTGCGCACACAATTGGAGCAGCCGGATACATTGGAAATTGATTCGGTGACAATACGGGATTCTTTGTTGAAAGTATCGAATATGGATTCCATAGCACTGGTTTTGCGTGATTCCCTTTATCGTGTGATGCATGCCGAGCAGGGGGCTGATTCTTTGGGTATCCGTATAGAAGATTATTCGGTAGGGCATGTCGGTCTGAAACGTTTTTTTGCAGCTCTTAAAAACAGTCATGAAGAGAGACGTCCGGCACGGGTTGCCTTCCTTGGAGATTCTTTTATCGAAGGTGATATTCTTGTTGCCGATTTCCGTTCTGGTTTGCAGAAAAAGTTCGGAGGACATGGTGTGGGCTTTGTTCCGGTCACCTCTGTGGCTTCGCAGTTTCGCCCGACTATAGAACAAAAAGCGAAAGGATGGATAACTTCATCCATATTGACGGATCATGATCATGCTTATACGCTTTCCGGTATGACATTCAGTCCGCAGGATAAGGAAGCTTTTTTGTCTGTAAAAACAACGAAAAGTTATCCGGAGTTACAGACGGTTTCGTCTGTCAAATTATTATACGAGCAAAATACGAGTACCCATATGCAACTTGTTTGCAACGGGGACACGATAATGGAAGTTCTGCCTTCTACATCTACTATCCGACAGTATGAACTCGAGGGCTCTTTTACTGAAGCGTCTTTCTCATTTACTGAAGCGGAAGGTTTGCAAGTGCTGGGAGTTGCATTGGAAGATAATACAGGGGTGATCGTAGACAATTATTCTCTGCGTGGAAATTCGGGTATGGTACTTTCCCGCCTGAACATTTCCCGTTGTCAGCAATTGAATGAAATACGTTCTTATGATTTGATTATTCTTCAGTATGGTTTGAATGTCATAAGTGATGATATGTTACAATATGGCTGGTATACCAAACGAATGGAAGAAGCGATTCACCGGGTACAAGCTTGTTTTCCGGATGCGGATATTTTGCTTTTAGGAGTTTCAGACCGTAGCCACCAGGTTGATGGAGAATTTCAAACAATGCCGGCGGTACTGGCATTACTCCATGCCCAACGTCAGATAGCGCGCCGTACAGGCATTGCATTCTGGAATGTGTTTGGGGCAATGGGAGGAGAAAACAGCATGGTCCGGTTTGTAGGCAACAACTGGGCAAGCAAAGATTATACACATTTAAGTTTCAGAGGGGGGAGAGAAATCGCTTCCGCTTTATTGAAAGCTATATTATTGGAAAAGGACTTTTATGATGAAGCAGATAAAGTGGTTTATTAATATATTGGCCGGTTCAGGACTGATTGCTTTGGCAACCTTTGCCGGGAGAGCCGGAAATACAGTCTCTGAAACTACTGATGCGGGGCCGGATGCCGTAATAGAAGCTGTATCCTTGCCGTCTTTGTCCTATAAAGTAGGAGCACAGAAAGATTCCGTGTTGTTACCATTGGCAGAAAGTGAATATTCAAAAGACTTTTCGGAGTTGAAACGTTTTTTCGATGGCTTGGATTCTTTGCAAGTGGGTAAAGATACGGTTCTTACCATCGTCCATTTGGGTGATTCCCATATTCAGGCTGGTTATTATTCGGGAAAGGTAATGCGTCTTTTCCATGAACGGTTTGGAAATGCGGGGCGTGGTTGGGTAGCTCCTTTGAAACTGAGCAAAACAAACGAACCTGATGATTATTTCATCTCGTCTGCGGCAAAAGAGTGGGTGGCAGGACGGACTATCCAGCATGTAAAGAAATGCCCGGTCGGAATAGGCGGGATTGGCATACAGTCCGTTTCCCCTTCAATTAATCTGGATTTGATAATTGCTCCAAACAATGGTGCCGGTTACGATTTTAATCGTGCAATACTTTACCGGGGCGGGAAATCCATGCCTATGTTACCGGCTGGTGCATCGAAGGGATTGGTGGAGGCACATCTGGCTGGTGGTTCCGGTGATATGGATGTTGTTGCTGATACTTTTTATCTTTCGCGCCTTACGGATACGCTTCAATTACATAGCACCCGCCGCAAGCAGGGAACCGACCAGTTGCTACCTGCTTCTTCTTTTAAAAATGTGTATTATGGTTTTAACCTGACTAATGGTAAACCTGGTATTTTATATCATTCTATCGGGGTGAATGGTGCGATGTTTATTAATTATACGGATGAGAATTATATTCGCCAACTTGCCTTATTAAAGCCTTCCTTACTTATTGTTTCTTTAGGAACGAACGAGACTTTCGGACGGCGGTTTAACCGGGATGAATTTGCCGGACAAGTGGATGCTTTTGTCTCCCTGGCGAAAAAATATATGCCGGAAACGGCAATTTTACTGACTACCCCTCCGGAATGTTATAAGCGAACCTATGTAAATAAAAAACGAACCTATGTCCGTAACAGCAATACCCAGATTGCAGCAAAGGTAATCGTAGATATAGCCCGTAAAGATAGTGTTGCTTGTTGGGATTTGTTTGCTGCTACCGGAGGCAAAAATTCTTGTACCAAGTGGTATAAAAATGGTTTGATGGGCAGGGATCGTATCCATTTTTCCAAAGAAGGATACAGGGAACAGGGAACTTTGCTATATCGTGCCCTGATGCAAACCTATAATGAAGAGATGAAAGTTGGAAATTGAGATTTGAAAATCAAAAAGAGATGGTTGAGTTTGTGAGGACTATTTGCGATTATTACGGTTCGCTTTTTTCATTTGAAAAATTAGAGGATATTTTTGTCTATCAACATAATGCGCCGATGCTGTTCAGCAGTGGGTTATTCTTTTTCCTGTTTATAGGTTTCCTTATTATTTATATGTCTTTGAGGAAACATTTGCTGGCACGCATTATTTATGTAACATTATTTTCTCTTTATTTCTATTACAAAAGTAGTGGGATATGGTTTCTCCTGTTGTTGTTCACGGCTACTTCCGACTTTTGTATTGCACAAGCGCTTGATCGTACGGCATCGGTAATGAAACGCAAATTATGGGTGACATTGAGTTTATGTGTCAATCTGGGAGTACTGGGTTATTTCAAGTATTTTAATTTTTTGCGTGAAATTATAGCAACAGTAGGAAGAGAGATCGGTTTCCATTTAGGTAATACCTCTTTACAACATGTAACCTATCAACCCTTGGATATATTTCTTCCGGTAGGTATCTCATTCTTCACATTTCAGAGTATCAGTTATGTAATAGATGTATATAGAGGTCGTATCCAGCCGCTTCATCGTTGGATCGATTATGTATTTTATGTTTCCTTCTTCCCTCAGTTGGTGGCAGGGCCAATTGTGCGTGCCCGTGATTTTCTTCCCCAGATTTATAAAGAACCGACTGTTACACGTGCTCAGTTTGGAGAAGGTTTGTTCCTCGTATTGTGTGGGCTTTTTAAAAAGACAGTTATTTCCGATTATATCAGTTTGAATTTTGTAGACCGTATATTTGATGCACCATTGCTCTATACCGGAGTCGAGAATTTATTGGGAGTGTATGGATATGCGTTACAGATTTATTGTGACTTCTCCGGTTATTCGGATATGGCAATCGGCATTGCACTGTTGCTGGGGTTCCGTTTTAATATAAACTTTGATTCGCCTTACCAATCGGCAACGATTACGGAATTTTGGAGGCGTTGGCATATTTCTCTTTCATCCTGGTTGAAAGATTATTTGTATATTTCGCTCGGAGGAAACCGAAAAGGGAAAATTCGTACCTATATTAATTTGCTTATAACGATGTTGCTCGGTGGTTTATGGCACGGCGCTTCTGTTAGTTTTATTCTTTGGGGAGCATTGCATGGAGTTGCATTGGCTGTGCATAAATTCATTATGAACCATTTCAGCAGCTTTAAGCCTATAGGTGCGGAAATGAAGCCTTGGCGTAGGGTTTTGGGAGTCCTGATTACATTTCATCTGGTTTGTTTCGGATGGATTTTCTTTCGTGCCGATTCGATGAAAACGGTGCAGGAGATGCTTACCCAGATATTTACGAATTTCCATCCGGAGGTATTCTTCCAGTTTATACTGGGATATAAAGGAGTCTTTGCTCTGATGGTAGTGGGGTATCTGCTCCATTTTATGCCGAAATCGGCAGAGAATGCGTTGCAAGGTGTTGTGACTCGTTCTCCATTGTTAGTACAGGCATTAATGTTGGCTACTGCTATATTTATAGTTGTTCAGTTTAAAAGTGCCGGGGTACAGCCATTCATTTATTTTCAGTTTTGATATTGATATAAACAAATACTACTACTTATTATAATGAAAATAAAAAACATACTCTTTCTATTATCCTTTATATGCTTGCCAGAAGTAGCATCAGGAGAGTCTTCGGTTTTATTGTTGGGACCTGCCCCTGAAATGAAAGAACAGGTGAAACCTTATCTGGATAGCCTTTGTATAGATGAGCCATTAAAAGGTTCAAATGAGCCTACTATCTTTAAGATGGATGCGACCTTCCCGGCAGGGGATAGGGATTGGGAAACAGATGCTGTAAATGAAGGCACTTTTTCGGTTGTTACTATACCTAATGAATTGCGTAGCGGAATTATTTCAGATCCTGTACCTTTGTTGGATAAAGCAAGAATCCGTCTGACTTATTTCTTGGTTAACGGTGATAAGGAAGAAGTAAAGTTGAGTGACAAATATCGTTTTACCCAAGAAGAAAAGAAAGACAGGGCCGGGAGTATGATTCACCAATGCCTGTATTTGACATTAGCGGACAAATGCCATTTTCAGGATATAAAAATTGGATTTATTGAAATGGAGTTGTTCTCTTCGGAAGATGAGTCTGTATCTGGTAATGAACTTTATTTACTGGGGCGTCGCATTATATCTTTTGAAAAAGGGGCTGATGGTCTTTATTATGCAACATATATGCAAAAAGACTCCGAGGGGGTATATAGTCCGGTAGATTATAGAGATGGAGCGGACTTGACCTTTCCTGAATTTAAGGGTGGAAGATATGCCATGACAGATTTCTTCAATAATGCGATGAATTATCCTGAAGATGCAGGTGATTTAAAAATGGGAGAAACAATCCTTGTTGCTTGTACAATTGGAGTGGATGGCTCTGTTTCGGACGTAAAAGTGATAAGCAGTGGTGCAGATGCTTCTTTGAAAAAGGAAGCTGAGCGATTGGTATATCTGTCGGAAGGGAATTGGATACCTGCTAAAAAAAACGGGAAGAATATTGCTTATCAAAAATATATCCCTGTAGTTTTTAATCCGGATAATGCCTGGGTGGCCGAAAGGTATGCTGGCAAGAAGAACAAGAAAATCTTTTTTATCTTGGGAGCTGTGGCTTTGTTCATTGCTTATATGGCAGTCAGGCACCGTATAAATAAGAAGAAATATGAACAAATAAAAGCTGCAAGGGTTAAGCCGACAGTACTGAAGCCTAATGATAAAATGGTTATTATCGTAGGAGCTGACAGGAGACAGGTAGAGGAGTATGTTAGCGAGTTTTGCGATTTATATAATGAAATGGAGTATGCTGCTGTCATAAATTTGCATCAGATAAAAGATAAAGTATTAGCCTTGACTTGTCCTTACGACATGGAATTTTGTATTTTTTGTTGGTTGGTGGACCATTTGTTTAATATGGATGATGAAGAGCATTCACCGAAGGTAATGGCATGGCTTACATTACCGGCAGAAAATGACGCTGATTATTCCATGAAACATGCCATGTTATACAGAAAGGAGAATTGTGATGATTATTCAACTTCTGTCACAACTATGGATAATCAAGGTTATATGATAGAAGTAGGTGACGATCGCCTTATTAAAGTAGATCCTGTTTTGGAATATTCGGAACCTCCATTTAGCTATGAAGAAATTTCCCGCCATGAATGGCAGGAAATCAGTTAAAAGAATCTTTCAGGCTGCGTAAATCGCTTCCTGATATGTTTTGGAAGACGCTGAGTCCGAACTCGGGAATAACAGCCAGTACATGGTCGAAAACATCTGATTGGATGCCTTCATAGGGAACCCATTCCTTAATGGAAGAGAAGAAATAGAGTTCAATAGGAATACCTGTTTCTGTAGGTTGGAGTTGACGGACCATGCAGGTCAGTTCTTTACTGACATGGGGAAGACTTCGCAGATAGTTCACAAGGTAAGCGCGGAAAACTCCGATATTGGTTTGTCTACGTCCGTTCACCCGGATGGAACCGTCTATGTTATGTTCCTCATTATAGGTTTCCAGTTCTTTTTCCGTATTATCTATGTATTCGGTAAGCAAGGATATTTTACGGAATTTGGAAAGCATTTCCGGAGTACAGAAACATACGCTGTTCATGTCTATATTGATAGAACGTTTGATGCGTCTGCCTGGCGATTCGGACATGCCCCGCCAGTTCTGGAATGCATCGCTAACCAATACATAGGGTGGGATGGTTGTAATGGTATTATCGAAATTCTTTACCTTGACAGCATTCAGGGTAACTTCGATAACCGTTCCGTTTGCCCCATATTTATCCATAGTAATCCAGTCGCCCGGACGAAGCATATCATTGGCGGAAAGTTGTATGCCGGCAACAAATCCCAGAATTGTATCTTTGAATACCAGCATGAGGATTGCAGCCGAAGCTCCCAATCCGGCAAATAAAGTAGTCGGTGACTTTCCTATCAGGATGCTTATGATTATTATCCCTCCGACGAAAAATACGGATACCTGCAATAGCTGGATAAAACCTTTGAGGGGTTTGTTTTTCATCGTTTCTTTCCGGTTGTAGATTTCATGAACTACATTCAGTGATGAATTGATAAACCGGAGTGAAACGGCAATAATATATATTTTGCATATAACCTGGAGGAATGCGAGCGTTTTAGGCATATCTTCGGGAGGGAAGGCAAAAGGAAGCATTACACAAACCAGTATGGCGGGTATCAGGTGCATCAGTTTGTTGATAATCTTTTTCTCAACAATAAGGTCGTCCCATTGATTTTTTGTCTTTTTTGCCAGACGTTTGAACATGCCCAGAAATATATACCGGCAAGTATAGTCGATAATGACAGTTACTATGATAATAAGCAACAGGACAAGGATGTTATGTACAAAATTACTCCCTAAATTAGTAATGCCTAATTCTGTCAGGAGATTATTTATCCATTCTTTCATTCAGTATGTATTATTTAGTGTATAATGAGATTAGGTGTACAAAACTAAAAAAATACTTGAACTTATCAATCCGAATATTGGTATACCTTTAAATCAAATTTAGGAACCATAGCAAAAAGGTGGTCGAATATATCCGATTGGATACGTTCGTATTCTTTCCATACTTTATTACGTGAGAAGAAATAAATCTGAATAGGAACTCCGTATTCCGTGGATTGCAACTGGCTGATGATTAGATCAAGGCTTGTATTTACTACAGGCAGGGAATTTAAATATTTCTCTATATATACACGGAATAACTGGGAGTTGGTGGGGACCACTCCTTCGTCCGGTTTATAATCTGACATAAGAGGTATATCTTTTCTGAGATTATCCAACATTTCAGGTGGGCAGAATTTTATGGTGTGTAGATCGAGAATGATTGTTTTCATTACACGGCGTCCACCCGATTCAGTCATGCCCCGCCAGTTTTGGAAACTTCCGTTTACCAAGGTATAGGGTGGAATGGTTGAAATCGTATTATCGAAGTTTTGTATTTTGACGGTATTGAGTGTAATTTCCAGCACAATTCCGTTTGCATTGGATGCAGGAACCGTTATCCAGTCTCCAGGACGGAGCATATCATTTGCCGAAAGTTGTATTCCTGCAACAAATCCAAGTATGGAATCTTTGAACACCAACATTAAAATAGCAGCAGATGCACCTAATCCGGCAAATAAAGTAGCCGGTGATTTCCCGACAAGAACAGCAATGATGATAATCCCTCCGATAAAAAACAAAAGAACCTGCAAAACTTGTATAAAACCTTTGATGGGTTTGTGTTTGCTGACTTCTTTTTGATTGTATAAATCCAGGAAAAACAATATCATCCCGTTTATTGCCAGTAGCAGAACAAATATAATATAGACTGCACAAACTTTTTGGGATAATAGTAATAGGCCCCTACCTTTGATAAAAGCCATCGGCAACAGTGCATAAACCAATATACCTGGTATGGTGTGTACCAGGTTATGTATGACTTTTCGTTTTATGAGCAATGTATCCCATTTGAAACGGGTATGCTGGGTTAATTTTCGTATACTTCCTACAAAAATGGCCTGGCACATGTAGTCCAGTCCGATTGCAACTAAAAGTAGTAAGACTGCGATGATGATTTCATCAAATGCGTTTGCTACTTTCGGATCGATTCCCCAATGTATGAGGAGCTCGTTCATCCAACGACCTAAGTTCATATTTTATTGATGTTTTTTAGAAATAACATTTAACATACAGTTTAGTTTAAAGTTTGTGTAGCCAGGCTCCACTCTCTTTTATTTATATGTTTTAGCATACTTTTTCCGAAAGATACGAATAATCTCAAATAAGATGATAAACAATAACATTAGCTGGAGTATATGTTTTATTAAATGTTTGCTTTTTGATACAAAAAAATAGAAGTGTATCCCCTTTATTAAGAACATTGAAGGAAATAATATTTTAAAAATGATTATTGGATATTCAAATAAATCTCTATATTTGTGTATTACGAACCTGTAAACACAAAAAGAATGGTAACAAACTATTTATATATAGCAATTCGTGCTGCCCTGGATGCAGGCAAAGCTATTATGGACGTCTATACAGACCCGAATGCTGATTTTCAAATAGAAAAAAAAGCGGATAATTCCCCATTGACTATAGCGGATAAAAATGCAAATAAAATAATTACAGGCATATTGTCCGTCACTTCATTCCCTATATTGAGTGAAGAAGGAAGAGAAGTTCCGTTTAAAACGCGTTCGAAGTGGGACACACTTTGGATCGTAGACCCATTGGATGGAACTAAAGAATTTATTAAAAGAAACGGGGAGTTTACCGTAAATATTGCTCTTGTCAAAAAAGGTGTTCCGGTAATGGGTGTTATTTATGTCCCTGTTCGTAAAGAACTTTATTTTGCCTCGCAAGAAGCAGGTGCTTACAAAATAACCGGTATAGACAGTACCGTACAACCTTCTATGGAGGAAATTCAAGCTAAAGCAATACGCTTGCCACAACTTATGGGACACCAAGGGGTCGTTGTAGTAGCTTCCCGTTCGCATCAAACAGAAGAAACAACCGCTTTCATCGAGAATTTGAGAAAACAGGGACAGCCTGTTACATTGATTAGCAGTGGAAGTAGCCTTAAAATTTGCCTGGTAGCAGATGGTTCTGCCGACATATATCCCCGGTTTGCTCCGACAATGGAGTGGGATACAGCTGCCGGACATGCAATAGCAAAAGCCGCCGGATGTGATATTTTCCATATAGATGGCAAAACACCATTGCTATATAATAAGGAAGATTTACATAATCCATGGTTTATTGTGAAGGCTCTTTAACATAAAATTCTTCTATATCCTGATTATTTAGGGTTGTAAACAATATAAGATTTAAAATAGGTTATCATAGTAAGAATGAAAAAGATATTCTTATTACATTTGTACCCAGTCTGAATTGAGCATAAAATAGACGTGGGTTAGAATGAATTTTGAAATAATATTTGTCTTGCTGACGTTGGTCGGCATGATTATGGCGTTGGTGTGGGATAGAATGAGACCGGGAATGGTATTGCTTACTGTTGTCGTTCTCTTTTTATGTGCAGGTATACTGACTCCGAAAGAAATGCTGGAGGGCTTCAGCAATAAAGGGATGATTACAGTGGCGATGCTTTTTCTTGTGAGTGAAGGAGTTCGTCAGAGTGGTGCATTGGGACAATTGATAAAAAAGTTGCTACCCGAAGGAAAGACCACTATTTTTAAAGCTCAACTCCGTATGTTGCCACCTATCGCTTTCATTTCTGCTTTTTTAAATAATACTCCGGTTGTTGTTATTTTTGCCCCGATTATTAAACGTTGGGCAGAATCCGTAAAATTGCCTGCAACTAAATTTTTGATACCTCTATCTTATGTAACTATTTTGGGTGGTATTTGTACTTTGATCGGAACTTCTACCAATTTGGTGGTACACGGTATGATACTGGAAGCCGGATACGAAGGATTTACCATGTTTGAACTCGGAAGAGTCGGCATTTTTATTGCATTGGCAGGTCTTATTTATCTTTTTATCTTTTCAAATAAATTGCTTCCGGATTCCAGAACTGATAAATATATGGAAGATGATGAAGATGGTAATCCCGGAAATTTACATAGGGTGGAGGCCGTATTAGGTGCTCGTTTTCCCGGTATCAATAAAACATTAGGAGAATTTAATTTTACCCGTCATTATGGTGCTATTATCAAGGAAGTGAAAAGCGGGGGAGAACGCTATACGCATGATTTGGATAAAGTCGTTTTCCATGAAGGAGACACTTTAGTCCTTTGGGCGGATGATTCATTCATTCCGACATGGGGTGAATCCAGTGTTTTCCTATTGTTGGCAAATGGGAATGACGGAATGGAACCTGTTTCTAAGAAAAAACGCTGGTTGGCACTCGGATTGCTCATCTTTATGATTACCGGTGCAACAATTGGTGAATTGCCTTCTGTGAAAGAAGCTTTTCCGGAACTCCATCTTGATATGTTTTTCTTTGTCTGTATAACAACGATTATTATGGCATGGACAAAGATATTCCCGCCTAAAAAGTATACAAAATATATTTCATGGGATATTCTGATTACAATTGCTTGTGCATTTGCAATCAGTAAAGCAATGGAAAATTCCGGATTTGCGTCCCTGATTGCTCATTATATTATCGGAGTATCTTCTAATATGGGACCTTATATGTTGCTGGCTATCGTTTTTATTATTACCAATATTTTTACGGAACTGATTACGAACAATGCAGCTGCTGCATTGAGTTTCCCAATTGCATTGGCTGTCGCCAAGCAATTGGGAGTAGATCCCACTCCATTTTTTGTTGTGATTTGTATGGCAGCTTCGGCAAGTTTCAGTACTCCGATTGGGTATCAGACCAATTTGATAGTGCAAGGTATCGGTAGTTATAAATTTACGGATTTCGTAAAGATCGGGTTACCTCTTAACCTGATAACTTTCTTAATCTCGGTATTTGTCATTCCCATGATTTGGGAGTTTTAATTTTGTAGATATTTGTTTATATGGAAAATGAGAATAATATCTATCCGATATTCGACCGGATGTTGGGGAGAGGAGATAAAGAGCGTTTATTAGGACAACATAGTGTGATGGTCTGGTTTACCGGACTGAGTGGGTCTGGTAAGAGTACGGTTGCAATTGCACTGGAACGTGCCTTGCAGGAACGTGGACTTTTATGCCGTGTTTTGGATGGCGATAATATTCGTAGCGGAATAAATAATAACCTTGGCTTCTCTGCCGAAGACCGTGTGGAAAATATCCGCCGGATAGCAGAAGTATGCAAACTATTTATTGATACGGGTGTTATAACCATAGCTGCTTTTATAAGTCCGACAAACGACCTTCGTGAGATGGCGTCGTCTATTATAGGAGAGGACAATTTCCTCGAAATCTATGTGAATACTCCAATAGAAGAGTGTGAACGACGAGACGTGAAAGGTCTGTATGCCAAAGCTCGTAAAGGTGATATTAAGGATTTTACCGGTATTTCAGCTCCGTTTGAAGCTCCGGTTCATCCGGCATTAACATTGGATACTTCCGTTTTGACTGTGGAGGAATCCGTAAATAAATTATTGGATTTAATTATACCTAAAATACAAATCCGTTGATTATTGGCAGGTGGCAACTCGTTTTAAAAATAAAATGGTTGTCACCTGTCGGTTATCAGCTATAAAAATACAATTATGTCTGATTATAAATTGAGCCATTTGCAGGAATTGGAGGCTGAGTCTATTCACATCATACGGGAAGTAGCTGCTGAATTTGAAAATCCTGTTATGCTTTATTCTATCGGTAAAGATTCTTCCGTGATGGTTCGTCTTGCTGAAAAAGCTTTTGCTCCGGGGAAAGTACCTTTCCCTTTGATGCATATCGATTCAAAGTGGAAGTTTAAAGAAATGATTCAGTTTCGTGACGATTATGCAAAGAAGTTCGGTTGGAACCTGATTGTAGAGTCTAACATGGAAGCTTTTAATGCCGGTGTAGGTCCATTTACTCATGGGAGTAAGGTCCATACGGATTTAATGAAAACTCAGGCGTTGCTCCATGCTCTCGATAAATATAAGTTTGATGCTGCCTTTGGTGGTGCTCGTCGTGACGAAGAAAAGAGTCGTGCGAAGGAACGTATTTATTCTTTTCGTGATAAATTCCATCAGTGGGACCCGAAAAACCAACGTCCTGAATTATGGGATATTTATAATGCACGCGTACATAAAGGTGAAAGTATCCGTGTTTTCCCGCTGTCAAACTGGACGGAACTGGATATCTGGCAGTATATCCGCCTTGAAAATATACCTATCGTACCTCTGTATTTTGCTAAAGAGCGTCCTATTGTAGAGTTGGACGGCAATCTGATTATGGCGGACGATGACCGTTTGCCTGAACAGTATCGCGAAAAAATCCAGATGCGTATGGTCCGTTTCCGTACGTTGGGATGTTGGCCGTTAACCGGTGCCGTGGAGAGTGATGCCGATACAATAGAAAAAATCGTGGAAGAAATGATGACTACCACTAAGAGTGAACGTACGACTCGTGTAATCGATTTCGACCAGGATGCAAGTATGGAGCAAAAGAAAAGAGAAGGATATTTTTAAATAAAGGATTATGTCTACATTAAATATAAAAGAGTTTTTGGACAGGGATGAGCAGAAGGATTTACTTCGCTTCCTTACAGCCGGTTCGGTAGATGACGGAAAGTCTACGTTGATCGGACGTTTGCTATTCGATAGTAAAAAGATATACGAAGACCAGCTGGATGCACTTGAACGCGACAGCAAACGTATGGGTAATGCTGGTGACCATATTGATTATGCTTTGTTATTGGATGGTCTGAAAGCTGAACGTGAACAGGGTATTACGATTGATGTAGCATATCGCTATTTCAGTACGAACAACCGTAAGTTCATTATAGCCGATACTCCGGGACACGAACAATATACCCGCAATATGATTACCGGTGGTTCTACTGCGAACCTGGCAATCATTTTGGTTGATGCACGTACAGGAGTGATTACACAGACACGCCGCCATACCTATCTGGTATCTTTATTGGGTATCAAGCATGTTGTACTGGCTGTCAACAAGATGGACTTGGTGGACTTCGACAAACAGGTTTTCGACAAGATAGTAGAAGATTACAAGCAATTCGTGGAACCGTTGAATATACCGGATATCACCTGTATCCCTCTTTCCGCCT
Organism: Parabacteroides sp.; assembly: GCA_019417325.1. Classification (GTDB taxonomy): domain Bacteria; phylum Bacteroidota; class Bacteroidia; order Bacteroidales; family Tannerellaceae; genus Parabacteroides. The sequence goes on along the minus strand of DXVO01000032.1, from coordinate 193,771 downwards.
TGGATGGCGATAATGTGGTAGACAAGAGTGGACGTACTCCCTGGTATGATGGCCCGTCTTTGCTGGACTTCCTGGAAACGGTGCCTATTGACCAGGATCGCAACTATACGGATTTCCGTTATCCTGTACAATATGTGTTGCGCCCGAACCTGGATTTTCGAGGTTTCTGTGGAAAGGTTGCCAGTGGCATCGTCCGTAAAGGCGATACTGTAATGGCATTGCCGTCCGGTAAAACTTCCAAAGTGAAAAGTATCGTTACTTATGACGGTGAACTGGATTATGCATTCCCTCCCCAATGTGTCACAATTACATTGGAAGATGAAATAGACGTTTCCCGTGGTGAAATGTTGGTTCATCCGGATAATCAGCCAATGATAGACCGTAATCTCGAAGCCATGTTGGTCTGGATGGATGAAGAACCGATGGATGTAAACAAGCAATTTTATATCAAGCATACAACGAATCTGACCCGTGCCCGTGTAGATAGCATCCGCTATAAAGTGAATGTAAATACGATGGAGCAGTTGTCGGTAGAGAACGGTAAGCTGGAAGAGAAAGAACTTCCTATGAGACTGAATGAAATCGGACGCGTGGTCTTTACTACCGGCAAAGAACTGCTTTTCGACCCGTATCTGAAAAACAAGCAAACCGGAGCATTTATCCTGATTGACCCGATTACGAATAATACCTCGGCTGTAGGTATGATTATTGACCGGGTGGATGCGCGTGATATGGTTTCAGAAGATGCTCTTGCCGTTCTGAATTTGCCGGAACTGGGCATTGGAAAGGAACATTATGAAGCAATCCTGGCTGTTTGCAAAGAGTTGGAACGCCAGGGACTTCCTGTGAAATGTATAACGGAAAAATAAATAAGTTATGGGATTATTGGAATTTGATAAACTGCCGATAAATACGTTAGTCGGAGCCGATTGGAAAACTTTCAAGGCTGTAACGGAAAACATGACTATAGACAAAGGCTTCCGTAATAAGTATTACCTGACGAAAGCTGTGTGCCGTATACTGAGTTTGTGTCAACCGTTTGAAAATGCCCGTTATCGTAAGATTGCTGACAAACCGTTGGAAATGGATCCGGTATTCATTCTCGGACATTGGCGTAGCGGGACAACGTTTGTACATAATGTATTTTCGTGCGACAAGCATTTCGGATATAATACGACTTATCAGACTGTGTTCCCCAACTTGATGTTATGGGGGCAGCCTTTCTTTAAAAAGAATATGTCTATCCTGATGCCGGACAAACGCCCGACGGATAATATGGAACTGAAGGTGGATTTGCCGCAGGAAGAAGAATTTGCTCTTGCGAATATGATGCCTTATACCTATTATCATTTCTGGTTTTTCCCGAAACATATGCTGGAATATTGCGACCGCTATTTGTTGTTCGACAATATCACGGACCGGGAACGGGAAGTGTTTAAGGAAACTTTTATGAAACTGATTAAAGTTTCTCTTTGGAATACGCATGGTTCCCAGTTCTTGAGCAAGAACCCTCCCCATACAGGGCGCGTAAAAACATTGGTGGAAATGTTTCCCAATGCGAAGTTTATCTATCTGAAAAGAAATCCCTATACGGTATTTGAAAGTACACGTAGTTTCTTTACAAATACAATACAGCCTCTCCGTTTGCAGGATATTTCTAACGAGCAGCTTGAAAGTAATTTCATTGAAGTGTATCGTCGTTTGTTTTATAAATTTGAAGAACAGAAACATTTGATACCGGAAGGCAATCTGGTTGAAATCAAGTTTGAAGATTTTGAGCAGGATGCTTTTGCGATGACGGAAGATATATACAAAAAACTGGATATTCCCGGTTTTGAAGAAGCCAAACCGGAAATTGAACAATACCTGGGTAAAAAGAAAGGATACAAGAAGAATAAGTATAAATATGACGATCGTACGGTTCATCTTGTAGAAGAAAACTGGGGGATGGCTTTAAAAGAATGGGGATATTCTTTGTAACTAAAAATGAGTCGATTTTATTAAAGTCAAGAATGGAAATGAGGGCTAATGGAATAATAAAAGTTTGCCGGTTGATGGGATTGATGGCTTTAGGCCTGTGTATGAATAACCTGTTTTCGGTCACAGCGCAGGAAAAGGTGGTTCCCATTGCTTTCGGTGATATGGATAAGTGGATTGTGCGTGAGATACATGAGTCTAAGATAATCGGAGGAGCAACCAAATACTTGTATGAGTTAGGTCCGACGGATACGATTGTCGGAAATATAGCATATCAGAATAAAGGCGGTTCCCCGTGGGCAAACTCAAATGTGATGGCTAAAGTAGCCGGAATTGTTAAAACAAATACATCCGTTTTTCCTGAGAAAAGGGGAGAAGGCAGTTGTGCCCGCCTGGAAACACGAATGGAAAAAGTAAAGGTGCTGGGTATCGTCGATATAGAAGTGGTTGCCGCCGGTTCAATCTTTTTAGGCAAGGTACATGAACCGATAAAAGGAACAAAAAATCCTCAAGGTATGCTTTGCACCGGAGTTCCCTTTACAAACAGGCCGAAAGCGATCCGTTTTGATTATAAGATAAAGATGGTTCCGGAAGACTATCGTATACGCAGTACCGGCTTCAGCCGTAAGACAAAGATTGCAGGGGCCGACTCTATGGAAGTAAACCTGTTTTTACAGAAACGTTGGGAAGATAAGGAGGGAAATGTATATGCTAAGCGAATCGGAACATTGGTACATCGTTTTATCTCTTCAACAGACGGATGGGTGAATGATGCCACTTTTCCGGTTATGTACGGGGATATTACTTCCCGCCCCGAATATGAACCCTATATGCGGATTCAGGCGGAAGAACGATATACGGTAAATAGTGAAGGAGAGAGTGTTCCGATTAAGGAAATAGGTTGGGCGGAAGAGAATGAAACGCCTACACATCTTATCCTCCAGTTTACTTCGAGCAACGGAGGCGCCTACATCGGTTCGCCGGGTAATACGATGTGGATAGATAATGTAAAACTTGTTTATTAATCTAAGGAATGGACTGAATATCGAAAATTATTTTTTATATTTCAGTCCATTTTTATTTACTATTACCTAATAATCAATATGGCTGAAATTGAGTCAAAGATAAAGGCATTGCGTGAAGCTCTGGAACAACACAATTATAATTACTACGTATTGTCCATGCCTGCCATCTCAGACCGTGAGTTTGATGAGATGATGAAGGAGCTACAGGCTCTTGAAGCGGAATATCCTGAATATGCAGACCCTCATTCCCCGACCCAACGGGTGGGAAGCGACCTTTCAAAGGAATTTGAGCAGGTGGTACACCGTTATCCGATGCTTTCATTGGGTAATACCTATTCGGAAGATGAAGTACGTGACTTCTATGAGCGTATTGCACGTGATTTGAATGAACCTTTCGAGATTGTTGCCGAACTGAAATACGATGGAACATCTATTTCACTGATTTATAATCAAGGAAGGTTAGTTCGTGCGGTAACCCGTGGCGATGGCACTCGTGGGGATGATGTAACGTCTAATGTAAAAACAATCCGTTCCGTTCCTTTAAAACTGATGGGAGACAATTACCCGGAAGAATTTGAAATACGTGGTGAAATATTGCTTCCCTGGGCGGAGTTCGACCGCCTGAATAAAGAACGGGAAGAACAGGAAGAGCCTTTGTTTGCCAATCCCCGTAATGCCGCATCCGGTACATTAAAGCAACAGAACCCTGCTATTGTGGCAGCCCGTAAACTGGATGCTTATTTTTATTATCTTCTGGGCGAAGAACTTCCGTCCGAAACCCATTTCGATAATCTTGCCGCAGCCCGTTCCTGGGGCTTTAAAATACCGGATGTGATACGTAAATGCGAAAGCCTGGAGGAAGTATTCGATTACATTGCTTACTGGGATGCGGAACGAAAGAACTTACCGGTGGCTACAGATGGCATCGTATTGAAAGTAAATTCATTGAGGCAACAGAAAAATCTGGGATTTACAGCGAAAAGCCCCCGTTGGGCAATTGCTTATAAATTCCAGGCGGAGCGCGCGGTAACACGTCTGAATTCCGTTTCTTTCCAAGTGGGACGCACGGGGGCTGTAACTCCTGTTGCCAATCTGGAACCGGTGCTTCTTGCCGGTACGACCGTTAAGCGTGCTTCCTTGCATAATGCAGATATAATTGAAGGGCTCGATTTACATATCGGGGACAATGTATATGTGGAAAAGGGCGGAGAAATTATTCCGAAGATAGTTGGGGTAGATGTGGATTCCCGTTCAATACTAATGGGGGATAAGGTTCGCTTTATCCGGACTTGTCCCGAATGTGGAACGCTGCTTGTCCGTCCGGAAGGAGAGGCAGCCCATTATTGCCCGAACGAATCCGGCTGTCCTCCGCAGATAAAAGGTAGGATAGAGCATTTCGTTACCCGGAGGGCTATGAACATTAATATAGGGCCGGAGACTGTGGAAGATTTGTATGAGGCTGGCCTGATTAGTAATACGGCCGATTTATATACGTTGAAGTTCGCCGATTTGATACGATTGGAACGCTGGGCGGATAAAAGCGCCCGGAACCTGTTGGCAAGTCTGGAAGAATCCAAACAAGTCCCCTTTGAACGTGTTTTATTTGCATTGGGTATTCGTTTTGTGGGTGAAACTGTAGCTAAGCGTCTGGCATCCGCATTCCATACAATGGAACAACTGGAAGAAGCCTCATTGGAAACTTTGACAGAGGTGGATGAAATTGGCGGACGCATTGCACAAAGCGTCATCGACTATTTTGCGGATGAAAGAAACCGTATTTTAGTGAACCGCCTGAAAGAATACGGATTGCAAATGTCGGTCGCAGAAGACCAGTTGGTGAACCGTTCGGAAAAACTGAAAGGGCTTACGATTGTAATCAGCGGTACCTTTTCGAAACATTCCCGCGATGAATATAAGGCAATGATTGAACAACACGGCGGAAAGAATAGCGGTTCGGTATCCGGCAAAACGGATTATATTCTGGCAGGTGAAAATATGGGGCCGGCTAAGCTCGAAAAAGCGGCTAAGCTGGGTGTGAAAATCATGAATGAAGATGAATTCCTAAATATGATTGCGGAATGAGACTGACGAACTATTTTATTAAAAAGAAGATACAATATGCAGCTTCGCAAGCTTTAGCTCGTAAACATGAGTTTTGTGCTTTGGAAGATGCCAGGGATATCCTGGTGCTCTTTCAGGCAATGGATGCTCCTGTAGTGGAACCTTGTCTGGAACAGTTGCGTAAAATGGGAAAACGGGTGTATGCCTGTATGTATGTTTCGGGGGGCATTACCCAAGAAATAGATTCTTCCTATACGGTTGTGAGTGAGAAAGAGCATACGGATGCCTGGTATGCTCCAAAAAATGCCATTGTAGAACAGTGTAAGACGTTGGAAGCAGATATTTTGATCGATTTATGCCGGGCCGATTGCTATCCGATGCAATACATTATGTTACAACATCCTTGCTCTTTCAAGACCGGGCGGAAATTCAACGGACCGGACCTTTACGACCTGTCTATCGTAGTGACAGAGGGCGATGATATAAAGTATTTATTTGAACAAATATTATTTTATTTGAAAGCAATCCGTTCTAAATGATATAAATTCTTTATTTTTGCAGTGCTAAATAACAAAAAAGGAATATTTTCCCCATGGCAGACATAAACTTAAGAGGAATGGGTGTGGCACTGATCACTCCCTTCAAGGAAGATGAAAGTGTAGATTATGAAGCGTTAGGCAGATTAGTCGATTATCAGGTGCAGAACGGTACGGATTATTTGGTAGTATTGGGCACCACAGCAGAAACTCCGACACTTACAGAAGAAGAAAAAAAGAAGATTATAGATTTGGTTGTAACAAAGGTTAACGGCCGTATTCCGATTGTTTTAGGAGTAGGAGGCAACTGTACCCGCTCCGTTGTGGAAAAACTGAAAAATGACGATTTCCGCGGTATCGATGCAATCCTTTCTGTAGTCCCTTATTATAACAAACCTTCACAGGAAGGCATTTACCAGCATTATAAAGCGATAGCCGAAGCTACACGTCTTCCTATCGTGTTGTATAACGTACCGGGAAGAACCGGCGTAAATATGACTGCGGCTACTACGTTGCGTATTGCCCGTGAATTTAAAAATGTGATAGCTGTAAAAGAAGCATCCGGCAATATTACCCAGATGGATGATATCATCAAGAATAAACCGGCTAATTTTAATGTGATTTCAGGCGACGACGGTATTACTTTCCCATTGATAACTTTGGGTGCAATAGGCGTTATCTCTGTTATAGGCAATGCTTTTCCACGTGAATTCAGCCGTATGGTTCGTTTAGGGCTTGCGGGCGATTATGAGAATGCGCGTACTATCCACCATCGTTTTACCGAATTGTTTGAATTATTATTTGTAGATGGCAATCCTGCCGGTGCAAAAAGTATGCTGAACGCAATGGGCTTTATTGAAAATAAGTTGCGTTTGCCGTTGGTTCCTACCCGTATCACAACATTTGAAAAAATACGTGACGTGTTACATCAGTTAAGCATAAAGTGCTGATAACCGGATAAACAAGATATGAAAAAAGGCAGTTCCGAAAACGGGGGCTGCCTTTTTTGTTTTAGGGCTGATGATCGTGTCTTGTTATTGGCCGCTAAGGAATGTAATTTTATAGGATAGAGGAAAAAACAAACAGATTCCTTTGTGGGTAATTAGACAAAACCGTACTTTTAGAGGAATATAGCAGACTCTTACAAAAGCAAAATGAGCAGTCCGTTTTAGATGATATTTTTTGAGGGAAAATAATTTGTGAAAATACTTGGAAAAAATAACAGCGGAACATTAAATGACCGCTGTTAGTATAATGTTATCGTCAATCAAATAAATTATAGTGATGGAAAAGAAAATAGAATATATTAGCGGAAGTGGACTTTTTATCGAAGGTCTGACCTGTTCAGATATAAAGGAGATAGATAAATACAGAAAAGTGAAAACCCTAACCTTACGCAAAATCAAAGGTGAAACAATTGACTTCGTTCGCTTATTTCCATTATTACAAGATATTAGAATGTATAGCTGTATGTTTGATGATTATTCGGCATTAAGTGAACTGAGAAATCTAACAAGTCTATTTATTAATACAATAAAAACAGCGCAAGAAATGAATTTTGACTTTGTTGGTAATATCAGTAATTTGAAGCAGTTGGGTATTGGATATGTATCAACGTTTAAAAAGTTCCCGGACTTGTCGAACTTAGTGAGTTTGCAGGAGCTAAAACTTTTTAATTGTAAGAATTTAGAGGATATTACAAATATTATCCTTATACCCAATCTGCAATCACTTGATATTGTCTGTACGCCACAGCTACTAAATGACCTAAAATTCATAATGCAAAAGGAAAGTATAGTGAAAATGAGTGCGACATTTGGCTCAAAGAAATTGGATAATGAATTTGATTCACTATTAATGCAATACAAATTAAGACGATAACAAACAACATACCGCCTAAAAGCGGCACGCTGCCATACATTATAAACTAAGAAGAAAGTAAATTATGGATAAACAAAAACGAATAGCATTTTTTCATGAAGATGATTATTGTCAATGGGAGATATTACCATTGACTGCCAAGGGCTTTTGCATGAAGCAAATGGGTGAAATAGATGATTTTGCCGAAGAGCATCAGTTAGCCGGTGGCGTTTATACTGATATATTTGTACGAGAGGACAGTCCTCATGGAATAGAGGAACTTTCTTTGTGTCCGGAACAGTTGAATGAGGCACTTGGTTTTCTCCCAGCCTATGACCAAGTAGAAACGGGCTACTCCAGTTATCGGGAAGAATTAAAGCTTACCTATGGCAGAGGTATGGAGGAAGAACAAAATGTATTTTGGTCGGTGGATGAAGCTGGAGTAATAAACGCTCTTTGGCTGGATATATGGATTGCTCCGAAATCTAAAGACTTATGGAAAAGCATTTTAATCGCTTTAGGAAAAATGGCTCCCGTTTTGTTAGCCGACTGGGGTTGGCAGCGATGTGTTGATTTAACGAATCTAAGCGATGTGGAACAATATATAAAAGAAAAAAGTAGCTTATAACAAACGGTTCAATCTTCTTAATGTTCGGTTAGCTACCGGACATTAGCATTAAAATAAAGAAAATGAATAAATTAGAGTACAACAATATTGCTGATATGTTAAACATGATTTGTAAAAGACCTAAGATGTATTTTGAAAATCCGACTATAAACAATATGTTTCGTTTTTTGGATGGCTATTATATGTCTGAAGTCATTCACACTCCAGAAGAAGAAAGAATAAAGTGCGAAAAACGAGAGGAATTGTTTTGGAATAGTTTCTACAAATTTCTTGCCAATAAATATAATAAAGAAATAGTAAATAAAAATATATCCTCATATTACATCATAGAAGACATGTTAAAAGAAATTTCAGTAAATGAAGAGGATAATTTTGAGTTATTTGTAGATAACTTCAATGAATTTTATCGTAAGAACTCAATCTAAGAGAAATATAATGTTAACACCACGTGCCGCCTAACAACGGCAAGCTGCATCCCATTATTGGAAATGAAAAAAGAATGTGAAAATATATTTGGAAACAAATCTAAGTTCGCAATAGAAGTAAGGCTATGGCAACTTAATGAAAGTCCTATATTCATAAACTATTGTTTATGGATAAGCAACAATATGGTCGGAGATATTGAACAATGTGCTGTGTTGTCAGCAGAATTAGATCGTATCCTCGATGTAACTGAACAAAAAGGACAACGCCATATTTCCTTTGATAATTTGTCGGCAAATCTGCTCACGGATAAATTGATTGAAAAGATCTGGCTTAACGAATGTGATTTTATGCAAAATCCGGCATTTGCTAATCTTGACATACTTTCACAGCATGGAGAATGCTTTCAAGGTTATTTCGTGTTTCTTGTAGAACAACAAGGTTATGAATGGTTATTAACAAAAGACAACGTAGATAATCGGTATTATGACATCAAGTTACCCGCAGGAATGATATATTCATGTTTTGAAGAATTTTCAAAATGGATTAGAGATTCAACAATCTTGGCATTACGAACCAATAGATGGATTGAGAAATAGAGTGAATATAAAAGCTCTGAATAAAAATGTGACTGATAACAAACGGCTTAACTTCTGAAAAGTCAGTTAGCCACCAAACATTATGAACACAAAAAAATAACAAAATGGAAAAGATAGACAGAAAAAAGACAGAACATATTCCTACTTATTTAGAGAATTATGTAAAAGAGTATCGGGAAAACGAATTTACCGAAATTATCCTTCGTTCATCGGCAGGAAATGAGCTATTCGAAGTGTGGTATTATGGTAATCTGTTTAAGGTTAAAGGAGAAGAACAGCCTTATATTGTAGAAACAGATATTGCCCCTGAACTGATTGTAGCCAGAGATACGGCTACAGGCGAAGAAATAGTGATTCATGACGGCTCTATACATGGCTATAACAATATGTTTTGCGATGAATATGACGTAGAAGTAATTAAGAACAGAGCATTAAAACAATATCCAATTCCAGCATCCAAATTAGTTATAGAATTAACATATAGCATAGATTATGAGGATGAAAAAGAAGACTATGAAATAGATGATGATGGATATGTAACACTGATTGATGGACGAAAGATGTTATGGCAAGACATAAAGCGTAACGGAATGGATTTTCTTGGTATATCCTATCAGAATGAAAATGGAGATCTAATTCAATTCTATGAAAAAGAATTGGCATAAGATGTTTTCAAGGTTCCTTTGTGTTTCTGTTAGAAGGAGAGGGATATGAGTGGCTATTCTCTAAAGAAGATGGAAATAATAAGATTGATAAAATAGAAAGGGAAGAATTTATAAAAGCATTAATAAATAACTTACAATAGAGAATGAAAGGAAAAATAGTATTCATATTGATAATTCATGCAATAATGGCAACTGCATGCGTTAATTCCAAAAACAAAAACACAGATCAAGATGAACCGTTAGCAAAGGCAGGCAAAACTGCAGAACGGGCCTTACAACTTGCCGGCTCAAACCGCGATAATCCGGATTCGCTGGCTTTAGCCGTGGAACTGATTGACCAGGCAATAGTGCTTGTCTCCCAGTCTCATACATCTGATTACGACAATTTGGGTTTATACCATACACTTTATGGGCATAAATCCCAAATACAGTGTTGTCAGGGGCAATTTGACACCGCACTCGCTACGCTGGAAGAAGCAGAGGCAAAATATGGTGATTTTTGGATGAACCTGTTCTTAAAGGCTATCATATCCGATTTCATGGGAGATACGGTGTCTGCCGGCTTGAATTATGAGAGAACGATTGATTATTGCGACTATAAATTAAAGAAAATGGACCAAAGCACTCAAGAGTATTTGAACATGTTTGTCACGCGCATGACAGCTAAAATGCTCAGATACGGCAAAGAAGAAGCTAAAGATGACATCGGGATGCTGAAAGCTCGAAAGGATTATACCGAAGGCTCCTCTGTTTATTATCTGGTTACCGGATTTGAAAATTGGGATAAAGAAGCGTATTTTAAAAGTTTATGGGGAATAAAAGAATAATATACCTGCCGCTTATAATGAAACGTTTGTCATATTACCAAACTGACCTAAAAAATCTAAAGCTCCTCTTTTCAGTTCTATCTCATCCTCATTTTTCGGGGTAAGCTCAGCAAACCCTTTTATAACAGGAAGAAATTCCAACTGGCTTTCTTTTGGAAACTGAACTAATAACTGCGTAATAATCCAATACTTCCAAATCGGGTCTTTTTCCTGGTCTATAAGTATGTATTTGATACTTGGTATCAGGCCTTTATGAAACCGAGGCAATACATTAATTAACTCTAAAGCTACAGGCCAATTCATATCTGCAATCCATTCCAAAAGAGGTGTCGCTATTGACGCTATTTGCTCTGTATTGGCATCAGACAAACGTTTAATAGCTTCAATATCAAATTTATCTTTAGGTATTAATTCTTGTAAGTTCATAATTGTCATTTTACATACTCATTCATCAATAGAGCTTGGCAACTAATTGTTTTTAGCATTTGGTTGTTTGTTGGTAATCTCGTTAGGTTTTTCGTGTATAACAGTTTGAGATAATACCGAATAGAAATAATCGAACTTCTTTACCAATTCTTCAAAGGATGCAAACTCGTATCTTTTGAACAATAAACACTGTTCTGTTTCAATATCGAGTATTTCCATTACACATGAACCATCATCCCATAATGTTACTCTGCCTAAATTAACATCATTATCTACATCTACATACATACTATGTACATGTTCCACATTTTCATGTATTTCATATGTACATGGTTTCACTATGAATGTTTCGTGTAAATATGCTATAAACTTCTGTATCATGTTTTAATTTATTGCTAATGTTTGACAGAGTGCAGCTTTAGGAGGCTTGCTGTTTGTTAGCAACTTATTCAACAACTAAAATATCTCCAAAGATATTTGAAAGCATTTTTCTATACTCTTTTATGTCTTCAATTACATTTTCCTTATATGACACAGTTATTGAAGTAATATCATTTATACATTTATGTTTTATCGAAAAGACAATCTCATTTTGATGCAAGGCTACTTTGCTGCATAAACCATAGCCAGAATTAGATTGGTCTGAATATTCAAAATAGTATGAATCCATTCCCAATTTAATATCTTGTTCGTCAAACTCTAATGCTCTTTCGACAATAACATACTCATTTGGTTCATTTTTATCGTCAGCGAAGCCTATTAAAAATGAATTATCTTCTGTTACTTCATATACTATGTCATTAGCTATAAAATTTATTTCCATATTTAACTTGTTTTACTCAGTTGATAATGGGTGGTAGATAGCAACCTTAGGGAGTGCTTATCTATTTGTTACCTGCTTTTTCGAGTTATTATAATATCGTCAACATTTAATAACAAAGCCTGTCCGTCCGTTTTATACTCTTGCCAATCTTCAATATTTGGACTTTCATAATCCTGCATTATATGATAAAAGGAGTACAATCCTGAACTTTCCAATGGAAGCTCTGGCAATCTATAGACATCATATTTCCCAACATTTTCCAACTTATTTTCTTCAATCATTTTCAGCCATCCTAACGCCTTGTCTATCTGTTGAAGATAGGAAAGTTGCTGTTGATCGCCTTGCTTTAAGGCATCAACAGTTTTTATTCGTTCCTTTTGCAATAACTCTATAATATTTTTCATTTTGTTTCTTGGTTGGTAAGATGTTTGTTATCAATGTTTTATATTGTTACCTTATGAAATCAAGTACTAATATGCAGCCTTTCCGATATGGTTGACCGCAACATTGCATCTGCCATCCTTCATAAAGTACTGTACAATATTTTTCATATATTCTATTTTTATGGATTACTAATGGGTTTGTGGATAACCGACCGTTAAGGCAGTTCATTCGCTTGTTAGCTGTTGTTGATTGTTTTATGCTTTTTCAAGTACTCTCTCTATTACATTTAACCGTCTGACAAATTCGTTTTTATGATTCCAACTTTCGTGTAAGTTAGCCCAAATTCTCAAACGATTTATTGCAACTTGAACAAAGTATTTATAATCAGCTTCTATCAAACCTTCATCAACCAATTGCCCTAATGCTGTAGCAATGACAGACGAATCAACTGTGAAAATATATTGTTGGTCATCAAACTCATCATTATCTATTTGACTTTTTATCTTGATTTCGTCCACAAGATTTTCTTCGTTGTAGTCATCGTAGTCATCAAATTCTCCCACACTTTCTATAACCCAAGCAATACAATACCCAACAGATATTTTTTTATTTTTCTTCCGCCATTTTCGGAATTCACACAATGCAGTATGTCCTTCATCTGAACCAAATGGAGATAATTCATCTGAAGCACTCCAAAAGAAATCTTCTGTTAGCAATTCTATTGCTCTTGCGTGAGCTTTACTTTTATCTATTCCTTCAAATTTCATATTCGCAATTTATATTTATTCATTTTTTAGCTGACCGCTAATGGGATGCAGCTTGCCGCCGGTGCTTGTTATGTGCATTTACTTCCAAAAATTGTCCTGCAAGTGTTTTTCCAAATACCTGCTAACAATACCCCAACCTTCATTGTCTGGGCAACCATAATTCCAGATTTTCGCTGCCATATCATCAAGTTTATTTATGGTTGCAAAATACTCTTTACTCATTTCTTCGTGCTCTGTTTCACTATATTTTTTCAGAACCTCTAAGTCTGTTGCATGTCCTTCCATAAAGTTTACAACTTTACAAAACTCTTTGCTATTGAGAGTTGACACATCCAAAGGAAAGACATTGCATATATTTCGGGTAACCTCACCAATTTTATCCAGCCCTATTTCATACATAGTGCAAGAAATATAAGGCAACAGGTCTACATGATTTTCTATGATAGATTGCCAACCGTCACCTTTACAATTACCTATTACATTTGCCACTACATGAAAGGTAAATGTCGCATCGGAAACTTGTTTCTTGATTTCATCAATATTGCCAATTTCCCATATTCTATCAGAAAGAGTAACTATTGCATCCTCTGAATTTACATCCATTCCTTGCAGGACATCACTAATTTTTTCCGTTTTCATTTTAAATTGTTTTTTAGTTGCACATAATGGTTGGTAGCTAATCGCCATTTAAGGCAATTGAGGTACGTGTTATTCGTTATTCCTTGTAAGGTAAAAATAAGACATTAAATATTTCACATGCAAAATAGAAGTTCGATGTACGAAACTCTTCTACACCTTTATTGGGGCCTGAACTATCAAAATCGAACCAATAATGATTGCCAATTTTCTGAATGTCTAAGTTGAAGATTACTTGCAAATCTTCATTTTGCTTTTGCCTTATTCTAAATTCGGATATTTTCTCTGCAATGATTTCGAGATTAATCCATCCTTCGGAACTTAAAACAGAAAGCTCTACAACAATCTCACAATTACCCAAATTAGTTTTAATCTGACGAATCAATCCATCTCCTGCGTTATTCAAGTCTTTTTTTTAATAACCGATGAAATCATTATTTCCTATTTTTCTTTCCATTTTCAAATTTGATACGAATAATGTTTGACAGCGTGTAGCTTTAGGCGGTTTGCTGTTTGTTATCAGTCTTTAACTTCATTGCTTTTAAAATTATTTCAAGTATTTCTATTGGTGCAGCATCGTTATCACCAAAAGCATCACTTCTTATATTAAAATTTTTAGGTAAATTCAAATTTTTCTCTAATAAAGGAAAATAGTACACACAGTTTAAAGGAATCCAAAACCATTCTTTGATCCATTCTTTAGGATATGGCATATCTTCATAGAGTTCAGGATAAGGTTCATATTTAGGTTCACATATTCTTTGAATAATTTCAAATAATTCCTGTTCTAATAAAGGTGATGAAAGTGTTGATGGCTTTGATAAACAAAATCGAAGAGCGAGTTCTTCTGTTCCATCACCTTCCCAATGTTCAAATAAATCATTTTCAGTAATATGTTTACCTGTCAGTATTGAAAGCTGCTGAATAATTTCTGTGCACATTTCCTTATCCTCAATATTGCAAGCATTGTCGTATTTATCAATCAAGTCCAATACTTGTGGATAAATTTGTTTAGCTTTGATAATATTATATTCTATTTCATTTCTTAATTTCATGATATTTTCAGTTAATTTCTGATTGATAATGTTTGGCAGTGTTCCGTTTTTTGAGCGGTAGTGCTATTTGTTATAGACTCATTTTTGAATTATCAATAATTACAATCAAAAACTTCCAGACTTTTGGAACTTATTAAATAATATTTTCCAATAATTAAATCATCTTTGTTGTCTATAATCATATGAATAAAATCATCATTTAAACAAAATATCATCCAAGACTCTTCTTTAATAGATAAAAGCATATTAATTCTTATTGTATCCTTTACAATATCCATAAAAGGTCTATCCACATAACTCATTTCTATACTCTCAAATGAATGTATATCTATTTCAACAAAATACATATTTCCTATTATGGGTATTGATTGACTTTTCCATTTCCCATAAGCAAATCCAAATGGAGATGAAAATTCAACCGTGCCAACATTATTTTTTATTACTTTGATTTCCATGTTTTACCTACTTCTAATATTGTTTTTTCTTGAGTCGATAATGGGATGCGGCTTGCCACTGTTTAGGTGGCACAGGTGCTTGTTAGTTGTATATTTACAATTTTGACAAAAGTATATTTAATTCTTTAATTTCCTGTTTATCATCATCGTATTTCAAAGCATTCCTATAAGAATGATTACTCGTACATATAGTTCCAATTTCGGGAATATCTTGTATATCAGAATTGGGTATTAACAACCCATTCAAGACACATTTGCTAATATACCCGAAATGTTCTTGAAATAATGGAATTTGCTGCAATCTTTGGACAATCTCATTAAGTGCTATGTCTTTTTCCTGTTCTCTGATTGCAGACAAAGGCAAAAGTAGATGAAATAGTATATCTCCATATTTTAACTTTGTAATCCGCATTAGTTCTGGATATGTGAGATATTTTAAGTGATAATTGCCACTAACCTCACCAATCAGAACATCATTCAAAAAATAGTATGTACAACATGGATGATATTCTATTGTTAATGTAATATCATTTCCGATAGGAAGTATTAGGATATTCGGATTTTCTATCTCACCTTGATTTTCTGATGTTTCTAAATCCATTTGAGATAGCTTACTCCAATATTTCATAAAATCCTTTTTGTCTAATGATGCAGGTGCAAGTTTTTCATCCCACACTTCATCAAAATTTTCATTTCTTACCTTATCAAATGCTTGTATATGATGATGTAATATTACGTCCCAAAAGAGCGCATTTGAGAACGAATATTCTTTTTCCGGTATTACATTCATTTTTTCTTCATTTTTTTAATTGCAACTAATGTGTTTCAACTAACAGTGTTTAGCTGTTTAGGTGATTGTTATCGACATATTTATTTAATGATATTACTTTGATAGCATCGGATATCGTTTTCTCATTAATACAAAAGGTCAGATAAGTTGAAATACTTCCATTTATAGACATTTTCATTTCGTCACAAAATACATCTTGACTTTGCATTATACGATCAAACTTTCTTTTACTTAAATGGACTTGACAATTTAGAGTATTACCATTTATCCACATATTAATATCCTTAAAATCAACTTTAGAAAACCAACCAAAACCATGATAGAACATTCCTCTACGACTCTTCCCTGACCATGTTTCTATTTTAGGGGATAAGGATATTATTACAGTACTACAAAATAATTCGTAGTACTTATAAACTGTTATTCCTAAAATTGATTTTATTAATTGCCTATCAGGAATATGTTCTATGTTTATCAATCTTGTTTCCATTTAAAATTAATTTGTCGATAACGTTATGCTAACAGCGGTCATTTAATGTTTCGCTGTTATTTCCTCTAAGTACTTTGTATAATTTTTCCCTCAAGAATATTGTCCAGTGGACTTCTTATTTTACATCGTAAGAGTCTGCTATATAAACGTACATTTTTGTTGTTCTTATATTTTTTATTACATTAGGCATGATATTGTATCTAATGACAATATTGAAATTTATGCTATATGCCTCTAAAAATACGGTTTTGTTTAGTTACCTACAAAGGAATCTGTTAGTTTTTTCTCTATCCTATGAAATTACATTGCTTGACAGCCAATGATACAATGATTTACTTATTTACCAAAACTATAGTACCTTTTTTACGAAAGTATCTATATCTTGTTGTTGAGATGCCAATCTTGATCGGTTTTACACCCCCATCTTAACGTTCTCGAGATGGAGGTGTGAAGATATATGAGACCCGGGTGTCGGGAATATAAATATATTATATCTTTGATATTCAGTAGTATATTTAATAGGAAAAAGAGTGATAGATTGATTTTTTCACTTAAAGACTATGATGGATATGATAGATGCTATGTTTGATGAAAATGGGAACTGTCATTGATTAATGAGTTGTCAAACAGTTTCTTATGATAAAAATGATAGTATGATAGTATAATTGTAAAATTTTAAATGCAAATACCATAATGGTACAATTAAAATGGACATAACAAGACTGGACTGTTCGGCTGGGGAAATTTTCAATGCCATAAACGGTTCAATTAAAACGATCAATACAACCAAACGTGATGGCTCTAATATGGGGTTTAAATACCACAAACGGTTCAATTAAGCCAATTCCGCGAGCGGTTCGATGAGATCAAGGCCATCCTGTTTCAATACCACTAACGGTTCAATTAAGCCGGAGAGGTCGGAACGTCCGTTAATACAATTAGCTCCGTTTCAATACCACTAACGGTTCAATTAAGCCCCTCTTAAAAGGAAATAAGCCCTTATTGAAAATAAGCAAGTTAAGTCTTATATCCAGTTTCATCTATGAAGAAAAAACTTGTCGACCTTCAATACTATGAAAAGTATCGGAGGTCGACATCTATATAGAGGCCTTTGATGATCAGGATATCAAAGAACGAATAAGCCTTAAGTGCGTGATATTAATTATCTTCAGCCGGTTGATACAAATAACGTTTAATACTTCTTTTCGGAGTTTTTTCAAACTCTTCCTGATACAGTTTGAAGCAGGAAACTTTACTGTATGAAGGCATTTCAGTATTTAGTTGGTCGATATTCTGTTGCATCAATTTCTCTATTTCGGAATGTTGGATACCAGCTTTATCCACTTGCTCCCAGTCCGGATAGATTAAAGCGACTAATTTACCACTTTGCGAAATAATCAGAGATTCGGCTACATACAACATATTATTCAGACGGTCTTCTATCTCTTCCGGATAGATATTCTGACCACTGGCACCTAATATCATCGTCTTGCTACGTCCGCGGATATAAAGGAAGCCATCAGCATCCAATGTGCCTAAGTCGCCGGTACGCATCCAGCCATTAGGCATCATTACCGCCTTGGTTGCTTCCGTATTTTTATAGTAACCCAGCATGACATTCGTTCCGCGTACAAGGATTTCTCCCACTTCGTTTTCCGGGTCATTCGAATCAATCTTTACTTCCATACGGTCTACAATACGGCCTACAGAACCCTGTTTGAAGGTATCCCACTGTTCATAAGCAACCAACGGGCCACATTCAGTCATTCCATATCCGACCGTGTAACGGAAGTTTATGGATTTCAGGAAACTTTCCACTTCCTTATTGATAGCGGCACCCCCGATAACGATTTCACCGAAGTTACCACCAAAAGACGCTTCCAGCTTCTTTGCCACCATATCCCTTACTTTCTGGTCAATATAAGGAACCTTCAACAGCAATTTGGTAAGCGGTTTTTCCAGTTCGGGGAAAACCTTATTCTTTATAATCTTCTCAATGATAAGAGGAACGGCCAGAATCAGCGCCGGCCTGATAGTAGCGAAAGCCTCCGCTATAATTTTCGGGCTGGGCGTACGGGTCAGGAAATGCACATGGCATCCCTTGTTTACCGAGTTCAAAATCTCGAATGCCAGACCGTACATATGCGCCATCGGAAGCATACAGACAATATTATCGCCCGGATGAATAAACGGCAGGCGGTCGTAAGCAAACTGCGTGTTACTCCATAAACTGCGGTAAGGAATCATTACCCCTTTAGAGAAACTGGTCGTACCGGAGGTATAGTTCAGAACCGCTAATTCTTCCGGTTTCTCCTTATGGTATTTTACATCATCGGGCGAGAAGGAGCGGGGAAACTTCTTACCGAAGTATTCGTTAATCCGTTCCCGGACAATCCGGACATCTTTGTTTTTGCTTTTAATGATAGAGAAATTATCCAGCAGCATAAAGAGTTTCACATCAGGCATCATCTTCTCATTCATATTTTCCCAGTTGCTGGCAGCAGCCAATACGGCTTTCGAACCTGAATGGTTGACAATGTGATGTATATTATCCGGTTTAAAGTCGTGCAGGATCGGTACAGCTACTGCACCATAGGCAAGTATTCCGAAGAAACAAATTGCCCAGTTGGATGAATTGCGCCCAACAAGGGCAACCTTGTCGCCCGGTTTAATACCGGCATGTTCCAATATAATATGGAACTTTTCTATCCGGCGGGCAACATCCTTAAAGTGGTAAGTATGTCCGTTATAATCGGAGAAAGCAGGAAGGTCCCAATGTTCCTTCATGCTTCTTTCTATAAGGCCTAAGAAACGATCATTCATAATATTATATGTTTTTATAAAGAACCAAAATACAGGGTTAATGTTGCAAATATAGGTAATATATTCTACATATCCTCTTCCTGAATACCCGATGCTTTTAACATATTAACGGCAGGTCCTGTAATCTTGACGGAACCGGGTCCGGCATTTTGGGCCTCTTCCGCTGTAATTCGTCCCCGGTCTGTCATCCGGTTGAGAATTACGTTAAAATATTCCTCATAATAAGGTTTTAATTCCAATCCGTCGAAGCAATACCGTACGTGTTTGGGCTTAGGTATGATGCTGGCCAGAAATATGCATTCGCTCAAGGTCAGGTCTGCCGGTTCTTTCTTGAAATAGAAGTGCGAAGCCTCAGCTACCCCATAAATAAGAGGACCCCATTCTACAATATTCAAATAAACTTCAAACATACGTTCTTTGGGGGTCAGATGATTTGTTTCAATCAACCAGACGATCAATATCTCTTCCAGTTTGCGGGCGATTGTTTTTTTACGGCTCAGGAATACATTTTTCACAAGCTGCATGCTGAGTGTACTTCCTCCACGGGCAAAACGGCGTTCTTTTATATCTTGTATCAACGATTCGCGGATAGCACTCGGTATAAAACCGGCATGCTGGAAAAATCCGGCATCTTCACTTTGCATGATAGCCAATGGAAGATAATGGGAAACCGCATTGAACGGCCGGAATGACGGATTTGCCGTACCTATTTCAAAAGTGCGTACCGGTTCACCATTTTCATATACCGTATATATAAACGGTTCGTTCATTTTCCTCAAATCGGTATTTCCGTAATTTGTTATATGGAAATTCCGTCCATTCAGCGTCGATTCAAATTGCAGGCTGTCTATTTGCGATAGATCCATATCCAGCAGGAAATGCCAGGATAAGGTTCCCTCGGCTTTCAATCCTTCCAGGTTGTAAAAAAGCCCGTGGGGAAGAGAGTAGAATAACTCGTTTGCCGGAAAATCTTTTTTATCTACGGAAGCGGTAATCCGCCAGTCTTTGTCCCGGGTAATTTTCAGGTAGGGGTTAAGTTTGAGTTCATTGAATTGCAGTTCAGTCGTACTGTCCAGTTCGAAGAAGTTCTTTCCTATATTTAGTTTCCAGTCCAGTAGCCCTTGATTCAGAGATACCGTATCCGGTGAAATACGTTCCTGGTGGATGGTCAGTCCACTGATATATGTACGTCCCTGTAAAGCATGTAGATCCTTTTCCTCTTTGAGGGTAGACATTTCAAAGGAAAGCGTATCGAATTGGACACAGGCCCCCCAACGGTATTTCAGGAAAGGGAGCGTTATCTTGGTCTCCCGGGGAGTGGACAGGCAGATTTTCAACTGTTTCTGTTTGCTTTGAAGTTCCCCTTTGCATTTCCACTCACCGGAAATACCGTTTTCCGTGCTTCGGATATTTGTTTCAAAAGCATGGTCTTTTATAATGAGAGAGGGAATTTCTATTTGCAAATTATCATCTTTATTCCTGTAGGATATTCTTAAATCAGTTAATGAAGCATTAGCAGGAAGCAGATGAAAGACCCGGTCTAAAACCTTGTGGGCATTGCCGGCATAATTACGTTCTGCTTCTACCGCATTTACATGCTGTTTATCCGAAGGCATGTTTCTGTATAAAAAATCAAAGTTTGAATTTTTTTCCTGTTTGATAAAACAGACGGATAAATGATTCACCCCGATTTCCTGTACTTTCACTTTTAACAGGAGAAGCTCGGGCAGGGCCAGACTGACTTCAATACTTTCTGCATTCAGTAACGTATCGGCATTGGAAGGCACAATACTCAGCCCGTCTATCCTGATGCCACTCAGCCCTTGCATATAGACATCTTTATACTTAATAGCAAGCTGATGGCGTTCTTCTATTGCAGCCAGTTTGCGGTCTGTATATTTCCGGACAATAAAATTGCACCCGCACAATATCAGAAAAATCAGGACAATAATGGATATACCACCTGCCCTTATCGCCATTTTATACCTAAAATACATATTCTTTCTTGTTTAAAACTGCGTCAAAAGTACACCTTTTCTTTCGACGGTTAACTCTTTTCTTTCAACATTTAGCGCCGTCAATTTGTTAGATATAAAAACGAAACATATGGCATACAAAATATCATTCTTCGGCGCTAAGCCTTACGACATCGCTTCTTTTGATAAGGTAAATGAAAAGTTTAATTTCGATATCCGTTATTATAAAGGGCTTTTGAATCCCAATAATGTAATCCTTTCACAGGATGTGGATGCTGTCTGCATCTTTGTAAACGATACGGCCGATGCCAAGGTTATAGATGCCATGGTAGGCAATGGGGTGAAACTTTTGGCACTCCGTTGTGCCGGGTTCAATAATGTAGACTTGGAAGCTGCAAAGGGCAGGCTCCCGGTAGTACGTGTCCCTGCCTATTCTCCGTATGCAACGGCCGAATTTTCAGTCGCATTGATGCTTTCCCTGAACCGTAAAATCAACAGGGCTTACTGGCGTACCCGCGACGGTAATTTCTCCCTGAACGGATTGATGGGATTCGACATGCATGGAAAGACTGTCGGTATTGTCGGCACCGGTAAGATAGCCCGTATCTTAATCCATATATTAAAAGGGTTTGGCATGCATGTGTTGGCCTACGACCTGTTCCCGGATGAGAAATATGCCAGAGAAGAGGGATTCAGCTATGTTTCATTGGACGAGCTGTATAGGCAATCGGATATTATATCCCTGCATTGCCCGCTGACGGAAGAGACACGTTATATGATAAATAAAGCCTCCATCGCGAAGATGAAAGAGGGTGTGATGATTATAAACACCGGCCGTGGACAGTTGATTCATACCAACGACCTGATAGATGGGTTGAAGGAGAAAAAGATAGCCGCCGCAGGGCTGGACGTGTACGAGGAGGAGGGCGAATATTTCTATGAAGATAAGTCCGACAAAATTATAGACGATGATGTATTGGCCCGTCTGCTTTCGTTCAATAACGTGATTGTAACGTCACACCAGGCATTTTTTACCAAAGAAGCCATGCAGAATATTGCAGAGACGACTTTGCAGAATATAAAAGACTTCTTTGAGCACCATACTTTAGTAAATGAAGTTAGTCTTTAAGTACAGACTATGTTTTTATATCGCTGATTTATTATATTTTTGTGGCCATTGTCCGGTGTGAACCAGGCAATGGCTTTAATTTTGATAAAGATATGAGAATAGACAATCACACAGGTTTAGTACTGGAAGGAGGGGGGATGCGCGCCATTTTTACCGTCGGCGTATTGGATTACTTTATGGACAACAATATCTGGTTTCCCTATACCATCGGTGTTTCGGCCGGTGCCAGCAACGGGATTTCTTATGCTTCGCGACAGAGGGGACGTTCCCTTTACAGCAATGTCGATTTGTTGAAGAAATATAACTATATCGGTCTGCGCCACTTTTTGCGTGGGAGGGGATATATCGACATGAAGTTCTTGTTTTATACCTATCCCGAGAAATATTATCCCTTGGATTATGAAACTTATTTCAAGTCGGAGAACCGCTTCGTTATGGTGACGAGTAACTGCCTGACGGGAAAAGCCGAATATTTTGAAGAGAAAAAAGACCCGGCGCGTCTGGTGGATATATGCCGGGCTTCATGCACACTGCCAGTATTGTGTCCGATTGCTTATGTGGACGGCATTCCGATGGTGGATGGAGGCGTATGCGATGCGATTCCTATCCGTCGTGCCATAGAAGACGGGTTTTCCAAGAATGTGGTTGTCCTGACCCGGAACAAAGGGTATCGGAAAAAAGAGAAAGATTTCTGGTTGCCCGGCTTCATTTACCGTAAATACCCGGCAATCCGTAAGCTGTTGAAGCTGCGTTACCGCCATTATAATGAAGTGCTGGATTATATAGATGAACTTGAAACGAAAGGAGACGCCCTTGTTATTCGTCCTGAAAAGAAAATGTGTGTCGGACGTACGGACAATAATCCCGAACGGTTATCAGCGCTTTATAAAGAAGGGTATGAGATAGCACGGCGTATTTGTAACCCATAAAGCCATACTTTTTAACTATAGCCGAAGTACCCCTATAAATAAAAATTAGTACCGGTAGTAATTTGAATTAGTAGCGGTACTAATTCAAATTACTATCGCTACTAATATTTTTTAACAAAAGAACGCTTGGAATATTACATCCCAGACATTCCTATACACTAATTATTTGTTATAAACGCATTTATTATCCGATACCAATAATCCCATGCATATCCCGTAGAAGGATGTTTTACGGCTATGGTTTTGACATGAGTATTGTCTGCCAGAAGGTAACTTCCATTCTTGATAGGTTCTCCTTCTACGATTAAATCCTCATTCCACGCCCACCGCTTTCCTCCCGGCAAATAGTTCCAAAGGCGATAGCCCCATACAATGATATATTCCGGCCGGTAGGTATCCAATACTTCAAAGAAAGCAGTTCCGGCACGAACATAGTCTTCGTCATTCCCTTTTTCCCTGGCTTCCGTCATGGCTACCTGCAAATAATTATAGAACAGGACGGAATCCCATATTTCTTTTCTCTGTTCTTCGTTGGTGAACTGATTAACCAAAGAACGTTCGAATTTGGTAAAAGTAGACATCCACCTTTCATAGCTGCTGCTCCGATAAAGGAACCGTTGCATAACGTTTGTGGTGAAATTGCCACATTCCGCTTTATGACAGGGCATTCCGCAATCGGCACACAACTCGTCACAGTAGTGGCTTTCTCCTAAAATGAGTATTCTCTTACCGAAAATCCCACCCGAATAATAGTTCTTGCCTATGTAAGGCATAAAAAAAATGTGCTCCATTGTCATTCTATTTAAACTATAACTTTAGGGAAGAGGCTTCCCTAATACTAGGGAAGGTGTTTCCCCACTCCTTGGGAAGGTGTTTCCCCAACGGTAGGGAAGAGGTATCCCCACTACCGGGGAATGCTCTTCCCAAGTAGCGAGGATAACTTTAACAGGATATTGCCGGAAGCAACCTGCTTTTACCGTACAACCTGATGTATCCGTACCGGTTTGCTTACTGCACTGATTTCAATCGCATCGGCTCCTTCAAATGCGGATTTGTCTAACTTGACATAATCGGCATAGCCGTAATAAAGGATATGCTTGTCGCCGTCCGGTTCGGGGCTTGTGATGGAAATCATACTGTCGTTGTCGCCGGAAAGATAGAGTTCTATTTTATCCGTATCGTTGCATTTCACATGGACTTTTTCGCCCGGTTTCAATACTTTGAATGTGCTCAGGTTCGAGTCGTACATCATTAGTTCTTCGTTGACTTCCGGGGCTTCTTTCGTTGTGACGCTGAAACTCAATACATACAACTGCATTTGTTTGTCCGAAGTATTTCGCATACGGATATAACGCGCTTTCGGGTCGATGGAGGCAACTGTCTCCTTAACATCTTCGGCAGGTATATCCTGTATAGCCGTCCAGCTTTTGCCGTCGGCAGACCATTCGAATACACGTCCCGGCACATTACTTTTCGGCATATTGAAATTAAACGAGGCAGCCTCTTTCTGAATCTCCCATCCCAAACCGATATATTCGCCCGGTTCCACGCGGATAACTTCATACAGCGGGACATAAGCTATCTGGTTGTCATCGTCCGAATAAGGCTGATGTTTCAGTTGTTCCACATTGGTCAGGGTAGAAGCCATGCTCATATTCACTTCACTGGCGGGAGTTTCATCGCTGGCAAGCAAGTTGCGGCTGGTCTGGCGGTATAATTCGTGGATAAAAGGAGTCAGTACCAGCGAACCGGTCTTTATGCCTTTCTGGTACGGATTCTGGTTGAAGGTACGGTTTATTATTTTCATACTGTCCAGTAAGGAGTTCAGGCGCAGATAGCGGTACCAGGTGGCGGATTTGTCTTTGCTGTACCAGGCATGTGCCATCAATAGAGATTGTGTTCCGGCTTGACCTAATAACTGGAACTGTTGCAGCCAGGGATTGATTTCTTTAATGAGGGCCATGTTTTTACTCCGGCTGTAAATCATATCCGGGGCAACGGTTATCTGGGTGAACAGGCTGCCCATGCGGTTTGCTGCCGTTTCGAGGAAAGAGCCTTTCTTATAAGATGCAAGGAACGATTCGGCAGCCGCTTTATAACGGGCGGATTCTTCACGGCGGTACAGGTGCCCGTTCGGTCCCGGGTCGCTGTTGTTTTCACAGAAAGTACGGAATGCAATCGTAGCATTCGGCATGATATACTTGCAGGAGGCTTCGAATGCTTTTTCCGGGTCGTATGCAGGCATGTTCCAGGTATATAGACCCACTCCGAATAAACCCACCTTGGAGGCTTCCGCCCGTTCCATCGGGTTGGCAACAAATCCGGTCATTGCATATGCCGCTTCCGTATCCAGCCCGTATGCCGGTCCCATCAACAGGTGGTCGCGGCAGTAGTCGTTGACCGGGAAATTCCACCATACGTAAGCCGGGCGACGGATGCGTTTGTTCACCCATTCCAGCCCTTCTTTGGTAATGTCGGCTATCACACGGTCGCCGGTCCACATAATCTGGACGGCCGGGTCGAGCTGTTCTCCCAGGATATCCAGATAATCGGTCGTAGCCCAGGCACGGTTGTACTCGGTCGGGCACATAATCAGCGGTTGGACGTCCGGTTTCTTTTCGATAAATTCTTTCTGTATGTAATTCAAGAGGCCGGCTTGCTTTTCCGGTTTGGCACCTTCTCCCGAGATATCGTCAAAGAATACGGCGAAGGCACGTACGCCCAAATCATACATTTGCCCGAATTTGGTGATGATGTTCAAGCTGTCGGTCCGGTTCCATTGGATGTCTTGCCCCGGGTGGATGGCCCATACGAAATCGACCTTATTGCGTGCCGCTTCGGTGGTCAGCTCTTTGATTTGCTGCGCTTGTTCGGCGGGATAAGGCTCGCGCCAGTTCGGGGAGCTATGGTAAGGGTCGTCTTTCGGACCGTAGATATAGGTGTTCATTTTCAGTTTTCCGTAGAAACGGAGTTGTTCCACGCGGTCGGCATGGCTCCACGGTTCGCCGTAAAATCCTTCTACAATGCCCCGGTGTGCTACGGACGGGTAATCCTTGATAGAGCAAAGGGGGAGGACACGGGTTCCTTTTTCACCATAACCGGATAACTGGTTGAGCGTTTGTGCTGCGTAAAACAAGGAACGGTCGTCTACGATTTCGATTGTAATCCCTTTTTTGGTGATAACGAGCGTATAGGCTCCCGAACGTTTCATTTCGGGGGTCTTTGCTTTTATTTTCTTTATCTCGAGGGGGAGGGCTTTGCCGGATTGGGCGAAAGGCAATGCTTTTTTCAGTAGTTTGACTGCATCCGGGTCGGGATTGCTGATGCCGCGTAAGGCATATCCGCGTGTCGGGGTGTATTGTTGGCTGGAAATGATGATTTCCTGCGGTTCAGGATACAAATCCTGCGGCAATATTTGTGCCTGGGTGGTCATTGTGCCTATCAGCAGCAATGAGACGAGTAGATTTAGTGTTTTCATACGATGTGTTTTTATCAATTGTTCAGGATAAATGGAGATGCGAGCGTGTCAAAAGCTATTACTGAACGCTGATGACGCAGAACACGCAGATTTGCGCAGACCCTGTTTTTTCAATAAATAATCTGCGTAAATCTGCGCTTTGTCTGCGTAGTCTGTGTTCCCTAATATAGACTTTTGACACATCCCTGGTTTATGTTATTTGTCATTCAAGGGTAAACATCAATACTTTGCTGTTTGTATTTCCCCATTCGGTAAGAAGGGTACGTAAAGCGGCATATTCGGCAGGGGTATAAAGCTGTTTGTTCAGTTGCAGGCTGCGGGTCACTTTAGCCGTCTTTCCGTCTTTCTGGACAGAGTAAACATATTTGCCGGCTGCATTGGCAATGGTTTTGTCTGTTGCCGGAGTACGTAAATCCATACCGGCAGGTATGGCTACGGTATACGTATATTGTTCGTTTACCAGACAGGGCATCAGCAGGTTTTCTTTACGGACACTGTTCATCCGGCAGAAATAGCTGTTTGCAAGGGTGGAAGGAGCATCCGGCAGATTCACCAGCAGGTATCCGTTTTCTGCTTTCAACGGTTGGCTGGAAGTGCTTTCTTTCTTGTTCTCGCTAAAATAGGGGAACTGTCCTTCGCCTGTGTCCGATGTGATTTTCGATTCGGCTTTATCCGGTGAAACGGTCATGCTTACCTGGTAGTTGATGTCTGTTTCCGGTGCATCGAATGTCAGCTTTTCTCCGGATGCCAGGCTGAAAGAAGGAACCAGGTTATGAATCCGTCCGGCTGTTACCCGTTGGGTCGATGTGGGCGAAAGCAGATAGCGTTTTCCGTCTGCATTGGCAACTACAAATAATTCGTTGATTGCATTTAATCCGCATCCCTGGTCTGCGTTTACACGGTAAAGGGCGGCAGGTTCGGCCTGTATGCCTGCGGCATTTAAAAGACCGTTCAGCAGGTTTGTTTTTTCGGCTACGGTTCCGTAGGCAGAGTTGATAACCAAGTCGGCAGGACGCAGGCGGAAACCTGTTTCAGACAGGGAGAGGCGGCTGTTACCCAAATCCTTCGTTACATAATTCATGATGGCTTGCAGCTTCTCAGTATCTGTAGTCTTACCTTCAGTAATACTTTCGACAACTACTTCTATCTGGCTGTCGTTCTTAGGATTAAATTGTTTGAATAAAGTCTGCAATGCTTCTTTTTCCGAAGGATAAGTCGTAGCTGTAAGGAAAGGGACATCTCCGTTCATGGCATAAACGAACAAATCGCGTGAAGCGGCCGGAAGGTTGCGCAGTGTCCATTGAATGGTCTTTGTGCCGTTGGCTACCTTTATTTCCGGTTTGGCTTTGTTGTATTGCATGGTATAGGATACCTGTTCGTTTTCCGGCACAACGATTGTATAGGTATATTCCTTGACCGGAGAAGATTGCAGCAATTCATCATATATATCCAGAGCCGGCAAATAGCCCGGTTTGGAAAGAATGGAATAATCCAGATAGATGGTAGCGCCCAGTTCCAGTCCGGTATGGACTACAACCATTTCTTTCAGGTTGTTGTATGCCGGTGCATCGGCGGCATTGCGCGGCAACACTTCTACAAAGGCGTTGTCCGGTGTTTTAACGATATTGCCATCTTTCTGTTTGGTATAGGATGCATGGATTTTCAGTTCCTGGAATGCCGGGTTGTACACAATAAAGCTCTCTCCGTACGTACCGTTCATTGCGGTGTGTGTAAAGAGCGTCAGTTCCATATTGCAGCGGAACTCCTGGCTTCCGTCTGCGTTCAGGGTATAGGTTTTTGACAATTTCCCGTATTCGGCCTCCGAAGCCGCAAATGCCGATACCGTCACCAGCAGCAGGCACAACAGGAATGCGAATTTATTTATCTTATTAATCATTGTCTTTGTATTTTATATAGTTTCAGTAATCGGTAGTTCCTTTTCCGGTTCTATCGGTTACTTCTTGATAATTAAATAATCTCCGAAACTCTTATAAGCATTCACGGCGGAGCGGAAACCGTCCCAGTCGCCTGCTTCGTAAACGCGTTTCTTTAAGGCCAGCTTCTGGTGTAATACCACTTTATTGCCATTCTGGCGGAGCGTTCCTTCAAAGTCGGCGGCACCGCTTTGTTTATTGTCTGCCTTCGATTCGTTGACCAGTTTGTATCCGGTGGGGAGTTGGATGGTTTCGTCCAGTTCCACCAAACGGGAACAGCCGTCCTTGAATCCGTATTGGCGTGTTTCCAAATCCGTATTGATACGGAGGAAGCTCTTTACCTGGTTGTAGAGGTTATTCATTACCAACGGCTTGAAAAGCATTTCTTTTTCTCCCGGGAGAGCATATTCCGGTATTTCGTAACGGAAGGTCATCTTGATAGGAGCAGCCTGGTAATTCTTCGGGTCTTTGCCATAATCGACGCTCAGCAGGCGTGCTTTGGGCGATACGGCAAGAAGCTGCGATTCCAGCATGTTCTGCCATTGTGATTGCCATCCGCGGGTAAACATGCCACGGATATTGCTGTCGGACTGCCCTTCGGCCGTGATGGTGAACTGTCCGGTCAATGTTCCCTTGTTATCCAGTTTATTGGTGGCGTTGATGCGTACATAGTGGTTTTCCGGGGCGGAAACCGGTGTCAGGCAAAGGTCCGAACCTTCGGGCACGCCCGGCAGGTAGTTTTGCTGTTGCTCGGCACTGCTCCACAGTTCGCGACAGAAAGGCACCCAGGTCGGGTCGAGCGGCATATAAGTGCCGTTAGACAGTTTTACGACAGCCACACAGTGGTTGAAATGGTCGGCAGGGATACTTTCCACGCGGCTGCCTGCCATAGTCATAGCCGGATAGGCTTCGAAGCCAGCCATGCGAAGGAATGAAATCAGTGTTCCGGCAATGTCTTTACAAACACCGCAACGGTCTGTATAATTCATTTTCGTATTGTGCAGCGTATAACCTTCCCCTTTCCCCATGGAGATACCGGAGTAACGGATATTGTCGGCAACCCAGTGGGTCAGGACGGCTATCTTTTCCATTTCCGTCTTTTTGCCTTTTATCAGTTCGTCCACTTTCTTCTGTGCTTCAGGTAGTGGAGCAAAACTTCCGTAATCCTCGTTTACCTTGTTGAACCAAAGAGATTTATCCTGCCAGCGGGGAGTGGAAGACATCATCAGTTTGGGAGCTGCGTCGAACAGGTCTACCATATTCGGCTCGCGTTTGGTCGGCATGATGTCGTTGCTTATGAATGTATAGGCTTTCTTGCCGTCTTCATAGCGCATGGAGGATGTGCAGTCTCCCTGATAGAACTGGAATTGCATATCTTTTTCCATCGGGATGGAAACCTTGTACACTTTGCGCACGGTAGGTTCGGTAGCCCAGAACGGAACAATATCGTAGAACTGCCCGCGCATAGGGGGGATGAAACGGGATTCGTCGTCTCCGCCGTTTGCCAGCAGGGCATAGGTAAACCCTTTCTTGTTAATCTGGTAGTCGATAATGTCGCCGGGAGCCAGTTGCCCAACTTCAATCATAATCTGGCGTGCCCCCCAATAGATGGCGCGTGCAGGGGCTACATAGTCGCAAGCCTGGGTAACATCCAGGTTGATTACGTCTCCGTTTGCTTTGTACACGGTGACACGGTGGAACTCGGCATGAGCCGTAAGCGGGTCGTAATCGTATTTGATGATACGGTTGTCTACCGCCCCCTGGGGTGTCATGATTTTGATGACTTTGCATACGGCAAAGGAACCGGAACCGGTGGATTGTACATGTACGGCTGTGCTGTCCAACAGGTTTACACAATCGTAACCGGCATAAACTTCCGGTTTTTGGAGTGTCGGGTCCGGTGCGAACCGGCAACTTTCCCCACTTTGCCCGTAAGCGGAAAGGGCAAGAAGGGATAAGGCTGTAATAGTAAGGTACTTCATATACGAGTGTTTTTAAATGATATTCAATTCTATCCTGCTTTGCGCCAAGGCCCGGCAGGCTTTCCGGTCTATTTTGCCACTGCCGGTCAGTGGGAGCGTTTCTACTTCGATAATGTATTTAGGGCGTTGGTATTTCGGCAATACGTTATCGATACGGGATTGAAGCCCGGCAGGCTCCACCTTCTTTTCTTTATCCTCTATCAACAACACGATTGCTTCTCCGAATTTGGGATGCGGAACAGATGTTATCGCAAATTTAACAGAAATAACGGGATGTAACGCTTCTTCTACAACTTCTGTCTGAATTTTTATGCCTCCGCTGTTGATTATATTGTCTTTTCTGCCCAGAATGCTGAAACTTCCATCCGGGTGAAGGCGAGCGACATCATTTGTTTTCAGCACTTCATCGCAGACCAAAGGGGCTTTTATCACCAGCGTATCCTCTTCCGACAGGGAAATACCAACGGAAGGAAAAGGATGATATGCCGGAGAGGCTTCCGGGCCGTTCAAGCGACGAAGGGCGATATGAGAAAGTGTTTCCGTCATGCCGTAAGTGGAGTAGACTGCATTCGGCAACTGCCGTATTTCATTTTCCAATGCCGTATCTATGGCTCCGCCTCCGATAATAAGAATATCCGTTTGGCAGAGCCGTTCCCGTTCTTCCGGATTCCGGAGGGTATTGTAGACCTGCATCGGTATCATAGCGGCAAAACGAAGCGGTTCGCTTACGCCTGCCAGCGGATGGCCGGATGGTTGGCGTACAATCAGGTTCAATCCGGCATAGAGGGAGCGCACTACCATCATTTTTCCGGCAATATATTGCAGGGGCATACATAGCAGGGCGTTATCGCCTTTCTTTAGTCCTAAATATTCGCAGGTGATGCGGGCGCTCTGCCACATCTGTTCTTTACGAACCGTCAGTTGTTTGGGTGTTCCGGTCGAACCGGAGGTTTGTACTTGAATATAGGGTGAAGGATCTTCCCATTCGGCAAGGAATGTTTTTAAATCTTCTTCTATTGTTTGCATATGACTCTGAAGGTTACGGATTATACCATAAGCAGTCTTTCCGGATACTGAGGGGCATTTCTATATTATCGGTGAAAAGCGCACCGGTACCCAGCCCTTGTGGCAGCGGATTATCGAATGTGGCACACCATTGCGCAATGGCATTCAGCCCGATATTGGATTCGAGTGCCGACGTTATCCACCAACCGATATGCTGCTTTTCGGCTTCCGCTATCCATTCGTTTCCCCCGTTGATGCCTCCATGCAGCGAAGGTTTCAGGATGATGTATTGGGGACGGATTGTGGCAAGCAGCTTCTTTTTATCTGCCGGGTTATTGCAACCGATTAATTCTTCATCGAGTGCGATGGGGAGAGGTGTCGATGCTGCCAGGCGTGCCATTTCTTCCCATTGTCCGGCACGGATAGGCTGTTCTATGGAGTGGAGGTCCAATTCGGCAAGGCGCTTCAGTTTATCCATTGCATCCAAAGGGGAGAATGCTCCGTTGGCATCTACACGCAACTCTATTTCTTTGGAAGAGAAATGGGCGCGGATATGTTGAAGTAATGCCAGTTCTTCCTCAAAATTGATTGCTCCGATTTTTAGTTTGATACAACGGAAACCGGCTTGCATCTTGGCCTCGATTTGCGCTAACATTTTCCGGTAGTCGCCCATCCAGATAAGCCCGTTGATAGGGATTCCGGCTTCACCGCGTGAGAAAGGGGTATTCCATAAGGCGTAACTTCCGGTTTCCAGATTGCGGAGGGCAGTTTCCAAGCCGAACAGGATGGACGGGTAGGGACGGAGAGCTTCTTTATCCAGAATCCCGGTAGCGGTAAACTGCTCGCAAGCATGCTTTAAGATAGCTTCGTAATCCGGCAAATCGTCGCAACTGAGCTTCGGCAATGGGGCACATTCGCCGATACCTGTATAGCCCGGCTTTTCATCCGAGGTCAGGTGCAGGAACCAGCATTTCCGTACGGTATAAATTCCCCGCGAAGTCCCGGCTGGTTGTTTGAAGTGCAGGGTGCGGGGAATGATTCGGATCGTATAATGAACGGTATTCATTTTCTTGGGTTACGGGAATTTAGGATAATCCTCAAATCGCGGACGGCGTTTTTCCAGGAATGCTTTACCACCTTCCTGCGCTTCGTCCGTCATATAATAAAGCATG
This sequence comes from Parabacteroides sp., assembly GCA_019417325.1. Taxonomy (GTDB): domain Bacteria; phylum Bacteroidota; class Bacteroidia; order Bacteroidales; family Tannerellaceae; genus Parabacteroides. The sequence goes on along the minus strand of DXVO01000032.1, from coordinate 160,916 downwards.
GTGGCATCTCCTGCCAATTCCTGGATACCTGCCTGGCCATCCAGTTCCGCATTCAGACCGGCTTTGATCATACGAAGAGCCAGCGGGCTGTGCAGCATCATTTCTTCCGACCATTGCACATATTCGTCTTCCAGTTTGTCTAAGGGTACGACTTTGTTTACCAGTCCCATGTCCAATGCTTCCTGTGCATTGTACTTCCGGCATAAGAACCAGATTTCACGGGCTTTCTTCTGACCGACGATGCGGGCGAGATAAGAAGAGCCGAAACCTGCATCGAAGCTACCTACGCGGGGACCTGTCTGTCCGAAAATGGCGTTTTCGGAAGCGATAGTCAGGTCGCACATTACATGCAACACATGTCCGCCACCGATTGCAAAACCGTTTACCGCTGCAATTACCGGCTTCGGAAGGGAACGGATTTGTTTCTGTACGTCGAGCACATTCAAACGGGCTACGCCATCTTTGCCTACATACCCGCCGTGGCCTTTTACATTCATATCGCCACCTGCACAGAATGCCACGTCACCGGCTCCGGTCAGTACCACTACGTTTATATCCTGGCGTTCGCGGCAGATATAAAAAGCATCGCTCATTTCTGTTGTGGTGGTAGGGGTAAAGGCATTGCGGTACCGTTCACGGTTGATGGTGATACGGGCGATTCCTTTGTAGAAATCGAACAGGATGTCTTCGTATTGCTTGATGGGGGTCCATTCTCTTTTTGTTTCCATATTTCTTATTCTTTTATGTATTTATTATTTTGTTGATATTCCGATCATGATGGTTGTTTCATCCGTATTGTTCCAGACAGCGTGGGGGATTTCTCCTTTCACCAGAAAAGACTCGTTGGCATGGATAATCTTTTCCTCTTCTCCTAAAGCAATTCTCGCTTCGCCACTAATGACGATAAACAAATGGTTATGGGAGTGTGTATGCTGTTGGACAGGACCGCCGCCGCCCGGTTCGATATATGCAATGGAGCCATCGATGATTTCACCGCAATCGGCAAATAGTTTCTTTGCCAGAAAGCAGATATGCTCCGGCGGTGTAATGAATGTCTGGTCTGTTCCCATTTCTGTTTATTTCTTAAGTGAATGGTAATATGCTTTGAGCAGACGAACATCTTCCGTTGCATCTGTGAATACCTCCATCAGCATCGGCTGGTTATAAGGAGCCGGCTGGGTAAAGGTAGTCATGGCTTCCGTCAGCTCTTCCATATTATTTACGGCAAAATAGGCGAATCCCCGTTCTTCCGCCCATCCTTTGGCGGATGTCTTGTGGGGGGCTGTTACAAACCGGTGTGTCTTGTCTGCCATCTTTAAGCCGGGCAAGGCGTGGAATATTTCACCGCCTCCGTTGTTCAGTAACATGATTCGTAAATTACAACCGTAGTTGCTGTTCCATAATGCGTTCATATCATAGAAAAAACTCAGGTCGCCTAATGCAACAAAGTTCAGTTTGTCCGAGCATACGGAATAGCCGATGGCAGTGGAGAGCGAACCTTCGATACCGCTTGTGCCGCGGTTGCAACACACTTCTATATCTTCGGGCAACTTGTATAACTGTGCGTAGCGAACGGTGGAACTGTTACCCAGATGCAGTGCAGCCGGTACCGGAATCGATTTGATAAGTGCCCCGATTGCAGCCATTTCCGAATACGCAAATTCAGGTTCCGGTAAATCCCGTGTTTTGTTTTCCCAGATACGAGGGTATTCCGTCGGTTTATTTTCCAGCAGGAATGCAATCTTTTCGAGGAACTCGAACGGGTCCATTTCGATTACGGTTGTCAGTGAACCATATAAATCCGCAACCTCTCCATCCGGTGAAACATGCCAGTGTTCGCGAGGGGGATGGGTACGTAAAAACTGTTTGAGGCGCTTGGAGACGATATGTCCGCCGTATGTGATTACCAGGTCGGGGGCTAAATCCTGTAGGGAAGTACGTTCGTTTGCTTCTGTCGTGCCGTGGGTATCCAAGGCATATAGCGCTGCGTCGAAATTCTTTACGGGTATTCCCGGTACAATCCGGTTACCTATATGTTCTGTCAACCAGACAAAGTGTTTATAAAGTTGCTTGGTATATTTCTTTTCGAAAAGGTAAATCAGGCTCATTTGTCCTGCAATAATCATCCTGCGGTTATATTTGTTCAGCCGCTCGATTAATCCGGAATACTCCCGGTCGTATACGTTCAGTCCCTGATAGCGGGTTATGACACGTACTTCAGGCAGTTCCTCCACCGTAAACCGGAACAGAGGCTCGGAAATAGGGATATTGATGTGTACCGGTCCTTTACCATGATGGTTCAGCTCAAGCAATGCTTCGTTGACGAGGCGGTTGCAATACCATTCGTCTTCATCCGTATGGATTTCCGGCAGATTGACCGATTTCTTTACTAATGCCCCGAATACACCGGGTTGCGGCAATGTCTGCCCGTCCATTTGCCCGATCCATGCCCCTGGACGGTCTGCCGAGACAACCACCAACGGAACTTTCTGGTAGAAAGCCTCCGAAACGGCCGGATGGATGTTCAGCAAAGCGCTGCCGGATGTACAACAGATTGCTGCCGGTTGTCCGCCGTGCAAAGCCAGTCCGAGTGCGAAGAAAGCGGCACTTCGTTCATCAGTCATCGAATAGCAGGTAAAAAACGGATGGTTGGCGAGTGTGTGTACAATAGGAGCATTCCGGCTACCCGGACAAAGTACAATCTTTTTTATATCATGTTCCTTTAATAAGGCTACGAGTTGGAGGATATTCTTCTTATCTGTGTACATATTATATTCAGATATTATGTTTACTCGCAAAAGTAGACATAATATCCGAATAACGGAAAGATTTATTTGTCAATAAGGTCATTCCCAACCGACCTGTTTTTAATGGTCATAATGTTATTGGTTTTTAAATAATACTTGCGGCAAAAGTAATAAATTGATGCATGAAAGTAAAACAGGGATAGTTATGGTTTTCCGAAATCATAGTTATGGTTTGGGAAAACCATAACTATAACAGCCTGCGCATCGTTTGTAATTTGTCTTCCGTTTCCTGCCATTCTTCTTCCGGTTGGGAGGATGCAAGCAGACCGCCTCCCGCATAAAGTGTCAGGCATTGACTGCCTATATTCATGCAGCGGAGGTTTACATACAAATCACTCCGTTTTTCAGGGTCCAGCCAACCGATGAAACCGGAATAGTAGCGACGGTCGTATCTTTCATTATCAAGGATAAAACGATACGTCTCTTCTTTTGGCAATCCGCAGACTGCAGGGGTGGGATGGAGGCATTTCAGTAAATCGCCTAACCGTTTATTATCCGGTATGGAAAAACAGAAGTCACTTCTTAAGTGGGATAGCTCCCCGGCACGGACCGCAAAAGGTTCCGTCTCCGTAGGTGCAATGCCTAATGAAATAAGTTTATTACGGATATAAGCCGCTACATATCCCTGTTCTTCCTTGTTTTTTTCGTCCCAGAATATAGGGATCTCACCGTTTTGAAGCGGCTGTGTACCAGCCAGAGCGACTGTATGCCATTCGCCGTTTTCACCGGAAAGAATGATTTCGGGCGTACTACCCAGCCAGGTTCCTGTTTCCGGGGTGTGGCAGAGGTAGACATATGAGCGGGTATATCGTTTGCAAGCCTGGTAAAAGGCGTTTCCCGGTGAGAAATTCTCTGGTCTTTGTAAGGTCAGGCTACGGGATAAGACCAGTTTATCGAATCTTTTACTACGTAGCGGTTCGGTAAAACAGTCGAACACCTGCATGTATTCCTGTTTGAGACAGGCATTATCCGAAGAAAATGAAGATATAGCTTTTTTTCCCCTTTCTGTGGAATCCGGAACTTTGCTTGCTTCCTCCAAATCGAAAACATCCGGCTCGATTAAAACAATCGGTGTTTCGAGAGACGGACAGAAAGGCGTAATTACGAAACCTTTCTGTTCATCCAGTTTTCCGATATCGTATAAAACACGCGCAGAACCGGAGGCCTGCATAGCAAACCGGGGTAATTCTCCCGGTATACGCCAAATTGCAAAGCTCCGGTCCTGCCTGATTAGTGTATCTATCTTATTATTGTAATGTTCTTCTTCCGAAATCATTTCTTTTTTAATATACTATTAACTACACGTATGGAAGATACCAGTTTGTCCGTAGAGGTAAACACGTCTACATTCCATACATGCGAGGAGCGTCCTTTGTGAATAATCGTAGCGACAGCCCGAACCGTATCTCCTTCGTGAGCCGACGACATATGATTGCCGCTAACCTGCATTCCCACAATAATCTCGTCCGGCTGTGCCAGAATCATGGAACCCAACCCGGCAACCGTTTCCGCCAGGGCGAGAGTTGCACCGCCGTGCAGGATACCGAAAGGCTGGCGGGTACGCTCGTCTACCGGCATGGTTGCTTCCACACGGTCTTCGGATGCATAGGTATATTGGATACCCAGGTTCCCCATCAGCGCATGTTTGGCACGGGCATTCAATTGGGCGAGTGGTACTTCAGTGGGCTTGATGGCGGCAAGGATTGCTTTTTCGACAGCTACCGCCACACCGTCCATGCTGTTAGGCAATGTGATGAAGTCGGCACAAGCCTTTACAGAATCCCGTGCATTCCCCATAGCCACTCCGGTTCCGGCAAGTTGTAACATGGATACGTCGGCAACTCCATCCCCAATGGCAACCACTTCCTCGGTTGTGATTTTCAGCTTTTCCATCAATACGGCGAGCGTGTTACCCTTATTAATAAACTGGGGTACCACTTCCAGGAAGTAATCTTCCGAACGGAACACATCCAGTACGCCGTCCAAACGTTTCTTCCAATGGCTTTCGAGTCCTACCAGCCCTGTCTCATCGTCGCTTGCCAGTACACATTTGCATGGGCTGAAGTCGACGGCATCGGGAAAGTTATCCACTGCAACAATACGCATATTGTTCAGCTTGGCTTCCTGGCAGACATAAATATTGTTGGGAGAGTCGGTCAGAAGGTAGTCCTTATGATACGTGAAGATGGCAAAGTTGTTCTTTTTCGCTTTTTTATCCAGATAAGCGAGCATTTCGGGATTGATGCGTTTCTCATACAACAATTCCCCGGTCTGGGCATTGATAATCTGCCCACCGTTATAAGAAAGTATATACCCTCCGTAATGATTCAACTCCAAGGCTTCCGCTAGTGGAAGAACGCCTCCGGTAGGTCTTCCGGACGCCAATACGATATGAACTCCCATTTGCTGTACCTTAAGAAGGGCAGCACGGGTGCGGGGGCTTATTTCCTTATTGTCATTAAGTAATGTCCCGTCTACATCGAGAACCAGTAATTTGTACTTCATGGCGTTGTGTTATTTAGATGTTTGATTTACAAACGTAAGTAAAAAAATCGGTTTATTAAGAACGTATTCCCCCCGGATTGCAGATAATTTATACTTTATTTACCTCAGGATACAGGAACAACCCCTTATGCAGCCAACGTTTGGCATCAGCTCCAGTAGCCGTATCCGTTAACAGTCGGGAACGGAAGAGGGCGGCAACTCGATGACGTTACCATTCTCCGAGATATACGCATACAGTTCCCTGTAGAACGCATGCCGGGCCAGGGTAGAAGCGTCGCCGATAATAATCAGCTTCATCCGTGCTCGGGTTATGGCCACATTTATGCGGCGGAGATCGTTCAGGAAGCCAATCTGCCCTTTGTCGTTCGCACGGACAAGGCTTATCAGGATGACATCCCGTTCCTGTCCTTGAAAGCCGTCCACCGTATGGACTGTGATGAGTTTCCGGAACGGCTTGAAGAAAGCATTCCGCTTTATCAGCCCCCGGATATACTGCACTTGAGATTTGTAGGGTGAAATCAGTCCGAAGTCGATGCCCTCATCCAAGACTCGTTCCTTGCTTATCTTTTCGATGTAGGCCTGTAGCTGCTCGACGAGCAATCCCGCCTCTTGCCGGTTCATACGGCTCATGCTGTCCGAAAGCTGGTCCTCCTCGAAATTGCAGTCCGCCGTATTGTACCAGACCACAGGCGTATCGTATTCCAGAATACCGCGGTATTTGACATCCGGTGCCGATTGCAGTTCGTTGTTATAGAACCAACGTGAGGGGAAACGCATAATATCGTCGTTCATCCGGTATTGTATCTTTAGCAGGGAAACCGTTTTCGGTTTGCGGGCTATAACCTTTTGCATCAAGGTCTGGTCCAGTCCGCCCCGTGCCGCCTCTATACATTTAATTGTAGGGGGAAGCTGGTGATGGTCGCCGGCTAAAACCACACGGTCTGCCTTCTCGATAGCAATCCAGCATGCCGCCTCGAGCGCCTGTGCCGCCTCGTCGATAAAGAGTGTACTGAAACGGCGGTTCGTCAGCACCCGGTTGGCGGAACTTACCAAAGTGCATGCCACGACACGCGCATCATCGAACAACTCTGCATCTATTTTCACTTCCAGTTCGGTGGCACGGAAGCGGAGACGGGAAAGGCGGTTGCGTGCCGTATCTTTCTCGCTGTGGCTTTTCTTGCGCATGTTCGACTGGGTTTCGCGGATTGCTTTGCGTACGCTCCACAGTTCGGCATAGTCGGGATGCGCTTCGAAGCGGCGCTCGTAGGTAAAGGAAAGCATCTTGTCGTTTACGCGGGTGGGGTTGCCGATGCGGAGGACGTTGATACCCCGGTCGGTCAGTTTCTCGGCAATCCAGTCGACTGCCGTATTGCTTTGGGCGCAGACCATCACCTGGTTCTCACGGTGCAGGGTTTCGTAGACGGCTTCGACTAGCGTGGTCGTCTTGCCCGTTCCGGGAGGGCCGTGTACGATAGCTACCTCCTTGGCAGCAAGCACATGGTTCACCGCCTCTTCCTGGGTAACGTTCAGCCATGGAAAGCGGATAGGGAAAAGAGACAGTTTTCCGGCCGGTACCTTCCCAAGCAAAACCTCACGCAAGTGTGACAAGCGGTTATCTTTTGCCTTCATCACAGTGGATAGCGCGCTAAACATCGTCTTGTAGCTCGTTTCGTCGAAATAGAGCTGTACACCCATATCCACCATCTTTTCTACATCGAGTAGGGTGGAAGGGTTAGGAAGCGCCACCACCATCCGGTCGTCCTGTACATAGCTGATGACGGCGGAGAAGTTCAGGTACTTCGGTCTACCGCCACTGTCCACGGTAAAGAAGCAAACCGGACGCCCGTATTCAAAGTTATGTTCCGTCTCCTTGTCCGCCGTCCGTTCAATTTCCACAACGAGCTGGTTCAGCGAATTGTAGTAGCTTCTTCCTCTCGATACAGGATACCAGCAGAAGCCCTGCTGTATTTTGCGTTGGATGCCGATGCGTTCGGATTGTTCCCGGTAGGTCTCCTTTTCATACGCGTACTCCATTTGGAGCAGGTCGTACTGGTGTTGCAGGTCGGCAACCGGGGATATGCTGTTGTTTGATGCCATGTTCGTTTCAGTTACAGGGCGCAAATGTACAAATATTTGGGTAGGGATAAAGAGCCGTATTGCCCTTTTGATTACCTTTGCCCAGCGAATCATATAAATTCTAAACCATGGATAATAAGACAAAAGCACAAATCATCAAACTAATTCACCAGGAGGTAATTCCTGCTATCGGCTGTACGGAACCTGTAGCCGTTGCCCTTGCCGCCGCAAAAGCTGCTGAAACACTGGGTGCCAAGCCCGCAAAGATAGAGGTCTTCCTTAGTGCCAACATCCTGAAAAACGCCATGGGCGTAGGCATTCCCGGCACCGGCATGGTGGGGCTTCCCATCGCTATCGCCCTCGGCTCGCTGATTGGCAAGTCCGCCTACGGGCTGGAAGTACTGCGCGACCTGACCCCGGACGCGCTTGCAGAAGGGAAGCAGATGATAGAAAGCAAATGCATCCATATCGCCTTGAAGGAAAACGTGGACAAACTCTATATCGAAGTAAACTGCTCGGCAGGGGAAAATACCTCTAAGGTTATCATCTGCCATGAACATACGAATATCATCTATGTGGAGAAGAACGGCGAAGTCCTGACCGACTTGCGCCAGTCCGGAAACGGCTCCGAGGAAGTTTGTGCCACGCACGACGAACTGCGGTTATCCTTCTCTACCGTCTACGAGTTTGCCATGGAAATGCCTCTGGATGATATTCGTTTCATCCTCGAGACTGCCGACCTGAATAAGAAAGCTGCCGAAGCCTCTATCCGGGGAAACTTCGGGCATACGGTAAGCAAGACCGTCTCCGGCGCCTTCGGAAAGAAATATATGGGCGATTCCCCTTACACCCACATGCTGGTGATGACGGCTGCCGCCTGCGACGCCCGTATGGATGGTGCCATGATACCCGTTATGAGCAACTCCGGCAGTGGCAACCAGGGTATAGCCGCCACCTTGCCCGTCCTTTCCTTTGCCGAAGATATCAAATGCTCCGAAGAGCAACTTATCCGCGCCCTGATGCTGAGCCACCTGATGGTGATATACATCAAGCAGAGCTTAGGACGCCTTTCCGCCCTTTGCGGTTGCGTGGTAGCTGCCACGGGAGCCAGTTGCGGCATTACCTACCTGATGGGAGGCAGCAAGATGCAAGTCTCCTATGCCATCAAGAACATGATTGGCAATATCACCGGAATGATATGTGACGGTGCAAAGCCCAGTTGTGCGATGAAGGTATCGAGCGGCGTATCCACGGCTATGCTGTCTGCATTGATGGCAATGGAAGATAAGGTGGTAACCCCGGTAGAGGGTATTATCGATGAGGATGTGGACAAGTCCATCACAAACCTTACCTCCATCGGATCGAAGGGCATGGAAGCCACAGACAGGCTGGTGCTGGATATTATGACACATAAATAATGTGTCAAAAAGCTATTACTGAACGCTGATGACACAGAACACGCAGATTTACGCAGACCCTGTTTTTTCAATAAATAATCTGCGTAAATCTGCGCTCTGTCTGTGTAGTCTGCGTTCCCTAATATAGACTTTTAACACGTCCCCAAGGGGTTGCTTTTAGTGAGGCAACCCCTTTCTTTTTGTTTGTATTCGAAGTAACCGGGTGAATGATTGTGCTTTCTTCTGATAGATTTTTCCTATCCTTTGATAAATAAACTCTAAGAGTCTTTCGATTGTTATTCTATTAGATTTACTTACATTGCGATTAAGCGAAACTAAAAAACCGTATGTCCCATGAAAGAAAAGATTGACCAGTTAAAGGCCCTCAACCACCAGGCAGAGCTTGGCGGCGGGGAAGACCGGATTGCAAAGCAACATGCAGCAGGCAAGCTGACAGCCCGCGAACGTATCGAACTCCTGCTTGAGAAAGGCAGCTTTGTAGAGATAGACAAGTTTGTTACCCACCGGTGCACTGAGTTCGGGTTGGAGAAACAAAAGCCGCTGGGCGACGGGGTCGTTACCGGTTACGGCATGATAGGAAAACGTACGGTTTTCGTTTTTGCGCAGGACTTCACCGTCTTCGGCGGAGCCTTGTCGGAGACCTATGCACGTAAGATATGCAAAGTAATGGATATGGCGATGGAGCTGGGAGCACCGGTAATCGGGCTGAACGACTCGGGCGGCGCGCGTATCCAGGAAGGTGTACGCTCACTTGCCGGATATGCTGAGATATTTCTCCGCAACTCGATGGCGTCGGGAGTGATACCGCAGATTAGCGCCATCATGGGACCGTGTGCCGGAGGCGCTGTTTATTCGCCTGCACTGACCGACTTTATCCTGATGGTAAAGGACACAAGCTATATGTTCATTACCGGACCGGAAGTAGTAAAGAGCGTTACGCAGGAAGAAGTGTCTATGAACGACCTCGGCGGCTCCGAAGTGCACAGCACTCGTTCAGGTGTGGCGCATCTGACGGCGGACAACGATATGGACTGTATCCTGAAGATTCGCGAACTGATGTCCTTCCTGCCTAATAATAATATGGAAGAGCCGCCGTTCGTGCCGACAACCGACAGTGCCAATCGTATCGACGAACAGTTGAACAACCTGATTCCGACCAACCCGAACCAGCCCTACGACATGAAGGACCTGATTAACTCGGTGGCGGACGATAACAACTTCTTCGAGGTACAGGAAGAATATGCAAAAAACATTGTCATCGGATACATCCGTCTGAACGGAAAGACGGTCGGCGTAGTGGCAAACCAGCCTGCCGCCCTTGCCGGGACGCTGGATATTAATGCTTCGGTGAAGGCGGCACGATTCGTCCGCTTCTGCGACGCTTTCAACATCCCGCTGCTTACACTGGTAGACGTGCCGGGCTTCCTGCCGGGTGTCAATCAGGAATATGAAGGCATTATCCGCCACGGCGCCAAGTTGCTCTATGCCTATTGCGAGGCGACTGTCCCGAAAGTGACCGTCATCACCCGCAAAGCCTATGGCGGGGCCTATGATGTGATGAGCTCCAAGCATATCCGCGGCGACATCAACTTCGCCTACCCGACAGCCGAGATTGCCGTAATGGGACCGGATGGCGCGGTAAATATCCTCTTCCGCAAGGAACTGAAGAAGGCGGAGGATGTAGACCAGAAACGAAAGGAGTTGCAGGATGACTACCGGGAGAAGTTCGCCAACCCGTACCGTGCTGCCGAGTTAGGGTATGTAGATGAAATCATCGAGCCGTCGGTTACCCGTCCGCGCCTGATACGCAGCTTCGAGTTGTTGGCTAACAAACGCCAGTCCAACCCGCCCAAAAAGCATTCCAATCTTCCACTTTAAAAACGCAACGATTATGATAAAGAAAGTATTAGTAGCCAACCGCGGCGAGATTGCCATGCGCATCTTCCGTACCTGCCGCGTGATGAATATCCCGACTGTTGCGATTTACACACATGTAGACCGTGGCGCCCTGCACGTCCGCTATGCCGAAGAGGCGTATTGCATCTCCGAAGACCAATCGGACACGTCATACCTGAAACCGGAGCTAATCCTCTCCATCGCGAAAAAGACAGGCGCGGCTATCCATCCGGGATATGGTTTCCTGTCGGAGAATGCCGACTTTGCCCGTCGTTGCGAAGAAGAAGGGGTAGTTTTTATCGGTCCGAGTGCCGATATCATCGCTAAAATGGGTGTCAAGACGGAGGCGCGCAAGATTATGAAAGAGGCGGGTATGCCTGTCGTGCCCGGAACGGAAGACCCTGTATCCGACCTCGAAGAAGCACGCCGGGTGGCTGCCGAAGTGGGCTATCCCATCATGCTGAAAGCGCTTGCCGGAGGTGGAGGAAAGGGCATGCGACTGGTTCGCGACGAATCAGGGCTGGATGAAGCCTTCCGTCTTTCCCGTTCGGAAGCGGCAAACTCATTCGGCAACGATGCCATCTATATTGAGAAGTATATCGAACATCCCCATCATATCGAGGTACAGGTATTGGGTGACCGCTATGGGAACCTGATCCACCTGTACGACCGCGAATGTTCTATCCAGCGGCGAAACCAGAAGGTGATAGAGGAATCCCCGTCTCCCTTCGTAAAGGACGAAACGCGCCGGAAGATGCTCGCCGTTGCCGTCGAAGCCTGTAAGAAGATTGGTTACTACAGTGCCGGGACACTCGAGTTTATGATGGACAAAGACCAGAACTTCTATTTCCTCGAGATGAACACCCGCTTGCAGGTGGAGCATACGGTTACGGAAGAGTGTACGGGGGTAGACCTCGTTCGCGATATGATTTTAGTGGCTTCCGGTAGTCCGTTGCCTTACAAGCAAGAGGATGTGGAGTTTCGAGGGGCGGCTATCGAATGCCGTATCTATGCCGAAGACCCGGAGAACAACTTTATGCCGTCGCCCGGCATTATCCGTGTCCGTGAAGCTCCCGAGGGGCGTAATGTCCGTTTGGACAGTGCTGCCTATGCGGGCTTCGAAGTTTCGCTCCACTACGACCCCATGATTGCGAAGCTCTGTACCTGGGGACGCAACCGCGAGTCGGCCATCTCCAACATGGTGCGTGCCCTCAGGGAATATAAGATATTAGGTATAAAGACGACCATTCCGTTCCATCAGCGTGTGCTGCATAACGAGACGTTCCTGAAAGGGAATTACGACACTACTTTCATCGACACCAAGTTCGACAAGGAAGACCTGAAACGCCGCCAGAGCAGCGACCCGCTGATTGCTGTTATCGCCGCCGCCTTGAAGCACTTCGAACAGGAGAAGGAGGCTGCCGCGCGTGCCACTACGGTTCCATTGGTGGGCGAATCCCTTTGGAAGTATTACGGTAAATTGCAGATGACTGCGAATAACTATTAACAGGAGGAACGAATCATGACAAAAGCATTGGCAACTTATTTCGCAACAGTAAACGATATGCCGGATACCGAGTTCAAGGTGGAGATTCTGGAAGACGGGCCCATCAAGAAGGTGTCGGTGAACGGTAAGATATACGATGTGGATTACAACGTGGGGGGCGATAGCATCTACTCCGTTATCCTGAACAACAAATCGCACGGTGTGCAGATTTCACCGGTCGGCAACGACTTATATGAGGTAAAGAACAAAGGTGATTTCTTCCAGGTTCAGGTGATTGACGAGCTGAAGAAGATGCGCCAGTCCCGCGTCCGCACCGCTGCTGCCGGAAGGCAGGTTATCACCGCCCAGATGCCGGGCGTTATCCTGAAGGTGAACGTAAAAGCCGGCCAGGAAGTAACGGCGGGAACTCCGCTCTGCGTCCTTGTCGCCATGAAGATGGAAAACGAGATACGCAGCCCGATAAACGGGGTAGTGAAGGAGGTCTTCATCACCGGTGGCGACAAAGTGGCTGTCGGCGACAAGATGATGGTGGTAGAGTAAGGGTTTGCCGGGGTATGGTCGGGTAATGGCTGGGTAACCCCGAAGAACCAGGTTTACGGATAACGCGGATGATGCGGATAAGAACGGATAAGAACGGATAAAAATAAATTAAAAATCCGTCTTAATCCGTCCAATCTGCGTTATCCGTAAACCTGGTTCTTTATGTGCAAGTGATGCAGTTTTCCCCGCATAATGATTTACGTTGATGAACAATCGCTGTCCTTTCTTGTTTCCTATGTCGTGAACAGTGTGTATCTTGCGGGATGAAAACAAGGTTTGCCACTTGTAAATTGTAATTATGATGTATGCCAATAAAGTAAAGAAAGTAGCAGCCGTCCACGACCTTTCCGGGGTGGGGCGGGTATCTCTTACGGTCGTTATTCCTATTTTGTCTTCTATGGGTTTTCAGGCATGTCCGTTGCCCACGGCCGTACTGTCCAACCATACGCAGTATCCCGATTTCTCCTTTCTTGACCTGACGGACGAGATGCCTAAGATTATAAAGGAGTGGGAACGTCTGGGCGTGGAGTTCGATGCGATTTATACCGGCTATCTGGGTTCGCCCCGGCAGGTGAGGATTGTGTCCGGTTTTATCAATGACTTCCGCCGTACAGGCAGTCTGGTGGTTGTAGACCCAGTGTTGGGGGACAACGGCAGGCTCTACACAACTTTCGATGAGACAATGGTGAAGGAGATGCAGCATCTGATAACAGAAGCGGATGTGATAACCCCGAATCTTACCGAACTGTTCTATATGCTGGACTTGCCGTATAAGGAAGAAAACAGCGACGACGAACTGAAGCACTACCTCCGCTGCCTGTCGGACAAAGGCCCGCAGATTGTGATAGCGACAAGTGTTCCTGTGCCTGCCGAGCCGCATAAAACTTCAGTGTATGCTTATAACCGGGTGGGGAACCGCTACTGGAAGATTACCTGCCCGTATTTGCCCGCCCATTATCCGGGTACAGGTGATACGTTTACCAGTGTTATTACAGGTGCTTTGCTGCAAGGCGACAGCCTGCCTATCGCTTTAGACCGTGCAACGCAGTTTATCCTGCAAGGTATCCGTGCCACCTTTGGCTACGAATACGATAACCGCGACGGTATTTTATTGGAAAAGGTGCTACATAATCTCGATATGCCGATACAGATAAGCAGTTACGAACTTATTTGAGGCGGATAGGAACTGGTATAACAGATTTGTAGACGCGTTATCTGCGTCATCCGCGTCTGAAAGTCTCCTTATCCGCGTCAACTGCTAATATCCGCCTCTAATAGCTTCCGGATGTGAGCGATGACCTGAGGGACGGCGGCCTCTACAGTGGGTGTCAGTTCCATACCTACTTCGTTGATATTTTCTGCCGAGACAACGAGCAGGAGGATGTCCGGTAGCTTTTCCGTCAGTATCATCGCTTCTATCATATCTTTCAATCCTATTTCATGGGCGCTCATTAAGGGAGGGAAGTCGGATGAGTAACGGGGACGAAGCAAGCGGATGGTTCCGGGAGGCTGGTCGTCGAGGGTGGCGTCTACCATGATAATCCGGTCGTAGTCCTGTATCCAGCTCAACAGGTGCAAGCCGCCTGTCCCTCCGTCCATCAGGGAGACATGGGAGGGGAGTTCTTCTTTCTCAAGTGCCTGGATAACATGGATGCCGACACCTTCGTCTTTCAACAGCAGGTTGCCGACACCCAGGATAAGTGTATTCGGTTGTTGTTCCATCTGTCAAACGCTTTTATCTTCTTTAGCTGCCTTGGCAATCACTTCGGCAGTTTCGGCTACTTCTTCTTCAACGGCTCTCGACTCTTCTACGAACTTCCATCCGCCTATCATGGAAGAGGTCTCCCCACGACGCTCTATATAGTCGTGGTAGCATACCAGATAGATATGGACGATGGCGAAGATAATGAAGAACCACATCAGGAAGTGATGTATCTCACGTGCGAACAAGTCTCCTCCCAACAGAGGCACGGTCCAGGCAAAGAGCTGCGGGAAGAAAGATTCGCTCATCTTTGCATATAACCCGAAACCGGTGATGCATTGCACCAGAAAGGCGAGGAACATGACAAAGTATATCAGGCTTGCCAGTGCGTTGTGTCCGATGCTCTCGACTGGCTTTGTCTTTATCATCAGGATGTCCACTTTAATAATCTGTATGATTTCCTGCCATTGCGACTTCTTTAGCTGGATAAAGTTCGTCCACCGTGCAAAGCGGTTGCCAACGAATCCCCAGTAGATACGGAAGACGAAGTTGAAGAAGAACACAAATGCCGTGACAAAGTGAATGAAACGTACGGTACCGAACCAATAACTGAAGTTGGCTTCCGTTTCCGTCATAATGGCGGGCGGATCGGCTATCATGAACCCTGTAATGCAGAGTATGACAATACAGAGCGCATTCAACCAGTGATAGAAGCGTACGGGCAATTCCCATACATAGACTTCCCTTAAACGTGTTTTACGGCTTCTCATGATTCTTCTATTTTATGTACATGGTTGCCATGTTCATCATACAGGTGCACGGCACAAGCCAGGCACGGGTCGAAAGAGTGGATGGTACGGAGAATTTCCAGTGGTTGTTTCGGGTCGTGGACAGGGGTACCTATCAGGGCGGACTCGTAAGCGGAAAGGACTCCTTTTTCATCCCTTGGAGAGGCGTTCCAAGTGGTCGGAACTACCATCTGATAGTTCTTTACCTTCTTGTTCTCTATAACGACAAAGTGGGCGAGGGCACCACGGGGAGCTTCCGACAAACCGACACCTTGTGCATGTTTCGGCCATTCTTCCTTTTCCCACATGTAATGGTTCACCATACGCGAGTCGCCGTTCTTCAGATTCTGGATGAGCTGGTCGTAGAATTCCAGTGCCCAGTCTGCCACCAGTTGGGTTTCCAGTCCGCGGGCTGCTGTGCGTCCGAGGGTGGAGAAGAGGGCTTCGGCCGGGAGATTCAGTTGTTTCAGAGCATTATCTATCGTTGATTTCTGAGGTTCCTTGCCAGCGGCATAAGCTACAATCATACGTGCCAGCGGACCCACTTCCATCGGTTCTTCTTTCCAGCGCGGTGTTTTGATCCAACTGTATTTATCTTCTACATCGAGGTAGTTGTAGGGAGGTTGGGGACCTGTATAGTTCAGGTTCGTTTCACCTTCATACGGATGCAGGCCGGCTTTGTCACCCTGTGTATAGGTGTACCAGGAATGATAGATGTATTCTTTTATTTCTTCGGGTGAATTGGCGTCTACGGGATGTACTTTCGACAGGTCACGGTCCAGGACAATGCCGCGGGGGAGTTTGAAACTGTCTATCGTCTCATATTCAAAAGCAGGGAAATCGCCATAGGAGAGATAGTTCTTTACACCGCCTCCGATTTTGCTCCATTCATCCTTATATACGTCGGCAATCATCAATAAGTCGGGGATGTATACCTGGTCGATAAAGGTCTTTGCTTCCTGTAGTTTCTGTTTTACCAGGTCGAGGCGTTCGGTGTTGACTGCATTTGCCTCGTTCAGGTCGATGGCGCAAGGCATACCGCCTACCAGATAGTTCGGGTGGGGATTCTTTCCTCCGAAGATCGCATGGATTTTCACTACCTCTTTCTGCCAGTCGAGGGCTTCCAGATAATGGGCGGTTGCTATCAGGTTCTGTTCCGGCGACAGTTTGTAGGCGGGATGTCCCCAATACCCGTTGGCGAAAATACCTAACTGGCCGCTGCCTACGAAGCGGGAGAGTTTTTCCTTTAATGCGGTGAAATAACCTACCGAACTGTTTGGCCAGGGCGACAGTTGCTGTGCCAGGGCAGATGCTTTGGCCGGGTCTGCTTTCAGGGCGGACACAACATCCACCCAGTCGAGGGCGTGAAGCTGGTAGAAGTGTACGACATGGTCGTGCATATAAAGCGTAGCTTGCATGATATTGCGGACCAACTGCGCATTGGGAGGGATTACGATGTCGAAAGCATTCTCTACCGCCCTTACCGAGCAGAGTGAATGGATGGAGGTACATACCCCGCATACGCGTCCTACGAATACCCAGGCATCACGCGGGTCGCGGTTGCGGACGATAGTCTCTATACCACGGACCATTGTACCGGAGCTGAAAGCATCCTTGATTTTACCGTTTTCTATTTCTGCCTCTACCCGGAGATGACCTTCTATACGGGTAAGGGGATCTACTACTATTCTTTCTGCCATGGTATTAATGATTATTTGTTAGCATCTGGTTCTTCATTATCAATCAAACTCTTCTTACGGATATTGGTGGCAACGGCGTGGACGGCTATACCGGCAACTGTCGCAGCACCTACTGCCATACCAATTTGGTCGGCCGTGGCTTCTATGCCGAAACCGTGTACGTCGGGCAACCGTTTGTAGAACGGGCTCATATCCCAGAAACCTTCTTCGCTGCAACCAATACAGGGGTGGCCGCTCTGGATGGGGTAACTGGTTCCTTCGTTCCATTTGATGATACCGCAGGAGTTATATGTATTCGGGCCCTTGCAACCTACTTTATAGAGGCAGTATCCACGTTTGGCGTTCTCATCGTCGAAACTCTCAACGAACAGCCCGGCGTCGAAGTTGGCCCGGCGGTAGCAGGTGTCGTGTACGCGGCGGTTATAGAACATCTTCGGGCGTCCCAGTCCGTCCAGTTGCGGAATGCGGTCGTAAGTAAGCATGTAGACAATGGTTCCCGTCATCACATCGGCTATCGGAGGGCAGCCTTGTACGTTCATCAACGGTTTGCCTTTAATCAGTTTATGGATCGCTTTTGCTCCTGTAGGATTGGGGTTGGCTGCCTGCACGCAACCGGCGGAAGCGCAGTTGCCCCATGCAATGATGGCTTTTGCCCCTTTGGCGCATTCTTCTACGATCTGTATGGCGCTCTTACCGCCTACGCAGCAATACCCTTCGTTTTTAGTGGGAATGGAACCTTCTATCATCAACAGATATTCTCCCCAATACTTCTTCATGGTTTCTTCCTTGCAGGCTTCTGCCTGGAAACCGGCGGCAGCCTGAAGTGTTTCCGTATAGTCGAGGGAGATATTATCGAACAGCAGGTTGCCTACCGTGGGATGATAAGAACGGATGAAAGATTCGCTACAGCATGTACATTCCTGCAAATGCAGCCAGATAACCGGCAGGCGGGGTTTCGTTTCCAAGGCTTTGACGACCTGTGCGACTCCACTGGACTCGATGCCGATCAGTGCGGCAACAGATGTACAGAACTTCAGAAAATCTCGGCGGGAGATACCGTTTCGGCGGCATTCCTCATAAACGGACGGTCTTTTTTCTTCCATATCTTTTATTACTTAATGTCGTTCTTCTAACAGATTCTGGGTAATTGTTCGCCACTCAGCATGTCTACAATGCGGTGGTTCCCGTATAGCGTCTTCATCTTGACGATGGATTTGCCTGTTTGTTCAATCCGGCCGATAACGGTTGCCTGTTGTCCTTCCGGGAATCGGTGCATAACAGCTAATGCCTGACCGGCAAGCGGTTCGGGCAATATCACCAGAACGAGCCCTTCGTTTGCGATATATAGCGGGTCCAGACCCAGAATCTCCGAGGCGCCTCTGACAGCGTCCGGCAGGGGCAGGCTGGCTTCATCCAATACGATTTCAACGTTGGCGGCATGTGCTATCTCGTTCAGCGTCCCGCTTACGCCTCCCCGTGTAGGGTCGCGTAAAACATGAATGTCCTTTATAACTTCCAACAAGCAGCCAATCATATTGTTTAAGGATGCCGTATCACTTTTCAGGTTTGTTTCGAAACCGAGGCTTTCGCGGGCGGAGAGGATGGTGATTCCGTGTACTCCGATAGGTCCGCTGCAAATTACCACATCTCCTTCTTTAGCACGGGAAGGGGCTATCCGGATACCTTCCGGAATCCTGCCTATACCGCTTGTGTTAATGTATAATTTATCGCATTTGCCCCGTTCCACCACTTTGGTATCACCGGCTACAATCTGTATTCCGGCATGTTCGGCGGCGGTCTTCATGGATTGGACTACCCGTCTGAGGTCGGCAAGCGGTAATCCTTCTTCCAGGATAAAACCGGCTGTCAGGTATAACGGACGTGCACCGCAACAAGCCAAATCGTTTACCGTACCATTCACTGCCAAATCTCCGATATCCCCGCCCGGAAAGAAGATAGGTTCCACTACGAATGAGTCGGTGGAATATGCCATCCTTCCGGCTTCTACCGGAAATACACATCCGTCGTGGTCCTGTTCCAGCAACGGGTTACGGAAAGCAGGGTAAAAGATACTGCTTATCAATTCATGGGTCAACCTGCCTCCGCCGCCATGTGCCATCAACACACAGTCCGAATCGGAGAGAGGGATAGGACAATTCAAGTTCATAACAATTTAATTGACAGTTGACAATTGATAAGTGACAATTGATAGCTCTTTTTAAAACTGTCAACTGTCACTTATCAACTGTCAACTATATTTATAGTATGCCGCACAGACCCCTTCCGAGGATACCATCGGTGCACCTACCGGATGTTCCGGGGTACAACGGGTTCCGAAGAAAGGACAGTCGGACGGCTGTTTTGTTCCTCGCATAATTTTGCCGGCTATGCATTCGGATGAAAGTTCCGCCTTACTTGTTTGGAAAGTAAATTTCCGTTCGGCAGAATAACCGGCATAAGCCTCTTTCAGACGCAAGCCGCTCTGTGGAATACAGCCGATACCCCGCCATTCCTGGTCGTAGGGTTCCAGCACTTCTTCCATTAATGCGTAAGCTGCCGGATTTCCGTTTTCCGGTACGGCCCGTTTATAAGCATTCTCTACCAGGTAAGTTCCGGTTTCCAGTTGGAGGATGCAACGATAGATGCCATATAGCAGGTCTATCGGCTCGAAGCCGGTGACTACCATAGGGGTTTTATATTTTTCTGCCAAGTAATGATAGGCTTTATTTCCGGTGATGGCGCAGACATGACCTGCGGTAAGAAATCCGTCCACCTTATTATCCGGGTCGGAGAGGATTGTTGCTATTGCCGGAGGAACGGTGAATAGGGAAGTAAGCAGGGAGAAGTTGGTCAGCTTTCGGCGCTTTGCTTCTTTCAAAGCCATTAGATGCACAGGGGCTGTTGTCTCGAAGCCGATGGCAAAGAATACAATTTCTTTCGCCGGATTATTGGCGGCAAGTTCCACGGCATCCAAAGGGGAATACAACATGCGGATATCCGCTCCATGTGCTTTTACCTGTAAAAGGTCTTCCCGGCTTCCGGGGACGCGCATCATATCACCGAAAGAAGCAAGAATTATATCCGGACGTTTTGCCAGTTCCAATGCCCGGTCTATTATTTCGACGGGGGTAACGCAAACCGGACAACCCGGGCCATGAAGCAGCTTAACGGTTTCAGGCAACATCTCTTCCAGCCGGTAGCGGGCAATGGCATGGGTTTGTCCGCCGCATATCTCCATGATGTGCCAGGGACGAGTCACTGCTTGCCGGATAGACCGGACGAGTACTTCTACGTGCTCTTTGTTCCTATATTCGTCGATATACCTCATATCAACTGTCAATTGTCAACTGCTTTAAGTCTTTTAGTGTTTCTGCTGCAACTTCCGCATCAATTACGGAAATTGCCATGCCGGCATGCGCCAGTATATAATCGCCTATGGACGCATCTACCCACTGGATGCAGATATTCTTTGTAATTCCTCCGAAATCCACTTTTGCCATTGTAAGCTCCGGTTCGGAGCGGTCGATGTTCAGTATTTTCCCCGGTATTGCCAGACACATATTAATTAATAAAATAAATGTTATATTTATCTAACCTCAAAAGTAGGGATTATGTTCCGAAAGAGTTGTAATATATCATACATAAAATATTTATAATGGTTATAGATTTAATTTATCCCGGCTATAGAAAATAGCCATTGTGCTGTTTTTGTTTATTCTGAATAAAGCACCTATATTTGTCGAAAAGCAAAAATACACGTATGGAACCTGCAGGAGTTGATATAACGGTTTTGACCATTTACGGTTTAGTGCAGGGTGTAGGGTTTCGTCCGTTTATTTACCGGATTGCAAATGAGATGGAAATAAAAGGCGAGGTGGACAACCGGAACAACGGGGTTTGCATCCGGGCAATTCTTACTCCGCAACAGCAGGACACTTTTATTTCACGGATTAACAGGGAACATCCTCCCGTTGCTTGTATCCACCGGATAGAAATCTCTAAAGAAAAAGGAGATGCATCCTTTTATCCGGATTTCAGGATTACCCCGAGCCGTTCGGAATCGGATGAGATTACACAGGTAGCACCGGATATAGCCGTTTGCCCGGAATGTATGTCCGACCATAAAACACAACCCCACCGCATTCATTATCCTTTTATCAACTGTACACATTGCGGTCCCCGCTTTTCAATCATCCGTGATTTGCCGTACGACAGAAACCGTACGACTATGACGGATTTTGCCATGTGCCCGGATTGCAGGAAGGAATACACGGATGTATCGGACCGCAGGTTTCATGCACAGCCTGTTGCCTGCAATCATTGCGGACCTTTTTACTATGCGCTATATAATAATGTATATATAACGGACTATTCCCGGTTGCTGCCTCTTACCGCCCGCTTGATTGCCGAAGGGGAAGTGATAGCCGCTAAAGGTATCGGCGGGTATCATTTGATTTGTGATGCAACCAATGAAGTTGCCGTATCCCGCCTGCGCCAAATCAAGATGCGGGATAACAAACCTTTTGCTGTGATGTTCCGGGATATGGAACATCTGAAAGAGTATGCCCGGGTTAATTCGACAGAAGAAGAAAGTCTGCTGTCGTGGAGACGTCCGATTGTATTGCTGAAACAACGCCGGTCCCTGGCTTCCGGTATTAATCCGGATATGCGGACATTAGGGTGTATGCTGCCTTATATGCCTATCCATTCTGATTGGTTTGAACAAACGGATACGCCGGCATTGGTGATGACCAGCGGGAATTTGAGCGAATTGCCCATAGCCATCTCTCCCGAAGAAGCAGAAAAGGAACTGTCCGGAAAGGTAGCCTTGCTGCTACACCATAACAGGGAAATCCATAACCGGGTGGATGATTCGGTTTTGCAGGTTTGCGGAAACCAGCCTTGCCTGATAAGGCGCTCCAGAGGATATGTCCCCGAACCTTTTTTTGCAGATATTCCGGTAGAAGGTATTTTGGCTTTTGGTGCGGAAAAGGTCAATACGTTTGCTCTTGGCAAAGGGGATACGATCCTGCAAAGCCAGTATATAGGAGATTTAAAGAACTGGGAAACTTTCGATTTCTATACAGAGTCGTTGAACCGTTTCCGCCATCTGTTCCGCTTTACCCCGAAACAGTTGGTGTGCGACCTCCATCCCGATTATCTCTCTTCCCGTGAAGCGGAGCGCTGGGCTGCGGAGATGAATCTGCCTCTGCTAAAAGTGCAACATCACCATGCACATGCTGCGGCTTGTATGTTGGAATACGGTTTGCATGCACCGGTGCTTGCCTGGGTATTGGATGGCACGGGGCTGGGTGACGACGGCAAAGTCTGGGGTGGGGAGCTTTTCCTTTGCGACCGCCGTTCCTATCGCCGTTTATTACATTTCGAATACATTCCTTTGCCCGGTGGCGATAAAGCATCCGTCGAACCTTGGCGTATGGCAGTTGCCTGCCTTTGGCATTATTATGGAAAGCATATTCCTTTCCCCGCGGGATTTATAGAAAGGATAGGAAGGCAGAAGATCGAAATGCTTTTGGCTATGATGGAAAAAGGAATAAATACGCCCTATACCTCCAGTGCCGGACGTTTATTTGATGCGGTGGCTTCTCTTTTATCTATCTGCGATATTTCCACCCATCAGGCGGAAGCGCCGGTACGGTTGGAGCAAACAGCTTCCGGGGAGTTGTCTCTACATTATCCGGTACGGATTGAAAATGGATATATCTCCTTCCGTCCTGCATTCGATACCATGCTGGAAGAATTGGCGGAGGGGATACCTATCGCCAGAATTTCCGCCTCTTTCCATAATACAATCGCATCCGCACTGGTTGAATGTATCAGGCAGCAGAAGGAACAAACCGGCATTTCGACTGTTGTACTGTCGGGGGGCTGTTTTCAAAATAAGCGCCTGTCGGAACAGTTGCTGCAGTTGTTAGCTAAAGAACGGATAACGTGTTACCTGCCGGGACGTATTCCCTGTAATGACGGGGGGATTTCCGCCGGTCAACTGGCTGTTGCCGCCTCCCGGCAAGAAGTTTTACAGAAGTAAAAATGAATAAGTATGCATGAACTGTCTATCGCACAAAGTATCGTGGAACTTGCCGAACAGCAAGCCCGCAGTCATCAGTCGGATTGCATTGAAGAAGTGGAACTGGAAATCGGTTATCTGTCGGGGGTAGAGATACAGACCTTGGAGTTCGCCCTGGAAAGTGCTGTCAAAGGAACGATGCTGGAACAAGCCCGGATCGTTCGCCATTATATAAAAGGAGAGGGGCAGTGTGCCGATTGCGGAACGACGTTTCCACTCGAGACATTATACGCTTCATGCCCCGGATGCAACTCTTACTTTGTTAAAATCTTAAAAGGGAAAGAACTGAGAATAAAATCGATTGTTATAAAATAAAAGGACAAGCGGATACAGGTCCGCTTTCATTAAAAACAAATGCTTATGTGTGGAACTTGCGGGTGCGGAGAGCACCATCATCACGACCATGAACACGGACACGAACACCACCATGCTCATGAACATCACCATCATACCCATGATGAAAGTAGAGTAATCAATCTGGAACAGGATATACTTCAACGTAACAATCTGCTGGCGGAACGAAACCGGGGCTATTTTGAAGCAAAGAATATTTTCTGCCTGAACCTGATGAGTTCGCCGGGTTCCGGCAAAACTTCCTTGCTGGAAGAAACGGTACGCCGGCTGAAAGATAAAATGCCTTTATATGTAATAGAGGGCGACCAGCAGACTTCCAATGATGCAGACCGTATTGCGGCCCTTCAGATTCCCGTTTTCCAGGTAAACACCGGAACCGGGTGCCATCTGGAAGCGGATATGGTAAATCATGCGGTTAAGCACCTTGCTCCTTCGGATGGAGGGATTCTTTTTATCGAGAATGTGGGAAATCTGGTGTGCCCTGCCATGTTCGATTTGGGTGAAGCGAAAAAAGTGGTTATTGTCAGCACTACCGAGGGAGACGACAAGCCTTTGAAATATCCCCATATGTTCGTGGAAGCGGACGTTTGTATTATCAACAAAACAGACCTGGCCCCTTATCTGGATACGGATGTGAAACTGTTGCGCGAAAATGCGTTGAAGGTAAATCATCATTTGCAGGTTTTTGAGGTCTCGGCCACCAAAGGAAACGGAATGGAAGAATGGTGCGGCTGGTTGCAGCAAGAATGTGCAAAATGTAAATAAAAACGGTGTGCAACTCTTGTATAATACGATAAATAGACTAAATTTGCTCCCAATCATTGTTATAAACTAATCAAAATGTTATGATTTGCCGAGAACTAATCAATCCCCAGAGTATAGTTGTTGTAGGTGGCTCTAATAATGTCCACAAACCGGGTGGACGTCTGGTCCGTAACCTGCTGGATGGAAAGTATAAAGGAGACCTGTATGTAGTCAACGCCAAAGAAGACGAAGTGCAAGGTTTGAAATCTTACCGTTCCGTAAATGATGTGCCGGATACAGAGCTGGCAATTATCTCCATCCCCGGCCCGGCATGTCCTGAAGCTGTAGATATATTGGCCAAGCAGAAGAATGTGAAGGCATTTATTGTGGTTTCCGCCGGTTTCGGAGAGGAAACACATGAAGGTGCCATCCTTGAAGACCAAATGCTGAAAAGCATCAATGAGGCAGGTGCCACATTGATTGGTCCGAACTGTATCGGCTTAATGAATATGAACTATCACGGAGTATTTACCCAACCGATACCGGAATTTCATGCCGATGGGGTGGATTTCATTTCCAGTTCGGGGGGAACCGCCCTGTTCATCATAGAATCCGCATTGACCAAAGGATTGCGCTTTTCTTCCGTATGGTCTGTCGGAAACTCCAAGCAGACGGGTGTGGAAGATGTGATTGAATATATGGACCGTAATTTTGATCCCATCCTCGATTCCAAGATAAAGATGCTTTATATCGAACAGATCAAGAATCCGGATAAGTTACTTTATCATGCTTCTTCCCTGATACGTAAAGGTTGCCATATCGCAGCGATCAAAGCGGGCAGTACGGATGTGGGAAAACGTGCCGCATCTTCCCATACGGGAGCTATTGCCAGTTCCGATTCGGCCGTGGAAGCTCTTTTCCGTAAAGCCGGTATCGTACGCTGTTTCAGCCGTGAGGAGCTGACAACTGTTGCCAGTATCTTTACCCTGAAGGAAGTAAAAGGTAAGAATTGTGCCATTATTACCCATGCCGGAGGTCCGGCGGTTATGCTTGCCGATGCGCTAGCCAAAGGACGGTTGAATGTGCCTAATCTGGAAGGTCCTCTTGCCGCCGAGCTCAAATCCAAGCTATATCCGGGTGCCGCTGTAGGCAATCCAATCGATATTATCGGGACAGGAACACCGGAACATCTGGCGACATGTATTGACTTTTGCGAGAACCGTTTCGATGAAATAGACCTGATGATGGTTATTTTCGGTAGCCCCGGCCTTGTTAAGTTATACGAAACGTATGAGGTGCTCCATAAGAAGATGGAAGAATGCAAGAAACCGATCTTCCCTGTGCTTCCGTCCATTGTAACGGCAGGACCGGAGGTGAAGAGTTTCGTAAAGAAAGGCCATGTGAACTTCTCGGATGAAGTAACATTAGGTACGGCCTTATCTCGCGTACTCAATACGCCCAAACCGATGAGTTCGGATATTCAATTATATGGAGTGGATGTACCGGAAGTAAGACGGATTATCGACCGGCTTCCGTCGAGCGGTTATCTGGCTCCGGAAGAAGTCCGTATCCTGTTGAAAGCGGCGAATATTCCGGTAGTGGAAGAACTTACTTCCACAAATATAGACGAACTGGTTGCTTTTGCCAAGATGGTGAAATTCCCTGTTGTGGCAAAAGTGGTAGGTCCTGTGCATAAGAGCGACATCGGAGGTGTGGCATTGAATATCCGTAGCGAAGAACATCTTACTTTCGAATACGAACGGATGATGCGTTTGCCGGATGTGAAAGCCATAATGGTACAACCGATGTTGAAGGGGCAGGAACTGTTCCTGGGTGCAAAATACGAAGAACGTTTCGGACATGTTGTATTATGCGGTCTGGGTGGTATATTCGTAGAAGTGTTGAAGGATGTTTCGTATGGTTTATCGCCTTTGTCCTATGAAGAAACGTATTCTATGATTCGTTCGCTACGTGGTTATCCGATTATTAAAGGTACACGTGGACAGCGTGGCATAGACGAACAGCAATATGCCGATATTATCGTACGATTGTCTACATTGCTCCGTTTTGCTTCTGAAATTAAAGAAATGGACATTAATCCGTTGGTGGCAACCGAACGCGGATTGTTTGCGGTAGATGCCCGTATCCGGATAGAAAAATAATTTTTTCCTTAGATTTAAAATAGACTCGATGAAAGAGAGAAGGGTGAAGCAAAATAATCTTGCAGCATCCTTCTCTCATTTTTTTGCCGGTTTGTTGCGGTAGGGCGAATAGTACTGTTGCGGAACTGCAACAGTAGTAATGCAGATATCGCAACAGCAGTATTGCGGGTGTCGCAACAGTGTTAGTACAGGCTCCGCACAGGTAGGCCGCTACAATCCGAATTCTTTTTTCAGTTGCTTAGTCCATTTCAGGACGCGTTCTTCCGTCAGGTCGGACTGGTTTTCAATATCGAGGACAAGCCCTGTGAAGTGATTGTCTGTTATAGCCCGCGACTGGTTGAACAGATAACCGTCCGGAGAGGTAAACCCGACAAGTGTTGCTCCGCTGTTCCTGAAAGAATCGGCTAAAATGCCGATTCCGTCTACAAAGTTATCCGGATAATTCTTCTGGTCGCCCAGTCCGAAAATAGCCACCTTTTTACCACTCAGGTCGGTAGCTTCTATCTCCGGAAGCAGTTCGTCCCAATACGTGGGTAATTCCCCGTCAAACCAGGTGGAAACACCGGCTATGATATTCTCATAGGCTTCCAGTTCTTTTCTGCCAGCGCTTTCCACTTGTACGAGTTCAACCAGGTTCTCTCCGAATGTTTCCTGTATTTTTAAGGCAACAACACCCGTTTTGGCTGTTGCTCCTCCGTAAAATAATCCTATCTTTTTCATATCCTAATAAGCTAATAATGTTTTTGCTGCCTGATATATTCTGTCTTCGCCCGGAAGAATCGCCTTTTCCAGTACCGGATGGAACCCTACCGGAGTGAAGGTGGAGCCTACACGCTGGATAGGTGCATCCAGATAACGGAACATTTCGCTTGCGATGATGCCTGCTATCTCTGCCCCAAAGCCGGAGAATACTTTATCCTCGTGGACAATCAAGGCTTTGCCTGTCTTTTTTACCGAAGCAAAGATGGTTTCCCTATCTAAGGGAATCAAGGAGCGAAGGTCGATAACCTCTATATTCCTGCCGGTTTCCTTTTGCAACCGGTCTGCCACCTGTATACAGAAATGGGTCGTATTTCCATAGGTGATGATGCTTAAATCGTCCCCGGTACGGTGGATACGGGCCTTTCCGAACGGCACTTCAAAATCCTCAGGGACAAATGCGGCGGCTTCTACAGCATTATATAATGCTTTCGGTTCGAGGAATAAGGTGAAGCCGCGGGAACGGATACTGGTTCTCAGCAATCCGGCTGCATCATCTGCAAAAGAGGGATAGACAATACGTGCTCCGGGAATCGAAGTCAATGCCCCTTCCAGTGTTTGCGAGTGGTAAAGTCCTCCGCCTATATATCCGCCGGAAGCCAGACGCAAGGTCAGGTTCGGAGTAAATTGTCCGTTGCTCCGCCAGTATTCGTGCGTACATTCCACGTATTGTTCGATAGCCGGCCAGAAGTAATCCGCAAATTCCGCACCTTCGATGACTACGTGTATTTTAGGGTCGAAACGGCACATTCCGTTGGCTGTGCCTACAATATAATCTTCGGCAATAGGAGCATTGAAGACACGTTTGTCTCCAAATTCCTGCTGCATACCTTTGGTTACATTGAATACGCCTCCTTTTTCCTTATTGGCAACGTCCTGTCCCCATAAGAATGTATCGGGATTGTGACGGAATTCTGCTTTCAGGGTCTGGTTGATAGCTGTTACCAATGTTTCCTTTTCGCCATCTTCCTGATGGATGCCCTCTGTGTACTTTTTGGGTTGATAGGGTTCCGGCAGTAAATGGTCGAATATGGTAGACGGGTCCGGGTCGGGAGCCGCCAACGCCTTTCGGTTTGCCGCACTCAGGTCTTTCTTTGCCTGTGCTTCGATTTCTTTCAGTTCGTCTTCCGTAAAACGTTTATAGCGAAGCAGCATACGGCGGAATTTCTGTAGCGGGTCGGCAGCCTTTACGTAAGAAAGTTCGTTTTCATCGCGGTATAAAGTCTGCTTGTCCGAGTTGGAATGAGAACCGATACGCACACAGTTTGCCTGGACAATCACCGGGTTATGGGTATTGATGGCATGTTCGCGCGCCTCGGTCATGGCATTCATCGAATCGAAAACATCTTTGCCGTTGCAGTGGATGATTTTCAGGTTCTTAAAGCCGGAGAAGTTATCCGCTACTTTCCGGTTGGCAGTCTGGTCTTTCTTCGGAACGGAAATGCCATAGCCGTTATCCTGTATCACAAAGATAACAGGCAACTGTTCGTTGCTTGCCCCGTTGATGGCTTCGTATACATAGCCTTCGGAAGTGGCAGATTCCCCGTGAGAAGTGATGGATACCCCTTTATGCCCGTAATATACCATAGCACGTGCAACGCCAACCGCATGTAAATCGTGTGTACCGGTTGCCGAGGATATATTCTCTATATGCCATTCCGGTTTGGCAAAATGGTTGGACATATGCCGCCCGCCGCTTGACGGGTCGGTCGCTTTGGAGATACCGTTCAGGATTACTTCTTCCGGGGTCATTCCGGCAGACAGCACTGTCAGCATATCCCGGTAATAGGGAAAGAGGAAGTCTTCTCCACGGTGGAACACCTGCCCGACGGCAAGCTGTATCCCGTCATGCCCCGCATAGGGAGCATGATACGACCAGCCAAGCGATTGCAGTAGATAGGACGGGGCCTTTTCATCGAGAGCACGCCCGAGGGTCATCAGGTAATACCATTTCCTGAGGGTCTCTTTATCTGTTGATTTGATATCATATTTCTTCATGACGATTGTGTTTTAATTTAAGCATTCCAGTTTTCCAGATAATCGGCAATCCTGCGCAGGAATTCGCCGCCGAGGGCACCGTTTATAATCCGGTGGTCATACGACAAGGACAAATACATCTTATGGCGTATGGCAATCGTATCTCCTTCGGGTGTTTCGACTACGGCCGGTTTCTTCTCGATAAAACCGACACCGAGGATGGCAACCTGCGGCTGGTTGATAATCGGGGTACCGAACAAACTCTTAAACGTACCGAAGTTGGTGATCGTGAAAGTACCTCCCTGAATATCGTCCGGAGACAACTTGTTGTTGCGGGCTTTTGCAGCCAGGTTGTCGATACTTGCCGCCAATCCGTTCAGATTGAGTTTGTCTGCATCGTGGATAACCGGGACAATCAGGTTGCCGTCATTCAGCGACACGGCTATGCCGAGGTTGATATGTTTTTTAAGAATTACCTTATACCCGTCGACAGAGGCATTCACGTAAGGAAATTCGGCCAAAGCCTTGGCGGTAGCTTCTGCAATCGCAGGCATATAAGTAAGCGCTACGCCTTCCCGTTTGTAGAAGGCGTCTTTTGTACGTTTACGCCATTGAACCAGCTTGGTAACGTCCGCTTCCACAACCGTAGTTACATGTGGAGATACTTTCTTGGATAAAACCATATGGTCTGCCACAATGCGTGCCACCCGGTCCATATCTACGATTTCATCGCCACTGGATGACGGGACAGGAGCCGCCTGGTGTACAGGTTCGGGAGCCGGAGCGACTGTTGCTGCCGGGGCTGGTGCGGGTTGTGGTTTGGATACCGGTTTTGCCTGGGGAGCCACGCCGCTTTTCTTTTGGGTAATATACTCTTTGATATCCTTTTTACTCAGCCGTCCCATATATCCGGTTCCCGGGATACTGTCCAGTTCGGTTTGTTGTATCTTGGCTTCCTGTGCCAGTTGCAGGACCACGGGTGAATACCACCTTCCGTCTTCTTCCGCTACGGTTGCCGTATTGGAGACTTTTTCTTCTTTTGTGCTTCCTGTACTTCCGGCAGATGTGTCGTCGTCTGCCGTACCTTCCAGTTGAACAATCGCTACAACGGTTCCAACTGCTACCGTTTCTCCTTCCGGAAAGAGGATTTCAAGAACCTTTCCTGCTACGGGAGAGGGTATTTCCGCACTGACTTTGGCTGTGCTTACTTCAAAAAGCACATCGTCTTCCTGTATGGTGTCTCCGACTTTTACAGACCAGGAGATAATCGTTCCTTCTGTAATACTTTCACCCAGTTTGGGCATTTTTATATCAAATGTTGCCATAGTATCTATGTATTTTAAATTTCAATGTTGAAGTTCCAACCGGCTGTGGCATATTTATTATCCCTCAGGTCCCGGATGGCTTTTATATCTTCGCTGGTAAATGAATAGGAGGTAGTCTCCGCTTTCTGTCCGGCAAAGAACTCCAGTAGCGATTTCCTGAATTCTTTTATCGAAACCGGACGGCGGATATACGAACTGATATTCGTTACCGGGCTTCGGACGGACTTTACGAAATAGTTTGTTTTCCCCGACTGTACCTTTTTCGGCTTCTTATTCTCCGGATTCAAGGCAGTTGTCAGCTTATAGAGGTCCGTAGAAAAAAGCAGGGTGGCATGGTGCAGGATACGTTTCTTGTGGATGGATTGGGCACTTCCCGATATTTTCAGTCCGTCTATGGTAAGCGCCTGCCGCTCGTCCGACTGTACCTGCAACCCGAATGTATCCAGGAAAACCGCCAGTTGTTCCGTAAACTTATCGGAATGCAGGTCGTTCCCGTTTTCTATAAATGTTACATTCAGGTTCCCTTCATCCTGGTAAACGGCACCTCCGCCGGAATAGCGGCGTACCACTTTAATCTGTTTCTCCCGGACAAAAGACCGGTTGATTTCGTCCCACACATTCTGATGTTTGCCAATAATAACAGCCGGTTCATTCTGCCATACCATGAAGATCGGATCCGTAAAATTCTTTAGCAGATATTCTTCGGCAGCCAGATTGAACCAGGCGTCCGTACAAGTATTATTGATGCAATACATATCAGAGATAAAGGCTTTCGTGTATGACTTCTCCAACGGTCGGGTGCGGGAATATATTTTTCTTGAATTCCTCTACCGTAAAGCCGTTTTCCACAGCAATTCCTGCAATCACAATTATTTCGGATGCAGGATTTCCCAAAAGATGGCAACCGATGATTTGTCCGTTTCCATCGGTGAGCAGTTTGCACAGGCCGGTTCCGGTTTCATTTTCGGCAACAAACCTGCCGGAATAGGTCATCGGTATTTTTACAAGGTTGTAATAGTGTCCGCTGCTGCGAAGTTCCTCTTCCGTCTTACCTACACCGGCAACTTCCGGGTTGGTATAGACCACCGATGGAATGGCTTTATAGCTCATTCTATCTTCATTTCCTAACAGATGGTTGATGGCGACTTCTCCCTCGCGGTAGGCCGTATGGGCAAGCAGGGAGAAACCGGTAATATCTCCGGCTGCATATACATGGGCATGGGAAGTCTGCATATATTCGTTTACTTTGACGCCCTGGCGGGTAGTTTCGATAGAAAGGCTTTCCAAGCCTAACCCTTGTGTGATGGCTCTGCGTCCGACACTGACCAGTATCTTGTTTGCTTCGATACTGCTTGCTTTGCCGTCTTTTTCAACAATCACTTGCCCGGGTTGGACCTCCGTCACTTTGGTATTCAGGTGGAATTCGACTCCCTTTTTGGCATATTCGCTACGCAGCATGGCTGAAATTTCTTTATCCATCACTCCCAGTATCTCGGGCATCATCTCGATTACTTTCACTTTGACGCCCATACTTGAAAAGAAGGATGCGAACTCCATACCGATAACTCCACCGCCGATAATCGCCAGTGTCTGGGGCAATTCCTTACTATCCAGCGCTTCACGTGAAGTCCAGTAATCTACCTCCGATAGTCCCTTGATTGGGGGGACAACTGTTTCAGAGCCGGTACAAAGCAGAACGTTTTTTACGGTAAAAAGTTTGTCTCCACAACGGATGCGGATGTTTCCGTCTGCTTCTCCGTCCAGGATTGCTGTTCCGTTTACTATATCAACTCCACTTGATGTAAGGCGCATCTTTACTCCGGAAGTCAGTTTCCGGACCGTTTTATTTTTTCTGTCGATGATTTTGGTTAAATCGAAATAAGGGGTGCCCTCGGATAAAATACCGTATTTGGATGCCGTTTTGAAGCTATCCAGTATTTTAGCCGAATATAATAATGTTTTAGTCGGTATACAGCCCTCGTTCAGGCAGACGCCTCCCATTGCATTTTTCTCGAAAAGAACGGTTTTTAATCCTCCTTCGGCAGCTCGTTCAGCAGCCGTGTATCCGGCGGGTCCTCCGCCTATGATGCCAATATCGTAGTTCATTATTTCTATTATTTATAGTTTGACGACATTCGTTTGTGCTATTAGAACCTGTCTGCGAGACCTTTTGTTTATAGGAGTTGATAGATAAAACTTACTGCGTGATAGATTTTAAATAATGCGGGTGGCCTTAATTCTGGCATACGTGTTAAAAAATATTAGTAGCGGTAGTAATTTGAATTAGTACCGCTACTAATTGAATTTACTACCGGTACTAATTTTAAATGAAAAAAATATGTTTTTCTTCAAAAGGAGCTTGAATAAGAATAAAATCATACCTTTGGTACAATCTAAAATTTAATGGACCATGATTAATAGAAGAAATTTTCTGAAAAATGCTTCTTTGCTGACAGCCGGTGGCTTGTTCGCCGGTAAGGTAGGAGCAACAGATGCAGTAACAGCTGCATCTCCGGTAATATCGGAAACGATGGCAGGCAAGAACATCGGTTTACAAATTTACTCTCTGGGTGGAGAGCTCTATAAGGATGTTCCCGGTGGTATGAAGAAACTGAAAGAAATGGGATATGCCACTCTTGAACTTGCCGGCTATGATAAAGGCAAGATTGGCGGTATAGAAATGATGGAGTTTAAGAAGATGGTAGATGATGCCGGCCTGAAGATTACCAGTTCCCACGTAAATCCTCCGGTACGCGAATATACCAAGAGTAATTTCAATGATATCAAGGAGTACTGGAAAAAGACCGCCGACGACCATGCAAAACTGGGTGTTAAATATCTGGTACAGCCCGGTCAGCCCCAAACCCGCAGCATAGAAGAAACCCAATTTGTATGCGAAGTATTCAATGAAGCCGGTAAAATCGTGAAAGCAGCCGGTTTTCCGTTCGGTTACCATAACCATGATTTTGAATTTGCCAAGGTGGTATCCGGCGGTACGGAAGCAAAATTCGGACGTCATAATAAAGGAGAAGTCATCTATGATATTTTCCTGAAGAATACAGACCCTTCGTTAGTCCTGTTTGAAATGGATGTATACTGGGCTGTGATGGGGCAGAATGATCCGGTGGAATATATGAAGAAATATCCGGACCGAATCAAGCTGCTGCATATAAAAGACCGTTCTGTATTGGGACAATCCGGAATGATGAATTTTGAAGCTATCTTCAAACAGTTCTATGCGAATGGTTATAAAGATTATTTCGTAGAGTTGGAAGGCATGCCGGATGGAGGTACGCAGTTTGATGGCGTAAAGGGATGTGCCAAGTATCTGCTGAAAGCTCCTTTTGTAAAATAAGACAAGCATATCCTATTTTCAAGTCATAACTATCATTTTTAGAAATCATAACTATGATTTTCGAAAATGATAGTTATGATTTTTTTTGTACACATTATGCCAGGCTATATAAACTAATACGTTATTTAAAGATTTATTTCCTTATTTGTATGGATACGATTGAATAATTTATATCTTCGTCTCCAAATCAATTGTTGTGTCACTACATGGAAATATTAATTATCATTGGTCTTGTCTTATTAAATGGTGTCCTTTCAATGTCCGAAATTGCTTTGGTATCGGCTCGTAAAACGCGTCTCGAAGTCGAAGCCAAGCGTGGTAAAAAATCTGCACAGACAGCACTGAAGCTGGCAAATGAGCCGGATAAGTTCTTGTCTACTATTCAGATTGGTATTACTCTTATTGGTATTTTGACCGGTTTGTATTCAGGAGAAGCATTTGCCGGTTCGCTGGCGGAATATGTGAGGCATATACCTCATCTGGAAAATTATGCATTGGTTATTTCTAAAACTACGATTGTAGTGATAGTAACCTATCTGACATTGATTATGGGTGAACTTGTTCCCAAGCGTATCGGAATGGGATATGCGGAAAAGGTATCCATGTTGATTGCCAAGCCTATGAATATCCTTTCTAAGATCGCATCGCCGTTTGTGTGGCTATTATCCAAAAGTACGGAATTTGCTATCAAGATAACAGGTATCGATTCGGTTGAAGAAAATAAAGTAACGGAAGAAGAAATCAAGGCGATTGTAAAAGAAGGCCTTGATGGAGGGGAAGTTCAGGAAGTAGAACAGGATATCGTAGAACGTGTTTTCAACCTGGGTGATCGGAATGTAGGTTCCATCATGACACACCGCAGTGAATTGGTGTGGCTGGATACGACAGACAATATTGAACAAATCCGTGATAAAGTCCAGAAGAACTTATTCAATATTTATCCCGTATCATCCGGTAAATTCGATAATATCAAAGGGGTTGTTTATCTGAAAGATTTGTTCGGTCGTATCGACGAGCCTAGTTTTTCGTTGGAACAGGTAGTCCATCCGGCACAATATTTTCCGGAAAACCTGAGTGTATATAATGCATTGGAACAGTTGAAACAGGCGCGTGTGAAATACGGGCTTGTGACGGACGAGTTCGGGGGCATACAGGGTATTGTGACGCTGAAAGATATTATGGAAGGCTTAATCGGCCAGGTTCCGGAATTAGGAGAGGAGCCGGAGATTGTGAAGCGTGCAGATGGTTCCTGGCTGGTAGACGGCCAGTACAACTTCTATGATTTCCTTGAATATTTTGACATGGAGGATCTTTATGCCGAACACGACTATAATACGCTAAGCGGTTTAATCCTCGAAATTTTGGAACGCGTACCAAAGACTGGAGAAAAACTTACATGGCTTTCATTCGAGTTTGAAATTGTCGATATGGACGGTGCCCGTATCGACAAAGTGCTCGTTACAAAAGTAGACTAAATATCAGTTAGTCTGTGTAAAACATCCATTTTACCGAATAGAATCAACAAATCACCCTCTTCAATAGTCAGGTCCGGGGTGATTTTGTTGATTACGGTATATTGAGTTTGCTTTATTCCGATCAGATTCCTTTCAATTGTCGGACGTTCTATTCCAACCAGACGTACTCCAAAATTCTCTTCCAGTTTAATTATCTGAAGAGTCTGTCCTATAAAAGAAGGAGGAGTCTTTATTTTATAAATATGATGGGTCTCGGTAACTTTATACCAGTCTTTAAATAAATCACCTAAAAGAGACTGGGATGCATAGATTGCAGCAAAATTATCCTCGGGTGTAATAATCTCCGTTACGCCGATAGAATTGATTACAGCTTCATGAATAGGAGATATACCCCGTACAATCAGTTTGTCTACATTCAGGTTTTTAAGCAAAGCCACTGTTTGGATAGAAGTACCGAAATCTTTTCCGAATGTTACGAAAACAGCATCCATTTCATTCAAAGGGAGCGTGTTTAACGCATCACGGTCTGTGGAATCGAGTCCGATTGCTCCGGAAATAGAACCTTTAACAGCTTCGATTTTATGCGTGTTTATATCAATCCCGATTACTTCATTACCGATCTGAGTCAGATTTTCAGCAATGGCACGTCCTAAATTTCCTAATCCTATTACTAAGTATTTCATATAGAGCTATTTTATTACATTAATATATTTTCCTGAGGATATGTGTAATTATTCTTTTTGTATTCTTTATAGAAGCTGATGAAGAAGGTAAGGATACCTATACGTCCTACCAGCATGGAACTGATAATAATAAGTTTTCCTGCAACCGAGAGCATCGGACTAAAATTCAAACTTAACCCTACTGTACTTAAGGCAGAGACTGTTTCAAATGTCAGGGTGAATACCGAGGCTCCTTTTTCTGTTATGGACAAAACCGTAACTGCAGCACCCAACCAGCAAAAATATAAAACGATAATAGCGAAAGCCCTGCGAATGGTTGCAGAAGAAAGTTCACGTTTACGTATCTCTACGTTTTCTTTTCCACGTGCCATATTATGTGCTGTAAATAAGGCGACACAAACCGTTGTTACTTTCAAACCACCACCGGTTGACATCGGTGCAGCACCGATAATCATTAAGATAAGTGTTAGCATCAGGGTACTTGTTGCAAGCGTGCCCATATCTGCTACACAAAATCCGGCGGTTCGGGGAGTAACCGCTCCTAAAAAGGCATTAGCCAACTGTTCCCTGAACGGTATGCCTGCAAGGGTATTGTTCATCTCTGAGAAATAATACAGGATTGTTCCTCCGATAACTAATATAAGAGTAGAAATAACGACAATATATGTATTGATATTGATAATACGCGGCATATGGATATAATGCTTCTGGCGTCCTATCAATATTTTGAATCCGTTTATAATCAAATGCCTTAGCAGTTTCAAATAATTGAATACGATCGGGAAACCTAATCCTCCGAATATAATCAGAAGTCCGATCCATACGTGTAGTTTATATTTGTGGACAACTAATGGGGCATACATATTTTCACTAAGTGTAGAAATACCCGCGTTACAGAAAGCTGATACAGCATGAAAAATGGCAAAAAAGACATCATCAGCCATCGTTGCTCCCGGGATGCTTCCCTTTATATCCAGGTATATGAGGTAGGCACCTATACCTTCTATGAATAGAGTAACGAACAGGATATTCAGAATCACCTTGAAAAGACCATTGGTACGGTCCTCATTCAACATATCTTTTAAAACCAGCTTACTGGAAAAAGACGAATGTCCCATAAAAGACAGTGCAAAAAAACTGGTAAATGTCATTACGCCGATACCACCTATCTGTATCAGGAGCATAATAATAATATGGCCGGTATGTGTGAATGTTGTGGCTACATCTACAGAGGTCAGGCCGGTAACACAGACGGATGTAGTGGAAATGAATAAAGCATCTATAAAATGTATGCCATGTACTGTTGCATTGGGTAGCATTAATAATCCGGAACCAACCAATATAACGAATACAAAGCTTAGCAGAAATAGCATGGAAGGCTTGATATGACTCTGCAAAAGTGTGAATGTTTGCCGTGACAGGTGGATAACACTGAGCAAAAGCAACAGGAAATATACGAATACCGGTTTCGTCAGAAAACCCAGGTAAGGCAGGGATTGGTGAATCGCTTCTTTAAAGAATACCTTTCCGGATAACACGGCAAACAGGAAAAAGTAGATACCAATATCCAAATAAAGCATTTTTTCCTGTACAATTTCTTTAAATTTTACAATGTATCGTATCGTTATTCCCGCGAAAAAGGCTAATAGTATATATACCCTGCTTAGTTCCAGCATATGGGCTGTATGTGGAGAGTATTTAAAACCGAATTGGTAAACCAATAAGAAAAGTGATGCCAAGGATGCCATCAGAATTAAGCCCTCTGCTATCACATTTAACAGTCCTTTTATGCTAGCCCAGTATATCCGGAAGGAAAATTGTAGATGTTTTATGTCCATGATAATATCTTTGTGCGCCAAATCTATAAAATAAAAACTGAATCGGAGAGGAAGAGTTTTAATGTTGCAGATAATATATGTTAAATCATATCATGCGCGAAATCTATTTATTATCGCCATGAAAAAAGAAAAAAGTATCTTTGCAGACAATGAATACTGCCTATTTGTCTGTTTCATAACGATACAGTAAGTTGTGTTCGATAGATTGAATAAGAAATAAACCATAAAGATATGTATTTATTAGGCTGTGATATAGGAAGTTCTTCTGTGAAGGCTTCTATTGTAGACAAAGAGTCAGGATTGACAGTCTCTTCAGATTTTTATCCGAAAGAGGAAGCACCTATTTATGCTCCTCGTACAGGATGGGCAGAACAAAATCCGGAAGATTGGTGGAAATATCTGAAAATAGCAATAAAAGGAGCTATAGCCAAAGCCGGTATTGTCGGTACGGATATAAAGGCAATCGGTATTTCATACCAGATGCATGGGCTTGTACTTGTAAATAAAAAAATGGAAGTATTGCGTCCGTCCATTATTTGGTGCGACAGCCGGGCGGTTCCTTATGGCGAACGTGCATTCAAAGTATTAGGTGAAAAGGAATGTTTGAATCGTCTGCTAAATTCTCCGGGAAATTTTACCGCATCCAAACTTGCCTGGGTAAAAGAATATGAACCTGCTATTTATGATACGATCTATAAATTCATGTTACCGGGTGATTTTATCGCAATGAGAATGACAGGAGATATTGTGACAACGGTATCGGGGCTTTCCGAAGGCATTTTCTGGGATTTCCGGAATAATTGTGTTTCGGAAGATTTAATGAACTATTATGGATTCAGTAATGACTTGATACCTCAAATTAAACCGACTTTTGGTTTGCAAGGTGAATTATTGAATTCGGTTGCTTCCGAACTGGGACTAAAAAAAGGTACTCCGGTTACTTACCGTGCAGGCGACCAGCCGAACAATGCCTTATCCCTGAATGTATTGAAACCGGGTGAGATTGCAGCGACCGGAGGTACTTCCGGGGTGGTATACGGGGTAAACCGTAAAGTAAATTATGATACGCTTTCACGTGTAAATACTTTTGCACATGTTAACCATTCAGCAGATCAACCCCGCTTGGGTGTTTTATTGTGTATCAATGGCGTTGGTATCATGAATTCATGGATGAAACGAACTATTGGTACAGAAGGCATAACTTATCCGGAATTGAATGACCTGGCAGCTTCCGTGCCTATCGGGGCAGAAGGGCTTTCTATCCTTCCTTTTGGAAATGGTGCCGAGCGCATGCTTGAAAATAAAGAGACAGGTTGCTCTATACATGGGTTAAACTTCAATATTCATAATAAAGCCCATATGGCTCGTGCAACACAGGAAGGCATTGTATTCTCTTTTAAATACGGAATGGATATTATGAATGAGATGGGAATTGAGATTGATGTAATCCGTGCTGGAAATGCCAATCTTTTCCTGAGTCCTATTTTCCGTGATGCTCTGGCTGGGGTAACCGGTACGGTAATAGAACTTTATGATACTAATGGCGCAGTTGGCGCAGCAAAGGGTGCAGGTATCGGTGCAGGTATCTATAATTCGACGGAAGAAGCTTTTGCTTCATTGAAGAAAATTAATGTAATAGAACCGGATGGTTTGAAAGCTGATAAATATTGTGGTGCTTTTGAAACCTGGAAAGAACGTTTGGAGACAGTTCTCTCTAAGTAACGGGAGGCATAAAATAAAATGAAACCTGTACTGAAGAAAACATTGATTTGGGGGAGAAATATTATTCTCTTTCTATTTGCTTCCAGTATACTGGCTGTAGTTGCGTACAAGTTTGTTCCGGTATATTATACACCGCTAATGTTTGTTCGTTTATTTGACCAGTTCCAGGAAGGAAAAACTCTGAAACTGGAACATAAATGGGTTCCTATATCACAAATAGCTCAACCGTTGGTACAGGCAGTCGTAGCTTCGGAAGATAATCTGTTTTTGGACCATAACGGTTTTGATATAGACCAGATACAGAAAGCCAGAAAAGAGGCAGAGAAGGGAAAACGTGTCAGAGGTGCCAGCACCATTTCACAGCAAACAGCTAAAAATGTTTTTCTCTGGCAGGGAAAAAGTTACTTCCGGAAAGCTTTAGAAGCTTATTTTACCCTTTTAATCGAATGGGTTTGGGGAAAAGAACGTATTATGGAGGTCTACCTGAACTCTATCGAAATGGGAGATGGTATCTATGGAGCGGAAGCTGTAGCTAAGGCTCATTTCAATAAACCAGCTTATAAATTAACCAGTGGGGAAGCTGCTCTGATTGCTGCTTCTTTGCCTAATCCCATCCGGTTTAATTCGGGAAAACCTTCACCATATATGCTGAAGAGACAAGGGAAAATACTCTCCCTGATGGGCAAATTAATTAAAATTGAAATGGGATATGGAGCAGGCAATCCGGACCCTGACTCAGATAATGGTAAAATCAAAAAAAGAAAGAAATGGAGAGCGGATTTGAATACTACGATCTCGGACGTATTGACTATGCCGATGCATTAAAGCAGCAAACTACAGCTTTTGATACTTTGCTTCAAGCGAAGGCTTCCGGAATGCAGGAAATAAACAGACTGTTTTTCTGTGAGCATAATCCGGTACTGACTATTGGCAAGAGCGGTAAAGATTCAAATTTGCTGATACCGGAAGATTTATTACGGCTGAAGGGTGTTTCTTTTTATCATATAAATCGGGGAGGAGATATTACTTATCATGGACCGGGACAGATTACCGGTTATCCGATTTTCGATATAGAATGCTGGAACTTTGGGTTGAAGCAATATATTCATCAGTTGGAAGAAACGATTATTCGTTTTCTTGCTCTTTATAGTATTAAGGGGGAACGATTGGATGGCGCGACTGGAGTGTGGATCGATCCGCAGGTTCAAGGTAGAGCTCGTAAAGTTTGTGCGATAGGAGTAAAGAGTAGCCGTTTTGTCACCATGCATGGCTTTGCTTTGAATATAAATACGGATTTGAGTTATTTTAACCTGATTAATCCTTGTGGCTTTACAGACAAGGGGGTTACTTCTCTGGAAAAAGAGTTAGGTAGAAAAGTCGATTTTGAGATGGCAAAAGCCCAGCTTCATTCCATTTTTAAAGAAATGTTTTCCTAATGAGTTTACCTGTCCATTTTGCTCCTTTGCAAGGGTATACAGACCGGGTGTACAGGCGTGTTCATGCTAAAGTTTTTGGTGGAATAGATACGTATTATACACCTTTTATACGTTTTGAAAAAGATGGTTTCCGGAACAAAGATTTGAAGGATATTGCTCCGGAAGAAAATGCGGCTGTTCCTGTCGTTCCTCAGTTGATAGCTGCAACACCCGATGAATTCAGGAATATTGCAACTCTTTTTATTGAAAAAGGATACAGACGTGCAGATATTAATTTAGGATGTCCGTTTCCAATGCAGGTACGCCTTCATCGTGGAGCAGGGCTACTTCCCTATAGCGATGAAATCGCTTGTTTACTGGATACAATCTATGAATTTCCCCAATTGGCTTTTTCTTTAAAAATACGTTTAGGATGGGATTGTAATACGGATGCTTTTCGTCTGTTGCCTTTATTAAAGAAATATCCATTGACACATATAACATTACATCCCCGCATAGGTACGCAACAATATAAAGGGAGCGTGGATTTAGATAGTTTTTCTCTCTTTTATGAGACATGTCCTGTGCCGTTGTTCTACAATGGGGACCTTTATTCTTTGATTGATATCTATTCTATAACAGAACGCTTTCCCAAATTGGCAGGATTGATGTCCGGTCGTGGTTTGCTGGCACAACCTTGGTTGGCGATGGAGTATAACTCCGGTCAAACCCTGTCTACCGGAGAGAAAAAAGAAAGACTCCGGGAGTTTCATACATTATTACAGGAAGGGTATAGTATCCGCCTGGAAGGAGGAGAACACCAGGTCCTTTCCAAAATGAAAACGGTATGGGATTATCTGTTGCCGGATGCAGAAAAGAAACTCCGTAAAAAAGTAGCTAAGAGTTTTTCTCTGCAGGCTTACAATAAAGCTGTCAGTGAGTTGTTGGACTCACTTTAATGCTGTCTGCTTTCTGAGCGGGAACAGTATCTTTGGCAGCCGGTTTTGACGGTAGTAGCCGGAAAGGTCTTTTTCTACGACGGAATATATCAGATAATGTGGTAAAATCTTTCTTATACATAATACCAACACCCTGGGTCGTTTGGGCTTGTTTCAAGTATTTGTACAAGTCGTTGGCATGATTATAGGCTTTCAGGCGTATATCTCCGCTTCTGGTCAGTTTATATTCCAAATCAAACTCTCCAATAAATGCATTTTTCTGGTTTACATTATTCTTATAACCGAAATTACCATTGAAGAGTAAACGGTTATCGAGCAGTTGACTGGATAATAACATTTCGACTTCCGTATCTTCAATACCATTCTGGCTGGTTCGTATGTTTGTTCCGATCTGAACTTTATCGGTAAGGCTGTTTAATATATTGGATATTTGTGAAGATATGGCAGAAGAGGCAACTGCACTGAAATCATTCGAACGATAGGGATTAACCGTATAATCCGGAGTATAGAATTTGTTAAGGACCAAAAGGTATACTATCTGGCGTGTCATCATATCTTCCGTATCCACTAGACTTCTTACCTGTCTTTCCAATTCTTCATTCGAACCAGGGAGTTCCAGGTCGAAAGCGATATTAGGAGAACGCAGCATTCCGTCTAACTTCAGCACACAGTTCACCGGAATATTTTTTCTTCCGCTCTCTGTTGCCAAACTTGCATCCAGGTCCTGAATATTTGCTGTCAGGTTATAAATGGCATTCACATTCATACTGGCATTCAGCGGATCGCCACGGAAGCTGATGCTACTGCCATCCCTTATCTTAAAATCTTTTCGAATTAATTGCTGTAAGCTGAAATTATAGGTCCCGTTAACAATACCAACATTTCCATACATGCGCAGGTCACTCTTGGTTCCATATTGAATTTGTAAACTTCCGCTACAGTTTCCAGATATTTTGTCGCCTGCAATGGGATCTATCAATAATGAAATATTGGCCTCGGGAGTGATATCCAGCAAGAAGTTCATTCGGAGTTCTGCTCCTTCGTCTTCTTTATTGCCATTCAGTAACAGAGTCTTTTTAATGGAGTCCCTGCTCATCATTTTAGATTGTTCAGCAAACTCTTTCTGGTTAATAAAGGTGATAAAGTCATAGTCGGCAGCAGAAGAATTGTTCATAAAATCAAGATTGATGTTTGTCTTGGAGTCATTCCGCATGTTTACATCCAGGTTTATTACCTGGTCATTCCCCTTTATGGAAGCAGTTCCTGTTCCGAACACTGTTCCGAATAAAAGCGGATTGATTTTCTTTGTAACATCAAATACCAACATATTGTGTGTCTGAACGTTGACCGCAAAAGTGATATCCCTGAAGTGTTTGTAGTTAACCGCCAGGTTTACTTTCCCTGAATTTCCAAATTTG
The DNA here is from genome assembly GCA_019417325.1 of Parabacteroides sp. Classification (GTDB taxonomy): domain Bacteria; phylum Bacteroidota; class Bacteroidia; order Bacteroidales; family Tannerellaceae; genus Parabacteroides. The sequence goes on along the minus strand of DXVO01000032.1, from coordinate 117,703 downwards.
TCATGCACTACCAGGTTATGAGCCGTAATCCCTTGCTTGGTAAGATGGAGGGAATCGGAAAATGTATAATAAGTATTCAAGAATTCTATACCTAATCCACCATCCTGAACAAAAGCATCCCCTTCTACATTCAGGGCACTGAAAGGCCCGTGCAGATGTATGTCGCCGTATCCCCGGCCTTGTATATTTTTTGCCACAGCTCCGACAAAAGGTTGTAGGAATGCTATATTGATATCATTTGCTCCGAAATAAAGGGAGAGTCCGGCATTTTTTCCGACAGGATATACATAACCACTGACGTCGGTCCATGTTGTATCATTTTTGTAGATGCTACCCAGCATCATGATCCCTTTTTGAGCATCATCCCATTCGCTGAATAGATTTAGCCGTCCGAGCGGTACTTGGTTGAAAGAAAAGTTTTGTATTTCCAAATCTGTGTTTAACATACGGCTTTGATACAAATCCGTTATATGGAAGGTTCCGGTTGCTTTTCCTCCAAATTGGAGAACCGGAATGTTCAATATGTCGAAAATATAGCTTAGTTCTACTTTTTTTAGATCCAGAAGAAGAGTATCAGCCGGATCTTTCGATATAAATCCGTTTAATTGGAGCGATTCGGTCTCATTGGAAACAGAGAAATTATGAATTCCGACTCTACCCTGAGATACCTCAATGTTTGCCGGGGTGATGTGCCAAAGGGAATCGTTCAGAATCAAAGAACTTTTGTTTAGTGTAATATCTGTACGAAGCACAGAATCCTTTTCAATGCCTTCTTTAGAGAAAATAGCAGATGCAGATAAATCAGCTTTAAACAAGCGTTGTTTATTGTTCGCCCATCCTATCAAGGCATTTATACAGTTGTTTTGTGCATCCACTTTCAGATCCAGATAATTCTTAAGTCCGGAAGGGCTATAATTAGTAGCTTTCAGAGCCAGGTTTGCTTTGCTTTCCAAATTATCGCATGTCAGATATCCGGATTCGAATCTGGATGCCCCGATATTAAATTTAGGTAAGTAAGCCTCGATTCGGAAACGGTCATATTGGTTGTTATAATGCCCGGTTATACGTCCTTGATTCACCATTGTGAAAGGTAAATGAAGGGTAGAGGAGATGGCTTCCGTATTTTCGATAGTCAGCAACATCGTAAAATTATTATCCATAACTTTTTGTTGCTGTTTTTTCTTTTTGGTGTTGATAAGTGCCGGAATATATTTTTCAAATGTGTTCATCAGGCTGGGAGCTATAGTCGTAAAAGAATATGCTCCAGCTATGTCGCCATTTATAATATCGGAAGTAATGGTAAGGCGGCGATCCAGCGAATGTCCGGTAGCATTAATGAGAAGCTGTTTTAGAAAGAAACTATGTGGAGCAGTGATAAAAGAAAGACTGTCCAAACGGATATTACCCTCCAGATTATCGATATTGTTACCGGTGAAATCAGCATTTAGTGAGAATGAAATATCCGGTTCCTGATATTTATCGGTGAGATTGAGACTATCCGGACGGAAATGTTCCAGTCGGGAGGTGAAATTGAACTCGGAATTCTTTCCCTGGGTATTAAATAACCCTTCAGCATATAGTTTTCCGTTCGGGTCATTCACCTGGACAGTTCCGTTAAAACTATTCTTTTTAAAGTTTCCGGATAATTTTATGTCTTTGTATTTGTACTTTTTAAATTCAATATCGTTGATATTTGCATTTATATTTCCGGAAAAAGAACCTCCTGTTTGTTTCCGTGCATCAATACTTACATCCAACTGGGCAGTTCCATACGGATTCCCTTCGTCAAACAGTTCGTCAATATGCAAGACTGATGTAGATAAATGTCCTTTCAGGTAGGCTGCTATGCCTTTATCTTTATTTTTTCCGAATATCAAGTCTGTTTGTATGGAACCAATGGCAGAAGAAAATTTACCGAAAGCAACCAGGTTGTCAAAGAATCCGGATATTTCGCCTGTGAAGTTTACTGTACCCAGTTTTACAATAGGAGCAGGCAGGACTACCGGTTTTTCACTAAAGTTATTAGCCAGGCCTGAAATACCTTCTGTCGTGATGTACATCTTATTTACCTGTCCGAATAGATAGGCACTGCTCGGGTGAGTAATGTTTTTCATATCCATTTTTCCGATAAATAGCATTTTATCACTGTATTTAAGTATCAGTTGGGACAGTTTGATGTTATTGATATTGCCAGAAACCGCAGCTGATAATTCAATTGTATCATTGAAATTCTGGAAAGCCGGAACAAATGCGGATAAATCTTTCAAACATATTTGCGAAGGGGCAATATCCAATATAATCGGTGCATGTTCCAGCAAATCCGCTACATCCTTTGTGTTCTTCATATTGATGCTTGCCTGTTTTATTTTCAAATCTGTTTCCGGTAAGCGGACTTCAAATTTATTAATAACCGCACTGTCCCTGTTACCTATAAGATTAAGAGATAATTTGTTCAGAGAGAACCCGGAAGTTTCATCCAGACTCAGTTTCCTTATATCGGCATTCAGGCTGTCTTTATTGAAAGCTTTTATTGATATTTTTGCACTTAAATTCTTGACATCAATATGTTTGCCGTTAAATTTCCCCGGAGTCTGTTTCTCGCTTTCTATATCAAAACGGAAGTTACCTCTCCTTATCAGGATGGAATTAAAACGTAAGTCTATATTGGGTTTTTGTTTGGTGGTATCTTTACTGGCAAAGGCATCCAGAACGAATTGCAGGTTTAATTTACTGTCTGGCGTTTTTTTGTTCAGGTTGACAGAAAAGCCAAACAGACGGACAGTTGAAAATACAATTTTACCATCTATCAAGGGTAATAGTTCGAAGCCGGCAGCAATACGGTTTGCTTCAAATAGTGTTTTGCCTTCCTGATCTTCCAGATACAAATTCTCCAGCACCAAATGGTTAAACCACTCGATGTCAACATTCCCCACTTTTACCGGTACCCCCAGATAGTCTGTAAGTTCTTTAGTAGCAACATCTGCGACCTTTTGCTGTATGTATGGAATTTGCAGCAAAACAAATGGAATTGCATAAAAGATCCACAGTAGAGTAAGCAGAGTAACTATTATGTATTTTAATCCTTTGATATCTTTACTATATTTAAGCACAAAACTACAACAATATCCCGATAGATTTCGTTAATTTGCACAAAAATTCAGGTGTCCGAAACAGGCATTTGCATAAAAACAAATAAAGATATGAGTGTAACAATATTAGGAATTGAATCATCTTGCGATGATACTTCTTCTTCTGTAATACGCGATGGTGTGATGCTATCGAATGTGATTGCCAGCCAGGCTGTCCATGAAGCATATGGGGGCGTGGTCCCGGAGCTTGCATCCCGTGCACACCAACAGAACATTATACCGGTTGTAGCAGAAGCGATCAAGCGTGCAGGTATCGATAAATCTGAATTAAGTGCTGTAGCATTTACCCGTGGTCCGGGTTTAATGGGGTCATTATTGGTAGGAACCTCTTTCGCAAAAGGATTGGCTACATCATTAGATATTCCGATGATTGAAATCAATCACTTACAGGCACATGTGCTGGCACATTTTATTAAGGAAACTCCCGAAGATGATCATGCACCTTCATTTCCATTCCTTTGCCTGTTGGTATCCGGAGGGAACTCTCAGATAATAAAAGTAAATGCATATAATGATATGGAAGTAATCGGGCAGACTATAGACGATGCCGCTGGTGAAGCTTTCGATAAATGTGCGAAAGTGATGGGGCTGGGATATCCTGGCGGACCGATTGTAAACCGTCTGGCAAATGAGGGAAATCCGAAAGCCTTTGTCTTCAGTAAGCCGCATATTCCCGGCTATGATTATAGTTTCAGTGGATTAAAGACCTCTTTCCTGTATACTTTACGTGATAAATTGAAGGAAGATCCCGATTTCATCGAAAAAAATAAACAGGATCTGTGTGCCTCACTACAGGCAACCGTAATCGATATTCTGATGGATAAGCTCCGTAAAGCAGCCAAAGACCTGAACATTAAAGAAGTTGCAGTAGCTGGTGGCGTATCTGCCAATTCCGGGCTTCGGGACGCATTTCTGGACCATGCAAAACGCTATGGTTGGAAAGTCCATATCCCTAAATTCTCATTCACTACAGATAATGCAGCGATGGTTGCTATTACCGGTTATTATAAGTATCTGGATAAAGATTTCTGCCCAATGGATGCAACTCCATTTTCAAGAGTCGTAATCTGATAACCCCATGACAGATATAGGTATACAGGTAGGTGATATTTTACGTTCCCGGCATTTGATACTGGGAACAGCTGAGAGTTGTACGGGAGGACGTATAGCCAATATTATCACGCAAGTCCCGGGAAGTTCGGATTATTTTGCCGGAGGTGTTGTTTCTTATAGCAATGAAGTCAAGCATAATGTATTAGGTGTTTCAGAAGAAAGCCTTGTTCAATATGGAGCAGTGAGTCAATCTGTGGTAGAGCAAATGGCATTAGGTGTAATACGGATACTTGGATGCAATTGTTCTGTAGCAACTTCAGGAATTGCCGGACCGGGTGGAGGGACACCGGATAAACCGGTGGGTACGGTATGGATTGCTGCGGCTCTGAATGAGAAGGTGGTTTCTTCTTGTTTTCATTTTGGTACAGAACGAAGTGATAATATTGAAAAGGCTGCCCATACTGCATTGGAAATGCTATTGCGGTTGATAGAAAAGTAATATGGCTAAGCCATTTAATCCCCTTATTTTATCGTCTTTTGATGACTAAAATAAGGGGATTTTTTGATCTCTTTAGTGACTAATTTGTATCCTTTCACGTTAGCGCATGGGAATATGCAGGATTTCCCGGACCTTTTTTTCTACAGTTGTTGCTTGTTGCTGCATACCAAGGTCGGAGGGATGTACATAATCGACCCAGGCATCCGGAGATAAATTTAATTCTTCATGGGATAGATAATATAAATCTTTTATACCTTCAGCCTGTAAATCATCAAATGCATCCCGGGAGCCTTTATTCAGCCGCGTATATGTTTCATAAAAACTGGAATCTGTCAAAGCATTGCTATATCCGGCATGTTCCACCAACAAAATAGGAGCTGTGTGCCTTTCCCGTAACTGTTTGACCGCTGCAATAATAAGCTCTTTTGCTTCTGCCTCTGTTTTATTCGTTATGTTAGGAAGGCAGTCTAAAATAAAAAGACAAGCATCCGGTTCGCCTATAAAATTTAAAACCTCTTTTTCAAGTCGTCCGTTTCCCGAAAATCCCAAATTTATAACCGGAAAGTCCAGTGAGCGTTGCAGAATGTTACTCCATGCCATCGCCGGACGGGAGGCGCAAGCTCCTTGTGCGATTGATGTTCCATACAATACAATCGGCTTTTGGGCTGATTTGGGAATGAATTTAAGTTCGCAATCCTCAGGAATACCTATTTCCATCCATTTCACACTATTGTATAGCGGAAGATAAACCCGATATTCAAATCCATGGCTACGATATGCTTCTTTGTTCAAATTACCATAAATATATTGAATTGTATCGCTAAAAGAATAATTTCCAAAACAGAACAGCCATTTGCTATCACTATTCATACTATACATATCAATACCGGAAACTCCGGTCGAAGGCATGTGTGGCATATTAAACGGACCAGTTACAGTATAACGTATTTTTATTTCGGGTGCGTTACTATAAAAATAGATGGCAAGTCCAGCTGAGTTGCGGGATAAATGCCATACTGCATCCCTGACTTTTTCTTTAGCCCGATCCGGAAGCCGTACATAAGTTTTCCCTATTTCATCTGTAAATCCCTGATTTTGTATTACAGGAAAGTCGGCATCCATTGGATTGTACCATTTCAGTTGAGCTTTCGATGAAACAAACAAGAGGCAACAGAAAAGTAAACAAACAAGTTTTTTCATGATCGTAATTTAGTGTTGAATATCTATCCTTGAATTAACAAAGATAAAAAATATATAATTCATTTATCCCGAATTCGTATTTAATTATGGTTTTTCTTTCATAAGAATCACGATGTAATTATCATTTACAGAGTCTATTAGGTCTATTAATCCATATTTTTCCAGCATGTCCAGAAAAATACGTACGCTGAATATTTGCTCTCCGGTATGTTCTTTATACATAAATTCGGAAGTTTGGTCTCCTAGTATTTTTTTTAAAAACAGAGCTGAATGTTGAAAAGCATTCCAATATCCGTTTATTATATCGGCATATAGGTAAATCCTGTCATTGTTAAACTCCTCCCGTTCCAGTATTTGCTCCATGTGCATGTTCCTCGTCATAAATGTAGTGTATATTATTTAATGGTTATATATTGTTATTCATTAAAAAAGAACCCCGGAATTCCGAGGTTCTCTAAGCTGTTCTTGTTTCTCACGAAGCTGTCAGCCTGCTAAACTTGATAAAATTGTTATTCATTGGCATTCTTTTTAATAGTGTACTATGATAAAAAGAATTAGTATCCAGGTTAATAGATAAGAGCCGTTTTATATCTCGACTTCGTTTATGTCACAAAAGTAGCAGGTGTTTTGAATTTGTATGAGAAAAACTCAATTATATTCGCGACAAACAATTATTGATTATCAATTGTTTAGCTGGTTGTATATAGGACAAGTGTTTAATCTGTTATGATTTTAATGCCTTGATTTATAATATTTTAGTCTGTTTCTGTAAGAAATGTAAGTAAATCTACATTTTCACCGCTTATTCTCAGTCTCAGACGTACTCTTTGTCTACGTTTGTTTACCGAATCCGGCATAATATGTAATAAAATAGCTTCACTATTCGTATCAAGACCGAAAACAGACAGATAACAATAGCGTAATTCCGAGCCACTGACTCCTGCATCGATCAGTTTTAGCTCCAATGCAGGATATATTTCATTAACTTTGGTTATGATTAGTTTCCAGTCTTTTTCGGAAAGGGGTGACTTATCTGCGCCAGCTATTACTTTGCTCGATAACTTCATTACTTTTTTAGCTATGGAAGAAGACATTAATAACTCCCTTTGGTGAGTATAAATTTTATTTTTAAGATTATCCAGTTCCTGATTCTTTTGATTATATAGTTCTTCCAATATATGTTTGGATCCTATACGGGAAATAAATATTTCATTCTCCGATAATTTTGAAGACAAATCATTCAACTCCTCCTGTTTTGTCTTCAAACTATCCTGTAGTCCGGATAATACGATATTTTTTCTATCTATATCCATACGTTGGTTATATATCTTCTTATTACTCCGGTTTAGTTTCATTTGGTAGACCAAGAATATGCAAAGCCCAATAAATACAGAAAATAACAGCAAAATGAAAAAACGTTGTTTCTCAACATGCAAGTTGATATTTTCCAAAGATATTTTTAGGAAATCGTATTGTTTCTCAACTTTATGCAGGTTCATTTCGTCATGTGAAATATGGATAGAATCTGCAACTGAATGATATTTTTCCAGATATTGTAATGCTTTATCTACCCTTCCTTCCGCTTTTTCAACCTTGTAGAAATTATAAAGGATATCCGGTGGTATGGTATTATTGCCAATAATTTGTTTTACGGCTCTCAGACAATCGTGTGCCTCTGTAAATTTTTTTTCTTCTACATAAATTTCGATAAGTTCCGAATAGGAGGGAATATCTTTTGATTTAGAGAGGTCTATAGCTTCTTGCAGGTATTTTTTTGCGGAGCTGTTCTCCCTAAGCCTGCTATACATGGCTCCTAAACTGTATGCTATAGCTGCCCTGTCGGTGGAATCACCTTTTAAAGATATTATTCTACTTGCTTCCTGCAAATATGGTTTAGCTGTCAGACTTGAATCTGCTAAAATATACATATGTGCCATATCCCTTAATGCGAAAGCGTAATTATATTCGTTTTTTGCAATCTTATAATATTCTGCAGCTTCTTTGTACTTATTTTTTGCTAATAGATACTGTTCGTCCAATGCATATAAGTTTCCGATATAATTATAGATACTTCCCACTTCATCATAATCTTCGGCATCCATTGCTGTTTTTAATGCTGCTAAGTAAGCACGCATAGCCTTTTCATACTCTTTATCTTCAACATAGGAGCGACCTAAATACAGGCCGATCCGGGCTTGTTCTCTTACGTTTCCTTGTGACTGGTAATAACTTTGAGCCCTGGACAATTGTTGTACATAAGGCATTTCAGTATATAATATATCTGCAACTTTACCATATAGCATACACCAGCGTGCAAGCAATTCATCATTTAGATTATCCGGAATAAGAACACTATCCAATAAAAGGTAAGTACTATCAGGATTTGTCTCCATCAGTATTTCCGCACGGTCTATTAAATTTTTGGCTTCCTGCTCATTCCGGCATTCGGTTAAAGATATTATTAATAGAAACGAAATAAGATACATTAGTTTCATCTCAAGTTCTAATTAGGGTTATGATGCGAAGATAGTCAAAAGGTCTGTAAAATAAAAGATTCCTTATTTCTTTTAATTTTGAATTATATATTTATTTCTTATAAATTGTTTTTATATAATTGAAAATTAGGAAGATAAGATAAAATGGGACAAATCTCTGTCCTGCTTTATCTTTGTAAGTGTTTGAAATTCAACGCATGCAAGTCTTTTCTTTATTGGAATTTTTTTGTATGATATTAAAATAGACCAGTTACATTTGCTTCATGTAGACATAATTCTTATAATATTAATTTATAACAGTAAGAACGATTGTTAAGTTTAGCTTTGTCGTTACGTTTTTCGTCATTGAAATAGTAAAGTATAACATGAATGCTAGAGTTTGTTCTTGTTAATAGTTTCGTGAGAAACAAAAACAAGAAAGAAGGACAAAAGGGCGTGTAGTGATACATGCCCTTTTATATAAATTCTGTACATTTGCATGTTTAGTTTAACTTTAAAATCATGAAACCATGAAAGTAAAAACTTTTCTTGTATGCCTCTTCTTGGGCAGTTTACCTATGATGGCGCAAAAAAGCTATCTCTTGCAATCACCGGACGGAAAATTAAAGGCTACAGTTTCTGTTGGTGATGATGTTCAGTTTTCATTAAACCATGAAGGAACGGAAGTTTTGGCTCCTTCGCCAATCTCGATGACTTTACAAGATGGAAAGGTATTGGGTGGAACGCCTAAAGTCTTGAAAGTTGTGAAAGCTTCCGTTAAAAAAGAAATTCCTTCTCCTGTCTACAAAAAATCTGAAGTCTCGGATATTTACAATGAGATGCGAATTTCATTCAAAGGAAATTACGGACTGGATTTCCGTTTGTATGATGATGGGCTTGCTTACCGTTTTGTAACCCAAATGAAGAATGGCATTGTAGTAGCGGATGAAAAAGCGGAATATAACTTTTCTTCCGATCATAAAACATTTGCACCTTATGTGAACAGTAAGGCTGAGACATTTGAGAAACAATACAGTAACTCTTTTGAACAGCTTTATGTAAATGAAGCTATTACCAAATTAAACAGCAAAAGGTTGCTTATTCTGCCTTTGCTTGTAGAATTGAATGACGGAAAGAAGCTATGTATTACGGAATCTGATCTGGAAGATTATCCAGGTATGTTCCTGAATAATTTGACGGATAAACCTTCTTTTAAAGCGGTTCATGCCCCTTATCCTAAAACAGAAGTGCAAGGCGGGCATAATCAGTTGCAAATGCTGGTAACTGAACGGGAAAACTATATTGCAAAAACAAAAGGAAGCCGTACTTTCCCATGGCGTATATTTGTTGTTTCTGAGAATGACAAGGAATTGGCAAACAATGATATGGTATACCGTTTGGCTTCACCATCTCGCGTTCCGGATGTTTCATGGATTAAACCTGGTAAAGTAGCATGGGACTGGTGGAACGACTGGAATATCTATGGAGTTGATTTCCGTGCCGGTATTAATAATGACACTTATAAATATTATATAGATTTTGCGTCCAAGCATGGCATTGAATATGTAATTCTTGATGAAGGATGGGCTGTTAACCTGGCAGCCGATTTGATGCAGATCATTCCGGAAATTAATATCCCGGAACTGGTAGAATATGGCAAAGCACGAAATGTAGGCATTATTTTGTGGGCGGGTTATCATGCTTTTGACCGTGATATGGAAAAGGTGGTAAAACATTATGCAGATATGGGAGTTAAAGGATTTAAAGTTGACTTTATGGACCGCGACGACCAGAAGATAATGGATTTTCTATATAAAGGAGCAGAAATATGTGCCAAACATAAAATGATGGTCGATTATCATGGAATTTGTAAGCCTACCGGTTTGGCACGTACTTATCCGAATGTAGTTAATTACGAAGGTGTATACGGTTTGGAAAACATGAAGTGGGCTCCTGAGACTACTGATTTGGTAACATATGACGTTACAATACCTTTTATCCGTATGGTTGCGGGCCCGATGGATTATACACAAGGTGCGATGCGTAATGCTATTCATGAAAATTATCATCCCGTCTATACCGAACCGATGAGTCAAGGAACACGTTGCCGTCAGTTAGCTACTTATGTCATCTTTGAATCTCCACTCAATATGATGTGCGATAATCCATCTAATTATGCAAGGGAAAAAGAATGTACCGGTTTTATATCAATGATTCCCACGGTATGGAATAAGACTATAGCTTTGGATGGAAAGGTCTCCGAATATATTGCAATGGCGCGTCAATATGGGGATAACTGGTATGTCGGTGCATTGACTAACTGGACCCCACGCGAAATGGAACTGGATCTTTCCTTCTTAGGTTCCGGAGATTATAAAATGGAACTATTTAAAGATGGTATTAATGCAGACCGTGCTGCATGTGATTATAAAAAAGAAGTTATCTCTGTTCCTGCCAATCGTAAGCTGACAATCAAAATGGCTCCCGGCGGAGGATTTGCTGCACGTATTTACAAATAAAAACTATAATTCCCCATAAACTCTTATAAGCCCGTCTAACAATAAAAAGTTAGATGGGCTTTTTTGTTCTTCCTTTTTATCTTGTGGTTTTATTCGTTCATAGTTATGTTTTTTCCAATTCATAGTTATGATTTCGAAAAATCATAACTATGAATTGGAAAAAGAGAGATTTTATATTTTACCTGTAGAAAGGGAGTTTGTTCCTTCTGTTTATTATTTTGCCTTCCCATTTTTAATTTGTATACTTGTAGCAGAATAATTTTAAACAAACAGACCTATGTCAGTAAAAGCGTATATTGAATCGAACAAAGAACGTTTTATTGAAGAATTATTTTCTTTGATACGTATTCCTTCTGTAAGTGCCAAACAAGAACATAAACCGGATATGGCAGCTTGTGCCCAGCGATGGACAGAGTTATTATTGTCATCCGGTGCCGATAAGGCAGTTATCATGCCAACAGAGGGAAATCCTGTGGTATACGGCGAAAAAATAATATCTCCGAACGCTCCGACAGTTTTGGTTTATGCCCATTATGACGTAATGCCTGCCGAGCCTCTGGAGCTTTGGAAAAGTCAGCCTTTCGAACCGGAAATTCGTGACGGACGTATCTGGGCGCGTGGTGCCGATGATGATAAAGGTCAAGCAATGATGCAGGTAAAAGGCTTTGAAACAGCAATTAAGCAAGATTTGCTGAAGTGTAATGTGAAGTTTCTTTTTGAAGGAGAGGAGGAGATCGGTTCTCCCAGTCTTGAAGCTTTTTGCCATACCCATAAAGAATTGCTGAAAGCGGATGTAATTCTTGTTTCCGATACCAGTATGGTAAGTGCGGAAACTCCTTCGCTTACAACCGGCTTACGCGGACTTGCCTATTGGGAAATAGAAGTAACCGGTCCGAACAGGGACTTGCATTCCGGACATTTTGGTGGAGCGGTTGCCAATCCGATAAATGTACTCTGCAAATTGATTGCTGATGTAATCGATGCCAACGGACGCATCACGATTCCTGGTTTTTATGATGATGTAGAAAATGTTTCTCCTGCCGAACGTGAAATGATAGCCCAAATACCTTTCGACGAAGCAAAATATAAGGCTGCCATAGGAGTGGATGAACTGGCAGGAGAGAAAGGTTACTCCACTCTCGAGCGGAACAGTTGCCGTCCGTCTTTCGATGTTTGCGGAATTTGGGGCGGATATATAGAAGAAGGCAGTAAAACGGTTTTACCGTCTAAAGCATATGCTAAAGTTTCCTGCCGTTTGGTACCGCATCAGAACCATTCGAAAATATCCCGTTTGTTTGAAGAATATATGATGCGTGTAGCGCCTGATTCTGTTAAAGTAAAGGTGACACCTAAGCATGGAGGCGAAGGGTACGTTTGTCCAATAGATATGCCGGCTTATAAAGCTGCGGAAGAAGCAGTCGGTGTTGCATTCGGGAAGAGGCCATTAGCCGTTCGCCGTGGAGGAAGTATTCCTATTATTTCAACCTTCGAACAAGTTTTAGGTATAAAAACCGTATTGATGGGTTTCGGACTTGAACAGAATGCCATCCATTCGCCCAATGAAAGTTGTACGCTTGATTTCTTCTATAAAGGAATAGAGTCGGTTGCCGAATTTTATAGACGCTTCAATTGATATATGAATAATGAAATAATAGCTCGTGCTCTTGCCAATACCGGTATTGAAGCACTGAATGAGATGCAGCAGGCTGTACTTGCTGCCGGGACCTCAAAAGACATGGTTTTACTTAGTCCGACAGGTTCCGGCAAGACGTTGGCATTCCTGCTGCCACTTCTTACGACTTTAACGGGTGAAGATAAAAAGATACAAGCTCTTATAATTGCTCCATCAAGGGAACTGGCTTTACAGATAGAAACTGTATTCCGTTCGTTAGGGGCAGGGTATAAGGTTAGTTGTTGTTATGGAGGTCATCCGCTTCGTACGGAAAAGAAGAATCTGGAACACCCTCCTACGATATTGATAGGAACTCCCGGACGTATTGTGGACCATATGGAACGAAACACTATCAATCTCGATACTGTTCGGACACTGATTATGGATGAGTTTGACAAATCCCTTGAACTTGGTTTCCTGAAAGAGATAAAGGAGATACTTTCGCATTTACCGGGAGTGCGCCGCAGGGTACTGACATCGGCAACGGAAGCAGTTGAGATACCTTCGTTTACAGGGATAACTTCTCCGGTACGTCTTTCTTTCCTGAAAGAGGTAAAAGAACCGAAAGGATTGACTGTACGGATTGTGAAATCTCCGGTAAAAGATAAGTTGGAAACGCTTTATAAATTGCTGGGAGAACTGAAAGGAACTTCAGCCCTGATATTTTGTAATTATCGTGAAACTGTGGAAAGAGTAAGTAATTATCTGACTGAAATGAAGGTTGATAATGAATGTTTCCATGGTGGAATGGAACAGCCGGAGCGTGAACGCGTCTTGTCTTACTTCCGGAATGGCAGTGCTACTGTATTTATATCGACAGACCTTGCCTCCCGTGGATTGGATATTCCGGAAGTACAGAATGTAATTCACTACCATCTTCCAGTAAGTGAAGAGGCTTATATCCACCGGAATGGACGTACAGCACGTATGAATGGAACGGGAAATGCTTATTTGATACTGAACGATGCAGAAACTATACCGGAATATATACAGCGTGAGCCGGAAGAATTCTTTTTGCCTGAAGTAGCAAAAGAACCTTTGCGTTCCGAATGGGTTACACTGACTATCAACCGGGGTAAACGGGATAAGCTGAGTAAGAAAGATGTTGTAGGTTTTCTGTTTCAAAAGGGAGAACTGGAGAAAGATGATTTAGGTATAGTGGAAGTGAAGGAGAGTTGTTCTTTTGCGGCAGTGAAACGAGATAAATTACCCGGATTACTGAAACGTATACGTGATGAGAAAATAAAAAATATGAAGGCTAAATTTTTATGAGTATACTAATAAAAAGAGTCCTTTTAGATGGGGTTGTTTCTGATATTTATATAAAAGACAATCTGATTACACAGATAGGGACTGATTTAAATATCCCGGCAGATCAGGAAATCGAAGGGGAAGGAAAAGCGGTTATACCCGGTTTTGTAAATGCACACACTCATGCGGCTATGACTTTGTTCCGCGGTTTTGGAGATGATATGCCATTAATGCCTTGGTTGGAAGAAAAAATCTGGCCGAATGAAGCTAAGTTAACTTATGACGATATTTATTGGGGTGCGAAATTAGCTTGCCTTGAAATGATAAAGAGTGGGACCACCACATTCTTCGATATGTATCATAAGTTCCACGCTACTGCAGAAGCGGTGGAAGAAATGGGATTGCGCGGATTGATAGCAGGAGTTTGTTTTGATCATTTTGTACCAGAGCAGACCGAAAAAAATAAGCAACATAACCTGAAGCTGATGATGGAGATGGACAGGTATAGTTCCCGGATACAATATGCAATGGGACCTCATGCCATTTATACTGTTTCAGGAAAGCTACTTCAATGGGCACATGATATTTCTGCGGAGCGAAATATCCCTGTTCATTTGCATTTGGCGGAAACGGAAGTAGAGGTACATAATAGCATAAAAGATTTTGGGATGACTCCTGTTCGTTATCTGAACAGTTTAGGTGTATTATCTCCCCGTTTAATTCTTGCCCATGCCCTGTATGTAGATGATGAAGAGATACAAATGCTTGCTGCCCATGATGTAAAAGTCGTGCATAATCCGGCTTCTAATATGAAACTGGCATCCGGGGGATGTTTCAAATTCTGTGAAATGAAAAATGCTGGTATCCAAGTCGCTTTGGGAACCGATGGATGTTCGTCATCCAATAATCTGGATATGGTGGAGACTATGAAGTTGGCATCTTTGTTGGGAAAAGTATGGAGAAGAGACCCAGAAGTGATTCCGGCAAATGCCATTTTCCATTCAGCAACAGAGATAGGAGCTAATGCCATCGGTCTAAATGCCGGACGGATTGCAGAAGGATATCTGGCAGACCTTTCTTTGGTTAATCTCCGTACGCCGGCATTTACTCCCAATCATAATTTTATTTCAAATCTGGTTTATGCTGCTAATGGCAGTTGTATAGATACGGTCATTTGTGATGGGAAAATTCTTATGCAGGGACAGAAAGTACCGGGCGAGGATGAAATTATGGAAAAAACATCCGAAATTGCCTACAATTTAATACAACGAAAATAAGAAAGAGATGGACACAAACGAAATGAATAAGAGATATCAGGAGGCTGCCGATTATCTGAAGACCCGTATTTCCGGACAGCCGGAAACAGCTATTATCCTGGGAAGTGGCCTAGGTTCGTTGACTGATAAGATTGAAGATACAATAATTATCCCTTATAGTAAAATTCCCCATTTTGTGCATTCTACAGCCATTGGGCATAAAGGTAACCTGATTTATGGAAAATTAGGAGGTAAACCAGTGCTTGCCATGCAGGGACGTTTCCACTATTATGAAGGATATTCTATGCCGGAGGTAACTTTTCCGGTGCGGGTGATGAAATTGCTGGGAATTAAAAATCTGTTGGTCTCTAATGCGGCAGGTGGAATTAATAACACTTTTAAGGTTGGCGACCTGATGATTATACGCGACCATATCAATATGATGCCTAATCCGCTGATAGGTCTGAATAATGATTTGTTTGGTGTCCGTTTCCCGGATATGACAAGGGCATACGACAGGGAATTTATCCGTTGTGTTGAAGAGATAGCGGCAACACATAACATCCCATTGAAAAAAGGTGTCTATGTTGGTCTTACAGGACCTTCTTTTGAAACGCCTTCCGAATATGCTTTTTATGGCAGGGTGGGAGGCGATGCTATTGGTATGAGTACGGTTCCAGAAGTGATAGTGGCACGTCATGCCGGTTTGCGTGTATTCGGAATGTCTGTCATAACAAATGAAGGGTATCATTTTGCTGATGATTTTGTAAATGATGGAGAAGATGTAATTATTGCTGCAAACCGGGCAGCCTCTGTTATGAGTCTTCTTTTTAGTGAATTGATAGCTAAAATGTGAATTTTATAGATAATATCAAGTTTCTGGTTTAAAACAAGATATGCTTTTGGACAGGGAAGCCTGGGAAAATAAGGGTGTAAAAAAAGCCTTTCGAGTTTTGGTAAAATGAAAAATACCTATATCTTTGCACCCGTTATCGCGGAAGTAGCTCAGTTGGTAGAGCATAACCTTGCCAAGGTTAGGGTCGCGGGTTCGAGTCCCGTCTTCCGCTCTCTCAGATAACGAGAGCGATATGAGATCGCTTTTTTCATGTAATGACAAGCCCAGGTGGCGGAATTGGTAGACGCGCTCGTTTCAGGTGCGAGTGGTTAATAGCCGTGCAGGTTCGAGTCCTGTTCTGGGCACCATCTGCGCAGGTGGTGGAATTGGTAGACACGCTACTTTGAGGGGGTAGTGCCGGTTACGGCGTGTGAGTTCAAGTCTCATCCTGCGTACTTTGTTTTTTTAATGATTTAATAATCAGTAAGTTATCCATTTAATTAGTTAAGAGTACATTAAAAAGTACACAATTTAAAAACTAATTATATGGATAATTTTGTATTTAGTACTCCGCGTATTTGCGATTGTGGTGGTGATTTGAGTAAGCAATGGTATGTCTATTTTCGTGGAAAAAATCTTCTCACAGGAGAATCAAAGCAGTTTAGATTTAAATTAGGGATTAATCGCTACAGCAAAAAGAGGGAACGACAGGATGCTGCTAGGGCTGCATTGCGTAATGTTGTCAATATGTTGGAAGTCGAAGGTTGGAACCCATTCGAACGACAATGTGATAATATTAAAAAGAAGATAGGACCTGAATTGGATGAAATGTTATCTGTACGTTCCTGCACTCTTAGAAAAAGAAGTATTGAAATGTATTGATGCGCTCTAAAGTTCTTTAAACTTTGGTGTGAAGCAAAAGGCTATAATACTTTGCGGTCCGATCAGTTTACCCATCTTCAAGCCTTGGAGTATGTTGATTACTTAAAACGTGAAAGAAAATATTCAAGCAAAACATGTAATGATACGGTGGGGTATCTGAAAACTTTATTCTTTATGCTTGTAGAAAGAGATATTATAAAATCTAATCCTTTTTGTAAAATAAAGAAGAGTAAAGAAGAAAAAGGGAAAAATGTCGCTTTCACTCCAGGGGAGATTGATAAGGTTATTAAATACATGAAAATTCATAATGAGAGGCTTTATTATGCAACACAATTTGTTCGTTATGCATTTATTAGACGAACAGAGTTAATGTATCTCAAGGTTCATCACATTAGCATAGAGAATCAAACAATTACAATTCCTTCAGAAGTATCAAAAACAGGTAAACAGGATTCTATTACGATACCTCGGTCGTTAGAGAAAGTTATAAAGGAAATGAATTTAGACAAAGCGAATCCTTATGATTATTTGTTTGGTAAAAGTATGGAGACGTGTAATCGGAGAATTGGGCGTGTAGCCGATTTTTCCTTGGAACATACAGGTTGTATAGAACTTTATCGTATCGTCAGAGATCCTTATGTTGTTTGTCGCCAATGCAGGCATTCTGATATAAAGAATGAGATATCTGAGGTCTTTAGGCCTTGGTATAAATGAAGCTGTTGGAGAATGGTAAAAACTATAGGAATTTGTTTATTACTGTTATGTAAATCGTGTAAATGAAAAACTACAGGTATTGTTACTTGTAGTTTTTCATTTACACAATTTAATGAACAGTGTCAAATTCTTTTAACCGATTTTAGAAATTCTTTTGTGATTTCCAATTTAGTGTAGTTTTCATTATTCATTACTAATTCTGAAAATTTGTTTTCCAGAAGTATTTCATTTGCCCTTTCTACAGCTATACATAATGAGTTTTCAGGTACCACGGTCATCCATATAATACCTATACCTAATTTAAATATTTTTATTGCTTCATCCATGTCGGCATTAGTGGTCTCTTTAGAGATGAAATTATATACTTTAGGATCTTTGTTATTAGGATCTTCATTATTAGGACAAAAGATTATTACACAATAATTCATATTACAAATATTAAACTCCTACTCTTTTCTAGGCTTTTCGGAACCCGCCTATAAATTAACTATCTCTGTAAGCTTACGGAGCAAAGATAGGGCTGGCTTCTGAAGGTGGGGAATTTATTATCTGGATGATACTATATTTCTTGTGAATGATTCTAAATTAGGAGTAGAAAGCAAAAGAACGCCCGGGCTTTACAGCAGGGGCGTTCTACTTTATCTTTGCAGTGATTGAGAAATCAATAAATATAAACGCTCACCCGTTCGTATTTATTGTATGAAAAATAAAATTTCAAGATGCACTTCACATTTGTAGTTGATTTTTTGATATTTATAATGCGTTTTTTCACCCTTCATAAATCTAAAATCTATATTAATAATGAATTTAAACTTCATCTTTTTTATTAACTGAGATAATATGTACATTAGAATTAAAAGGATACATTCAGTTGGACATTCATGCAATAAGGTTAGTATCTGTTCTATTTGTTTCATTTTTGTTTTTTCTACAAATAAAACAGATACATTTTAATTGTGTTGGGACAATATAAGGCATAAAGAAATACGTAAAGGCTTAAATATCAGCATTTATATAAATATAGCAAGAGGATTAACACGTATCAAAAATAGGTTTTATTGGCAACACATATACTGCACAAGCATTTGTATATCAGCAAATTGTATTTATATTAACTAAATATGTCCGAATTTGCCGCCGCTCTCCGCCGAAAACGGCAAAATATTTTAGTTAAATAAATTATCACCAAACCTAATATATAACAATCAATTACATCAGTATATTAAGCTATTTTTTAATGATTTTGTCCAACATTTGGGACATTTTACGCCGAAAAAGGCAGATATTTTTATTTTCCATTAGGTAGTTCCACCTTAACAAACAAAGCTACTTTCTTCATAGCGGGGTATATAAAGAGTACGATAACCTCTATAAATAAAAAAACGGCAACTATCTACAAGATAGCCACCGCTTGATTTATCTCGATGTTTAAATTTATAGTCTAGGCTCTCCATAACCTTTAGAGATATTCAAATCCCTAATTTTCACATACAAATCATACATTCCACCCTTTGCAGAAATCCAATCAGTAACTATATTTATCAACTCATTTATATCTGGAATATAAGCCATACGTCCATCTGCTCCACGTATCTCTGCGGTAGTGGTCAATTTAAGCAAGCTATGGTCTGTTTATTATTATTTTTTCTTTGAATAGATAATCTCTTTCCAAATTACAATAATATTAATAAGTAAATCCACGATCCAGGCTAATATAGCTCCGGATAGTAAAGATGCAAAATTTTGGAATCTACTTAACCATTTTATTTTTTCGAGATTTTGCAAGTAAAAATAAATGCCATTATTATTTATTACTTCACTTATTTTCTTTCTTCCTTTGAAAATAATGGCATTTGAAGTCACCATTGAAGGTTCTGGATATATATTGTTGATCACGATACTTCCAGACTTATAGTTCATTATAATAAAAAAATCATCAGAGTCTGGAGAAAAATCATTGGCTTCAAATCTCTCAAAAGTTAATTGATACAGTACATAAGGATTGCCACTGGATGTAAACAATTCATTAGAGATACATACCATATGTTCTGTTTCAAAGTATTGACACCATCCTGTATTGGGATAATAATATTTTTCCAATTCGTATGTGAATTTAGGTTCATCTTTTTCATGATAAATACGTCGTACTCCACATTCGCTTTGATGAATTTTGTTAAAATCGTCAACTTTTAGGGTAAACTTATGGCCATTATAGATAGATAAACGTAAATGTCCATATGTATAGAAGGATGAGTCTGGATGAGAATAGGCAGGAACATTGTTTGGAATTATATATTCAGAAAAAGGCATTTTTGATGAACTTCCTTCATTAAAAATTAAGGAATCGTTAGTTGCTCTGACTGAGTAGAAAGCATCGTCGGGTGTGAAATGATAATCCATGGACCCTTTATCTAAATTACAATAAATTCTGAAATCATTAAATAAGAGGGATTGTGATTTATTCATGTATATGACAGTTTCATGATATTCAGGAGTTAAACTTCTAAATGCATAGTATAATAGAACAATCATTGTAATGAGCAGAAATATTATCCAATACAGTTTGGCTTTTACTGTTGTTAGTAATATGGGTAGGTTTGTCCGATTGATCCAATTGTCTAAATCATTTTTGATTTTACCTAATAGTAACTGCGGTTTTATTCTTTTATTAGATTCATGCATTTCCATAAGTAGATGTATTTAAGGCATTTCAAAGATATTGAATAATTTGGAACTGTTATGATTTATGACTCATATTTTATTGATGAAAAATTATATTTTTCCAATTATGGACAGAATTGAGGTGTTTTAAATACGAATTTTGATAATTAGAGCCACATTTATGAAAAATAATAGGGGCTTTCATATCTTAGCTTATTCACACTTGTTTGTATTTAAATTGTTAAAAATTATAATATCAAACAATCAAAACACTTCTTTAACCATTTATGTAACTCTTATAAATCATTACCTCTGTTTTTTTCTTTAAAAGAGAGACATTCATGGGAGGTCTATATATCAAATTATCCCGGTATTACTTATGTTGTAAAACGACAAAGGTTAAAAAAAAGAATACGCTCCTAAAAGTATTTTCAAAGAATAAATATTATATTAGATTTGTGGTATATTAAATTAAAAACTAAGGGAGGAATTGTTATGAAACGTATTTTATTTTTTCTTACTGCCATATTGTTTTTATCAGCAATACATATAAGTGCCCAACAAAAAGTTTCTGATAATCCGATTCTTTTAGCTCCTGAAATCTATGATCCTGTTATTATTATTTCTGAACCTGATTATGAAATAATATATATTGAAATAGACAACGATGTAAAATATGTAGATGTTAGTAACGAATATCAAATATATGCACCGGAAGGTGATTATTTAAGTCCTAAATATTATATAGTCAATTCTGAAGGGATTGCAGTTCAAGTTAGTGAAGAAGAATTTTATTCTTATCGTAATAACTAAATAGTATAATATATAATCGTTAGAGAACCTGATTATTCAAACTGTAATATAAAGAGCTTTCTATCTAAATTTCAATCAGAAAGCTCTTCATATTTTATTTTGTTTACTGGTACATTCTATAAAAGTTTACAATGACTATCCTTGTTATTCTTCCGGCTTCCGGTTTTGGAGTAAAAATATCATGTCGTGCTTTAGCATAGAGTCTCAACGGAACATTACTTTTTATTCAATTGGGATAATAATCTTTTTCCAGGTTTAAATTTCACACTAAATCGGGGAGCGATCATACAAGTATCGCCGGTTTTAGGATTACGTCCTAAACGTTCGGTCTGGCCCCATAAAGAAAAAACGCCAAAATCTTTTAATGTAAGATTACTGTCTTCTTTTAATATATCTGCTAATTCTTCTTGAAATGCTTTCACAAAAGTGGCAGCTTCTTGAGGAGTTATCGACATTCGTCTAGCAAGTCTGTTGGATAAACCTTTTTTGTTCATGATATAATCTTATTATCTGATTTTTATAGGAACAAAGGAAACATATTTCGGTTGTAAAGGTTCACCGGAATCTTTTACGATTATAAAAAACAGTATTTTTAATTATAAAAAATAGTGTTTTTTATCTGAAAATCAAAATAATACAGATATATATTTCAGAACTGTCTTTAATGTAAAAAAATAGTTCTGAAATATATTAAAAATAATATTAAATAGCTGATATGCAATTTATTTCAGTTTCTCTTGAGCCCGTTTGAATTCAAAAGGAGTCATGCCTGTTTTTTTCTTAAAAAGATTATGGAATGTGGGCATACTGTTGAAACCCGAATCTTCTGCAATGGCTTTGATTGTGTAGTTCGGATGTTTCTTTAATAGTAGAATCGCATATTTTAATCTCATATTGTTGATATACCCATTGAGGTTGGTACCTGTGTTTTCTTTTATCATCCGCGCAAAATGAGCGTTGTTCAAACGTACCATCCTTGACAGATCATCTCTTGATAACTCAGGGGATAAATAGAGTTTGTCGCGGATAATAATACTATTTAATCTCTCAAAAATTAATTTGTTTTCAGCCCGTTCTTCAGCCGTACTTTCTTCATCAGGGGAATCCGTGTTGTCAGATGATGAATTTGCTTCGGAAAGAGATTCATCATACATTTTATCGTAACCTTCTTTTGTGGAAATCTGTTCGTTGATATGTTGTGTTAAAATTTTATTTTTATATTTGACAATACGGTTATTTTGCCATAATCTCCATAAAAAGATTGTAGTCAGCAATATAATACAGATAAAGAATAGGAGGGAGATATTTCTGATTTTTAACTGAAAAGCTTGTTGGGCTATATATTCATCTTTTTCATTGGCTTTGTAAGCAGCATCTAATTCCAATGCTGCATTTTGTTTTTCCCTGGCATTAACACTGTCTGTTATTGCAATAATCGATTCACGTAATCTTGCAATGTTTTCATAATCATTCAGCCCTTTATATGCCTTTATTTCGTTTTGTAAAATACTTCTGTATTGGTAATTTAGGGTATCTTGGTTTTGCAAAATCCGTTTAAAATCATTGCAAATATAGATTACTTCATGATATTGTTTTTTTAACAGGAGATAGGGGACAGCATCATATCTTCCATCAGGAGTCGATGCTGCGTGGGTTGACTGATATTGTTTGAAAGACTCTTCTGCTTGTGCATATTGTCCTTCCATATAATAAGCATATACTAGTTTAGAATATAAATAGGCATATTGCTGGTCTATATATCCTTCTTGTATGTCAGGCATATCTTTCATTTTATCTATAAGCTTTTTACGTTCTAATCCGATAGTCTGTACATCTTTGTACTTTGCGTCGTCAATCAGATATCCCATTTTCAAGCCGTAAAAGTAAGATAGCATTCTCATTGCTAACAAATCATCAGCCTTCTGCAAGAGTTTAATCGCTTCATCAAAATATGCATAGCTTTCTTCTTTAAAAGATAAAAATCGTTTATTTTCCCCTATACAGAAAAGCAGCTTGCTTTTAGCTTTTACATCATTCATTTTCTGGGCCAACGTTATACCTTGAATGGCATATCTCATGCTTTCTTTATATTGGCTCAACAAATGTGACAGCTCAGCTAAAACTATTGTTGTTTCTAATAAATGCGGAGGATTTTCTTGCGATACGGAATCGAGGATATATGACTTTCTGGCTTCATTAAAAGCTGCTTTCCACATATTCATGTTTCTATAAGCACAACTCCGCAAGGAATAGAGAATGTTAGGAGGAATTGTTTCTCCCGTTTCTGCTTCATTTAATAATTGTAATGCACGCTGGGGGTCGGATATGTATATACTCGAGATATACTCCGCCGTGTGTAAAGAATCGATTTTATTATTTTCTGCAATCATCATTTGGCTGTGCGTAAATAAGAAAAAGCAGAGCCATAAAGGTAAATGTAAAAAATTCATTGTGGGTATATTCTAAAACAATCACTCAAAATTAGGGCATATCTTGGAAAAAGTCAAATAAACAAGAAATAAAATGAAAATTGCTCAATTATTGGCAACTATCCCTATATTTGAACATAAAAATCAAAAAAAATGAGCAGAACAGAAATATTAGAGCAGATACAGCAGAATGTTAAGAAGTTATCGGATGTCGATCTCCCTGAATATCAATATATACCCTTACATCAAAAACCTTCTCCTTCGGTTTCTTCATTGAGGGAGATTATACGGTTGTTACGGAGAGTAATTTTTCCCGGTTTTTTTGGAGACGAGCAAGAGGCTCATGCCGGATCTATACAATATTACATGGGTGTATATCTTGAACAAATATATGATTTATTGCAGGAGCAAATATACAATGGGCTTTGTTTTGAAGTGGAACAGTGTTGTGATTCTAAAAGTCGTGCTGCAGAAATTGCAATAGCTTTTGTTAATCAAATTCCTCATATCAAGCATCTGTTATCGACAGATGTCAAAGCAATTCTCGATGGCGATCCGGCAGCAAAAAGTCCCAGTGAAATTATATTCTGTTATCCTGCACTTCATGCACTTTTGCACCAGCGTGCAGCCCACGAATTATTGAAACTTGGCGTTCCGGTTATCCCTCGTATAATTACGGAAATGGCACACTCGGAAACGGGAATAGATATTCATCCGGGAGCACAAATCGGGAAATATTTTAGTATAGACCATGGAACAGGGGTAGTTATCGGACAGACTGCAATTATAGGAAATCATGTCCGCCTATATCAGGGGGTGACTTTGGGTGCAAAAAGTTTTACTCTCGATGAAAAGGGGCTTCCTGTAGATGTCCCGAGACATCCTATCATAGAAGATAACGTGACTATTTATTCAAATACCTCCGTCTTGGGACGAATTACTATCGGGGAGAACTCCATTATTGGAGGAAATATATGGTTGACTCATAGTGTGCCTCCAAACTCGAAGGTCTTGCAAACCCGGGCTTGGGAAGACTAAATAAACGAATATTAGAATTCTATCTCTTATTTTTTGGTAGAAGGATTTGTTGTATTCAAGCATAAATATGTAAGTTTGTGACTATTATCTATACAATTTTATATGCCTTAAAAAATTAGAAGCCATGAATAAAGTAAAGACACTTGATGATTTACGTAAGATGCGCGATTCATTACGTTCCACTCTTGATATAAGAGAGAAAAGCAATAACCCGGATCAAATGGTTCAAATAAAAGTTTCTATGGCAACATGCGGTATCGCTGCCGGGGCCAAAGAAATTATGAACTATTTCATAGAAGCATTGGATCGTGAGAAAGTAGACGCATTAGTTACTCAAACCGGTTGTATGGGTTTTTGTTATGCAGAACCGACAATAGAAGTGACAGTGCCCGGAAAAGAACCTGTAGTGTTCGGCCATGTAAAAAAAGAAAAGGTTGATGAAATTATCAAAGTTTATATTAAAACCGGTACCTTAATAGACGATATTATTCCTATTACATATAATACTGTTAAATCTGAATAACTTATTTAATACCAGAATAACAAATGGCATATTATAGTAGTTACATCCTGGTGTGCGGAGGTACAGGTTGCCGTGCATCACAAAGTGAACTTATACTTGAAAATTTGAAAGAGGCTGTAAAGCAAAAAGGCTTGGATAATGCTGTTCAGGTCATTCGTACAGGTTGTTTCGGTTTTTGTGAAAAAGGACCAGTCGTTAAAATAATTCCTGATAATACATTCTATGTGCAGGTAACTCCCGAAGATGCAGAAGAAATTGTACAGGAACATTTGGTAAAGGGGCGTAAAGTGGAACGTTTGCTTTATGTAAATCCTAGAACGAATGAGCAGGTTCCTGATTCCAAGCACATCGATTTTTATAAAAAACAATTACGAATAGCTCTCCGCAATTGTGGCTTCATTAATCCTGAAAATATAGACGAATATATAGCCCGCGATGGTTATGTAGCGTTAGGTAAGGCCTTGACGGAAATGACTCCGGAGTCAGTAATCAAAGAAATTATGGATTCAGGGCTGCGTGGGAGAGGAGGGGGCGGTTTCCCTACTGGTCTGAAATGGCAGATTACCCGCAAGGTACAAGCTCCTCAGAAGTATGTGGTATGTAATGCAGACGAAGGTGATCCCGGTGCATTTATGGATCGCTCTATTTTGGAGGGAGATCCTCATACGGTTGTAGAAGCAATGGCAATTAATGGTTATTGTACAGGGGCTACTAAAGGATTGGTATATATCCGTGCCGAGTATCCATTAGCTGTGGAACGACTGAAAATAGCAATTAGCCAGGCAAAAGAATATGGTTTGTTGGGTAATAATATTTTCGGAACAGACTTTTCATTTGATATTGAAATACGTTATGGTGCCGGAGCTTTTGTTTGTGGCGAAGAGACCGCATTGATCCATAGTATGGAAGGTCTACGCGGTGAAGCGACAGTAAAGCCTCCATTCCCGAGTGAACATGGATACAAAGGATGTCCCACCAACGTGAATAATGTAGAAACGTATGCGAATGTTCCTGTGATTTTATTGAAAGGAGCAAAGTGGTTCAGTAGTATTGGTACGGAAAAAAGTAAAGGGACTAAAGTCTTCGCTTTGGCAGGGAAAGTAAATAACGTCGGACTGATAGAGGTTCCGATGGGAACAACGCTTCGTGAGGTTATTTTTGGAATAGGCGGAGGTATTAAAGACGGAAAGAAGTTCAAATCTGTGCAAACAGGTGGTCCTTCCGGAGGTTGCCTGACGGAAAAGCATCTGGATTTACCGATTGATTATGATAACCTGCTAGCTGCGGGTTCGATGATGGGTTCCGGAGGAATGATCGTAATGGATGAAGATGATTGTATGGTTGCCGTATCCAAATTTTATTTGGATTTTACAGTAGAAGAGTCATGTGGAAAATGTGCGCCTTGCCGTATAGGAAATAAAAGGTTGTATGAAATACTACAGAAAATTACTTCAGGAAAAGGTACGGTAGAAGATTTAGAACGCTTGCGCAATTTAGCAAAAGTGATAAAAGATACGGCTTTGTGCGGATTAGGACAGACGTCTCCGAATCCGGTACTTTCCACTATGGATAACTTTTACGATGAATACCTGGCACATGTAACCGAACAAACCTGTCCAGCACACCAATGCCGCGATTTGACCCAGTATTTTATTAATCCGGAGAAATGTATGGGATGTACGTTATGTGCTCGTGTATGTCCGGTTAATGCGATAACAGGAAGCAGGAAAGTTCCTCATGTGATTGATCCGCATTTATGTATTCGTTGTGGTTCATGTATCGAAAAATGTAAGTTCGGTGCAGTCTATGTTCGTTAAATCTATACAATTCCCAGCAACTAAAAATGGAAACAGTTAAATTAATAATAGATAAAAGACCGGTTGAAGTGCCTAAAGGTACAACAATCCTAGATGCAGCTAAAGGAATGGGTGTACGTATCCCGACACTTTGCTACATGAAACTGGAAGATTTGCATTATGAAAATAACCCGGGTGCCTGCCGTATCTGTGTGGTCGAAGTAGAAGGAAGGCGTAATCTTGCCCCGGCTTGTAAGACAGAATGTACGGAAGGTATGATTGTAAATACGCATACTCCTCGTGTAATGAATGCACGAAAAACGGTGATGGAGCTTATCTTGTCTAATCATCCTGCAGAGTGTCTGACTTGTAGTAGCAACGGATATTGCGAATTACAGAATATCGCTCATGACTTGGGGATCCGCGAAATACGCTATAAGGGAGAAATGTCTACTTTTACAATAGACAAGTCTCCTTCTATTATTCGAAATATGAATAAATGTATTATGTGTCGCCGTTGCGAAACGATGTGCAATGAAATCCAGACGGTCGGTGCATTAACGGCTGTTAATCGTGGTTTTGGTGCTGCTGTGTCTACAGCATTTGAACGTGACATAGCCGGTAGCACTTGTTCTTATTGCGGACAGTGTGTGTCTGTTTGCCCTGTGAATGCATTAAGCGGTCGTAATACGCAACAGCCTGTATTGGATGCCTTGGCTGATCCGGATAAGATAGTGATTGCACAAACAGCTCCTGCCGTACGAACCTCATTAGGACGGGATTTTGGTTGTGAACCGGGAACATTGGTAACTGGTAAAATGGTCTCTGCTCTTCGCCAATTAGGTTTTGATTATGTGTTTGATACGGATTTTGCAGCCGACCTGACTATTATGGAGGAAGGTACTGAATTGTTACAACGTATCAGCAAATATCTGAATGGTGATGGAGATGTAAAAATCCCTTTAATGACCAGTTGCTGTCCAGGGTGGGTAAGTTTTGTAGAGCAACATTTTCCTGAACTGCGTGAGCATTTGTCTACAGCAAAAAGTCCGCAACAAATGTTTGGGGCCATTGCAAAAAGCTATTTTGCAGAGAAATTAGGAGTAAGCCGCGATAAATTGGTAGTGGTATCGATTATGCCCTGTCTGGCTAAGAAATATGAAGCAAGCCGTCCTGAATTTTCTGTGAATGGTAATCCGGACGTCGATATATCCATATATACTCGTGAGTTGGCACGCTTGATTCGTTATGCCAACATTAACTTCAATGAACTTCCGGATAGTGATTTTGACCATCCGTTAGGAGAGTCTACCGGTGCAGGTGTGATATTCGGAACAACTGGTGGTGTAATAGAAGCAGCTTGTCGTACAGCTTACGAAGTATTTACAAAGAAAGCTTTGCCCAAAGTCGAATTTGAAGAATTGCGTGGTTTACAAGGTATCCGTAGTGCAACAATAGATTTTGATGGTGTTCCTGTTAAAATTGGTATAGCTCATGGCTTAGGTAATGCCCGTAAACTGATAGAAGAAGTGAAAAATGGCACATCTCCATATCATGCGATAGAAATTATGGCATGTCCAGGAGGATGTATAGGAGGAGGAGGACAACCCTTCCATTTGGGACGTATGGATGTATTGCGGAAAAGAGCAGCGGCTTTATACAAGGAAGATGAAAATAAGAAGCTGCGAAAGAGCCATGAAAATGTGTATGTCCAGAAACTCTATGCCGAATATCTCGGGGAGCCATGTGGACCACGGGCGCATCATTTGTTACATACACATTATTTCGACCGTAAAGAAGCTGTCAATATGTTTATTCAAGACAATCAGGAAAAATAATTATGGAGAAAATACATTTACCACAAAATAAGGTTCAAGAGTTATTAGCTGTATGTGCCCAACATAATAATGATCCGGGAGAATTGATAAATATATTGCATGCAGCACAAGGAATATTTGGTTATTTGCCGCGTGAGGTGCAGGAAATCGTAGCTGCGGATTTACATATACCGGTTTCACGGGTATATGGTGTAGTTACTTTTTATTCGTTCTTTACAATGACACCGAAAGGGAAATATCCGATTTCTGTATGTATGGGAACAGCTTGTTATGTTAGAGGTGCCGAAAAAGTACTTGAAGAGTTTCAGAGACAATTGGATATAAAAATTGGAGAAACTACATCTGACGGATTATTTTCGCTCGATTGTCTGCGATGTGTTGGAGCTTGTGGATTAGCACCGGTTGTTACTATTGGAGGAAAAGTATATGGAAGGTTGACTCCGGAAAAAGTTCGAGATATATTATCTGAATATTACATGAAAGGTCAATAAAAAGATACAACTGTAATTATTGTGAGCCAGGTATTCTTAAAATATCTGGCTCATATTTTTTTATGTAAATAATTAAATTGTCCAATAAAACAGGCTTATTTGAATTATATAGAATAAAAATATAATTACGATTATGTTTAATAGTATTCTAAGAAGATTCTAAAATCTCTCCTATGAAGGATAAAAAAACGGAAGTAAGAGAATTCTCTTACTTCCGTTTTTTATTTAGAATAAATCAAATATTTATTCTTCAGTGCTATTGTTCATTTCAGCTTCAATTGCTTCCAGTTCCGGTCCCATGTTCAGGTTGTAATAAATACCTCTCAATGCGATCATGTATTCCTTTACTGTAGGTTTAGCATCATGAGCTTGCTTGAAATATGGCAGAGCTTGCTTGAATAAGTTCTTGGCAACTTCCAATTCTTCCTGATATTTTTTAGTGTCATTGATTGTGTTAGCTTCACCCAATTTGTTTACACCTTGGTTATAGTATACACGACCTAAGCTTGATAAAGCTTCAATTAAATTCGGGTCTATTTCCAATGCTTTTTTAAAGTTCTTTTCAGCATTGTCATAATCTTTCAAACCAGTTTCGTAAACACGACCTATTACATTGTAAAGATTTGCATCATTTGGGTTCTTTTGGATAGCTGTATTCAATGATTCCAGAGCTTTTTCATTTCTGTTTGAATAAATATAAATATTAATCAAACTGTTCAGATAATAAGCTGAATCAGGGAAAATAGCCATACCTTCTTCCAATGTTTTTTCCAAACTTACAGAATCTTTAGCTTGATCATATTCATAGCACAGATACTGGTAAACATCATTCTGACGATATCCTGTATTTTTAGCACG
This sequence comes from Parabacteroides sp., assembly GCA_019417325.1. Taxonomy (GTDB): domain Bacteria; phylum Bacteroidota; class Bacteroidia; order Bacteroidales; family Tannerellaceae; genus Parabacteroides. The sequence continues at coordinate 87,752 of DXVO01000032.1, read as the reverse complement.
TTCCAAAGCAGCAATAGCTGTTTTAGAATCACCAAGCTGAGTAGCAGCAACTGCAGCATAGAACTGAACAGTCATAAATGTAGAGTCTTTTTCTGCTGTTTTTGTTCCTGCAAACATAGGCAGATTAGCAATATCTACATATTGATTGAAAAATTCGTAAGCTTTCTTATAATCTCTCTGATCGAAATAATAGGCACCACCATTAAACAAATAGATATGGTTTGCACTTAGGATACTTTTAATATCTTTTGAGTATTTAGGTTTGATTTTACCTTTTTCATTTGGCTGCTGATCCAGTTCATAAGCTTTTTCGAAATAAGGAAGAATACCATATAATGCTTCATACATAACAGGCTCATTTGGTTGCTGTCCTAAGATCTGCTTTGTTCTTTCTGCATTAAATTGCTGATCTTCAATAACACCTGCTACATACCATGTTTTAGGGTCATTTTTTGTTTCCGGGTTTTCCAGTGCACCTTTAATTAAGGTTCTGGCTTCGCCAAAATCAGCTTTATCGCTTTTTGCGATACTTTGTGCTTCATTTACAGCTTTTTTCTGTGCAAAAGAAGCAGATGATGCTGCAACACATAGTGCAACTGTCAATAATACTCGTTTCATTGTGATAGTGATTTGAGATTAATATTTCTAATTGTTTAAACTTATTCTTCTATTATTTCTTCAGAATCTTCAGAGCTATCATTATCTCCATTGATAACATCCGTTACATCATCCAAACCGGTATTTCCTATAATATGTTCATTTTCTTGATTTTCTACCCGTAACTCTTGAGCTTCAAGTTCAGCTTTTATTTCGACACTTTCCTCCTCTGTTTCAGACATAACTTTACATACAGAAGCTATTTCATCGTTACGTTTTTCGAGATTAATCAGACGTACCCCCTGAGTGGCACGGCCTATTACATTCAGGTCTTTAACTTTCATACGGATAGTGATACCTGATTTATTTATAATCATAATATCATTTTCTTCTGAAACGTTTTTAATGGCCACTAACTTACCTGTCTTTTCTGTAATATTAATAGTTTTTACTCCCTTGCCTCCACGATTTGTTATACGGTAATCATCAATATTAGAGCGTTTACCATAACCCTGTTCAGATACAACAAGTACAGTTTCTTTATCTTTTTCTTTATCCTTGATGCATATCATTCCTACAACTTCATCGTTCGGATCTTCATCAAGAGTCATACCTCGAACTCCGGAAGCGGTACGTCCCATCATACGGACTGCACTTTCATGGAAACGGATAGCGCGACCATTACGGTTTGCTATCAGCACTTCGCTGTTACCATTTGTCATACATACTTCAATTAAGCCATCGTCTTCACGTAAAGTAATAGCGTTTACTCCATTTTGACGAGGACGTGAATATGCTTCAAGCAATGTTTTTTTGATAACACCTTTCTTTGTACAGAATAACAGGTAGTGTGAATTAATGAAATCAGTATCGGTTGTTAATTTCTTCACACGTATAAATGCATTAACCTTATCATCCGGTTCTATGTTCAATAAATTCTGGATAGCTCTGCCTTTTGCATTCTTTGCTCCTTCCGGTATTTCGAAAACCTTCAGCCAATAACATTTACCTTTAGCAGTGAATATTAATAAGGTAGCATGCATAGATGCCGGATAGATATATTCTACGAAATCTTCATCACGTGTTTCAGAACCCTTAGCTCCTACTCCTCCGCGACCTTGTGCACGAAACTCGCTCAATGGAGTACGTTTGATATATCCCATATGGGAGATGGTGATAATCATTTCATCGTCCGCATAGAAATCTTCCGGATTCAATTCTTCTGAAGCATAAACAATATCTGTTTTACGTTCATCTCCAAATTTATCTTTTATTTCCAAAAGTTCATCTTTAATGACCTGCATACAAAGATCATCATTTTCAAGAATACTCTTCAAATAAGCAATCAATTTTTCGATTTCTTCATATTCGGCACGCAATTTATCCTGTTCCAGTCCGGTTAACTGGCGAAGGCGCATTTCAACAATGGCGCGAGACTGAATTTCTGAAAGAGAGAAACGCTCCATCAAACGTTCAATAGCTTCATTCGGACTTTTAGAAGATTTAATAATTGCGATTACTTCATCAATATTATCGGATGCAATAATCAAGCCTTCCAAAATATGAGCACGCTCTTCAGCTTTACGCAATTCAAATTTAGTACGGCGGATTACTACTTCACGGCGATGTTCAACAAACGCTTTGATAATATCTTTAAGGTTAAGCAACTTAGGGCGTCCGTTAACCAGTGCAATATTATTTACACTGAAAGAAGACTGTAATGCTGTTAACTTATAAAGTTTATTCAGAACGACGCTGGAATTTGCATCTCTTTTTACATCCACCACAATACGCATACCGCTGCGGTCGGACTCATCATTTACGTTGGAAATACCGTCAATACGTTTCTCATTAACCAGTTCGGCAATGTTTTTAATTAACTCTGCCTTATTAACAAGGTAAGGTATTTCTGTAATGATTATCTTTTCGTGATTATTTTCTACTTCTATTTCAGCCTTACCGCGCAGGATGATACGTCCCCTACCCGTTTCGAAAGCGTCTTTTACCCCGGCATATCCGTAGATTGTAGCACCTGTAGGAAAATCCGGAGCTTTAATATACTCCATCAAGCCTTCTACTTCAATATCACCACGAGCATCAATATAAGCTATACAGCCATCCAAAACCTCAGTAAGGTTATGAGTCGGCATATTTGTAGCCATACCTACGGCAATACCGGAACCCCCATTCACAAGCAGGTTAGGAATACGGGTAGGCAATACGGTCGGTTCTTTCAGTGTATCATCAAAGTTCAACTGGAAGTCTACCGTATCTTTGTCAATATCCCGAAGCATTTCTTCCGCAACCTTGCTTAATCTTGCTTCCGTATAACGCATAGCGGCAGGGCTGTCACCATCTACAGAACCGAAGTTTCCTTGTCCGTCGACCAACGTATAACGCATAGACCAGGTCTGTGCCATACGAACCATCGCAAAATAGACGGAAGAGTCGCCATGCGGATGATATTTACCTAAAACTTCACCAACAATTCTTGCAGATTTTTTATAAGGTTTGTCGGATGTATTTCCCAATTCGTTCATTCCAAATAAAATACGACGATGAACGGGTTTGAAACCATCCCTAACATCCGGAAGGGCACGCGAAACGATTACAGACATTGAATAGTCAATGTATGCAGATTTCATTTCCTCCTCGATGTTAATCTTAATAATTCTGTCTTGATCAACCATTTAGTTTTATATTTATTACACTCAATATCTCATCTTTTAAAAAGTGCACTAAGGTAAGGGTTTTCCGTTTATCACGAAAGTTTTTGAGCTGAAATTTTAACCCTTCGAGCTTTTACGTTTTTATTAAGGAATAATGGCACGGAATTTGTTTATATAATACAGAGAGTTTATTATTTTTGCATTGTCACAGTACATTATTATAAATATGAAAAATAACTATTCAAAGAGATTAATGGACGTCATCGAATATAGCCGTGAAGAAGCAGCAAGGCTTCAAAACAGTTATATAGGACCGGAACACTTAATGCTTGCGATTATTCGTGAAAGTGAGGGCAAGGCCGTACAGGCACTGCGTGATCTGAATATAGACGAATGGGATATAAAAAAGAAAATTGAACAAGAAATTAAGAATACATTCGACGCTGAGTCCCCTGTCCAGCATGAGATTGCCATAAGCAAAACGACAGAACGTGTACTCCGTATGAGTATGTTGGAATCGCGTTTATTCAAAAAAGAAGAAACCGGAACGGAGCATCTCCTTCTTGCCATTCTGAAAGAAGAATATAACGTGGCAGCCAAAGTTTTAAATAATGCAGGTATCAGTTACCGCGACGTATATAATTATCTGGTAAGTGGAACAGGCTTGAACCGTATCGAAGAATTTAGCGAAGCTGAAGAAATAAGTGACGGATATACCGATGACGACGAGGATGAAGACGAAGAATTCTCCTCTCGTAAGGACTCCCCTCGCTCCTCTTCCGGCGGTGCTCAACCCAAATCTTCGAATGATACTCCTGTATTGGATAATTTCGGAACGGATATGACTCGTGCTGCAGCCGAGAATCGTTTAGACCCGATTGTAGGGCGTGAAAAGGAAATAGAGCGTTTGGCTCAAATCCTGAGTCGTCGTAAAAAGAACAATCCTGTATTAATCGGTGAACCTGGCGTTGGTAAATCTGCTATAGTAGAAGGTCTGGCACTACGTATCATCCAGCGTAAAGTATCACGCGTATTGTTTGATAAACGTGTTATCAGTCTGGATATGGCATCTATCGTTGCCGGCACAAAATACCGCGGACAGTTTGAAGAACGTATCAAGGCTATACTGAATGAATTGTCCAAGAACCCGAACATTATCCTTTTCATTGACGAAATTCATACGATTGTCGGGGCTGGTTCGGCTTCAGGATCAATGGATGCTGCCAATATGTTAAAGCCGGCTTTAGCACGTGGAGAAATCCAATGTATCGGTGCTACAACACTTGATGAATATCGTAAAAACATCGAGAAAGACGGTGCTTTGGAACGCCGTTTCCAGAAAGTAATCGTAGACCCGACTACTGCGGAGGAAACGTTGCAGATACTGAAGAATATCAAGGAACGGTATGAAGAACATCACAACGTAATTTATACGGAAGATGCATTAAAAGCTTGTGTCAAATTGACAGAACGCTATATCAGCGACCGCAATTTCCCGGATAAAGCGATAGATGCTTTAGATGAAGCCGGTTCCCGCGTACATATATCTAATATTACTGTACCGAAAAGTATAGAAGAACTGGAAGCAAAGATTGAAGCGACAAAGACAGAAAAACTTGCTGCCGTGAAATCGCAAAACTTTGAACTTGCTGCCAGCTTCCGTGATAAGGAACGTCAGTATCTGTTGCAACTGGAAGCTGCTAAAAGTAAATGGGAACAGGAATTACAAGAGCATCGGGAAACGGTGGATGAAGATAAAGTGGCTGAAGTTGTAGCTATGATGTCCGGAGTACCTGTACAACGTATAGCAAAAGCAGAGAACCAAAAGTTACTTGAAATGGGTGAAAACCTGAAAAAGAAAGTCGTTGGTCAGGATGATGCCGTACAAAAGATTGTCAAAGCTATTCAGCGAAATCGTGTAGGTTTGAAAGATCCGAATAAGCCAATTGGTACATTCATGTTCCTTGGTCCGACGGGTGTTGGTAAAACTCACCTTGCCAAGAAACTGGCTGAGTACCTGTTCGATTCAGCAGACGCTTTAGTTCGTATAGATATGAGTGAATATCTTGAAAAATTCGCCGTATCCAGACTTATCGGAGCGCCTCCGGGATATGTAGGTTATGAAGAAGGCGGACAGTTGACAGAGAAAGTGCGTCGTAAACCTTATTCTGTAGTCTTGCTGGATGAAATAGAAAAGGCACACCCGGATGTATTTAACTTGCTGTTGCAGGTGCTGGACGAAGGTCGTCTGACTGATAGCTTGGGTAGACAAATCGACTTCAAGAATACGATTCTGATCATGACATCTAATATAGGTACACGCCAGTTGAAAGATTTTGGTCGTGGTATTGGCTTCAGCTCACAAGCTGCCGGCGAACCGGATAAAGATTTTTCACGCAGTGTAATTCAGAAAGCATTGAATAAAGCTTTTGCTCCTGAATTCCTGAACCGTGTAGATGACATCATTATGTTCGACCAGCTTGACAAGGAAGCTATTCATAAGATTATCGATATCGAACTGGAAGGCTTATACAAACGTGTTGCTGCTTTGGGATATTCATTGGAACTTACTGATGCGGCAAAAGACTTTGTTGCAAGCAAAGGCTATGATGTTCAGTTTGGAGCTCGTCCTCTAAAACGTGCTATTCAGAAATATCTGGAAGACGAAATGGCAGAAATGATTATTCGTGCTTCTGTAGGAGAAGGAGACATAATTGTTGTCGACTTTGATAAAGAGAAACAGGAAATCGTTACTCAGGTGAAAAAAAGTGAAAAGGAAGATGAAACTGTAAAATCATAATTCAATAGAATTAAAAGATATGAGGGCTGTCTAACGGAAAAAGTTAGTCAGCCTTCTTTTTTTATGCTTTATATTTCAGAAGTCAGAGCAAATATCATTTTGACAAAAAGGTAAAATATCCCATTATCTAAATGCTTTCTTTCTGTAATTAGAGAATGGTTAGTCTTGCAAACTTCAACAATAATTGTTTTTGTCCGAAATGAGTAAAAGACACTGTCGCTTTGGCATTACCCCCGGTTCCTTCAATCGCAGTCACTTCTCCATCTCCAAAACGTTCGTGGCGGACTTTGGCACCTACACTAAGAACCGATAAATCAGTAGCCGGAGCTGAAGGAATATTGTTTGTATTTTCTATTTTGGTAAGGCGTGCTGAATGCTGTAATTTTTGTGCAGCAGGTGATGTATATGTATCTTCTTCCTTTATCACAGCTTTGGGTTGCCGGAAAGGAGAAGTAAATGCCGCTGGGCGTTGAAAACGTTCACGGGCTTCGGCAAAAGTATCTGCAGCCATTGCATCTGCCGGCAGATGCAGAAATTTTACATCGATATCTTTCAGGAAACGGCTGGGAGAACACATCGTACTTTGTCCGTTGCGATAGCGGCTGTTGGCGTAGGTCAGGATACAGTTTTGTTCCGCACGGGTGATAGCAACATAAAAGAGCCTTCTCTCCTCTTCTACTGCTCTCGGATTATCCTTAGCCATCATGGACGGGAACAAATCTTCTTCCATACCAACAACAAATACATTTTTAAACTCCAACCCTTTGGCAGCATGGACTGTCATCATTGTCACCTTATTTGCCTGCTCATCCTTCTCGTTATCTTGGTCGGTGAGCAAAGAGACTTCCGACAAAAAGTCTGCAAGAGAAACATGCTCTATACCTTCCTCACGACGAAGTTCGCAAAATTCGGAAATACCTTTCAGTAATTCCTGTAAGTTTTCCTGTTTACTGATACCTTCAACAGAACGGTCTTGAAACAGCGTACTAACAATACCGCTCTCTTTTACAACAACAGCGGTAATCTCTTCTGCCGAATGTGCTTCATTCCGGTTGATAAAACTTTGTATCAACTCCCGGAAATTACTTAGTTTCTTTGCCGTACCGCTATTAATGGAAAGAGCGTATCCGATAGGGTCGTTCAATACAGTCCATAAACTTACATTATTATCGGTAGCAGCCGTAATCAGTTTATTTAAAGTCGTATCGCCTATACCACGGGCCGGATAATTGATAACTCGTTTGAATGCTTCTTCATCGTGCGGATTGACGATTAAACGCAAATAAGAAATAACATCCTTAACCTCTTTACGCTGGTAGAATGAAAGTCCCCCGTATATTTTATAAGGAATACCCCGCTTGCGAAGAGCTTCTTCCAAAATACGCGATTGCGCATTCGTACGATATAGAATTGCAAAATCCGCATATTCATAGTTCCGCAGTTGCATATCGTTTATTTTGCCTGCAACAGCATACCCTTCTTCATAATCGGAATAAGAAGAAAAGACACAAACTTTGTTCCCTTCTTCTTTTTCGGAATAGACAGTTTTCGGAATTTGCTTTGTATTTTTATGGATAAGGCTGTTTGCCGCATTTACAATATTTTGGGTAGACCGATAGTTCCGTTCCAACTTGAAAATACGGCAACCCGGATACTGGCTTTTGAACTGGAGGATATTATCGATGTTCGCACCGCGAAATGAATAAATACTTTGTGCATCATCCCCTACCACGCAGATACGCTGGTGCTTTTCACATAAACGCTGAACAATCAGATGTTGGGCGAAATTAGTATCCTGATACTCATCAACCAACACGAACTGGAAAAAGTTACGGTATTTATCCAGTACATCCGGATGATCGCGGAATAAGATATTGGTCTGCAATAATAAATCATCAAAGTCCATTGCACCAGCTTGCTGGCAACGATTCTGGTAACGTTTGTATATATCGCGAATCAAAGGAACTTTCGATTCCATATCATGTTCGATCAGTTCCTTGCTCTGCTCATAAGCCTTATAAGTTACCAGTGCATTTTTAGCATTAGATATACGGCTTTGTATCATGTTAAGACGATATACTTTATCATCCAACTGCATTTCTTTAATGATAGAGCGCAATAAACTTTTGGAATCGGCAGTATCGTAAATGGTGAAGTCATGCGGATAGCCAATGCGGTCGGCTTCATATCTCAGAATACGTGAAAAGATTGAGTGAAAAGTGCCCATCCATAAACGTCTGGCTGTTTCCGTATCAGTCAATGTAGCTATACGTTCTTTCATTTCACGGGCAGCCTTATTCGTAAAAGTCAATGCCAAAATACTTTGGGGAGGTAATCCTTGTTGCAATAAATAAGCTATTTTGTATGTCAGTACACGCGTTTTTCCTGATCCGGCTCCGGCTATTACTAAAGAAGGACCTGCGGTATAGACGACTGCTTCACGTTGGCTCTCATTCAAATGTTTCAGATATTCTTCCACGTATCTAATTTTTTAAGACACAAAAGTAGTGAAAATAATTCAGATCGTACAGTGGTTTATAAGCCAATAGAGACGTGCTTTGTTCAGGTAGGAAAACAGGAAAAACGGAGACATGATAAAAAACAATCTCCCCATTCCAACCTATGTGAGTTAGAATAAGGAGATTGACTTTATTTTACTTTTGAGGAGAAACCGTAAATGTTACGAGATTCCCTTTATGGTCTGTCGGCCAGATACAGGAAGGTATCAGGAATTCATCTTTCGAATCATTCTTTTTGATCTCTCCCTTGATTACCGTTTCTGAAGGACCAACCAATACGCTTTTTTGAAGAGCAAGCGAAGGAGATGTTGAATGATAATAAATAAAATCAATGCGGTCCCGTTCGTCTACATCCGGAGCCCAGGCCAGTTTTTCTAACTTAGCCTCTTCCGCCAGTTTATTTCCGGCAGGGAAAGTAAATCCGGGATACAAAACCGGGTTCGGATGTTTCTCCCGGTAAGCATCTTTGAAACCTGCTTTTTGTAACATGACGGAACAATCCCAGTTGATGATAGCTCCGTTATGATCCCATAAATCTTTGGTGTCGGCTTGCCAATCCAAATGAGATGGTTCATTAAAGTCTCCCCCCATAATTACTGAATGGCCTTTTGCAATCTCTTCTTTGGCATCCCGGATAAAAGCAGCAATGCTTTCATCCCTGTATGCAATCCTGTTTGCATTTAGAACCTCTTGCTCATCTGTAATTGGTGCGGCAATCTTTTCCCAGCTCGTACCACTATAGCCTCTTGGCATATAACATTCATAATGCATATAATCCAAATGGCAAGGATAAAAAGTGATGGGATGCCCTGCTATTGTCAATGTTGTTTTCAGCATGGCACGTGTTTCGTCTCCCGGAACAACACAGCAGCGAGTTATACTATCCGGTTTGAATTTGGTTAAGATACCGATTACCATACCTAATGTTTCACCATAGTAATGTTTACCCCGTTTTTCCAGGTCTTCCAAAACTCTTGGCATAAACTTATTACCTCCGAAATCCCGTATTTCACATAAGAAAACGATATCGGCATCAACTTGGTCCAATACATCTACAATTCCCTGATAGCCATTCGGAACTTTAGACCCCTCATGCCATAAGTTCAGTTGTAAAACAGTGAATGTCTGTTTTTTCTCCGCAGCATTTAACGAAAGTAAATGGAACGAGCAAAACAGGTAAAACAAAATACTTAAACTCCATTTCATAACTTATTTCTTTTTTATTTCAGCAACCACATCACATTATTTACATTATCAGTACCTCCCCATTGGCGTTGTAAAGCTGCGAGATATTCCTCTTTATTAAATAGTAACTCGTTTTCCGGATATTGCCAGCGCATAGGAATCTTTGTTTTGTCATCATTCAGGTTCGTATCCGGATTAATCGGAAATTCAGGATACTGATTACGGCGGTAATCATAATAATCGTCGTATTGCATATGATAGTAACGGGCGATATAAGCCTGAATCCATATTTGTTTGAGACGATCCGTAGAAGAACCTGTTTCATTGTATTTTACATATGGGCCTTGCAAGTATTTCTCAATATATTCATCTGTTATTTCCCTGTTATTACGATATTCGGCAGGAACAGTAGATTTAACAAATCGGAATGATGCACGAATTCCTTCTTCATAGTATTTCTTTGCATCCCCTTGCAGCCAGCCTCGTTCAATAGCCTCTGCTATTGTGAAATTCATATCTGCATAACCCAATCGTATGTAAGGGACTCCGGCATAATTTAAACGATATATTCCATTGGGACGACAATGCATTTTGTTCGCAATTTTTTTAGACTCTTCGCCAAAAACGGCAGCTACATCCAATCCCTGGTATGCATTCCAATCACCCACGTCCAGCAAGGTTTCTCCTTCCGGCAGATATAATTTGTCAGTCAATGCCTGAGCCGGAGAGAAATAATAAAACAATCGGTAATCTTCGAACTTTTTCAGAGGGTCAATCAGTAAAGATGAACCGGCATATTCGTTAATACTTTTTACAAAACTATTATGGAACGGGTTCTGTTGCCCTTGTTTATCCGAATAAACCACTTGCAGGTTATCATCATTACTCTGGAATAAAACTCCTTGAGCAACAACATTGGCAAATTTTTCTTTTATATTCAATTCGGGAGTATCATCCGCCCGTTTGGACAAGGATATTAATACTTTCAGGCGTAATACATTTGTTGCCATTCTCCATTTGGCAGGATCTCCTTTATAGAAAGGGTCTCCTTCAAAAGTACGGCTTCCTGCTTTAGCGAAAAATTCGTCTGCTTTTTCCAAATCTGATAAAATGCCAGCGAATACATCTTTCTGGTTATCGTATGCCGGATAACGATATGTTTCGATATCCAAGGCCTGGGAATAAGGAATATCTCCCATGCTTAACGTACAACGCCAGAAGTTCCAGCCTTTCATAAAATAATAGAGCCCTGTATAAGCATCTTTATCTTCTTCAAGAGCCAAATCCATCATTGCTTTTGCATCCGTTAATTTCTGGATATACGAAAAATCATCGGCTCCAAAACGATTGTATTGTGCATTGTTAATCTGTTCTCCCCAAAACATTCTTCTACTCAGGAACTCATTATATTCCCAGATGGTAGTTACCATATCTTTGATAACTTTAGTTGCCAGCATGGAGGATTTCACTTGTGTTGTTGCATTGGGATTGGTATTCATTTCGTCAAATGTTGAAGTACAAGTTGACAGAAAAAACATGCATGCCAATGCCAAACTTACTGATTTTATATTTTTCAAATGTTTCATGTTCTCAATCCTTTTAGAAGTTAACTTTTACATTTACACCCAAATAACGTTGTGAAGGTGAATTCAGACTTTCTGTCTCTCCTCCTCTTTCCGGGTCTGCATACTTAAAGTCTTTAGCCCAGAGTAATAAATTCTGGCCGGTAAAGCCTACTGCTGCCGTTTTCATTCTCAGTTTTTTACAAAGTGAAGAAGGTAAATCATAGAACAGGGAGAGGTTCCTTAATTTAAAGAATGTCTGTCTCAACATATTCTGCCGGCTGGGACTGGCATGTGAATCATGGTATTTGGTAATGTAACTTTCATAAGAAACAACTACATCATTCGGGGCAAAAACGCGCGTATCTTCCAGTATGTTTCCATCCGGGTCACGTTTTACAGCACCGGATACCACTTTAACACCTTCCCCTACATATGTCAACTGTCCGTTCACAACTTCATCATAGCGGTACTGATTGTCCGTATCGACATGTGTTCCTGAATTCCATAACATCTGGTGAGTCTTTGAAAAAGAGATACCTCCTACGCGACCATCCAACGTAAAGCTTAATGTCCAGTTTTTATATTTCAGTGTATTTGTAATACCCCAGACTAAATCCGGAACATATTTACCGACTTTGGTTTGGAAAGTTTGGCGTACAGGTATACCCCCATTATGAATCAGGTTTCCATCCGGGTCCCTTTCCCAATCATTAATGGCAATCCAATCCCAATCGGCCCCTTCAGTAATCCAAGGGCGTTTGGTTGAATAATCCGGGTCTAACTTATGATAAGTATACTTATCGTGCGACCAGTTCGTCATTATTTGCCAACTGAAATCCTTTGTTTGAACAGGAGTTCCTCCGACAACCAATTCAACGCCTTGGCGTAAAAGAGTCTCTTTGCTGTTTGTTTGGATGGAATTGTAACCGGTAGCTTGGCTGACCTTGCCATTTATAATAAAGTCCGATTCTAATTTATGGTAGTATGCGAAGTCGAAAGTCAAACGTTTGTTGAAGAATGTTTGCGCTAAACCGGCTTCCCAGGTTTCCGTCTTTTGAGGAAGCACAGTACCTCCGATTAATACATCCGGAGAAGAAGCAGTAGACAACCCATCCCATACATTCGTTGTAATATTATATACATTATTATTTGCATAGATATCGGCATCTTGTTTGGTTGTAGTCCACGAACCTCTTATTTTTAAGAAATTCCAGCAAGATGGCAGGGGTATTATTTCCGAAAGAATCACGCTACCTGCTACAGAAGGGTAGAAATAGGAACGTTCATCCGGACGTAAGGTAGACGACCAGTCATTTCTGGCAGTTATATCCAGATAATAGGTACTGTTCCATGATAAAGACGCTTTTCCATACAAACTGTTTACCCGTTTTTGAGTTAATCCGCTTACTGCTTTAACAGGGTCTGTTGAAGAATTTAATGAATAGTATCCGGGAATAGATAAACCACCTTGTGTCTCACTTTTCATATCGTCGGTATGCAGATAATAAATATTGCCACCGAACATTCCATTTAGATTGAACTTTCCCCATGTTTTATCAGCCATCAACATTGCATCCGCATTTATACTGAACCATGTTCCTTTATAAATGCTGTAATATCCTTTTTTATTCCATGCACCATTGGCGCTAATTGCATTATGCTGTTCTTCCCTTTTATTGTATACGTCAGCACCTGAACGTACCATCGCTTTTAACCAAGGGGTTATTTCATAACTTGTGTTTATAGACGTATTGAAAACGTCCGTGTCATAGGATGAAACCTGTTCGTAAGCCTTAAACCAAGGATTATCATACCAACTCTTGTCATACCAGTTTTGCATTTCGTTTTCTTTGCCTTTTACCCAATAGTTGCGGTAATCGCGTATATCATATTCCGTACCGCCCCAGATAACCATATTATAGATATAACTGCTACTATAGCCGGAACCGACCGTATTGGAAGATATTCGTTTATTGTAGGCTGCCGTTGCATCCATCGAGAACTTTTTCCATTTCATTTCGCCACCGACAGAGAAGGTCATTTTATTCAATTTCTGGTTGGGGTACTCTCCCTTATGGTGTACTTCCGTTACGGATGCACGGAATGAACCGTACTTTCCTTTTTGTGTAACACTTATATTATTGTTGGTAACCAAGCTTGGTTGCAGGAAATTTTTAAAATTATCCTTTCCTTTCGAAGTCAGTTCCATCTCACGGAATTCATAGGTTTCCGGGTCCCACATAACGGCTGTTCGTCCGATATCCAGTTTATCTCCCCAAACGGAGTTATTATTATATTTCCCTCCTGTTCCCGCACTATAGGAATGTTGTACTTCCGGGAAAGCCAGATAACCTGCAAAAAACATTGTATTACTATTGATATTGATGTTCAGTCCTTCTTTATCAGAACCTTTTTTGGTCGTAATCATAATCGCCCCATTCGTACCTCTCGAACCATATAATGCTGCCGCTGTGGCTCCTTTCAGTACATCAATAGATTCGATGTCGTCTGCTGCAATCTCATTGATCGTAATATTTGCATAAGGTATGCCATCTACAATTAATAAAGGAGTGGCTCCACGTAAAGAAATGGTCGCATTCTGGTCGAACTCAGTATTATTCTGGATATTTAACCCGGCAATCTGTCCGGTCAGGGATGTTGTTATATCTACCGACTTAGCTAATGTCATATTATCGCCATCCAGCTTCTGGACAGAATATCCTAATGCTTTTTCTTCCCGCTTGATACCTAAAGCCGTAACGACAACTTCCTCCAATGCTTGTGTGTTCTCTCTCAGATGAATGATGAGTTCACGCTTTTTCCCAATCTGAATATCCTGTGATAAGAAACCTATATAAGAAATCATAACCGTAGCATCTTCAGCGACAGACAGGGAGAATGCTCCGTCCATATCGGTTACTGTTCCGTTGCTGACTCCTTTTTCTACGACATTTGCACCGATGATAGGCTCGTTGTTCTTATCTAAAACTTTACCGGTGATAGTTGTTTGTTTTTTCTGTGCTTTCCGGGTAATCAATAGATGAGAACCTTTATAGGTATATGAGCAATCCGTAGCTTTCAATAAGTATCGTAGCAAGTTATCCAGAGATTCCGGAGAAGGAATCGATGTAATTTGTTGCTCCTCATTAATTATATGTGCATCATAATCTATTGAAATTTTAGCCTGCCGTTCAATTTGTTTAAAGGCTGCTCCTAAGGTCATTGATGATGCAGGTAATACAATTTGTTGGTTTTGTGCGGATAATGTACCCGATATAGAAATAAATAGTAATATATATAAGGCAAAGAATACTTTTTTCTTTACACTAAATAGTATCAAATCTGTAATTTTCATACATTTGTGTGTTTTTAAATGATACATAACATTAATAATATTGTTCTCTCGATATTTTTTAATAAAAGTGTATGATTTCAAAATACGGGGAGTTGATTTGCAAGGTCTGTCTCCCCGTTTTTCTTTTCTTCATTGATAAATTTCTCCTATATTTTTTAGTGAATAAATACTATGTTTTCTTCTATGCGGTAATGGAAGTTCTCAATCAAATCAGAGAAAATATTTAAGGCATCTTCCAGCGACTCATCCGGAGTGAATTTAACGTGGAAGGAACGGTCTTTATATTTAGCCTGATCATATTGAATCATTACATTATATTTACGTTCCAATGCAGCCATGATTTCTCCGAATTTACAATCTTCAAAAGATAAGAAGCCATCTTTCCACATACTGGCCTCTGATGCATCGACATCCCGTACAACGATTTTTTCAGATTGCTTAGAATACGAAAATTGTTGGTTCGGTTTCAATATATGTTTCTGGAAACTTCCTGCATTCGAAGTGATACATACACTTCCTTCTTCCAATGTCGCCGATACTTTTTCTTTATTGGGATAAGCTTGTACATTGAAAATTGTTCCTAAAGCTTCCACATTTAATTGTTGTGTATGGACAATGAATGGTTTTTCTTTATTTTTCGCTACTTGGAAACGCCCCTCCCCTGTCAGGTAGACAGAGCGGTCTTTGGCTTCGAATTCTTCCGGATAAATTAAGATAGAACCGGCATTCAGCCAAACGGTCGAGCTATCAGGTAAAACAAATTGTTCATATTCGCCATAGGGAACAAAATGTTCTATAAAAGCCATCTGTGGTTTTGGATTCAAAAGGGAATTCACCCATAATGTAACCACAGAGGAAATAATGACCAGCGTTATTGCTGCTGCATATTTCTGCCATGAAAGAAGGTGTTTGGCTACAGGTTTCTTTTCTTCTTGAGCAATGTGCTGTTGTATTCGGGACAAATTAAAAGTCGTACGTTTGGTTATGGCGGAAGGAGTTTGTTGCCAGATTTCCTGCAAGACCTCTTCTTTTAGCTCCTTATCTTCTTTCATTCGCATCCAGAAACGGAAACGCATTTGAGTGTCTATATGGTAATGCTTTCCGTAAAAGGCATGAATGATTCGCTGTATTTGTTCTTTCTTCATATTTTGATACTTTCCCTTATAGAAAGCGTGAAGCAAGTTTACGCACAGCACTAAATTGATGTTTAACTTAACTTAACAGTCCCTGGAGAGAGCATAAACAAATAAAACATTGTAAGAGCTTGCGTAATTCGGATAAGGCCACACTTAAATGATTTTCTACAGTTCGTTTATTGATATGAAGCTGTTTCGCTATTTCATCACTGCTTAATCCTTCTATTCTACTTAATTTAAAAACCTGTTGCCGTTTGGGTGGCAGATGGTCAATCCAACAATTTATTATCGCTTGCAAGTCCCGGGCAAACATTTCTTCTTCCAGATTTCCACATTTAATGGGTTTCCATACTTGTTCTATATCATATTTTGCATGTACCAAAGAGTGGTCATAATAATTATATAGCATATTGCGTGCCATTTGATACAAATAGGATTGGAAGGATTTTACAAGTTGCAATTTTTCGCGATTTTTCCACAAATTCAGAAATACATCCTGAGCAAGGTCCTCTGCCTGTTTATCATCATGTATAAAACCGGCAAAAAAACGAACAAGCTTAGGCTGATAACGTAAAAATAATATTTCAAATGCTTTTGTATCGCCTGTACCTAATGCATAAACATAGTCATTCTCACTCTCCATACTCCCTCTGTAAAAGTTTTCCCATAACATTAAAAAACAACAAAGTTCTTAATATTCTCACAAATTTATAAAAATATCGATATATATCGCGCTTTGTTAAAAAATAGGACGGGAGTATCCCGGATTTTTATGAGCTATTTATGATAAGATGGTTATACTTAATTTCCGGTTATCTCCCCCATTTCTGAACTCACACAGGTAGATGCTTTGCCACGTTCCGAGATTCAGACGATAGTTTTTTATAGGGATAGTGACTGAAGCTCCCAATAATGAAGCTTTAATATGGGCAGACATATCATCATCCCCTTCCAGTGTGTGGGTAAAGCAAGCATCTCCATCCGGGATCAGCTTATTGAAAAATGTATTAAAATCACGGCGAACATCCGGATCTGCATTTTCATTGATAGTGAGAGCTGCCGAAGTATGTTTAATAAAGACAACCAGTAGGCCACTTTCCGGTAACTCTGGTAAATGTGAAATTATATCCTTTGTAATTAAATGAAATCCCCGGTTGTAATGGGGTAATTGTATATCAAAAGTTGTTGCCATAATAAAAACGTTTATTGTTCTATCATACCTTCCAGATAATGTTCCGGCATTAAACCTATTTGTTGAAGAAAACCGGCCAATGCACTGTATGTTAATTTGTTTTCGTTTCTATTTTGTAGAGCTATCTGTCGGATGCAGCCAAATGGAATAGAGATTGTGATAGATGGTATTAACTGACCGTCTACCAATAAATAGGATACGTCCGAGGGAGTATGGAAAGAAACGATACGCCATTCTTTTTCTGATATGAAATGAGGATTTTTTACTTCCAGGCAAGCATTACAGAGCATAGAAAATAAACGGGAATCTGGTGTAAAACCTGTATGTTCATCGTCATAAAAGAATTTATTGTACTCTTTTTCCATCTGGTCAGTAAAAGTTTGCAAGTTCTTTTCTTCATCATATTTACAACGTAGTAGATAGATATTTTGCGAAAGGCAATATTCTCCCAACAATTGATAATCCAGCATAAGTCTTACATACGGATAGCTGTGTCCAAGCTTCAGACTATGAGGGATCGTTTGGCTTTCGAACAATGAAAGTGCATACATTTCCATTTCCGGTCCTACCAGCATTTTTCTGTTTTTACGGAAAAAAGGCATTGCTTGTTTACTCTGCTCTAGGGCTATATTGTTCTTTCTCTCATACGAACCAATAGCTTGCCGGAGTAAAGACAGGCCGTATTCTGTTTCATATTCCTGGGCAGAATACATCATGTTGGGAATTTGTAGGGTAAGAACCGGGTCTGAATCAGAAGCTTTGCATCCTTCAATAAAGGATTTTATTGATACATACGTATATAAATGCATATTTGTATAATTTTTTCAACGTCAAATATACATTATTTATCACAGATTATTACCTTTGTTAAATCTTTAATATCCTATCAAATTTAATAAACACATGAAACGTCGTGATTTCTTAAAAACCAGTGTAATTGCAGGTGCTGCTCTTTCTTTAAAATTCGAAGGACTGCAAGCTGCTCTTTCTTCAAACACCATGGCTGTAGAGCAAGCTCCTGATATGGTAGCTGTTATGGGTGGTGAACCTGAAGCTATGTTAGATAAAGCCTTGGAAGCATTAGGCGGTATTGACAAATACATTAAAAAAGGGCAAAAGGTTGTAATCAAACCGAATATCGGCTGGGATCGTTCGCCGGAAATGGCGGGAAATACCAATCCGAAGTTGGTAAAAGCGCTGGTGAAGAAATGCTTTGAAGCGGGTGCCGAAAAAGTAACCGTATTCGACCACACTTGCGATAATTGGCAGAAATGTTATGAAACCAGCGGTATTGCTGCTGCCGTAAAAGAAGCAGGTGGTATCATTATGCCGGGTCATGATGAAAAATATTATAAAGAAGTCTCTCTCCCCAATGGTGTATCACTTAAAAATGCAAAGATACATGAAGCATTGGTAGAAGCTGATGCCTGGATTAATGTTCCGGTTCTGAAAAACCATGGAGGTGCCAAAATGACTTGCGCTATGAAAAACTACATGGGTATTGTATGGGACCGACGTTTCTTCCATCAGAATGACCTACAACAATGTATTGCCGATATTTGTACATGGCAAAAGAAACCGGTTTTGAATATTGTTGATGCCTACCGGATTATGCACCAGAATGGTCCGCAGGGAAAAAGTGCAGCCGACGTAGCAACTTTAAAATCCCTGATCGTTTCTCCAAATATCGTAGCCATAGATACAGCTGCTTTGGCTCTGTTTAATCAGGTGAAGAAGCTGGATATGGAAGCTGTGGGACATATTGGCAAAGGGGAAACATTGAAATTAGGAACAACTGATTTAAAGAAATTAAATATCAAACGCATCAAGATCTGATGAAAAGACTAAACTATTTAAGGGGGCTGCGAATTCTGTTCGCATGCCTCTTTTTCATACCTGTAACTCTGTTTTTTGTTGATTTTGCCGGATGGAGTTCAGATAAGATACATATATTATTACACATGCAAGTTCTACCTGCCGTATTGGGCGGATTAGCAGGATTTATCATATTCCAATTTATACTAGTATTATTGTTCGGGCGTATTTATTGCTCAGTGATGTGCCCGGCTGGTATCCTGCAAGACATTATTAATAGACTATTTTGCATCGGGAAAAAGAAGAAAAAAGGATCACGCCGGTTCAAATATCATAAGCCGATGAATCTCTTGCGGTATGCTTTACTTGCACTAACTGCCGTTTTATTGGTATTTGGTTCCAGCGAGTTGTGTTTGTTACTCGATCCGTATAGTAATTACGGACGTATAGCAACGAATCTGTTCCGTCCGGCTGTTATGTGGGGAAATAATATGCTGGCAGAATTGTTGATGAAGATGGACATTTATTCTTTATATCATGTCACAATCAGTACGGTGACTCTTCCGGGAATAATTGCAGCTATAATTGCTTTGATCGTATTTATTTTTATGACGATTTTCAGAGGACGTTTATTCTGTAATACGATTTGTCCTGCAGGTACATTATTAAGCCTTGTTTCACGTTTTTCTTTTTTCCGTATCTCTTTTGACAAAGAAAGTTGTACACATTGCGGAAACTGCGAACATACTTGTAAGGCAGAAGCTATTAATAGTAAGGATTTAACAATAGATACATCCCGTTGTGTGAATTGTTTCAATTGTGTATCATCTTGTGCAAAAGGAGGATTGCAGTATCGTTTCAATTTCCCTTTGAAAAAGCAAAAGGCTGGATTTTCCATAGAAGCCGATACTGATAAAAATATCAATCCGATGCGTCGTTCCCTGCTTCGCACAGGAATAACTGTCGCAGCATCTTTACCTGTTGTATCGGTTATGGCGGAAGAAGTAAAAAAATGTAAGGAAGGTAACGGCGGAAATCATAGAGGCGAAGGTCGTGGACATGGAAACAAGGGAAGGAAAAAATGGCCTCCCATCACACCTCCGGGTTCCATTAGCCTTGAACGTTTCAAAGATAAATGTACGGGTTGCCACCTTTGTGTTACTCGTTGCCCGAGTCAGGTACTTCGCCCTGCAGGTTTGGAATATGGTTTCGATTATCTACTAAAACCTCGGTTGGCTTATGTCAACAGTTACTGCAATTATGAATGTACTGTATGTGCAGATGTTTGTCCTGTTGAAGCCATAAAGCCGATAACCAAAGAAGAAAAGATGACAACCCAGGTTGGCATTGCTACCTTTTTTATAAATCGTTGTATTGTAAAAACAGAAGGAACAGATTGTGGAGCCTGCTCCGAGCATTGTCCGACTCAGGCGGTCCATATGGTTCCTTATGAAGGGACATTAACGATACCCAAAGTAGATCCGGATCTCTGTATTGGTTGTGGAGGATGTGAATCGATTTGCCCTGTACGTCCAATGCGTGCAATTATTATTAAAGCAAATGAAGTCCACAAGTTTGTGGAAAAACCTAAGGAAGAAAAAGTGAAAGAGGTTGAAGTAGAGGATTTTGGCTTCTGAAAATAAAAGAGGTTGTTCAAAAGAACAACCTCTTTCCCATTTCTGGGATTAATAGTTTTGGTGATAATACGAAAAGTTTAGAGAGCTTAACTATACTCTCTTCGGTGTAAAATAATAAAGGTTTGGTTATTTTTTATCGACCATTATTATAATGATTAAACGAAACTTCCCATTTATATTTTTCTAAGTTCTATTATTCTACTAAAGTTCGTATAGAACTCATGTTATAATTAAATTCTTTACAAAAATAGAACTATTTTTATCATGTAAGAGCAAGGCTTAACTCACATTAAGTTTTTGC
This sequence comes from Parabacteroides sp., assembly GCA_019417325.1. Lineage (GTDB taxonomy): Bacteria > Bacteroidota > Bacteroidia > Bacteroidales > Tannerellaceae > Parabacteroides. The sequence goes on along the minus strand of DXVO01000032.1, from coordinate 66,981 downwards.
ATTTCAATAAGATAATGTATTTATATTAATATTACCCAATGCCAAGCTTGAACATCAAAAGTTCTTTTAAAAAGTATCCTGCTAATCTATTCTGTTTAATTTTTTTATCTTAAATGCTATATAACAACATAAATAACAGATTGTTAACATACAAAAACAGGACTATTCCATTTTAACGTGGTTCTATACGAACTATGGAACATCTAAACCTAATTATTATAAATACCAGATAGTTATGTTACTTCCTCTATAACATGAAAGTCTTAGCTTTTTATGCTCTGTAATATCAGAGATTTTATTATCCGGATAACAGACATATTCGTAGTCGTGAAAAAACGTATAAAACTGTATACCAGGAGATAACATAATTTCCTGCAAACTCTTTTTTCTTAAAAGAATTATGAGTTCCTTTGCACTATGAAATTTGACTTACTACATAACGATACAAAATCAAATGCTAGGGCGGGTCTTATTACCACCGATCATGGAGTAATTGAAACGCCTATTTTTATGCCGGTCGGTACACAAGGTACAGTAAAAGGTGTACATATGACTGAATTAAAGGAAGATATAAAAGCTCAAATAATTTTAGGTAATACTTACCATTTGTATCTTCGCCCTGGGTTACAGGTTTTAGAACAAGCCGGGGGATTACATAAATTCAATACATGGGATAAACCGATCTTGACCGATAGTGGAGGCTTTCAGGTATTCTCCCTCTCCGATAATCGTAAACTACATGAGCAAGGAGCTGAGTTCCGTTCACATATTGACGGTTCCAAGCATTTGTTTACTCCGGAAAAGGTAATGGATATACAACGGATTATCGGGGCGGATATTATCATGGCTTTCGACGAATGCTGTCCGGGAGATGCCGATTATGATTATGCCAGACAATCGCTTGGCCTGACAGAACGTTGGTTGGACCGTTGCTTCGAACGTTTCAATAGCACGGAACCAAAGTATGGTTATCAGCAGTCCCTTTTCCCGATTGTACAAGGTTGTGTATATACGGACCTGCGTCAAAAAGCAGCAGAGAACATAGCCCGGAAAAACGCAGATGGAAATGCTATTGGTGGCTTGGCGGTAGGTGAACCGACCGATAAAATGTATGAAATGATAGAAGTGGTAAACGAAATATTACCTAAAGACAAGCCACGCTATCTGATGGGAGTCGGAACCCCTATCAATATCCTTGAAGCAATCGAGCGGGGAGTCGATATGTTCGACTGTATCATGCCGACACGCAATGGAAGAAACGGGCAATTATTTACTCGTTTCGGTACGATAAATATGCGAAACAAGAAATGGGAGAATGACTTCTCTCCTATTGATCCGGATGCACATTCCTATGTGGATACATTGTATAGCAAAGCTTATTTACACCATCTGATTAAAGTAAACGAGTTATTAGGACTTCAAATCGCATCTATCCATAATCTTGCATTCTACCTTTGGTTGGTCAAAGAAGCACGACGCCATATTATCGAGGGAGATTTTACAAGCTGGAAAAGCGGAATGGTTCGTCAATTATCTAACCGGTTATAAGATAAAACACTCACATGAAACTCAAGCTGACACGAATAGACCGATACATTATTAAGCAATTTCTTGGCACTTATATATTTGCCATTTTGTTGATTATCTCCATTTCAGTCGTTTTCGATATTAACGAAAAGATTGACGACTTCCTAAAGCCGGATGTTCCGCTTAAGTCTATTATTTTCGATTATTACATGAATTTTATTCCCTACTTTGCCAATCTGTTCAGTCCGCTGTTTACATTTATTGCTGTAATTTTCTTTACTTCAAAGTTGGCTGATAACTCAGAGATTATAGCGATGCTGGCAAGTGGAATGAGTTTCCGTAGGCTGATGGTCCCTTATTTTATATCTGCTGCCATTATTGCACTGAGTACATTTTTATTGACAGCTTTTATTATCCCTCCATCTAACGAAGTCCGTATTAAATTTATGAATACATATGTCCGGCACAGACCGGAAACAGAATTTGCCCGGGCTGCACAGTTGGAAATAGAACCCGGGGTAATCGCTTACTTTGACCGTTATGACGCTAAAGCAGGTATGGGATACCGTTTTTCTCTTGACCGTTATGATGATAAGAAGATTATTTCCCGTTTAACAGCAAGCTCTATCAAATACGATACTCTTTATAACTGGACTGTTATCGATTATATGATACGCGATTTCGACGGCATGCGTGAACATATCACAGAAGGTAGCCGTAAGGATACGACACTTACGATTGTCCCCTCCGACTTCCTTATCTCTTCCGACGATTGCGAGACAATGACTTCTACCCAGCTTTCGGAATATATAGAACGACAAAAGAAAAGAGGTATCGGAAATATTCAGACATTCCAGATTGAATATCATAAACGTTTTGCTTCTATTATGACTGCGTTTATCCTGACTACGATTGGTGCCTCTTTGTCGTCACGTAAAATAAAGGGTGGCATGGGATTGAATATCGGTATTGGTTTAGGACTTAGTTTCTCCTATATCCTGTTTACAACCGTTACATCTACATTCGCAATTAATGGTGGGCTGAGTCCCTGGATGGCAGCATGGATACCGAATTTCGTTTATACGTTTATTGCGATTTATGTTTACAGGAAAGCCCCCAGGTAAAATATATTTATAAATAAAGTAATAATTAAAAACCCTTTCCAGTGATATATTTTATATTGGAAAGGGTTTTTATTTTGACAGGGTATTATAATAAACAATTGTATAATCTTATCTCTCTTCCGGAACTAATTCGAAAAATAAGAAATCTGTAAACGAAATATTTATTCCGTTTAAAAGTTGCTCTGTTGTATATTCTCCTGAAAATTCACCTGTTTGCAGATTTTTCATCTTATATACAGAAGAAGGTAACAGTCCTAATAATCTACCACAAGATAACTTATCATTTACATGTTGTCCTTCCGATAATAGGAATATACAGTTATGACCTGAGATATTCTTAAATGTTACAGGTTCTACATCTTTATTTATAGACAACAAAAAATCATTATCACTCCATTTGGGAAGTATAATTGAATAACTATTACCTTTATATATCCCCGATAGTAAGGAATTTAGTTTAAATTCGGGTAAAGACATAAGTATCCGTATTCGCAAAGTCTCTAAAACACTCCAACAAAGCTGGGAGTTTCCCCATTCTGAGAAAACGAGAAAAGGAGAAAGCAACCACTCCATCCCAAATCGCCCTTTTGTTTCCGGGTTATCCAATAAATAAGCGGAAACATAATTAAACCGGCTACTTAGCTGTGACCAATATGCTTTCCGGTCAGGCTCCTGTATTTGTAATGCCAGTTCGCCGGCTGCCAAAAACAAAGCAGGAAGTGTATAAGAACATGGCCAATAGCAGCTCGTACTTTCCACTTGCGCATAAGCCGGCTGAAAACGGTATGTTTCACTCCAGGTATCCATAGACTTTCCATCCATCGTATAGCCACAGGTAATCCATGACAAAGCAACAGACAATGCATCTTCGGCGGCATTCAAATACATTTTATTATGGCTTTGCCGGTAGGCTTCAATCAGAGCCCGTGCCGTAATACTGGGACAATACGAATCATTCACCCCGCCGACATCTTCAAAACTTCCCTGATATTGTTTTTGGGGAACCAGATTAGTCAATATCCATTCAGCAGAAAGCAATGCCTGTTTTTTCAAATCTATTCCGGGGATGGCTATCCCCGACTCTGCCGCTTTAAAAAAGGCGAGAGTCATCCAGGCTATATCTCCAAGTTTTTCTTCGGAAGGAATGCCTTTTTCAAAATATTTAGGGAAACTGCCATCCGGTAACTGTTCGTTCGCCATCCATTTTAAAGTTTTCTCTATAACCGGCAAATAGATTTTATCTTTTGATATCCCATATGCCTCCAGTAAGTAGTAAGTAACCCATCCGGTGGCATGTGTTTCTATCCATTTCTTATATGCCTGGTCTACATAACCTTTGTTAAACCGCAAATCCAGCATACTCCAATAAGCACCCTCCTTGGTCAGGACATCCGATTTCAATAAAAAATCATTTACAGCATTCAGCCGTATTTGTAAATTATCCGGAACGTTGGGCTTAATCTGCTTATATTGATTTAAAGCAGCAGCCGAGAAACTATTCCCATACATTGCATAAAAAGCCGTCCCGTTATCAAAAGGCTGGGCTGTCTGCGTATGCATGGCTCCAAAGTAGTTGGCAGCAGAGTTACCGATTTTACCGAAGCAATGGGGATTATTCAATAAATAGTCCATAGATTTCCGGTAAATATCTATCAGGTTATCAGTCTTTTTATAGTCGACTTTATTCATATATTCTCCGATATGATATCCGGTAGCATATCCTCCCGGAGTATTCAAATCCGCAGAAACCAGATATTCACGTTCGATTATTTCTCCTTTATTTATTTTCCGGTTATGGTTGCACAAAACAGTAATGGATCCATCTGCTAATTCCGGTTTATCCGGTTCCGTCTTCTTTTGAGGCTTGAAACCTACCCAATAGTCTGATGCCGCCGTTGCATCAAAAACAGGATCTAAACGAAAATCGGGCGGCAAGACAGACACCGAATAAGTCTCATCCTGCGTTATCAAAGAAAATGTATTATTAAAAGTTTCTCCACTGGAAATATAACCTTCCGGAATCTTATTTAAAGAATCTTCCCTTAAAAACGGAAGACTAAGCGGCAGACAGTAACAGGTTTCAACCAGCTTCGGTTGTATGGCAAAAAAACGGATACCAATAGCAAGCGAATCCAGATCTACATTTGCCACGAACGAAGCCTTTACCAAAAAAGTATTCGTACCATACGGACAATAAGTCAATGAGATATCTCCGTCTTCCGACGAAAAATATTGAATAAATTTATCTTTCTCATTCTTTGTTTTTTCCGGTTCCAGCCAGCTTCCTGCATGCATAGACTTGAGATAAACCTCCCCTTTACGCTCTGGCGTTTGCATATCCATTGCTTTAGGCCCCTGCTCCGTATATAATGTTACCACCTCCAGTTTCCCGGTATTCGAAAAAGTAATTCGAAAAATGCCATTATTCAATTCATTTGAAGAAGAACAACCTGCAAGGAAAAATAATAAAACACAATATTTAAAAATCTTCATATAACTGTATTTAGAAACACAACTTTGTAATAAAGAATACGGTCGTACCATCTGTTTCAGGTATCTAAATACAAATATAGGTAAGAACAAAATGTTTGAATAAGACAAAAATGACATGATATAAAACAATATTTGCAATTTCTATGATTAATCGTGCTTCAAACGCATAATATATTCGGATGGGGTAATTGCATTTTTCTCCTTGAACATTTTATTGAAGTACGAGATATCCTGAAATCCGCACATATGGGCGATTGTCGATATTTTATAGGCATTGTTGTTCATCAGGTTTTGGGCATATTCGAGTCTGAAATCATTGAGAAAGGAGGTGAAACGCAGTCCGGTCTTTTGTTTAAAATAACGGCAGAAAGCCGTAGGTGAAAGGCATGCTATATTGCTGACCTCTTCAAGTTGAATATTCCGGTGGAAGTTCTTGCTGATATGTTCATAGATTTTGCGTAGGCGTTCGGATTCACTTTCACAGAAAAGACTCGCAAATTTCTCGGATGAAAGCAACAGGGTATCTTCCGTATTTTCCAATTGGTGGAAAATTTGCATGAACAGCACAAAACGTTCTATTGAAGTAGCTTGCTTCAGTTTGAAAATGATTTCCCTCAATTTAATATTTGTCTCCCCTACTATCTGCATACCTCTCCGGGAGCTAAAAAGGATCTGCTTGATGTTCATTAATTCCGGAAACCTGCAAATCAACTCATTTAATATTTCCTCTGCAAAATGTACGACATATACATCGACCATTAAATCCGGATCCTCGGCATAATATTCCGGGGCATTGGTCCATACATGGGGTAGATTAGGACCAATCAGCATCATATCATTTTCTTTAAACGGGCTAACGTGATCTCCCACTATCCTGACTCCCACCCCCGCCTTTATCCATACAAACTCATAATGAGGATGATAATGCAGAGGTGTTTCTATATGGGATAAAATATCTTCTTTGATACGAAAAGATTCATAAGAGTTCTTCTCTATATGTTCTAAAATTGCTTCGGTTTTGCTTATGTCCATACTTATAATATCAGATAAAATTAAGGTAGACGGATTTTTCTATGACAAAAGAAAAAAAAATAGGTCAGTCATGCAAATAACTTCCTATTATAATCTATAAAAATATTGAAATAGTATATCTGATTCTTATTGAATAGCTTTGCAGTGACAATAAAAACAAACAAATTATGTACAAACAAATCATCAGGCCTCTATTATTTTTGCTCGAACCGGAAAATGTACACAACCTGCTGGCAGGCGGATTAAAAATGTATAGTCATCTTCCTTGGTTGCGGTCTTTTATACGTAACTTATGCAAGCAGCAAACAACACCTTTCCATTGGGGGAAGCAGATTGTCAAGTGTAGAATCGGTTTGTCCGCAGGATTTGATAAACAAGGAGAACTGTTTGATGAACTATCGGATTTCGGATTTGGATTTATTGAAATAGGAACCATCACCCCTTCTCCCCAAAAAGGGAATCCCGGACCACGCATATTCCGTCTTCCCAAGTATGATTCTCTGATTTCCAGAACCGGATTTAACAATCCCGGACTGGATGAATTAAACAGGCATTTACAAAGGTCTTCCCGCAACTATCTGTTGGGTATCAATATCAACAAAAATCCGGAATCGACTGGAGAGGCAGCAATTAACGATATCCTATCTCTATATAAAGTTCTTTCCCCTAAAGCAGACTATTTTACAATCAACCTTCCCTCTCCTGACGATGAATTATTTATCCGGATTCTCGAAGAACTTGATCAATACAGAAGTGCCGTATCTTCAAGTCGTCCTGTCCTATTAAAACTATCAGCAGATCTTCCGGAAGAAGAGATTGACAAAGTGACCGGTTTAATTCAACGCTTCCATATAGACGGTGTAATTGCTACTGGTCCGACAACAGACCGTTCGAATATACAAAATTATACAGCTCAAGAGTTAGCTGTTTACGGTGCCGGAGGAGTAAGCGGAAGAGGTATCGGAAACAAATCCCGCCGGATTGTCGAGTTATTAAGAAGGCAACTTGGAAAGGAGGTTCTTATCATAGGTGCCGGAGGTATTATGACACCGGAAGATGCTCTTCATATGCAAGCCGCAGGTGCAGATTTGATACAAATTTATTCAGCCTTCATCTTTTCGGGTCCTTCGGTTGTTAAACAAATGGCAAAGGTTATTTGAATCGAATAAAATTATATAGAAATGGAACAGTATATAGAATTAAACATCTGGCCTGATGGTACACCGGAGGCTAATGGATTGAGCGGAGCTGAAGATACTTCGTTGCCGGGTTTTATCGCAAATGTTTCAAGTCCGGCCCTGATAGTTTATCCGGCAGAAAATCCAAGTGGTAAAGCGATTGTTATGTGCCCGGGAGGTGGTCTGACAAAGGTTGCAGTTGGGCATGAAGGGCATGATATGGCGGAATGGTTCAATCAGCAAGGAATAACTTTTGGCATTCTAAAATATCGAATGCCAAATGGGCATAAGAATGTTCTCCTTGACGATATTCAACAAAGCTTGCAGATTATGCGACAGCATAAAGAGGAATGGCGTTTTACCAGTTTAGGTGTTATGGGAGCTTCGATAGGTGGCTATATTGCTGCGTCTGCTTCTGTGTTTACCACAGCCGATACACGTCCTGATTTCCAGATTCTTTTTTATCCGGTTATCAGTATGGAGGATTCCATTACGCATATAAATTCACGAAAACAGATTCTGGGTGAACAGCCGGATAAAGAATTGATACGGGCTTACTCTGCTAATCTGCATATCACTAAAGATACTCCACCTGCATTTATTACGGTTGCAGCAGATGATGCAGCGGTTTCTCCCAAAAACAGTATTTCTTATTGCCAAGCTCTTTTAGAAAATAAGGTTCCGGTAAGTCTTCATGTTTACCCGGAAGGTGGGCATAGCTTTGCATTCAGGGAGTCATTTCCATACAGGGAAGAGTTGATGAGGGAATTAAGGAAGTGGTTATTAGGAAAAAAATAAATAGATTAAATCGAATCTTATACTAAAAAAGAGAAATCCTCTACAAATTAATAGAAGATTTCTCTTTTTTATTAAGTTATTATTAACAAAATATTCACCTTATTCTTTTACCTCATTCTGTTTAAATGCTATACCTAACTCAAAAAGCTTAGTGTTATTTTTCCAAATCGTTTCTATATCTGTAAGCTTATTAAGAGATAATAATGTCGGTAAATAATTAATCAATGGATTTTCTACTGCCATTTCGTCTAATTTAGCCTGTAATGAAGGTAACATAGCAAAAAGTATTGGCATAAAAGGTTCTACCATTTCCTTATCTACATAAATTTCTAATCTACCATCGACTATTCTATAATTTAAAGGGATGCCAGTAGTGAGCCATTGAATTACTTGCTCTATTAATGCAGGATCTAATTTACTTGTATCTAAACCTAATTTAGACATGAGTGATAGTATATCTTCCAATCCTCCAACTGAAGCTCCGCCATTTCCATTGTCTAGAGAAGCTTGTTTCATTATCATCTCAATATTTGGCATAACATATAGTTTATTATTTTTTGTATACCAAAAAGCTAAGTTTTTTGGAGAAGTGTTCCATTCTGTATGCGAAGGATTGATATCCATATTAAAAGCATTCCCTGTAATCCATTCCATAGCATTATCTCCATTGAATGGTAATTTTGAATAATATTGTGCTGTTATATTACCATCTGTATGGAATGTCACTTGGCTTAACACTTCTGCAAGAATATGAGAAATAATTACAGAACCAAGTCTTGCTATTTGTTCACCATCTGTACCGGTTTCTTCTATTACAGTTATAGCAGGCCATCTTAAGATGAAAGGGGATGATTTTATTTCAGTCATAAATTCATCAGTGTCTACCTTATCAAGTAAAGGCCATACTCCATTTAGTTTACCTAAAGCTGTTTCAGACAGTGTCACAGATAAATCAAGCGTTAAAACACTTGTTTCAATTGATAGAGAACCGGCATATTTAATGCTCGTTCCTTCTGTCGTTTTTGTTCCTCCAGAAAAAGCTCCTTTTTCATCGAACTGTACACCAGAAATAATAGTCTCTGATTCTCCAGGTATTACTCCCTTAAGTATGAAACTCATATTTGAATTATCAGCACTTATGGTAACAGTTTTACCTAATAATACAGCCTCACTATAATTTAAAATAAGTTTGTCATTATTATAGTCACCAGCATAATTAGCAATACCCGCAGTCTTAACTGTAATGGTCATCTTCCCTTCCTGAGTAATATTTCCGCTAACTTCAACAGTTAAAAAAGTTGTTTTACCTGCGTCTGCTTTTGTTAAATCAGGGGCTGTATCCATTAATTTCTTACCAGAAAAATTAAATGAATTATCAGCCTGCTTTTCCATGGTTAAATCAATAGCAACCTCGCTATATCCTTTAATTACATTTTTAAGTTCTATTTGAGCCTTATCAGAACTTAGAGCTTTAAAACTAATCTCTCCGGTAGAAGACACACCATCTAAATTCAAATCTACGTTTTCTGTTGCAATATCACCTTCCGGTAATATTTGCCAACTGGTATCATCATCAGTTTGTTTACCATTATCATCCTTACTACAGGAGGTAGTAAGGATGCACATTAATATTAATGTGCAAAAATACAATACACTTTTTTTCATTTGATTTTATTTTAATATAAAAGAATGTTCTTATTTAACCGGTAGTCTGTTTTTGGCTCATATCAAAAACTTTGCAAATTAAGGGGTTTAGATTGGTCTATTCAAGGTCTATTGTATATATTTCGTTTCCGATTTATAAAATTTTGTGTTAATTGTCCGTGGATTAGAATAAAAGAATAGCAGACACCCTAAAATAAAAATACTTAGGATGTCTGCTTAGTATAGTTAGGAACTATTTTTTTACTAGATTAATTCCAAGTTCAAGTTGTGTCGTTTTTTCTAAGACTTCTGGTAGTTGTCTTAATATTGACTTAACCATAGGAGTAAATCCTCCGAATTGAGGATCTTGAGCCATCTTTGTTAGAAGTTCTGTTACAAATGTTTCATCTTGTAATAAAGGAGAAACTACACTGAGTAATTTCATTGTTAATTCTGTATCTGCAAATACTGTTAGTTTTCCTTCTTCAATCTTATATGCTAAAGGAAATCCAGAGCCTAACATTGGAAGAATATTTGTTATTAATCCTGCTATGACTTGATCTTGAGCACTTGATGTTTCAGCTTTAGTTGCAATAGCTGAAATTAACATAGAAGGATTTAATAACAAATAAATAGTATTATTTTTAACATAATATTGAGCGATGTTTGTAGGAGATTCTGTCCATTGCGGATCTTGAATATTCTTTCCTTCTGAATAAGTTGCTATAATATTTCCATCCTCTTTGAATGTAATATCTTTTAATACTGAAAGTAATAACTGATCTGGATTTTTACCATCAAACTGCATCATAGTCAAAGCCAATGTAATAAAATCTCCCGGTGCTATCTCCCATGGTTCTGTCAGACCTGGAAACTCGTCAACTTCAAATTTAAACTCTTTTCCTGATTTCCATGATGAATATATACAGCCTGATTGGTACGGAATATATTCACTTAAATTCCAAGTTCCAAGTAAATTATTGGTAGCCATCTTTACTTTTAAGGATACAGTAAGTTTAGTAGAATCGACTTCACCTGTATATTCTACAGAACGATTGTCATTCGTATCTGTTCCAGAAAAGGTGTATTTGTTTCCAGACTGTTTCAATTCGATATTTGATATTATCGTGGAAGTTTCTCCAGGGATAACCCCAGGAGCTAAAGGTGTGTTATCACTTTTAGATGATAATAATGAGGATAAGTCTAAAACTCCGCTCATTGTAAGAGTTCCTGTTTTGCCGTCAGTTGTTCCAAATTTAATTTGTTTGCCAGGCATGGCTACATCACTATATGTCAAAGCTAATTTATCTCCATCATACATATTTTCTCCTTTCAATAGAACTGGAACTTCAGGTTCTGGATCACCATTTCCATTATCGTTACTACAAGCTGTAAATGCGCTTGTAAAACAAAGAATCGTAAATAAGTAAATTAATTTCTTTTTCATTTCTCCTTACTTTATTAATAAATAAAAAAATATAACTATTAGTGAATGCAAATATAGCAAATTCTATACAAAATGAACAAAATAAAAGGTAAGCCATGAATTTTATAGGATGTTTTCTTAAAAAAAGAACATATTTTCCCAATAAAGAAACATGATTCTTCTTTTTCAATTGAATATAATTGGTTAATTTTAGTTTGAAGCTTTCTATACATCGTAATTGACATTGAAACGGCATAGAAGTTGCCTTTTTAATAATCACTGAAAATCAGAGAGATCATTACTTCATTGCTTAACGCCCAGATCTCAGTAGGATTTACACTTGGGGGTCGGTACCATGAAGACGGAGGTGGTAAATTGTTTTAGACAGGCATCTAGACAACAAAAGCTAAGTGTTTCTACAAGATAAGATTATAATTTTAAAAAAAAGAGATATAGGAAAAAATGAAACAAATCTCAGTTCTAGTATTTTTTAGCAGTATAAGAAGACGTCTTTTTACAAAAAAAATGATGGTTGTATGATGGATAAATGATAGCTTAAAACAGGAACTCTCATAACTTAATATATCGAACATATGCTTCTTAAAAAAAATGATAGTTATGATAGTTAATTTATAGGTAATGTTTGTTGATAGAACTGATCAGGCATACATTAAGTATACTGATATTGTACAAAAAGGAAAGAGGCATCACCATTGCCGTTGATACCTCTTTTTTCTATAATCTAAATAATAAATTTATTCTCCAATAACTTCTAATTCATCAAGGATTAATGTACTATTAGGAGCTCCTTTGAAAAGATCACCTTCTTTACTTGCTGTACAAATAATGGCAAGTTTATAAATTTTTGAGGGGTCGTACTCTTTTCCTGTCTCAAAAACGAAAGGAATATCAAATGATGTATATTCTGCTTTAGCTGTTCCATCCGGTAATTCGGCTATGGCAACGCGTTTAGGTGATGTATTAATGTTAGTTCCATCCAAATATTCAGCTTCACTCTCTACCTGATATAATATAGCCTTAATAGAACATTCATCAACTTGACCTTCAACAACCACATCTCCTTTATTAGTACCATCGCGAAACTCCTCTCCCGGAGTATATTTATAATAACCTTTAAAAGAAATAGGTTTCTTTTTATAAAGAATACCAAAGTGAGTAGATTCTAATGGTTTACTTAAAGACGATAAGCCAATCTTCATTTCACCAGTAAAAAGTGAACCTGCTGTAATTGTTGGGGGAATTGTAGATGATGTTTTTGTATAACGGGTTACAAGTTTAATGCCCATACCATTAACTCCTTTTTCTTCTTTCAAGACCGGATATTCACCTGTATATTTAAATGTATACAAAAGAGCAACGCCTTTATTTGGAGTAGCTAATTCATCTTCTGGCTTAGGGTTATAGTAAGGATGATTTCCTCCTAAAATGTCACTCCATTCTTCAAATGAGTATTTCAATACACTTTGACTACCTGCAATATATACTTTATAAGTCTTCACCGTACCATCTTCCGACACAACTGTATAAGTAACTTTCTTACCGTTTGAGAAATCTTGTGCTTCTTCGCTTGCTGGAATAATTGTCGCTTTTTCTGAAATAGTGATAGTTGGAACTAAGGCTTTCAAATCGTCATCAGTTGCAGAATCGATTACTTTAAAAGTAATCTCGCCATTGTCTTCGTCAATGGCGGGTTGCTCTGTAATCAAATTATTATCGAAGGTGTAAGTAAGGATTTTAGCTTCCGTATTTTCATTGCCTGTCATTTTGGAACCTTCAAATTTAGCTACTACATCCTGGCCTAAAGCAGCAACAGCTACTGTAATATTGATATTAATATTGCTTTCTTCAATCGTTCCTTCTACATTGATAGGGCAAGTTCCTATAGGGGCAGCAAATGTTAATGTAACATTTCCGCTGAAAGAATAAATGTTATCCTTCAATGTAACAGCACAAGAATCAACATTTATATCTCCGATAGGTATACCAAATGTAAAATCTTTCAGTTCTAACTTTAGAAGATTATCCCCAAGCGCAGATTTTGAAATATAAATTTTTTGGACAGCATCATCACCTAATTTATTTCCGTCAACCAATATACTTAATAAACCTTTGTAAGTTCCAGCCAGTTCTTTTTCCACAGGTAGTACAGGGTTGTCCGTATCATCATCGCCACCACCTTGTTCTTGGTCCGGGTCTCCCTTTATATCTTCTTTGCCACAGGAAGAGAACAAAAGTCCCGTTGAGCAAATTAATAACAATAAGTACAAAATACTTCTTTTCTTCATGATTTTCTTTTTTTAATTGGTAGAATTTAAATTTATTTGAACGGCGAATGTAGTGATTATTGTAAAGAAGGGACAATAAAAAACGTAAAATGTAGATAAATAAAATTGATTTCTTAAAAATAGAACACTATATACCAAAGATGTAACACCTCTTCTGAATAAAATTCTTCTACAATTTGCCAGGTCAAAGGTATTATTGCTTGTATCAGGCTATATAAATCGAGATTAAAAGCAAAGATTCACCGCTTACGTCTGCTTATGTTAGGGATAAAAGTCGTCTCAATCTTAAAAAACGAACACGCCCTCTTGTGTCAAAATTATCTTCTATGGAATGGTGATTGATAATAATTCTATTTTTTATTATACATAAATATAGAATTATTCAGTATATTTTCTTAAATTCGCTTAGATTGCTCTTTCCTCTTTATTCATCTGGTCATCTCTCCTTTCTTAAAAATAGAACATACAATCGCAAACATCTCTCTTTACGCGAGTCGAATAAAGCCTTTACTTTGCAGAAACCCTGAATATTTAATCAATTTAGTATAGAAAATGAAGAAAAAACTATTCTTTTTACTTACCCTTATGTGTTCTGTGAGTATTTTCATGTCCTGTAGCAAAGAGGATGGAGATACATGGAAAGAAATCCCTAAAAATATTACAGCAGAGAATGCCACCTTGACATTAAATGGGAAAAGCATTGCCGGAACAGCAATTACTATTGACGTACAGTCTGCAAAAACAGCAATTGTCACTCTTAAAAATGTATTGTACGGACATAGCTCCGTACCCGTTAATGTAACAATGGAAGAGCAGGATAACCATTCCTACAATTTCCAGGGCAGTGCAAATATAAAAGGCGAAACGAAAACCGACACCGACCTTGGATTAACAGTAAAGGTAAATGGAAATGTAACGAAAGACGGTAAAATACTTATCGACATAACCACCTCCGGTTGGGGAGCTATTGCCGGTAGTTATGCGAATGACAGTCTTAGTATTAAAGTTAACAATGTAGCCCAGGATGCTAAATTTCCAGTCACCGTATTAGCGGTGTCCGCTTCGAAAGCAACCTTAAAATTCCAAACATTAGCCTATCTCGTCAATGATTTCTCTGTCGATGTGGAGCTTCTGCCAGTTGGAGAAATATATTGGTTAAGTGGAAGTAGCAAAAAAGAAGGAAGCTATGATATAACGATTAACGGCAGTATTAAAAACGGCGTATTGGAGATTAATGTAGACTATAAATCACTTTCTCCTGTTGTTGGTAAGTGGGGCATTAAGAGTGCTCGTGTGTTTATCTTTGAATTTAAAACGCAAGAAGGGCATATTACTCTTCCGAAAGAATTTATCGATATGCTTCCGGACATAATAAAGAACTTCATCAAAGAAGAAATGACGGATGAAACAGTAAACATGGCCTTCAAAACGGTATTGATGTTATTACTTCCCTATTTTGAGTCCGTTGAATTTAAAGAGAACGGAAATGTAATTGTTTCCTATCATCCTATTGATGATTCCGACCAAACTAAAACTTTGGACATTTTGACTTTCGGTTTTAAAGAAAAAGAAATGAATCTTGTTGTGGATTTCAAATCCGTAGTAGGCATGGATTTGAAATATCCGGTTACCCTACATTATTATATAGATACAGACGGTACACTGAAAGTATGGGTAGATAAGGCAATCTTGAATGAGTATCTGGTATTGGCAACCAAAGCCCTTCCTATGTTAAAAGATATACTGGGGGATACATATGCACTGGTAGAAATGGCATTGAAGGTTGTAACCAACAATGTAGTAGGTGCAAGTACACAATTTGATTTAGGATTGATATTGGAAAAGAGATAACAACAAATTCCCGATTACCAGAATTTTAGGCACGGATTCCACTGATTTCACGGTTTCAAATACAATATTAAATAAACCGTGAAGTCTGTGGAATCCGTGCCTAAAAGAATGTGTCAAAATCGTTTTGACACATCCCCACTATTATTAGCCTAATGTAGTATACACATTCGCTTCTGCCGCATGAGACAGAATATAAGCTGCCGGCGTAGGTTGAGTTACCGAATATCCCTTCTTCAACTTATTCACCACCTTTGCTTTCTCGTTTCCGAGTATAGGCACAAGCAATGGAGAGTCGTTCAATATCAGCGGTCCTGTCATTGTCACCCTGTACTGGTGTGTTACCGGATGTTGGGATACTGCATAGTTTCGGCTATCCGTAAGCAAGGGTAAGGAGTTAGGGAATATAGAAGCTGTGTGCATATCCTCTCCTACACCCAAAATGATACAGTCGAAATACGGAAGCTGGCTATGTCTGGGTAAAAACTCCTTCACTATACGTGAATAACGCATAGCCTCTGTTCCCGGTTCTACTTCCCCATGAATACGGAAAATATTATCTTCCGGAATGGATAGGGGTTTAAATAACAATTCATTTGCATATTTGTAATTGCTCTCCGGATCTGTTGGAGAAACGCAACGTTCGTCTACCCAGAAAAAACGGATATTTTTCCATTCAATCGTTTCCCTATATTCATCCACCCAAAGGGCAAACATTTTCTTTGCAGTCTCGCCCCCTGAAAGAGCAAGATTAAAAGGCAGCCCGTCATCTTTCCTGCTCATATAATAGAGCAGGCAGGAAGTCATTGAGCGGAGCGCTTCTTTACTATCTTTAAAATTTTCTATTACCATACTATTATTCCTTTTTTATTATCCGCATGAATCACAGGAATCGTCCGGCAGCATGCCCAATAAGGCTTTTTCAAGAGGTCCGTCCTCTCCCGGTTCATAGAAAAACAAGTTCTTACTACCCTCCTCCTGCCAGTGCCGGAGAATCGGGTCTATCAGTTTCCAACTGGCTTCCAACGCATCGCTGCGGGCATACAATGTAGAATCTCCCAACATGGCGTCAAGTAATAAACGCTCGTAAGCATCGGGAAGATAAGTTTTGGAGAGCGAATCATAACGGAACTCCATTCCCACCTGCTTAACAGTAAAACCGGCACCCGGCATCTTCAATCCGAATTTCAACGTAATACTTTCATTTGGCTGGATACGGATTATCAGTTTATTACAAGAACTGCCCGAACATTGTCCTGCAAACAACTGGTGAGGAGTCGATTTGAAATTTACAACAATTTCGGAAGTCTTTTCCGGCAGTTTCTTTCCGGTAAATATATAGAAAGGAACACCGCTCCAGCGCCAGTTATCAATAAACATCTTCATAGCCACATATGTTTCAGTATTGGAATCCGGAGCTACATTTTTTTCCTGCCGGTAACCATCATACTGTCCCCTGACTATCAGTTTGTCTATTTCTTTAGGCTGATAAGGACGAAGGGCACGGAATACTTTCACAATCTCATCACGGATTGGCTCCGGATCAAAAACGGAAGGCGATTCCATTGTAGTGAATGCCATTAATTGCATCAGATGATTTTGTATCATGTCCCTCAATGCTCCTGCCCCATCATAATATTTACCCCGGTTCTCGACTCCCAGTGTTTCACTGGCGCTGATTTCCACCGAGTCTACATAATTCCGGTTCCAGAGCGGTTCGAATATGCCGTTGGAGAAACGGAGTACCAAGATATTCTGTACCGTTTCCTTACCCAAATAATGGTCGATACGGTAGATTTCCTTTTCATCGAATATCTTACAAAGATGCTGGTTCAGACGTTGGGCGGATTCCAGACTTGTCCCGAAAGGCTTTTCTACAATCACACGGCGCCAGCCATCTTCTTTTTCCGGCACATTCATTCCGTTTTCCTGCAGGCAGGTCGGAACCAACTCATACATTAAAGGAGGCGTTGCCAGATAATAAATCACTCTGTCCGGCAACTGTTCCTGTTGTTGCAGGAAACGGATACGTTCTTTTAACTTACCATATTCCGCCGAATTGGTAGAATCGAAGGCAAGATAAAATACACGACGAAGGAAACTGTCCAGTTCTGCTTCGTCCAGATCTTTATTTTTAGATGCTTCGAGTATCTGTTTTCTTTCTTCCGCACGGTATTCTTCATCTGTATAGTCGGTTCGTGCCGCTCCCAGAATACAAAAATGTTCGGGCAACAATTCACGGACATGCAGTTCAAAAAGGGAAGGGAGCAGTTTACGGGCTGTCAAATCACCCGAAGCTCCGAATATAACGAGTAGTTGGTCACTTGCTTTTTTCATTTCTTATGCTCTCCTGTTACGTTATACGATATATGTACCTGAAACTGTATTTCCTCCTTCTCCCGTCCAGTTTGTATGGAAGAAATGTCCCCGTTCCCGGTCCGTTCGTTCATAGGTATGAGCTCCGAAATAATCACGTTGTGCCTGAATCAGATTGGCTGCAGAATTTAAAGTACGCAACCCGTCAAAATAAGTCAGTGCAGAACTCATGGCTGGCAATGCCACTCCGCTTAATGCACCTTCGGCAACCATTTTACGCCATGCAGGCAAAGCCGATTGTATTTTGCTCCGGAAGAAATCATCAAACAGCAAGTTTTCCAAATCCGGATTCTTCCGGTAAGCTTCCGTTATCTTTTGCAGGAATGCAGAACGGATAATGCAGCCTTTGCGCCAGATGCGTGCAATCGTTCCGAAATCCAGTTCCCATCCATATCGTTCGGAAGCCCGGCGAAGCAGAGAAAAACCTTGTGCATACGAAATCAACTTGGCTGCATAAAGAGCCTGGCGGACTTCTTCAATGAAAAGTTCTTCGTTCACTTCTACCTTTTCCGGATACAACCCGGAAGCCCTCTGGCGTTCGCCATGCAAAGCGGAAAGTAAACGGGCATATACGGCCTCGGTAATCAATGTCAACGGGTCATTTTCATCCATAGCAGCTATCGCACTCCATTTTCCTGTACCCTTTTGTCCGGCAACATCCAGAATCTTATCCAGCAACGGTTTTCCGTCTTCATCCCGGAAGCGAAGAATATTCGCCGTTATTTCAATCAGGAAACTATCCAGTTCGCCTCCGTTCCATTCGTCAAAAATGATAGCCAAAGCATCATTGTCCAACCCTTTGCGGTATTTCAATAAAGCATAAGCTTCGGAAATCAGTTGCATGTCGCCATATTCAATACCATTATGTACCATTTTTACAAAATGTCCGGCTCCACCGCTACCGATCCATTCGCAGCAAGGAGTGCCATCGTCAAGTTTTGCCGAGATTCCCTGAAGAATATCTTTAACTAACGGCCATGCGGCGGCAGAACCACCGGGCATAACCGACGGACCACGCAAAGCACCTTCCTCTCCTCCTGAAATTCCGGTACCTATAAAATACATGCCTTTATTTTCTACCTCTTTCACACGGCGTTCGGTATCATGGAAATCAGAGTTACCACCATCGATTATAACATCTCCCGGAGAGAGAAACGGTACTAATTGAGCTATCAACTCATCTACCGGAGAACCGGCTTTTACCATCATCATTATTTTACGCGGACGGGCAACCGAATCGACCAGTTGCTCGATGGAATGTGTTCCTATAAAGTGTTTTCCTTTACCCCTGCCGTTGATAAAACGGTCAACCACACCTTCTTCACCCGGAAAGCTACGGTTATAAACAGCCACACTGAAACCTTTACTTTCCATATTCAACGCCAGGTTCTCGCCCATTACGGCAAGACCTATTAATCCGATATCTGCTTTCATATCTTGTTCGATTTATTTCTACAAAGAAAACATTTCTTTTTATATAAATGTTTTCAGTTTTGTTTATGAAGTGATTTATAGTATCTATTAAAATTCAAACTTCCAAAACAAAATACAAGCATTTTAAGTTCTATATTTGCGTTACAAATTAACAAAAAAAAGATGGAAATACCGTTTAAACCGATTACTATAGAAGATAAAGAGATTATAACATCTTTCACTTATCCAAGCAACTATCGCAACTGCGATTATTCGTTCGCCAACATTTGCAGCTGGAGTTTTTTATATGATACTGAGTATGCCGTAGTCGACGGCCAATTACTAATCCGTTTCCGGATCGAAGATAAAACAAGGGTTGCCTACATGACTCCTACCGGACAAGGAGATTTGAAACAAGCTGTCGAGTTACTGGAAAAAGATTCACTGAAACAAGGACATCCCCTCTGTATGCTGGGAGTAACCCAGGATGCCAAGGATGAATTGGAAAAGGTCTTGCCGGGTGCATTTTTCTACATCCCTGAACGTGATTATTTTGATTATATCTACCTAAGGGAAGATTTGGCGACCTTGAAAGGTAAGAAATACCAATCTAAGCGTAACCATATCAATAATTTCAATAAAAAATACGAATACAAATTTGTACCATTGTCGGAAGAACTTGTTCCCGAATGTTTGGAACTCGAATGCAAATGGTATAAGGCAAACCATGAAGAGAATGATACGGATGCCTTAAATGCGGAACGCCGTTCCATGACCTATGCCCTGAAGCATTTTAATGAACTGGGACTGATTGGCGGCGGTATCTGTGTGGATGGACAGATTGTAGCTTTCTCTTTCGGAGCGGCAATAAACCATGATACTTTCGGGGTTCATGTGGAAAAAGCGGACGTGAACTATGAAGGTGCCTACGCTGTTATAAACAAGGAACTGGCATCCCACCTCCCGGAACAATACACCTACGTAAACCGTGAGGAAGATTTGGGTATTCCGGGACTTCGTAAAGCGAAGCTGTCATACAATCCTGTGATTTTATTGGAGAAATCGGCAGCGATAAAGAAAAATGTGTAACATTTTTCAGTTGACAGTTGACAAGTGACAGTTGACAATTAAAAAACTAAGGGTTATGGATAAGAAAGAGCAGATTAAAGATTTGTGGAGAATGTCTTTTGATGACAGTGAGGAATTTATCGAATTGTTCTTCGACCGGATTTATAAGGACGAGAATGCCATGACATTGGAAAAGGACGGACGGATTGTGTCTGCACTTCATATACTTCCATATACGATGACTTATTATGGTACGGAAATTTCTGTTGCCTATATCTATGCCGTTTGTACGTCTCCCGAAGTACGGGGACAAGGATATATGAGGCAGCTTCTTGAGAAGACATTTAAGGAAATGAAATATAGGGATTTTGCTCTGACTGTTACTATCCCTGCCGAACCTTGGCTGTTCGACTATTACCGGAAATTCGGTTTTGCGGAAACATTCGATTATTCACTCGAAACCTATATACAACCGGAAATTCCGGTGGATGAGCCGGACCTGACTGTCATAGAACCCGAAGTCCCTTCGCTTAAATCTCTCTATAAGTTTTTCGATAAGAAATTGCGGGAACGTTCCTGTGGCATGCTTCATACGTATGATAATTTTATTAATATCCTTCGTGACATCGAGCTGTCCGGCGGGCAATTCCTTGCGGCATTAGATGAGAAGGAACAACCTGTAGGAATGGTTTTCCTTTATCCTTCGGATGAAAATGAGAAACCGGAGAACAAACATGTGTATGTAAAAGAGCTTTTATTTAACGACGAACGGATAAAAAACCTATTGCTACAAGAAGCTACTTTACAAAACAATGTAAAGAAAGCAATATGCCGGGTTCCTATTCTTGGGGCGGAAACTTTCCGATTCGGAATGGCTTGTGTTTTGGATAAGAAGCGTTTGATTCATCATTGGAACTCCACGCACGAATATTCGCTGCAAGATCCGGAGGAAATGGAAAAAATGGATATCCAATCGCTCACACAACTCTTATTCGATTATCCAGCACGTGAAGCTTACATGAGTTTAATGCTTGACTGACCTTCTATTTTCCACATATATCTTTGAACGGGCAGTATGCACAGGCCTTGCCGTTGGGTGTTTGTACAAAAGGAACATCTGTGCCGAATATTTCATCCAGGCAAGTACGCATTCCTGC
Source organism: Parabacteroides sp. (assembly GCA_019417325.1). GTDB lineage: Bacteria > Bacteroidota > Bacteroidia > Bacteroidales > Tannerellaceae > Parabacteroides. The sequence continues at coordinate 45,591 of DXVO01000032.1, read as the reverse complement.
TTCAAAAGCCGTATAGTAACTGGTAAAGTCTGTAACCGGCTCTATTTTTGTTCGTTCGAACCGGCGGTAAATATCCGGGTCGAATGATGAAGAAAAGAGTGTCCGCATATAGTAAATGCCAGGTTGTAAAGTCTTGCCTCCGGGTGCTGCCCCATACATCCACGCATACATAAACACCTGCATAACGGCTTTCGAGCGGTCTGTTATCTCTTTGTTGAACAAATCCTCGATAGTTGTAAATACCGTTGTTCCGCTTCCGCTTTTATAATCGATAATGCGTACCGCATCCCGTACTTCGTCGATGCGGTCGATAAAACCTTTCAGTTGGATTTCACTTTTATCCGTGAGGGTAAACAAGCGGCTTATTCTCTTCTCGGACTCGATATACCGGAAAGGTGTCAGTTTACTGTCACGTTCCAGTACCTTTTCCACATATTTCCGAATCATTTCACCAATCAGGAAATTTTGTCCGGTAAGGGGACGCACCACATCCGTTTTGAAAAATATTTCTGCAAAAGCGCGAGCTATGGCTCCGGTAAGCATCGGAGTATCTTTTTTGATAGCTTTCAGTAAATCAGCCGTTACCATTTTGCCACGGAAGGGTTGATACAACTCTTCCATTACTTTATGGAGAATACTTCCGAATACATTACTTTCTATTGTTTCGTTTACTTCATCTTCTTCCTGAATACCTTCCACTACCGAAAAATAGAATTTCAACGGGCAATCTATATAGGTATTAATCGCACTTGCAGAAATGGCACGGGGACCTTCTTTGCGGAAAGCATTCAGTTTCCACATCACTTCTTCGGTTTTTCCGATTTGCAAAGCCGGAGTTTTGGATACCGAAACATTATATACAACTAATTTGTCTTGAATAGGCTCCTCATAATGGTAGTGCAGTTGATGGACAAAACGGCTTACTTCTCCGGTTTGCAGTCCGTTGCTTCGTGTATCATACAGCAGGCTTACACGTTTGGCCCGATAAATCAGACGATAAAAGTGGTATGCCCACACGCTGTCCTGATGCTCATAAGTCGGCAGTCCGAATCCTCTTCTCAAATTATATGGAATAAATGAATTGGCCGCTTTCTTCATCGGGAAGATTCCTTCATTCATAGACAGGATAATCAGGCGGTCGAAATCCAGTGCACGTGTTTCCAATACCCCCATTACCTGTAATCCGGAAAGTGGTTCACCGTGGAATGGAATGGTAATCGTATCCGTTACCCGTTTCAACAGGCGGAAATAGGTATCGATTTTCATTTCCACATGGGCTTCCTGCATCACCTCTTTCATACGGTTTACTGTAGTGAAGTAATGGAAGATAAATTCCTGTTCCAGGTCAATAATGGAAAACGGCTCATTGTCCGTATCTTCTTCAGTCGTGGGTTTACCTTCTTCTATGGCCTTATTCAATTCCTGCAATACATGAATCAGATAATCGGAAAAAGCATCGACAGCCGTAACCGGTGTAAACAAAATGGACAACAGCGGCGTTTTATCCAAATCCGCGTACCCGATGTAAATCTTATTATTTTCGGAAATATCCTTTATCAGTGCAGCGATAATGTCCGGAGCCGTGGAACTGATGTAGCGGTGATTGAGTACCGGCAGTACATCCCGGAAATAGAATACGGGTTGCCTGTCTACATACCGGATGTTCTTTTGCAATGCCAGAATATACTCCATTAAAGATGCGACCGGTGTGCCGGCAAGCGGATAACCCATCGTTACATTAATGCGCCGGATTTGTTCGGGGATTGCATTCAATACAGGTATCAATAGATTCTCGTCCGGAAGGACTACGGCTGTCCGGAGTGCTTCTTCCGCACTCATATCACTTTCTTTACACAATTCGGAAAGCAAGCTATATACCTGTTTCGCCTGTCCGATACCGGAAGGAATCCCTATCACTTCGATTTCCGGAGTGGATTTGCCATTTATCTTTTCCGGTTTGTCTGCGTCTATCTTCCATTTTGAAGGGAATAATTTCAGGTTACGTTCCACAAAATAAGACGCCTTATTATCCGGGTCTGTTACTTTCGGCGAAGCATAATCCCAATAAAAGTCCGCAATACCCAATTTCTGCAATTGAAGAAGGAATTGTTCTTCCACAACCGACAAGGCATTCAGACCTACAAATACGACCCGGCTATAGGGCAGTTCACAACAGGTTCCTTGTTTCAGGTTATCTACAACCTCACGGAAAATCATTCCTTCATACCCCTTGCCTTCCTCTGCCAATGTTTGGCGCAATCCGGTGTACAAGTCGTACAGGATTTCCCATACGGCAAGAAACTCTTTCTGGCTGGGGCTATCCCCCTTCGGATAAAAAGACGACCAGAATGTACGGATTGCAGCTATTTGTTCTTCACTCAGGAAATCAAAACTGCTTTCTATTTCACGTAAGTCGGTTACGTTGGTGAAGAGCATGCGAGCATCCGCCATATATTTATCCACATCGTCGAAATCATTGAGCAACATTTCACCCCAATACAGAAATTCATCGAATGTCTCGGACGAACCACTGCGACGGACATAAATACTATATAATATAAACAACATGCTGATCCTGTCGGCAGCCTGTTTCCCACTCAACTGTATAAACAAATCATTAATTGTAAGGATTGTCGGCGAGAAAAGAGGCTTACCTGCAACCTCCGACAGATATTTCTGGAAAAAAAGCCCGGCACGGCGGTTGGGGAATACAAACGCAAGCCGGCTTATCTCCGCCTCATATTTGGAATAAAACAGGGATGCAACCTGATACAAAAATGGTTTCATTAAATTGGAATGTATATTTATTTTATATAGTAAAACAGCATTAAGAAGGGAATGTCAAAATCTTTTCAATCGCTTGTATCTCTTCTTCCGAAAACTTGGTGTTTTGCAACGCCCTCAGGTTATCCATTAATTGCTCTACTGAGCTGGCACCGACAAGCACACTTGTTACCCTGTCATCCTTCAGCAGCCAGGCAAGCGCCATTTCGGCCAGTGTCTGACCGCGTCCTGCTGCCAATTCATTTAATTGACGAACTTTGTTTATTACTTCTTCCGTTACTTGCTCCCGTTGCAAATGCCCGGTCGATTTGGCCGCTCTCGAGTTTTCAGGAATACCATGCAGGTATTTGTTTGTGAGCATTCCTTGAGCCAACGGTGAGAATGCAATCATCCCTACTCCTTCCTGCTGTAACAAGGGTAATAAATCCGGTTCCGTCCACCGGTCCAACATGGAGTAACGAGCCTGGTGTATCAGGCAGGGAACGCGATGTTCTTTCAACACAGCCAATGCTTTCGCCGTTTGATCCGCATTATAGTTGGATATACCTATATACAAGGCTTTCCCTTGACGTACAATATCGGCCAATGCGCCCATAGTTTCTTCTATCGGTGTTTCCAGATCAGGACGGTGCGAATAGAATATATCCACATAATCCAATCCCATCCTTTTCAGGCTTTGGTCGAGACTTGCCATCAGATATTTGCGGCTTCCCCAGTTTCCATAGGGTCCGGGCCACATATCATAACCGGCTTTTGTGGAAATAACCAATTCATCCCGGTAAGCACCCAATCCTTTTTTCAGAATACGTCCGAAGTTCTCTTCCGCCGAACCATACACCGGACCATAATTATTAGCTAAATCAAAATGTGTAATCCCATTATCGAATGCCGCATGTGCAATCCGGATAAAGTTACTGAACACATCCACACTCCCGAAGTTATGCCATAAGCCTAACGATATTTCCGGAAGCAACAACCCACTGCGTCCACAACGCCGGTAGGCCATATCCGCATAGCGGTTCCCATTTGCCTGATATAGTTCCATAGGTAGATTCTTTATTCTGATTTGATAAAGCAAACTTACACAAAAAATACGTAATCTTATTTGCTTTTACTCCCGATATTTCGTATATTTAGTCGTTAATAAATTTGTTTTCGAGGCGGTCGAAAATATTCACGAGGCAGTCATTTATATTTTTGGCGCCCTCGAAAATATAAACGACCGCCTCGTGAACAAATTTGTACAGGTACTTTTTGAGAAAACTACAGCAGGAAAATAAATAACAAACCTATTAAAAATAAAAACATGAACAGAGTAAAATTTGCTATCTACGAAACGCCCGCGAATAAAATCCAAGGGGAACAACCTTGTGCCCGCCTTGTTTCAAACGGCACCAAGCGCATGGACTATGTTTGTACCTATATTAATGAGTGCAGTTCCGTCACTTCATCGGACATCAAAGGTGTTCTGGATGCATTATCCAAATACATCGGCTTTCAGTTGTCCAACGGATACAGTGTTGAGCTGGAAGGATTGGGGCACTTCTCCCCTTCCCTGAAAACGACAAAGAAAGAAGTGAAAGAAGATGGCAAGACTTTCTTCAATGTCTGTGTGGATGGTGTCAATTTTCGTTGCAGCCCGGAGTTGAAAGAGATGGTTACGGATTGCAGGCCTCAAAAGGTAAAACGGGAAAATAACGAGAAAACCAGCCGTAAAGACCGGAAAATGCAGATGCTGTTGTTCCTGAAAAATCACCAGGTTATCAATATTTCGGATTATGCGGCACTTAACCGGTGTACTTATTATACGGCCAACAACGATATAAAGCAGTTTGAAGAAGAGGGATGCCTGGAAAGTGACGGGTACAGAACCCACCGGATCTACCAGCTTACCGCTGCGGGAAGAGAAGAAATGGATAAAATACCAACACCTTCCGAACCGCTCCCCGACCCTCTCCGGATGACAGGAAAACTGAAACTGTAATAAAAATCCGGCAGAATAGGGATCTGTAGAGAAATTATTATTTTCACCTTGAATAAGACACTTTTATATATCTATCATGAAAAATAACTGATATGAAACAAACAAATACAATTTTAGCAACCATTCTGTTGATGGTATTGGCAGGGTGTACGGGAAACAAACAATTAGACGATGATTTAATCACCATCGACGTTTCGAAAAGCTACCCTAAAAAAGAACTGGTTCTTCAGGACTTTATGGATGTGGAATATATTGCGTTGGAAACCACTGATGAGTTTCTTACACAGGGTTTGGTACAGGATGTAGGAAAAAAATACTTATTGGTAAAAAACAGGAATAATGATGGGGATATTTTTATTTTTGACAGAAAAACCGGTAAAGGATTACGGAAGATAAACCGGCAAGGACAAGGAGCGGAAGAATATACAAGGATTAATGAGATTATTCTTGATGAAAGCAATGGTGAAATATTCGTAAAGTCGCTGGAAAATAAAATTTTAGTGTACGATCTTTACGGAAAATTCAAAAGGTGTTTGAATCTTGGTCAGGAAGTTTCATCCATTTATGATTATGACAAATATAATTTGATTTGCTATGATATGTCAGATTATCATAGTAAAGGAGAGAATAGAAGCAAATCATACCATGTTCTTATATCAAAACAGGATGGAAGTATCGCCCGGGAAATCTTTATTCCTTTTAAAACGATCAACACACCGATTGTGACCGATGGAGATAACTTTGTAGCAAATTATTCTTACCAAATACGCTTAAGCCACGGCAAATGGACACTTATGGATACATCAGCTGATACATTATATAACTATGCACCGGATGGTACATTAAGCCCCTTCATTGTAAGAATACCCTCCGTACATACCATGGAGCCTGAAGTTTTTCTTTATATGGGTATTTATACCGACCGTTATTATTTTATGCAAACCGTTAAAAATGTATTTAACTTTGAAAAGGGTAACGGATTCTATACGAATGAACTGATGTACGACAAAAAAGAAAAAGCCATATTTCAAGTTTCCGTATATAATGATGACTATGCAGAAAAAAGAACGGTTGCTATGACAGCGAAATCTATTAATCGCGAAATCGAAAACGCCACTGATTTAAATGCATCCCGGCTTGTGGAAGTTTACAAGAAAGGTCAACTGAAAGATGGCAAATTAAAAGAAATCGCCTCTAGGCTGGATGAAGAAGACAATCCGGTGATTATGTTGGTAAAGCAAAAGAAATAATGGTTTAAAACAAAAAAGGCTATCCATCACGGACAGCCAATCTTCATTGTTAACCTTAAATCTAATACCATGAAAAACACAGTGCAAATATATGTATTTTATGTTATGCAGCATGTATTTCTATTTGGAAATCTCATTTCATTAACTATGTTTAACGGAAAGCTGCTATAAAACATATAAAATAAAAAGCGTATGCAGTCTTTACACTCAGACCACATACGCTTTTATTATTACTTAATGTACCTCTTTTGTCTATTACTTATTGAAACGTTCTTTCAGTTTGGCAAGCATATCTTTAGTCATGGAATCCAAATCATATTCCGGTTTCCAGCCCCATTCTTCACGGGCACAAGTATCATCCAGTGAATTTGGCCATGATTCGGCAATCGCCTGGCGCAGTGGATCTACATCGTATTCCATCTGGAATTCCGGTATATATTTCTTAATGTTGTTGAAGATAATTTCCGGGTCAAAACTCATAGAGGCAATGTTAAATGAGTTACGGTGTACGAATTTAGTAGAATCAGCTTCCATAATTTCGATAGCAGCACGCAAACCGTCCGGCATATACATCATATCCATGAATGTTCCGGCTTTAATCGGACATACAAACTTTTCACCTTTCGCAGCAGAATAGTAGATATCTACAGCATAGTCTGTAGTTCCACCGCCCGGAGGTGTTACATAAGAGATAAGACCGGGGAAACGAACGGAACGCGTATCGACACCAAAACGGATGTTGTAATAGTCGCTCAATAATTCACCGGAAACTTTTGTTACACCGTACATCGTACGTGGATTACGGATAGTATCCTGCGGAGTTTTGTCTTTTGGAGTGTTATTTCCGAACACACCGATTGAACTCGGAGTAAATACGGCGCAGTGCATTTCGCGTGCCACTTCCAATACATTAAACAAACCGCCCATGCCGATTTTCCATGCTAACTGTGGTTTTGCTTCTGCTACGGCAGAAAGTAAAGCAGCAAGGTTATAGATAGTGTCCACCTTATATTTAGACACTGTCTCAGCAATCTGTTGCTCGTTTGTGATATCTACGATTGCAGAAGGTCCGGACTCTAACAGTTCTCCTTTTGGTTCTGCACCCGGAATGTAACCTGCAACAATGTTACCTCCATAGATATCTCTCAACTTCATGGTTAACTCTGATCCAATCTGACCGGTAGCACCAATTACTAAAACATTCTTCATTGCGTTTTTCTGTTCTTATAAGTTTTTTCAGCGGCAAAGGTATAGAGAAATAAAATAGTTTTGATATGATTTTCTTGTGTTTTTTCAACAATATATTCAAAAAAAATATGACCTTTGCCTTACTTGTTGACAGTTGATAGTTCGATGTTGGCAACTAATTAGCCATAGAAACTTTCAGATTGTCATTTTTAACCACAAAACAGAAAATTATATTATTAACTTAATTAAAAATACTAACAAAAAACAAAGTTATGTACGGTAAACTGAAAGACTTCCTTACACAGGAACTGGCAAATATTAAAGCAGCCGGTTTGTACAAAAACGAACGTATTATCACAACTCCTCAAAGAGCAGACATCAAGGTTCAGCCGGCAAGCGAAGTTTTAAACTTCTGTGCCAACAATTATTTGGGTTTGTCTGACAACCAACAACTGATTAAAGCCGCAAAAGAAGCTATGGATACACACGGATACGGTATGTCATCCGTTCGTTTCATCTGCGGAACACAAGATTTGCATAAAAAACTGGAAGCTGCAATCTCCGATTATTTCAAAACGGAAGATACAATTCTGTATGCTGCATGTTTCGATGCTAACGGCGGTTTGTTCGAACCTTTGTTCGGAGAAGAAGATGCGATCATCTCTGATGCTTTAAACCACGCTTCTATTATTGACGGTGTACGTCTTTGTAAAGCAAAACGCTATCGTTATGCAAATGCAGACATGGCGGATTTGGAGCGTTGCTTGAAGGAAGCTCAGGCGCAACGCCATCGTATCATTGCAACAGACGGTGTATTCTCTATGGACGGTAATGTTGCTCCGATGGATAAAATCTGTGAGCTGGCTGAAAAGTATGATGCTCTGGTTATGGTTGACGAATCTCACTCTGCCGGTGTGGTTGGTCCGACAGGTCATGGTGTGGCAGAACAGTTCAATTGCTACGGACGTGTAGATATCTTTACCGGAACATTAGGTAAAGCATTCGGTGGTGCGATGGGTGGTTTTACAACCGGTAAGAAAGAAATTATCGACATGCTGCGCCAGCGTTCCCGTCCTTATTTGTTCTCCAACTCTGTAGCTCCTGCTATCGTAGGTGCCAGCCTTGAAATGTTCAGGATGTTGAAGGAAAGTGATACTTTGCATACCAAATTGATGAGTAATGTTTCTTATTTCCGCGAAAAGATGATGGATGCAGGTTTTGATATCAAACCGACTCAGTCCGCTATCTGTGCCGTTATGTTGTATGACGCTAAATTATCACAGGATTTCGCTGCCCGTATGCAGGAAGAAGGCATCTATGTAACCGGCTTCTACTATCCGGTAGTTCCGAAAGAACAGGCTCGTATCCGTGTCCAGTTATCTGCCGGCCACGAAAGAGAACATCTGGATAAAGCAATTGCCGCATTTATCAAAGTAGGAAAAGAATTAAATGTAATCAAATAATTATTCTTCCATATATAAAAAAACAGGATAGACTTTATTGCCTATCCTGTTTTTTATTCCTGGCTTAATACAAGCTTATTTATTATCGGCTGGTAACCAAACTTTATAGGCATCCCCTTTTACACGATTGCCTACTGCACTTCATTAGTGATCTGTTTTTTAAAAGTTAATTACTGTTTCCTTATTTGGTATGGAATATTTATTAAGAATAAAAAATAGATAGCTGCAATATCAGAAAATCAACAAATACATTAGAACATTCCTTTTTCCAATAAGCATATATGAATTAAAATGCAAAATCATAATAAAACAAAATGGATACTCCCGAATCAAAAGATAGAGTTAATTTCGCCAACTGAATTATAGCTATTTTATTATCATAACCTTTATTACTACGAAAATGATTAAAAAAGACCAGTTTACAATAATTGTGTTTATCCTATTCAATTTAAGAGCTTATCAACCTATATCATGAAAAATAATCTGATACTCAAATTTATTATATTATATTCGTTTAATGCGATAATTGCAGGATACTCAAATTATGTTTGTTCTACAATAGATACTTTAACTATCGGTAAATGGTGCGGGGAAGAGGCTTTGGCTACTATTGGTTTATCTTCTACGATTTTTGTCCTGACCCTTTTGTTCGTATCGGTAATAACAAATGCTGGATCTACCATCCTGTCATTGGATTATGGTAAATCGGATTTTAAATCATTGAATATTCATTTTAACAGTTATATCAGGCTTGGTTTTGTATACTCCATTTTATTGGCTTTTCTGGTATATCCTTTCTCCGGTTATATAGCAAAAGCTCTTACAATCCATAATACAGAAGTTTTTATCATGTGTCAGGATTATATCAAAGGGGCTATAATTGGATTTGCCCCATATGTAATGCTTCACTTATTTATTACTTTTACTCGTATAGATGGATCTATTACTCTGGGGATAATAGCTATCCTGGTAATGACTGTATCAAAATTCCTGCTTAATTATCTGTTGCTGGGAATTATGGGATATGGATTATGGGCGGCATCTTCATCTTCGGCAATAAGTTATACGATTGGTGCACTGGTTTGCTTATTGCATTTCAGAAAACCATTGAATATTAGAAATTTAAAGTTTTATTTAAAAGGATCTTTACATCCCAGACAACTATCCCAGGTCTTAAAAGTAGGAATGCCGTCTGTTGGAGAATATATTGCAACCGCTTTAAAACTGATGGTAATCAATACGATTTTATTGGAATTTGCCGGAATTGTATATGTTGCTATCTGGACTGTTATTTTTACGGTATCCCGTTTGACTATTTGTCTTGTAAAAGGTGTGGGGGCTGCAGCAATTCCATTCTTTGGTTTATTCTATGCACAGGATGATACATATAATTTGAGGAAAACTTATTTCTCTACATTTAAGATTATGCTTTTTATTAATGTAGTAGTTAATGTTTTCATTTTTATAAAAGCAGACTGGATTTGTAGTATTTTTAATATATTACATGAAGTGGAGGCTAATCCTGTTTTTGCTGTCCGGATTTTCACTATCAGTATGTTATTTACACAAATTACAGTCTTTTTTAGATACTACTATCAAAGTGTACTTCAAACAAAATATTCCGTTTACTTTGTAATTGCTCCCACTTTTTTAGTATTTGCCCCTTCCGCGCTATTATTATATTATTTATTAGGAATAAACGGTATATGGTATTCTTTTATTATTTCGGAAATTGTTTCAATATTGATTTTTAGTACCTATATCAGAATAAAAACAGGAAGTTTTCCGTATAGGTTAAAGGACTTTATGCTTTCTTCGCAAAATCAACTTTCCCTCTCTGAATTTAATAACTCCATCAATAATAGAAAAGAAGAATTTGATACGCTAATTGATGATGTTTATAATTTCTGCGAATTGCATAATGTAAAAGAGCTGCCAAAAGAAATTCTAAGTAAGTTTATAAATGAAGTTTATCAAACCAGTATAAATAATGAAAATCCGAATCACATTATAGATGTGAAACTTTGCATTGTAAATAGTTCGATCACTTTATCTATTATGGATAATTGCAAAAAATATAATCCGGCTAAATACATAGGAAATTTAAAAGAAAAAATAAATAATACCTGCTCAATGGATATACATTATAAAAATATTATGGGAATAAATAATATGCACCTTATACTTGAGCAAAACTATGAGAATTATTCTTGATAAAAATATAGATGAAACATCCGGTTGATAAAAGCCGGATGTTTCATCTATTAATTATCTGGTATATTTTATGATTGTATAGGAATGAGCAGGGAAACAGTATTGCCCGTCTTTGCTGTCAATTTTTACCGGAATGATTTTTTCCGGTTGTTCCGGAGTATTACGATCGTCCAATGCTGCAGAGAGGACTGTAATTTCCGGTTTGCCCACAGGTGTAAATCCGTTCAAACAGATATCAGTAGTTACCGGCTGATTCTGTATATTGGCAATATGCAATACAAGAGACTTTCCATCTTCCGCTTTTGTCGCTGTGACATCCAAATCGTTAGAACATTGACTGTAAATACGTAAAGGTTGATGATGTTCGGCTGCCATCTGCTGTGCATAGTAAGGAGGCATGCCCCATACCTGTGTCGGCGTAAAGAATACTTGCCCCTGGTCCCAGCCATTATCATTTTGTAAATATGGCTGTAAAGCATTTGCGGCACAGGATGTCAAGACAAAATCACCGCAACGGCGTACTGCATTCTGCAAAGTAACATGACCTAAAGCACGTTGCATATTATGCAGATTTCCATTTTCTTCGAAAATAGCACATTTCATCCGAGTGTTTGGGTCCCATTTCAGGAACAAAGCCTGCATTTTTTTTAGTTCTTTTTCTACATCCACACCAGCATTTGCCTCGTCTGCCCATGGGTGATAGTCCCAATGGCTGGCTTTTCCATTCAATGCTTTAAAAACCATTTCCATATTGGGAGAATCCGGTCTCCACCAAGCGGAATTCACAACTTTAACTGTAGGATCTTTCTTTTGGATAGCGTCATATAAAAGATTGAAACGGTCTATATAATGTTGATAGCCGGCCTTATCATCCGCATGAATCACTTCCTCATTTCCTATTTCAATATATTCCACCTGATAAGGAGCCGGATGACCGTTTTCAGCACGTTTCTTTCCCCATTCCGAAGTGGCAGGACCATTTAAATATTCTACCATATCCGCCACATCCTCTGGAGTCTCTTCAATATTGATGGCAAAGGCAGCTTTAAATCCTGCAGCTTCACAAAAACACAGGAAATCTTCGATACCAAAACCGTTCGTTGAATAAGGGTTCCAATGCCCTTTATAGGGAGGACGTTTGTCCCTGTCGCCTATCATTTTCTTAAAACGGTACTCAGGAGCATTAACCATTGTTCCGCCATAACGCAGATAGGTCAATCCCTGCTTCTGCATGGCTTGTCCGATATCATTACGGTAAGGTAATCCATGAAATTGTTTATCACCCGTACTCATTAATACGACCTGGTCGATTTTAATTTCTCCGGGTTGGCTAATATAAATAGCCAGGCGTGCTTTGGGATCCGTTGCATCGGATGAAAGGATAAACGGATACTTTGTCCATTCCTTACCGACTGACGGGATTACTTGTGTGGCATATTCTTTGCTACCATCGGCATTTTGTAATGCAATCGTTACATTACCCTGGAATGTCTTGCTTTTCATATAAATCCTGCCCTCGAACTGCTGTCCTTTTTCTACGGCAATTCCCCAACGGTTCAAACTCATATTGGCAATACCGGCACATCCTTCTCCTCCCGATTTACGGATAATTTGTGCATATTTTCCATTAAAGGCATCACTATTATCCTGTGCAAAAGTAGCTTTTGCTGTTCCGGTTTGGATAGCATCCCACCGGACACTGAGAGGAAATCCTTCTTTTCCTTCCCACCGGATTTTTTCTTTCTTTCCATCCTTTTCCAAAACAAGATTCCGGAATTCCACATCCGAATTCCAAGTTCTTAAAGCAACCTTTCCACCAGACAGAGGCGATTCATTATCCGTGTAAACAAACAGGCTTTTTCCATTCAGGAGTACTTCTATCTGTTTGCCTTTCATTCTGACTTTTAATTTATTCCAATTTCTCGGTGAGCAGGAAACCTGTACTTCTTTCAAAGATTGCCAGTTATGAAGATGACGTCCGAATATGACTTTGCTGCCATTTGCAGCAAGACTGATTTCATATCCGTCGAATGTATCGGCTCCATTTCCCGGGCGGTTTACGTGGACCAACAGCCCGGCATTCTCTCCTCCATTTCCTGTGAAACGCAACTCTGTTTCAACTGAACCTTCTGCTATATTCTGATTTTCATATACTAACTTAGCTCCGGGATAAGCTGTAACAGATAAAATTTCTTTTTTAGGGCACCAGGCTCCTTCGTACGATGTCATATGACTGAATGTAAAACCATAGCCGGGCTCTTCAAAACTTTCCCCGAATATCTTCTGGTCGTATAAACCTCCATAAATTTCATGGTTTACATCTTCAATACAAGAACCATAAATAAAAGGAGAAATCTTATTTTCAATTTTAGAGGCATCTACAGTAATGCCGGCATCCTGTGCATAGGTGTTCCAGCCCCCACCTATTAATATACTACTGACAACCAGTGCGTGTCGTGTCCATTTATTTGTTTTCATGATATTGATATTTGTTTGCTGCAAATATAAATACATTTACTTGAACTGATACGAACTGGTCTTGGTAATTTATGCTGCTATTAAACATAGACCAGTTCGAACCAGTTGAGCATATCTGCTTTATCTTTGCAACGTTAAATAATGAAAGATGAAAGACAACAACTCGAAATATAAATTGGTGGTAAACCATGTGATTGACGGTATCAATAATGGTACATACAAAAAGAGCGACTGGATACCTTCTATCAACGAATTCAGAAAAAAATATAATTTATCCCGTGATACCGTTTTTGCAGGGTTAAGCGAATTAAAGTCCAAAGGAATTATCGACTCCAATCCCGGAGTCGGATATTATATTACAAGTACCCGCATCTCACATTCCCTGAATATTTTCCTGTTGTTTAATGAATTCAATGAGTTTAAGGAAGATCTGTACAACTCTTTTATAGAGGCTATCGGTAAAAGGGGCACTGTGGATATTTATTTTCACAATTACAACCGGAAAGTATTTGAAACGCTTATTAATGAGGCTAATAATAAATACACCACCTATATTATAATGTCCGGTAAGTTTGCAAATATCAATCCTCTGCTGGAAAGTTTATCCGGCAATGTGTATCTGTTGGACCATTATCATCCGGAGCTGAAAGGCAAATATTCTTCCGTTGCACAGAACTTTGAAAAAGATACTTATGAAGCTTTAGTATACGGTTTGCCTCATATACGAAAATACAACCATATTGTTATGGTTCAACGGGAAGCCAAAGAACCTATAGAACGATATAACGGATTGCGTGCATTCTGCAATGATTATTCATTTACACACGAATATACCGGAATAATAACCGGCAGGGAAATAAAAAAAGGAGAAATCTACATGGTTGTCAGCGACCGGGATTTGGTCGATTTGTTGAAACAGGCAGATAAGCAACAGTTTATTCCCGGTAAAGATTTCGGTATTATATCTTACAACGATACTCCTCTTAAAGAAATTCTGGCTGGAGGTATTACCACGCTATCCACCGATTTTAAACAAATGGGGCGGACAATGGCATCATTAATAACCAAGAAAGGTATCGAGACCATTGAGAACCCCTGGAATCTGAATCTGAGAAAATCTTTATAGAGAATATTTGTAACAGATATTTTATACCTTTGTACAGTTAAAATAAGCACATAGAAAGACATTTGTATGCAACTTAGCAATTATCATAGCCATTGTACATTTTGTGATGGTAGAAGTACCCCCGAAGATTTTGTAAAGTTTGCCATCTCGCACGGTTTCCGTGCTTATGGTTTTTCTTCCCACTCTCCATTGCCGTTCGAAACTTTTTGGAATATGTCTAAAGACGATATGCCGGAATATCTGATGGAAATAAAACGTCTGAAAGATAAATATAGCGGGCAACTCGATATATATGTAGGATTGGAAATCGATTACCTGGATGAGACTTACAATGCTTCTATTCCTTATTTCCGCGAATTACCACTCGATTACCGGATTGGTTCTATTCATTTTTTGCCTATCGCCCAAGCGTTGACAGAAGAAAATATGGTATGTATCGACGGTTCTTTTTCCGATTACAAGGATGCTGTGGACAAATACTACCAGAGCGACATAAGCAAATTGGTAGCACATTATTTCACATCGACGAAAAATATGATAGAAGCAGGATGTATAGATATTGTCGGTCATATGGATAAGATTTATATGAACGGACATAAATATCCGGGCTTTTCTTTTGATGCCGATTGGTATCAGGACCCATTTAACGAGTGCCTGTACCTGATTGCTGAAAAAGGCTTGATGGTAGAAGTAAATACAAAGAACCTGCAAAAGAAACAACAGACTTTTCCGCATATGGCTTACCTGCATCGTCTTGAACAACTACATATCCCGGTGATGGTTAACTCCGATTGTCATTATCCGGACCTTGTGAACGACGGACGTGCTGAAGCTTTTGAAATGCTAAAACGGGCAGGTTTTAAAACTACCCGTGAACTGGTAGACGGACAATGGGAAGATGTGGCAATTTAACCTTTCTTCCTTTTATATAAAAAAGATTGCCAGCGTTCTTCCGCATCCCCTTGGCGGAACATTTCATAACGTGCCATTGTAAAAAACAAGTCGGATAGGCGGTTTATAAATTGCAGGATTTCTGTAGGAACAGCATCTTGTTTGTTTAATGTCCACAAACGGCGTTCGGCACGGCGTACAATGGTACGGGCTAATTGAAGATGGGCGGAAACCGGAGAGCCTCCGGGAAGAATGAAATAACCGTTATCTTCCATTTGGGAAGACAACAGGTCTATTTGCTCTTCACAAAAAGCAGCCAGGTTGCCCGGTAATGTATTCGGATTCTTATCCCGTATATTCGAAGGTGTTGCCACATGGGACATTACAACCATCAACTCCCGTTGTATTTTTCCGAGCAAATCCTGCCACTCATGAATGGCAGGTAATAAAGAACGGACAATGCCTATTTCGGCATTTGCTTCGTCCAATGTCCCGTTTGCTTCAATACGTATATCATCTTTATCCACACGTTGGCCGCCATGTATACCGGTTCGTCCTTTATCTCCTCCACGGGTATATATTCTCATAATGCTTATACTATTTTTACAGATTAAAAAGAAAATCCATCAACCATTTGTTCCGGGAAGTATCTCCCCAATACAAATGAGTATATCCTGCCAATAAATTTTTGTAACGATATAAAGGGGTATCAACCGGAGTGCCCTTTGCCGTAAATGCAGTGGCTACCGATAAAAGTGGGGATTCCTGTTGAACAATACGGGAATAGTGAAACTCATGTCCTTTCATTCTATATTCCTTATAGTTCAGAGAGCGGTAGCCCAGCCTAAGTTTCATTTGCTCCATGGTCGCAGACTGGTTTAATATCCCGGCCATCGGATATACAGTTCCATCCGTATCTGTTATATGATTACAAAGATACATCATCCCGCCACATTCCGCCAGCAGTTTACCGCCTTCTTCCACATATTCGCGAACAGATTGTAGCATGGTAAAATTGGAAGCTAACGTAGAAAGGTATAATTCCGGGTATCCTCCGGGAAGATAGACGAAATCGGCATCCGGTAAAAACGGATCTTTCAGAGGGCTGAACGTCACTATTTTTCCTATACGGTGAAGCAACTGTATATTCTCCTCATAAACAAAATTGAATGCTGCATCCTGGGCGATAGCTATACGCAGAGGTGTACGTGTCGTTTTTGCCGGACCTCTTTCCCCACAAGATAGTACGAGTTTATTGTAAGCGGAGATTGCCAGTAACCGGTCTATATCCACATGTTTTTCCACCAAATCGGCAATCCGGTCTGCAAACTCGTCAAAACAAAAGTTTTCATCCAGTGATAATCCTAAATGGCGGCTGGGAATTTCAATATTTGTTTGTTTAGGAAGATACCCCAGCGCTTCTACTCCGGCATCTTCACAGGCTTGCTTTAAATACGAATAATGGCTTTCGGATGCCACAAAGTTGAATACTACACCTACAACCCGGATTTCCTTATTAAAATGTTTGAAACCATATAATAGAGGTGCGACTGAATAGGCTGTACTTTTTGCGTTTACTATCAATACGACCGGAATATCCAATGTACGGGCGATTTCGGCACTGCTTCCTTTCATACCGTCATATCCGTCGAACAAGCCCATTACACCTTCTGCCACTGCAACATCTGCATTTGCTGTATAGCGGGTATATAAATCGCGGATATGATCTTCGGACATCATAAAACCGTCCAGATTGATAGACGGACATCCGGCAGCCATCCGGTGGTGGCGTGTATCTATATAATCAGGTCCGCATTTAAACGGCTGAACCTGTAAAGAACGTTTTTTTAAAGCACGAAGCAGCCCCAAGGTAAATGTGGTTTTACCACTACCAGATGAAGCTGCTCCGATTAAAATTTGAGAAAACACTTTATTAGTATTGTTCTTTTTCGTTCGGGAAATCTTGTGTCTTTACATCTTCTATATATGTTTGCACGGCACGGGTGATTTGTTCACCTATATCTGCATAACGACGAAGGAAACGAGGAGAGAATCCCTGGTTGATACCCAGCATATCATGCATAACCAGTACCTGGCCATCCACTCCGCCACCGGCACCGATACCTATAATAGGAATTGTCAGTTCGGAAGCTACACGTGCTGCCAAAGCTGCCGGTATTTTTTCAAGAACAATTGCGAAACAACCGATTTCTTCCAACAGATGAGCATCTTCTATTAATTTTTGAGCTTCCGCTTCTTCACGGGCACGAACGGTATAAGTTCCAAATTTATTGATTGACTGGGGAGTCAGGCCCAAATGTCCCATTACCGGGATACCGGCGCATAAAATACGTTCAATGGATTCTTTGATTTCTGAGCCTCCTTCGAGTTTAATACAATCAGCATGCGTTTCTTTCATCACGCGGATAGCCGAAATCAACGCTTCTTTGGAATTTCCCTGATAGGTTCCGAAAGGTAAGTCGACAACAACTAAAGCACGTTTAACAGCCTTCATTACAGATTTACCATGATAAATCATCTGGTCCAAAGTAATCGGAAGTGTCGTTACATTTCCTGCCATCACATTGGATGCTGAATCTCCTACCAAAATAACATCCATACCTGCCTGATCGATAAGGCGAGCCATAGAATAATCGTACGCTGTCAACATGGAGATTTTTTCTCCGCGTTGCTTCATTTCAATCAGACGATGCGTAGTTACTTTTCTATTATCCTCTAAATCCCTTTTTGCAACTGACATAATGATATTTGTTTATTGTTTACAGGCGGCAAAGGTACATATTAATATGATATAGCCTATCAAAAGTTGAAATCAAAGCAAAAAAATAGCTTTTACTTAATCTTTCGTTTTTTATCTCTATCTTTGAATTATTAAAGTTAAAAAGAAGAATCGTAAGAAAGATATGGAAAATACAACCTCCGGCCCTATTCTAACTTTCCGGCTCGCCGAAGAAACAGAAATTGAACGCCTCTGGGAAATCATATTACAGGCAAAAGCGCAAATGCGCCGCCTTAATAGCAAGCAATGGGACGATAATTATCCGGCAATCGAAACCATACAACAAGATATCCGGGATAGAAACGGCTATGTGTTATTGGCTGATAACCGAATTATAGCTTATGGCGTTATTTCTTTTGACGGAGAACCTGCATATAAAGAGATTGACGGCAAATGGTCCAATGAGCTTCCATATATGATTGTACATCGCCTGGCTGTTGCAGAAGAAGCTAAACGTCAAGGCATTGCCAAACGTTTTATGCAAGAGGCTGAAAATGTCAGTCGGCAAAAAGGCATTTACAACTTCCGCGTCGATACTAACTTTGATAATGCCTATATGCTCCACCTGATTGATACGTTAGGATTCAAATACAGCGGCCTGGTTTATTACAGGGGTACTAATGAAAGAAAAGCTTTTGAAAAAAGTATTCGTCCCCACTCCCATGCTTTGGATCTTCCTGAATATACAATCCGGGAGGCTTGTTTCGAAGATGGTGAAGCAATATTCCATGCAATAGACAAAAACAGGGAAGACTTACGTGTATGGCTTCCATTTGTCGATTCTCTAAAAAGCGTATCCGATGAACAACAATTCCTCAAATCCGTATTAGAAGTTCCTTATGAACGGAGGGATATCGTTTTCGTATTGGAAAAAGGTACGGAATTATGCGGACTGATTGGCATTCATTTTACAGATTGGAACAACCATCGTACAGAAATCGGTTACTGGCTTCTTCCAGCATACCGGGGGCAAGGTATCGTAACAGCCGCTGTTCGTTATTTATGTAAATGGGCTGTGAATGTAAGAGGAATGAATCGCATTCAAATTCGTTGTGCGGTAGAAAACCAGCCAAGCAATGCCATTCCCCAACGTCTGGGCTTCACCCACGAGGGTACCGAACGTGAAGGTGAATTATTGGCTTCCGGAACCTATACGGATATACATATTTATAGCATACTTAAAAAAGAGATAGAAAAATGGAACAAGAAATCCAATTAAACGATCACAACAAACAAGAGTATCCACCTATGCATACAGCAGAACATATATTGAACCAGACAATGGTTCGGATGTTTGGATGCCCGCGTTCAAAAAATGCCCATATAGAAAGAAAAAAAAGTAAGTGCGACTACCTCCTTCCCGAAGCACCGACAGCCGAAATGATGGCGGAAGTAGAACGGAAAGTGAATGAAGTTATCGACCGCCACCTTCCGGTTACCATCGAATTTATGCCATTGGAACAGGCTGGAGAGATTGTCGATTTAAGTAAACTTCCGGATGATGTAAGCGAAACACTCCGTATCGTACGTATAGGCGATTATGATGCTTGTGCCTGCATCGGCACACATGTAAGCAATACCTCTGAAATCGGTCATTTTAAAATGCTTACCTACGATTATACGGAAGGACGGTTACGTTTGCGTTTCAAACTAACCGAATAAAATTCTGACAAATATCGATGAATGAGCCAATCCCCTGATAAACGCAAGGAGATTGGCTCATTTAATAAAGTAGCCATATGCCAGTGGCATAGTGTCCTTTTATAGCTTACCTCGACCGCACTTCTTTCCTCATAAAAGAAATATACGACAAAGCAAAACATACTACAGTTGCAGCAATCAATCCGGTCAATTGGGGCCAGACTACCAAAAGGCTTTGCCCTAAAGGTAACGGGCTTGGTATCGCACCATGTACTTGCTCCATTGTCAACGGCCCGATACTCCTTACGGAAGGCATAAGTAATGTCATGGTCGCTTCACTAAAAAGCTCACTTGGCGCGAACCGCAGCAATCCCAACATAAACCGTTGATAAGCGATCACCTGATAATCGGAAGCCCAAACAGAAGGAGTCAGCGCCTTCCCTACCAGATTGATAATCATGTTATAAAAAACACTAAAAAACAGCCATATCGCTATACATGCCAAAGCTGACGTCGCCGCCTGTTTGAAACGTATGGAAAAGAAGATAGACAGGCTCAACCAAAAAGCTACATAAAAAAGGCTCACAAGGAGGAAACAGACAATGCGTATAAATTCTTCTGCCGTAGGCGGAATACCTATCGCAATCAAACCGAATCCCATTACCAGGAAACCCAGGACAAACAACATCATGCCAATCACAATCAATGCAGCCATAAATTTTGCATTAATCAAATAATCCCGATGAATAGGTTGGGATAAGATACGGCTCAATGTCCCTTTATTCTGCTCCGAATTGATTGCGTCGAACCCTAAAGAGATTCCGAGCAAAGGCCCCAGAAAACTGATAAATACGACAAATGACGGCAATGTCCCGTCTGAGACCGTAAACAGTTTCAGGAATAGAAAAGCGCCATCCGGATCATTCGGTTTTATGGCATCGCGAATATTTGTAAGAGCCGTATACAACGACCCCATACATGTCAACGCAATGATAGCAATCAGGATAATAAAACGCCAACTTCTCACATAATCGGAGATTTCTTTGTTGACAATAACCCAAAAAGGATGATTTGTGTTACTCATGACTGCCCCTCCCCCCGAAATATTGATTATAAATATCGTCAAGTCCATGTTCCGCTTTATGTAAAGCCGAAAGTTCTATCTGGGTCAGAAGCCTGCCATTGCCAAACAAGCCGACCCGGTCGCAAACTTGCTGAACCTGATGCAGATGATGGGAAGAGAAAAGGACTGTCAAACCTTCCTCATGGCTCAACTGCAAAATTAAATTCATAAACTCCTGTACACCGGCAGGATCAATTCCCGAGGTCGGTTCATCCAGAATAATCACTTCGGGATTCTTTATTAATACATCAGCTAAACCTAAACGCTGGCGCATCCCCTTAGAATATTTTCCGGATTTTTTATTCGCTTCTCCCAATATACCAACCCGGTCAAGTAATTGTTCGGCTTTCACGCATGCTTTTTTTCTGGAAATACCATTCAGAGCCGCTGTATAAAGCAGATTTTCCAATCCTGTCATATCTTCGTAGAAACCAACGTCTTCCGGCAGATATCCGACTTTCCGTTTTACTTCTATCGGATGAGTTGTAGAATCGATGCCGCATACTTTTACAGAGCCGGATGTCGGTTCCGTCAAACCTAACATCATTAATATGGTAGTAGATTTTCCTGCTCCGTTAGGCCCCAGTAACCCGAATATTTCACCTTTTCGAATAGTCAGGTTCAGCTCATTAACAGCTGTGAAATTCCCATATTTTTTTGTCAAACCGGTAAGTTCGATAACAAACTGGCACATGACTTACCTCCTTCCATATTTGCGGACCAGAAAATAAACGCCACCCAATACAATAATAATAATCAGTATTCCCAGCCAACCGTAAATCATCGGTGTGCGAACAGATATGCGGAATTCGGTTGTTGTATTCACCTCGGGGGTTTTGGCTGTGACCTTTGTAATGTAGTCGCCGGGCAGTGCTTTTTTGGATGCTTTTACTGTTGCAGTGATATTCGTTGTACTGCCGGCTGTCAGTTTTTCTATTTTAGACGGTTCAAAAGAGACTTCCCAATCTACAGGTTTGTTCGCTGTCAACTGAACATCATTCAGTTCGGCAGACCCATTGTTACGAACAACCAAATCAATACGTTTCGTTTCTCCGGCCGTAATGTCCGTACTTAGTAAGCCTCGCGGAGTCGTTAGCTCCATTTCATAGGAACCGGTGACAACAACTTCCAACTCTATTTCAGCCGAAGTCGAACTGGTTGTTGCATGGATTGGTATTTTATAGCTACCCGCTTGAACATTAGCAGCCGGACTGACATCTATACTTATATTTTCTGTGGCATTGGCTTCCACCTGTGCCGAAGTAGCTTGCTTGCCTCCTACCCGGAATGTTACATTCCATCCCCGCGGAGCTTCAGCCATCAAAGCATATAGCTGCTGGTCGGCTGTCTGATTTTTTAAAGAAGCATTGAAATTAAAGGTCGACTTGGAATTTCCCTGCATATTAGGTTGTTTTGTAGATAACTCCGTTTGATAAGTACCCTGTTCGGAAACAGTTACACTCAACGGCAATTCAACAACTCCGGGAGCTGCCAGAGAAAATCGGTAAGTCCCTTTATTAACTTTAAACGGAACATCGACTTTAAAAGTAAAATTCTTCTTTTCGCCAGGCAACACCGATATCTGGTTGACAGTCCAGCCTCCCGCCTTCATCTCGTATTTCCATCCCCGCGGAATCCCTTCTACGGAAATAGAAGCGTTCTTCACTTCGTCACAGTTATTAATGACGTCGACACTGTAATTGATAGACTCTCCCGGTGGAACTGCAATTTTGGTGTAGGGAGTATACAACATCACATTTTCTTCTGCGCCATATGCGCGTGTACTCATCGAAAAACATACAAGTACGAGTACAAGTAACAAATTAAGATGATTAGTTCGCATTGTTTAAAAATTTTCTTACAAAAATGATTATCAATAGCTGGTGGCAAATATATAAGACAGCTTTATTATCGACTATTAAAAGTTTTGAAAAAAAATTATTACAATATGCTCTTAGCCTTTTCTACACAAGTCCTTTTTTTCTATTAAGTCGATAATTATGGAATCTGAAACAACGAACTTAAAATATTTTTATGTAAGTTTGCGAGCGCTAAGCGTGATATTTTAATACAGAATTTAAATATAATAGTTATGCAATCAATTGACAATTTCAATTTTGCCGGCAAAAAGGCATTTGTAAGAGTTGACTTTAATGTTCCTTTGGACGAAAATTTCAACATCACAGACGACACTCGTATCCGTGCCGCCCTTCCTACACTGAAGAAAATTCTGGCAGACGGTGGTAGTGTAATTATCGGTTCTCACCTGGGACGTCCGAAAGGCGTTACTGACAAATATTCACTGAAACACATCCTGAAACACGTATCAGAACTGCTGGGTGTTGAAGTTCAGTTTGCAAACGACTGTATCGGCGAAGAAGCCGGCGTTAAAGCTGCTGCTTTGAAACCGGGAGAAGCATTGTTGCTTGAAAACCTTCGTTTCTATGCTGAAGAAGAAGGTAAACCGAGAGGTTTGGCTGAAGATGCAACAGACGAAGAAAAGAAAGCGGCTAAGAAAGCTGTTAAAGAAAGCCAGAAAGATTTCACTAAGAGATTGGCTTCTTATGCTGACGCTTATGTAAACGACGCATTCGGTACAGCTCACCGTGCTCACGCTTCTACGGCTCTGATTGCTGATTATTTCGATGCAGACCACAAGATGTTCGGCTACCTGATGGAAAAAGAAGTAAAAGCCGTAGAAAAAGTAATGAACGATATTACCCGTCCGTTTACTGCTATCATGGGTGGTTCTAAGGTTTCTTCTAAAATCGAAATCATCGAGAACTTATTGAATAAGGTAGACAACCTGATCGTAACAGGTGGTATGACTTATACTTTCACAAAAGCACAGGGTGGCAAGATTGGTAATTCTATCGTTGAAGACGATAAGTTAGACCTGGCTCTCGACCTGATGAAGAAAGCTAAAGAAAAAGGCGTAAACCTGGTATTGGCTGTCGACGCTAAGATTGCAGACGCATTCAGCAACGATGCAAACACCGCTTATGCTAACGTAAACGAAATACCTGACGGTTGGGAAGGTCTTGACATAGGTCCTAAAACGATTGAAATCTATGCTGACGTTATCAAGAAATCAAAAACTATCCTGTGGAATGGTCCTACAGGCGTATTTGAATTTGAAAACTTCACAGACGGTTCCCGTGCAGTAGGTAACGCAATCGTTGAAGCTACTAAGAACGGCGCTTTCTCCCTTGTAGGTGGTGGTGACTCTGTTGCTTGTGTAAACAAGTTCGGCATCGCAAGCGAAGTTTCTTATGTATCTACAGGTGGTGGTGCTTTGCTGGAAGCTATCGAAGGAAAAGTTCTTCCGGGTATCGCTGCTATCAAAGGCGAACCGTATAAATAAGCAGATTTTTAAATCTACATATAAAAAGGCTGTTCCCATCACGGAAACAGCCTTTTTTATGTTAGTAATAGCTTTTTAACTGTTAAGTCATTGCAATTTGATAGCTTTTCCGCTTTTTGCACTTTTTATGGCAGATTCCAATATCTCAACAACAATCAGATTATTTTCGAGTGAAGATAAATCCGTGGGTGCGACTTTAATATCTCCGCGCACAGCCGCTTTCAGATAATAAAAAGAATCATTGTAAGGCGCTTGCAGGTCCGGCGCTTGCCATTGCATTCCCATATGATCTTTATAGACACGCATGGCTGTCGGGGTATCCTGGTAGATAAATCCTTTGTTACCATATATGTGCATATCTTTCCGGTTTATCGGCCAATTCCAGGAACCCATAATCTGAACAGTCGCAGAAGGATATTCTACTATAATTGTAGCATCGTCATCAACTTTAGGATATTTGTCCGGTTTCAATTGTTTCAAAACTGCATATACACTGACAGGCTTCTGTCCGTCCATTAACCAAGTCACCAGATTAGCGCCATAACAGCCGAAATCTATCACAGCACCTCCCCCGTTCAACTTCGGGTCGGTCAGCCAGTCGGTAAATTCATTGCCGCATCCTATCTCGAAAGGCCCTTGATGGCCGTCATAGACATTTATACGGTTTATTTTTCCGATGGCATTTTCTTCCTTGATCAACCGGTAGGCCTCATGATTGGTGTTATACCAGGTCGTTTCATAATTCGTAAGCAAAAGGATATTATTCTTGCGGGCAAGGTCAGCCATACGATTCGCATGTTTCATATTGACAGCCAATGGCTTTTCTACCATCACATGGATACCCCGGGGCGCACATGCTTCCACTACGGCAAGATGGTCGTAAATAGAGCCATAGGCAACTACCACTTCCGGCTTGGTTTTGTCCAGCATTTCTTCCAAATCAGCATAAAAACAAGAATCAGGCAATCTATTCCTGAGTCCGTTATGTTCCCGGTATTGCAAATTAGGTTCGGCAACACCCACCACTTCAAAATCCCCCCTGTCCATACGGACAATTACCTCATGCAGATGTCCATGGGATACTCCCGCCACACCTAAACGAAGCGGCTTTGTACTCTGGGCATTTACAAATAAGGGAATAAAAAATAACAACAAGATTGAAAATCGAATGATAATTCTACGTGTATCCATGGTCTATATAAAAATTGATTTTGACAAAGATATAAATATTTTTGTACCTTTGCCCCTCGTTATTATATAGAAAAACAACATATAGATAAATAAAGAAATGGCAAAAGAGCTGAAAGAACTGACACCGAGAAGTGTGAACTACTCGCAGTGGTACCAGGATCTGGTAATCAAAGCGGATTTGGCAGAAAATTCTGCTGTACGCGGCTGTATGGTCATCAAACCTTATGGCTATGCAATCTGGGAAAAGATGCAACGTATCCTTGACGATATGTTTAAGGAAACCGGTCACGTAAACGCTTATTTCCCATTATTAATCCCGAAATCATTCTTAAGTAAGGAAGCCGAACACGTAGAAGGGTTTGCCAAGGAATGTGCTGTTGTAACCCACTACCGCCTGAAAACAAACCATGACGGTACAGGTGTCGTTGTAGACCCGGCAGCTAAACTGGAAGAAGAACTGATTATCCGTCCGACTTCCGAAACCATTATCTGGAATACATACCGTAATTGGATTCAATCATACCGCGACCTGCCTATCCTGTGCAACCAGTGGGCGAATGTGATGCGCTGGGAAATGCGTACCCGCTTGTTCCTCCGTACAGCCGAATTTCTGTGGCAGGAAGGACATACGGCACATGCTACCCGTGAAGAAGCAGAAATCGAAGCAAAGAAAATGCAGGACGTATATGCAAATTTTGCTGAGAACTATATGGCAATGCCGGTTATCAAAGGGGTAAAATCTGCCAGCGAACGTTTTGCAGGAGCTTTGGATACATATACAATCGAAGCGATGATGCAGGACGGAAAAGCTCTTCAGGCAGGTACATCCCACTTCTTGGGACAGAACTTCGGTAAGGCTTTTGATGTAACATTTATCGACAAGGAAGGTAAGACGGATTACGCCTGGGCTACATCCTGGGGAGTATCCACCCGCTTAATCGGTGCTCTTATCATGTCTCACTCGGATGATAACGGTTTGGTATTGCCTCCGCACCTTGCTCCTATCCAGGTAGTTATTATTCCTATCTACCGCAGTGCGGAACAGTTGGCTCAAATTACAGAGAAAGTAAATGGTATTGTTGCCAAACTGAAAGCATTAGGCATTTCGGTTAAATTTGATGATGCCGACAATAAGAAACCGGGATGGAAATTCGCCGAATATGAATTGAAAGGTGTTCCTGTACGTCTTGCTATGGGTGGCCGTGATATGGAAAACAATACGATCGAAGTAATGCGCCGTGACACGCTTGAAAAAGAAACGGTTACTTGCGATGGTATCGAAACATATGTACAGAACTTATTGGAAGAAATCCAGCAAAACATCTTCAAGAAAGCATTAGACCATCGTACAGCCAACACAATCACTGTCGAGACTTACGATGAATTTAAAGAAAAGATTGAAGACGGTTACTTTATCATGGCTCACTGGGATGGCACTCCTGAAACAGAAGAACTGATAAAGAACGAAACAAAAGCAACCATCCGTTGCATACCTTTGGCTGGCGACAAGACTCCGGGCAAATGTATGGTTACCGGTAAACCGTCCGCACAACGCGTATTGTTTGCACGTGCATATTAAAATAAGGTGACCCATATGGACAAGGATATTTGCAATGCATCCGTATCCTGTCCATATGGGTTTCTTCTTTCCTGAAATGTTTACAAAACAACTATCATACTCTCATAAATTCAATAAAACCACTAATAACCAATGGATTAAAGTTATGATAGTTCCTGATTCAACTATCATAAATGTTTATTTATCGACTTTTTTAGCATGTATTCCCCATTGAATAAGCGCCAAAATAGTTAATTCACTTCCTTTCTTTCCGATATCATGTATCTTTTTTACCAAAGTTCCCTGAATCTTCCGGAGAAAGTAGTAAAGAAAACTCCAGCATATCCCCTTCCCGGAAAGTCCCCGACCCGGGCCCTACAGCTCCTGAGACCGGGGTGTGGAACCTATTCCGACCCGGGCCTCGATAAGATTTTATAGGTATGTTGCGAACAAAAGTAGTTTGTTGGGATAAACTCATCCGGTAGTATATAAATATCAAACAGAACAGGCGTTTTAGAAAAATGTCCGGATAATAAATTGCTTATATTCATTGTATTCTCTTTCTTTGTAAAGAATTTGAAAATGAAAGGATATCTATGTTGAAAATTCAAACCACACTACTAATAATGATATTTATCTTATTAGGGTTTTCTTCCTGTCATAAAGAGAATAGTCGGATTGATATAAATCTGGATGAATATTCAGAAAAACTAACTTACTCGCAAATATCAAAAAAGTTGGACTATATCGTCCTAAAAGCTGGAAACAAATGTTTATTGTCCGATATAGAAAAAATATTCTTTGATAAGGATACTCTAATTATTCAGGACACAAGGCATGAAGGAATCTTTGTCTTTACAACCCATGGAGATTTCGTAAAACAGATTAATTATATCGGCCAAGGCCCGGAAGAGTATCGCGATGACAACTCGATTGCAGTAGATACTATATTGAATCAAATATATATCTATGATATGATGAACTTCAAAATTAATAAATACTCATACAATGGAGCATTTATATCATCAGACAAAATGGATTCGTTCATCCGGGACTTCGCCATTACAAAAAGTCGTAAATTCTTAATGATACAACCCTGCATAAATAAAAGGTACGGAAAGAACGGGCTTTGGCTATATCATCCTGATAAAAAAACAATCCATCCGTTGTTAGAAGATTCCGGAGAAGACCAGGAGTTTGAATTTATGTCTACATATATTACACAAACAGAAAATTCAATCTATTACTACGACAGGAATGATGATAACATATATCTTATCGAAAATGATTCCTTGCATAAGCTATATGGAATTAATCTAAAGCAATATCTGCCAAACGAGGTACGAAAAAAGGACGTATTAAGCGAAAATGATTTAAACCAGAAAGCAATGATGTCCGATTTTTGTGTATCGAACAGATATATTATAATCAATTATTTCATTTTCGGGAAGGAAGAATCTCCATTCAAATGGGTTATGATAGATAGAGAGAACAATAACGTATCTGTTTTTAAGCATTTTACAAATGATATAGATGATTCTAATTCATCCAACAACAAGATATTTTATTTGAACGATAGCACATGGTGCAGACTTGTAGATCAAAAAGAAAACGATGATAATATTGTATTACAACTAATTCATTTGAAATAATAAAAGTAAGAACAGTTTAAAAAAGAAATACATCCTATGATTCATTGCCGAGCCACAGATTCAACCAATAAGATGATTCATCTTTCCTATTTCATAATTGTGATAATCTTATTATCCTTCACCTCCTGTCATAAAGAAGAGAGTAAATACATTTTGAAGGAAACCGGAAATCGATTGCTATTTCCAATAGACAACCAAACAAAAAATTCTCCCAAAACTTTGTTTATATATGCAGACAAAGGGAATAAGCAATATCTTACATTTCAGAATCCGAATAGAAATGAAATACTATTTTATGATTTAAGCAGTTGTAATTTAGAATTTAAAACTTCATATAATATTGAAGGTATGAATGGTGTAGGCAACATATGGGGATATTATATTCACAATTTAGACAGCATCTTTGTAACCTCTCGTGATTTACCTGAAATCTACCTGACAAATCACGAGGGTAAACTTCTTAATACATTTTCGTATGAAAATACCGAAGAAGGTTCTACTTTGAGTACCTATTGCAGTACTTCCTTCTTATCCATACCCGGAGTTCTTAAAGAGAACCGTTTTTTCATCATGCCTTCGTGCAACAGGCATATAACCCCCAATCCTATCTGCGCAACTATCGACCTTGGCACAGCTAAAGTAAATGCTTTACCCCTCACCTATCCGGCTTTCCCCGGAACAGACAATGAATTGAAAAAGGCAGGTATAGAATTATATGTCAGTCGTTGCTTCAACACTAAAGGGTTCGTATATTCATTCTATTTTGATGAAGATTTATATGTGACAGATATCGAGCACCAAACATTCAGGAAAATCAAAACGCCCAGTTCAAACTTTGAACATGTAACAGTTCCCGACGATTACGGCAATACTACGTTTAAAGATATGTGCGAAATCCCGAATTATGGAAATATCCTATATGATAAATACAGAGACGTATATTACCGGATAGCCTATCCTAAAACAAATATAGCTGATGACATAAGACCTTTAGAGTTGATGGACTTCGGTAGAAAGAATTTCTCTATTATTATTTTGGATAAAGATTTCAATATTTTAGGGGAAACGTTATTTCCTGATTTTACCTACAACTCTACTTTAATGTTTATAACAGAAGATGGCCTTTATATATCCGACAGCCATTATCTTAATCCTAAATTTAGCGATGATGAGTTGAGTTTTAAAAGATTTGAACTTGTTAAGATAAACCAATGATCCATGCTCACCAAATGAATAAAGCCATATACTTTTTACTCTTTATTACAGTTCTGAGCTGTACTAAGCAACACTCCCAGACAGAAAAAGTCCAGAACAAACGGAATAAAATAACCCATGTTCACGACAAAATAAAAGAAATAAAGATTGAGGATGTCTTAATTAGTAATATCTCCCGATTGTATTTAATGGATAATTTTTTAATTATAGGAGACTATAAACCTCAAGATAAACAAATCCATCTATTCGATAAAAATACATTTGAATATATAACCAGCAGTACCTATCAGGGACAGGGACCTGGTGAAATTACGATTATGGGATGTATCGGAACGGATGCAAAAAACCGTCGTTTTTTTGTTTCGGACCACGGCAAACAAAAAATATTCTGTTATGACTTAGATAGCGTACTTGCCAATCCGCTTTATGAGGCAAAAGAAAAAACCGGAATGAACGCAAGATTATTCCCCGATAAGTATTACTATATAAATGATACATTGTCTATTGCTTTGATAATAGAACCTACCGGAGATTTCGGGTTTAATCAATCTGTCGCCAAATGGAATATGAATACAGGTGATATACATATCTTAAAATACAAACATCCGGATATTACTCAAAAACGAGTCAATATCGCTGTATCTCCCGAAAAAAATCTATATGTAGAGTGTTACTCATATCACGACTTAATGAGTATTTTCAACTTAAACGGCGATTTAATAACGAACGTATATGGGCCTAATTGGAAAAAGGATAAGACAAAAGATAGTTATTATGGGGATATCATCTTTTGTAAAGAACATATACTTGCTTTATATTCCGGGAAAAAGACTTTTATAAAGGACGATGTGAAAGGCATAAAAACAAACCTTCCAACTCAACTTATTGCATTCGATATAGGTGGAAACTATATCCGAACTTTGGATATCGGCTACAATATATCCAGCTTCTGCTATGATGAAAGTAATAACAGGCTCCTATTCGTTTTTGATGATGAAATACAATTTGGCTACTTAGTACTTGACGACACTATATAAGCATGTGAAACCAAGCCTCGAGTATTAAAAAATATTAGTAGCATAGGTAATTTCAATTAGTAGCGATACTAATTTGAATTACTACTGCTACCTTTTTCCCCTGCTTGATTTAATTCCAATAAAAGATATTGAAGCCTAATCTTTACGCAAGCGCTTTACTGTTATTATTTATAGTAACACTAAATATGATAATCAAAAGTGAATAAAATATTCGAAAAGTGTCAGTGAAAAAATTGCTATTCTTGACTACTTTCTATTTCTTTGTATAAAATATCTAATTTATAAGGACGTTCATGAAAAAACTTATTGATAGAAAACAGATGAAAACTTCCGTACAAACACTATTTATAGTATTATTATTAACGATGTCCGCTTGTACATCTAATAATAAGTATCAGCATTCTATTTCTACAAATGAAAATAGTTTTCCCATAAAACAGGCATTACATGGTAATAATGTTGAGTTTGATAGCTTACTCATGAAACCTTCTCAACTACAAATATATGACTCTCTATTAATAACATGTAACCAAAATACGAATAAGTTATTTCATATATTTGACTTAAAGTCCAAAAAGAAAATAGGAGAATGCATCTCTATAGGACAAGGTCCGACTGAAATGATAATGCCTTGGTTTATACAAAATCAAGATACTGTTTGTATTTTTGATATGGGAACTTCCACTATTTCAAAATATACGATAAATGAGTTTGTCACAGACCCCAATCCTATCCCATATCAACAAATAAAAGTCAAAGAACAGTTTTTCGGGGAAATCGGATTTTTAGGTGAAAATATTATTGGTTCTTTATATAACCCTGAATATCCCCTATATTTATTTAACAAAGCAGGAGAACGAATAAAAGGTTTTGGTTCCTATCCTATCTCTAATACGAATTATACAAACGTAGAAATTATAGATGCTTACCGCTCTATTATTACGACAAATCAAATTGATAGAGTTGCAATCTGTCATTTTTTCACAGACCTGATTGATATTTATGACTATAATGGAACATTAATTAGTAGAATACACGGACCTGAACATTTCTTCCCTAACTTTAAAGAATATAAAGACGGAAATGTTATAACAACTCGCCCTGTAGATAAAACATATAAAGATGCATTCTATAGCCCTGTTAATGTTGGAGATGATTTTTTCGTTTTATATAATGGTAAAAATGTTGGAGAAAAAGACTACAATTTATTGGCAAAACAAATATTTGTTTTCGATTGGAATGGAACTCCTAAAAAAATATTTTCATTAGATCAAGGTGTATCCCGCATTAGCGTGGACAAAAAAAACAAGAAAATTTACGGGATAAGCGATGAGCCGGAATATCATATTGTTGAATACTCCTATGAGTAAGAATAAACAGAATAGAACCGGAGATGTATAAGTAAATCAGGTTCTATTAGCTAAGAAAATATTTAATGGGTAATATACATTTAGCTATTGTATATCATATCAATAAAGAAAATATTTAAAATATGAAAAACATAGACCATATATATTTATTATTTATATCATTATTAGTTTCATGTGCTAATAATGATAAATATGAAAATGCATTAACTTTTTCTTCGGCTGATTTTGGAGATCCAATCCAATTAACTTCTGAAATAATTGAATTTGATGAACCGGTTATGTTTCCTGGAAAAATTTTATTAGTAGATTCTATACTATTGATAGGAAATTTAAAAACTGAACACTTATTATATAGATATAATATATTCACTAAGAAAAAAACAGGTGAGTATATATCATTTGGTAGTGGTCCAGATGAACTGCTAAGGATTAAAGATATTCAAAAATTAGATTCAAGTATATTTATTTCTGATAATCAGAAAAGAGTTGTTTTTGAATATAATGCATATGATTTATGTTATAATAAAGAGCCTCAATTAATAAAGTCAACTACAATTAATGAAGCTGTAAATTCATTACAACGTATGCCAGAAGGATATGTTTGTACTACTATGAATCCTTTAAACAAACGATTCATTTTTTTTAATTCTGAGGGTGATTCTATATATTCAGAAGGACAATTTCCTTCATATGGAGAAGAAATAAATAAAATTGAAATAGTCAATTCATACATCAACCAGATAACAATAAATTCACATCTTCAATACATCTATATATTTCATATGCAAACAGATTTAATCGAAATATATAATTTTGAAGGTGAATTTGTAAAAAGATTACATGGCCCCGATCATTTTTTTCCACATATTAAAGAAAAGCAACTGGAAGGAGGATTTTCAAGGATATCTCCTATATATGGTGAAGCCAGAGAAGCGTATTACTCTCCAATAGTAGTTGATAATGAAATATATGTTCTATATTCCGGAGCATTCCGTGAAAAAAAACCTGCTCCATTGAATATGATTCTTGTTTTTAGTGCTGAAGGAAATCCTTTAAGAAAATATATTTTATCAGAGCCAATAATCACATTTACAATAGATCCCATCTCAAAAGACATTTATGCAACCAGCGAAATCCCTGATTATCACATTGTTAAATTTAAAAATAAAACTAATTAAGATGAAAATACTATTCATATTTATTCATTTATCAATATATTGTTGCTTTAGTCAAGATGTATATTCTCAAAAATGGAAAAAACCTAATAATTATGAATTAAAAAAAATTGATATCAATAAAAAGAACTATAATGGGATAAAAGCAGTAACAGTGGACAAGAATGATAGATCTAGAGATATTATTCCATCCAAAGATGCTGAGAGATTTAAAACTAAAGTTGAAATTAGTAAGGATAGCGTTTCTTTTACATTAAAAGCAGATAGACTCCAATATGGCAATTTTGTTAAATCTTTTTTAGATGAAACAATTATGTTTCA
This sequence comes from Parabacteroides sp., assembly GCA_019417325.1. Taxonomy (GTDB): domain Bacteria; phylum Bacteroidota; class Bacteroidia; order Bacteroidales; family Tannerellaceae; genus Parabacteroides. The sequence goes on along the minus strand of DXVO01000032.1, from coordinate 11,766 downwards.
ACCTAATTTAATGAATGGCGAAACTATTTTTTTTGAAATAGTACCTGATGTTTCTAAAATTAATAATTTAATTTTATTTTCATATTTTCCAGGTATGACAGGATTTAGATATATGCATGTCCCTGAAGGGAAACGTATAAAATATAAATTATTTGAAAAACCAATAGATAACTCTAATATAGTCCCTTTAATGTTGTTATACATGGATGATGAAGATAAGCATGTAGAACTTTTTTTGAATAGCAAATTAACAAATGGATATATTCCATCATCATTCAAGGAGTATAGAAAAATATTTGACAAAATCGAACTTTGTATGTTTGTATATTATAAGATAGAATGATATATGGATATTTTTCTATAATCAAGATTTTAATAAGATAGATAATATTTCGGTTATTGCTTTTGAATTAGACAGAAATTTCAATCAGAATAAAAATAAGGCTACAATCTGTTCACCGATTCATGAAAAACCAATTGATACCCTTTCCCCCTGCTCGATTTGATTTCAATAAAAGATATTGAAGCCAAATCTTTACGCAAGCGCTTAACTGTTGTTATCGCAGCTTCACGGTCTGATATGGTCAATGTGTCAATTATTTTCCGTTCCAAGACCTTTTCGCAAATTTCTTCATGAGCCAGAAAATATTCCGGAGCTCTGAGAAAAGCGATAAACAATTTTAGTCTATTTTCGACTAATTCTATGATATTTTCCTCATGTTTTAATTTCCCTGATTTTTCGTTTAACAATAATCCATTTGGAAGCTGTTCCCATTCATGAGATACAGGTGTATGCAAAACAAGTTTGCCACTTGCTAAAACATATTTTTTTCTATACCACCATCCTCCTATTAAAAACAGAATAGATAATATTTCTAAAAGCAGAATAGAACCAAATGATGGTACTTGCATTAATAAAGAAAAAAAGGAAAATTGTACATATGCTTGTAATTCACATCTTCCTTCTGGCGTATTATTTTTTCTGTAAATAACCATCGGTAAAGGTATTGCCTTTTTAAAAAAGGAAGTATCAGGAGAACTATAAGTTGTCTGCATGTTTATTTTACAACGAATAGCAGTTTGAGCTTGTATATCCTGCTGAGTAAAAGTCATATGGAAAAGACTATCCAGATGTTGTCTCTGCGTATCCTCACTGGTTAAATAAAATTGTAACGCCCAATTATTCTTTTCTTCCCAAAGGATGCTATCTTTAGAAAAATGAGAATCATATTGAAAGACTTGAGGAATACCTTTCATCTTTTCTTTCAATTCAGCCTTTACTACTTGTTCGAAAGAATGTGCTGCAATGGAAAGAAATTTATTTTTTTGAATAAGATAGTCGTATCTTAACCATAAACAAAAGAGTAATGTAATGCATATAATCAATAACCCTAAAAAATAATTTGCTTTATTGCCCCACATAACTATCTTAATTTAGAAGTACAAAGGTAAATATTTATTTGTAAAAGATTAAACACAAAAACTTGAACATGAAAAATATTGCCATAATCATCTGATAAACAACACAAATCCTAAGTGTCCGTAAAATGTCCGTGAGTATAATTGCGATCCTTCTCTTCACTATATTACTTTGCCAACAATAAAAATATAAAGTGTTATGAAGAAAAAAATAGTAAAAGTGTTTTTAGCTATTATCTGTATGGGAGGTTTATTTTATTTGTATCAATCAACCCCTAATACAATTAACGATTTGACATTCGATAATATAGAAGCTTTAGCCAGTGGTGAAAGTAATGAGAATTTCAATTGTTTAGGTGTTGGTTCTATTGAATGTAAAGGTTATAAATATAAATATAAAATAACATATAATCTCAGACCACAATGAAATACATCCTTCTTATAATAATAAGCAGTTTTATTTCCTGTAGCAGTCCTCCCAATCTCCATCCCCGTTACAGTTCTTTTCCTGAAGAAAAGAATTTGACAGCACAGGAAGTATCTCTGGACTCTGTTCTCTTCCGTTACCCATTTCGGGTAACGGTTAGAGACAGCATTGCTATTGTTATGGATTTGCATAACACTGATTACTATTTTCATGCCTTCTCCTACCCTGAATGGAAACATTTAGTTTCATTTGGAAAGCGTGGGGAAGCTCCGGAAGAGATGTTATCTGCTGAAATGTTCCAGTTCAATTCGTTAGATTCAATTTGGGTTTTAGATGCCAACAGGATGCAAATTTCACGTTGGTCAATCGATCCTCAAAAAGTAACAGCCAAACGGGAGCAAATAATACCATTAGATAGGCAATTAGTCCGTTCTCTCGATTTTTATGCAACAGACACTTGTTTTTTAATAACAGACTATTTAGGGGATTTTCGTTATCATCAAGTAGACTACAATGGTAAATCTTTTAAAAACGTAGGCGAAATACCTACTGAGACAAACAATAAAAAAGAAGTTCGTCCCGCATTAGCTCAAGCATGGAGGAGTTTTACAGACTACAATCCTCAAAAAGGCATTTATGCTATGGTGACCCAACTGGGGGAAGCTATTGAAATATACAACCTGAAAGAAAATACACATACTATTCTATACGGTCCTAACGGAGAGCCTCAATTTCAAACAGTCGGTACGGAAGGCATTCCAACCGGTATCATGGGATTTAGTGATATACGGATAACCGACCAATATATTTATACCGTTTTTCATGGTGTATCGTTTAAAGAAAAAGAAGCCATCTATCAACAAGGAAAAAATCCAGAAGATGGCGGAAGATATATTTATGTATTTGATTTAAAAGGGAATCCGGTTCGTAAATACACACTGGATTATCCTGTTTACGGAATAGATGTTAATGAAAAAACAAAAACAATTATTGCAACTTGTGTTGAAAAAGATGAACCTATCTTGGAATTCAAAATGTAAAAACAAATATGAAACAACTACTACTGATATTCTCTCTACTTCTATTGGTCTCTTCCTGTAAAGAAAACGAAAAGGAAAGGATCACCCGTCTTGTTAATGAATGGCAAGGGAAAGAGATTCTATTTCCAAAAGATATAACTTTTACCCGCTTTGTGACAGACACTGTGGATTATCAGATTCCACAATCACAATATAAAGTTTTAATCTATATTGATTCCATAGGATGTACGAGCTGTAAACTACAGTTACCTAAATGGAAAAAACTGATAGAGTATGTTGATTCGGCTACAAATAGCCAAGTCCCCTTCCTCTTTTTCTTTCAATCGAAAGATGACAAAGAGTTACGTTATATATTAAAAATAGATAAATTCGACCGTCCAGTCTGTGTGGATCATAGAAATAAACTAAATCTATTAAATAAGTTTCCCGCAGATATAATGTTTCAGACATTCCTATTGGATAAAGATAATAAAGTCATAGCATTGGGAAATCCGATACATAACTCTGCGGTCAAAGATTTATATCTAAAACAATTAACAGGGAAAGAGAATCCGGTAAAGCATATTAAGACAACAGCCGAAGCAATAAATAACGAAATCGACTTTGGCAATATTCCAAAGGGTACAGTTAAAACAAATACGTTTGAAATAATAAATACAGGAAACAATCCCCTTGTAATAACAGATATTAATACCACATGTGGTTGTACAACAGCCACGTATGATAAAAAACCGGCAAAGCCCGGCGATACTCTACGGGTAGAAGTAACAGTTACACCGAAAGACACAGGCTTTTTCGATGAAACTGTAACAATCAGATGTAACACAAACAGGCCTGTCAAAGTAAAAATTAGGGGAAATGTTCAGTGATGAATGGAAGGGAGTCTGTCTATCAAGCCTTGAAACTCTTTTGACAAACTCCCTAAAACCTCAGAAAGGAGGTGTATTATGATAATATAATATATCATAGAATATAAAGAGAACTTATTCAAAAAAATAACAAACAAATATAATTAAAATTGACATAAAAATGAAGAAACGTATTTTGGGAACTGTCATCATTACAGTTATTGCTCTTGCAGCAGGATGGAATTTCAATCAGAATGAAAATGAAGTTACAATATCAGAATTAGCTTTGGCTAATGTTGAAGCATTAGCTAGTGGCGAAAGTGATGCTGATTTTACTTCACGTACAGGATGTGTTGCTGTATGGGAAGATGTAGATTGTCATGGAAAAGATGGGAATACTCATAGATTTGCAAGAAAACAATAATTAACAACAAAAAAAGTGTTTCAAAAATAATTATTTTTGAAACACTTTTTGTAATTTATAATTTAATAAAATGAAAGTCTCCATATATTATATAATTATAGGAATATTCATCTTAATATCATGTTCAAAACACTCTACCAATATAAAATATGAGAATATTTCTCCTACTATTGTTTATGATAGTATAGAAACACGAATGCCAGGTCAATTATTCCTATATGAGAAATATTTTGTTTGGACAGATCCTTTTGAGATAGAAGGGCAAGCACACATAATCGACTTAAAATCCAACAAAGAAATTAAAAAAATCGTAAATATCGGAGAAGGACCAGATGATTTCATTACTCCTATTTTTATAAAATCATTCAGTAATCAATTGATTATTGGTGATATTAATAGAAACAAAATAGGTTATTATTCTTTCAATAATATTGATAAACAATCAAAAACAGAAATTCAAATAAAAAGAGAAAATACAAAAGATAAAAACAGAATTATTGAAATAGAAAAAGATAATTTCTTATTCTTTGATGCAGGACTTAAACAGCCATTTAATTATAAAGGTATAAATTTTGGGAAAAATCCTATTGATAAGAATGTTGGAAATAAAAAAGAAATCTATCAAGGAAATATAGCGTATAGTAATTTGAACGAATATTTAATTTATTCGACAATATTATTCCCGTATATGGCAGCTTATAAACGAAATGGTGATTATTTTGAACTGGTTTGGGAAAAAACAGGTGATATAGATTACGATATTATTGACAACAATATTCGTCTAAATTATAGAAAAAAAGGCATTTCTGAATTGACTTTGACAAAAGATTATATCGTAGCCCTACAAAGAGATTATGCAACAGATCCCACTGATGAGACTACAGTTGGACGTGATTTTGATAAGTTACCCAAAACTCTCTTTATATATGATTACAATGGAAATCTTAAGAAAATATTGAATTTCAAATTACCAATAATAAGAATTTCATCATATTCTAACGAAAACACCATTTATATCATAGGCTTAAATCCAGATTTTACTTTGATGAAATACAACATTACTACTTAAAAAATAATAAAACTATTATATCTTATTCTGGATATACATATATACAATATATAGATGATTAAATGTATCTTCATAATATTATTAACATTAACATGCTGTCTTTCTAAAACAGACAGCATGCAAACTTATTCTCTGCGTTTTTCTAAAGAAAATCGAACTGAATTAGAAAAGATATTGGATCACTATCAAAAAGATTCAGAAAAGTTATTGGCTGCTCAGTTCCTGATTGAAAATATGCCTTATAATTTTTCTATAGACGAATACTTTCTGGACCCAAATAGCAATAAATATAGACCTGATTTATCTATTATTAAAGAAAATAAAATACAACAACACTTCGACTCTCTTTTCAGCAAAGGACATAAAATCGTGAAAGAGAAACGATATGATATAGAAACTCTTGATAGTGCTTATTTAGTAAATAATATAGAATTAGCCTTTTCTGTGTGGGATAAAAAATGGGCAAGGAATACATCTTTCGAGGATTTCTGTAAATATATACTCCCCTATCGGGTACAAGCTGAAAAAGCATCCAACTTAAGACAGTATTTTAGGGATCGCTATCTCCCTCTTTTGGAGATGGCTGATCCCAAAACGCCATTAGAGGCTTGTCTTATTATAAACCAGGAACTAATGAGGACTATACAATATGATACAAGTGGCGGATTAGGGCTTTATCCTTCCATTGAAGAAACATACCGCACTAAAAAAGGAATCTGTGATGATTTATGTATATTAGGTATTTACATCATGCGAGCAGTTGGCATTCCTGTTGTAATGGAACAAACGACTTGGGTGAAAGGCGACCGGGGACATACATGGGCTGCTGTTCTCAGTAACGGCAAGTTTTATCCTTTTTGCCCCTGTTCCGACCAACCACGGAAATATGAATGGATGTTTTCTGAAAGAAGGATGAGAAAGCCGGCAAAAGTATATCGTACACATTTTGAACTGGTAAGGACTTTCAATGTAAAAGAAGATGACGGATATGTCACTTATCTTAAAAGTCCACTATTGGAGGATGTAACCACCGAATATCCAAATCAAACGATTAACATAACGGTAACTGCTGATAAAAAAACAGAAAAAAGAAAATCGCAGGTTTACCTTTGCGCCTATAATCAACAGCATTGGGAACCTTTTGCTATCGGTCACCGAAACGGTAAAAATTGTTCGTTTGAAAATATTGTTGGTGATAATGTTTTTATTATTGCCGATTCTCCAAATGGAACTAACCTACGTTTTATTACAGTGCCTTTTCATGTGAGTCCGACCGGTAGCATTCATAAAATCATACCGGATAAGTCTCAAAAAAGAAATTATACATTAAAGAAATTAGACGGACAACGGGAATATTCCCATACTCTACAATATTGGGATACTCAAAGTGAACAGTTTGTTTCCTTACAACAAGAACAGGAAACAGACAGTACGTTAACATATAACGAAATCCCCCGGAATGCCCTTCTCCGTTTTACTATTCCCATCAAATGTTGGGATATCCGTATATTTTTAATAGAAAATGACAGTGTAAAAACTTACTAAATAAAATGAAACTATACCTAATTATCTTTTCTGCTTTTTGTTTATTTTCCTGTTCATGGAAGGGGAATAAAAATACATATTTGGAGCAGGCTCTTTCTTTAGCAGGCAATAACAGGAAAGAGTTAGAGAAAGTCCTTAACCATTATCAGGCTGATACTCTTAAATTGAAGGCTGCGCAATTCCTGATAGAAAATATGCCTTACTACTATTATTATACAGGAAAAACGCTCGATAGGCAGATGGAACAATATAAGCTATTTGCTACGACAGACCAGCATCCAGCTTCTATACGGGATTCGTTGGCACTGAAATATGGTCCATTCTCGTACTCTGCACTGAATATGGAATATGATTTATTAAATGTAGATTCTGCATATCTGGTAGAGAATATTGATGAAGCATTCAGGGTCTGGGAAGAACAACCGTGGGGGAAACATGTCTCTTTTGAAAATTTCTGCGAATATATCCTGCCCTATCGGATTGGTGACGAACCTTTAACCTATTGGAGAAAACAAATTTATGAGAAATATAATCCGCTTTTAGACAGTATCCGTAAACTTCCGGAAGCAGAAGATCCGGCCTTTGCAGCACAAGCGTTACTGGATACGTTCCGCAGGGAAGGAAATATAAAATATACGGAGCAACTGGCCATTACTCCTCATACAGGTCCTCAGGTCTGTGTAGAATGGAAATCCGGAACATGCAGGGAACATGCTGACGCTGTTATCTATGTAATGAGGGCTTTGGGTATTCCTTGTGGCATAGATGAAGTCCCTTTAAGGGGCGATAATAATTCACCGCATATGTGGAATTTTGTACTCGATAAAGAGCAAAATACGTATATGATAGAAATACTGACCTATTCCGAAATAAGAAAAGCCCCGGAGGTATATTTATCCGCCGGAAAGATATACAGGCATACTTTTAGTACAAACAACTCTCTGAAAGAACAATTTAATGCTTCCGGACTGCCGGTTCCCTCCTATTTCAGAACCGGACAAATAAAGGATATAACAAAAATATATGCCGGCTCCGGTTGTTTCCCGGTAGAAATATCCAGTACAAAGTTATATAAGCGGATAAAAAAGTCTGAACCTATCTGGCTTTGTCTCTCCGCAAGACAACAATGGAAACCGGTAGACTACGGGTATTTCCTTGAAAATAAAGTGTGCTTCAAAGATGTAAAAGGAGGAGTAGTATGCCGTTTGGCACATTCGACAAAAGAGGGATTGGAGATGCTTTCAGATCCTTTTCACGTAGATGCGGAGCATGGTACGATTCGTTTTTTTACACCGGGACAGGAAATGGAACAAGTTACTGCTTTGTTTAAATTCCATTTCTTCTATGAATATTTCCTTAACCGTATGGTAAATGGGATTTTTGAAGGAAGTAATGCTCCGGATTTTAGCCATGCGGATACACTATTTCAGATAAAAGACGAACCGAGAAGGTTGATAACCGTTGTTTCTCCGGCTACCGATAAAAAATATCGATATGTCCGTTATAAAGGTCCGAAAGGAAGCCATTGCAATATTAGTGAAGTGGCATTTTATGAAAATAATGTAGATACGGTTGCCCTAAAAGGAAAAGTAATCGGTACACCCGGAAGTTTCGACGGTATACATGATTATAGAAATGTATTTGATGGAGACCCGTATACCTCTTTTGACTATCGTTTTCCTGATGGAGGATGGAGTGGCCTGGATTTAGGAAAAGCCTGTTCAATAGCCCGTATCGCTTTTACTCCGAGAAACTCCGACAACTTTATCCGGAAAGGGGATTCGTATGAAATGTTCTATCTGGACCATGAATGGGTATCGGCCGGCATACAAACGGCTGTTTCCGATTCATTAAATTTCATGGCTCCAAAAGGTGCTTTGCTCTATTTGAAAAATCATACAAGAGGAAAAGATGAACGGATCTTCGAATACAAAGAAGGGAAACAAATATTCTGGTAAGAAAGAAGATGAACAAACTCCATAAAATACTGAATTGGATACTTAACCTTATTTTAGGGTTGGCAGGAATTGCTTGCCTTTGGATTATCGGGCAGGTATTTCTTTTTACTTCTTTCCGCATACCCAGCGACTCTATGGAGCCGGAATTGGAAATCGGCGACTGTATACTGGTAAATAAACTGTTGGTGGGACCGCGTATTTTTAACCTCTCTGCTTCCATGAGGGAAGAACAGGTTGATATATACAGGATGCCCGGTTTACGAAAAGTACAACGGAATGATGTGCTGGTTTTCAATTTTCCCCACCCGCATAATTGGGATAAGATAGAGATGCACATTATGAAGTACTATATAAAACGTTGTGTAGGGCTTCCGGGTGATACGTTATCCATCGAAAATGGGAAATACAACGTAAGAGGCTGCGAAATCCCTTTAGGGAATATAGAATCCCAAAAACTAATCAGCAGGTATGACAAAGATGATTTTGGGGAAGGAGTGTTCAATAGCTTCCCTTTTGATTCGATTCTGCATTGGAATATTAAAGACTTCGGGCCGCTTTATATACCTAAAGTTGGCGACTCTGTTATCCTGGATAGAAACAATTACTGCCTGTACCGGAAACTGATCGAATGGGAACAGGCAGGTAGTTTGATATATAAAGATTCTGTCGCTTACCTGGACAATAAGCCGGTTAAAGCATACCGCTTCCTCAAAAACTATTATTTCATGGCTGGCGATAAAGGAGAAAATTCGCAGGATTCACGGTACTGGGGATTACTGCCGGAAGAATATATTGTAGGAAAGGCATGGATTATCTGGAAATCGGTAGAACCTTATAGCGGTAAATTCAGATGGAACCGTTTTCTAAAAAGAATACATTAACAGCAGAATACAGATGAAACAGTTCCGTTACCTATTATTTTTACTGACAGCGATAGCCGGAGTTCTTTTGCTTTCTACCCCTTTTGTCGAAAGCAGAAGTTTAGTGAACGGGCTGGTCATAGGAAAAGTCCACTGGTTTCAATTGGTTATGCCGTTATTTTCCATATGTACCTGTTTATTGGCTTTAACAGGAAAAAAGGATTTCTTTAAATGGTCCTTGCCGGATACGCTGGTTCTTCTTTATATGATACTGACCCTCGCCACGTATGATTGGGGACTAAACCCTGAACCTGAAAAGTTGATGTTCGGCGGACAACTGGTAATTTTCTGGTTTCTGTTACGCTGGTTATTTAATGCTTACCCTGTTTTAAAACCGCTGTTTATCTTTACATTGATGTGTACGGGATTGGCGGAAGCCTTATTAGGATTGGGGCAACTACATGGAGAGGCCGTTTCCAACCATTCCTTGTTCCAGTTGACGGGGACATTCTATAATCCCGGTCCCTTTTCCGGATATATAGCTGTCATCCTGCCGGTTTGCCTGAGCGTAGCTTTGTATTTCCGGCTGGCTACCCGATACTTTGCATGGATATGTATAGCTGCCATTATAATGATTCTTCCTGCCGGGATGAGCCGGTCGGCATGGTTGGCAGCAGCCTTCTCATGTGCTATGGTTTATTGGGTTCAAGAAATCGGATGGGATAAAACGAAGCGGGTATTTATCAAATACCACAAAGTGTCATTTTTATTAATTGCCGGTGCAGCAATCATACTAACCGGTGCTGCGGCAGGTATGTACAATATGAAGCAGGATTCGGCAAACGGGCGTTTGTTCATGTGGAAAGTAACAGGAAAAGCCATTGCCGGAAAACCTATCACCGGACATGGACTGGGTGGTTTTCCGGCCGCTTACCGGGAAGCACAGGCTCATTATTTTGCAACGGATCTTGCAACGGAAACAGAAAAACGGGTTGCCGGATGTCCGGAATATGCATTTAATGAGTATCTGCAAATCGCTTCGGAGCAAGGAATACTCGCATTATTAATTTTTCTTTCCTGGTTAGGGATAATCTGTTATCAGGGATTAAAAAATAAACAAATAGGAATGGTAGGCGGCATAGTGGCGTTGATAATTTTCGCTTTTTCCTCTTATCCGTTACAACTACCTTCTTTTTGGATTTTACTCATCAGTATGGGAGCTATTGCTACTTATAAAAAGAAATATAAAAATCCGGACAGTCAATCCGAAAAAATAAAATCCGGAAAAACATACATAACTATGGGATATCTATGTCTGCTGACAAGTTTCAGTGGCTGTTTATTCTGGATACAAAAAGATTTTTATCATGCATATAAAGAATGGAACAGAGTGAAAATATCATATAATTCACATGCTTATTCATCTGCTATAGAGACATATAATTCACTTTATCCAAAACTTAAACATAAACCGGAATTTCTATTTGAAGCCGCACAATGTAAAGGCAAGACCGGAGATTATGCAGGTGCGAATAAACTGTTGGACCGTGCCGTACAGTTAAGTGCGGATCCCATGCTTTATTATATTATAGCAAAAAACGAACAAAGCATGGGACATTATCAAAAAGCTGAATATTTATTACTTCATGCTATCGATATACTGCCGGAACGTATTTATCCATATTACCTGTTATGTAAGCTCTATGCTGAACCCGACTTTTATCAGGACGAGAAAATGCTGGCTGCGGTTCACGCCGTATTGACGAAAGAACCTAAAGTAAATAGCCGGGCTATTCAGGAAATGAGAGAAGAATCCAAAAAGATTTTGAAAGCAAGGGAAAAAAATACGCTGTCAGGCACTAAATAATAAATATGACACTAAAGATTAAATTAAATGATAATTCCTAATAATTCATGATTATTTATACATATATTTGTCACATAACTTTGTTAAAAAAATACAGCATGAAATATTACTATTTGTTCGTAATACTGTTTCTGGCGGGAATGATGGCTTGTGCCGGAGATAAAAAAGAAGAAAGTACGAAAGATGAAACACTGGAAACAGTTTTGCCGGATGAAACAAACGAGGTAACGGTTATGACCTTGAAACTTACCGATTTCAACCACGAACTGATAAGTAATGGAAAACTTTCCTCCCACCAGTATGTAGACC
>DXVO01000031.1 GCA_019417325.1 Parabacteroides sp. | reverse complement strand
TACGGTTGACTGAGTACCATACGAACTAATAACGAATGGGGAGAAAAAAGTACTCACAGGAAAAGTGATTTTTTTTCATAAAAATTCACCTCTTCCTTTTCATGAGGGAAAGAAAGGTTTTTCAACTTAATATTACACAGAAAGAATTATCTACCGGGTATTTTTTTAAGGCCTTATCAGACTAAAACTATTTCATAACAGTAAGAGAACAATATCATAGCTATGAGAAAAAATTCTTCTCCCGATGAGAAAAAATTTCATATAGGAGAGAAAAAATTCTCACGGGCATAAAATTAAATGAGAAACAGCAGGTCTCCGGGTGTTAACAAGCAACTAAAAAAACAGCATCCGGTTAACATATTATATATAAATGTTCATAACATAAAAATAAGCCAAAAGAGGTGGGAACAACTTTTACGGAGAGAAACCAGCGAGCGGTATAGCAAATTTTCTACCGTACGGACGGAGATGCCTAAGCGGTCGGCTATCTCTGCCGCCTTCAGTCCTTCCAGATAAGACAGGCGGAAAATTTCCTGGCTGCGCTCCGGCAATTCCTTAACTTTGGACATTAAGATATTCAAGAGGTCTTTGCGCATAAAAAGCTCGTCGGAAGATTCAAAAAAATCCAGCTCATCCAGTTTAAGTTGCACAGCCCTATGGTCTATTATCTCCTGCTCCATATTCAAACGGCGCAAATGGTCCAGGCAGGCATTACGAACAGCAACATAAAGAATGCGGCGTATATCCTCCTCAGGAAGAAGAAACACTTGTTTATCCCATAACTTCAGAAAAACATCATGCACAATGTCCTCGGCAAAGAAATCCGAAACGAATTTCCTGGCGAACCTCAACAACATAGGGGCATATTCCAAATAAAGATGTTGATAGTGTTTTGCCGTTTGAACTTGTCCTTCCATAGGTCTCCAAAAGTACGATTTATTTTTGTATTATTATAATACATGGTTTTTATGTACTTTTGCCATTCAATAGCAAATACAGGAAATAACGATGATTATAGTCAGAGACACAAACATGCTGAAAAAGGTAAAGCTGGTTGCTACCATCGGTTTCTTTGATGGAGTACATTTAGGACACCGGTACCTGATAGGCGAGTTAAAGCAATTGGCGCAATCGCTGGGACTTCCTTCGGCAGTCATTACTTTCCCCGAACATCCGCGCGCCGTATTGCATTCTGATTATCAGCCGAAACTTCTCAATTCTTTCGAAGAGAAGCTGGAACATCTGGCTTCTACCGGAGTCGATTATTGCATCGTGCTGGATTTCACTTACGAGCTATCCCTCCTGACGGCCAATGAATTTATTACACGGATGCTGGCTGAGAAACTGCATGTGGACACCTTGCTTATCGGATACGACCACCGCTTCGGCCACAACCGGGAGGATGGCTTCGAACAATACGTCACTTATGGCGAAGCCTGCGGAATGAAGGTGGTAAAGGCATCACGCTATACAGAGGGTGAAGCGGCCGTCAGCTCTTCCGAAATACGAAGAATGCTCTCAATCTGCCAAGTGGAAGATGCCGCACATTTGCTGACTTACCCTTACCAGATAAAAGGCAGTATCGTGAGCGGCTATAAAGTAGGGCGTAAACTGGGTTTTCCTACGGCAAATATACAAGTGGACGAACCATTCAAGATTATTCCCGGTATCGGAGTATATGCCGTATGGGTTTATCTGGATGACAAACGTTACAAAGGGATGCTCTATATCGGCGACCGCCCGACCCTGAACAACGGTTCCAATATCACACTCGAGGTTAACATTCTGGATTTTTCCGGAGATATTTATAATAAAGAACTCACCGTCGCTTTTATCCACCATGTACGGGGAGATATTAAATTCAATTCCCTGGACGAACTGATAGTGCAGTTAAAGCATGATAGGGAAACAGTGGATAAATTACTGACATTCTGATATACTAAAAATCCTATTCCTATGTATTACGATGCAATAGACATACTTAAGGGCATGATAGCCTGTCCGTCATTCAGCAGAGAAGAGAACAATGTAGCCGACTTCCTTCAACAGACCTGGCAAGCAGCCGGTCATACGGTACACCGGAAAGGGAATAACTTATGGATTGCATCTCCGCAATTCGATTTAAACAAACCTACTCTTTTACTGAACTCCCATATAGACACTGTAAAGCCAGCCTCCGGTTGGACAAAAGACCCGTTTAATCCGGAAGAGACTGAAGACGACAAACTATACGGATTAGGCAGTAATGATGCCGGGGCAAGTGTAGTTTCGCTTTACGAAGCATTCACGGTGCTTTCCGAAAAAGAGCAACCTTATAACCTGATCTTCCTCGCTTCCTGTGAAGAAGAAGTGTCCGGGAAAAACGGACTGGAAAGTGTTTTGCCGGAACTCCCTCCTATCTCTTTTGCCATCGTAGGAGAACCCACAGGGATGCAACCTGCCGTAGCGGAAAAAGGATTGATGGTATTGGATTGTGTCAGCATTGGTAAAGCCGGTCATGCCGCCCGTAATGAAGGAATCAATGCAATTTCCCTTGCAATAAAAGATATAGAATGGTTCAATACATACCAGTTCCCGGAAAAGAGTGACTTTCTCGGACCGGTTAAGATGAGTGTGACCATTATTCATGCAGGCACACAACATAATGTCGTTCCGGACCGCTGCGAATTTACAGTAGATATCCGTACAAACGAATTCTATCCCAATGAAACGCTATTCCAATTAATCAAAGAAAAAGTAAGTTGTGAGGTGAAAGCCCGCAGTTTCCGGCTAAATTCCACACGCACAGACCTGCAACATCCATTCGTGCAACGTGCTATCACTTTAGGTAAAGAACCGTTCGGTTCTCCTACGCTGAGCGACCAGGCATTGATGCCTTTCCCTTCCGTAAAGATTGGACCGGGAAATTCCGCCCGTTCGCACGCTGCCAACGAATATATCGGTATGATGGAAATACGGGAAGCGATTGAGACGTATATACGTTTATTAGACCAGTTACGGTTAGTCTAACCACGGAGCCGGGTTCAACTTTGTTTTCTCTTTCCACAACTGGAAGTGCAGGATGGTTGAATTACCGTCTTCCGTATCGGTAAATACACGGCCGATAGCCTGGCGGGTAGATACTCTATCCCCTGCCTTTACATAAACATCGCTCAGGTTACTGTATACAGTCAGGTAATTACCATGGCGGATGATGACGGAGTTATTATATCCGGGAACAACAAACACACGGGTAACTTCACCATTGAACACGGCACGGGCTTCTGTTCCGGGCGCGGTCATAATATCGATACCGCTATTATTCGTCCGGACATACTTCAATTCCTGATGCTGTTGTTCTCCAAAACCGGCTACAATCGTATGCCGACCGGCTACTGGATAAGGCAAACGTCCCCGGTTGCCGGCAAAATCGTCGGATAATTTCTTTTCTTCCCGGGTCATGGCATATCCGCCTTTGGTATCGGCCACACGTTCATCGCGTGCCGGTTCTGTTTCTTTCTTTGTCGGTGTTTTTCCGGATGCTTTTTCACGGGCAAGACGTTCCTTTTCCGCACGGGCGGCACGTTCGCGGGCAGCCTTGGCCTCGGCTTCCGCACGAGCGATTTCTGCGGCTATCTGCTTTTCTATCTGGCGGTTCAAATTCTCTGCCTGACGTTTTTTCTTTTTCAGGTCCGCCTGTAAGTCTTTTTGTTTCTTATTTAACTCCTGGACCTCCTGCTTCTGGTCGGATTCTTCAGCCTGTAGCTTACGGCTTTCCGTTTCACGGGTTCCCAACAAGGCATTCTTTTCGCTACGGGTCTTTTCCAGTTCCTGCTGTTTAACGGTAATTTCCCGTTGCTTATCTATAATCTCAGCCGCTTGTCGTTTCTGCCAGTCTGCATATTCACGTAAATAACGCATACGGCGGAGAGACTGGGCGAAATTATCGGCGGAAAGGATAAATAATAAACGATCCTGTGAAGAACGCCGTTTATATAAACTCTGCACGGACTTTCCATAATTGGTACGTTTGTTTCCCAACTCCTTTTCCAACTTGGTTATCTCATTACGGGTAGAGCTGATTTGCTTATCTATCTCCGCAATTTCCTGATTTAAAAGACTGATTACTTTTTTACGGGAAAGGATCTGCTGCGAAATCAGGTTGAGCCGGTTCAATGAGTTACGGGCAGACTGACGGGTTTCATCCAACATCTGGTTAGTCATTTCGATATCGGCAAGGGCTGCTTTACGCTGCTTCTCGAGTTCGCGCACACGGGCTGAATTTTGCCCGGCAGCAGACAAAACAAACAAGGAAAATATAACAAACCAAACGCTTTTCATTCTTTACATCTTTATATTACCCAATGATTTGAGTATCTGATCCAATGTGATACGCTGATATTTAGCCGGAACAGAAAATTCCATATTCACCGGCACATTGGTTTGCAAACGGGAAAAATATAAAGAAATTCCTCCTTTCGCTTCCCCTTTATCAAGCACCTTTACATCCATCCGCATCGGAAATGGTTGCCCTTCAGTTAAACGAAAATCCGAATAATCCCAGTTTAACGCATATTTATCGGATGGGTCGGTTATATGGGTCGACAATATTTTCTCCTCTCCATCAGCAACAAAAGCATACAGTAAGCCCAAAGCATCTTTTACAAAGATTTCGGCATAAGAACCTTCTTGTTTCAATTCGAAAAGACGGTATTGCTTTGGTTGTATCTTCTGATGTCCGGGCAAAAACAACTGGTTGGTGAACAGCGACTGCAAATTATAGAAATTGAACTCGATAGGAGTCTGTTCTTTCAGATTCGAGTAGTTGTCCGCCATATAACGCTTATTCATACGGTCGAGTATCTTCACGCTATCTACAGTCAGTTCCACACGGAATATCTCGATGCCCAGAAAGGGCTGTACGGACAACTGGAACGCACTATCTTTTATCATCTTTAAATCCACTCGGGAACTCAGGTTACTACCCGGCAGATTTAAATCGACACTCAAACGTGCAGTCAAGGTTTCATACTGAAACGCCTGTTCCTGCATCAAAGTAAAAAATTCATTATGTGCTTTGGCACTTCCCGACTCTACCATTGCCACTTTCTTCGACTTACAACCGGAAAGGAGCAGGATAAGTACTAAAAATATAAGTTGTTTGTTATTCATTGTGCAATATTCGTATCTTCTATATACTTTTCTTCCGCTATCTTACGGTTCAGAACTTCACTTTCTTTGCCCGCTTCTTTAGCTTTCTTCCATTGTTCAACGGCTTTTTCCTTCTCACCGCTCATAAAGAGAATATCCCCATAATGGTCGATAAGCTCTGCACTGTTTGTCTTGTCGTTAGCCAGTGCATTTTCTATATAAATCTTTGCCAGAGAATAATTTCCCTGTACAAAAAATATCCAGGCATAAGTATCCAGATAAGTAGAGTTATTCGGTTCCAGCTTAACAGCCATTGCACTCATACGCTCTGCTTTCTTCAAATCTTTCTTATCCAGGGAAAGGAAATAGGCATAGTTGTTCAGGACTACAATATTCTTATCATTGTATTTCAATGCTTCATCATAAGACTTGTATGCCTGGTCCATTTTCTTCATCTGATAGTATATGTCTCCTATTTGACCATAGAAATCGGATTTTAAACCTACATTCTCTGCAGGAATGATATTCAGGCCGGCATAATAGGTATTTAGCGCTTCCTGAAATTTCTCCTGCTGATAGTAAGCAATACCTAAGTAAAAGTAATATTCCGGAGCCTCCGGGAAGAGTTCCTGGCAACGGGTACAAATACGGATTACTTCAGGTATATCTTCCGATTTCAAAGCAAAACTCAATAGTTGTTGCCATGCTGCCGCATTATCAGGTTCCATTTCAGTTATCAACTGGAACTGGAAGCGGGCTTCATCGTTTTTCCCCTGTGCCATCAAAAGAGCACCATACATCTGTTTCAACTCCGTATCTTCCGGATGCTGTTCCAGCAAAGTCCGAAAAAGGTCATTTGCACTTTCCGTTCCCTTCTGTGTTTGCTGCAATTTCAGGATATAGCGGGATAAGATAGCCACTTTCGTGTCCACATCCAATTGTTCGTTTATCAAGGCATTGCGAATCTGTGTTTCCGCAGCATCCTTATCGCCTACAGCTTCATAATAATTAGCCATGGAAACGATATAGTAAGGATTTGCCGGATCAATGGCATATGCCTGCTTATAATAATCCAAAGCTTTTACCGTGTCGTTCTTTTCCAGATGAAGGTCACCTAACATAATACGGTAGCGGGCCTCCATCGGATATTTATCTGCCAGCTTTTCTATTTCCTTAAATGCTTTATCCGACTGTTCCAACGAATTATAAAGCTTATATTTCTGCATGGAAAGAGCCTCGTTCATTCCGATAGTCTGTTCCAACGAATCATAGGCATCAATGGCTTTTGCAATTTCACCTTCTTGCGTCAACGCATCCGCCAAATAATAGTTCAATTCAGGCTTGGAAGGATAATCTTTGACAAGTTTCTCATATTCATCAGCAGCCTCGCCATACATCCCCTGGCTACGGCTCATACTGGCCAACGCCATGCGATAGGTGAAATTATCGGAACTATTGGCTACCGCCCGTTTCAACATTTCAACGGATTTATCCGGACGGTTCAACTGAACATAGAAAGAAGAAAGTTCGTACAATACAGCCGATGCCGTAGAGTCTATACCCAAACAATAGTTAAACGCATCGTAAGCTGCATCAAACTTACCTGATGCTTTCAAGTTCAGTCCTTCATAAAAGAAGTAGTCGAACTTTCTGCGGTCAGCTTCGCTTAACCGGGTTGATGCCGGCGATGCCGTACTTTTGGTATCCGAAGCCATTGCGGGCACAACCTGTACCAGCAACAGTAAAAACAAAATATATTTCAATATTTTAGGCATTGTCTTTTTGATTTGCATTTGAGAGAATAGAGAACGGTTATCCCTTTCCGGTATGCCCGAAACCTCCGGCACCCCGTTCCGTATCATCCAACACTTCAACCGGTTTCCAGGCTACTTGGCTATGGGTAGTTATTACCATCTGGCAAATACGTTCCCCGTCATTCACAGTAAAAGGTTCGGACGAAAGATTCACCAGGATAATTCCAATCTCACCACGATAATCCGCATCGATAGTGCCTGGCGTATTCAATAAGGAAATACCATGTTTCAATGCCAAACCACTACGGGGACGCATCTGGGCTTCGTAACCTTCCGGCAAAGCAATATATAGACCGGTCGGTATCAACTTACGTTCCAACGGTTTTAAAACAATAGGTTCCGATAAATTTGCGCGAATATCCATTCCTGCGGAAAGAGGTGTAGCATAAGCAGGTAATGGATGATGAGATTTATTGATGATTTTTACTTCCATATACATATATTATTAACGGACAAAGATATTTAAAAGTTGACAGTTGGCAAGTAACAGTTGACAGTTGTTTAATACCTGTATAAAATATTAACTGTCAATTGTCAATTGTCAATTAATCCGTCCAGTCCCCGTTTTCTTTTATCAGCCTGACCAAACGTTCCACGGCTTCATCTTCGGGAATATTTTTCAGTTTACATTCTTTTCCTTTATACAAGCTGATTTGACCGCGTCCGGCTCCGACATATCCATAGTCGGCATCCGCCATCTCGCCCGGTCCGTTTACGATACAGCCCATGATTCCTATTTTCAGCCCTTTCAAATGCGATGTCGCCTCTTTGATACGCGCAATCGTTGTTTGCAAATCGTATAAAGTACGCCCACAACTCGGACATGAAATATATTCGGTCTTACTGATTCGGGAACGTGTAGCCTGAAGGATGCCGAACATATAGCTATCCCCCAGCATAGCTTCGCATCCTTCATTATGCAACATAATGCCATCGCTGAAACCGTCCAATAAAAGAGTTCCGAAATCCGCTCCCGATTTCAATTGCAAAGCTTCAATATCCGTTTCCCGGTAGTCATGATGCAATACGACAGGCACATCACAACCGGCAGCCATCAACCGATGCAAGGCAGCCCGTTGCGACGCTACTCCATTCCGGTGATGCGTGCTCAGAATAACAACCACCGTTTTATCTTTACTCAAAATATCTATTACCTGTTCCGTCAGGTCAGGATAAGCCAACCGGATAAACTTCAACCGGTTCGGATATTTCGCCATTTCTTCCACTTCGGAAGCGATAAAATACGGATATGCATTCGGTAAATCTTTCCAGAAATGAGCATCCACCAGCAAACGGAAATTATCCGGCAGATTTTCCGGGTCTTCTTTACCTATATATATATAATCCGGCAAGGACGAATAATCAAATTCAAAATCACCGTTACTACGGTCCGATATAACGACAGGCGGAAAATTACCACCAATGCCTTCTATCACACGGCTCACACGGCGGGTTACGGATATAGGGTCGTATCCGGGAGCAAGCACAGCTTCTATCGGCCGGTGCTGTTCACGTTCCGAAATATAATCTACCAACTTACGGGCAACAGGTATCTCTGCCTCCGGGTCTTCACTCAGCGAGACACGTATCGTATCCCCTATCCCATCGGAAAGCAGCGCCCCGATACCTACGGCACTTTTTATACGACCGTCTTCTCCGTCACCAGCTTCGGTCACGCCCAAATGCAACGGATAATGCATATCTTCCCTGTCCATAGTCTGTACAAGCAAACGAACAGTTTTTACCATAACAACGGTATTGGAAGCTTTAATTGAAATTACCACATCCGGGAAATTCTCATCCCGGCATATACGCAGAAACTCCATGCAAGAGGCAACCATGCCTTCCGGAGTATCTCCATAACGGCTCATAATACGGTCGGACAATGAGCCATGGTTTACGCCAATACGGATGGCGGTTCCGTGTTCTTTACAAATGTTAAGGAATGGGACAAAACGGTCGCGTATCTTCTGCAACTCTGTCGCATATTCTTCATCCGTATATTCCAGAAGGCTAAATGTTTTAACCTTATCCACATAATTACCCGGATTGATACGGACTTTTTCCACTTCTTCGGCAGCAGCATCCGCAGCCCTCGGATTAAAATGGATATCTGCAACTAAAGGCGTAGTATATCCGGCGGCATCCAGTTCCTTACGGATAACACCCAGATTACGGGCCTCACGTTCGCCTTGAGCGGTAAAACGCACATACTCAGATCCGGCTTCAATCATCCGGATTGCTTGGCGTACGGCAGCTTCCGTATCCATCGTGGATACATTTGCCATGGATTGTATACGAATTGGATTGTCTCCCCCTAAAGGAGTATTGCCGATATTTACAACAGAAGATTTACGGCGGCTGTAATTAAAATAATCCATCTTTAACAGTTGACAATTGATATATGACAGTTGACAGTTAACAGTTATCAATGAACTGCCACTTGTCAACTGTCAACTATCAATTAATTTGTTTTGTATTTAAAAGATACTTTAGCCAGTTCTTCGTTGGCTTTTACGATCTTTTTTTTCAAATCTTCCTTATAAGCAGCTAGCTTGTCCTGAAGTTGTTCGTCGCCTACTGCAAGCATCTGAACAGCCAGAATACCAGCATTCAGGGCACCGTTTATACCGACTGTAGCCACAGGTATTCCCGGAGGCATCTGCACGATTGCCAATAAAGCATCCATACCATCCAAAGTTGAATTAATAGGAACGCCGATTACAGGAACAGTAGTCATGGAAGCAATTACGCCACATAAATGAGCAGCCATGCCGGCAGCAGCAATAATTACTTTAATTCCACGTCCTTTCGCCCCCTTGGCAAAAGCTTCCACCTCTGCAGGTGTACGGTGTGCGGACAAAGCATGCATTTCGAACGGGATTTCCATCTCGTCGAGCAATTTAGCTGCTTTTTCCATTACAGGCAGGTCGGAAGTACTGCCCATGATAATACTTACTACAGGTGTCATATTTTCTTTATAAATTAATGAACCCGGTATTTATTTTGCAATCAGTTGTTCGTATTCAGCAGCAGACAGCAGTTCATCCAATTCTGCAGGGTCTGAAATTGAAATTTTGATTAACCAGCCGTTTCCGTAAACATCTTCGTTTACCAATTCCGGTTTGTCGTCCAGTTCTGCATTTGCTTCGATAACTTCGCCACTAATCGGCATAAACAAATCAGAAACAGTTTTCACGGCTTCGATAGTTCCGAATACTTCTTCTTTCTCAACAGTTTCACCTTCGGCTGTGATATCTACATATACAATTTCACCCAATTCGCTCTGAGCGTAATCTGTAATACCAACATAACCAACATTACCTTCTACACGGATCCATTCGTGATCTTTTGTGTACTTTAAATCTGCAGGAAAATTCATAATTCTAGTGTTTTTATTAGATGAATAAATAGATATAACTTAATATTGATGCTACAAAGGTACATATAAATCCGAGACAAAAACCAGCATAAACCTGCATTGGCGTATGTCTACCTAAAAAGATACGCGAAGTACCCAACAAACCGGCAGCTATCAGTACAAGAATAAAAAACCAATAAGGATTTACCAGATGGATACGCGCTATTCCCATCAAACCACCGAAAAAACCGCCTATACCTATCATATGAGCACTTATTTTCCAGTAAAAGTTAATAGCCAGTGCAATGACCAATGCGGCACTGGCTCCAATCAGCAAAGATAAAAACCAGAACGGCAACATCATCTTATACATATAAAATGCGCAGACTATCAACGAGGTTATCAATATCAGGTAAGGAACTATCCGTTCCCGACGGTCGGATAACTCCAAATCAACAGCCGCCCCATTTCGCACCATCATATAGATGAATGCACCTGGAATTACAGCCGTAGACAGAAACGTCCCTCCTACCAACAGCCATTTCACACTAGGAGGATAAATAGCCAGATAGGTGAATGTAAGGAGCATGGCAACCCCATACGTCACCATCAACAATGGATGGAATATTCCTGATATAAAATTAAAAAAAAGCTTCATATCCTTTTGTTTTTATATTTCTTTCCGTAGTCTTGCCACCGGAATATCTAACTGCTCACGGTATTTAGCTACCGTACGGCGAGCAATGATATATCCTTTTTCCTTCAGGATAGATGCCAGTTCCTCATCCGTAAGGGGCTTCCGTTTATCCTCACTATCGATATGCTCTTTCATTATCTTCTTCACCTCGCGTGTAGAAATTTCTTCCCCACTATCGGTTTGCATAGATTCCGAAAAGAAATATTTCAACGGATAAATGCCGAAATTAGTTTGTACATATTTACTGTTACTCACCCGCGAGATGGTAGATATATCATACCCAGTCCGCTCCGCTACATCTTTCAAAATCATCGGACGCAGTGAAGCTTCATCTCCAGTCAGGAAAAAATCATGCTGCAACAGGATAATCGCTTCCATTGTACGTTGTAATGTTTCCTGACGTTGTCTGATCGCATCAATAAACCATTGTGCCGAATCCAGCTTTTGCTTTACAAATTGTACAGCTTCCCGCATTTTAGCAGTCTGATTCGCCTTATTGCCGGCATAGTCCTGGAACATCTCCGCATATTCCCTGTTGATACGCATATCCGGAACGCCCCGGCTATTCATACTGAGAATCAGTTCACCGTTAACAGCTTCCACTATAAAGTCCGGAATAACCTGACTCATGGCTGTTTCCATAGAACCTCCCCAGCTACTGCAAGGTTTAGGATCGAGTGCCGTTATTTCGCGGATTGCTTTTTTCAATGTTGCTTCATCTATATTCAGTCCACGCAATATCTTTTCGTAATGTTTCCGGGTAAATTCCTCAAAATAGTCTGTTAATATACGAACAGGCAAATCCGTATCGGGTGTTTTTCCCTTACGGGCAAGTTGCAATAACAAACATTCCTGTAAGTTTCTTGCCCCCACTCCTGCCGGGTCAAAATCCTGAATGATAACAAGAACTTCTTCTATTTCCTTTTCCGACACATCCTGCCCTGCCTGAAAAACGAGGTCATCGGCTATAGCACATAAATCACGGCGCAAATAACCGTCATCATCTATATTTCCAATAATATATTCAGCAATCTGATATTGTTTTTCGGGTAAATCCCGAAGTCCCAACTGCTGCAATAAAAATTCATTCAATGATTGACCTACGGAAAATGGAATATCTTCTTTTTTTTCGACCCTTTCGCTTATTTCACGGAGTTTATAATCAGGAATATCGTCTTCACTCATATAATCACCAAGAGAAATATCCATATCAGAGGTTGTGTCTCCCGGCATTTGTTCCTCAACACCATCATCAGCACGCTCAAAGTCATCTGCAAATTCTTTGCCCTCTTCCAATGCCGGATTATCCTCCAACTCGTGCTTTACACGTTCTTCCAACTCAATAGCCGGAAGTTCCAGCAGGCGTATCAGCTGGATTTGCTGAGGAGAGAGTTTTTGCTGTAACTTTTGTTGTAACTGTTGCTTCAACATATACTTAAAATGTAATAATAACCAATCTATAGCCCTCGCAGTAGTGTTCGGACATGCAAATATAACTTTTTACTACGAACAGCCTTAACTTTAGAAACATAATTGTTCTAAAACAACTCCGCTTCTACCGATAAGAAGATGGAGTACTATTTATTTTTTGTACGGCAAGAAAGAAAAATTTCTTCACAAAGAAATCTGTTTTCGAGGTGGTCGAAAATATACTCGAGGACGTCATTCATATTCTCGAGGGCGTCATTCATATTTTTGACCACCTCGAAAACAAAACAGATCGGGATAAACTGCCAGGAAGTGTGGCTTCTAATTTATATCTTATTACCATAAAAAGCAACCATCTTACCGACAAACTTCAAAAATGAAACAAACGCCCGGAACAGTCCGGCAAGAACGAATCATTCCCAGGAAGCAAAAAACGGCGAAAAAAGTTGTTTTTTAAGTTCTTCCGCCGTATTTTTACCCTGTTCCAGAGGGGGATAAAAACTAAGTATACAAAACACAATTCTACTTATGAAATTGAAGAAATTATCATACAAACCCGGCAACGCACATACATCGATAGAAAGTCATACAATCAGACATGTCCTATCAGAAGTGCTTGTTTTATTATTTAACGAAGATAAAAACCCAATAGAAAAAGCAATGCGGTTGCTTCTGAATTTTTTCAATGCCGATTGGGGATATGTCGCCATTTTCGAAGAAGATTATTTAACAGCGAATTTCCCATGTGAAGTGATGAGTGAATACATGGAAGTTCCCAAAAACAACGAGACCCAATTAACTTATGAGACTATTCCATGGATCATAGATACAATCCGGACAGGAAAAGACATTGTCCTTTGTAATATTAAAGATTTGCCGGAAGAAGCCCACATAGATAAAGCGCTTCTATTGGAACAGCAACTTAAGTCCATGCTTATCATTCCACTTACATTCCACCACG
Organism: Parabacteroides sp.; assembly: GCA_019417325.1. Lineage (GTDB taxonomy): Bacteria > Bacteroidota > Bacteroidia > Bacteroidales > Tannerellaceae > Parabacteroides. The sequence goes on along the minus strand of DXVO01000031.1, from coordinate 81,193 downwards.
AGGTTCGCGGTTTTATAGGGTTCGATTCAATCCGGATACAACGTAACTGGACACGAACCGAGGTTTCCGATATGCATCTTGTTGCCAACATTTTCTCCATTCTGATAGAAAGATGGCTCAATGAAAACAAAATGGAAAAATCCAGAAAGCTATTTTCCGAGCTAAGCACGAAATTCCAGCTTTTTTTCAACAACCTGCCTGTTGGCGTTGAATTATATGATTCAGAGGGTATCCTCACTGATATAAACGAAGAAGATGAAAAAATATTCGGAACCACACATGAACAACTTATAGGGATAAATTTATTCGACAACCCCTTGATTCCCGACTCCATTATGCGGGTAATAAATGAAAAAGAGTCGTTTAGCTTTCCTTTAACCTATGATTTTAAAGACATTCACAATTCCGGCTATTACCCTTCCAATCTTATTAATTGTAAAAAGTACCTTCAAATAAAAGGATTCAAGCTAAACGATGAACAATACGGTCCTATGGGATATTTATTCCTCATCGTCGATAATACGGAAAAACAAATCCAAGACGAACAAACCAAAAACAACCTGACTATTTTAAAAGCTGCACTACTGGCTGGAGATTCTATTGTAGGCGAATATGATTTTAAGAAAAAATTATTCTATATAGACTCCACCCTCAACGATCATCCATGCAACAATAATCTCTTCAGATTTCTTAAAGAAAATAGTCCGCTCCCTATCGAACAACTGAAGTCCATTCAAACACTACAAAGTAACGGTTTGGGATTATCAGAGGTAATTACGGGAAAATCAGAAAACTGTACCTTTATAAATAAAGCGGCAATCAATGGAGAAATCTTTTGGATACGGGTAAATGCCCAGGCATACAAAGCAAAAAACTGCATGGTTCCCGATAAAATCATATGCCATCTTACCAATATCACAGAAGAGAAATTATTGGAGGAAAAACTAATCAAAGCTGAATACGAAAGTAAAAAGTCAGAAATAGAAATACAGAAAATCCGTGAAGCGGATAAACTGAAATCCGCGTTCTTAGCTAATATGAGCCATGAAATCCGTACACCGCTCAATGCGATTATCGGATTTTCCAATATTATTGTAGAAGAATCATCTAATAAAGAGGCGGAAGAATATGCCGATATTATTAATAAAAACAGCGACCTGCTTCTTCGCCTCATTACAGATATTCTGGACTTCTCAAAAATAGAAGCCGGCGTACTGGATTATTCGACCGGAGAACTAGACCTCAGGAAGACTTGCCATGAACAGTATAAAATACATTCCCTCAAAACCCAGAAAAATGTAACTCTTATTTATGATATGGATAATCTTCCGGATATCACTCTGCAGACAGATCCCAAAAGAGTGACACAGGTAATATCCAATCTTATTTCCAATGCAATAAAATTCACAAACGAAGGTACTATTACCCTCTCTTATGAGGTGCAGGGAAAAGAGGTGATAATTAAAATTGCAGATATGGGAATAGGTATCGCTCCGGAAAATATCAATACGATCTTCGACCGCTTTGTTAAATTGAACCACTTCAAACAGGGCACAGGATTAGGCCTTAGTATCTGTAAAACGATTATAGAAACGCTTGGCGGAAGAATAGGAGTCACTTCCCGATTAGGAAAAGGCTCAACCTTCTGGTTCAGCCTTCCCTTATAAATTCTTATTCCATTTCAAACTGTTCCATAACCAAGCTCTCGCCATCCCATACAATATAAGAGAAATGTTGCATCCAGTCACCTGCAATAATGAGGCGGGAGGTTCGCGACAACATCAAATCCAGCATGATGTGGCGATGACCGAAAATAAAAAAATTTATATCCGGATGTGTCTTCAAATAGTCTTTGGCAAACCAGACCATATATTCATTCTTTTCCCCCTGGTATTTCGGTGATTCGCATTTCTTATGCTTCTCCAATCCTTTCTTCCTGCTGCTTAAAGACCAGCCCAAAGCAAAACCGAAAGTCCAACGGGGATGAATTCCGGCATACAACCATTGACAAAATTTATTACGGAAAACAGCACGGATTAAACGAAAGCTTTTACTACGGAAATCCACTTCATCGCCATGTCCAAGGAAAAAGCGCTTGCCTAATAAATCGACAGTCAGTGTATCCCGATGGATAATGGCTCCGATTTCTTTAGGAAGATAATCGAACATCCAAATATCGTGGTTGCCGATAAAGATATGTATCTCAATCCCCAAGTCGGAAAGCTCCGCCAATTTTCCCAGAAACCGGACAAATCCTTTAGGTACTACATATTTATATTCATACCAATAATCGAACATATCCCCCAGAAAGTAGATAGCGGCAGCTTCCTCCTTTATACTGTCCAGCCAGCGCACCAATTTCTTTTCAATCGCCAACGGGTCTTTATGAAACCGGGCTCCCAGATGGGCATCCGAGGCAAAAAATATCTTCTTCCGGGGAAAAATCATAAGAATCCTAATTCTAATTTAGCTTCTTCCGACATCATATCCTTATCCCACTCCGGTTCAAACACCAGATTCACTTCTACATTGTTTACGTCCTGTACCGATTCGACCTTCATTCGGACATCTTCCAGAATAAAGTCGGCTGCCGGACAATTGGGAGCTGTCAGGGTCATTTCTATAGTAACATTCTTTTCGTCGTCTACTTCTATATTATATATCAGCCCAAGGTCGTATATGTTAACCGGTATTTCCGGATCATAAACGGTTTTAAGCATCGCAACAATTGCTTCTTCTGTCTGGAGAAATTCGTTGTTCATATTCTTCTGTATTTATGTGCAAACTTACTAAATAATTGAGAACTGAAAAAATTCAATTCATTCAATTCGCCCTTCATCTGCATAGCTATAGTAAAGTCCGTCGGAAAGAATGATATGGTCTATCAGTTTTACTTCCAATAGTTTTGCCGCACTGGTCAAACGGGAAGTCAGTATATCATCCTGGCGGCTGGGACGAATGTTTCCCGAGGGATGGTTGTGGCAGAGAATGATACCGGCAGCAAGTTCATTAATTGCAGCTTTCAATATCAGACGCAAATCCGCAGATGTTTCAGCCGTACCTCCCTGGCTGATTTTTATCTTCCCAATCACTTTTGAAGAACGGCTTGTCAGTGCCAACCACAATTCCTCATAAGGCAAATCACAGAGTATTGGATGAAACAAACGGTAAGCATCGCGGCTCGTCCGGATTTCCGTACGACGGAGCGGTTCTGATATACTACGTCGTTTCCCCAATTCCAAAGCGGCTGATATGGCCAAGGCTTTCGCCTGTCCTATCCCCTTAAAACCAACTGTCAGATCTTTGACGGACAATTTACCAAGAGCATTCAGATTGTTATCTACAGAACAAAGTATTCGTTGGGAAAGTTGAACTGCCGTTTCCGTACTATTACCAGAATTTATCAATATGGCTATCAATTCGGCATCACTCAGGGAAGAAACTCCCTTTAGAAGCATTTTTTCACGCGGACGGTCTTCTTCCGCCCATTCTTTTATTTTCATAGTTTTTGGTTTTCAGTAAATGATAAAGGGCAGCCTGAACTGCCCTTTATATAGGATATAATATAAATCTCAAATCTGATAAATTAGCGAACACGTCCTACATAAGAACCGTCCTGTGTATTTACTTCAATGATTTCGCCTTCATTGATAAATAAAGGAACACGCACTTCCGCACCTGTTTCCACTGTAGCAGGTTTTAATGTGTTAGTTGCTGTATCACCTTTAACACCCGGTTCTGTATAAGTAACCTTCAACTGTACTTTAACAGGAACATCTGCAAAAAGAACCGTATCTGTAGAAGCATCGGATACAACATCCACAATCTCTTCTTCTTTCAGGAAATCTACTCCATTAATAAGTTCCTTGTCGATGATAACATCTTCCCATGTTTCCTGGTTCAAGAAATGATAATGTTCGCCTTCGCGGTATGAATATTGATAAGGACGGCGTTCAACACGTACGTCTTCCAGCTTTTCATCGATATTAAAACGACGGTCAAGTATACCACCTTTAACTACGTCTTTCAATTTCGTACGCATGAAAGTATTACCCTTACCCGGTTTTACGTGAAGAAATTCGACGCAGAAATAAAGTTTTCCATCCAGACGGATACAAGTTCCGTTTTTAATGTCTTGTGAATTAATCATATTTTATCTATTTATATTTGATTATTAGTAAGCAGTCTACTGCGATTTCCGGCGGCAAAGGTAATGCATTCTTATTAAAGTAACAAACCACATTCCCGTTTTTTCGATTGAAAGAAGTTGCAAATCAGATTAATATGAGAAAGGGAAGTTACAGTTATAGAAATACGACTTAAAATAAAGACAATATCAAACTGATAATAGGAACAAGAATTGCTGTCATAATTCCCATAAGACCAATAGCAAGCCCACTCAAAGCACCTTCCACTGCCCCTATCTGTATGGCCACGGATGTACCGACCCCATGTGAAGACGCTCCTAAAGCCAGTCCTTTTGCAATACGGCTTTCTATTCCTAACACTTTCATTACAAGGGGACCTACAATACTACCGAAAATACCGACAACAACCACTACCACAGCAGTAAGAGAAGGTATTCCGCCCGCTTTTTCAGAAATTCCCATTGCTATCGGGGTAGTTACGGATTTAGGCTGTAAAGTGGCAATCAGAGTTTGATCCGCCCCCATCCATTTCCCGATTAGAATAACGCTGACGATTCCGACTATAGCTCCAACAAATACGGCGGTAAGGATAGACACTACATTACCTTTCAGATATTGTATCTGTTCAAACAATACATATCCCAAAGCAACTACCGATGGCCCCAACAAAAAGTTAATCAGATGGCTGCCCTTCTGGAACGATTCATATTGAACACCCAGCAAGTTTAAAATCAGGATAATAACAAGAATGGAAGTAATCAGGGGATGTAGCAAGCTAATGTGCGTTTTCTTATATAAAGCCAATGCCGCCAGATACACACCGATAACCAATGTCAGGGAAAATACTTCAGTCTGAACTAATTCATGCATGCCGGTGTCCCTCCTTTCCCATTTTCTGCTGGACAAGAGCTACGCTGGCTATCACCAAAATCGTACTGATAACCGATACCGTCACAATAATTACCCAATAAGTGGATATAAATCCGAGAGAGTTCATCAATCCCACACCGGCCGGCAAAAAGAATAATCCCATATTATCCGTAAGAAGTGTCGATAATTTTTTCACATTTTCAGGTTTTACTAATTTGAAAGCCAGTGACAAAAATAAAAGGACCATTCCTATCACACTACCCGGAATAAATCCATTGATAAAATAACTGATAAACTCTCCCGTAAAATAAAAGAAGAGAATATAAAATACTTGCTTCAACATGTTTCTTTCTGCGTTTAAAGACGCACAAAGATAGTGCATACGCAGAAAACATGCTCTACAACATATTTAAATAATCGAAAAATATCTAGATGCGCCCTAAATACTCATCCACCGTATAATTTAAGAAACGGTTGAACGGCTGCAATTTCTCAAAACAAGCAACCGACTGGTCCAGCCAATCCGGAGCAAAGAAAAATTCGTCCGGTTTATAAGATGCCACGCTAAAGTCTTTATGACGAAGTATTTCCCCATATTTAAAATCAGAAGGATATCCTACCGGCATTCGCTTTAGCACCTCTCCTTCCATCACTGGATACATGGCTTTAAAAGAAGGTTCTTCCAATATACCGACAAACTCTTCTATATGGTCATAAATATCCTGACGGAGTTTTTTCAACAATGCAGGCGGAGGGCACCATACACCACCCGAAAGCAGGCAATTGCCCGGTTCCAAATGGATATAATATCCACCCCGTTCGCTACCCCGTCCTCCACAAGAAGCGATATAAGCGGCAAAATGCGTTTTATAGGGTGTCTTATCCGGTGAAAAACGGATGTCACGATAAATCCGGAACAAGCAGTCTTTCGCTTCCAGCCCGGCAATCTCCGGGTCAAACAATGCAATACGGTTAATCAACTGCTGAACTTCATCAATAAAAGCATTGCGAAGTACATCGTAACGAGCTTTATTTTCCTGAAACCATTCCCGGTTGTTGTGCTGACTCAATTCTTTTAGGAATTGTATGATTTGTGCATTTGTATTCATATCTGTTACTATTTTGTTATCCTGTAAATATTTATCAAAAAACATATCCAAGGTTCATATAGAACTGGAAATTCTTATTCTGATTAGACATGCTGAAAGTAGCGCTCAACGGACCAAGCAAACTATTATAAGCATACCCAAGGCTTCCACCCCAAACACTTTTTCCTCTGAGCAGATTGAAAAAGTCATTATCGTGTACCCCATAATTACCCACCAAAGAGATGTAGTTACGCCCGGCTATGCGCTGACGCAGTTCCAGGCGGGCTATCACCAACGAGTTATCAAATATTTCCACATGGCTTATACCCGCAAAAGGAAGCTGTTGGGAAAGATAGCGACCGAAGTTTTCTCCGCCCACCGCATTCAGATAAGGATAGGCCAGATTATTTCCTATCAAAACCCTGCCGTATATCGACGGCAATAAACTCAGATGGGAAGTAAGCGGAACAACCGTCATAAAACTGGCCTTGACTGCCGAGAACGGGGAACCGCCATTATAACCCACAAAATTATCCGTGTACATGGAATATTCAGCCCGTACGGAAACTCCTTTAGTCGGGAAATAACGCCTATCCAGTGTTTCAAAATGCACTAATCCGAAATAACTGAAAAAACCTTCAGGCTTTACCTGGTACTTCTGGTTATCCCCCCCAACATATAAAAATGTGTTGTAATCAAAATATTCATAACGCAGCCCTACCTTAAACCGGAAACTCAACCAGTTCATATCCGAATAACCAAACTCGGCAAGATGATGTTTATACGCCGTATTGAAAATCTTACTACCCTTGTTATAAATATTCAAATCCTGATAAGTGAATTGGTAGGCAAGATTAAAATTACGGAGAGGCGAACGGTCTATCGCATAATCCAGACGGGCAAAAGAAGTCTTTGCACCCAGCCTTCCCGTAAAGCCCAGTTTATAATGGTTCTGCCTATTAAAATCGAATGTGGCATTCAGTAGGATACCAATAATTTCTTCCGTATCAAAACGCAACCCGACATTTACCGAACTTAAAGTTTTGGGTTCCATTGTTAATACCAAATCCTGCTGGTTTTCTCCCGTCAACTTATAATTAACTGTCGAATAAGCATTTGTTCCAATCAATATAGACATGGCATTCTCCAACTTTTTAAGTGTAATGGAGCTATTCGGTTTTAATCCGCAAACCCGCAATAACCATTTTTCATCTTTAGGATCGACTCCGACAAAAGAGATATCACCGATATAAAAACTATCCGAAGGCTGTACCGGACGATTCATTTTCCGTTTTTGTACCATCTCCGGCTGATAATCATCCGGGATTCCTATCTTTTTCTTTAGAGCTATGATTTCGTCCCATTTTCCCCGTGCTTCCCGCTCGCCCCTCACCATCAAAGAATCGAGGGCGGAATTATTGAAGTTGGTAAAACTATACGCCTCCACATCCGGACGGAAAAGTAAATCGGTCCGCTCCTTATTGCGGGCATATTTATCATAACCATACAATGCTACAATCTGTGTGACGACATCTATTGGAGAGTTTAGTTTATCTGCTCCATGTAAATCATTCGAAGTCAGATCTACACCGATAATAATGTCCGCACCCATTTCCAGCGCCACATCTACCGGATAATTGTTATTCAGCCCTCCGTCTACCAGCACCATACTATCCAGCCGGACAGGATTCAAGGCTGCTGGGATAGCCATACTGGCACGCATTGCCACAGGAAGACTCCCGTTATGGAATACATGTTCTTTTCCGGTTACCAAATCGACGGCAACACAGGCGTAAGGAATATTAAACGAATTAAAATCGACGGAATCATGGTAACCGATAGTCAGGTTTGAGAACAGGTTTTGCAAATTCTGCCCTTTTATCACCCCCTTTATTATACGGTCTTTTTTGGATATCCCGAACGGCAAGGAAAGAATATACCGTTCCGAATTTTCTTTTTCCGGGAAAAACTGGGTATTCCGTTTCACACGGTCGCTTAACAAAAGTTCCCAGTCCTGCTCATCCACCATCTTTTCGATTTCGGCCGGGCTATACCCTATAGCATATAATCCACCGACAATAGACCCAATACTGGTACCTGTTACAATATCAATCGGAATACCTGCTTCCTCCAATACTTTCAACACCCCAATATGCGCCATACCTCTTGCACCTCCGCCGCCCAGTACAACGGCAACCTTTTTACGTTGTCCGGTCATCACCGACGGATACAACATAATCAACATAAACAAAAAGCACAGAACCCTTTTCATCTTTCATGTATTTGCAGCAAAAATACACGGTTTCAACGAAACTAACAATTAATTACAGCTAAATGAAAAAGGTAAGTATCACCTGTTTATTGCACTTTATCTCTTCCATCGGACTCCTCTGCCTGCTTTTCAATCGTATCCAGTAATTTGTATTGCATCTCCTCCTCTTTCTCCGGTTCCATAGGCAACTGGTCGACTAAAGCGCGCAAATCGATTACGGAAATTTTACTTTTCTTACCATCCGGAGCTATCATTGTCAAATCTTCCTTGTCCCGGAAAAAGGCATCTTCACACATATATTCAAGAAATGTGCGGTAAGCGTAAAATTGTTTCGGAAGACGTCTGGTCGTCAGGCATTCTTTCAGAAAAAGGTTCTTAATAAACAAAGCGCGCTCCCGTTCCGCATCGTCCGGATAAGCCCGTCCCGAATTAGGATAACGCATATCTATTTTAAACAGCAAATCCAAGCGTTCCTTGTTCTTCTGCCATGCGCTATAAAATAGCAGGTCCGCTTCATGTGTCCTGCCATCCCGGTACAACGTTTCTCCACGTGCAGTTAATAAAAGATTTGTCAAAGCCTCATTCGGCTGCATCAGTATTTCCGCACGGTCCAGCAGTTCATATGCTCGTTTCCGGTCGTACGTTTTCCCCAAGGCTGCACCTAACAGCAGATTTGTTTCCACATCTGTCGTATCCTTGTTATATGCTTCTTCAAGCAAAGGAATAGAGTTCATTGCAAGACCGGACAAATATTTGGAAGCACCTCCATACTTTAAAGTAAGAAATGAAGAGTCACCTGCGGCCAACAAACAGGAATATACCGAATCCGCCTGCTTATAAGAACGGTTCATATAAAAAGCAATTGCTTTACTTCGCTGGAGTGAGCGGTTATCCGGACTATAATACAATGCCGTATCGCAGATAGCCAGCGCATCCGATATATTAGGACCGCCCAAACGAAGCAGCGTATTAACCAACATATTTGCCAGTCCGGCATTCTCCCGGTTTACATCATATGCCTTGAAATAGCAGATTGTTGCAGACGGAAATGCATTCATCTTTGTATAGCAATCACCCAGGTTGGCGTATATCGTGGGATTTACAGTCAGAGTATCCTGATCTCTCAGCACAACATATTGGTCTATTGCTTTTTCATAATCGCCCAATTGATAATACAGGCGTGCCAATTGGTAATTTGCATAAAAATTCGTACAGTCCTGATTCAATACTTTCCGAAAACTGTTTTCAGCCACAGAAGCTTTCCCCAGACTCATTGCCGTACGGGCTACAGCATTCAATGCTTCGATATTCAGAGTATCCAAAGATAAACATTGCCGATAACAGTTATAAGCCTCCTTATACTTTAGCAGTCCTTCGTAAGCCTGGCCTATTGCCGACATCTTCGAATAATCGGCAGAATCCGCTGCCGTAAGGTTTCTTGCGTTTTCAATAACCGCCGCAAACTGCTTCTTATTGACCAACTCCTGAAAAGACACATTTTGCGCCTGCCCCAAAAGGGACAGTACGCAAAATATGAATAATATCGAAAACTTACATTTCATAACAGCAGAAGTATTTGTATTGTAGTAATCTACAAATTTAAAAGAATCCTGAAAAAAGACTATCCTTCAGCCTTTTTTTCTGCAGCTTTATATTTCTTCAAATCAAAAGTTATAGGAACCGTATACTTTACAGCCACATCATGTCCACGCTGTTTTCCAGGGGTCCATTTGGGCATTGTATATATTATCCGGAGAGCTTCCGCATCCAACACAGGATCAACTCCGCGTATCACTTCCGCATCACTGATTGAACCGTCTTTAGATATAATAAAAGAGCACGTCACACGACCCTGTATGCCCTTTTCCTGCGCAGTCTCAGGATACTTCAAATTTTTCTCCAAGAAACCCAGCAAGGCGGTTTGCCCACCTGGGAATTGAGGCATTACTTCCACTACGGTAAATGTCCGGTCATAATTTACAGGCTCTGATTTTGAATTGTTACTTTTTGCTGCCGTTTTTTTATCCCCACCAAAAGTAATCGGGACCGTGTATTTTACAGCTACATCATGCCCGCTTTGCTTTCCCGGAGTCCATTTAGGCATCAGACCCAGCACCCGTACGGCTTCTGCGTCCAGTTCCGGATCTATGCCACGCATTATCTCTATATTGCCAATCGAGCCATCTTTCCCTACCACAAAAGAACAGATTACCCTTCCTTTTATTCCTTTTGCCTTTGCTGCTTCCGGATATTTTACATTATCCTGCAAAAAATTAATTAAGGCATCTTGTCCACCCGGGAATTGCGGCATTACTTCCACCACTCCAAACACCCGTTCTTCCACAGGAAGCTGCACTAGCTGGATTTTCATGTTCTCTTTCACATCCTTTACTGCAATTTCCCGCTTCTGCAAACTCATTTCCGAGATTTCAAGGGTCGCATCTACCGGAGCAGTCAACATAAAAATTCCGTCATTATCCGTAATCGTCCCGGTTGTTGTTCCTTTAATAAGAACATTCGCACCAACTACCGGATTACCTATATAATCGATTACTTGTGCCGAGACTTTCAGATTCTCTTTTTGTTGGGGAAGGATATTTTCAGTAATACGTGCCACTGCATCTATATTGCTAAGCAACATCAGGAAAGCAAAAAATGGTACCACTGCGAGATATTTAGCACGTCCTATACCCCGTGAGCGTTTTTTATTCATCATACTAATTCTGTTTTTAATGTGTAATACATTGAAACTGTTATACAAAACAGCGTCAGATCTGTCCGTATGCGCCAGTCCCAATAAATGATACTGATAGCTCCTGCTATCATATCCGGATTCCAAAACTGTATCGTCCGCAAGATATTCGAGATTGTGCCGGACTTCTCTCTTCAGAAGCCATACGAAAGGATTCACCCAGCAAACAATACAAATCAACTCACAGATAATCACATCAATAGAATGCCACTGGAGGGCATGAGTTCGTTCATGTGTCAGAATTTCATCAATTTCTTTTTCCGAATGGCTTTCCGGATGAAGAAATATCAGCTTAAAAAAAGAAAAGGGACCCGTCGGTCTATTTAGTATGTGTACCGGTACTCCATGAATATGGATAAGATGCGTGTTGCGGGCAAGCAAAAGGATGCTGCCCAACTGAGTGAGAAAACGGATCAACAATAAAACCACCCCGCTACAATAAAGCCAGAACAAACCGGAAAGAACCGTACTTTGCCAATCCGTCTCAACTGCCGCTTCGGGAGCGACACTGACCTCCGGCAAAATGGCTGAATATACCTGGATAACTCCAACCATAGGTTCTTGTTCCTTCACCCAATCCTGTATGTTCATCAGGGGATAAAGCAACGACAGACCGAAAAATACCAGCAGGATGGTACGGCGCAATTTAAAGAAGGTATCCTTATAAAAGAATAACCGATAGAAGGCGTACAAGAGCACGAAGGCTACATTGACCTTCATAAAGTAGGCTAATTCCGGCGTCATGGTATGATACGTTAATTATTCCCGACCTTTTTCAATCATATGGATAATTTCTTTCAAATCATCCGTTGAGATTTTCTGCTCCTTCGCGAAGAAGGAAACCATTTCCTTGTAGGAGTTTTCAAAATAATTATGAACCACTCCGCTCATAAAAGTACGCTTATACTCCGGTTCGTCTATAATCGGGGTATATTCGTATGTATTCCCATAGCGTTTTGCCTTCACGTATTTTTTACGTTCCAGATTCTTCACTACCGAAGCAATGGTGGTATAAGGGGGTTTAGGCTCATCATACAAGGCAAGAATGTCTTTTATAAAACAGGGGGCTGCCTGCCATATACATCGCATTACTTCTTCTTCTTGAATTGTTAATCTTTCCATATCCTATTATTAAATTACGACTTTATCGCAAAAGTACGAAATATTCGTAAACAAACAAGAAACAATGGGTTAATTTACATTAACAAAATATTACTCGCTGATACTTCCGGGCTAAGGCTCTTAACACAAGCTAATTCATTCTTCTCCTGTTACCATTTATAAACCATTCAAGATATAATCAATATGTTTTCGTACACACATAAGAAGTATTTAGAAATAAACTTCTACTTTTGTAAACAGAATACTTTATAAACCATATGCATGGAAAAAAAAATTGTAACCTTTGGAGAAATCATGCTCAGGCTCGCCACACCTGATTACCTTCGTTTCTGCCAATGCAACAAACTCAGTACCACATTTGGAGGGGGAGAAGCAAATGTTGCCGTATCCCTGGCGAACTTCGGTATCCGGACGGAGTTCGTAACCCGATTGCCTCAAAACGATATAGCGCGTGCTTGTGTGATGGACTTACGTAAATATGGCGTAGGTACTTCCCATATTGTCTACGGAGGCGAACGTATGGGAATTTATTTCCTGGAAACCGGAGCCGTGGCACGCCCCAGCAAAGTGATATACGACCGTGCCCATTCCGCCATTTCCGAAATACAGCCTGGCATGATAAACTGGGAAGAAGTACTTAAAGATGCTTCTTTTTTCCATTGGACGGGTATCACTCCTGCCATTTCACAAGGCGCGGCAGACGCTTGTCTGGAAGCTATCCGGACTGCCAATCGTATAGGAGTACCCGTTTCCTGCGATTTGAACTTCCGCAAGAACCTTTGGAAATATGGTAAAAAAGCCGCAGAAATCATGCCTGAACTAGTTGCCGGATGTGATATTATCCTCGGAAACGAAGAAGATGCGGAAAAAGTATTCGATATCAAACCGGAAGGCTTCGACGTAGCACACACTGAAGGAGAAATAAACGCCACTGAATTTGAATCCGTATGCAAACAACTAATGGCTAAATTTCCCCGTGCGAAAAAAGTGATTATCACCCTGCGCGGCTCTGTCAATGCCAACCATAATACCTGGGGAGGCGTATTATATGCCGGAGGTAAATTATATAAATCCCGCCGTTATGACATCACCCATATTGTAGACCGTGTAGGCGGTGGAGATTCCTTTATGGGCGGACTGCTTTACGGACTTCTGGCATATTCTGCCGACGACCAAAAAGCACTCGATTTTGCCGTAGCCGCATCCTGTCTGAAGCACACTATTTATGGTGACTTCAACCAGGTAACTGTAGAAGAAGTAGAAAAACTAATGGAAGGCGATGCTTCCGGACGTGTATCCCGATAAACATGGGGATACAGCTATATTAAGACGAGAAATAAAAAATAAGTATGGCAAGATTCAACAAAATACAAACATTGACCACTATCGCCCGTACCGGCATGGTCCCTGTATATTACCACAAAGAAATAGAAGTGGCAAAGCTGGTTGTTAAAGCCTGTTATGAAGGAGGTGTCCGTGCTTTTGAATTTACCAATCGCGGCGACTTCGCCCATGAAGTATTTGCGGAACTCAGCAAGTTTGCAGCTAAAGAATGCCCCGAACTGATATTGGGCGCAGGTTCTATTGTCGATGCCCCCACAGCCGCCTTGTATTTGCAGTTGGGGGCCAATTTTATTGTAGGACCGCTATTCAACCCTGATATTGCTAAAATATGCAACCGCCGGCTGGTGCCCTATACTCCTGGCTGCGGCTCTGTTTCGGAAATAGGTTTCGCACAGGAAGCAGGTTGCGATCTATGTAAAATATTCCCTGCTGGAAACGTCGGGGGACCCTCTTTTGTAAAAAACATCAAAGCCCCAATGCCCTGGGCGATGATTATGGCAACCGGAGCAGTGGAACCCTCCGAAGAGAACCTGTCCGCCTGGTTCAAAGCCGGCGTAACCTGTGTAGGTATGGGGTCCAAACTTTTCCCTAAGGAAGCTATTGAGACTAAAAACTGGAAAGCCATTACCCAGCTTTGCAGTGATACATTATCTATTATTAATAAATATAACGGATGACCATGAAAAAATTTCTTGATTCTAATTTTCTGTTGCAGTCGGATACGGCGCAGCAGTTGTATCACGACCATGCGGCGAAAATGCCGATTATCGACTACCACTGCCATCTGGACCCACGCCAGATAGCAGAAAACCACCAGTTTGCTGACCTTACGGAAATCTGGTTGGGTGGCGACCATTACAAATGGCGTGCCATGCGTGCTAATGGTGTTCCGGAAGCTTACATCACCGGAAACAAATCTTCTTATGAAAAATTCGAGAGATGGGTGGATACCCTCCAGCATGCCATGCGGAATCCGCTATACCACTGGACTCATCTCGAACTAAGTCGTATTTTCGGTATCGACAAAATATTAAATCCTTCCACAGCACGCGAAATCTACGATGAATTTTCTGCCAAGCTGCAAACACCCGAATTCCGTGCACAAGCCATTATGGAACGAATGAAAGTGGAAGTGGTTTGTACTACCGATGACCCTATTGACAGTCTCGAATATCATACCGCTATCCGAAACAGCGGATTGAAAATCAAAGTATTCCCTACTTGGAGACCGGATAGGGCAATGGCGATCGAGAACCTGCGTCCCTACAACGAATATCTGACAAAGCTCTCTGCAGCATCCGGCATCACCATCCTGACTTTTGCCGATCTGGTAGAAGCCCTGCAACGCCGTCACGATTTCTTTGCTTCACAAGGGTGTACCCTTGCCGACCATGGATTAAGTACATTTTATGCCGAGCCATACACCGACGAAGAAATAGAATCGATCTTCCTCAGAATCCGCATGAAAAAGGAACTGACTAAAAAGGAAGTAAACAAATTCCGTTCTGCCATATTATATGAACTGGCAGCCATGAATGCCCGTAGCAATTGGGTACAACAATTCCATATTGGCGCCACCCGCAATAATAATGCCCGTATGTTCCGGGAACTCGGTCCGGATTCCGGCTTCGATGCCATAGGCGATGCTCCGATGGCAGTCCCGATGGGTCGTTTCCTGAGCCGTCTGGAAGAAAACAAACTGCTGGCAAAATCTATTTTTTACAATCTAAACCCTCGTGACAACGATATGATGATGAGCACCATATACAGTTTCAACGACGGCTCCGTGCCGGGCAAGATACAATACGGTGCGGCATGGTGGTTTCTCGACCAGATTAACGGAATGGAAAATCAACTCAATTCCCTATCGAATCTGGGTCTACTGAGCCGTTTCGTGGGAATGCTTACGGATTCCCGCAGTTTCCTGTCGTATCCACGTCATGAATATTTCCGCCGTATTCTATGTAATATACTTGGAAGAGAAGTGGAGAGTGGTGAATTACCTGCATCCGAACTGCCTTTTATCGGAAAAATGGTAGAAGACATAAGCTATAATAACGCAAAAGAATATTTCAGGTTCTGATTACTGCAAAAGAGATAAAACTAAGTAGTTTTACAGTTTCCCCTTTCAAGAGGGGCAGGGGGTGTGTGATATTCCCGACCATCCTTGTACCAGCCTTTTACCTGTTTCACACACCCCCTAATTTTATTTCCCTCAGCGAGATAAGGAACGGCTAATTAATACAAAACTTATCCAACATCTCCGCTACCAGATTTACCATTAGGATCCCATGGTTTAATGGCAGCGGAGACAATAATCTTGTCTTTGAATGTTAAAGTAATAATGTGTTTTTTACCCATTTCCAGACCTGTAGCTGCATCTTCTATACCCCCAATGTTAGTAACTGAAACATATGTTTCTCCACCATCTTCGGTTTCAACAAGAAGGTTTAACGGATGATCTTTTGTTCCATAAGGATTTGCTCCTCCACTGAATATCATAGGAATAACTCCTATCGGCGTGGAATTAGTTGGTATTACCGTTCCTATTGCATCCTCATAGATAACAACATCCGTTTTCGGGCTACCAGCTGCTTCACGTACTTCCAAATCTACTTTTACATTCAAATACAAGTCGATAGAGGTTGGAATATCTATGATTGAAATCTTTTTAATTTTTCCAAAAGCTCTCTGACCAGCAACAGTTCCTACTACATTGATTTGAATTTGTGATAATAGATGCTTAAAAGTTAAAACAGGATCGACCGTAGGAGCCTCCTTTGTTCCAACGCTATAGGGAGATGCGTATACAATATCCTTTTCACCGTTTACATTTGCGAAAGAAACTGTACTTGGATCTGCGCCACTACCGGCGCTAAAAGTTCCAGCCGGATAATATCCTGTGAAGAATGTCTCTTTTTCTCCATCAAAGTATTCCCATTCTGAAGGTAAAAGAAACTTCTTATTCTCATCTATTCCCACTTCCTGAACACCATCTATTGGAGGCAAAACTTCACCTTTGTTAATATCTGTTCTTAATAAATAAATTTCATCCGCTGCCGTAAAATCGTTCTTTTCCTGTGGATTGATAGCCGCTTTACTAACGATTTCATCAACTCCTACACCAAGGTTGATTTTGCGTTGATTACTGGGATCATAAGGATGATCATTGCTACTACTGCAACTTGCCATACCTGCTATAGCAAGCATGCTAAAAACTAATTGTCTAATCATAGGTCTTTAAATGTTAATGCGAACCAGAAGTTGAGCACTATCTGATTCTGTTTGTTAAAATGTTATTATTTAGTTAACTATCAAGAGGAACAAGGAGGTATCATGGGTTGTATATTTTCTTCCGGAACCGACAGGAAAGTAGAAGACGCTGAAAGAGTCTCCACTGATATAGTAGCCTCAGACAAGTTCAAGGCAAACAAGAGCCCACTTACCTGGTAATACAGGCAATTCGAATGTACATTCATGGCTTATTGCTTTAAACAAGACAAAAAGACAAATTTTTCAGAACTTTTATGGGAGAGAAATTGCTATCCGGTTTCCGGATAAACAATATAAGATTAAAGGTCGCTTTTGTTTTCATATCTTTCATTGATTAATTGAGTTGTTATCTGCAAGCGTTACTTACCAAGTAACAGGGTCTTTGTTTTTGCAAAAGTGATAATTCTTTAGGATATTTGCAAATAAAAAATAATCTTTTTATTAAAAACGTCAAATAAAAAAAATCCCAAACTTATTTAAGTAAAAAAACGACATATCATTTTCATTTCCATTTGAATTAGAATATGAGAGCTTTCCCCGTTTTTATATATTAAAAGCGGAGCCCTACCTTTTTACACCTTACTGTCTAGTAAAGTGTCTTTTATTTTTAAATAATATCCTTTTTTTATTGTTTCCAGTAACACCATACCATTACTTGGTAAGTAATTCCACCTCAGTAATAAGCAATTTTCGGAGGTTTTATGCTACTTTTTTCCCCTCACGATTCTTTATCACAGAAATGATTAATTCTTCATTCGCTTTATCTATTCTCTCATTTTCAAAGGGTTTGAGATAGGTTTCCGTCACTTTGATTGAGGAATGTCCCAATGCCTTACTTATTATTCCCACATGCACCCCCTGATAAATGGCATGCCTCGGAACAAAAACATTAACAGGAAATAAGCTTGTGCCTGCCGTAGCCTCTCAGGTAATTCACAGGAGTCGGCATGTAATAAATGTCCCATTTGCTCTTCAGTCAGAGCACGCTTGGTCTGAGGCTCTACTTTTGTATATACATCATCAAACAGTTTAGAGGTATATTCAACCAGCCTGTCTATAACCAACCTGTTGAATACAGCTTGCAACGTCCTCATATAGGTGGAGACAGTATTCCATCTCAACCCCCGCCGTATCATCCACTCTTGATACGCCTTCAATGTACCGGGTGTAAATACATCTTTTACTAATAATTCCGTATCCTTACTTCCGGAAAAATGAATAAAAGAATGTAGCGTACAAGTATAGGTATGTACTGCAGCCCGTTTTTTGTCTGCCTGCAACTTTTCTATGACAGAAGCCATATACAATTTCAGGTCTTTCTTTTCTTCGATAGTTTCTCGTTCATCCATAAATACTGATTTCTACTTTCCATACAACGTGTATGACCTGTGAAACAGGTATACCAGAGGAAATGTTTACAGACGCAAAATAAAGAATACTAACAAGTTAATCGTAATTTTCCTCAAAAAAAGCGATATATTTCTCCAATAAATATCTACCGGATTTTAAGAGATGATAATTGTATTCCGATATCGGAAGCCTACAAACATCCCACTCCATCATATTGAGTAAATCTCCTCCGGAAAAAAGGACTTTACAATAGTCTCTTGCTTCATCATAACCGGAAAAACCACGTACAACCAATATATCTTTTGAATCCACCATTTCAAAACCGGTATCCAGTTCTTTATCCTCAAAATGTGTAAAGTTATAGGTAGCCAGTGTAAACAGTAAGCGATTCTTGTCCATTTTTTCCGGTAAATAAACCAACAACAAACAAAAAGGGACATTCGTAGCTACCCTAAACAGGGTATCATCGATGTTTGTTCCAGTCACAGAATAATCAGGAGACATGCGAATATGAGTATCCCAAATTCCTTGTGTAACTCCTCCTGCAAATCCGGCAAGACATGTATCTATCTCCGAAACGGACTGCTTTTCAGCATAACATCGAGTACGCCACAAGCGGGCTTCTTTTGCAATCCTTGTTTTTTTCGGATAATAGCGAATAATATAAGCAAATGTACGGATGGCTTGCCGGATATCGCCCTTATAATACTGAGCCTGCCCCATAAGCATCCAACAGTTCTTCAAGAAAGGATTAAACTCCTGTTGCTCGTGCCATACGCGTTGTTTGGGATTCTTACGCCATCCTGCTTTTCGAGCAGGTTTTACTGTAATAGAATGACTAAGGATGGCATTCCTGCACTTCTCGATTACCGCATCAAATAAAGCACTTGTATTACCATGCAGACTGTCCTGACGGATACGCACTGCCTCATCAAAAAGCTCCCGGGCATGATAATACGTATTATAACGGGTATTCAGGGCATGGTAGAAACGGCTTGCAGTAGTATTATTGCGCACACTGCATGCTCCCAAAAGGGAAATGACAGATAATAACAGAGCAATATAAAAGTTCTTCTTCATTTCAACGTCAGACGGATGATTCTATCCTACTAACGTTTACAGAGTGCTTTTATTGCCTTTACTGCTAAAAAGAAAACAACTAAAACCAGAATAATGAAGGCACCGGACGGTACATTCAGGAAATAAGAAAGAACCAGGCCTGCAACACATCCCAGGAAACCGATTGCAATACTTCCCCAAATAATCTTCTTAAAGTCTGAGGTGAAAAGGTTTACCGTAATCTGAGGCAATGTAAGCAAACTCATCAGTAGCATAATTCCAACCAAGCGGATGGAAAGGACAATCGTTACAGCGATAAAAAACATCATCATATATTCAATAGCCTTTACCGGAAGATGCTGGGTAACAGCAAAATCTCGATCGAAAGCCACATAGACAATACTACGCAAAAATAAGGAAAATATGATGACCAGAACAAGGGCAAGCCCGGCTATCCAAAGAATATCGCCTGTAGAAATAGTCAGAATATTCCCAAACAGGTAAGCAGATAAATTAGGAGCATATCCGGGAGTCAGAAAAATAAAAATAACCCCCAATGCCATACCCAGCGACCAGATACCGGCGATAGCCGAATCTTCACGGATATTCTGCGTTTTGCTTACCCACTCAACCCCGAATGCGGAAAGTATAGAAAACGCCATCGCCATCAATATAGGATTTAATCCGAGAAAGAAACCAAGTCCCAACCCACCGAAAGAAGCATGCGTAATCCCTCCGCTGATAAAAACCAGTCGGCGCGACACGATATATGTACCTACAATACCACAAGCAATTGCCGTAAGCAGGCTTCCCAACAGGGCATGTTGGAAAAAACTATATTGTAATAAATCCATCTTCTTATTTTTAATGTATACGGCGTTCGCCAACAATCAGGAACGCTTCATCTTTAAGGGCATCCGGCAAATTTATACCACGAAGCTGTAAACTTCTGAGCCAACCGGCAACCTCCACCTCTTTCAATGTATAAAGGACCTCACTAAACTCGCTTATGGCATCTTCGTCATAAGCATCAGCCTCGACACCTTGAAAACGGTCTAATTCTTCATCTTCGTAATAATCTATTTTCTTACTTACGGCAGCAAGCAAGCTATCCCGCTCGCAGGTTTCATGCTGGCCGCAGCAAACTTCGGGTATTTCCCGGGCTTCGGGTATCTCACTAATCTCTCCCCGTTCCAGCATTTTCTGGAACTTCCGGTTACGGATATAACCGGCTATAGCTGCAACAATACCCAACAGTACAATTCCTAAAACAATATACCACATAATCCTTAACCTATTATAAAACCTGCCGCCTTCAGATCATCCCAATAACGGGGATAACTTTTTGTAACAACTTCCGGATCGGCTATCGCTATTCCTTCCGGACGAACCAGTGCAGCCGGAGCAAAAGCCATTGCCATCCGATGGTCTTCGTATGTCGCTATGACCGGATTGTCCTCCGGTTCACAACGTTCTCCGTTCCATTCAAGAATGCTGTCATTACTGTCTGTTAACATATAGCCCAACTTACTAAGTTCGGTCTTCAAGGCTACTATCCTGTCGGTTTCCTTTATCTTCAAACTTTGCAATCCTGTAAACCTGAAGGGAATATTTAAGAACACACAAGTCACTACAAAAGTTTGAGCCAAATCCGGTTCGTTTATAAAATTATAAACCAATTTCTTTGCCAGATTTCCTGTCCGTTTCAATATTACACCACGATCCGTAAAAGTAGTGCCGACACCCAGTTGGGCAAATAATTTTGCTCCGGCAGCATCACCCTGCAAACTATTTTTAAATAAACCGGATAATTCAATTTCCGCATTTTTGGAAAGCGCCATCATGGAATACCAGTAGGAAGCTGCACTCCAGTCCGATTCCACTGTAAAACGAATCGGATTATATTCTTGAGGCTGAACTTTAATAACCTGTCCGTTCCATTCCGCTTTCACCCCGAACAACTCCATCAATTGCAGGGTAAGATGGATATAAGGTTTGGAAATAATATTTCCTTCCAGAGACAATGTCAAACCGTTTTCCATTAACGGGGCTATCATCAGAAGAGCCGATATATACTGGGAACTTACTCCACCGGACAAAGAGATTTCACCTCCCTGCAGAGCACTTCCGAAAATACGGAGAGGCGGATATCCTTCCCTATCCATATATTCCACTTTGCCTCCGAGTGCGTTCAATGCATCCACCAATATTTTGATAGGGCGGTTCTTCATCCGTTCAGTTCCGGTTATTGTCCATTCACCTACAACCTTCGACAGAAAAGCAGTCAGGAAACGCATCGCCGTACCTGCCGCTTTAATATCAAAATCACGGGCATTCGAATTGAGGGCTTTTACCATCACCTCCGTATCGTCGCAGTCCGATAAATTCAGTATCTCATAAGGACTGTAACTAAGGGCATTCAATATCAATGCCCGGTTAGATATACTTTTGGAAGCCGGAAGCTGAACTGATGCTTTCAGCAAAGCCGGGCCTTTTATCAGGTAGTTCATCTTATTCACATTAAATGGAGTACAAAAATACGGATTTTATTCCGAATTATACTAATCAGCCCGGCTACCAACGGTCTTACACATCACAAATACGGATACATTTTTCGAGTGAAGCGATTTTATCTTCCTGTCTCGGAACAAACTCCTGTCCGACAAAACCTTTATAGCCGGTTTCCACAATTGCTTTCATAATGGCAGGATAATATAATTCCTGCGTTTCATCGATTTCCGCCCTGCCCGGGTTACCTCCCGTATGGATATGTGAAAAGAAAGGATGGTATTTACGGATCGTATCGATAATATTTCCTTCCATAATCTGCATATGGTAAATATCGTAAAGCAGCTTGAAATTAGGAGAACCGACACGGCGGCATAATTCAGCTCCCCAAACGGTATGGTCGCAAAGGTAGTCCTTATGCCCGACACTGTTCAGAAGCTCCATCGTCAGTACGACATTATACTTCTCGGCAATCGGAGTGATACGTTTAAGTCCTTTTTCGCAGTTCTCCCAACCTTGCAGGTCGGTTACACCGTTGCGGCGACCGGAAAAGCAAATCAGATTGGTCAGTCCGGCTTCGGCTACCATCGGTATCACTTTTTCGTAACTTGCCACCAACTCATCATGCAGGCTTACATCATTGAAACCACGGTCGATACCTAATCCGGCTCCCTGTGCCATTGCCACTGTCAATCCATGACTTTGGACAACCGGCCAATCCTGAGGATCGAGTAATTCAACAGACTGAATGCCTATACGTTTGCAAATCTCACAAAATTCGCCTAATTCATAATCTCCAAAGCACCATTTACTAACAGAATGGCGTATATTCCCTTTCAAAGGTTCCGGGGAGGCTGCTACTTTTTTCTTTTTAGCCGGAACTGCGGCTTCCAAGCCAGATACTGCCATAGCTGCACTTCCAGCCAATACGGTCTTAAGAGCGGTTCTTCTCGAAATGTTTTTCATGTTGTATAGTTTTATAATGATAAATGATTTTTCAATAACAGCGAGGATTGCTTTTAAAGCATCTGTTGCACTTTATATACAAACTCCATCCAGATCCAATACCTCAACGCTTTACCCAGAAACATGGAGATAGCCACAATCCAGATATTTCCCCGGAGAAATCCCAATGCTACAGCAATAAAATCACCGATACCGGGAAGGAATACAAAAAATGCCATCCACGAGCCTTTATCTTTAATCCAATCCTGCACTTTCTGTAACTTTGCAGCATCCAGTTTCAGATATTTCTCTATCCACTCCACCTTGCCCAACATTCCCAGCCAATAGCAGCTCATCCCACCCAGAAAATTACCGATTGAAGCGGCAATCATACAAGGCCAATATGATGCTCCAGCCAATAATACACCGGTCAGCACAACTTCGCTACTAAAAGGCAAAATAGTTGCTGCAAGAAAAGATGCTATAAAAACACCTATATATCCATATTCTATAAGAAATTCCATAAACGTATAAATAATAAAGCAATAAACAGGACTAATGTTGCATAAAACGACCAGAAAACCACTTTTCCCCGTGCTACCGTAAAAAAGTGGGCTACCAATATCGAGACTGGAATACAAGCGGTTTCCAGAAACTCTTCCGAAACCTGCTCATACAAAAAATAAAGCCCGAACGCCCAGATTGCCATTAATATCAAAAAGAAAAGGTATTGGCGGGAACGCAAAGAATCCTCATATTCATGTGTTAATATATTGATTGAGGCAACTACCGTAAGCAGGAGCATGATTGCAATGCTTATCCAGTCTACCGTAGCAATACCGCCAATAGAAAGTAAACGAACTTTAAACAGCAAAGGAAATACCTGTGTAAAAGGGGTATAATCCTGTTGCCAGACACACCATCCCAACTGAAACCAGTAGACCGTACCCACTCCTAACAAAGAAGCAATAAAAGTACGGGGTGTCAACGAACGAAAATTATACATTCCGACCCACAACAGAGGTAAAAACCAAAGCAAATGTATCCAGAGAAGGCTTCCTACCCCTACCAGCAATGCTGCATTATAGGCTTCAGCCCTCGTTTCCGGGTCATGATAGGTAAGAAACAACTGGTAAAGTGCCAATATCAGGCAAAAAACGCCTAATGAGGTTGATTTCAGAGGAAAAAAGTCCGGGTTCGTACTTATAAATAATACATAAAAAAGGAAAGGCAATATCGTTTTCTCCCGGATCAATGCCAGCACATAATTGGCACGATGCAAAAGGAACGCCCCTCCGAACATCAGTACCATACCAATAATATAAGTAAATGCCTTCCCCGGCAAAATCCGGCAAATGGCATTCCACAAGGGGGTAGACGAAACCTCACCATAAACCGGATACCCTACGGAATAAATATAACTCACCACCCAACACACCATACATGCCAACAATGCGGGCAGGAATGTTGAAAGATTAGAAAACCTGGACTTCCGGCTATAATTACTGTATGAAGCCATAGCAGTTGACAGTTGACAGTTGACAAGTGACAGTTAAAATACAAACTGCCTTTGTCAACGGACAACTGCCCTATTTATTTTATTTTTTAATTATTAAATCCATATTCTCTTCAAACTGTCAACTGTCACTTGTCAACTATTTAAAGATCAAATCCGATATCCCGACGGAAATATTTCTTTTCAAAATCGATCGTTTTTGCTCCGGCGAAAGATTGGGCCAACGCTTCTTCTTTAGTTGCACCATAAGAACTGACAGCAATCACACGTCCGCCATTCGTAAGGATTTGTCCGTTAGCAGATTTTGTCCCGGCATGAAACAGGATATTGTCGGATGAAACATGCTCCAAACCAGTGATAACTTTTCCTTTTTCATACGCCTCGGGATATCCGCCGCTAACCAACATAACCGTAACAGCAGCACGCGGATCTTCTTTCAATACACGGCTGCCTAAGTTTCTTTCGGCAACGCCTTCCAACAATTCAACCAGGTCGCTCTGGATACGAAGCATGACCACTTCGGTTTCCGGATCCCCCATACGGCAGTTATATTCGATAACCATCGGCTCATTCTTCACGTTAATCAATCCGAGGAAGATAAAACCTTTGTAATCTATATTTTCCGCTTTCAGACCTTCCACAGTCGGGCGAATAATGCGTTCGTCCACTTTTGCCATAAACACATCGTCTGCAAACGGGACCGGTGAAACGGCTCCCATACCTCCAGTATTCAAACCTGTATTTCCTTCGCCGATACGTTTGTAATCTTTGGCAACAGGAAGTACCTTATAATTATTGCCGTCCGTCATTACAAATACGGAACATTCGATACCATCCAAGAATTCTTCAATAACGACAGTCTTGCTGGCATCACCGAACATTCCACCCAACATATCACCCAATTCTTTTTTCGCTTCCTCCAGAGTTTCAAGGATTAAAACGCCTTTACCGGCAGCCAGGCCATCCGCCTTCAATACATACGGTGCCCGTAACTCTTCCAGAAAAGCATATCCTTCATGCAAATTTTCTGCCGAGATGCTTTTATACCGTGCAGTCGGAATATTATGCCGCATCATAAATGCTTTTGCAAAATCCTTGCTTCCTTCCAACTGGGCGCCTTCTTTAGACGGGCCTACGACAGGAATTCCAGCCAGTGCCACATCATTCTTAAAGAAATCATACACACCCTTCACCAATGGGTCTTCCGGACCTACCACAACCATATTGACCTGGTTTGCCAATACAAAATCCTTAATAGCTGCAAAATCATCCGCTTTTATATCGACATTGGTTCCGGCAAAAGCAGTTCCTGCATTTCCGGGCGCAATAAATAACTTGTCCACTTTCGGACTCTGTGCTATTTTCCAGGCTATCGCATGTTCACGGCCGCCTGAGCCTAATAGTAGTATGTTCATCTTTTTTAGGTGACAGTTGACAAGTGACAGTTGACAGTTAAAATACAAACTGTCCCTATCAATCGGCAACTGCCTTTTTTATGGTTATTACTTTTTATCTTTCTTGTCTCCTTATTTCTCTCTCTTGTATTTCACTCTTTCCCCCTGACTGTCAACTATCACTTGTCAACTGTCAACTGCTTAAAGATTGTCGTCAAAGTAACGCGTAATCTTTTCAAACAGATGCGGACGGTCTTTACCGATTACATTATGTACATGGCGGGGATATACAAAATAATCCGGATAAGTATCGGCATCTACACAAGCTTTCAGGAAACCCAGACTATGCTGCCATACGACAACAGGGTCTATATCACCATGTATCAGCATCAGACGGCCTTTCAAATTTCCGGCTTTCAGCTTCAGGTTGGCATTCTTATACCCTTCGGGATTATCCTGCGGACGGTCCATATAGCGTTCGCCATACATAATCTCGTAGTTACTCCAGTCAATAACCGGACCACCGGCTACACCTACCTTAAAGATTTCAGGATATGAGCACATCAGATTAGTTGTCATAAAACCACCATAGCTCCAACCATCCACACCGATACGGTCAGCATCTACATAAGGCAGAGACTTCAAGAACTCGACACCTTTCACCTGGTCCGCCATTTCATTAACACCCAGATTACGGTGGATTACACTTTCAAAAGCATGTCCACGATTTGCAGAACCACGGCTATCCACTGTAAACATTACATAGCCACGCTGAGCCATATAGATATCCCAACCTCCGGCACCGTTCAGCCAACCTCCTGTTACCAATTGGGCATGAGGCCCTCCATATACATAAACGACTACCGGATATTTTTTACTTTCATCCAATCCCACCGGTTTAATCAGACGGTAGTTCAGGTCTGTTACACCATCTGCCGCCTTAATAGTTCCGGTTACAATCTCCGGAACAGCATAGCCTTCATACGGATTTTTCGCAGTCAGCAGGGTATTTAATTTCTTTCCTTTACCTGTTTCCAGCAAACTGATTTCACGGGGAACAGATGGAGAAGCATACGTATCCAACAAATACTTACCGGAAGCGCTCAGCTTTGCATTATGTACGCCTGTCAGTTCCGGATTTGCTCCCAAACATAAGCGATTCCCTTTTTTCAGATTTATTTTCCAAACATTGATAGCTAAAGGAGTTCCAACTGTAGACGAACTCAGCGGATGTGGCTGGGTAGAAGTTATAAAGAGATTTTCACCTTTGGCATCAAAGCCCAAAACATCCATCACCACCCATTCGCCTTTGGTTAGCTGTTTCAACAGTTTTCCTTCGGTATTATAGAGGTATAAATGCTGATAGCCGTCCCGCTCACTCTGCCAGATAAATTTTCCTGGGTCATTCGGAAGGAATACAACCGGATGTTGCGGTTCAACATAATGCTCATCCGTTTCCGTAAACAACTCCGCTTCTTTTTCACCTGTGAGAGCTGAATAACGTACCAGATTCATTTCATTCTGGTCGCGGTTCAACTCAGCAATATAGATACTCTTTTCATCCGGACTCCACGTGATATTCGTCAGATATTTTTCTTTTGGAAGGCCTGTATTCAACCAAACGGTCCGACCGGACGACAAATTATAAACTCCTACTGTAACTTCATGGCTCTTCATTCCTGCCATCGGATACTTATGAGGCTCAGCCTTGGCACAACGTGCATCAATATTTACAAAAGGATAGTCTGTTACCATACTTTCATCCATACGGTAAAAAGCCAGAGCCGAACCTTTCGGCGACCAGAATGTACCTTTATGGATACCGAACTCATTCTGGTGGACGGATTTACCACAAACAACTCCGCTTGCCGTTTCACGGGTAACCGCACCTGCGGTATTATCCGGAGAAAGTATCTGCAAATTATTTCCTTCTGTAAATGCCAGATAACCGTTTGCCGGACAAAAATCATAATTACCCCATCCGTTTGTCAAATGGTAATCGGCAACCACTTTATTTTCCGTATAATTATAGTGGATACGGTGCCGTTTCGAATAAAAAGCCAAAACAGGCTGGTCCTTATACGGTACCGAGAAATTAGGCATGCTGCCAACTGTATCCAATCCGGCCGCCTTCAATGCCCCGTTTAATTGTTCACGGGTAAATGCCACAGTTTCTTTTCGGGTAGATTCACCACTCATCATACTGTCGCCCTTAGCATACAGGTAGGTATCACCACACCACGACAATTGCTTTAAGTTACGGGGAACAAAGCGGCTGTTATTCTTGCCTCCCGGTATTAAATCATGCAGTGTGAATTGTTTATCCTGTGCCATGCCCGACAATATATTAGAAAGGAAAAATACACCCAGCAACAATAAAAACTTAATCTTCATAGTCGCCTCTCTCCCTTTTCTTAAACGGCTTTTTAAACGGGCGATCGCTTTTTTTGTCAAACTTCTCAAACTTTTTCTTTTTGTCGAAAGAATCATCATCATCTTCATAACGCATCTTTCCCGCATGTTTACGCAGTTTTCCCGGGGCAAAAGCTGCACGTTCATCATCGTCATTACTATGAGCAGCAGCAAAACGGCGTTCAGGACGGTCGGACTTAAAGCCGGGGCGGTCGGATCTGAATCCCGGACGCTCTCTCCGGTCGTTATCTCTGCGTTCAAAGGATGCGGGTCTTTCCACCTCACCCTCATTCAACGCTTTCTTATAATCTTTATTTTTCCCTTCAAAAATTTCATAGCAACGATATTCACATTCCAACGAGCCGTTCATCAATTTCACACGGTCACTCGGACGCAAGCCGATTTTATCGAAACATTCGTCCTTATAACTCAAAATCCACACAGCATAACCTACGAATACATGTTTCATACGTTCGCCAATCATACCATACAGGCCTAATAAGTCGCGCGAAGAAAGACGTTCTCCATAAGGTGGATTCGTTACCATAATACCTGGTTGGGGAGCTTCGGCAAACTGCTGGAACGGCATAGCCTTCAATTCGATATATTTCATCAAACCGGCACCCCGGACATTCTTTTCTGCAATTTCAATCGCAGCCGGATTAATATCGGAACCATAACATTTAAACTTGAATTCCCGTTCCTGGCTCTCATCATTATAGATACGGTCAAACAGTTCCTGGTCGAAATCTATCCATTTTTCAAAAGCGAACTCTTTACGATAAACACCCGGAGCGATATTCAGGGCGATCATTGCCGCTTCAATCAGCAACGTACCGGAACCACACATCGGGTCTATGAAATTAGATTCACCTTTCCAACCGGTCTTCAATATCATACCGGCAGCCAGTACCTCATTCAGGGGAGCTTCCGTCTGTTCCGCACGGTAACCGCGTTTATGAAGGCTCTCGCCGGAGCTATCGATAGAAAGTGTACAATCATTATGCGAGATATGGATATTGATATACAGGTCCGGATTATTTACACGGACGGAAGGGCGTTTACCAAATTTCTCTATGAAATAGTCGACAATAGCATCCTTCGTACGGTATGCCACAAATTTGGAGTGGTTGAAATCATCGGAATAGATCACAGAGTCTATTGCGAAAGTTTTATCCTGGGAGATATAGTCTTCCCATACTACTTTCTTCACCTCCTTATAGACAGTGTCGGCATCCTTTGCTTTGAAGTGATAGATAGGTTTAAGGATACGCAATGCCGTACGGCAATAGAAGTTAGCTTTGTAAAGCACTTCCTTATCTCCTGTAAAAGAAACCATTCGGCGACCAATCTGAATATCGTTGGCTCCTAAAGGTAATAATTCGCCGGCCAGTATTTCTTCCAACCCGTAAAGGGTTTTGGCCACCATTTCAAATGTCTCGCTCATTTTAATTGACAAAAGACAATAGGCAACCGGCAATTAATGCCTGTAGGTAAAATAGCCGTTGTCCCATTGTTGATTATTAATTGAATGTTAATATTAATATTTCTAATCTTGTTGTGTTCGTATCTCTCCGGCGGGAACATCTTCGGTAATCCAGACGTTACCACAAATTGTGGCGCCTTTACCTACATGAATCCTACCCAGCAGAGTGGCGTTAGAATAAACCGTAACGTAATCATCCAGTATAGGATGACGTGCCACCCCCCGTATCGCATTCCCGTTTTCATCAGGAGGCAGTTTTTCCCCCGCCAGGCTGACTCCCTGGAAAATGCGGACATGATTGCCTATCACACTTGTTTCCCCAATCACAGTACCCGTACCATGGTCAATGGAGAAATAATATCCGATTTGTGCCCCGGGGTGAATGTCGATGCCCGTTTCCGAATGCGCCATTTCAGTAATCATACGTGGAATGAAAGGGACACCCAGCAAGTATAGCTGGTGTGCAATACGGTAGTTGCAAATAGCCCGGAAACCGGGATAACAGAATATAACTTCGTTGATATTACAAGCAGCGGGATCTCCGTTAAATGCAGCCTCGGCATCTGTTGCCAACAAACTGCGCATCTCAGGAAGCGTGGCGATAAAGGCTTCCGAAAGAGCTTCCGCCTCTGTATAGATTTTTTCCTCGGGACAGGATGTACAGGAAGTATCGGCAAAACACAAACCGGCATAAATCTGCTGGGAAAGTAACGTATGGAGTGTTTCTATATTCACCCCTGTATGGAAACGGATTGTTTGCTGGCTGATACGGGCATTCCCATAATAGCCCGGAAAAAGGATTGCCCGACACAAGTCTATGATTTCTTTCAATACTTCACCGGAAGGCAGTGCCTCTTCGTCCCTATAGGCATGAAACAACTGCTTATACGAACATTCGTCCGATAGCTTTTCAACTGTTTCATTCAGCACCCTGCTATGCTTTTGCAATCCCATTATTTTAAGAATATCATATTTGGCAACAAAAATACAAAATAGTTGATAGTTAACAAGTGACACTTGGCAGTTATATTTTGATTCTAAGCGAATTTTAATCCTGTCGATGAGTTTTTTCCACTGTCAACTGCCACTTATTAACTGTTATTTTTTATGTGGTGCCCCAAATTCTTTACAAGTTACCTCGTCCAATTCGACCACCCATATTTTCACGTTCTTCACAGCCGGGTCCGAATAACGGAATTCTTTATCGGAATACTGTTTCATGATAATGTCCAGCGCTTCCGTTTTTTTGTCGAAATCCTCTTCAAAATAAACCCTTCCCCAGCTTATCACGCTCTTCGAACGCATCCGGTAACTGCAAGCTACTTCCGGATGCTGGAACACCAGGTCATGGTCTGTACTAAAGGTTATACATACCCGTGGATTCCGTTCCAAAATAGAGATACTTCTCCCTTCCTGAGCGGAATGTAGATATATAACACCCTCCCGGTAACCAAAGTTCATCGGCAAAACATAAGGAGTTCCGTCGGTATCGGCCAATCCGACATAACAAATCTCACATTTCCGGATGATCTCTTCTATCTGCTCTTTATCTGTATGTACTAACGTTTTCATTTTTGTATTTTACATTTTCCGTGTACAAACTTACATTTTTTTTACATGAACGAAAACAGAAAAGAAAACGGACTTGTAATTTGAGATTATATTTATATATTTGTACATAATTTATTTTTCTTTTAAAAGTGGTAAAACTTACATTTGAAGATCTTGCCCTCGCTATTTCCTGATATAGCCACAGGCAAATGTTAATAAATATCAGTATCGCTACTAATTAAAATTACATGCGGTACTAATTTGAATTAGTAGCAATACTAAATTGAATTACCGGTCCTGTATTGTACAATCTGGTTTCCAGCAAAGTCCAAACCTGTTTCCCCATTGTTTTTCTTATTATTACATGAAAAATATATAACTTTGCGCGCGATTTGAATGACAAATCGATATTCTTGCTTTTTGATGGTAGATAATCAAACAAAACGACATATTTTATATCATATATGGAAATAACAAACAATTCTAACCTGTTAGCGGATATTCTTGCGACAATCAAGCAAGTTCCTCAAAACAATGCATTCGTTATTGAAGATAAAGCTTATACTTATAAAGAGTTAGGTTCCTATACCGCTACTGTTTACCAATGTATATCAAATCTCGAAGATGAAACGATCGGTATAGTTGCCGGAAACAATATAGAAACATATGCTTCCATACTTGCCGTATTGTTCAGTGGCAAGACATATGTTATCCTTCATCCCTCTTACCCGAAAAGTCGCAACCTAAAAATTGCCGGGCTTGCCGGACTGCATACGGTTATTTGTTCCGGCAGGGACGGATATGAGTATCTGAGCCAACACGATATACGGCTTATTTCTCCTGACATGGAGTCCGCCCATTCTATTGAAGCTATTACCTATACTGCTTCAGGCGACAAAAATGCTTACATTATCTTTACCTCAGGCAGTACGGGCGAACCGAAAGGAGTGCCTATTTCCCGCAACAATCTGAATGCGTTCTATAAAGCTTATCATAATATAGGCTGGAAACTTGATTCAAGCGACCGGATGCTACAGATGTTCGAACTGACCTTCGACGTTTCTGTCGTTTCCACTTTATATCCGTTGGCAATCGGAGCCTGTATCTATACAGTCGGATATAAAGATGTAAAATACCTGAAAGTATTTGAACTGCTGGAACAGTATGAACTGACCTTCGCCGCTGTTGCCCCTTCGGTATTACAACTGATTTCCCCATACTTCGACGAAATCGATTTACCATCCCTGAAATATCTTGTGGTAACAGCAGAAGCCTCCCAGACTGAATTGCTGGAAAGATTCAGAAAATCGATACCCAATGCTGAAATATACAATTTATACGGTCCTACGGAAGCTACCATCTACTGTACGTACTACCATGTTCCACGCCAGGAAGCATGCAAGCAGCATAATGGCATGGTTGCCATCGGCAAACCTTTCGAAGGTATCGATGTAATAATTACAGATGAAGACGGCAATAAAATGCCTCACGGTACACTGGGCGAAATGTGGGTATCCGGTCCGCAAGTCATGAACGGTTACTTTAACGATCCTCAGAAATCGGCACAGGCTCTGGTAAAGACTGCCGGCGGAACACTGTACTATAAAACAGGCGACCTGTGTATTATGGATGATGATGAAGACATCATCTATTGCGGAAGAAAAGATTACCAGGTCAAGATACAAGGATTCCGTATCGAACTGAGCGAAATCGAGTATACGGCAAAACAATATTTCGAACAGACTCCCAATATTGTAGTTATCCCTGTTCTAAGTGCAGGCATATGCAGTGAATTGCATATGGCGGTGGAAACCCCTTCGTGCGATAAAGAGGCTCTCTACAATTATTTAGGACAAAAATTGCCTCATTATATGTTGCCGAAGCATATCCACTGCATAGAACAGTTTCCGACAACGGCAAGTAATAAAATAGACAGAAAACAAATTTTCCAATTAATAAATCACTGATTATGACAAAGCAAGAAGTATTACAACAGATTGAAGCTATTTTTCACGAAGTACTGAACAGAACAAATATCACTCTTACTGAAACTACAACCGCCGACGATGTAGAGGGTTGGGATTCTTTGACCAACATGACTATTATTGTCAAAGTGGAAGATAAATTCAATTGCAAATTCAAATTCCGTGAAATAGTAAAATTCAAGAACATCGGCGATTTGTGTGACGCGGTATTAACAAAAATGAAGTAACAACATGCTTTTCTTATCAGTAGGCTTTGTAGCACTATTTGTAATCTGTTTCATCCTATATTATCTGGTTGCGGACAAGTACCGCAACCTGTTGCTGCTGGCAGCAAGCGCTATCTTTGCAGGATATGCCAGTTGGATGTTTTTACTTGTTGCGGCAGTTATTTCCCTGTTCACATATACAGCCGGGAGGCTGATTGAACGCACGGACGAGAACCGGGCAGGTTATTTACTTTTTGCCTGTATCGGAATCTTGGTTATTACCTGGATTTCATTCAGATATGCGACTTCACTGATTTTTCCCCTTGGCATGTCTTTCTATACCTTCCAGGCTATCGGCTATCTGGTCGATGTATATTGGGGAGAAACAAAGGCGGAACGCAATATCGTAGACTTCTCTTTGTTCATGCTATTCTTCATGAAATTCCTGTCGGGCCCGATTGAACGGGGAGCTGATATGTTTGCTGAACTGAAAAGGCCGAAATACTTCAATTACGACAATGCGGTTTCAGGAATGAAACTGATATTTCTGGGTATGTTCAAAAAACTGCTGATTGCAAATCATATAGCGCCCTATACAGAAGGAATGTTCAGCACGATACACGACCTTTCCGGTCTACAGCTACTCATGACCTGTCTGATTTATCCGATCGAACTCTATGCCGATTTTTCCGGATATACCGATATAGCCATCGGAGGGGCAAGAATGTTCGGCATACGGCTATCTCCTAACTTCAATCGTCCGTTCATAGCTACAAGCACTGCAGACTTTTGGAGACGCTGGCATATGTCACTTTCTTTCTGGGTAAGGGATTATGTATACGTGCCTTTGACGGCTGAGCTCCGGAGTTTCGGACAATGGGGCGTGTTGTTCAGCCTTGTCGTTACATTCGTAGCTCTCGGCATATGGCATGGGGCAGGATGGACATTTGCAATCTACGGATTAATCCAGGGATTGATTATCTGCTACGAGATGAAGGTTAAATTCTTCCGTAACAACCTGCCTAAATTAGTAGGACGCCCGGTTTCCAACGTGTTGTTTATATTTAGAACCTATTTGTTGTTTGCCCTTTCCCTCATCTTTTTCAGGGTGGAATCAATCAATGATGCTTTCTATTTCATAAGCCACATTTCATTTCATGCACAGAACTGGAAAGAAATGAACATCGGAATGCCCGACCATAACTGCGTGGTTGCAGGTGTTTCCATTTTGCTTATATGGATTTTCGAATACCTGAATGCACATTACGACCTGGACAAGCTGTTTAAGAAACAGCCTGCCGCCCTAAGATGGGCATGTTATTTTATCCTGGTATTTATGATATTCCTGCTAGGTAAATTCGATACCGAGAACTTTATTTACATACAATTTTAAACCGCTACGATAGTTATGCTAAGACGTTTTTATTTGAAAATAATGCTCTTATGCCTCCCTTTCCTGTTGATGAGTGCAACCTATTTTGTGTTCGACCCGTTTATGGTCTTGCATAAATACAAAAGATTCGATGTAGTAGGCGCCTATCTGAACGAGTCTCATGTAGGATGGGAAAACTACATGATGTACCGTGATTCCCTGGGATTCGATTCATATGTTATGGGCAACTCCTGCACCGTGGCATTTCCAACTCAGGAATGGGAAAAATACCTGAACGGAGGCAAAGCGGTACGTTTGTATGACAATTCCGAAACAATCGGCGGCGTATTAGGTAAAATGGAAGCACTGGAAAAAAATAACGCTTCTATTAAGAATGTTTTAATCGTACTTGACCCGAGGTCTTTCAGGGAATATATCCCCAGTACGGTATTCAAACATATATTACCGCCAAGTGCTACCGGAATGAGTAATATGCAGTTCCAACTCAAAAACTTGCAGGGATATTTATACCCGGATATCATGATTCCGTACCTGCACTACAAAATAACCGGAGAAGTAACTCCGTACATGTTGCGTAAATACATCGTATGCCCTTATATCATACGGGAACCTTTCACCAACAATGGTATTAACCCGCATGAAAAAGAAATAGAGGAACTCGGAGAGAAATATTGGGAACAGGCAGAATGGACAAACCTGAATGAAACATCGGACACAAATGCCTATCCTCCTGAAATTTTCCACGACCAGATACGCTGCCTTGAAAAAATAAAGGAGATTTGCGACAAGAACGGTGCAGACATGAAACTCATCATAAGCCCGCATTACGGGGTACATATACGTATGAACCCAGAAGATGTACAACGAATGGAAAACGCATTGGGTGAAGGAGTCGTTTATGATTTAACCGGCAAAGACGAGTTTATTTCGGACTGGCACGACTATTATGAACCGGACCATTACCGCCCGGTACTCGGTGCACGCATCCTGAAATACATCTATTCTCCAAAACAGGAAAACTAATGTATTAAACATACTAATCGGGCGCAACTAACAAGGTTTATTTTTGTTTTACTATCTTTGTATCCCTCAAACGAATAGAAATGAAGTACAACGTTTTATTTACCCTGTTAGTTTCCATTGTTCTGCTGACTGCATGCAGACAAAACCAGACCGATGGAAATACTGTAACCGTAACCATCGAGCCTCAACGCTTTTTTGCAGAAAAGATAGCCGGAGACAAATTCAAAATCAATTGTGTAGTTCCCTCCGGGCAAAGTCCCGAAACATACGATCCTACCCCCAAACAGATGGTGGAAATTGGCAAAAGCAATGCCTACCTGCGCATCGGATATATAGGGTTCGAGCATGTATGGATGCAAAAAATCCAGGAAAATAATCCGGAACTCAAAATATTTGATGTCTCAAAAGGCATGAAATTTCTGACTGCAGAAGAAGAGGAAGAACATTCCCACGGAGAAGGTGAACACCATTTTCATCCCGAAGGCATCGACCCGCATATCTGGAGTAGCATAGAAGGAGCTAAAGTGATTGCCTGGAACACCCTGAATGCTTTCATCCAACTGGATAAGGAGAATACCGAATTTTACTGGAAGAACTATAATGCATTGGTTGCTGAAATCGAACAAACGGAAGTTACCATTAAACAACTGCTGGATCCGCTGACGGCACGCACTTTCATTATCTACCATCCGGCACTTACCTACTTTGCTGAAGAGTTCGACCTCATCCAGTTATGTATTGAGATGGATGGGAAAGAACCATCGCCGGCACAACTTAAACAACTGGTAGAAACTGCTAAGGCAAACCAGACTAAGGTAGTATTTATCCAGCAAGAGTTCGACAAAAAGAATGCAGAACTTATTGCCAAGGAAACCGGTTGCCGGCTTGCAGTTATCAACCCGTTGGATTTCCACTGGAATAAAGAGTTAATCCGTATTGCTAAAGAACTTTCTGATGGACAAGCTCATTGAAATACAAAATGTAACAGCCGCATACGGAAACAAGGCCGTATTGCATGATATATCACTGGATGTCTATAAGGATGATTTCCTGGGTATTATCGGGCCGAATGGAGGTGGCAAGACAACGTTATTGAAAGTAATCCTCGGTTTATTGGCTCCCACATCCGGTTCCATCCGCTTTTATTGGAATGGAGAAAACATCCCATCTCTTAAAATAGGATATCTGCCTCAGTTGAACAATATCGACAAAAAATTCCCGATTTCCGTACGCGATGTGATTACCTCCGGCTTAGCATCGGAAAAACCCCGTTTCCGTTCTTTCACCTCTCAGCAAAAAGCGCGTGTGGAAGAAGTCATCGGACAGATGGGCTTGGAAGATTTATCCACTCGTGCTATCGGCGAACTTTCCGGCGGACAGCTACAACGGGTATTGCTGGGACGTTCCATTGTTTCCCAGCCCCAGGTACTGATATTGGATGAACCGAACTCATACGTAGACAAGCGTTTCGAGTCCCGTTTCTACCAGTTGCTGGAAGAAATCAACAAAGAAAGTGCCATCATTCTCGTATCACATGATATAGGGACCGTACTGGCAATGGTCAAAAATATTGCTTGCGTAAATGAAACCCTCCATTACCATCCCGGAGCCAATGTTTCGGAAGAATGGCTGGGAGAAAAATATGCATGCCCGATAGAATTGGTAGGACATGGCGACCTGCCCCACCGGGTGTTGAAAAAACATGAACATTAAATTACTGCTTATATGTTGCCACACATACTCAACTGGATTTCCCTGCCGGAACTGGGATATATCATCGGTATTACCGTCATTATGTTCGGTTGTACCGCTGTTATGCAGAATCCCTTTATCAGTACCGGAAAAAAAGTTCTTTGGGTGATGACGATTCTCCTGCTGAACTGGATAGGATTATTATGGTATTACTATACCTATTATATAAAGGATAAACACTGATATATGAAAATATTAATTACCGGAGCCAGCGGCTTTATCGGAGGTTTTCTTGTAAAGGAAGCACTGGACAGAGGATATGAAGTATGGGCAGGTGTACGCGCATCCAGCAACCGTGCAAACCTGCAGGACGAACGGATACGTTTTATCGATCTGAAATATAATAAGCCGGAAGCACTGACCGCCCAACTGGCGGATTTTGCGAAAGAAAACGGCGCATGGGATTATGTGATCCATAATGCCGGACTGACCAAAACACTCGATAAAAGGAATTTCTTCCGTATTAATGCGGAAAACACGCACAACCTGATAGAAGCTCTTGCCGCTTCCGGTTGTAAACCTAAAAAATTTCTTTTAATGAGTAGTCTGAGTAGTTACGGGCAAGGCGACGAACAAACCTTCCGCCCTATCCGCCTCGATGATCCGCAGACTCCTGATACAGCTTACGGGAAAAGCAAACTGGAAGCAGAAAACCATATCCGTACCCAAACCCATTTCCCCTATGTTATCCTGCGTCCTACCGGCGTATATGGACCGGGAGAGAAAGATTATTTCATGGAGATACAAAGTGTAAAATCCGGTCTTGATTTTGCTGTCGGTTTTACGCCTCAACGGATTACTTTCATCTATGTAAAAGACCTTGCTACCGTTGCTTTTCTTGCTCTTGAAAACGAACAAATCCTCAACCGCCACTATTTTGTTGCCGATGGCGATGTCTATACGGATGAAGAGTTTGCCCGTCTTATCCAGGAGATTCTAAAAAAGAAACATGTACTCCATGCACGTATCCCGATGGGGCTGGTACATGTGGCATGTATCTGTTCCGAATGGATAGGCAGACTACTAAAGAAAAGCATGACTCTAAATACGGATAAATACATCATCCTGAAACAACGTAACTGGATCTGCGATGTTACGCCGCTTCAGGATGACTTAAATTTTACTCCTGCCTATCCCCTGCGCAGAGGCCTGGAGGAAAGTATAGAATGGTATAAGAAGGAAGGCTGGCTGTAAATCAGTCTGCCTTTCTTACCTTTTATTTCACCTCTTCAACTGTTCCGCCTAACATAACTTTCTGCTGTACGGCAGTCGGTCCTTTATAACGGATACTACCCTTCCCGATAACAGTCGCCTTCAGATTTTCGGTAGCATGTACCTGTGCAGAACCTTTCCCTTTGATATTACAGCTCAGTTCGGGAACTGCTACACCAAACGCCATGATTTCACCATCTGTAGTGATGCCATATTTACCTTCTGCAGCTTTTCCTTCTGTCAACTTAATTGTTCCGGAGCCATTGATACTGCATTCCAACATATCGACATCGATATTATCCACAACCATATTGGCACTGCCGGATACATTCAAGTCCAGTTTACCCAGTTTCACCAGTTGCTTTAGCTGGACAAGACAATTAGAGTTTGCTTTCACAATCAGTTCGTCGCCTGTCAGTTTACTGTTGACCACGAAATTCGCATTACCGGCAGCCTTTACTTCACGCAACCATTTGGAATTAGTCTTCACAATAAACTTTGTAAAGTGATCCACTTTTGCTCCTTTAAAATTTACAGTCAATTCACGGTCCTTGATTTCGATATTGACATATGGATGCAAATTCTCATCGATAGTCACCTCCAGATACGGTTCTGCATCGGACTGTTCATAATAAAAATCCACCACCCCGTTTATCTTGATGGCATTATAATCGCCAATCGTTATTTTCTTGGAACTAAGTTTTCCGTTACCTTTCACATGGTCTGCAGCCTGAACCGAGAAAAACATCCCCATCAGGAAAGCTACTAATAATAATCCTTTCGTTTTCATATCTACTCTATTTTTGTTTTAAAAAGCCATCTTCGTAATTGCGTGAACTACAACAGTCTTACAAAAATAGATATTATTTTACATTATCAACATCTGCAGAGCCGGAAACACTTCTTTTTACTGACGGATTCCCTTTATATTTAATATCAGAGCTACCGGAGGCACTTGCTTCCAACGACTCGGTAACGTACACTTTAATGTCGCTGCTACCGCTTGAACCGCAACTCAACTTGCCGACTTTAAAATCATACGCCTTGATATCGCTACTGCCGGATGTAGAAAAACGACCTTTATCTGCACTGCCTTTCAACTCCACATCGCTGGAACCGGAAGAGCTCACTTTGATATCGCTACATTTTAAATCCTTCAACTCAAGGTCGCTTGCCCCACTCGATGACAAGGAACAGTTATCCACACGAACGGCATGTTTTATCTTAACATCAGAAGCACCGGATGCTCCGATATTTAAGGTTGTCCCAGACAGGGATGTCTCCGATTTAAAATCGAAACAACCGGACACCTGCAAATTTTCCAATTTTGAAGAACTGCATTTTACAACCAACTTGGTAGGCGCTATCGTTGTATTGTTCCGCACACGTACCGACAATTTATTACCTCCCGATTTAATATCCAGATAAGA
Source organism: Parabacteroides sp. (assembly GCA_019417325.1). GTDB lineage: Bacteria > Bacteroidota > Bacteroidia > Bacteroidales > Tannerellaceae > Parabacteroides. The sequence goes on along the minus strand of DXVO01000031.1, from coordinate 41,102 downwards.
AAATAAATTCTCATCCAATGTAATTGAAAGCGTGGCATTTCCTGTCGTTTGGCTATAGAAACATACCGGACTTTCATTATCATTGCTGCCGAACCAACTTCCATTTTTTATACTACCGCCTAATGACAGACTTTTATAATCCGTGACATCGATGTTTTTAGTTATCACTTTTCCATTTCCTTTTATTGCTGCAAAACAGGTAGCTGCTCCTAAAACGAACAGCGCAATCAGTGTAAATAATCTTGTTCTCATATTACAATATCTTTAATAATTAATATTCTTTCTTTATTGAACCTCCTGCTACGGTATTTTTACTGACTTCAGGGTCCCCTTTATAACGGATTCTCCCACCTGCAGCTACATTGGCATCCAAAAATTCCGAAACATATACACGGATCGTACCACCACCGGCTACATTACAATCCGCTTTTTTCAGTTTATAATTGAAAGCATCGATCGTACCACCGCCTGCTACGTTGAAATCGCCGCGTTCGGCTTCTCCTTTTAAGTCGATGTTTCCACCTCCGGCTACACTACATTCGATATTGGTCATATCCAACCGGTCGAATGCAACATTACCACCACCGGCAATTGAGAACTTACCTTTATGCATTTTGACGGCTTTCTCAAAATTAATACTTCCGCCACCAACCAGGTCCGCATTGATTTTATAGCCATCTAGTGAACTTTTCACCATCATATGGCATCCGCCCACCAAATTAAGTTCATTCAAATCCTTAGAACGGGACTTTACCTTGAACTTGGTAGGTGAGATATTAGATGTATATGTATGAACATCACCATCCCTGACTTCGGTCTCTCTCGGCAAGTCTTTAAAACCGAATGTCAACGTATGTCCCTTCACACGAATATCCAGATAAGGCAAAATATTTTCATCTACCGTTATTTCCAGGAACGGCCCGGATGATGATTTCTCATATTCAAACTCCATGGCACCTATGGTGGAGATTGCATCATAATCACTAATCTCTATCTTCTTTGTCACCAGTTTTCCATTTCCCTCGATTGTTCGTGATTTAGCAAAACCCGGAGCTGCCACCAGCAGCAAACTGGCAAGAAATAAGGTAAGTTTCGTTTTCATTTCTGTCTCTTTTTAGTCATTTGTTTATATAGACGCAAAAAAAACAGGGAGGTTGCAAGAAAATACAATAAAAACAAATATTCTATTACTGATACTGCTCCATATTTTTCTCAATTAAGTTTATCATACAGGGTTCCTGTTGCTTTCAAATACTCCACATAGTTCAAATACAATTGAAAATGAGCATCTACCCTTACCTCATACGCCTGTTGCCACAAAGCCTGTGCCTCCAGATAATCGGATAAAGTTTCCAGGCCCACTTCATATTGGCTTTTGCTGACTTTCATATTCTCCTCTGCCTGTTGCAAAGAACGCTCAGACAGCTCACATTCCAAACGGGCTTCATCCAGATTATTGGATGCTTGCATCAATTCCAGCAACATCTGCTCATTTTTATTTTCCTGTTCCAGGCGGGATTGTTCCAGTTTCGCTTTAGCCGCACGCACTTTATTACTCCGTTCGCCGAAATGGAAAAGCGGTACGCTCACATTCAGGAATACGGAAAAACTGCCATTATCAATAAGCGTACGGTCATTCAACTCCACTCCATGCATATAGTTGTAAGCTCCTTTCAAACCTACTTGAGGCAACATTTCACTACGTGCCAGCTTGACCTGTTGCTGTGCCATGTCTACCTGCTTGTTCAATATTGCATATTCAGGACGGGATGTAATATCCGAAACCTGCATATTCAATCCTTGTTCCACTTGCGGAAAATCACTGGAAACCCGAATATCCGATGTCAACGGCATTCCGATTAGATGGCAAAGATTCATCGTAGCCAGACGGAATGCATTATCTGCTTTACGCATGGATAGTTCACTTTCATTCAATTTCACTTGTACCTTTAACACGTCATTCTGCGGTTTAAGCCCATGCCGGTAAGCACTCTCCACATTCCTGTATAACTCGGTAAGTACGGCATTATACCCACTCGCCACTTTTTTCATTTCCTGCGCCTTTACAACTAAAGCATAGGCATGATCCGTTTTCAGTACGACCGTGGTGGCTGTAAGAGTTTCATTCATTTGTGCCAGCTCCTGCCCCATTTGTGACATTTTATAGGCCGCCCGGATTTTTCCTCCCATATAAAGCGGTTGCTCCACCTGGATACCTCCCATATAGACCGGTCCTATTTTATAATTCAAGTCAATCCCAGGGAAATAAGCAAAACCGACCGGAGTATTTACCTGTCCGACAGCATCGGGCTGGAAAACCGGCAGATTAGCACTTCCGGAACTATAACCTCCGCTCGCATTACTGTAAAGTCCCATTCCTATTGCAGAAAAATTCGGAAAAAAATTACCTTTATAACTTTTTACTGTATACCGGGCACTCTCCGTTTGCTTAGTTGAAGCAGCCATTTCCTTGTTATTCTCCAGCGCCATCTCCCTACATTGCTCCAATGTAAATAGCTCTTGTGAAAAAAGAGAAGCCGAACAAAGAAGAGAAAACAATATAATCGATACCTTTTTCATCCGTTTGTTTTTTTAATGTGAAAGAACAATGCATATAAAGTTGGTATAAAAAGCAATGTTATCAATGTACTGAATAACAAGCCTCCCATGATTGCCGCAGCCATCGAACCGAACATGGCATCCGACAAAAGCGGAATCATACCCAGAATAGTTGTCAATGAAGCCATCATCACCGGACGAAGACGACTCTGTGAACTATCTATCAGCGCAGTCACAGGCTCTATCCCCTCATTGATTTGCAATGAAATTTCATCCATCAGCACAATACCGTTTTTAATAAGCATTCCCATCAACCCCAAAGTCCCGACAATCGCTGTAAAATCAAACGTTTTTCCGGTAAGCAGCATAACTGCCACTACTCCGATAAAAATCAACGGAATACAACAGAAAATAATAATCGGTTTTCGATAATCCTTAAACAGCATAATCAGGATTGCAATCATCAGGATGATGGCTAACGGGAAATTACTGAACAGATATTTCATCGATTTGGTACTGGCATCTTTTTCCCCTTGCCAACGCAAAGAATACCCTTCCGGCAAGTGTATCTGTTCAATCTTTTTTGCAATCAACAACCTTGCTTCTTCCGTTCCTACACCCGGAGCCGGAGAACACTGCATACGTTGGCTGCGTTGCCCGTTATAACGGGGTATCACCGAAGGTTCCCAACGGATATCGATGCCTTTGCTAATCTGTTTTAATGGGGTATTTCCCATCAAACTTTCAATCAATTCCTCTTTGGAAAGAGTCCCGGCTTTCAACTTCACTAAAGTTTCCTCATTCAACAGACCATTGAAAGAAGGAAGTGTTGAAAACACTTGGGTATTACCCAAATCCTCTATCGGTCGCCCCTGCTCATCCAGGCATTTCAGATAGATCGCATTTTTGTGGATACCTTCATAAAAAGAACCGATAGGTATGCCTCCTGTTGCAGAAAGCAGAGAAAGACTGACATCATTACGGCTCAGCCCCAAAGCACGAGCGGCAGGCTGGTCGTATTCAACTGTCAGGACAGGTATCTGGGGTTCCCAGTCCGAAGTAATAAGGCAAACTTCCGGAGTTTCTTCCATAATAAGCCGCGCACTGTCTGCCAACCTGGACAATACGGCCGGATCCGGGCCTAAAAATTGTGCCTCTATCGGATATTTCTTATACATCAGGTTATAACGTTTCAGCTTCACATAAGCATCCGGATATTTTTGAGAAAGATATTCCTGAATCTCGTCGATATTGTCCACCAGATCGTCTGCCGAAGTAAAATCTATAATCAGTTCACCATAGGCAAGAGAGGGATTTGCAATACTACGCACCAGATTGTACCGTCCGGGAGTACCTCCAATCGAAGTAACTACATGTGTGATTTCTTTCCTGCTTTTTAAGTAAGTTTCTATTTCTTCCAGATCACGGACTACCCGGGTGGAATTAGAACCTTCCGGCAATTTATATTCCATATATAACTGGTCATATACCATATCCGGAAAAAATCCCTGACGCATAAACCGATAACCAAACACAGAAAGTCCCAGAAGAAAACACATAGTCAACACGAAGCTCCAACGATGTGCCAACCCAAAATGAAGAGAAGTTCGCAACAAAGCATAAATCCGCCCTTTATACACAGGCTTGCCATCCTCTCCGATGGAAACCTCCGGATGCAGCCTGCGATTTGCCATCAACGGAACATGAATTAATGCTAATATCCAACTCAAGAGCAGGGAAACAGCGAGTACGATAAACAAATCACGGACATAAATTCCTGCCGTGTCGGGCGACAAATAAATGGGCAGGAAAGCGATAATGGCTATCAGTGTCGCCCCCAATAATGGCATTGCTGTTTTTCGCCCGATAGCCGTCATTGCCTCCATCCTGTCCTTTCCGGCTTTCAGGTCTACCAAGATACCGTCGATAATTACAATCGCATTATCTACCAACATACCCATAGCCAATACAAATGCGGCCAATGATACACGTTGCATGGTACCACCCATCAATTGCAAAAACAGGAAAGAGCCGAATACCGTAACAATCAAACTGATACCAATAATAACACCGCTTTTGAACCCCATCGCCAACATCAATATAAACACAACAATAGCGACCGATTCTATCAGATTGACAACAAACGATTTCAACGAATCTCCCACCCGCTCAGGCTGATAAAACACTTTATGATATTCTACTCCTGCCGGAAAACGGTCTGCCTTAAGTTGTGCCAGTTCTGTTTCCACCTTTTTCCCGACCTTAATAATATCCGAACTGCTGGATGCCGCAATCAGGATGCCAAGAGCTCGCTCACGATCATAAAACATTTCATTACGCGTAGGACTTTCATAACTCTTTTCAATACGGGCTATGTCGCACAAGCGCAACTGGTCATCATCATGCCCCTGAATAAACATATTACCTATATCATCCACTGTTTTAAACTTATCATTGACCGCCACCCGGATACGGTTGTCTCCATTATCATAATAGCCACTGTAAGTCGTCTTGTTCTGCCCGTTCAAGGTAGCAAGCACTTCAGCCGGCTTCACGCCCAGATTTGCCATACGGTCCTGAAGCAGGGATATATTGATACACTCGGGACGTTTCCCATACAACTCGACCCGGTCCACACCATCAATGTCGCAGACCTTACGTTTGACAAGCTCGGCATAATCGGACAATTCCCGGTCGGACAAGCCGTCCCCGGTCAACGCATACATCATACCGTATACATTTCCGAAGTCATCTTTGACAACCGGGACATTACAGCCATCGGGAAGCAAAGCACGCGCATCATCCACTTTGCGTCGCAACATATCCCAGCATTGTTCCACCTCTTCATCTTTAACCGTACTCAACAATTCAACCTGCACCAGCGAAAAATCATTATAGGAATAACTCTCCACATTATCCACATTACCCATGGAACGGATACTTTTTTCCAAAACATCCGTCACTTCCAACTCTACCTGATGAGCCGAAGCCCCCGGATAAGTGGTCACGACCATCGCCATTTTTACTTTTATTTCCGGATCTTCCAACTTACTCATTTCATAGCAGGAATAGGCTCCGCCAAGCAAAAGGACAGCAATCAGGAAATAAACCAGATTACGGTTCTGAAACGCCCATTTACTTATATCCATCACAGTAGTCCTCCTATATTTGTTTTTGTAGCCGAAGGTAAAGGTTTAACAGTCTCCCCATCCTGAAGGTAATGGGCACCGGACGATACAATCAAATCATCCGGCTTCAGGGTATCTGATGAAATAACACTGCATCCATTACTTAGAAGACGTATAAAGGATACGCTACAGCTATGAACCGTATTACCGGATGGATTATAAACAAAAACCTGTGCTTTTCCATCCTTTTCTATAATGGCACTGGAAGGAACAGACAAATACCCGGAATTATCCACATCACAATAGATAGAGACCATCGTATTCATCCCTGGCGAAGGTACGGGCTGTTGTCCTGCGACAAACTGCATACGCATCAAATACAATTGGTTTGAATTTGCTTTAGGAGTGACACTGATAAATTTAAGCGGATAAACTTTTCCCGGATAGATATCAAATGTACAGTGATAACGGTTAAATAGTCCTCTCCGGATATATTCCGCCGCCGGAAGATTTATCTCTATCTCAGGCATTCCTCCGCTAATCATGGAAATGACAGGCATTCCGGCTCCAACCGTTTCATGTTCTTCAAATAAATGTTTCTGGACAAAGCCGTCAAACGGAGCATAAAGGCGGGTATATTCCAACTGGTCTTTATGATGTTGGTATTTGGCTGTAATCTGCTTCAAGCCATATACCGCTTTGTCATTTGCATTGGGAGTCGTACCGTTTTCCTTATAAAGAGCGATAACTCTTTCCGCTTCCGCTTTTATTTGCCGGTATTCCGCTTCCGTTGCATCCAACTGCACCTGGTAATCCGTAGGGTCAAGTTCAGCTAACAACTGCCCTTTACAAACCGGAGTTCCGTCTTTTACATACACGGAACGAATTGTTCCGCTCACCCTAAAAGCCAAGCTGATATCCTGTGCAGCTTTCACCTTTCCGGGAAACTGCAACAAGGTTTGTTCATTTGCCGAAACAACCGTATCTATTTTTACCGTTTGATAATCTTTTACCTCCTTTACACGACTTGTACAGGATGTCAGTAAGATTATAAGAACTCCTCCTAAAATGGGATAAAACCGTTTCATAATTTAAGTGTTTAATTTCGTTGCAAAATTATTCCGACAGGATAGGACAAGAAAGTTCTATATGAAGAATAGATTGTTCTATTTGTACTTATTTCAATATAATTATGTACAAATATTACTCTATTTGTATTTATTTTGTTGTGAATTTAAAGAATAAAAAAATGCTTGAACAACGAATACCTTTCCTGTTTACATCAATTTCCAATAATACTCCCCAACCAATTAAAGACGGGCAAATTATTTCCACACTCAACAAATGCGGACTATTCCTTTGCCGCCGGGGAGAAATAAAAATATCTCTGGAAGGAAAACCTTATCTGATAAAACGGGGTGACATGTATATTTATATTCCTTCTACATTGGTACGCCCTTTATACAAAAGTCCGGATGCAGAAGGTTTTCTGATCGAGGTTGATTTGGATTATGTCATCCCGATTACTAATAGGGTAATGAATGTGGAAAACATGCTTTTCATTCGTAAATATCCTTGTGTCTCACTATCGGAAAAACAATTTATACATTTAGAACATTTACTTGAAAGCCTGCAAAAACGAATTTCTTTTGAAGAAGAAGCAGAGGTAAGCATACAACGGCAAAACTTGATAACGGAACTGATCAAATCTATGGGGCAAACAATCTGCTATGAAATATTAAATATCTATTTCACAAACCAGCCCCTGCATCCCCTGCTGCAGGATAAAAAGGATCTTATCTTCCAAAACTTCATGCTATCCTTATACCGTTTTTACCGCCGGGAACGTGATGTTTCCTTTTATGCAAAGCTACAACATATTACCCCACGCTATTTCTCCAGCATCATAAAAGAAAAATCCGGGAGCAATGCCTCACAATGGATTATACAAATGGTGATAAGCGAAGCGAAACAATTACTTGAAAGATCAGATTTAAGCATAAAGGAAATAGCTGCCGAGCTCAATTTTTCCAACCAATCTTTCTTCGGAAAATATTTCAAACAGTATGTTGGAATATCTCCCAAAGAATACAGGCAGAGCGGGCTAAAGCAGAAACAAATAACTATCTTTTAAGAGTAAACGGATTTGTACCTCTTACAAAAGGGAGGTCAATCCACCACTATCACCTTATATTTCGGGACAAGCAGTTTCATTATGCACCATCCCACCAGATAGGCAAGAGAACAAAAAATAAATACAATGGCATAACCTGCCGATTTGCCCTCAAAATTCATAAAGGCCATATTCGTATCGCCGCTGTAAGTAAACAACATGCCGGCTCCTTTCTGAATAAAAAAAGAACCAACGCCACCAGCCATCCCGCCTATTCCGGTAACAGTCGCAATAGCGCCTTTCGGAAACATATCTCCCACCGTAGAAAAAATATTCGCACTCCATGCCTGGTGTGCCGAAGCTCCTATGGAAATCAACAGGATAGGCACCCAACAACTGATATAACCGAAAGGTTGGGCAAACAAGACCACCAAAGGGAAAAAAGCGATAATCAGCATGGCACGCATCCGCCCGGCATACGGATTCATTCCTTTATTGATAAAATAGGTAGGAAACTTACCGCCAAAAACGGAACCTACCACTGTTATTGTATATAATATCGCTATCGGCAAAGCAATTTGTGTCCCTTCCATTTCATATTCAGCCTTTAAATAGGCAGGCGTCCAGAACAGAAAGAACCACCATACTCCGTCCGTCATAAACTTACCTACAGCAAACGCCCAGGTCTGTCGAAAACTCATGCATTGCCAGAAAGACAACTTTGCCCGCCTTTTACCTTCCACTTCTTCTACCGGGGCTTCCGCCTTATCATCCTGACGAATGTAAGCAAATTCAGCTTCATTTACTTTTTTATTTTCTTCTATGGGTTGATAAACAAATAACCAGACCCCCATCCAAACAAAGCCAATCAGACCTACGATAACAAAAGCCATCTCCCACCCCCATAAGTCTGCCATAACAGGTACGGTAAGCGGTGCTACTATTGCTCCTACATTGGCTCCGGAATTGAATATACCAGTAGCAAAAGCACGGTCTTTTTTCGGGAAATATTCGGCAGTAGCCTTAATTGCTGCCGGAAAATTTCCGGCTTCTCCCAAAGCAAGCACGCAACGGGCGATAATAAAACAGGTAACGCTCACTACGCCGATAGTTGCGGCCAAATCCGTACCGGCCACAACAGCCCGCAAAGCATCTGCATCAGGAAGACCCACCCATTGCTCCGTCACAAGCCCGCAAACGGCATGGATAGCTGCACCTGCCGACCAAATACCAATGGACCACGCATACCCCTTTTTCGTTCCCATCCAATCAATAAAACGTCCGGCAAACAACATGGAAATCGCATAGAACAATGAAAAAATTGCGGTTATCGTACCATAGTCGTTATCTGTCCAATGAAATTCATCCTGCAACATCGGTTGCAACAGAGATAAAACCTGGCGATCCAGATAATTGATTGTCGTTGCAAAAAAGAGCATGGAACAGATCACCCACCTGAAACGGGTCATCTTCTGATTGGAATTGTGTGGAGTGTTCATGGTATTACCTGTTATTTCATAATAGAAAGCAAATATAAGGTATTTTTCATACAAAAATAAGAATGTGTGCGCTTACACAATGCTTTTTTATAAAAAGAATTAATTCCGACAAGCATATCTTGACCGGTTCACTCAAGCGGCAAAGGAAGTAGAAACTAAAGAAAACAAATCCTTTTAGTTTATTAACTATATCATTTAATTTTCAAACTAAATATATTTTTAGTTCTTTTGTATCAAACAAGAACAGATATGAAAAACTACTTATTAATCGCAGCAGCCTGTCTCTGCCTCATCGCCTGCAATGAGAATAAAACAGCAAGCAAAGAACTGGATACAATCCCATTGGGAGTGGCTTTTGAAACTCCTACAGACCTGAAAGCATCCGAGTGTTTCAAACAGATACGTTATATTCCACTGGAAACAAAAGACAGTTGCCTGATCGGAGCAGCACCTTCCATAAAGATATTACATGACAAACTGGTTGTAACCACCGCCCAAAAACAATGCTTACTTTTTGACAAGGCAACCGGACATTTTCTCTCTTCCGTAGGGCACATCGGTAATGATCCGGAAGGATACAGCAGTATAAACGGCTACTGGTTGGATTATCCAAACGACCGGATAGTTTTTGCAGGTTGGAACAATGAGCAGGTTGTTTACAATTCCAATAGTTCTTACGCCACAAAATTCAAAGTTCCCATAGAAAATGACGAATTTCCGGCCACCACAGTAAGCAATTATATAGACGACCAAACGCTTGTCGCACATACCAGCGCAGCAAAAGGGAAACCAGACCAGATAACCGTTTTCCGCGACAGCGCTATTATAAATCAGTTTTTCCCCTCTGGAACAGACTCACTGTCTTATAAAGTGAACCCGGAAGATATTGAGTCTATAAGTATAATATCCAACCATGGATTCGGTCCAGGTATGATGTTTATTTCTTATAAAAATAACGCGGAAGGTGCTTATCCGCTCGGAGACCATTTCTTTTGGCATCAAGGAAAAGATGCCTTCTTTAAAGAACAATTCAATGATACCATTTATCAAGTAACGGAAAAAGCGTTATTACCGGTCCGTTATTTGGACCTTGCCGCTTACCACTGGGAAGTCGAAAAACGTTTCGATAAAGAAAAGAGCCATGCAATATACCCTACAGAAATATTAGAAGGAGAAAATGGAATTCTTATCCGCTTCATTACGGATTTATATAACAAACGAATGGTTTATAACGCCTTTTTCGACAAAAAAAGCGGCATTGTAAAAGTTTCCGATTATACGAACGCCATAGAGAATGACCTGAACGGATTCCTCCCGCTACAACCAGTATCCGTATCCCCTGAAGGAGAATTTGCCCAAATCATTCCGGCAGAAGAGGTTGTCACCTGGTTTGAAGAACATACAAGTCCGGGTGATATTCCGGCTGAAGTTGCAACTTTGAAGAAAGTGGGAGAAGAAGATAATCCGGTAGTGGTTATCATGGAATAAATATAAGCCGTCTGCCTTTCAGAACTTATACTGGAGGCGGACGGTCAATACATTGTCTTTTCTATCCTTTTCATATCCTTTGACGTAAGGTGACTTTTCATTGAAATTGAATTCATAATACACTTGCGCACGAATATGCTTATTGAAATTATACAAAGCTCCTATCCCGAAAGTACTTTGAGCCAAGTCAGTCTTGGATGTAAAAGAGTTATCCACACCGATTTCACGGCCTTTCAACTTCGTATTGGGATCGTACGCATCATATTTCAGGACAGCAGAAAAAGGAGAAGTACCTATATCCTGTATCAGATAGAAGAAATAACCGATAAATGGCCGTTTAAACAGAGCGTTCTCCGGTAGGTTTTCGGGCCGGGAACTATAATTCGGACTCTTGCTGCTTCCGGCGATACCGGGCTGCGTACCCAATAAACCTTCGGCACGTAAAGTTGTTTTACCCCAGGAACTTTTAAATGAAAACTGGGCATCCATCCCTATATATTCACGTTTCATATAGGTTCCGGCTTCTCCTTTGTCGATAGCCACAAATTGTTTCCCCTGTAATTCATATGCCGTAGTAGTTGGGTTATAAACGCTTCCATTATAATAAGAGACTCCCCATCCCCATTTACCCCAATTGCCAATCGGCTTTTCCGCTCCCAAACGACCGATAAAATCTTTGCGGCTGTCCGTTTCACGGTTGATGCTATTTCCGGCAAACAACCCGGCATCCAAACGGAAAAAGTTCAACGGGCTGGTTTCTTTTGTACGAAGTGTCAGCATCGCACCCAAATCGCGTTCATCCGGGAAGAAATACTGAATAATGGTAGCACGTTCCGGCGACTCCAGGCTACTGGTTGAATAGCCGACTTCATATCCGAAAGGACGATTGAAAATACCAGCCATCAATTGGCTACGCTTGGTCCAAGGATCTTTCAGGCCAATATAAAGGTCACGGAAACTAACCCCTTTATCATTTACTTCTATCTGTACGGCTCCGGTTCCGATGCCATCGTTATATTCAAACTTCACCCGGCCACGGCGGATACCAATCCGGTTGAACCCCTTATCCACATGTTCGTTCTTATCCCCCACCTTGAGGGTGGCATCCTGCTCTCCATACTGGAATTGCCCCTGTATATAACCGGAGACTTTAAATTTACTAAGTTTCTGGACAACCTTATCAAGTGTCGTAACTTCCTTTGCAAGCGAATCTACGCGGGCATTTACATTTTCTTTTTCCGAGGCTTCCTGCGCTTTCAATGAAAAAGAAAGCTGAGCTAATAAAGCAAACGCTACTAATGTCTTAATTCTCATTCCTAACTTTTTGGCTTCAGTGATTATTATTTGCCACTATTTCCGCTTGCAAAGAAACCGGATTTTTATTTCAGGCTTACGACATACATATTACAATCCTGTTACAAATTGCCCACCACGCGGCGCATATCCTCCGCCCGTTTTTCAAGCTCTTTGATTGTCAGTGTAATAACTTTTCCCATTTGCTGATTTCCCCGATAAGTAGAGACACGAAGCCAGGTTGCATTACGCGGTACACGCAGCGGAGACTCATACTTGGTGGTAAAGCGATCCGGGTCGGTATTATCGAATGTATAATAAATCTCCATGTCGCCAGGTTCCGTTTCCAACCGAATTTCCAGGGAACCATCTTCCGTAAAGACAGGAGTGACGATAGCATTATACATACTGCGAGCATAATTAATTCCGGCATTTTCTGCCCTTTGGAAATGTTTTTCCACACGCGGATAAAACTTTTTCCAATCGGCCTTCTCCGGTCCGGTCCACAACACTTCGGCTATCGCCCATCCACGAGGCCACGCCATATATTCAGCATGATGGAAAGTCGGAACCGACTCAGCCCATAAATTTCCTTGTCCGCCCAAAACCATTTCCGCAGGAACACTGTCGGGGACCGGATTAAAGCTATAGGAATCTTTCAGACGACACATAGAGTAAGTATCCGGCTCTACGGAAGGTTCTCCCTGCCACAAATCCAGATAGCAATGTTCGCTCGGAGTCATAACGACAGGATGTCCCGCCTTAGCCGATTTAATACCGCCTGCCATGCCCCGCCAACTCATAACCGTAGCATCCGGAGCCAACCCACCTTCCAGAATTTCATCCCATCCGATCAGTTTTTTCCCTTTTTCTTTCAGGATTGCTTCCATCCGGTGGATAAAATAACTTTGCAGTTCATCCTCGTTCTTCAAATTTTCTGCCTTCATGCGAGCCTGGCATCTTGGGCATTTATGCCAAAATCCCTTATAGCACTCATCTCCTCCGATATGTATGTATTCATCCGGGAATAGAGCAGCAACTTCAGTCAGCACTTTCTCCATAAAGGCAAATGTCTCCTCCTTGCCTACGCATAAAGTATTTTCATCTTCCCCATAGAATTTATTCCCTACATTTACAGCATCCGGAGCTTTCATACAAGCCAATTCCGGATAAGCCACCAACGTGGCAAGGCTATGACCAGGAACATCTATTTCCGGTATGACCCGTACATAACGTTCGGCAGCATAAGCCAATACTTCCTTTATATCTTCCTGTGTATAAAAACCGCCATAAGTAGCTTCTTCTCCCGGTTGCTGGCGTTCACGTTGCCACCACTGTCCTACCCGGGGAGCTCGCCATGCCCCGACTTCCGTCAGGCGGGGTAGTGATTTTATATCAATACGCCATCCCTGGTCGTCCGTCAGATGCCAATGGAACACATTCATCTTATATTCCGCCAGTTCATCTATGAACTTTTTCACCTCATCTTTGGTGAACCAATGCCGGCTGACGTCCAACATCATACCCCGCCAAGGGAATTGAGGGGTGTCTGTAATATCTACACAAGGTATCGTCCATTTCATCTCTTTCAATTCCTTATCTCCTTTAACTTGAGAAGGTAACAATTGAAGCAGAGTCTGTACCCCATAAAAAATACCTGCCGGCTGATGCGCTGTAAGAAGAATATCCCCATGCTTTACCAACAAATGATAACCTTCAGCCCCCAATGCCTCGTTGTCTATCAGTTTAAATTCAATATTGCCATGCTTCTCTACAGGAATTTCAAAACCCGTAGCCGGTGCTATTTTGTCACTGAAATAGCGGGCAATAGATACTAAACCGGGATTAGAAGTGTCGAGCTCAATAGCGGCACGACGTGTTAACTTAAAATAATTGGTCCCCACCGTAATCTTTTGTGGAGCCGGAATCAATGCCAATTCGTTGTTTATCTTGACTTTTTCGGCGCAGGATGTAAATCCTAATAAAATACTTACCAGAGTAAGTACAAATGGCAACTTTCTCATAAAGCTGTATACTTTTATTTTGAATGCGAAGATAGAGATTCTATTTCACACAGCCAATCCTTCATAAGTCACAAATTACAACCGTTCATTTTTCGATTCTCTTTTAAAATCCTTCTAAATAAAAATCTTTCAATATGGAATACAAAAAAACGGGCAAGCATCTATTGTTTATAGGATGCTTGCCCGTTTATAATCAGATACCTGCCGGAACAGAATCCGGTTTTTCAAGTATATTATTTTTTAGTTGCTTCAATCCACTTGCGTGCATTTACGAAACCTTCAATCCATGGAGTCACTTCATCGTTGTGCTTGCGGTCAGCAGGATAATTACCACACTGCCATGGGAAAATCGCACGCTCGGGGTGCGGCATCATTGCAAGGTGGCGTCCGTCTTTAGAACATACGCCGGCAACAGACCAAGGCGAACCGTTCGGATTGGCAGGATAGCCTTCGTAATTGTATTTAGCAATGATATTATATTCTTTTTCTTCGTATGGGAAGTCAAACTTACCTTCTCCATGGGCAACCCAAACACCCAGCTTAGTTCCGCTCAATGAACCGAACATGATAGAATGGTTTTTCGGGATTTCCAGAGTTACGAAGTTAGATTCAAACTTATGCGAATCGTTATGCAGCATCTTGTGTTTCTTCTCGTGTTCCGGGTAGATAACACCTAATTCAGCCATCAACTGGCAGCCGTTACAGATACCCATACTCATTGTATCAGGACGTGCATAGAAGTTATCCAGCGCTTTCTTTGCTTTTTCATTGTAGAAGAAACCGCCTGCCCATCCTTTTGCAGAACCCAGTACGTCCGAATTGGAGAAACCGCCAACAAATACGATAAAGTTTACATCTTCCAATGTTTCACGTCCCGATGCCAAGTCGGTCATATGGACATCTTTTACATCAAATCCGGCAAGATAAAGCGCATACGCCGTTTCACGTTCGCACTGTGAACCTTTCTCACGGATAACAGCCGCTTTGATTCCGCTCGGAGTCTTACGGTCTGCAGTTAAGCCATAAGATGAAAGTTTACCGGTGAAATCTTTGTGATATTTAAATTCCAGCGGCTGCATCTTATAGTTTTCAAAGCGATTGCCGGCACATACGCTGCCACTTTGTTTTATATCCAGTTTATAAGAAGATTCGTACCATACGTCACGCATATAATCGATACCGAAGTGATATTGGATACCGTTTTTGGATACCAGGAGATGGCGTTCGTCGGTTGGTTTTGCAATAACAGCAAAGCCTACGCCTGCATCTTCCATCAACTTTTCAAATGCTTTCTTATCTTTTACCTGTACGATGATACCCGGATTTTCAGAGAACAGGATTTTGATGATGTCTTGTTCGGACAACTTGTCCAAATTTACATCCAGACCACCTTCGACATTTGCAAAACACATTTCAAGCAATGTAGTAATCATACCACCGGCAGAAATATCGTGCCCGGCAAGAATCAGGTCTTTTTCGATTGCTTCCTGTACTGCATTGAATGCATCCTGGAAATATTCCGTATCTTTTACTGTCGGCACTTCATCACCCAGTTTGTTCAATGCCTGAGCAAAGGCAGAACCGCCAAGTTTCATCGTGTCGAATGAGAAGTCTATATAATACAGGGCAGAATTCTTTTCATGGGCCAAAACCGGAGAAACAATCTTACGGATATCGCTTACTTCGGCACCTGCGGAAATAATAACCGTGCCCGGAGCAATTACTTTATCGTCGCCATATTTCTGTGTCATCGACAAAGAGTCCTTACCTGTCGGGATATTAATACCCAGCGCACAAGCAAAGTCGGAAGCAGCTTCAACCGCTGTATACAGACGGGCATCTTCTCCTTCGTTGCGGCACGGCCACATCCAGTTCGCACTCAGCGATACACCGGCAAGTTTATCTGCCAACGGAGCAAATACGATATTAGTCAACGATTCGGCAATCGCCATAACAGAACCGGCAGCCGGGTCAACCATTGCAACCTGCGGAGCATGACCGATAGAAGTGGCAATACCCGCTTTACCACGGTAGTCCAAAGCAACCGCACCCAGGTCGCTCAGCGGTAACTGCAATTCACCCTGGCATTGCTGGCGTGCTACTTTACCCGTTACGGAACGGTCTACCTTGTTAGTTAACCAGTCTTTACATGCTACAGCTTCCAGTTGCAGTACGTTTTCCAGATAATGATGCAATTCGGATTCTTTATAAACAACCGGCTGGTAAGTTTCCGTTACCGTATGGTCGGTCATAACCGTACGCGGCGGTTTACCGAACATATATTCCAGTTTGATATCGATAGGTTTCACGCCGTCAGCCTGTTCGAAAACAAATTTCATATCGTTGGTTGTTTCACCTACAACATACATCGGAGCACGTTCGCGGTCGGCAATACGTTTTACACGTGCCACATCTTCTTCCTTCATCAGCAAGCCCATACGCTCCTGGCTTTCGTTGCCTACGATTTCTTTTGCAGACAAAGTCGGATCGCCAATCGGCAATTTACTCATATCGATATGTCCGCCTGTAGCTTCCACCAATTCGGACAGACAGTTCAGATGGCCGCCTGCACCGTGGTCGTGGATAGAAACAACCGGATTGCTGTCGGATTCTGCAATTGCACGGATTACATTGGCCGCACGTTTCTGCATTTCCGGATTAGCACGCTGAACAGCATTCAACTCGATACCGCTGGTATACTGGCCTGTATTTACAGAAGACACAGCACCACCACCCATACCGATGCGGTAGTTATCACCACCGATTACGACAACTTTTTCTCCCGGCTCCGGATTTCCCTTCAGGGCATCACGCATATTGGCAAAACCAACACCACCGGCAAGCATAATCACTTTGTCGTATGCATATTTCTTATTATTTTCTTCGTGTTCAAATGTCAGGACAGAACCACAAATAAGCGGCTGGCCGAAGTGGTTACCAAAAGTAGAAGCACCATTGGAAGCCTTAATCAATATCTGTTCCGGAGTCTGATACAACCAGGGACGCGGGTCCAGAATCTTTTCCCATTCACGTGCACCTTCGGTACGCGGGTAAGAAGTCATATAAACAGCTGTACCTGCGATAGGCAAAGAAGCCTTACCCCCACCCAGACGGTCGCGGATTTCACCACCTGTACCGGTAGCTGCACCGTTGAACGGTTCTACGGTTGTCGGGAAGTTATGCGTTTCAGCTTTCAGCGAAATAACTGTTTTAATATCTTTTACGGCATAAAAATCAGGTTTGTCCCCACTTAACGGAGCAAACTGTTCTACTGTCGGACCTTCATTGAAAGCGACATTATCTTTATAAGCAGAAACCAGCTTATTCGGATTTTCTGCAGATGTTTTCTTAATCAGGTTGAAAAGTGAACTTTCTTTTTCCTCACCATCGATAACGAATACGCCACCGAAAATTTTGTGACGGCAATGTTCCGAGTTTACCTGTGAGAAACCAAACACTTCGCTATCGGTCAGCTTACGTCCCAGTTTCTGGCTTACTTCGTTCAGATAAGCGATTTCTTCTTTGCTCAACGCCAGACCTTCCTGCAGGTTATAAGCCTCCAAGTCTTCGATATAGACAATCGGATCCGGTTGTTTGCTGATTGTAAATATCTCCTGGTTCAACCCGTTGTAGATACGCTGCAACATAGGGTCATGATCGGCATCTTTACCGGAAACCGGGAAGTATTCCTCTATACGGGAAATACCGGTAAGCCCCATATTCTGGGTAATTTCCACGGCATTAGTACTCCACGGGGTAATCATTTCCCGGCGCGGACCAACAAACCAGCCATCCAATGTTTCCTCTTTCAAAGGAGTAGCTTCACTAAATAACCATACAAGCTTTTGAACATCTTCAGGAGAGAAAGCGTGTGCAGCTTCAACAGCCAGCACAGACTTCGTTGGAGATTGAAAGAATAGAATCATATCGTCGATTTATTAATTATATTCTGTTTGTCGGGGCCGACTGAATAGCCCCTCGCTTACAGAGTGCAAAGATAACAAATTCGTGGCAGATAATCAGTCATTCGACTGTAACTTTTAATATACGAATGCCTTCGTTAACTCCACAGGCTGTAAAGGATTACTTTTAGGGTAAATAATACGCTAATTAAAATCTTTTAGATATTCCGGGGGCTTTGATTAACATATATTACCCGTTCATATTTGCATAAATACCGCACCAGCCGTACTTTTGCATCGTGGTTTTTTCATAATAGTATTAGATTTAAGGTTAACAAAGTTGGTTAGGGGTTGTCGTGAGACAGCCTTTAATTTTTTATACCGGTCTATATCGGTTTCCGGGCAACGATTTCACAAGCCCGTTCATCTCCAATTCAAATAAAACAATAGTCAGTTGCTGGACCGGAATACCGGTTTCCACAGATAACTCATTAATATGTATTTCCGCCCGCCCGCTTATTATTGCAATCAGTTGTGCATGCCGGTCATCCTCAGGAAAAAGCAACTCGGTTTGTACCACCTTTTGACACACAGGTTTTGTTACCGTATCCCAACCCAAAGCAGCCATAAGGTCTGTTGCCGAAGTAATCATTCCAGCCTTGTTTTGGCGGATCAGGTTATTGCATCCCCGGGAATGGGTATCACTGGCTCTACCTGGAAAGCAATAAATATCCCGGTCATACGAAAATGCAATGTCCGCAGTAATCAACGAACCGCCTTTTTCTGCCGATTCTATCACCACAACAGCTTCCGGCAATCCGGCTACAATCCGGTTTCGTTTGATAAAATTAGGTTTATCCGGTTCCGTGCCGCTCGGAAAATCAGTCAACAGCCCTCCCTGTTCAAGCATCTCAACAGCCGTACCACGATGTGCCGACGGATAAATACGGTCTAATCCATGGGCTAATACGGCAACTGTAGGTAACTTATTTTTCAGCGCATTGCGGTGGGCACAAATATCTATCCCATAAGCCAATCCGCTCACAATCAACAAATCAGGGAAAGAAGCAGCAAGTTCTTTTATCAGAGCATCTGTCTGCTCCCGCCCATATTCCGTAGCATGCCTCGTTCCCACAATACTAAGCATATGTGTGGCATTTAGGTCGGCATTTCCTTTAAAATAAAAAAGTACCGGAGCATCAGGACATTCCCTTAGCCGGGAAGGATAGGTTTCATCCGTCAGGAAATGACAGGTAATCTGATTTTTCTCTATAAACGTAACTTCTTTTTCAGCTCTGAGAAGCACATCCGGACTTTTAATTTCGGCAGCCAATACACTACCGATACCCGGAATTCGTTCCAAGAAATGCTTTTTCTCTGCAAATACGGCTTCTGCATCTCCCAAAGTCTGTAAAAGTTGACGGGCGAGAATATCTCCCACCCCGTTTATCATAGTAAGGCCGATTTGGTAAATCTGTTTGTCTGTCATTATTTCTCTATCTTTTTGAGCAACTCATCGAAATATTCCCCCCTTGTTAGTTTTCCATTTTCTACTACTACCGATTCCACTGTCCCTTTGGTTGCCAACACTCCGTCCGACTCGCGGTAAATATCCTGTTCAAACACGAGTTTTACACCTTTTTTATATACGTTCAAACACGAGATGTAGCGGTCGCCGCTTCGAAGGGATTGCTTGAATTGTATATCCACCCGGGCAACAAAAGCATCAATCCCCTGTTCGTGCATCCTCCCGAAGTTCTCACCTAAATATTCCAGGAACTCATGGCGCGTATGCTCCATATAATGCTGATAGTTGGAATTATTTACCACACCCTGCAAATCGCATTCGTAATCGCGTACTTTATCTGCCAGTTTAAAAATATATTCTTTCATCATTCGAATTGTTTAGTGATTTTATTCGGCTCCATTTTATATAAACGGTCCGACGGACGGACTTTGTCTGTTACCTTAATGGAAAAACGTTCTCCTTTCACGGTCTGTTCTACGGATTCGAGTTCTACCCGTATTTCATCCACTTTTTGCATAACCGCTCCGGTAGTAGGCCCGGTGATCAAGATTTCGTCGCCTACTTTCAAAGTACCGGATTCCATTTCAAACTCGGCAACACCTATTTTATCAAAATACTTGATTCCTTTAGCCACATAGACTTTTTTCTTGGTAGCTCCTGAACCATATTTGCTGCTCCACTCGCCCAAACGCTGTCCCAAATAATATCCGTTCCAAAAACCACGGTTGAAAACGCTACGGAGACGTTCATCCCAAGCGGCAACTTTTTCCTCATCAAATGTGCCACTACAATAAGCGCGTACCGCCTCTTTATAGCATTCAGTCACAATACGTACATATTCAGGTCCGCGTGCACGTCCTTCTATTTTAAATACCCGTACACCCGCATCCATCATTTTATTCATAAAGTGGATCGTCTTCAAATCCTTCGGGGACATGATATACTGGTTTTCCACATCCAGTTCTATCTCACTGTCCTTATCCTTCACCGTATAAGCGCGGCGGCATATCTGCATACAGGCTCCACGGTTTGCCGAAGCATTCATTTCATGCAAGCTAAGATAACATTTACCGGACACAGCCATACACAGGGCTCCGTGGGCAAACATCTCGATACGTATTAATTCGCCTTTCGGCCCTTTAATTTGCTGTTCTACAATCTGCCGGTAGATTTCATGCACCTGCTTCAGGTTCAATTCGCGTGCCAGCACAACCACATCGGCAAAACGTGCGTAAAACTTCAATGCTTCCGCATTCGATATATTGAGCTGGGTGGAAAGATGGACTTCCTGCCCGATACTGTCGGCATAATTCATGGCTGCCACATCCGCAGCAATAATAGCGGAAATACCTGCTTCTTTCGCAGCATCGATTATCTCACGCATCAAGGGTAAATCTTCTCCGTAAATTACCGTATTTACAGTCAGATAGCTCTTAATGCCATGTTCCTGGCAAATCGCTACAATTTTACGTAAATCGTCTGTTGTGAAATTATTGGAAGAGCGGGAGCGCATATTCAAACCTTCAATACCGAAATAAATGGAATCGGCACCTCCCTGGATAGCTGCCATCAAGGATTCATAAGAACCCACCGGCGCCATTATTTCAAAATCTTTCTCGTTCAATGTAGTTTGGTTTTAAATTAGAAATCACAAAGATAGCTGATTCTTCTCAAATAGGTAAATAGAATATGCGGGAACTTTTGCTTTGTAGCAATGCCTGCATCGTTTTAAAGGCTGGTTTATAAAATTTAGTCACGTACTCTTTTGGATTTTATCCCGTACTATTTTGTTTTCGAGGTGGTCAAAAATATACACGAGGACGTCATTAATATTTTCGAGGGCGCCAAAAATATTAATGACGCCCTCGTGAACAAAATTGATCAGGATGTTTTTTAAAATAGCTCAGAGGCTATTTTCTTAAGATTGGTATGCTTTTCTAATATGAAAGGGAATGCCTTTCCCCTTTTCCTATTATTGGCAGAAAAGCAGTACCTTTGCATCCATATATTTAATGTATAGTATGAAAATAGGTACAATCGATTTAGGCGAACACCCCGTCTTCCTGGCCCCGATGGAAGATGTTACAGATATTTCCTTCCGTTTGATGTGTAAACGTTTCGGTGCGGATATGGTATATACCGAGTTCGTATCAAGTGATGCCCTGATACGGAGCGTGAACAAAACACAAGAAAAATTAGTCGTAGCGGAAGAAGAACGTCCTGTTGCCATCCAGATATATGGTAAAGATGTGGCATCGATGGTCGAAGCGGCACGTATCTGCGAAGCGGCGCATCCGGATATTCTGGATATCAATTTCGGTTGCCCGGTAAAAAAGGTAGCAGGAAAAGGAGCCGGGGCAGGAATGCTCCGCAATATTCCATTAATGCTGGATATTACCCGCGAAGTGGTTAAAGCTGTGAATATTCCTGTAACTGTCAAAACTCGTCTCGGCTGGGATGCAGACAATAAAATCATCGTAGACCTGGCAGAGCAATTACAGGATTGCGGCATTGCCGCCCTGTCCATCCACGGACGTACCCGTGCCCAAATGTATACCGGAGAAGCAGACTGGACACTGATAGGCGAAGTAAAGAATAATCCACGGATGCATATTCCCATTATTGGTAATGGAGATGTAACTTCTGCAGAAATCTGCAAGCAACGTTTCGAACAATACGGAGTAGACGCAGTAATGATCGGACGGGGAAGCATCGGACGTCCCTGGATTTTCCGTGAAGTGAAACATTATCTAAACCCTGGCGAGTTCTTACCCAATGAACCCTTTATCTGGTATCTGGATATATTAAAAAAACAGGTGATGCAAAGTGTGGAACGGCTGGACGAGCGCCGGGGTATCCTTCATATCCGTCGTCATCTGGCTGCTACACCTCTATTTAAAGGTATTGCAGACTTTAAGCAAACCCGCATAGCGATGTTACGGGCTGAAACAGTAGAAGAGCTATTTGAAATACTGGATGAAATCCCTTCAAAGTTTGATATTGAATTGGTATGAAAAATATAAATCTTCTGATATACTATCACTAAGAGAAAGCTCTTGTGTCAAATTTAAAAGGAAAAATGGCAATTTTACATTAAAATGTTACGAAACATATTGCAATACTGTAAAAATGCATTATATTTGCATCGAGTTTTTTTCATAGTATTTTAGATCTAAGGTTAACAAAGTCTTTACAGTAAAGGGGTCGGGAGATTGCTCTACTGTAAAGCACAAAAAAGCCGTATCCTTATAATTATAGGATACGGCTTTTTTGACTTTGGCTTCAAACGACATTCCCAATATACTCTCTCCGGATTATATCAAAAAATAAACTTTTAAGATATACTCTCTGATATATAATCCACAGGAACAAAAAAGGCGTCGCATCATGCAACGCCTTTTTCAATCTATACATATATATAATGTATTAGTCTTTCAACTTCGCGCAAATAAATTCGCGGTTCAAACGAGCGATGTTGCTAACAGAAATGTTCTTCGGACATTCCATTTCGCAAGCACGGGTGTTGGTACAGTTACCGAAGCCCAGTTCGTCCATTTTAGCGACCATAGCTTTTGCACGGCGTGCAGCTTCCACTTTACCTTGAGGTAACAATGCCAACTGACTAACTTTTGCAGAAACGAACAACATAGCCGAACCGTTTTTACAAGCAGCAGCACAAGCACCACAACCGATACAAGCAGCAGCATCCATAGCCAAATCGGCATCAGCCTTAGGAATAGGAATTGCATTTGCATCAGGCACACCACCTGTATTTACAGATGTAAAACCACCTGCTTGGATAATTTTATCATAAGCATAACGGTCAACCATCAAGTCGCGGATTACCGGGAAACCGGCAGAACGCCACGGTTCAATTGTAATGGTTTCGCCATCATTGAAACGACGCATGTAAAGCTGGCAAGTTGTAGCGCCAGTAGCCGGTCCGTGCGGATGTCCGTTTACATAAAGAGAGCACATACCGCAGATACCTTCGCGGCAGTCGTGGTCGAATACAACAGGATCTTTACCTTCATTGATAAGCTGTTCATTCAGGATGTCCAACATTTCCAGGAAAGAAGTACCCTGGTTGATGTTTTTCAGCTGGTAAGTTTCGAACTGTCCTTTTTCTTTCGGACCTTTCTGACGCCAAACTTTAAGTGTGATATTTATATCTTTATCCATGATTCTAATTTTTGTAATTGATGATTATTACTTCTTGTAGTTACGAGTCTGAGGTACTACGAATTCATAATTCAATGGTTCCTTCAGCATAACAGGGTCTTTGTCTTCACCCTGATATTCCCAACAAGATACATACATGAACTTGTCATCATGACGAAGTGCTTCGCCTTCTTCAGTCTGATGTTCTGTACGGAAGTGACCACCACAAGATTCTGCACGGTCTAAGGCGTCATGAGCCATCAACGTACCGATTTCGATAAAGTCAGCCAGACGAAGTGCTTTTTCAAGCTCAATGTTCAAATCTTCTGCGCTACCCGGAATACGTACATTTGTCCAGAATTCTTTCTTCAGGTCTTTCAACATAGCGATAGCTTCTTTCAAACCTTCAGCATCACGAGCCATACCGATATGTTCCCACATAATGTGACCCAGTTTCTTGTGGATAGAATCTACAGATTCTTTACCCTTAATATTCATCAATTTCTGGATACGAGCATTGATATTCTTTTCTGCTTCTGCAAATTCCGGCAGTTCAGTGCTGAAACGCGGAACCTGGATCTGGTCAGACAGATAGTTCTGGATTGTATAGGGCAATACGAAGTAACCGTCAGCCAATCCCTGCATCAAAGCAGATGCCCCCAAACGGTTTGCACCGTGGTCGGAGAAGTTGGCTTCACCAATAGCGAACAGACCCGGGATAGAAGTCATCAATTCATAATCTACCCACAGACCACCCATAGAGTAGTGCAGAGCCGGGTAGATCATCATTGGAGTTTCATATGGATCGTCGTCAGTAATTTCTTCGTACATATCGAACAGGTTACCATATTTCTGTTTTACCACTTCTTTACCCAAACGGTTGATAGCGTCGGAGAAGTCCAGGAATACAGCCAAACCAGTGTTGTTAACACCGAAACCAGCATCGCAACGTTCTTTAGCAGCACGTGAAGCCACATCACGCGGAACCAGGTTGCCGAATGCCGGATAACGGCGTTCCAAATAGTAGTCACGGTCTGCTTCAGGAATATCTTTACCTTTCTTAGTACCAGCCTGCAAAGCTTTTGCATCTTCCAGTTTTTTCGGTACCCAGATGCGGCCATCATTACGCAAGGATTCGGACATCAATGTCAGCTTAGACTGATAGTCACCGTGTACAGGAACACAAGTCGGGTGAATCTGAACCATACAAGGGTTAGCAAAATAAGCACCCTTCTTGTAGCACTGCCATGCAGCAGAACCATTAGACGCCATCGCGTTGGTTGACAGGAAGAATGTGTTTACATAACCACCGGTAGCAACAACAACAGCGTGAGCAGAGAAACGTTCAACCTTACCTGTAACCAGATTACGAGCGATAATACCACGAGCACGACCGTCTACTTTTACAACATCGAGCATTTCGTGACGGGTATACATCTTCACCTTGTTCAAACCAATCTGGCGACTCAAAGCAGAGTAAGCACCCAATAACAACTGCTGTCCGGTCTGGCCACGGGCATAAAACGTACGCGATACCTGAGCACCACCGAATGAACGGTTATCCAGCAGACCACCATATTCGCGAGCGAAAGGTACGCCTTGTGCTACGCACTGGTCGATAATATTGTTGGAAACTTCGGCCAAACGATAAACGTTTGCTTCGCGGGCACGATAGTCACCACCTTTGATTGTATCATAGAACAGACGGTAAACAGAGTCACCATCATTCTGATAATTCTTTGCAGCATTGATACCACCCTGTGCAGCGATAGAGTGTGCACGACGGGGAGAGTCCTGGATACAGAAATTCAATACATTGAATCCCATTTCAGCTAGTGATGCAGCAGCAGAAGCACCAGCCAGACCTGTACCAACAACAATAACATCCAAACGACGTTTATTAGCAGGGTTCACCAATTTCTGGTGATCTTTATAATTTTTCCACTTCTCAGCCAACGGGCCCTGAGGAATTTTAGAATCTATTTGAGTCATAATGATTTATTTTCAATAATGTTACACCTAAAATTAAAGTCCCGGACAAGCAACAAACCCACAATCGCCTCCTACTCCGTTCAGGTAGAAGATAATAGTGATTATAGCGAATACAGCACAGATAACTGTTGCTACGATCTTTGAAATGCATTCCCAACGATTCAACCAGATAGTGTTATTCCAACCGATAGTCTGGATAGCACTCCAGAAACCGTGAGTCAGGTGGAACCACAAAGCAGCATACCAAATCAGGTAAAGAACAGTAATCACAATGTTCCCCTGGAAGTAGTAATTGATAAATGCCGCACCATCCTGAGGAGATACCATAGCAGTACCTAAAGCAACTTCATGATGCCCCAACAATTCTGCGAACATCATCTTATACCAAAACTGGCTGAAGTGCAGAATCATGAACAGAATCACGATAAGCCCCAGCACAAACATGTTTTGTGATGCCCATTCTACGCCTTTCGGGCGAGCATTGATTGCATAACGGTCGTTACCACGAGCTTTACGGTTTTGCAATGTCAACATGATTGCATACACGAAGTGAACTACTACGCCTGCAGCCAATACCAAAGTAGCAGCAACAGCATACCAATTTGCACCCAACAGCGAACAAACCGTGTTATAAGCTTCTCCGGAGAAAACAGCCGCCACGTTCATCGACAGGTGGAACAATAAAAACAGAACAAGAAAGAGGCCTGATATACTCATTATCAGTTTCTTTCCGATAGAAGAATTAAGTAACCACATAAGATAATAATTTAAGTTATTTAATTGTATTTAGAAATTTCTTCCCATCTGTGCATTAATCACGCAAAGGTATGCTAAATACGCATATCACGCAAACGATTAAAGAAAATTTTCAGCAATTATACCCCATCCGAAAATTCACTATCCGGAGAATAAAAACAACAGATTAGATTTATCCGACAGAAAGACTTCAGATATTGTTACGAATCCGATACATTCCAATATATTTGTAATTTTAAAGACAGCAAGATTATACTATTTATTATGAAAAAGTACATTTTACTATTATTTACCCTACTTATTATCAGCCTGGGCGGTAGGGCACAAAATACAAATCAGCCTATACGGATCGCATGTGTGGGAAATAGTATTACTTATGGCGCGGGAATAGAAAACCGGGACCGTGACAGTTACCCATCGGTACTCGGACAGATGCTAGGTGAAGAATACGATGTACGCAACTTTGGATTCAGTGCCCGTACCATACTTATGAAAGGAGATTTTCCTTATATGAAAGAGACGATGTTCAAAGATGTACAGACATATAATCCGAATATTATCATCATAAAATTAGGAACAAACGATACCAAACCACACAACTGGGAATATAAGAACGGACTGACCAAAGATATGCAAACGATGATAAGTTCGTTTAAAAGATTACCTGCCCAACCCCAAATTTATCTTTGTTATCCAGCCAAAGCCTATGCCGTGCAATACGGTATAAACGACAGTATTATTATCAATGGGGTAATACCTGTCATCAATAAATTGGCAAAGAAAAACGGATTGAAAATTATCGATATCCATACTGCAACCGATGGCATGAAAGAACATTTTCCCGATTATATTCATCCGGACCCCGTAGGAGCCCGCCGGATTGCAGAAACGGTATATAAAGCGATTACAGGAAAGGCAAGCGCCCACCAAGCACAAGCATTCCCCGGTTTAAAAAGCCTGTGGAACGGCTGTGCCCGTTATGATTTCACATTTAAAGGCAGACAGGCGATTGTTGTAGCCCCCAAACAAACAGCTAAAGGAAATCCATGGATATGGCGCCCTGCATTCTTCGATGCATTTCCAAGTGTGGACAAAGCGTTATTGGAAAAAGGATTTCATGTCGTTTATTACGACCTGACCCATTTATATGGAAGTCCCCGCGCCATACAATCAGGGACAGAATTTTATTTCTACATGAAAGAGCTTTACAAATTGTCCCCGAAAGTTACACTTGAAGGTTTCAGCCGGGGAGGCCTATTCGCATTCAATTGGGCGGCACAGAATACAGACAAAATAGCCTGCATCTATGTTGATGCTCCTGTTTGCAACGTATTCAGTTGGCCGGGAAGAAAAGACGTACAACTTTGGAATGATTTATTAAAAGAATGGAACCTCACAGATAAAGAGATGGAGCATTTCCAGGGAAATCCGATTGATAATTTAGCCCCATTGGCAGCAGCCGGCATTCCCATTATAAGTATTTGTGGCGATAGCGACCAAACGGTTCCCCTCAAAGAAAATATGGAAGTAGTACGTTCCCGCTACATCCAGATGGGAGGCCAGATAGAACTGATTATAAAAGCAGGATGCGACCACCACCCACACAGCCTCGATCAGCCGGAACCGGTTGTAAATTTTATTATCCGCCAGCAACCGGAATACAGGAAATACCAATATTATAATGTACGGGGAAATTTACAAAACTCTTATCTCAAATTTGAGAAAGAACGTAAAGGACGAGTGGCATTTTTAGGAGGTTCTATTACCGAAATGAATGGCTGGCGAAATCTGGTGGAACAGCAATTAAAGCAACGTTTTCCTTATACGGACTTCGAGTGGATTGAAGCAGGTATAGGCTCTACCGGAAGTACTCCCGGTGCTTTCCGGTTACAACAGGATATTCTGTCGAAAGGTAAAATAGATCTCTTATTCGTTGAAGCTGCCGTTAATGATGATACAAACGGTTTCAGTGCACAGGAACAGGTGCGTGGTATGGAAGGGGAAGTACGCCATGCGCTTCTATCTAACCCGGAAATGGATATTGTTATGCTTCACTTTATCTATGACCCGTTTATTCCGATGCAAAAAAAACGTCAAATGCCGGATGTTGTCCTCAACCATGAGCGGATAGCCAACCATTATCTCATTCCTTCGGTTAATCTGATACAGGAAATCGCTGAAAGAATGCAAGAAGGTGAATTTTCCTGGGAACAATTCGGAGGGACCCATCCCCTTCCCTTCGGACACCGGTATTACGCTGCTACAATCGACCAACTGTTCGATATTATGTGGAAAGGTATTTCACCGGATGCAACAATAAAACCTCATGAAATTCCTGTGCCTCTGGATACCTATAGTTACTATAACGGGGATTTTATGGATATACGGACTGCAAAATTAAATAAAGGGTGGAAACTGATTCCTTCCTGGCATCCGGACAACCCTGCCGAAAAACGGAAAGGGTTCGTTGATGTTCCAATGCTCGAGGCTTCCCGCCCGGGTGACTTCTTAACACTCAAATTCAAAGGGACAGCCATCGGTATCTTCTGCGTCAGCGGGCCTGCAGCCGGCATACTGGAATATAGCGTAGACGGTTCCCCTTTTAAAACAATCGACACATTTACCGCCTGGAGCAAAAATCTTTATATTCCCTGGGTATATATGCTGGAAACAGAACTTAAAGACACCTACCATATGCTCACGCTCCGTATTTCAGAAAAGAAAAACGGACATTCGAAAGGAACCGAATGTCAGATACGTAATTTTGTCGTTAACTAAACAGGAACCAAACACTGGGACACATGAAAAAGCACTTCAATTTAAACATCAGTCTTACTGCTTTATTCTTTCTGATAATAGCTGCACCCGCCTTTTCCGAAAAGCCGGATACAATAAAAAAGATACAGACACTGATACATAAATCGGAAGAAATGCTGAAAACAAATCCTTCCAAAGCTATTTATTATGCAAATTCTGCAATCTCGGAAGCCCAGGAGTTAAAAGACAAAACGTATTTATCCATGGCACAAGCCACTTTGGGCGAGGCCTATATGAACCAAGGGGACTTCGATATGGGTTTTGAAGCGATTACCAACGCCATGGAAAATTGCCCGGCAAAAAATGATACCCTTAACGCTTACATCTATGTCCGCCTGTCCAGTTCCTATATCAAACTGAGGGACCTTCAAAAATCATTCGAATATGTGGATAAAGCGGCAGAGATTTACAAAACAATGAATGATTCTGCCAATCTGGCCGGATGTTACAATGCCCGGGGACTTATCTATATCCTGATACCCGATAATTCCAAAGCAGAAGAAAACTTCAAGGCCTCCCTTGCCATCAACCGGAAACTGGGTAATAAGAAACTGGTAGCCGCAAATCTGAATAACCTCTGCCTGTATGAAGGCAACTGCCAGGAAAAGATTGATATGCTTCATGAAGCGATAGCAATCAATGACTCACTGAAAGCCATATGGTCTTTAGGTGAAAACTATAATAATTTGGGGACCCAATATTTCTATGCGAAAGAATATGGCAAGGCATTGGCGGCCCTTGATTCGGCACGGGGATATGCCCTGAAGATTAATGCCAAAGAACTTATTTCCGATAATCATCGCTATGCCTCATGGGTCTATGCCGCTCAACAAAACTATCCGGAGGCCTACACAAACCTGTTGGAACTGTATAATACAGAGCAGGAGTTACTGGCTAAAGACGAAATGCGCCAGATAGAGCTGAATATCATTCAAAAACGTTTACATGCAAAAGAACAGGCGATGCTGATGCAAGAGCAGGCATTTCAAATCAAGAATTTAAGAATGCAGACACTGATTGCCGTTTTAGCTGCAATTGCCATCCTGCTAATTCTACTTTACGTATTACGCCATTCCCGCCAGCAAAAGAAGATACAAATATTAGAAGCGGCAAAAAAACTGGACAGCCAGGAAAAAGAACTGATTGCTTTAAAATTGCAAAAAGCTGAAAGTGATGCACAAGTAGCGCAAGCTGAACTGGATTACAGCCGGCAAGAGCTAACCAACTTCGCTTTTTTTGTACGTAGCAGAAATGATTTACTTGCCAATATCCAGTCGATGATTAAAGACGGATATAAACTATCCGGAAAAGAAATGGACACACACCTCCGGAGCATCAATGCTTACATCTCCCAGTTTAACGCTAAAAACTCGGAAACAGAAATACTGATAGATAAAGTAAATGCCCGCTTTATAGATAAACTATCCCAAATCCACCCGGATCTTTCCAAGAACGAACAACGCCTTGCCTCCCTTTTAAAAATCGGTTTGAGCACAAAAGAGATTGCCTCGGTAATCGATTCAAACCAAAAAACTGTTAATATGGCAAGATACCGGCTTCGCAAACATTTAAATTTAGATACAGATGAAAGTTTGACTGAATATATGAAAAGTATATAAATGTAGAACCTTCTATTTAATTAAATAACAATAAAACAACTGTTTAACAATTGAAATGTAGATAAAATACTAGTCATTATTCCCAACTTGTAGAGATTAGATAGGTCGCAAAACCATTGACAAGACTCAAAACAAAGGTTATTCTTGCGAAAAAATTTATTAATCTTTTCAAATCAAAAACCATGGGAATATCATTAAGTAACCACCGGCAAACGACCGGTTCGCTTCTAAAAGTTACCACACTGCTGGTACTTCTTTCCCTTTTCCCTTTCTTTGGCTTTGCCCAGGAAATAAATGTAAAAGGTGTTGTTTATGATGAAACAGGCTTGCCTGCTATCGGTGTGAATATCCTTAAAAAAGGCACAACGATAGGTACGATTACAGATGTAGACGGTAAATATGAAATCGCTGCACAAAAAGGAGACATCCTTGTATTCTCTTATATCGGATATGCACCGCAGGAAATCACCTATGCCGGACAACCCAAACTGGATATCAAACTTCAGGAAGACACGGAGAAACTGGACGAAGTTGTCGTTATCGGTTACGGTACAATGAAAAAGAGCGACTTAACCGGAGCCATCTCTTCCGTAGACGTGGAAGAACTGAGCAGTCGCGCCACAACCAACCCTGCCGAAGCCCTGCAAGGACGCGTTGCCGGCGTAAACATCCAGAAACAGGGAGGTAATGCCGGAGCTGGTATCACTGTAAAAATCCGTGGTGTAAAATCATTTAGCGATGACCAGCAACCGCTATATATCATCGATGGTTTCCCCGGTGATATCAGTAATGTTAATCCGCAGGACATTTCCTCAATGGAAGTACTGAAAGACGGTGCTGCAGCTGCTATCTATGGTTCAAGAGCAGCCAATGGAGTTATCATGATTACTACCAAAAACGGCAAGAAAGGAGATTTGAAAGTCGACCTGAATGCTTACCTGAATTTCTCTTCGGTTTCCAAACAACTGGAACTGCTGGATTCAGAAGGTTACGTACAAGTCCATAAACAGATGTATGACAACTACTATGCACAAAACAACAAAACCCCGAGTTATCCGGGATATATCACAGGTTACCTGGCAAACCCGTCCAAATATGCCAATACAAACTGGCAGGACGAAATCTTCCGCCACGGTCTGACACAAAACTACCAGGTCAGCGTACGCGGAGGTTCGGAAAAAGCCCGCTATTCTGTTTCTTACAACCACTCTGATGATAAAGGAATCTTACTGGGCAACAATTTCCGCCAAGACAATGCCCGTATGAAACTCGCTGTTACCAAAAACATTTTCGACCTGGATGCAAACATGGCATTCATGGCTAAAAATGAGAAACAGCCTCAATATTCATTGAAAGAAGCCTATGGTATGTCCCCGCTTGTTCCGGTGTACGATGAAAATGCCCCTTCCGGTTACGGATTAACCGACCACGACGGTCTGCCAAGCAACCGTAACGTTTTAGCAGATAATGAATTTCGCAAAGCTGAAGGTAAAACATACAACATCGACGCGAATGTTTCTATCACAGCCCATTTGGCAGAATGGCTGACATTCAAAACCGCTTATTCTTACCGTGGTGAAAACTACCGTTATGCTCAACATATGCCGGCTTATGTGGCAGACATCAAACAAAAACAGGACTATCCTACCCAATACGAAAAGAGTTACTATTGGGAAGAACAAACCATTGACAACGTATTGAACTTCGACAAAACGTTCGGTTCCCACTCGCTGAATGTAATGGCCGGCAGTTCCATCCAGTTGTACGATTATACATGGAATGAAGTACAGGTAGAAGGAAAAAATACCGTGTATGAAGTAAAAGACGGCAAACTGGTAACAAACGAAGTCTCCGCTGGTTTCCTTGACCAGAACTTCGCAACAATCGGGGCAGGCAAAGGCGGTACCTATTCCGGCGACGGTTCGATCTCCAAATACAGACGTGCGTCTTTCTTCGGTCGTGTCAATTACTCCTATGCAGGCCGTTATATGATTCAGGCGACTGTACGTACCGACGGTTCATCCAAATTCAGCAAAGACAACCGTTGGGGTACATTCCCTTCCGTTGCTGTAGGATGGAGAATTTCCGAAGAAGAGTTCTTCCCGAAAGAGAGTGTAATCAGCAACCTGAAACTACGTGCCAGCTGGGGGCGCCTGGGTAATGAAATGGCGCTGAAATACTATGATTTCCTGACACTGATTACAACAGACAACACAATGAACCAAGGTTCCGTACAGGGAAGCGGTTCTTCTCCATGGCCGGGAAGCATTGCAAACGGTTTATCGGAACGTAACCTGAAATGGGAAACAACAGATACCAAGAATATCGGTTTGGATTACGGATTATTCAACGGACGTTTATCCGGTGCCATCAACTATTACTATAACAAGACAGA
Source organism: Parabacteroides sp. (assembly GCA_019417325.1). Classification (GTDB taxonomy): domain Bacteria; phylum Bacteroidota; class Bacteroidia; order Bacteroidales; family Tannerellaceae; genus Parabacteroides. The sequence goes on along the minus strand of DXVO01000031.1, from coordinate 7,828 downwards.
GGATATGCTTATCACAAAGAAATTGCCTCTCTCTGTTGGTTTGGAAAACCCGACATTGAATGTGGGTAAAATACGTAATGCCGGTTTTGAACTGGAAGTAAACTGGGCTGACAAAAAAGGCGGCTGGGACTACAATGTCGGTTTGAACCTGACAACCACCGACAATAAAGTACTGGAACTGTCCGACAAAGGACAAGCCCTGTATGGAAGTGGTTTGAAATGGGGTACCGAACACTTCCCGACACAAACACGCGAAGGATCGCCAATCTCTTCATTCTTCCTGTACCGCACCGACGGCATCTTCCAGAGCGACCAGGAAGCTGCAGCCTATGTAAACAGTAAAGGCGAACGCATGCAACCGGACGCTAAGGCAGGTGATCTCCGTTTTCGGGACGTAAACGGAGATGGTGTCATCGACGATGACGACAAAGAATATTGCGGTTCCGGTATGCCGAAAGTGGAAGTCAACTTGTCGGCCGGAGCTTCTTTCAAAGGTTTCGATGCTTCCGTATTGTTGGGAAGCGGCTGGGGACATAAATTATACAACGGTAACCGTTACTTCTTTGAAGGCATGAGTTCAGGAACAAATATGTTAGCTTCTACATTAAACGCATGGACACCGCAGAACACCGACACTGACGTCCCACGCGCCGTATTGCAGGACCCGAACAACAACTCACGTGAAAGCGACCGCTTCCTTGAAAACGGCAACTTCATCCGTCTTCGCCAGTTGCAAATCGGTTATACACTGCCTTCTTCCATCATGAAGAAAGCGATGATAGACCGCTTGAGAATCTATGTTAGCGGTGAAAACCTGTTCACCATCACAAAATACAGCGGTATCGACCCGGAATTTTCTACATCAAGCATCCTGAATACAGGTGTTGATAAAGAAATCTATCCGTTCACCCGTTCTTATATCGTAGGTTTACAACTTACATTCTAATTCATTCACCATAATAAAGAAGATAACGATGAAAAAAATCAATTATATAGTTGCCGCCCTCCTGTTTATGGGAGCAACGACCAGTTGCGATGATTTCCTGACAGTGGAATCACCGGACCAGCTGACCACCGATACGTTCTGGAGAGATGTTAACGATGCCGAATCCGCTATGGCTGCCGCCTATGCCCCTATGGAAGGAGCGATAGACACCTATAGCTTTGCTGAAATCCACTGGCCGGTAGAAGCATACCGCGAAGACATCGTAGAGTTAGGTTCGGATGCATTAAACTACCCAAACTGGGTGGAACTTGCCAATTTTACCTACACTAACGGTAACACGCAGTTCACTTACTACTGGCAGGAAAACTACCGGGGTATCAACTACTGTAACCAGATTCTGGAAAACGTACCGAACATTCCTTCCGACAAGATTACAGACGAAGAACGAACACATCTTCTGGCTGAAGCTCATTTCCTTCGTGGCTATTATCATTTGAAGCTCCAGTTGAACTGGGAACAGATTATCATCCGCGATAAATATATCACAGACACGGAAGGCCTGAACAAAGCATTGTCCACACGTTCGGACTCATGGGATTTTATCGTTGATGAATTTACCCAAGCGACTAAACTGCCATCGGAACGCGGATCGGATAAACTGGGACGTGCCACAAGCGGGGCTGCCTATGCTTACCTGGGCTGGGCTCACCTGACACGTGCTTATGAAGAACCGGCAAAGAAAGATGCCGAACTGGATGCAGCACTTACTGCTTTCAATGAAGTAAAAGGATACGAATTGGTTAACAATCCCAACTCCTTATTCGACGGAACCAATAAAAACTCGAAAGAGAGCGTATTCGAACTGCAACTGAGCATGTCGGATGCCAGTGGCGCCTGGTATAAAACCCAATTACACCGTTGGATTGGCTGTGGAGAACTCTGGGGATGGGATGAAATCCTGCCAAGCGACATGTTGATGGAAGAATACATGAAAGAAGGAAAAATCGCCACAACCGGACGCTACGACAGCCGTTTGTACCAGACCATCTTCTACCAGTGCGATTATTTCAATGACCCGGATGCCGGACGTGTATATGGTGACATCTACGACCATTGGTTCTGCGAGTTTGATGACGACGACAATCCTATTGAAGGTACAGCCTACAACAAACCGGCTTTCCGCAAACTGATGCCCTCCAATTACGAAGGACTCGCCGCCAATTACTTCGCACCGAACATTCCTTTGATGCGTTATTCCAACGTATTACTGATGAAAGCAGAGGTCCTGAACGAATTGAACCGTACCCCGGAAGCCATCCCGCTGATTAACGAAGTACGCGAACGCGCCGATATGCCTAAAATGACAGGGACATCCAAACAAGCAGTCCAGGCCCAGATCGAGCACGAACGCATCCTGGAATTTCCATTGGAAAACATGCGCTTCTATGACTTGCGCCGCTGGGGCAAAACAAAAGAAGCCCTACAGGCTGTAGGACGCAATTTCAATCCGGATAAAAATAATTTCTACCCGGTTCCCCTGCAGGAAATAAACTCCAACGGAGCACTGAATTAAGAGTAAGGTCTAACCTAATAATCATACCTAATCAATAGATACATTCTTTGTATTTAACGGAGGTGGTTGTAAAAGTTTTTTGCAACCCCTCCTTTTCCTTCTAAAGACTAAAAACAGTTATGAGACAATTCTATATTACAGCGTATGCCTTATTAACTTGCTTGCTCGTCCAGGCGCAACCCAAAGAATGGGAGGACCAACGAGTAAATCAAATCAACCGGGAACCTATCCATGCCCATTTTGTTCCGTATGCTTCGGAAAAAGCAGCATTGGCAAAAGACGCTTCAGCCGAACGACGCCATTCATTGAACGGGACATGGAAATTCCATTTCGCTAAAAACCCGGATTCTCGTCCGGCAACCTTCTACGAGGAAGGATTCGATGTTTCCGGTTGGAAAAATATTGACGTTCCCGGCAGTTGGGAATTACAAGGGTTCGATGCTCCGATTTATACGGATACACGCTACCCGTTCCCTGCCAATCCGCCTCATGTACCCACCGATTATAATCCGGTAGGCTCATATGTAACCACCTTCACGGTTCCCGAAAACTTTAAGGGAGAAGATATTTTATTACATTTCGGAGGCGTGGAATCCGCCTATTACTGCTGGATTAACGGACAGTTCGTCGGATACAGCGAAGACAGCCGCCTGCCTTCCGAATACCTGATTAACAAATACCTGAAACCGGGAGAGAACAAACTGGCTGTAGAAGTATACCGCTATAGCGATGGCTCTTACCTGGAAGGACAGGACTATTGGAAATACAGCGGCATCGAACGCAATGTCATGCTGATAGCCCGCCCCAAGGTTCGGATAAAAGACTTTGAACTCCTTGCCGACCTCCAGAATGAATATAAGGACGGCGCTTTCCAAGTCAAATTCACCCTGGACAACCGCCAGAACGTAAAAGGTTCCACCATACAAGTAAAGGTACTGGACGGCAACAAAGAAATCGCCTCAGCCCGGCTGACCGCACGAAGCAATACCGATACCCTGTTCTCCTTTGCCAAAGATTTCCCGGATGTTAAACGCTGGACGGCAGAAACGCCCAACCTGTATACCCTGGTTGTAAATACCTTGAACAAGAAGGGAGCAGTTACCGAATCTTTCGTTCAACGCTTCGGCTTCCGCAAGGTAGAGATGAAGCACGGCATGTTGCATGTAAACGGAACCCCTATCCTTATAAAAGGAGTAAACCGCCACGAACACGACATGCACAAAGGACGTACCATTTCCGTTGAAAGCATGATACAGGATATCCGCCTGATGAAACAATTCAACATCAACGCCGTTCGCTGTTGCCACTATCCGAATTATGAGGAATGGTACGAACTATGCAACGAATACGGTATCTATCTGGTAGACGAAGCCAATCTGGAATCCCACGGGATGATGGATACGGAAGAAGGGACGCTTGCCAATATGGACGGATGGGACATTCCTTTCATGGAACGCATGGAGCGCATGGTGGAACGCGATAAAAACATCACAGCCATCATCACCTGGAGCCTGGGTAACGAATCGGGCTACGGCAAACATTTTGAAACCATCTACCACTGGACAAAGAAACGCGACGCAAGCCGTCCGGTACAATACGAAGGGGGAGGCGTGAAAGGCCTGTCCGATATCTATTGCCCGATGTACGGACGTATCTGGCTGCTCCGCCAATGGGCGAACCAACGGCAACAGCGCCCGCTTATCCTCTGCGAATACGCACATGCCATGGGTAACAGCGTGGGTAATCTGAACGACTACTGGGAACTTATCTACAAATACGATAACCTGCAAGGCGGCTTTATCTGGGACTGGGTAGACCAGACCTTTGCCATTAAAGACAAAAAAGGAAACGACATACAGGCGTATGGTGGCGATATGGGATTTGTAGGCATCGTAAACGACTCCAATTTCTGTGCAAACGGACTTGTAGCAGCCAACCGTTCCCTGCATCCGCATATCTGGGAAGTCAAAAAAGTGTACCAGTATATCCATTTCAAGGGGGTTCCCTTCACGGCAAACCGCATCCGGGTAACCAACTACCACGATTTCATATCCTCCGACAGCTACGATTACACCTGGGCGGTAAAAGCAGACGGAAAGACCCTGTTCGAAGGGAAGTTGGATGTTCCGGTTATCGCCCCCCATCAATCGGCGGAAGTAGTTGTTCCGATGCCTGAAATCCAACCGGAAGCAGGTACGGAATACTTCCTCCATCTTTCGGCACGGACCAAACAAGACGCACCACTGGTTCCCAAAGGGCATCTTGCCGCCTCCGAACAATGGCAATTGCCGGTTCAGGCACGCGGCTTGTCACCGGAAAAGGCTACCGGCACACTGACGATTGAGGAAACGCCCAAAAGCATTCATATAACAGGCAACTCCGTATCCCTGTCTTTCTCTAAAGCCAGCGGCGAAATGAACAGTTACCGTATAGGTGGAAAAGAATACTTGCAGGAAGGACTTCGCCCGAATTTCTGGCGCGGACTGACCGACAACGACGTGGCAAACGGTATGGACGAACGTTGCAACACATGGAAATCGGCAGGAGATAAGTTACAGTTGACCGGTATTACCATTCAACCATCCGCCGGAAAAGAACAAGTGACCATCCGCTCTACCTATAAAATGCCGGAACAGGATGCCCAAACCCTGATTACCTACACGGTGTATGCAGACGGTATAGTCAAGACGGACTTTGCCTTCACTCCGGGTGAAAAGGTATTGCCGGAAATCCCCCGTGTCGGCATGCGTATGATACTGAAAGGGGAATACGACCAAATGACCTGGTTCGGCCGCGGACCGCAGGAAAACTATTGGGACCGCAAATCCGGCGCCGATATAGACCTGTATAAAGCATCTGTCTGGGAACAATACCATCCGTATGTCCGTGCACAGGAAACAGCCAACAAAACCGATGTGCGTTGGGCTGCCTTGCAGAACAAGGACGGCGAAGGGCTTCTGGTTAAAACCGCCAGCCACCCGCTGAACGTAAGTGCCTGGAATTTCCCGATGAAGGACATCGAATATATCCCGTCCATGCTTCAGCATATCCACGGGGGAAGCATTGAAAAGAAAGATATGGTCTGGTTGAACATAGACAGCAAACAAATGGGTGTGGGAGGCGACAATACCTGGGGAGCACAGACGCACCCGGAATATACCATCACTCCGGAAGCCCAGAGCTACAGCTTCTACCTGATTCCGGTCGACCGGCAAACAGACCTTGTGAAACAAGCTAAACTAAGCAAATAAAATGAACAAGAAATTTTCTGTTATAACATTCACTCTACTTGCGTTGTTCGGATGGGCAGGATGCACTGTACAGCAGTCCCTGCCCGTCTACACAGCAGAAAAGTACGGGAATATTGTAGACATCCGCTATACTCCTGATACGGCGGCACGTTGCCGGGGATGGTTTACCGATGCAGGCTCTTGGTTCGGATTCACCCTGCCACAGGAAAACAAATGGGTGAACGGCTTCTGCGGTCCTTTCCATCTGGACATGAACCGGAGGGAATGGCTGTCGGATGCCTTGGTTAAAGTAGGCTTTGCCGACGAAGATACGGCAGCCGCTTACACGCCGGACTCCGTTTCCTATTTCCCCGGACGGTTGTATATGGCATCATCCTCCGATAAAGGACGCATCGAACAGGAACTGGTATTTATCGACAAAGGAACCGCCCTGCTCTCCTGCCGTTCGGACCGGGATGCCTTATTCCGGTTCTCCGGGAAAACGCTGCCCGTGGGTACCACCAGCTCGGTTGATAAAAACACGCTGATACTGACTCTTCCCGACGGCGAAGGCGTTGCGCTGACATTCAGCCCGGAAATGGGTATACTTTCCACGGAGAACGGATACGAAACCCTATCCCTCAAACCGGGAAAGGCATCGGTCGTTATATCCTTCTTTGAAAAAGACTCCCTATCCCTTCCCGTACTACAGAAAGCGGCCTCCATCCAGACAGACCCGGAGAAATACAAAGCAGAGACAGCCGCACGCTGGGAAGGCTACCTCACCAAAGTGCTCCGCCCGGATATGCCGGAAGCCTACAACCGGATAGCAGTAAAGGCGGTAGTTACTTTGATGGCAAACTGGAAGAGCGCACGCGGAGATTTATTCCACGACGGCGTAGTACCCAGTCATGCCGTAGGTTACTTTATGGGATTCTGGGGCTGGGATTCATGGAAACATGCTGTGGGTATCGCCCGCTTTGCCCCGGAACTTGCCAAAGACCAAGTGCGCACGATGTTCGACTACCAGACACCGGAAGGAATGATTATCGACTGTATCTATAGTGATGCCACCGAAAACAACGCACGCGACAGCAAACCACCGCTGGCTGCATGGGCCGTGGACGAAATCTATAAAGCGACCGGTGACAGCAGTTTTGTAAAAGAGATGTTCCCCAAGCTGCTCGCTTATTATAAATGGTGGTTCAAGTACCGTGACCATAATCAAAACGGTATCTGCGAATTCGGCTCCTGCGACGGCACACTGGAAGCTGCCGCCTGGGAGAGCGGGATGGATAATGCCATCCGTTTCGACGACGCAGTGATGGTAAAGAACGGAGAGAATGCCTGGAGCATGAATCAGGAATCGGTAGACCTGAATGCTTTCCTTGCCTTGGAACACCGGTTGCTGACAAAACTGGCTCCGGCGGCTGGCGCTACCTTCGACGAACCGAACCGTTCGGCGGATGTTCAAAACTATTTCTTTGTGCCGGAACGCGGATTCTTCTTCGACAAGCGGCTGGACGGCACATTTGTTTTAGAAGAGGGGACAGAAGCGTGTATCCCCCTATGGGCAGGAATAGCGACCAAGGAGCAGGCAGCCGATTGTATGAAGCTGTTTACCGATACGGCCAAATTCGCCACTTATATCCCCTTCCCCACCATTGCCGCAGACAATCCCAAGTTCATGCCGGCCGGTTACTGGCGGGGACCTATCTGGCTGGACCAGGTTTACTTCGGAATCTCCGGTATCCGCAACTATGGATACAAGAAAGAAGCGGACGCTTTCACCGAACAGGTATTCAACCGCCTGCAAGGCCTGAAAGAGGATGCACCTATCCACGAAAACTACGACACGCACAACGGCGGACGCCTGAAAGCTCCCCACTTCAGCTGGAGCTCGGCACATCTGCTGATGCTGTACGAGGAATACGGGAAATAAAACAACGTTCCTGAAATAAATATGGGGCTGGATTCTATAGAATATTCTTAGAATTCAGCCCCATTCATTTTTCATATTTAATTTAGTTCTGTGCAGACTACGTTAAACTTGGCAAATATATAAACTAATCACCAGAG
>DXVO01000030.1 GCA_019417325.1 Parabacteroides sp. | reverse complement strand
TTATCCAATAGGCTTTCAAAAGATATAATTCCGAGTCCATCAAAGACTACGTTAAAAATTAGGGAATCTTAAGAAAATTCATGCCGTGAAAGTTGTTGAGATTCATATATCCTCACGATTTTGAGGGTTTTCTATAAGCAATAAGCCTTAATAATCAAAGTGTTATGGTATTAATATGTAGTAATATCTTTATATATTTGCCAAATATTAACGTAGTCTTTGATGGACTCACCATTCTATTTTTAGCAAATTATAAGAAGGAGGGAGCTTTTTTCATTGCTTATTTATTATTTCTCTTTTGGGCAGTGGCTTTCCTTTATTTTTGGTAGGGGCAAAAAAATAGCCTAAAGCTTTCTTATCACTTTAGGCTATCCATAGTATTAATTGATATTTAAAACAAACTAATCAGCAAAGCTATATTCAATAATGTAACCAACGCCCCCAATACAACCAGCAGGATTGTAGTGGAACGGCTGTTCACATACTTACCCATAACCTTTTTACTGGATGTCAGGTAAACCTGGCTGAATACCGTAATCGGCAACTGGACGCTTAAGAGCATCTGCGATAGAATTAAGCCTTTGAACGGGTCGTCTACCAGAAAGATAATAAGCAATGCCGGTACAAAAGACAATATCACACCCAGTTTGGAGTGCAAGTCTTTATGGTTATATGCTTCTCCGTAGAACCCGGCGAAAATGGAAGCCCCTGCAATACCGGAAGTAATGGTGGATGAAACACCGGCAAGCAACAACGCTGCTGCAAATATCACTCCGGCATTATTCCCTACCAACGGAACCAGCAATTGCTGTGCCTGGTCCAGCTCGTCCACTTTGATATTCTGCTTGAAGAACGTGGCGGCAGCCAGTATAATCATGGCGGAATTGATAGCCCATCCGATTACCATCGAAAGCAGCGTATCGTAAAACTCATATTTCAATTGCTTCTTGATAATCGTTTCATCTTCCAGGTTCCATTCGCGGCTCTGGATAACTTCCGAGTGCAGGAACAGGTTGTGGGGCATCACGACCGCACCCAGCACACTCATAATAATCAACATGGAGTTTTCAGGAAAAGAAGGCTTCACCCATCCCTGGATAGCCGCTCCCCATTCCACATCTACCAGTGCCAGTTCATACAGGAAAGAAAGCCCGATAATGGAGACGAACATGATAATCCAGCGTTCTATCTTGCTGTACGTATTCGTGAACAACATGCCAAGGCATGCTACCGTAACGATTATCGAACCAACCTTGATAGGCATACCGAACAGCATGCGCAGGGCAATGGCTCCACCCAGTATCTCCGCCAGCGAAGTGGAAATACTGGCAAACATCGCCGAACCCAATATCGGGCGGCTTAGTATGCGGGGCATATACTTATTTGTAGCTTCCGAAAGGCAGAGTCCGGTAACAATCCCGAGGTGCGCCACATTGTGCTGGATAATAATCAGCATGATGGACGAAAAGGTAACTACCCACAATAGGGCATAACCGAATTCCGAACCGGCAGCCAGATTGGTCGCCCAGTTTCCCGGATCGATAAAACCTACGGTTACTAATAATCCCGGACCGATATATTTTAGCAAATCCAACCCTCCTGAACGCGGACGGTGGTTTATTTTGAGTTTGTCGAGTAAATTCATATGTTCAGTTGACAGTTCACGATTGATGATTGACAGTTAATAGTTGTTTTAATAACGATACAAAGATATGGATTGTTCAAAGAAAAAGAAACTTTGGAAGATTGATAATCCCTATCACCCCATAAATCCCCCTTTTTCTTTAACTGTCACCTGTCAATTGTCAACTTGCTTACGTGAACGTCAGTATAAATGTAGTCTTTTTCGCCGCCGGTGCGCTTTTCAGGGCAATGCTTCCGCCGGACAGGCGCATGATTTGGCGGGAAATAGAAAGCCCGATACCGCTTCCGCCTTCTTTGGTGGTGAAGAAAGGAACGAAGATATGTTCCGCCTCTTCGGGTGGGATAACAGGGCCGTTGTTGCTAACCTCTATCAGAACGGCTTCGTCTTCGTTGCAATAGGCCTTTATTTCGATAAGCCCGTCGGTTTGTTCGCTGCCGATGGCTTGCATGGCATTTTTCAGCAAGTTCAATACCACTTGGGATATCAGGTTCTCGTCGGCATATACAATCAGGTCTTCCGGTTCGACTTGTATGCTGAACGTGATGTTCGGGAAGTTGTTGTGGTGACGTGCCAGTTGTGCCATGCGTTCCACAAACTTATGCACATAGAACAGCGAAGGTTCCGGGGTAGGGATATGGGTAAACTTGCGGTAGGATTTCACGAAGGAAATCAAACTCTTTCCGGTGGTGCTGATTACTTCCAGCCCGTTGCGTATTTCGCTGTCTGCATCTTCGTGCATGGATAGCAGTGTGTCGCTGAGGGATGTGATAGGAGTGACCGAGTTCATGATTTCGTGTGTCAATACACGGGTCAGGCGTATCCACGAGTCGATTTCCTTTTCATCCAACTCACTGTTTATATCGTTGATGGCAAGGATACGGACATGTTTCTCCTGCAAGGTCATTTCTGATACGCGGATGGAAAGATGTACGTTTCCCCGCTCGTTGGTGAATGAAACCTGCTGCTTGGTGCCCGGTTGGATGTTGGTAATCATTTGTTCCAGTCCGTCGTCGATACGCCCTAATTGGCGGACATTGGTGAATACCGTCATGCCGAGTAAGCGAAGCGCCTCGTTGTTGGTTTGGAAGATAGTCCCTTTGTCGTCGAGAACGATAATCCCCGTATTGACGGAGTTCATAATCAGCTCGTAGTATTTCTCTTTCTGTACGGCGTCGGCTTTTGCCTGAAACAGGATTTGTGTGATACGGTTCAACGATTCGCTTACCATCTTGTCGTTGGACGAGCGTCCGCGTGTGGCATAGCGGAAAGCGTAATCGCTGTTGTCGATGGCATCGAACATAAATGCTACTTTCTGGGCATACCGTTTGTCGGAAAGCAACATCAACCGCAAGTAAAATAGCCAGAAGCCACAGGTCGGAACGAAACATACCCAATTTTGTTTCATGGCGAAACAGGTACCGAGTATGGTCAATCCGATAAAGATGACGAAGCGGAAGATGAAATTATGGTACAACCCTTTCAGCATAGTTCGCAGTTATAACCCGTAACGTTTGATCTTATTATATAATGTCTGCCGGGATACGCCCAACTGGCTGGCAACTAAGGAAAGGTTGCCGCCGCATTTGTCCATTGCATTCTTAATCATGTTGTATTCCATCTCTTCCAGCGTGGTGATTTCCTTTTCAGGAGTATTCTTCTGTTTGGGGAAATCGAAGTCGGAGGCTTCCAGCACATCCCCTTCGGAGATGATAACGGCTTTTTCTATGGTATGTTCCAACTCGCGGATATTTCCGTACCACGGTTGTTCTTTCAACTTCTCCTGGGCATCGTTGCTGAGGCTGATTGCTTTTTTACCATAGATATTGGCATATTTGGATAGGAATATCTCTGTGAGCGGTACAATATCTTCCGGACGTTCCCGCAGGGCGGGTATCTTTACATGGATAGTATTGATACGGTAAAGCAAGTCCTCGCGGAACTGTTCTTTCCAGACCATATCTTGTAAATCACGGTTGGTCGCACATATCAGGCGGATGTTGATGGGAATGGGTTTGTTGCTTCCTACACGGACGATGCTGCGTCGTTGCAGGGCGGTAAGCAGTTTCGCCTGCAAGTGATAGGAGAGGTTTCCTATCTCGTCAAGGAAAAGGCTGCCGTTGTTGGCTACTTCAAACTTACCCGGTCGGTCGGCACGTGCATCGGTAAATGCCCCTTTTACGTGACCGAACAGTTCGCTCTCGAACAATGTCTCGGTGATTGCTCCCATATCGACAGGGACCATAGCCTCTTTCTTGCGGGTAGACAGCAGATGGATTTCGCGTGCCAGCATTTCTTTACCGGTGCCGTTCTCTCCGGTAATCAGGATATTAGCATCTGTTTTAGCAACCTTCTCTATCAGTATCCGGAGTTGCTGCATCGCACTGCTTTCTCCCCAGAACATGCCGCTCTCTTTGGAAATAACCTGCTTCTGCTGTTCCATGGACGAGCCTTTGCGCTTAGCGGCGCGTATGTTGTATGCGGACTGCAATGTCTCCAGCAGTTTTGCATTATTCCAGGGTTTCACGATGAAATCGGTTGCTCCTTCCTTGATGCCCCGTATTGCCAAATCAATGTCTGCATAAGCGGTAAAGAGGACTACCTGCACGGATGGGTCTTCCTTCTTTATTTCAGCCAGCCAGAACAGGCCTTCGTTTCCGGTATTGATGCCGGCGCTGAAATTCATATCCAGAAGGACAACGTCTACGGTTTCGTCGTGAAGTATTGTTTTTATCTTATTGGGGGTGGAGATGGTGATTACCTTCTCGAAACAGGTGCCTACCAACATCTGTACAGCGGTAAGAATCCCTTTGTTATCGTCTACTACCAGTATGGTACCTTGTTTTGCCATTTGTTATTTGAATCTGAAAAGAATGTTGCAAAGATACATGATAGGATGGTAAATAGGGCACATTTGCGATACAAAAACTGTATTTTTTATATCTTTGCGCTTCCCTGAATAATAAACTTGATAAACTTGAACAATGAAAAATAAAATACTGCTGGGTGGCATTTTATTATTTGGCTTTATCTGTCCTGAGATACAGGCGCAACAAATAACTCGTTTAGCAGAGCTGGTGGCAGTGCAGGATACAGTTTCCCCTTCCGATACCCTTCAATCCCCGTTGAAAAGGAAAAATAAGGTATTTGCTTATCTGAATCGTTTGTTTCATGGAAATGTAGACCATACTTTTGAGCGTAAGTTCGATATGAATTTTGTCGCAGCTCCTTCCTATACCCGTGAGGCGAGTTTCGGACTGGGTGCTATCATGACCGGGCTTTACCGGTTGGACCGTTCCGATTCCATTATGCAGCCATCCGATATATCTATTGCTGCCAACGCATCTCTTCTGGGCTTTTATTCGATAGTGGCGAAAGGAAATAATCTTTTTAAGGGGAACAGAGCTCGTCTGTCCTATAAAGTGGCATTTACAAACAAGCCGCTGAATTTCTGGGGAATTACGTATGATGATTGTGCCGTCAACCCTAAAAGCAAATATACCCGTAAACAGATAAAGTGGGATATCGATTATGTATACAGGCTCACAAAAGAATTTTATATCGGGACTACGTCTACATTAAATTATGCGGATGTGTCCAAAATAGAGAATGCCGGTTATTTGCTCGGACAGAACCGGACTTATTTTTTTGCCGGGCTGGGTGTTCTTTTGCAGTATGATACGAGGGATTTTATTCCTAATCCGCAGCGTGGGGTATATCTGATGCTGAAGGAAGTGTTTTATCCTGATTTCTTTGCAACTTTCAATCGGAACCTGTTTGCTACGACTGTTATATTTGATGTCTATCAGAAAGCATGGGAAGGAAGTGTGATTGCTGCGGATATTTACGGGCAGTTTAATAATAAGGATTTACCCTGGCCGCTAAGGGAAGAGTTGGGTACGGGTGGGGTCCGCATGCGTGGGTACTATGGCGGGCGGTATATCGACAATAACCAGATCGCTTGCCAGGTGGAATTGCGCCAGCATATAGCCGGACGTTTCGGTTGTGTGGTCTGGGGTGGAGCAGGAACGGTATTCCCTACATTGAAGAAATTCGACTGGGCACATATTCTCCCTAATTATGGTTTAGGGCTCCGCTTTGAATTTAAACATAATGTAAATGTGCGTGTCGATTATGGTTTCGGCAAAGGAACGAGTGGGTTTGTGTTTAATTTCGGGGAAGCATTTTGACTGTCAACTATTTTTACATCAGTGTCTAATTTTTTGACACAGGTGGCTTTGGGGTATTCTGTTTAATGTATTGCTTTATAGTGTTTTACCTGTTTTGGCACGCTCTTTGCATTTTATAGGGTAGAAAATAATATAGCAATGAAACAAATAGTACTAACAACAGTTCTTTCTATTAGCCTGGCAATGCCGGGTATGGCACAGGAAAAAAGCTGGGACATGAATGATTGTATGCGGTATGCCGTGGAGAATAGTCCGAAAGTAAGGCAGCAGATATATACCAATAATACGTATAAAGCCGAACATCAGTCTGCCATTGCATCTTTCCTGCCATCAATTTCAACATCGGTAGATGCACAATACCGTTATGGCCGTTCTGTAGACCCTAAGACAAATACTTATACCAATACCTCTACATTTAATAATGGGTACGGTGCTTCTTTAAGTATTCCTTTATTCCAGGGAGGAGAACTGATTAACCAGTGGAGATTGGCAAATGTGAACCGCCATATGGGTAGAAATGATTTGCGGAAACAAAAGGATGACCTTGCTATTAATGTGATGTCTGCGTATGTAGATGTCCTTTATTATCAGGGAACCGTGAAAATGTCCGTTGAAAAACTGGAAGAAAGCCGCCGTACTTTATATAAAGCCCAGCGTCAGGAAGAACTGGGATTGAAGGGTAAAGCGGATGTGGCACAGTTGGAAGCCCAGGTTGCAACCGACGATTATAACCTGACCCATCAGCAAAATCTGTACAATACGGCAATGATGACTTTGAAAAATGCAATGAATTTCCCTACCGACTCTGTGTTATCAGTCGATACTGTTGTGCCGGTTAATGAGTATGTATTCTTTGACGAATCAGTAAGCGATATATACGAACGGGCATTGGATAATGACCCTACCGTTTTGCAAGCCGCTTTCCAATATAAGGCAAAACGAATCAGCTATCAGATGACAAAAGGAAGGTTGCTTCCGAGTATCTCGTTCCAGGCAGGTATTTCTACCAGCTATTTCAAAGATTTGAAAACAGGTGATGAGACTACTCCATTCCGCGAACAGTTCAAGAATAACCGGGGTGAATATTTGTACTTTAATTTAAGTTTCCCCTTGTTTGACGGTCTGAGCCGTGTGACGAATGTGCGTCGTGCCCGTAATAATATGCGGATTGCTTATGAGCAGCAGACAGAAGTGAACCGCCAACTGCAGATGGATATCGAGCGTGCAATCCTGGATCGTGAAGGCTATGCGAAAGAAGCGATCCAGATGGAAAAGAAAGTAAAAGCGGAAACGCTTTCTTACATGGTTACGCTCCGTAAGTTCGAGGAGGGATTGATGAGCCCGCTGGATTTGCAGACCAGCGCTAATACGTTGCTTACTTCTAAGGCTGATTTACTGCAAAAGAAATTATTATATATCATAAAATGCCGCCAGGTGGATTACTATAAAGGGCAACCACTGATTTCGGAATAACAGGTTTACTCAATTAGCAAATAATAAAAACAGATAATCATGGATATACAGTTAGAAAAAAAGAAAGGGATTCAGAAAAAGCATATTCCTTATATCGCAGGCGGAGCTTTTATTCTCATCTTGGTTGGATGGATTATTTTCGGCGACCATGCATCAACCTTGAAAATAGATGCACGTGGTATTAATATCGGCAATGTGACTAAGGAACAGTTTAATGATTTTGTTCGTGTAGACGGACAGGTTCAACCTATCACCGTAGTACAGCTTAGTCCGGAAGAAGGAGGTATCGTACAGGAAAGGGTAGTGGAAGAAGGCGCACAGGTGAAAAAGGGTGACATCATCGTACGTCTCTCCAACTCGAACCTCGATTTACAGATATTGGATGCAGAAGCTCAGTTGGCTGAAAAACAGAATTTCCTGCGTAATACACAGGTGACAATGGAGCAAGACCGCTTGAGCAATATGACGGAGCGTTTACAACTGGATGCCGATATGACCCGCTTCCGTCGTGCTTATAACCAGCAGAAACGTTTGTATGAAGAAAACCTGATTGCCAAGGAAGAGTATCTGAAAGCGAAAGAAGACTATGAACTGGCAAGTAACAAATATGACCTGGTGGTAGAACGTCTGCGTCAGGATTCTATTTCCCGCACCATCCAGATGGACGAAATGGAAACCAGTTTGGCAAATATGCGTCGTAATATCCAGTTGGTCCATGAACGTAAGGAACACTTGAATATCCGTTCACAGATTAATGGCGAGCTGGGTTTGCTGGATGTCGTATTGGGACAAAATGTATCTCCGGGACAGAAAATAGGTCAGATAAACGACCTTTCCGATTACAAGATTGAAGCGATGATAGACGAACATTATATCGACCGTGTAAAACAGGGTTTGAGTGCAACCTTCGACCGCCAGGGAACAAACTTTGCCCTTACCGTGCGTAAAGTATATCCGGAAGTTCGTGAAGGTAAGTTCCGTACCGATTTCGTCTTTACCGGCGAACGTCCCGATAATATCCGTAGCGGACAGACCTACTACATCAACTTGGAACTGGGGCAACCTACCGAAAGCGTAATCATTCCTCGCGGAACTTTCTTCCAGAGCACAGGTGGAAACTGGATATTTGTTCTTGATAAGGATGGCAAGAAGGCTTATCGCCGTAAAATCCGTATCGGACGCCAGAACCCGCAGTATTACGAAGTTGTGGAAGGACTTGAACCGGGCGAAAAAGTGATCGTTTCCAGCTACGAAAGCTATAAGGATAACGAAGTATTGGTTTTGGAATAAATAAGATATAGTACATTCTTTCCTGATTGTCGGGAGAATTTATAATAAAGCATGTATGTTTTGCGTTTAAAACATACATGCTTTATTTTATTTGAACCTTATCCATATGTTCATTCGGATGGGAAGGAGTGTACTGATATATTTATACTAAAACAATAGAAAAATGGAGATTCAAAACCAAATCTTTAATTATGCAGCTTTACTTAAACAGGTAAAGGCGCGGGTTACACTTGCACAGAAAAAAGCTATCTATGCAGCCAATGAGGAAATGCTTTCCATGTATTGGGATATAGGTAAACTTCTGTATGAAAGTCAGCAACAAATCGGTTGGGGAAACAATGCACTTGAACAACTATCCAATGACCTAAAGAACGATTATCCGAAAGTAAAAGGTTTTTCTTCCCGTAATTGCAGGTGCATGGTTCAGTTCTACAAAGAATATAATCAGGAACTTACAATTTGGCAACGGCCCGTTGCCAAATTAGGTGCATCTGATATTATCCTTCCAATAAAGCAATTAAGCTGGTCACATAATATTGCTTTAGTGCAGAAGGTTAAAGATTTGAAAGCTCGTTATTGGTATATGATTCAGAGCATAAAAAGCGGATGGACTCGTGATTTTCTGATTGAAGCCATTAATCAGGATTATTATCATAGATATGGAGCATTGGCAAATAACTTTGATGCTACCCTTCCTGAAATACAAGCTAAGCAGGTAAAAGAAACCCTAAAAGATCCTTATATATTTGATATGTTGACTTTCACCGACGAATATGACGAACGGGATGTAGAATTAGGTTTGGTTAAGCATATAGAAAAATTCCTTCTCCAAATGGGTGCTGGTTTTGCTTTTATGGGTAGGCAATATCATATCGAAGTATCAGGTAAGGATTTTTATATTGATATTCTTATGTATGATGCTTTTCTGCACCGTTATTTAGTTGTGGAATTGAAAAAAGGAGAGTTTCAACCGGAATATATAGGTAAACTCAATTTTTATTGTTCGGCAGTAGACGATATTCTTTGCCGAAAAGGAGATAATCAAACAGTTGGATTATTACTCTGTCAAAATAAAGATCGCATTATGGCTGAATATGCTTTGCGTGATGTACACAAGCCAATAGGTATTTCTGATTATGAATTAGGGGCATTATTCTCTGATAAGGACAAATTTGGTCTTCCTTCCATTGAAGAACTGGAAAATAAGCTTAGCCAGGATTTACAGAAAAACAATAAGAGTATAATTTAATAGTAATAATAGATAGACTATATTAATCGTACCCTTTCTTTATTTTTGTTGAATATCAGAAACAGAAAAGTAAGTAATTGAAAATCAGAATGTATGAATAGTTAGATTGTCAGGGTGGTTATGGATAAGTTACAGTTAAACAACTATAAACCACAATGTTTTGCACTACTTCAAATAATTAATACAAATATAGTCATTTCTACCGGAACGACCTATTAAAAAAACAAAATATTTACACTGTGTTTTCGTGAGAAAACCAACCCTGCCGTGTGCTATTATTGAGCATTGAGGTTTTTTGTTTCTTTCGGTTTGGTCGTAATCCACTGTAAGAAATGCGTGTATCTTATATCCCTGTTGTACTTCGGGATAAGCTACGGCTCATAGGAAAAACCGAATAAAAAACAGGGATAAAAGCGCCCGCCTTTTATCCCTCTCTTTATTCATCAATTTTCAGCAATTTCCGCTTTTCCTGCATTTTTAACGCACGCCTGTATGACTGGTGGCTGCCGAATCCGGCCTCAGTGATTTTTTCCATATTACTTTTTCCTGCGCTATGGGGATCGGCAATTATACGGTCGAGTTCCTGCAAGCGACATTCATTTACGAACTGCGCGAAATTCATCCCGTATACCTTATTGATAAAACCGGATAAGTAAGCCCTGTTCGTATGGAGCGCGGCGGCCATATCGACAATCGTCAGGTTGGGATCGGTAAACGGCTTGCGGTCGATGTACCGGTCGAAAGTAGGCTGTTTCAGGGGCTTTGTATCTTCGTTAAAACCGTCCGCAGATTCGGATGATAAACCTCCGTTATCCGTAACGAAAACATAATTTCCCCTGATTGCATGGAAGGCGAGCAAAACGTGCTGGACGAACAACAATATGGCCGGGATGAGTAATTGGAGTTCCGTGAGCAGGGTTTTCGCGGAAGTGACTATTCCGAATACCGGCAATATAAGAAAGCTGAACCACAATATAAGGAATATGCGAAGCCAGTAGAGCGAACTGTGATGGAGGTCGGAAGAATAATTGACTATCATGCGGCGGTAGCGGCGGTAACGCAACAGGCTGAGTATGGAATATGCAAGTCCGAATAGTAAACGCATGGGTGCCACCCATGCGACAAAAATATAGTAACCCCTGTATTCGGGTATGGATTCTGTGTTGTAATAGGAGGTCTGCAACATCACTTCCCGCGGGACACTCCACGACCAGATAAGATAGGTCAGGAAGATAACGGCAGGCAGAATATAATGAAGTCCGGAGAACCTTTCCCTGCTATCCGTGCGGGTGAGGACAAAGATAAACCGGTAAAGCGCGATCGGAACCAATAAGACCATATAGATATACAACGGCCGGATATAGGCGAATTCCCGGGGAAAGAAGGAAAGAAGGATCAGCAGCGACCAATTCAGGGCGGTAAGCATATAATATGAAACCAGCGACTGGCGCATACCCGTTCCTTTCTGCATATCCCAGACAGGGAAACGCAGTAGCACCAGCACAAGGCAGATGATCCCGGAACAAACCGGCACCAATAATGTTATAAGATGTTCGACCGTTACCGTTTGCATATCTCACTTCTCATTCCAACGGTTTATTCTCATTTGCTCTATCTCCCTCTGCCTGCTGCCGGGCACGCATAAAGCTGTTATAGCTGGCAAACCCGGCCTGGAGTATTAAAGATTTCAGTGTTACACCCTTGTTCTTATTCAGTTTCCGAAGCCGCTCCACTTCTTCAAACCGCCAACGGTTTACGAAAACATTGAAGTTTACCTTATAGGTACTGTTTACAAATTTCGACAGATCAATACGGTTTACCCCAAGCACTTCGGCCAGCGATGTCAGCTTTAGCTGCGGATCGAGGTAGGGTTTTTCATGCCTGAAATATTGGTCGAAATCCTTCCGGGAAAGTTGCGCCATCTTTATTTTACCCAAAGGATAAATCAGGGTCTTATTCTTTCCTACAGGTCGTGGAGTTTGCATCGGCAGCTTATTCGCCTCAGGGTGGGTCTTTATGTCGAGCGGCGGATAGTTATGCCGTTGCAGATTGTACAGGAGCAAGATCTGCATCGTGAATATCACAACCGCCGAAGGAAATATAAGCCAGTGGGCTTCATAGACGGCTTGCATCGACGTAAATGCGACTATTGCCGGGTGTATCAATGTGCCGCATACTATCAGGAGCATATAGGTAAGCCAGCGCATCTGGTAGCGGGAGTCATTTTTCTTTCGTCCGGCCAACGTCTTGCGGAAGCGGTGAAGCCTTATGAACGACAGTGAAAGATATACGGCATCGAAACATATCTCGGAGGCTATAATTGAGGCAAAAGCCCGGGAGAAAAGAGGATAGTCGGGGTTCGGCTCCCAGAATCCCTGTACAATACCCAATGGAACTTCAAAAGGCACAAAAAACATCCATACCGCCACTATTACCGGCATTATCAGGGGCAGTACTATGTGTATGCGGGAGAAACGCTTTTTTTCCTTGCCCGGCGTTACCTTAAATACAATATAGTACAGCACCGGGCCGATACAGGTGTGGCAGGCATAAAGCAACGGTTCGAGTGAAACGAATGCCGCCGGATACCATTTATAGAGTAACCGCGAAACGAAAATACCGGCATAGAACAGGAAGAACATCATCGCCGCCCTTTGCAACCGCCTCTCCTGTTTGCTGTATCCCTCGTTCAAAAGCATCGCCATATAAAGGGCACACAACAGCGAACTGATCGCCATAAAGCAACAGGAAGCAACCACTATGAAAGTCGAGATATCCAAACCGTATTTTTTTGGGTAAAAATAGCATTTTTTTGAATTACCATATTCAAAATAGAGTAAATATACGATTTGGAGTTAATGTTTATACGAATTGGATATAGTATTTCTTCTCTTTACCATATTTTTATACTAAGTAATAAACAGTGAATGATTGTACAATAATAAACCAAATATGAAATGAGTATGCAAACCATCAGACGATTATTACTATTTGCTTTGCCGGCGTTGCTGTTGGCATCATGCAATAAGAGCAACGACCCTAATTACAACACCGACCACCCAGAGCATGGGAAGATAACCGTAACAGCCGACTGGAGCGGTATCGGGCAGGACATCACAAAGCCTTCCGCCTTTACGGTGGCGGTCGGCGGGCATACCGTGGAGGCAACTGGCGACAGCCATGCGATAGACAATCTTTTCGATCCGGGCGATTATCGCCTTTATGCTTACAACAAGGCGGACAACATTACGGTAAGCGGCACTACGGCGACGGCTGACTACACGGCAGGTACTCCCGACTGGTTCTTTACGTGCTCCGTGGACGTTAAGGTCGAGGCGGACAAGGTACACGCGGTTACCGCCGTGATGAAACGGCAGGTGCGGGAAGTGACGCTCGTTATCGGGCTTACGGGCGGAACGGCGGACAGGATAGAGGGTATTACCGCAACCCTTTCGGGCGTTGCCGGGACGTATGACTTCGACAGCGGCACGCACGGCTCGGCGACGAGCGCCCCGCTGACGTTCGCCAAACAGACATCGGGCGAC
Organism: Parabacteroides sp.; assembly: GCA_019417325.1. Lineage (GTDB taxonomy): Bacteria > Bacteroidota > Bacteroidia > Bacteroidales > Tannerellaceae > Parabacteroides. The sequence continues at coordinate 261,829 of DXVO01000030.1, read as the reverse complement.
AATGCCGGTAAATGGACGGCTACCGTCCGGCTGTTGGGCGTAACCGGTAGCGAGCAAAAACTGACGGGGACGATCCGGTTCACGGGCGGCCGTCCGGACGATATGCCGCTGCAAAGCGACCTTTCGGCAGACCTTGCGAACTTTAATGCAAATAAGACCGAACCGTTTGCGTTGGGCGGCACGGTAGCCGAAACTCCGACCGGCGCGGGCTTTACCGGCACAATCATCGACTGGACAGAAAGCAACGGCGGTGACGTAAACGCCGGAATGGAATAATCAATCATAAATCATAAACTAAAAACAAGTAGCAGATGAAACAATTCACATCAACCCGGCTTTTCGCTGTCACATCCGTGGTAGCAGCCATGCTCGCCGCAGGATGCAGCGAGGAGAACAATGAACCCAGTGGCAACGCTTCGAACGCGGCTATCATCACCGCTTCTATCGGTAAGACAGATAATGTAGTATCCCGTGCCTCAAATACAGCATGGGATGCCGACGACTGTATCGGCATTTCCACCTCTTCCACGAAAGGGAAAACAAACTATATCAATATCCGGTACAAAACCGACGGCAGTGTTTTTAACCCCGTACCCGGTGCGGACGGAAAGGACAACACCATCTACTTTCAGGATACATCCCCGACGGAGTTCACCGCTTATTACCCCTACGAGGGTATGAACGGCACCAAGCCCGGCAGCAACGGCGTCATCACAAAAAAAATCACCGTTGCCGACCAGAGTACGGCAAACCTGCCCACTATCGACTATCTCTGGGCGAAGCAAACAGCCCAAAGCAGCAACCCGAAGGTCGATTTTCAGTTTTCACACCGCATGAGCCGCATCATCCTGAACTTCAAGGCGGGTGCCGGAATAGTACTCCCAACAGACGGGCTGACCTATACCCTCACCGGACTGGCGGCAGAAGGAACCTTCGACACATCCACCGGTGAAGCCAAAGCCACGGGCACGGCGTCTACCCTCGAAAATCTGCCCACCTCAACCACCGTAGGACAGACCACAGGCACCGCCATCTTCTGGCCGCAACCCGCAACCTCCGTGCAACTGCAAGTGACGCTGGACGGCACTACCTTTGGCGCTGCACTCACTTTCCCATCGGGCGAAGCCCTTGCGCCCTCCACTTCCTATACCTTTAATGTCAATATAGAGCGTACCGGTCTTGAAATCAGCACTGCCGATATTAAAGACTGGACGGACGGCGGCAGCAAAGACATTACCATTCAAGAGCACCGCACCCTGACCTACGATGCCAACGGAGGCACGGGCACAGTGAGCAACGCCAAAGTCTTTGAAGGCGCCACGACAACCCTGAGCGACGGCACCAACCTGACGCCTCCCAGCGGCAAAACCTTCGCGGGATGGAACACCCTGCCCGGAGGCGGTGGCGAGTTTTATGCCGCAGGCAGCACGCTAACGATGCCTGCCGAAAACTTCACCCTCTATGCCCTATGGTCAGGAAACGGAGATTCAGATAACAATGCCATCCTCATTACCGATGTGGCGGGGATGAAGAGCATTGGGGCGAGCAGCGATAACATGGGGAAGCATTACCGTCTTTGCACTGACTTAGTGCTCAATGACTGGGAAGCTATCAATTACGATGGCCGAACCCCCTTCACAGGAACATTCGATGGCGGAGGACATACCATTACCCTCAACGGGGTAAAAAGCATACCGACAAACTTCCCAAATGCCACCTCTGATAGTTACACTTCTTCCCTCTTTGGATGTATTGACGGAGAAGTACGCCGCCTGCGGGTGGACGGGCAGATAACAACAGTGAATGAAACCGATAAAGGTAGTGATAGTGACTTTGCGGGAGGAATCTGCGGGATGAATAACGGCACCGTCACCGATTGCATCTCCAACGTCTCGTTGGCTGTATCGGGAAATAAATACTCGATTTATGCTGGAGGCATTTCGGGATATAATAATGGCAAGCTCTTCAATTGTTATGCCACCGGGAAGATAGAAAGTACAGCTACTGCCTGGTATGTATTTTTGGGGGGTATTACAGGAGCCAACATCTATGCAGCAAACTGTGTAGCTCTCAATAACAGCATATCATATACGCAGGGAACACGGGGAACCGGTATCTCCCGCGTTGGCAATAATAGTGCCGGTTACATAGTTGGTAGTTATGCCTCGGAAAATCTGCCTGCTTCCGGAGAAAAGGGAACCGGTAAAGCGGATGGCGCGGATTGCCCGGCGATACCTTCCGCCTCGTGGTGGAAAGATTCGGGGAAGTGGACGACGAGCGGCAGCGGTGCCACCTTCACCCCCTGGGATTTCATCAACACCTGGGAAGTTACCGACGGCAGCCTGCCCGTGCTCCGTCGTAAATAGCCGCGCCCACCATTCATCCAAACAAGAAATAAAAGAATAAGAGAACATGAAGATACACAATCATACCATCCCGAAAGCCATCCGGCGGCACAGCATCCGCCTGTGGCTTGCCACGGCGATAACGATGACGGCAACGCTGGCAGCCCTCACCGGGTGTAGTACGGACAACGACCCGGAAAACCCTACCGGCGACGACGGCACTTCCGTTACCTTCGGTGCCACCATCGACTCCCATGAAGCACACGACAACGCCCCCGCTTCACGTGCCATCACTGACGGCACCTTCGAGGACGGCGACTGGATTATCGTCCACATCGACGGCCAGCGGAAAGCCTTCGTTTACCGCACAGCCGACAAAGGCTTTGTACATGACCCCCGTATTTCCGTCCTGAACATCGACCCCACACCTCCTGAGTGGAAAAGCGGGGAAACCGGAAAAGATGTCCTTGCTTACGGTCCCATTGATGCTATCGCCTATAATGTTGATGAAGGATATCTTTATACATGTAGTGCCGCTAAAGACCAGAGTAAAGATGTTAATTATCAATTTAGTGATTATGTATATGCCGCACAAACACTCGACCGCGGCAATCCCGCACTCACTTTCCGTCACGGCATGGCGCGGGTCGTGGTCCGTCTCCGTTCCGACGGCTCTCTCAAGGATGAGGACGTGGCAGGCGCCACCGTGCTGTTGGGTGACAAGAATCTCTTAATAGTAGCGGACATCGACCCCCAGACCGGGACATTGACAGCCCATGTCCCTGCCGGAGCGCATGAGTTGCAGCCCCAAACCATCGCTCCCCACCGTTGTGCCGATACCCCCACGGGCTTCGCCGTGGTTTATGAAGCCCTGCTGCCTCCGCAGGACGTAAGCGGAAAACCATTCATTAAAGTCCGGCTCTCCGATGGCAGGGAACTGGGCTATGCGGCAGAGAGTGGTAGCTCGCTGGAAGGCGGACACGAATATGTCTATAACGTGACCGTGAATGCCGTCCGGCAATTGTCGGCAAGAAATATATCTTATAGCATAACACGGCACGTACACCGTCCGACATCGCAAACGACGGAGTGATGCGCAGGTATCGCCAAAGTAAAAATCCCCGCCGGGACGTTCCTGATGGGATCGTCTGACGGTACGAACGGCACAGGCACTCCGGGCGTAGACCCGAACGCCACCCCCGCCGAGCCGGGCAGCTATGATGATGAGCGTCCGCAGCGCGATGTAAGCATCGGGGAGTTCTGGATGAGCAAATACCAGATAACGAACACTCAGTATGCGGCTTTCCTGAACGCTATAAAGGCAAACAGTGACGGGAAGTTCAGCGCGTCTGATTACTCCGACGGCAAATATCCCGATACGGAGCTTGTGCAGCACTCCGCTTCCCATCACTCCGCGCACGGTAACGGACGGCTCGGCTTACGACGCCATCATTATGCCGGACAGCTATGGTGCGAATGTGGTTACGGTGGAGTTTGAGGTAGGCGGCGAAACCTTTACGTGGAACGTGGGCGCGGAGTAAGATATATTGTCGGAATCAAAGGTAGTTACGTCGGAATAACGCTATTGAAACGAACTGTACAAAACGCTTATGGTATAACATTAACGAGCAGACATACACCCTTACCGTAAAAGTGCGTCGGGGGCGGAGATAAAAGCAGCCGGGAGCCTATGGCCTTCCGGCTGTCTTTTTTTATGTTTAATTTAATACACTTAAAAATGGAACTGAATGAAATTTTGGAGGAATTGAGCCGGGAGGCCGCCCACAAAGTCCGGCAGATCGAAAGGGCGGAAAAAGACGTATTGAAAAGGGCGTACCTTTGCGCCCAGGCGGTAAACGAAGCTAATACGAGACTGAAAGCATTTATCATCGACTACGAATTTCGGGATGAACAGGAGGAGATATGGTTTTTCAAGGAGGCCAAACCCGCCCTTGTCTCGCAGATCATCTACTACTGCCAAATGTATAACATGGAACAGAGCCGTCCGGGGGGCAGTCATGACGTACAGCGGGAATACCTGAACCGCGAAATGGAGAGTTTGCAGGAGTACATCGACCGCCGCCCGGAATTTTACAGCTACTACCGCTTATGCTCCACGCATAACGACGCGCACTACTTTACGCGGGGTAAATTCGTGCTGGGGCTTCAATATCTGGAACCCACCCTTAGCGAACGGGAGCCAAAATATTCCACCAACTGCGATTACAAGCTGGCCAAGATCATGGCCAACGAGCGGCTGGGGATACTGTTGAAATCGCAACTGGACGAACTGGAACGTCCCTATGAAGAAAAGGGACAACTGCCATGGAACACTAAAAAAGTATTTCTGATCGAACTGCACACAATCCGTTTTTTTTCGGCTGGCTTTTCTTCACGTAGAAAAGCACGTTAAATGTACTTCGCATAACTCAATTTTTTATTGGTTCAAAATTAATTCTAATTGAGTTACTTGTTGTTACGCAAATTATTGTGATTCAATACATACGCATCATTCTTGCTGATTTTTTGCCGCTGTCCGTCCAAAATATTACCTTTGGGGAGGAATAAACGAGCAAAAAGCGTAGAAACAGCGTCGTTACTGATAAACCGGACAATCCATAAGTCAGACAAACGAGTTACGAACTTGGTTACGTTCCGGGGCTTTAAGTGTCTTTTTAATGACTTAACTTGTCCTCGCGGTAAAACCGAAAATCGCCTGAAACTCCTGATTTTCAATCAACTTTCGCCATTCTGCTCCTTTTCTCATTTATTTCCGATATATTTGTTAAAAATAAATTGTGTGTCTAATTATTATACAATCTTGTCAAATAATTAGACACCTGATTTTTTTAGGGGTAAGGCTAATTTGTTGGGCTTTAGTGAATAAGGTGCTTTGGCATGTTTTTTGATATATTTTAAGAAAAATATAAAAAGAACAGGGGTATGAAAAACATTATTGTCTCATTTCGCTCATTATTCAGGAAAGGACGGCATAACGGGTTCAAGATATTGTCTCTTGGAGTTGGATTGGCTGTAGGTATGGTACTTATTGCCAAAGTCTGTTTTGAAGTTTCTTTTGATAATTTTTACCCGGAAGCAAGCCGCATTTACAATATCCGTGAGAATGTATCCGTCGGTGATAGGGATTTGGAGGCCTTTCATTATGTGAGCGGTGGAGTAGCACCGGGAATGAAAGCGGAAATACCGGGTGTTGAGGCGGCAACCCGTTGCCAGAGAATGGGTGTGGAATTGATTCTTACTCCTGATAAAAACAAATACAAAGCACGTTTCATAATGGCGGACAGTTGTTTTTTTGATGTCCTGCCCCGTGAAATATTGGTGGGGAATGCCACCGAAGTTCTTTCCCGTCCGTTGTATGCATTGGTTTCCGAGCATATGGCAGAAGTAATCGGAAAAGGTAAAGATGTGGTGGGCACTTCTTTCGAGATGGCTTCCTTTCCGGGTATAGAAATTACGATCGGTGGTATATTCAAAAATGTACCGAAGAATACCCATTTATACTATGATATAGCTGTTTCCTTGTCGTCTTTAAGGAAGGTGTCAGGATGGTCTAATGAAGATGATTGGTTTGGAGGCGACAGCTATGCAGCCTATGTCCGGTTGGCTCCGGGACTTCGTGGCGAAGCACTTGAAAAACCGATGGCGGAAATGTTGGACAGGCATGTCGATTCGGAAAAACTGAAAGAGAACGGGATAAATTACAGTTTGTTTCTGACTCCTTTGGAAAAGGTTTATGCCAGTTCGCCGGAAACAAAACAGATGGCTGTAATGCTTTTACTGATAGCGTTTGCCATTATATTTGCCTCTTTGATGAATTATGTATTATTGGAAATTTCATCGTTGGTGACCCGTTCGAAGGATATAGCTGTGCATAAATGTTACGGTGCATCCGGAAAAAGCATATCGAATATGATATTCTCGGAAACCTTCCTGAATTTGATTTTGTCTATCATTATAGCTATCCTGCTGATTTTTGCATTTCGTGGGATAGTGGAAGAGCAGTTGAATACCTCTTTAAGAGTGATGTTTACGCTGAATACCATACTCCTGTTAGCCGGGGTGTGCCTGTTGGTTTTCTTGTTGGCTACCTTGTTACCTTCTCAATTATTTTCAAGGATACCGGTGGCAACTGTATTTCGTTCTTATACCGAATCCCGTCGTTCCTGGAAAAAGGTGTTACTCTTTATCCAGTTTATAGCAGTTGGCTTTTTAGTGTCATTGCTTGCTATTATAGGTTTACAATATGAGCGAATGATAACTGACGATCCCGGATATTCATACGACCGGTTGGCATATTGCCGGATTGATGGCGTGAAGTCTTCAGCCCGGAAAGCCGTTATAAACGAATTAAATAAATTACCGGAAGTGGAAGGTGTGGCTACATGTGAGAACCTGCCTATGCGTAGTAGCTCCGGGGATATTGTATATCGTGAAGGAACGGATGAAAGCGTATTGCATTTTGTTGACCTTTACGAAGCGGATATCAATTATATTCCTTTAATGGAAATGGATGTCATTCAGGGCAAGGCGTTTGATGAATCTTATACCGATTCTTCCCGTGTGATGATGGTTAGCCGGATGATGGCAGACAAACTTGCCATAGCTATGGATTGGAAAGACGGTGTGGTAGGGAAGACATTGCGTGTGAGTGGACATTCCGACCCCAGTTATGAGGTAATTGGCGTATATGATGATATCCGTACTGATGCTATAAACAGCGAATTAATGGCTCCGTCCGCTTTGTTCTACGGAAATTATGCAGCAAGGAACTTAGTGATAAAGTTCCATAATTTGACTGCTGAAAACCTGAAGAAAGCAGATGAACTGATAAAAGGGATGCTTCCGGATAAAGATGTATCGGTTGTCTCTTATTCCGTAGGAATGAAAGATTTATATGCTGACTCTCTCCAATTCCGTAATTCTGTTTTACTGGGTGGAATTATTACATTGATTATTACGCTGGTAGGATTGATTGGTTATATCAGTGATGAAACAAACCGTCGTGGAAAAGAGATTGCCGTACGTAAGATAAACGGTGCTACGGAAAAGAATATTCTCTCATTGATTTCTTTGGATGTATTATATATGGCATTGCCGGCTGTTATAATCGGAACTATTATTTCCCGTTTTGTCGGGGAGAAGTGGCTACAGCAATTTTCGGAAAAGATACCGTTGAGTACAGGTCTGTTTATATTCTGTTCTGTAGCAGTGATAGTGGTTATATTAGCAACTGTAGTATATCGTTCATGGCAGGTTGCGATAGCCAATCCGGTGTTGAGCCTGAAATCCGAATAACCATCTTGAACCTGTGTCTAATAATTATACATCATTGTCAAATTATTGGACAGTGTATTATCTTGATGTATTTCATATGTTTCTGTTAATCATTTAATTATACACTTTGGCATGCTTTTTGGATATTTTTTGGAAGAAAATAATAGACACAAGATATGAAAAACTTCATGATTGCACTTCGTTCTCTTTTTAAAAAAGGAAGAAGTAATGGTATTAAGATTTTATCCCTCGGTGTCGGATTGGCAATGGGGTTGGTTTTGATTTCTAAAGTTTGTTTTGAAAGTTCTTTTGATTCCTTCTATCCGGACAGCGAACGTATCTACCGGATGAATGAACAAATAGAACGGGATGGCCAGTTGAAGACCTTTAACCAGGTGAGTGGTGCTGTTGCCACAGGGATGAAAGAGGAGATACCCGAGGTGGAACTGGCTACCCGTCTAACCTATATAAGCAGCGACAATACATTGTTTACGACGGAAGACAAGGCTCGTTATTCAGCTAATTGTGTACTGATGGCTGATTCGAACGTATTTGACGTATTGCCGGTCCCTATTTTATTAGGAAACCCGAAAGAAGTATTGGCGCGTCCCGGTTATGTGATGATTTCACGTAAACTGGCGGAAAAGATGGGAGGTATCGGCAGTGTGGAAGGGAAAACTTTTCAAATGTACTCCAATCCCAGTAAAAAATATATAATAGGCGGTGTTTTCGAGAATATACCCGAAAACTCCCATCTTCGTTACGATATGCTTGTTTCCCTAAACGGCATGAACGAATGGAGTTTAAAGAATTGGGTAGGCAACGACCGGTATCTCGCCTATATCAAGTTATATCCCGGAGTTTCCCCTGAAAACCTGAAAGTTCCCATACGTGCCATGATGGAACGGCATGTAGATATGAATGAACTGCAAAAGGCAGGCGTGGATTATAATTACGGATTGACTCCGTTGGCAGAAATGCATAGTGCGACCGATGAAGTCAGGGATATGAACAATATGCTTCTGTCTCTTGCTTTCATTCTGATATTGACAGCCGTTATGAATTATATCCTGATTGTTCTTTCTACATTGATGGGACGGACAAAAGAAGTCGCTGTCCATAAATGTTATGGTGCTTCAGACAATAATTTGTTGGGGATGATTATGTCGGAGACTTGTTTGCATATGCTATTGTCACTGGTTGTTGCAGCATTCTTAATCTTATTGTTTAAGACTAAAGTGGAAGTCTTGCTGGGAGCTTCATTAGGCGCCTTGTTTACACCTCAGACCCTTATCCTATTGATAGGCATTTGTCTTCTTGTATTTTTAATAACGGGGCTGATTCCGACCTATATGTTCCTGCGTATTCCGGTGGCGGCAGCTTTCCGCAGTTACAGAGAGTCCAAGCGGTATTGGAAACTATGCCTGCTATTTGTCCAATTTGCCGCAACAGCTTATTTAGTGGCTTTGTTAGGGGTAATCAACCGTCAATATGATAAGATGATAAATGATAATCCGGGATATAGTTATGAAAAACTATTTTATTATGAATGTTCGGGATTGAGTGAAACAACCCGTGAAAGCACCCTTCAGGAGTTGGCAAAATTACCGGTAGTAGAAGAAGTCTCATCCTCTTGTGGCCTGCCTATTTACGGGGCTTCCGGAAACAATGTCTCTTTACCGAACGATGACCGGGAACTGTTTAATATCGCTGATTTGTATTGGGTGAATGATAATTTCTTTTCATTGATGGAAGTTCCTATTATAGAAGGGGAAGCGTTCCGCCAGGATGGTTCGTCGAGCGATAAGGTAATGGTGAGCCGTTCGTTTGCCGAAAAAATATCAAAGATGGTAGGTTGGCAAGATGGAGTTGTAGGCAAAGGCCTCCATATTTCAGAACACAGCCAGTCCAGCAATGACATATTTACGATTTGTGGCGTATATGATGATATTCGTATAGGGTCTATAGCAGATGCAGACCCCGATTTACGTCCGACCATTGTATTCTGGGGAAAACAGCAGCCTTCAACCCTGTTAGTGAAATTACGTGAAGTAACGCCCGAAAACGTACAGAAAATTACAGACCTGTTGGCGAAAATGTTGCCGGACCGGGATATTACAGTAGGCTCTTATAAAATGGATATGGTGAATTTGTATCAGGAATCAGGTAATTTCCGTGATGCAATCCTGATAGGTGGTGTGGTTACTTTGATTATCGCACTGATAGGTTTGCTGGGATATACGGCAGACGAAACCAATCGTCGCGGACGTGAGATTGCCATTCGTAAAGTGAACGGGGCAACCTCTATGAATATATTGAGCATGATTTCCAAAGATGTATCTTTTATCGCTATACCTGCTTTGATTGTCGGGATATCCGTGGCGGGTTTTTCCGGGGAAAAATGGTTAAAGCAGTTTGTGGATAAGATTCCGCTTAATTTGCCGTTATTCGTTATAAGTGCATTTTGTATTTACCTGGTGATAATTGCTTGTGTATTCTACCGTGCCTGGAAAGTGGCCAATGATAATCCGGTAGAGAGCCTGAAGGCAGAGTGATATTGAATAAATTAATACTATATAATGATGAAACAGTTCTTTTATGCTGTCAGTTACCTGAAAAACGCATGGGGAAATAATCTGATTAAGATATTTACCCTAACGTTGGGGCTTGCTATCGGATTGATATTATTTGCCCGCATTTCTTTTGACCTGAGCTATGATAAATTTTTGCCGGGAGCGGAGAACATCTATCAGGTACAAACCGTATATACAACAGGTGTGGGTACGGAAGAATCCAATACGATGGATTATTCGAATACTTTCCAGCCCGTGGCTCCGACTATGCCTTTCGAAATACCGGGTGTTGTAGCAGGTACTTCTATACTGGAGAGCGGCGAGACGGTTGTTTTTGAAGGTGTGGACCGGTATACGGTAAAAACGATTTATGCCGATACGATGTTCTTCAAAGCACTTCCGTTTAAAGTGTTGTCCGGCGACCCGCAGGAATTGAAAGTAGACAGGAATGTGATGTTGTCAAAATCATTGGCTGAAACTATATTTAAAGGAGAAGACCCTGTCGGGAAAACTCTTTTCGATGACAAGGCGCATAAAGTAATATTGACGGTAATCGGTACATTTGAAGATGTTCCCGAAAACAGCCATATGGACTTTAATTTGATTTATTCGATAGCCGGTCGCAGCCGTAATAGCTGGAATGGGGGTGACGGATATGCCGGATATGTGCGTCTGCAGCCCGGGACAAATGTGGATAAGCTGAACCGGGAAGATATACCTGCCATGCTTGCCCGCCATATGGATCGCGAATCGATGAAAAAAGGAGGGTATTCTTTTGATTGTTATTTAAAGCCGCTTGTAAATTTGCATACGGATAATAAGGAAACGAAGCAGACACTGGTTGTTTTGTCCATCCTTGCCACCTTGATTTTGCTATCGGTTTCGTTGAACTATGTGATGATATCCATTTCTTCACTTGCCACACGTGCCCGTACAATGGCTATCTATAAAAGTAACGGAGCTACTTCGGGGAATATATTTTCTATGGCGATGATAGAGACATTAGTACTGGTATTAATCGCTTTGATATGTACAGCTTTGCTTATTCTATTATTTCAGGGGCAGGTCACTTCATTGACAGGCGTTTCTTTGAGTGCATTGTTCTCAGGAAAACAATTGCTGATAGGAGCGGGATTAGTCTTGTTTGTCATATTGCTGTCCGGTGTTATTCCTGCCCGTATTTTTGCAGCAATACCGGTAACGCAGGCTTTCCGTTTTTATAATTATAGTAAAAGGGGATGGAAACAGGGTTTGCTGTGCGTACAGGTTATATGTGCTGTTTTCATGGTTACTTTCCTGTCTATTATCCTGTTGCAATACCACCGGGTATTAGATAAGGATATGGGATATGAATCGGATAACCTTGTCTTTTGCAAACTGGATAGTGTCCCTTATGCAAGGCAACAGGTATTAAGGGCTGAATTGCTCCGTTCCCCGGAAGTAAAAGAAATCGCTTTTTCGGTGTCTTTAGCTTGCGAATTTTTTTCAGGGACTCCGTTGATGGACGAGGATTTAAGGGAAATATGTACCGTACGTTTTGATTATGTGGATACCAGTTATGTGAACACTTTGGGTCTGAAGCTGATGATGGGACAAAACCTCCCGCATGAAATGGGGGAACCGCAGCCTATATTGGTAAACCGGCGTTTAGTTGAAAAAATGCATTGGAAAGATGATCCTGTAGGTAAAAAGATACACGTTAGTAAGAATCTTCAAAATGCAGGAGTGATTGTTGGTGTTGTGGATAATTTTGTGGTCGGTTCGCTTTTTACGGAGCAAACACCTGTGATGCTTTATGGCATTCCGGAAGAATGGAGGAGTTTATTCCTGACAGTACGTTTGCAGGAAATGTCGCCCTCTTCAAGGAGTTCTCTCGAAAACCGTTTGCGCGAACTATTGCCGGACGAAGATATTGTTCTGATATCTTATCGGGATTACCTGCATGAATCCTATCGGGATACCGAACGTTTTCGTGGTTCGGTTGCCATTGCCGCAGTCTTTATGTTACTTATCACGTTGATGGGATTAATCGGGTATGTATCCGACGAGATCCGGCGCCGGAGCAAAGAAATTGCCATCCGTAAAGTAAACGGGGCAACAGCTACGGATGTCTTCAGGCTTCTTTTACGGAATATAGCTTGGTTGAGCATACCTTCGGCAGTTATCGGCTTGTTGGGCTCTTATATGGCAGCATCCAAATGGCTTGAACAGTTTGCAGAGAAGATTTCCTTGAATCCGTTTATCTTTATCACATCCGGTATCGTTTTACTCTGCGTTATATTTATTTGCGTAGTATTACGTTCCTGGCATGCAGCCAATGAGAATCCGGTTAAAAGCATTAAGCTGGAATAATTAGGGATACAGATTATAAATAGAAATCCTCCGATGTATTCAGATTTGCATCGGGGGATTTTTATTTTTTTTTCCCGTACTAATTTGTTTTCGGCGTGGTCAATAATATTCACGACGCCCTCAATAATATTAATGACGTGGCCGAAAATATTTTCGACCACGCCGAAAACAGATTTTCTGCTGTAGTTTTTGAAATAGGTACGGGTATAAAATAAAAATACTTCCGGTAGGAGAAACATTTCTTTTGATAGAAATAAATTTTATTAGATACAATCTATCCCTTTATTTGTAAAGCATAACCCTTTTCGTACATTTGTGAAAAATAACAACGTAAATCGATATTATGATTAACACTTTGACATCATTGCGATTTCTATTTGCATTGATGGTTTTTGGAGCACATTGTTATGTCATTGACAATTTCTTCAGTACCCATTTCTTTAAAGAAGGATTTGTTGGGGTTAGTTTCTTTTTCATACTGAGCGGTTTTATTATAGCCTATAATTACCAGGAAAAATTTGAGGAAAACAGAATTTCCAAGCGTACATTTTGGGTGGCACGTTTTGCACGTATTTATCCTTTGCACTGGCTGACGTTGTTTATTGCCGCCGCATTAGGAAATTATGTGATTGCATCGGACGCACTGGATTGGTGCAAGCATTTTTTTGCCTCGTTTACATTGACAAATGCCTATATACCCCAAGCAGACTATTTTTTCTCATTCAACAGTCCTTCGTGGAGTTTGTGTTGTGAACAGCTTTTCTACCTCTGTTTCCCATTCTTTATCCCCATCACAAAGAATTATAAACATTTGACCTGCTTTTTTGTAATTGCTGCCCTATTGGTTCTTGTCGGAATGTGTTTCACTCCCGAGAACTATATAAAGGAATATTGGTACGTTAATCCGATTACCCGATTGCCTGATTTTATTGTAGGGATATTACTTTTCAGGTTATATAAATATCTAAAGAACAAAAATATAACATCCCGGCAAGGGAGCATACTCGAAGTTGTATCTGTAATCCTGTTTTTGGCATTTTATTTCTATGCGGCCGAAGTACCTAAAGTGTACCGGTATTCTTGCTACTACTGGTTGCCCGTAGCATTGGTTCTGGTTAGTTTTGCCTTGCAAAAAGGCATTTTGTCTCGTATTTTGTCTAATCGTTTGTTGGTGATTGGCGGAGAAATCAGTTACAGTTTCTACCTGATTCACCTGTTTATCTTGTTGTCTTATGCCGAATGGCAAAAAGGGAGTAGTATCCATATAGCCTGGTACATCTCTGTCCCGGTGCTTTTCTGTACCACTGTCTTATTGAGCCTGCTTTCATATTATTATTTTGAAAAGCCAATGAACAAACGCATTAAAATAGTATGGAACAAATAACGGTTACTTTTTGCGATTCGTCCGTCTTATTGCTTGTTCTGCTCTGACTTTCGGTTTTATTGATTACCTTTGCATTTCAAAATCCGAAACAAAGTAGACTGAATGATAGATTTTAATGCAATCCCATCTCCCTGCTATGTGATGCAGGAGGACTTACTTCGCCGGAACCTTTCGCTTATTAAAAATGTAAAGGAACGTGCAGGTGTTAATATCATATTAGCATTTAAGGCATTTGCCATGTGGAAGGCTTTCCCGATTGTACGCGAATATATCCCGTATTCTACCGCCAGTTCCAAATATGAGGCACAGCTTGCTTATGAGGAAATGGGCAGTCCGGCACATACTTATTCGCCGGCATATACCGAAGCCGATTTTCCGCTTATATTAAAATATAGCAGTCATGTGACGTTTAATTCGTTATCGCAGTTTGAACGGTTTTATCCGATGGTACAGGCGGACGGTAACCGGGTGTCGTGCGGTTTGCGGATCAATCCTGAATATTCGGATGTAGAGACGGATTTATATAATCCGTGTGCCCCGGGTTCAAGGATGGGAGTCATCAGTGATTTGCTCGGAGATACATTGCCGGAAGGTATTGAAGGCCTTCATTTCCATACGTTATGCGAGTCTACGTCTTATGATTTGGAGAAAACGCTGGCTGAAGTGGAAAAACGTTTCGGCCGGTTCCTGCCCCATATCAAATGGTTGAATATGGGAGGCGGCCATTTAATGACACGGGAAGGGTACGATACCGGGCATCTTATTTCTTTGTTGCAATCCTTCAAAGCCAAATATCCCAATTTGGAAATAATAATGGAACCGGGCAGTGCGTTTGCCTGGCAGACCGGATTCTTGCTGACTACCGTTGTCGATATTGTAGAGAACCATGGAATAAAGACGGCTATTATCGACGCCTCTTTTACCTGCCATATGCCGGATTGCCTGGAAATGCCCTATAAGCCGGTTATCCGGAATGCAATCGAACCGCAGGAGGGAAAGCCGACTTATCGTATCGGTGGAAACAGTTGCCTGAGTGGCGATTATATGGGAGACTGGTCGTTTGAAGAACCGCTCAAGGTGGGCGACAAGCTGATATTTGAAGATATGATTCATTATACGATTGTGAAAACAAATATGTTTAATGGAATCCCTCATCCGTCGCTTGCTTTGTGGAATCAAAAGAATGAATTAGTCATGTACCGTACATTCGGTTACGAAGACTATAAAAATAGAATGAGCTAAGTTGAGTTAACGCATGGGGAGTTGACAACAGGCAGCAGAAAAAGGGAAAATGAAGAATAATTGCCGGCTGTCCATTGTCAATTGTCAACTGTTTAGTAATTTAGCGCACTCGTTGCATCAGAAAACAATTTTTAGCTTTTATAGATATGGGAATTTTTAGCTTTTTCAGTAAAGAGAAGAAAGAGACTTTAGACAAAGGGTTATCAAAAACAAAAGAGAATGTATTCTCTAAGCTAACCAGAGCCATTGCCGGAAAAAGCAAGGTAGATGACGAAGTACTGGATGATCTGGAAGAAGTATTGATCACTTCCGATGTCGGGGTAGATACTACACTGAAAATAATATCCCGTATTGAAGAAAGAGTAGCAAAAGACAAATATGTCACGACCCAGGAGCTTACGGCTATCCTGCGTGAAGAGATTGCCGCTTTGCTGACGGAGAATAATACCGAAGATGCCGAGACATTCACTCTTCCCGAAGATAAGAAACCGTATGTGATTATGGTGGTAGGTGTCAATGGGGTAGGCAAGACTACGACTATCGGCAAACTGGCTTACCAGTTCAAGAAAGCCGGTAAGAATGTTTATCTGGGAGCTGCCGATACGTTCCGTGCCGCAGCTGTGGAGCAGCTTGTTATCTGGAGTGAACGGGTAGGAGTGCCTATCGTAAAACAGAAGATGGGTTCGGACCCTGCTTCGGTTGCATTCGATACGCTGAGCTCGGCAAAAGTCAATGGTGCGGATGTGGTGATTATCGATACCGCCGGACGTTTGCATAACAAGATAAACCTGATGAACGAGCTTACCAAGATAAAGAACGTAATGAAGAAGGTGATACCCGATGCGCCCCATGAGATATTGTTGGTGCTGGACGGTTCTACCGGACAAAATGCGTTCGAGCAGGCAAAGCAGTTTACTGCCGCTACCGAAGTGAATGCTTTGGCGGTTACCAAACTGGACGGAACGGCGAAAGGCGGTGTGGTAATCGGTATTTCCGACCATTTCCGTATTCCGGTGAAATATATCGGACTGGGAGAAGGCATGGAAGATTTGCAGGTATTTAACAAGAAAGAATTTGTAAACTCTCTCTTCGGAGAATAAATAATGGCGCGAAAAACACGGGTTAAAGGAACGGATAAAATATGCGGAAAAATAAGGTAGATATTATCACTTTGGGTTGTTCTAAAAACCTGGTGGATTCCGAACAACTTATGCGCCAGTTTGTAGCTAATGGGTATACGGTAGAACACGACCCCCATAAGATAAACGGGGAAATAGTCGTAGTGAATACCTGTGGCTTTATCGGTGATGCACAGGAAGAATCTGTAAATATGATTCTGGAACTTGGCGAAGCGAAGAAAAAAGGCAAGATAGGCAAGCTTTTCGTAATGGGATGCCTCTCCGAACGTTTTCTGAAAGACCTCGAAAACGAGCTGCCGGAAGTAGACCATTTCTATGGTAAGTTCAATTGGAAAGAACTGCTTTCCGACCTGGGTAAATCTTACTATCGGGAACTTGCATCCGACCGTGTACTGACTACTCCTAAACATTATGCTTACTTGAAGATAGCGGAAGGGTGTAACCGTACCTGTTCTTATTGTGCAATCCCTATCAGTACGGGACGTTACCAGTCTATCCCGATGGAGGATATAGAAAACGAAGTACGCCTGCTGGTAAAACAAGGCGTAAAAGAGTTTCAGGTGATTGCACAGGACCTGACGTATTACGGGCTGGATTTATACAAACGGTACGCTTTGCCGGAACTGGTTGAACGTATTTCCGATATACCGGGCGTCGAATGGATACGCCTGCATTACGGTTATCCGTCCCATTTCCCCTATGATTTGTTGCGGGTAATGCGTGAGCGCGATAATGTCTGCAAATATATGGATATCGCTTTGCAGCATATCAGCAATCCGATGTTGAAGAAGATGCGCCGCAACATCACCAAGGAAGAAACCTATGCCCTGATAGAACGGATGCGGGAAGAAGTGCCGGGAATCCATCTGCGTACGACTTTGATGGTCGGGCATCCGGGGGAAACGGAACAGGACTTTGAAGAACTGGTGGAGTTTGTCCGGAAAGCCCGTTTCGAACGTATGGGAGCTTTTGCTTACAGCCATGAGGAAGGTACTTATTCCTATAAACATTATTCGGATGATATAGACCCTGAAATCAAGCAGGAGCGCCTGGACACGCTGATGCGGATACAGGAACGCATTTCCGCCGAGACAAATGCGTCTAAAATAGGCAAAACATTTAAAGTAATCCTCGACCGTGAGGAAGAAGACTTTTATGTGGGGCGAACCGAATTTGATTCGCCTGAAGTTGACCCTGAGATATTAATCTATAAGGACCGCGAACTTGTCCCCGGAGCATTCTACCAGGTGGAAATCGAAGATGCACAGGCATTTGACTTGTACGGAAAAGTGTTGTAATGATATAAAAACTGTAAACAAATTTGTCTGTTTACGAAAAAATAACTAATATAGCTGCATAATCTATTAATGGATGCGGACATGAAAAATAAGGAGCTGATAACGGAGCTATCCCACCGTATGGGGTGGACTGCGCAGGAGGTGACTGATACACTTTCTGTATTGAGCTCTGTGGTAGGTTCTCGTTTGGTAGACAACGATACGCTCTGCCTGCAAGGTTTCGGACAATTTGAAGTAAAGAAGAAAGCAGAGCGGATTTCTGTCAACCCTTCCAATGGTAAACGCTATCTGGTCCCTCCTAAACTTGTTCCAGTGTTTAAACCGGGCAGTACCTTGAAAAATAAACTAAAAGACTTGGGTGATAATGAATAATCGGCTGACCATACAGGATTTGGCCGGTTTACTGGCAGACCATACCGGAAAAGATAAAAACGTAACCGAACGTTTCCTGAGAGAGTTTATCGCGATTGTGTCTGAAGGTGTCTTTGCCGATAAAATCGTAAAGATTAAGGGGCTGGGAACATTTAAGATAATTGCCGTGGAGAAACGGGAGAGCATCCATGTGAATACCGGCGAACGTTTTCTTATTCCTGCACATTATAAATTTTCTTTCCTGCCTGATAAGGAACTGAAAGAACTCGTCAATAAACCATTCTCCTTTTTTGAAACAACAGAAATAGGAGAGGATGTGGACTTTTCGGATATGGATGTTTCAGAAGACACAGAAGAAAAGGAAACGGAAGACGAATCTGTGGAAGAAGTCATGCCGGAAGAGCAGTTACTCTCTCCGCCAGTAACGGAATCCCCTGAGGAAACAGAGGTGGAACTTCCTGTAACAGGAGAAGATACTATTGTGGAGAATGGAACTTCGCTTGAAGAAGAAGCTATTACAGAAATTGTAGAAGAAACAATCCCTGAAAATAAAGAAGAGGCAGCAGACAGTACGGTTGCAGCAGCAGAAGATGCGTTAATCGCTGAAGAGCCTGTTATGGAAGAATCAATCGTACAGGAATCAACTATAGAGGAAATTCTGGAAGATGCTGCTGTAAAAGAGGAAATAGCTCCGGAAGAAGTTCTCCCGGAAACAACTGTTTCCAAAGAAACTGCCGTACAACCGGAAGAACCGGTATCCTCTAAAAAAATAATACTGAACAGCCGTACCCTGATAATTTCCGCAATTGTTTTACTGCTTGTCGGTATCAATATAGGACTTTATCTGAATCGTGAATTTTTCAAGAAAGAGGAGGTGGAACTTCCAGTTGCAGAAGATGAAAATATAGCTGTGGCAGCCCCTTCCGATTCTCTGAATTTAGCGAAACAAGCCGTGGAAAATGATAAAGATACGATTCAAAAGCATTCCGCTACGGATACAGTTGCTCCGGCTTCCGGTATTCCGGCCAAAGAAGAAAAAGCTCCGGTTGCAACCTCTCCAAAGAAAGAAATAGGACTGGTGAAGATTGCTTCGGGCGACCGGTTAACATTGATTTCCCTGAAATATTACGGACATAAGATATTCTGGGTATACCTCTATGAATATAATAAAGATGCGATTAAAGATCCGAACAATGTGCCGATAGGGACTGTTATTAGAGTCCCGGCGCCTGAACTGTATGGGATTAATGCGCAAAGCCGTTCGTCTATAGAAAAAGCTGCTGCACTTCAAACTCAAATACTGGCGGGAGCCTTGTAATTGAAACCTTTGCTTTTAAGTAAAATAAAACAAAATAGGAACCTGTCGGTTAGTATTATTTAACTGCGAAAGTATAAAATACGAATTTAACATTTCTAATTTTGTGCATCTCAAAAAAATAAGTAGAAACAGTAACAATAAAAAGAAATAAAAACTATGAGTCAGACAGTAGACATTCGCGAGTTGAACGCGCGAATTGAAAGCAAAAGTTCGTTTGTGAACATGATTACCATGGGAATGGACCAGGTGATTGTAGGACAAAAGCATTTGGTTGAATCATTATTAATCGGTTTGCTTTCGGATGGACATATTTTGCTGGAAGGTGTTCCCGGTTTGGCAAAAACATTGGCAATTAAAACACTGGCATCATTGATTGATGCAAAATATAGCCGTATCCAGTTCACTCCGGACTTGTTGCCTGCCGATGTGATCGGTACAATGATTTACAGTCAGAAAAGCGAAGAGTTTCAGGTAAAACAAGGCCCGGTCTTCGCTAATTTTGTATTAGCGGATGAAATAAACCGTGCTCCCGCTAAAGTACAGAGTGCTTTGCTGGAAGCGATGCAGGAACGTCAGGTTACTATCAGCGAAAACACTTACAAGCTGCCGGAACCATTCCTTGTAATGGCAACCCAGAACCCGATCGAGCAGGAAGGTACGTATCCGCTGCCGGAAGCACAGGTAGACCGTTTCATGCTGAAGGTCATCATCAACTATCCGAAGAAAGAAGAAGAAAAACTGATTATCCGCCAGAATATTTCAGGTATTAAGCCGGATATCAAGCCGATATTGACAAAAGATGAAATTCTGGAAGCCCGCAAGGTAGTCCGTGAAGTGTATCTGGATGAAAAGATTGAACGTTATATCGTCGACATCGTGTTTGCAACCCGTTTCCCGCAGGAACATGGTCTGGCTAACCTGTCAAACATGATTTCGTTCGGTGCTTCTCCCCGTGCATCCATCAACCTGGCATTGGCAGCCCGCGCATATGCATTCATTAAGCGCAGAGGCTATGTGATTCCGGAAGATGTACGTGCTGTTTGTCACGACGTAATGCGTCACCGTATCGGTTTAAGCTATGAAGCAGAGGCAAACAACCTGACTTCGGAAGAAGTAATCAGCGAAATCCTGAATAAGGTTGAAGTTCCCTAATATATCTCCTGAACGGGGATGCTATATACCCTGTATTCAAAACATATATGATTTGATTTCAAAACATGTATGTTTTAAACGCAAAGCATATATGTTTTAAAAACGGAACATATATCTTTTGAAACAGAAGTATTCATATTAGAGAGAAAGCGTATTCTATGGAAACAAGTGAACTATTAAAGAAGGTTCGTCGGATTGAGATAAAAACGCGTGGCTTGTCCCGCAATATCTTCGCCGGTCAGTACCACTCCGCATTCAAAGGACGTGGTATGGCATTCAGCGAAGTGCGCGAGTACCAGTACGGCGATGATATCCGCGACATTGACTGGAATGTTACCGCACGCTATGTACGCCCTTATATAAAGGTGTTTGAAGAAGAGCGTGAGTTGACGGTAATGTTGCTGATTGATGTGTCGGGTAGCCGGGATTTCGGTTCCGTGAATGTAATGAAGAAAGAAGTCATTACGGAGATTGCTGCAACACTTGCTTTCTCGGCGATTCAGAATAATGATAAAATCGGTGTGATATTCTTTTCCGATAAGATAGAGAAGTTTATCCCTCCGCAGAAAGGGAAAAAGCATATCCTTTATATTATCCGCGAGTTGATAGATTTCCAGCCGGATGATAAGAAAACGGATATTACCCAGGTCCTGAAATACCTGACGAATGCAATAAAGAAACGTTGTACGGCATTCCTGATTTCCGACTTTATCGACAAAGACGGTTTTAAGGATGCACTTACAATCGCAAACCGCAAGCATGACGTGGTGGCTATCCAGGTATACGACCGCCGTGAAACGGAACTTCCGTCTGTCGGTCTGATGAAAATCAAGGATGCGGAAACCGGAGCGGAACGTTGGATCGATACCTCTTCGGCAAGCGTACGAGAAACCTATAAAAAATGGTGGGACCGCCGTCAGGCAGCAATGAACGACTCGTTCAAGAAATGCCGCGTAGACTCCGTGTCTATCCGTACGGAAGATGATTATGTGAAGGCATTAATTGCTCTTTTTGATAAACGTAATTAAAGCATACAAATGAAATTGATACATAAAAGCATTCTGTTTCTCGCTCTTATAGGGTTATCCTTTTCCGGGGGAAAGGCATCTGCACAGAATACGCTGTTGGATGTGAAAGTGGATTCGGCAGCGATACTCATCGGAGAGCAGACTGTTTTACATTTAACGGTGACAGCCGATAAAAATAAGGAGGTACAGCTTGTTATTCCCCGCGATACATTGATGGCAGGGGTAGAGGTATTGGATATACCGAAAGCGGATACTACCGAGATAGATAACGACCGCCTGTTAATCAAACAGGATTTGCTGGTTACTTCTTTCGATTCATCGCTTTACCTGCTTCCTCCGTTCAAGGTGATAGATGGCAAGGATACGGTCTATTCCAATCAGATAGCACTGAAAGTATCTACCATTCCTGTCAATACGGATAAGCCGGAAGAGTTTTTTGATATAAAGAATGTATGGAAGCCGCCTTTCGTGCTGGCAGATTACTATCCGATAATCTTCGGCGTGTTGCTGGCTCTGTTCCTGATTTGTGTAATCGCTTATGTAATCAAGCGTTTGCGCAACCGCCAGTCGCTTATCCCGTTCAAGAAGCCGGAACCGAAGTTGCCGCCTCATGAACAGGCTGTGAAGGAACTGGATGAAATCAAGCAGCAGAAGCTCTGGCAGCAGGGACGCAGCAAGGAGTATTATACAATGATAACGGATACATTGCGCCGTTATATTGTGGAACGTTTCGGTATCAATGCTATGGAAATGACTTCCGGCGAGATATTGGATATTATCCGCAAAACACCGGATGCTTCTTCCGTATACGACAACCTGCAACAGATCCTGTTGTTATCAGATTTCGTAAAGTTTGCCAAGATGAATCCGCTGCCGGATGAAAACGACTTAAGTATGAAGAATGCTTATCTGTTTGTCGATCAGACCAAACAGGAAGTAGTAGAGGTGGCTCCGGAAGAAGAGAAACCTGTTGAAACGAATGATACAACTGTAATTAAAGAATAAAATGGTATTTGCAAATCCTACATATCTGTATTTGTTATTACTGCTCATCCCTATGATCGGATGGTATATCTACAAACTCAGCAAAAACCAGGCAAGTTTGCAGGTATCCTCTTCGCAGGCATTCGAGGCTCCGGGAGCAGCATCATGGAAGGTGTATCTGCGCCATGTTCCGTTTATATTACGTATGGCAGCCGTTGCCGTATTGATAGTCATACTTGCTCGCCCACAGTCTACCAATAGCTGGCAGAATTCGTCGACCGAAGGTATCGATATTGTAATGGCAATGGATATTTCCAGTAGTATGTTGGCGCAGGACTTGAAGCCTAACCGTTTGGAAGCTGCCAAGGATATGGCTGCCTCTTTCATCAACGGACGTCCGAATGATAATATCGGTTTGGTTGTTTTTGCCGGAGAGAGTTTCACACAATGTCCGTTGACAACCGACCACTCCGTATTGCTGAACCTGTTCAAGGATATCCAGCCGGGTATTATTGAAGATGGTACCGCGATTGGTTTGGGACTGGCAAATGCCGTGAGCCGTATTAAAGACAGCCAGGCTAAATCGAAAGTGATTATTCTGCTTACCGATGGTGTGAATAATATGGGAGAGATTGCTCCGGTAACCGCTGCCGAGATTGCCCAGACATTCGGTGTACGTGTTTATACGATTGGTGTCGGTACGAAAGGGGAAGCGCCTTATCCGTTCCAGACAGCATTCGGCATACAATACCAGAATATTCCGGTAGAGATTGACGAGCCTACTTTGAAGCAAATCTCGGCAACTACAGGCGGACAGTATTTCCGTGCAACGGACAATGCCAGCCTGAAAGAGATTTATTCGGAAATCGATAAGATGGAGAAAACGAAAATCAGCGTACAGGAATATAGTAAGAAACAGGAAGAATATAAGAACTGGGCTTTGCTGTTGTTCGCTCTGTTGCTGGTTGAGATTTTATTGAGAAATACATTGTTAAGAAATATACCGTAAAGAAAGAAGCTTATGTTTCGTTTTGCACATCCGGACTTTTTATACTTGCTGTTCGTTCTTCCCGTATTGATCGCATTTTATGTGTATGCAATCGTGTTGAAGAAGAAAGCAATCAAGAAATATGGTAATCCAGAACTGTTGTCGGAGTTGATGCCTGAGGTATCTCCCAAGCGCCAGCATTTGAAATTTTGGCTGTTGTTCGGAGCCATTGCCATGGTTATTATTGTTATTGCAGGACCGCAGTTCGGTTCCAAGCTGGAAACAGTAAAACGCCAAGGCGTGGAAGTGATGGTCTGCCTCGACGTATCCAATTCCATGATGGCGGAGGATGTTTCCCCGAACCGTTTGGAAAAAGCCAAACAAATGCTATCTAAGTTGACTGATGGCCTGTCGAATGATAAAGTCGGTTTGATTGTATTTGCCGGTGATGCTTTTACACAGCTTCCGATTACTTCCGATTATATTTCGGCAAAGATGTTCCTTTCGTCCATCAACCCGTCGATGGTTTCGGCTCAAGGAACGGCTATCGGTTCGGCTATCAATCTGGCGATGCGCTCATTTACCCCGAGTGAAACTTCCGACAAGGCAATCATCCTGATTACCGATGGTGAGAACCACGAAGGAGATGCAGTGAAAGCGGCAGCAGCAGCGGCTGAAAAAGGTATCCATGTGAATATTGTAGGTATGGGAGACCCGAAAGGTTCGCCTATCCCGGTTGGCGGCAACAATGACTATATGAAAGATAAGGAAGGAAATGTAGTCATCACCAAACTGAACGAAGAGATGTGCCGTGAGATTGCTGCGGCAGGACATGGCACTTACGTGCGTGCCGATAATACCAACTCCGCATTAAGAGCCTTGCAAAAGGAAATCGATAAAATGAATAAATCGGAACTGGATAGCAAAGTCTATTCGGAATACGACGAACGTTTCCAGACTTTTGCCTGGATAGCTCTGATATTGCTGTTGGCCGACTTTATGACGCTCGACAGGAAGAACCGTATATTCAGAAAAGTGAAACTGTTTTCTTAATGGAATGAATGAGATGAAGCGTATGCAAAAATCAATAATATGGATGACCGCTTTTATGTTCTGCTCAGGTGCCGTGTTTGCACAGAAAGCGGAACGTAAAAATGTGCGTGAAGGAAATAAACTGTACGAACAGGAAAAATATACCGAAGCGGAGATTGCTTACCGGAAGAGCTTGGAAGTAAATCCCCGTTCTGCGGAAGGAACCTACGACTTGGGAAATGCTTTATACAAGCAGAAGAAATTTCCGGAAGCTGCCGAGCAGTATCAATTGATAGCGGGGCAGGCAGAAAAGATGATGGAGACTCCTGAAGGTAAAGCACGTTTATCCGAGATTTTCCATAACCTCGGAAATATCGGCATGCAGAATAAAGAATATGCCAAAAGTGTTGAAGCCTATAAACAATCCCTGCGTTTTAATCCGAAAGATGACGAAACACGCTATAATTTAGCTTTGGCACAAAAATTGTTGGAAGACCAGCAGCAACAGCAACAAGATCAGGATAAAAACCAGGATCAGGATAAAAAAGACGATAAGAAAGATGAACAGCAGCAGGATCAGCAGCAACAACAGCAGGACCAGCAGCAACAGGATGATAAAAAAGATAATAAGACTCAGGAACAACAGCAGCAAAACGAACAGATGAGCCAGGATAATGCTCAACAGATGCTGGATGCCTTCCTGCAGGACGAAAAAGACACTCAGGAAAAAGTGAAGAAAGCGCAGGCCCAGCAGCAACAGCGCCGTAGAGTTGAAAAAGAGTGGTAATAAAGGGATAAACAAAAATAACGATATAATAATGAGGAAATTAGTTTTCTTATTTGTGCTCTTCGCTACATTCGGGTTGGCGGCAAAAGCGGCCGATGTAACGTTTAAAGCATCTGCTCCTCCTGTGGTTGCCATGGGAGAACGGTTTAATCTGACGTATACGGTAAATGCGGATGGGAAGGATTTGCGTGTACCGGAACTTTCTGATTTTGATGTATTAATGGGACCATCCACTTCGACAAGTATGAGTACCCAGCTTATCAATGGCAGTTTAAGTACGGAAACGTCATTGACCTTTACGTATGTTTTAATGCCGAAGAAAGAAGGTGCGTTCAATGTCGCTCCGGCTACAATCAAAGTGAAAGGTTCCAATTATTCATCAAATGCATTGGTTATAAAAGTTCTTCCTGCTGAAAAGGCAGACGAGGTTGCCAAGCAAAATAATGATGGGACCCTCCGTGTCTCTAATGATGATATATTCCTCCGTATCAATGTTTCAGATAAAAATGTATATGAACAGGAAGGTATATTGGTAACATTCAAGTTATATACCAGAGTTGATATTGCAGGAATCAATCCTCCT
This sequence comes from Parabacteroides sp., assembly GCA_019417325.1. Lineage (GTDB taxonomy): Bacteria > Bacteroidota > Bacteroidia > Bacteroidales > Tannerellaceae > Parabacteroides. The sequence goes on along the minus strand of DXVO01000030.1, from coordinate 235,957 downwards.
AAATTTCCGGAATTTGACGGCTTTCTGGCTCAGGAAATAGAATTGCCTGAACAAAAACAATGGACACTTGAAGATTATAATGGAAAACGTTATAAAGCGGTTGTTATCCGGCAAACTGTCCTTTATCCGCAACGCTCCGGTAAGATAACGATTCCGTCGGGAAAGATGGATGTTATAGTACGGGTTCCTGCTCCACAGAAAAGGAGAGGCAGTATTTTCGATGACTTTTTCGAATCTTCTGTGGATTTGAATAAGATGTTAACGACGCCTGCCGTTGCAATCGATGTGAAGCCTTTGCCTTCCGGTAGGCCTGCTTCATACGGTGGGGCTGTCGGTAATTATACAATGACTTCCAGTATCAGTTCCAATAATGTGAAAACGGATGAAGCGGTTACTGTTAAGGTGAATATATCCGGTAATGGAAATATTAAGCTGGTAAAGAATCCGGAAGTTGTTTTCCCGAATGATTTTGATGTGTATGATCCGAAAGTTACTTCCGATATTAAAGTAACCTCTTCCGGTGCATCCGGCAGTAAGGCGATCGAATATATGGCAATACCGCGTTATGCCGGCGATTTTGAAATACCGGCGATTGCCTTCTCTTATTTTGACCCGAAGTCAGGTACGTATAAAACAATCAAGTCCGAACCCTATAAATTGCATGTAGAGCAAGGTCAAGGGGGAGGAACGGCTGCTCCTGTCGTATCTAATTTCAGCAATAAGGAAAGTGTAAAATATCTGGGAAAAGATATCCGTTACCTGAAAGTGAACGGTATTCATTTTATTACGAATAATGAAATATTCTTCGGTTCTTTCATGTACATTTTATGTTACCTGATTCCGGCTATCCTCTTTATTGTATTCTTTATCATTTACCGTAAACAGGTACAAGAAAATTCAGACCTTGCACGGGTTCGTACCAAGAAAGCAAACAAAATGGCTGTGCGCCGCTTGAAGAATGCAGGCAAGTTGCTGAAAGAAAATAAAAAAGAAGAATTTTATGACGAAGTGCTCCGTGCGTTGTGGGGTTATCTGAGTGATAAATTGAATATTCCGCAGTCTAATCTTAGCAAAGATAATATAGAGGCCGAGTTGACCCAATATGGTGTGGACGAGGTGTTGATTAATGAATTTATGGAAATCCTGAATACTTGCGAGTTTGCCCGTTATGCACCTATGCAAGCATCGGATGCTATGGATAAATTATATGAACAGACTGTAGATGCCATTGGAAAAATGGAGAATACAATTAAAAAGTAATCGCATGAAGATGAATATCAATATGAAAAAAATACTGTTCTTCCTCTTGGTTCAGTTCGTAGCTTTGGGCGTGTATGCGCAGGAAGCTACTATCAAGGAGGCGGAAACTGCCTATACGCAGGAAGATTATAATAAAGCAATTGAATTATACGAAGGTATTATTAAAAGCCATGGCGAGTCTGCTGCGATTTTTTATAATCTGGGTAATGCCTATTATAAGGCAGGCAAGATTGCTCCGGCTATCCTGAATTACGAACGGGCTTTAGTATTGGACCCGGGAGATAAGGACATCCGTTTCAACCTGCAGATGGCCCGTCAGAAAACCGTAGATAAGATTGAACCGGTAGGCGGTTTCTTTTTAAGCCAATGGTTTGACTCTATCCAGAATATGGCTGGAGCCGATTCCTGGGGAAAGATAGGCATTCTATGTTTTATCCTGTTTATCGGATGTCTGATTATGTTCTTCTTCTCCAAATGGATTCATCTGAAAAAGATAGGTTTCTATGTTGGTCTTTTACTGTTGGTTCTGGTGATATTTGCCAATATCTTTGGCCAGCACCAGAAAGCGGAAATGGTCAACCGGAACAGTGCTATTATTTTTGCTCCGACTGTTACCATAAAAAGTTCTCCGGATGCGAGCGGTACGGATTTGTTTATCTTGCATGAAGGAACAAAGGTCTCCATAAAGAGCAAATTAGGGGATTGGAGCGAAATCGAAATGGAAGATGGCAATGTGGGTTGGATGCCGACAAAAGATATACAAGTAATTTGACAAACTTTATAATTTTAAATCTAACCCTATTATGGTAGAAAGAATTTTGACTTATGAACGCGATTTGTTCTTAGCGCTTAACGGCAGCGATAGTGCTTTCCTGGACCGTTTTATGTGGTTGTACACAGGAAAATTTATCTGGCTGCCGTTGATCGTTTTTATACTTGTCGTACTTATCTATAAAAAGAATTGGAGAGAATCGGTACTGGTTTTACTGGCTATCGGTTTGGTTGTATTATTGTGCGACCAGTTTACATCCCATTTGTGTAAACCTTATTTTATGCGTTTCCGTCCGACCCATCATCCTGATTTTATGGAACAGGTAAAAGTGGTGTTCGACTATCGAGGCGGGTTATACGGGTTTATATCCGGACATGCTGCCAATTCTTTCGGGGTTGCCCTTCTGCTTTCCTGTATAATGAAGAATAAATTGTTCACCTGGACTGTCTTTCTTTGGGCGGTTCTGATGTCTTATACGCGTATTTATCTGGGCGTACATTTTATCTCGGATATTGTTCCGGGAGCTATTTCCGGGCTTATTTTCGGATATATTGTTTATCTGGTTTACCGTTATGCCAGAGGAAGGTTGGTTCCCGGTGTGGATTTGAGTAAATCACCTTATTCGGTGATGCGGGGGAATCTGATTGTATATGGAATCTGGGTAATGACGCTGATAATTATTGTATTTAATGTTCCATTGGTTTCCTGTTTCCTGAAGTAAACGGAATAAGAAACCTGACAAACAAACCTACATAAATATGAAACTAACATCTCCGTGGATAGGAATCCTATCTTTTATCATCGTACTTTTTATGATGCCTTTAGGTCATGCTGCCATGATTCTGATGGAAAAAATATTAGGACATAACCTGCTTTACCTGGCTGCCCTTTTATTGGGTGTGATAGGGGTGGGTTTGCTTGTATTGGGTATTTATTCCAAGAAAGAAATTCCCGCAACTTTTGCCGGGTTATTCGGCGGAATGCTCGTCTGGACCGGATGGGTAGAATTTGCTTATGTGTATTACGCAAACCGTTACGGGGTTCAGCCTCTCATTGAAAACGGGGAAGTCGTTACCAAGCCGGAATATTTAATCATGCCTTCGTCGGTCGGTTTCTGGGCGATTATCATGTTGTTTTATATTTTCAGTATCAAATCAAACTGCGTGTTATTTACCTGGATACAGGAGAAGTTGCATTATGGAACGGCAAAGAAAGCTGTTTCGGATGAACAGCCGGTAAGCCGGCTTCAACCGGTTGTGCGAAACCATGCAATGACTACGTTTATGGAGATGAATATCATCATGTGGACTTGTTATATCGTACTTCTCTTTGTTTACGATGAACGGTTCTTTGGCGATCATCATCCGGTTACATCCATTATAGCATTCGGTTCGCTCGCCTGGTCGATTTATTTGTTTGTTAAATTATTAAAGATAAAGAAACTGGGATATGCTATCCGTTATGCCATTCCTACGGTGATTATATTCTGGACGTTTGTGGAAATCATGGGAAGATGGGATATGCTGAAAGAAATCTGGGTGGAGCCGTCCCATTATTGGATGGAGATGACGGTTATGCTTGTCGCATTTATCGTACTGTCGGTTGTTCTGTTTTGGAAGCACAGGAAATAAGGCATTTATAATATAGAAAAGGAACTATATATCAGAAGTAGCCCGACTCATGGATTTGAACCGGGCTACTTTGTTTTCTGAGTTGAGCAACAGGCAAATAACACCTGTTGTAACGAGATTTCATTTTAATCCGAAGTAATGCTATGTGTGGCTTGTTCCCGGATTTGCGAAGGGGACAGACCGCATTGTTGCTTGGTAAATTTGGTCAAGTGAGCTTGTGAAGAGAAATTCCAATCAAGTGAAATTGCCAGAAAAGTTTTGTTTGTGTTCTGAATATCGTCCAAGACCCTTTCCGTTTTGCGCCTCAGCATCCATTGGTAAGCTGATTCGTTAAAATACTTTTTGAATTTACGATTGAAGGTCGAAAGACTGATATTTGCCATTTTGGCAAACTCTTCAACATTCATTACCGACCGGTAGTTTGAGAGGATGAAATGGCTGAAATCTGTATCCTGGCTTAAAATGGGATAGAAGAAATTAACCAGCTGCTCTTTGGTGTAATAGGCTCTGAACAAAATAAAGAGCTCCTGAAGTTTGAGCTCTTGCAAATGTTTGCATCCGATGTCGTCTTTCAGGTAATTATTGAGTAAAGAGAGGTAAAGACGTATTTCTTTCTGGATTTTTAAAGTGCTATAGTTGTAAACATGTTCTTTTTTATATTCGGATAATGATTCGAGATGAATACGATTGCATAGTTTGATATCGTTGCTGAAACAGCAAGAGGTCATACGGCTCGCTGTTTTCACTTCGATGGAGTAGTTACTGCCTGCAGGTATCAACACAATTTCATTTTCACGCAGGGTTCGGTTATAGACTGTATCAGTACTGAATTTAATTTCTCCTTCAAGTATGAAAAGCAGGATTGACCGGGGAGTATCAAGTTGGTTATGTTTTAGCCCGGGTTGTGGATGGAAAATCTGAAAGGAGCGTTTTGTAGGTGGGCAAAAATCGTTACATGCAAGATGTTCATTTTTATAAAGAATTCCCATAATTGATAGTTACTTTATGTTTTGTTCTAGAATAAAACAAAAATATTAGACCTTTGTTGATGTTAAAGTATGATAACCGATTGTGTACGTGACAGATCAGTTCATAGTGAAGGAATGAATAGCCGCGATGAACTATCTATTCCCCAGAACAATTTCCTCAATCATCCAAGCCCATAGATTTGCCATGATTAAAGAATAATTATTTGTCAGATCTCCGTTAGAGTTGTCAATACGCGAACTTTTCTTCAACTCATTACCGGAACCTATACCGAAAAACTGCGAATCACCGACATAAACGATTCGTTTTTTCTTATCTATCCCCAGTATCATATGTCCATCGCCTTCCGGATTTGGGGTATAAAGAGGGGAACGGCCGGAACCATCGTCTCTTACCACATCCTTAAATACGATGAGTGGTACAATGTCCGGACTATGCACTTCCATACGTCCCCACCATACATCTTCCAGCCAATATCCACAGCTAGTGATCTCTATATTCTGTAAGGCAGTGAAGGGACCTGTCCGGAAGAAATAACTATTGTCGGCATTGACGGCAAATGAAGCGATCATATCTTCGCGTACCGGACCTGTGTCGCCGATTGACGTATTTGTCCCTCCGTTATACCAGTAGGGTGTGACATCATCCCGCAATAGTTTTAAGACCTGATAATTGGTAGTCGTGGCATATTCGGGATGCCTGCTGCTGTAACTATCGGTAATGCCAGGATCTTTCCAGTCGAATCCAAGGATAAGTATTCGGTTATTACGGGCTCCGAGCCAGTCCAATATGCGGCGTGCAGTAATGGAATCCGGACGGGTATTGTTGGCTAAAACAACAATATCCTGTTGCGCCAGCTTCTCATAGGTCAGTGCATCTTTGATCGTTATTCCTGGAACTACGGAAGTATATTCGATACCTCCAAGCTGGATGGTCTTTCCCGGTCCGAAATGCTTATCGAGTATTGCACGCATCGCTCTTGCACTGCTGTGATGAAGACCTCCGATTTCATCGGAACTCAATACACGGATGATTTCATTCCGGTTGCGATTGGCGGATTGGGTAATCGTAATCATTATTTTCCATCGGTTGATATGTATCATCAGGTATTCGGAATAATCGGAATAATTGTTGTTAGCCTGCCTGGCGCTGAACTTGAGTTGTTTCTGTATTTTATTGTTTGCATCAGGAACTTCAATAAAGGAAACATCGAATCGTTCGCTCGATAAAGAAGAGGACAGTTCGTTTGTGTTGATCGGATGTCCTTCTATATCTACCCATTGTAGCCGCTCACCGGTCAAATCCGTATCGATAAAAATAAGTCCTTGCGAGTTTTCCCTGTATTGCAGCCTGATATGCCGGCTGGATACTCCATAATGATGTTCCCCGTCGAAATACATGTCGGTTGTATATTCCTCCCAGGATTCGACAGTGGCAACCATCCCGAAAGATGCATTTTGAGCAGCTTCCAACGGAGTATCCCAACCGGCAGCCGATACTTTTTGTATGACGAACAGATAACGGTGGTTCCGTAAAATCTGTCCGAAAGGATGTCCTGAAGGGTTGAAATCTATCCGGTAGTATACCATTTTAGCAGGATAAACACCATCATTGTAAATACCTCCAACTATAAGGCAGGTCGCATCACTGATTTGCCTGTCCGTAGCAGGTGCCGGAGATTCCGGAAGGTATATCTGTTCGATGGCAGTACTTTCGTTGGCTACATTTTGTTGAGGCATAGGGAAGTCTGCCGGATAGAAACCAGCCTGGTCGGGAAGAGAAGGGGTGTCGACTTTGGGACCTCCTGTATTATTGGAGGTTATTTGATTGGGTATAAGTTGTAACTGGCTATACGACCGGAATATTTGTATGCTTTGTAGGGTAAAATTTCCGGTTGCATCATAATTATAGACATCAGCTCTGGCAACGGAGCGCAACATCTTTATATAGATGTTATCGTTGACTTTTCCGGCTTCGAGTCCGGGTAATACATATTCGCCGTACATAGGCAGGTAGCCTGTAATCTGTTCGGGATTGCCATCTCCCTTGCCTGATTCACGGATAAGCTTTTTTTTGATTTGGGTTTCCGTGTCGCCTGCAGAGGGATGCCTTTCTGCTACTGTTTGGTTGGCATTGGCAATCAGTATCAGTTTAATAGGATTATCTGAGGATTTGAGCATGGCGGAGAAGGTGGTCGTATAGCTGTCGGGACGGCTTATATGGGTTCCTTCCACACTGTAAAGAAACCGGTATTCGGAATCGGCAGACGTTTTCGAAAGGACCAGTATACGTATTTCCTCTATTAGTTCTTCCGGATCTGGACTTTTAGTCTCTTGCTTTTGGGCGGCAGGCATATTGATACTCAGCCGGACAGCGATCCGCTTTTCTACCTGTTTGCTGTTCCCGTCGCCAATAAGCGACTGGTCGGAACAGGACAGGACTGACAGGCTGGATACGAATAAAAAAAGCAATTTGCCTGTGATTCGGTTAAAAGCTTGATTTCTTGTGTTCATTTTATTACCATTCAACCCATTGTTCTATTTTGTCCCAGGGACTCGTTTTGACATATACACTTATTGCCTGACGTAAGTCGATTAGCAAGTTTGTTGTTTGCCCGGACGGAAGAACAATAGGATTTCCGTTTAAATCAGAATTTACACTAGCTATCAGTATATCAGCTCCGCTTCTGCTACCTGTCTCTTTTCTGTAAAGATATACCATTACGTAATCTTCCATTTTATTGTTTGTATGAATCAGGTTGAAAGCCGGCGGAGATACGAAATCGTTATTTTCGAGCGTAATGCCACTTTGCTTAATTTCTATTACATGCGGGACAGGTGTTCCTCTGAAGTCGTATCCGCTATTATTAAGACGGATTACGAAGTAATAATTTTCAGCGTTGTAAAAGGAGGGGAGACCGCGGACGGTAATATATATTCGGGCATTCTTCCTGGAAATGACAATTTCTTTGTTTTCTGTTCCGTTATACGGGTCTTTCATGACCGGCAGAATACCGAAAAAGAGGTCGTCCATTCCTTTATGGATGTTCTCATTATTTTCGGAAATAATGGAGACAGTCGAGTTGTCAAGAGTGTTCGAGGAAGTAATCTCGGTAACTTGCTGATTCCCGCCCAGATTCCCCCAGACAGATACCCAATTATGGCTGTTTTTTTCCAATTTGATTGAAACTGGTATCTTTTGCCTGATCTGAAGGGAATCCATGCTGATTGTGTAGAGGAACTGTTCATGCTCATTGAAGATGAACAGTTTGGCATGGCTTACTTCCCCGGATGTTGTGATATCTTCCCCGGTAACTGCATCAACTACTTTGATTGTAATAAAATATTCATCTTCACATTCCTGCAGTCCTTCACGAATACAACTTATCTGCAATAGGATTATCAATAGTGGAATAATGCTTCCGACTGTTGATTTTACCATTCCACATCCTGTACCAACGGACCTTCCCAACCTTCTGTAGTAACCGTAACATCGATAGCTGCCGGATCGCCCGGACCATCCGGGTCGGTTGTTCCACTACCTAATTTTTTCAAGGTGACATTCAGGATATAGCGGGTGTTTCGTTTGATAAGTGTCCCGTCTGCGCTGCCGGTAATCGCATTATTAATACGGAACGGGAAGTGGGTGACATTTCCTTTGTAGGTTCCGGTTATTGTCAATAATGTTTCGGAGCCTGTTTCCTGATTGGGAAATACATAGAAGAAATTGTCAAATACTTTGGGGCTGCCATTCGGTTGGTCGGTAGATATCTCGTCCTGCAAATAATTGGGGGTGGGAACTATGCTTTCAGTCCCATTGGAACCTCCGTAGAATGGTTCTTCGGAAACAATGGTTACAGGGCCTATATTTGCTTTTGACTTTGCTTTTTGAATACTTACATGCGTCAGGATAAACGGGTCGGTGTGTCCGCTTTCAGGAGCGATTGTGACCGAGCCGAGTTCGATTTTTGCAACTATACGTCTGATGCCGACTGTTATTGGAACAGGAACTCCGCTTGTCAATGTCAGTTCCGTAGACTCGCCGCTCATGACTAATCCGGTTGTTGCCCGGTTATCCGGGTTTTGCAGACTAAGATCGAAGGTGGCAGTTTGGAAATCGGAGTAGTTACTGATTGTTGGGAATCCGACAGGAAGATTAGCTACGATAACGATCCGTTTTGTTCCGGCTGTATTCAGCCCGTCTACCAATGTCGATCCTGCTGCACCATTGCTGACAATACCGTCTGCCTCTTTTTCCAGTACGCCGCTGTTATAATTGAACACGTATATTTTATAGTTGACAATCTTGCGTTCGTCTGTTTCTGTATCGGAAGTACTTCCGGTTGCTTTTGAAGATAGGCTTTCGCCTCTTAGGGTAATGGAGACAGAGGCTTTTTCGCCATTACTTTTTTCATTCATTTCATCATTATTACAGGCTACAAACAGAGCCAATGTAAATAGTCCGGTGATTAAATTACTTTTTGTTCTCATTTTTAATTTGGTTGAAATGTTACAATTCGTTATTATGATTTTATGTGTACAAATTTACGGTGCCGAAAGTGCTTGTTTCTTATATAAAAATGGCGTTATATTATATATTTCAATCAAATAGTAAAAGTGATTTATTTTCAGTTGATTAGGTTTTGTTAAAGGCAAAAAACGTAACGAATGGGGAAAATATGCAGATAGATTCTTTAAGGTATTTTATTAAATAACAAAAAGAGGCTATCTAATAAATATGAAGGGAATCAATCCTCCAATTTAGATAGTCTCTTTTAATATTTATAAGCCGGGTCGCTCCGGATTATTCCGGGACATAGATGATTTCCCCGTTTTCCAATTCATAAGCGATACCCACCTTTTTCCCTTTCTTACCGGACTTCTCCTGGCTTTCGGAAGGTTTGTATTTCGTGATGTTTTGTCCTTCTTTCGTAATGATTTCCATATTCTCTTTGCCCGGGTTCTTTACCATGGTGTAATCTTCCTGTGAGAAGATTTCCGTCATGTTGAATTTGGATACGAGTGCGACCATTAAAGCAACGGCAAAAACCATGGCTACGTCGAACAGATTCGATAACATGGCTACCGGGTCATGGTCTTCAGGGGCATTTAATACTCTTCGGCGGCTCATTCGTTTACGGCTTTAGTAGTTGTTAATTTAGTCTGGACAGTAAATGTTCTCTCTTTCTGCAGTTCCGACAGGAAATCCAGATAGACGAGGTCGGAAGTGAACCAGCGTTGCTTTACTTGCAGTAGGATGAAACCCACAGCACCGGAAAATAGGCCGAGCACCGTTGTGGCAAATGCCACCTGCATGTTGTACGCCATGGAAGAAATATCACCGGTAGATAATCCGGCCAGAGCCGGGCCCATCGGAATCAGCGTCCCCATCAATCCTAAAATCGGTCCGAACTTAACCAACACTTTGTATTTCCCTAATTCGGCATCGGCTGTTATTTCATATTCGGAAAGGATACGGTTGGCGGTAGCTGTACTCGATACGGAAAGGATTGAACGTGCCGTATTGTTAAACAGGTTGTCCGGTTCGTCATTCAGCTCTTCCGAGAAGTTGCGGATGGTAGATGCATCCAGCGCTGCCATACGGAGGCGTAGTTGTTTGTCTTGTTTGGTCCGTTGTATATATTGGTTTACGAAGCTGCCCAGCATGATAATACTTTTAGCAAAAAAGAAAAGCAGTCCTACAATAACAGGTACGAGCAACCCGCTTGAAATCCAGAATAAAAGATTAGATACTTGTTCCATGATGATATTAATGTTTTGAATTTTTAATACGTTTATAGTAACGGACAACCTGTGTCCATACATATCCTGCTATAAAGATGGCAAACAGGACAGCCAGTGTTCCGGCACATCCTATCCAGTCGACCGGTGTTGCATGGTTGTAGACAGTAGCCGACGGATGGAAAATCGTACAGCAGATAACCAGCATGCAGACAAAAAATGTCAGCAATATAATCAGTTCGATTAATAAATCCTTTTCAGCAATCAGTTTGCGCATGAAGAAAGAAGCGCCTCCGAAAAGTAAGACCACCCCGATTGCCAGTCCGGCACTTGTCCGGAAGAAATCGACTCCCGTCAAATTGAAAAACAGGCTGATATGGATATAATACAAGGCAGGGAAGACCAACAACGACGGCATGTGCCTGAAAAAGACCGTATACCAGGCAAATGCTTTATTTTCGTCCCTGTCCTTGAACCGGGCAATACAAAAATAGCAGGAGAGGAGCATGTCGACCATTACAAACAGTGAGATGTTCATCATAGCCGATTGCGTGGACAATATACGTTGCAGTTCCAGCTTATTGACTTCCATCGCGTAGGGATGGCAAAGCAGTACGAATACGCCAAGCAGGAGACTGAAGGCAAGCCTGTACCAACGGTTGGGTAGCAGGCTTGTCATAAACAGGCTTTTCAGAACTGCAAAAAGTGAAAGTAGAAGCAGAATATATTCCATTACTATTTTCTTCTCTTTTTATTTTTTTGATTTCTTTTCCGAATGAAGAACACCAGCAGGAATATGACGATAACCCAGCAGAAACTGATAAGTGTCAGCGTGAACGACGATGGCAAGTCTGATTTCTCCGCCTCATTTATTTTCATGCTTTTGTCTTTTTTCAGGACAACACTCTTGTCGTCGCCGGCTACGATTTCATTGCGTGCCGTTTCTATTTTGTTCTGGTAGGCTTTTGCTTGTTCCTGTGGCATTTGTTGTGCGATGAACGATTGAAGTTTGCTATTGTCGCACACAAAACCGCTACATCCCGCATCATATTTCTTAACCAGTTCGCTATGCAGTTCGGCCAGTCCTTTCAATTGTTCGGGGCTTGCTTTCCAGTATCCTTTGCGTGCTGTTTCCATCATGACAGCCGTGACTTCCTGCAAAGCCGCCGGATTCTCATTTTCAAAGAATGATTGGATGCCTACGTTCAGTTTATCATTGACAAAGATGTCGTAATACTGGTTCCAGATTTCGTTGTCGATAGCTTTCGGTTTCATTACGTTCCATCCATAGGTATTACGTATGGTTTCCATCATGGCGTTGGCTGCGGAAGCACCTTCTTTTACCTGTTCCTTCATATAGGCCGGGTTGAAGAGGGTAGAGCGGGTTTCCACTCCGATAGCCGTAGTCAAATCCTGCAAGCGGGCTTTATGCCGGTTACGGAGGTCGTTGAAATAAGCATCCGGGTCATTTCCTGTCAGGTTGCGTACGGTAAGGCTGATACCACCCATAAACTCATACACATGGTCGAGGCTTAGTGCACCCCACGTATTACTTTGGCGAGGTTGTACGACTGCTTCCGTATTCTGTAGAGCCGCCTCGAAAATACCTGCCTTGAAATTGCCGAAATCTTTGTCATTGCCATATACGGCACCCATGTTATTCAGGTACACATTGGCTATTTCAGATTCGTTTTCCCACCGGTCGCCACTTTCCACCATCGCAGTGATGCCTGTTCCGTACATACCGTTGGTACCTCCGAATACTCTCTGGGTGGCATACTCGCGGGCTTCTTTAGGGCTGAATCCCTTATCCAAAAGGAGGCGTTCCGCATCATTTCTTCCTTTGGCAACAAAGTTGTCGCCGTTATCTTCCGCACTGGCAGCCATATCCACCGCTTTTTGTATCAGTGTAAGGCGTGAGGCTGCAACATCACGGAACTGGCCGGAAGTTTGTATGACGACATCTACACGCGGACGTCCTAAATCTTTCACATCAATCAAACGGATATCCAATACACGGTTGAACTGGTCGCGTACCGGTTCAACTCCCAGCAGGTACAGGATTTGTGCAATGGTAGCACCTTCACTTTCGATGAAGCTGCCGGACCAGAGTGTAAAGCTGACCTTCTGGGGTGTTTTGCCTCCATGTGCCTTGGCATGTGCAGCCAGCAAACTGTTTGCCAGTTCTTTTCCTTTCTCCCAGGCGGCAGGCGTAGGAGTAGCTTCTGCGTTGATACCATATAAATTACGTCCTGTCGGCAATACATTCGGGTCGGCAATCACGTCTCCTCCGGGAGTCGGCGCTACATAGTGGCCATTCAATGCGTTAACAAAAGCATCCAGCTCGGATTTCGGACTGTTGCGTAAGTAGTCGCGATAAGTATTTACATTTTGGATGGCCTGACGGATATTCAGGACTGCATCGGCAAACACGATATCTTCTTTGCTGACACTGTCCATCTGTTGGGAAGCACCGCTCATTCCGTCGGCAGGTTTCTTCCGAGAGGTTGTATCCTTGGCTTGCTGTGCTTCTTTTTCAAGCATCTTTTTTACAGCATCCGGCATCTTGCCAGTCTTTGGAATACCGGCAGGATGTCCATGCCCTTTGATGGCAGGTTTCTTTCCTTCTTTAGCGTCTTTCTGCATTTTTTGCATCATGGCAGCCATCATCCGGTTCATTTTGGGTTCGGATGCTTTCTTTATTCTCTCCGCTTTCGCTACCGTTTCGTTCGAAACGCCGAGGCTTGCCAGCAGCGAAGGGTCGTTGGCGAGAGACGGATTTTCTATTACGCGCTTCACGGCAGCTTGTGCTTTTGTACGGTAGCGTTCGTTGAAGAAAGCCTGGCTCTCAATCTCTTTTTGTGTTACTTTATGTTGTACTTTATCGAGGTTGGCAAGGCTGAAGGCAATCGGCTCCGTACACATCAGCTTGACGGAAGATGTGATTTTGCTTTCTTCATAAGGAACACCCAGTGTATAGACACCACCTGTAATCTTTTCGCTACAAAGCTCTTCGGCGAAGTTCTCTATTTTCTCGATGGCTTCGTCGGAATAGGCTACCGTGCGGACACTGTCCAGTTGCAGGTCGCGGTGCAAGCCCATGCGAATGGTTTGATTCTTGATTTTGAGGTTCAGTGCTTCATCGCGGATATCGGTGGCCAGATAGCGTTTGATATCATTTAATAAACCGTTGACTTCACTTCTCAATCCGGTTTCCATAAAGGGGGGAGTCAGATGGCTGATAGTTACCGCATAACTGCGTCGTTTGGCAATCAATGCTTCACCTACGTCACTGATAGTATAGAGGTAGAAGTGGGGAAGTGAACCGACCAGGCGGTCTGTCCAGTCCTCAGAAGAAAGCGCCACTTGTTTGCCGGGAATAAATTCCAGGCTACCGTGTGTTCCGAAATGTATCAGGGCATCAGCCTGGAAATCTTTTTGTGTCCATAAATAAGATGCAATATAATGGTGGGGGGGAACTTCATTGGAACCGTGTACGGCGGCAAAAGAGTTTTCACCCGTACCTTGTGTGGGTTGGGGAAGCAATACCACATTACCTAAATCGATACGGGTAACAGCTATTTCATTGATACCGTTTTCTTCTTTCGTGTAAAAGTCTCCCAAATGATTCCCGTGGCGGTTCGTCAGCGTATCCAGCATGGCAGGTGTCAGTATATCTTCCAGCCAGCCATAGTAAGCCGGCTCGGTAACCCATGCCGGATAACCGGATTCAAGGTATTTCTTTATGTTGCCTTCGGCATAATGGTTGAAAACGGGACCTTGTTCCATCAGCATTTTCTCAAATTTCGCTTCGCTATCCGGCAGGTTGGAGACATCGTATCCTTCCGCTTTCAACCTTTTCAGGAAATTGTAAAGAGACGGGGTCACTTCCAGTCCGGCAGCGGTCAGCGCATTTTTGCCCGGTCCTTTGTAGTAGTAGATGGCTATCTTTTTATCCTTATTCGGCAAGGTCTGGAGTTTCAGGTAATTGGCTACCGTATTGCTGAATTGTTCCAGCCTGCCCGGAATGTTTTTGAACAGATACAGTCCGTCTGCGTCGATGAATTGTGCATTCAGAGCAAACGGGGCAAATCCTCCGTCCAATTCAGGAGTTACGATGCTCTGGCTCATAAAACCGCCCGACATGCCTTTCTTGTCGGCCATCCAGTTATCGTATGTATCATTGATTGTGATGGGGCAGAACATCGGGATATTCTCCTGCTTCAACCATTCCACCGCTTTTTCTCCTTGTCCCATCAACAAGCGTCCGTGAGGCATATAGATAACGGCCGCCGGATGTATTTCCTGTAATATTTCAAGGCGTTTGGCAAACGACGAAATCGGGTATACATTCATGTTCCGTTGTTCCAGACTGCATATCAGGGAGTCCAGGTGGTCTTTGTTCGTGTCGAACGGACCAGCCATTCCAACCATCAGGGCTACTTTGGGGGCGCCTTCCTTATAGAAGCCTTTTTCCTTATAATACTTTTCAAAAGCATCTACGGTTTCGAATATTTGTTCGTCATCCAGATGAAACAGCACGTCGGAACTGATTTCTACAGGTTCTTTAATTTCTCCTGTGAAGAATTTCTTACCGGTCAGGTCTTTCCGGATATAATTAAACAGGCTGCGGTAGTTAACCGAACCCCCGTTCGACAGATAATCTCCTGTCTTTTTTTCCTGTAGGGAATCGAGACTGCATATCTTGTTCATCGGGTCGGTTGCCGCCGTCGAGATAATAGGAATATTCTTTTCTTTAAGCTGTTCCAGCAGCGCACGGTGTTCATCCGTCATACGGATACCCATGGCGAAAACCAATATGGCATCGTAGTCTCCCAGTTTGTTGAAATCATCAAGGCCCACTTGTTCCAGCTTGATAAAATTGTTGTCTAAAGATTTACTCATACGGGCCACCTGGTAGTTAGGGAAGTTGACCAGCGCGACCTTGGTCGTCCCGGCCACTCCGTTCCAGATGATCCAGATGATGATAAGAAGGAGAAGTGTACCTCCTAATAAAATTTTCTTTCTCATATTATATCGCTAATTTTTTATCATTTAAAATATTTCGTCAATGTCGATGGATATCCCGGCCATAAAAGTCGTTCCCGGAGAAATAGGGGAATTGGCTGCATACACCTTCGGTTGGTAGTTGAAGATATTGTCGACACTCAACTGGAGCATATATGCTTTGTATATGCGTTGGGAAAGGACTATTTTCCACATCTGATATCCCGGATAATGGACAAAACTATAGCTGCTGCCCTGTGTATCATTGGCTTCGTAAGTATCCAGTTTGCTTAGGAAACGTCCGTTCAGGGCTACATTCAGATTGTAGTTTTTACGTGAAAGTTCGTAGTTGACACCGACAGTGGCGGAATGGGGACGGGTAGAGCTTACATTCAATCCGTTTTGTTTCAGGTTCTCATGTACATAGGCATAAGCTGTTTTTACCGTGAAACCATACGGGCATTTTACTGCAATATTCGCATCCAAACCTCCGATACCGGAATTATCCACATTGGTATATACGGCTGTTTTATCCGTAGAGTTATATACCGTTGTTATTTTCCGGTGGATATCATTATAATAGCCGATGACGGAAACATTTACCCGGTTGCGGGTATATTCCGCAGAAACGCTGAAATTGTTGCTAAGCTCCGGTTTCAAGTCCGGGTTACCGATGATGCGGAACCATCCCATGCCTCCCATGTCCCAGTCTGTGTGCATCTCTTTCAGGGAAGGGGCGCGGAAGCCGCGGGAATATGAGGCCCGCATGGTAAAAGGATTCAGTTTGTACATAAGGGATGCACTCGGGCTGAAATGTGCCCCGAATGAAGAGTAGCAGTCCATACGTAAGCCATATACAACATTGAATTTTTTTGTAATGTCATAGTCGTGTTGTGCATACAGAATGTAGTCGTTGGTCGAGTAGGTATCTCCACTGAACTGGTATGACATCAACTCGTCCCTGAAAAATTCGGCACCTCCGATCAGCGTATTCCCTTCGGCGAAGGAGTGGGTGTATTGTGCCCGTGCTGTCTGCTGTGTATTCCGGTAGTTAAGCGTATCCACATCTTTTTTGATGTACCGGTCGTACTTGTTATACCGGTCGAACAGGTAAGAAACATCCAGGTTCTGCTTCTCGGATATGTTATAATTCATCCGGAGGCTTCCGTTAAAGTTACGGTAGCGGTCTTTTACATTTTCTTCGTAATTGTCCACATCCCGGAAATAAAATCCCCCTTTCCCTGTCAGCGTTATCTTCTTATTGATAGTCCAGGTCAGTTTCTCGTTCACATTATAATCGTGTCCGCCGTTTACCGGAGAGGATTTGCCTGTCGTATCAGTCAGCAGGTAGGTATCTTTGTTTTTGTAATTCATGGAGGTCAAACTGCTGATATTTTGTTTTTTCAGTCCGACTGTAGCTCCGTAGCGCTGTTCATTTTTACTTCCGTAATTACCATAAACATTCACGCTATACGGTTTATCTGCATTCTTTGTGATGATATTAACCACCCCACCGATTGCATTGGAGCCATACAGGGCGGAAGCTGTACCTTTTACGATTTCGATACGTTCTATTTCGGAAGCATTCAGGCGGTTGTAATCTACATTATTCAACGTTTCGCCCGCCATACGTTCCCCATCTATCAGGAACAGGATATATTTACCGCTCATACCCTGGAGGTGGATAGAAGTCTGCCCATCCATTTCGCGGGTAAATTCCAGCCCCGGTAATTCGGTCTCCAGTAAATCCTGGACAGTAACGGCATTAATACGCTGTATATCTTCCGTAGTAATGACGCGGGTAATAACCGGTGCATCCTTTAGCAGTTTGGGAGTACGGGTGGCCGTCACGGTTACTTCATTCAGGTTCAAAGCATCTTCTTTCAGCTTGAAGTTGATGGTCGTATCCTGATGCAGATAGAAACTTTGCTCAAAAGGGACGTACCCTGCATATTTTACGATAATAGAGTATTTTCCCGGACGGGGAATGATTAGTTTATACTTCCCGTTTGTATCTGTAGCCACTCCATACGTTGTCCCTTTAATCAGGATATTAGCGTAAGGAAGCGTTTCTCCTTTTTCATCGGTAACAGAACCAAGAACCTGTCGGGGAGGTTCATTCGCCGACAGGTTACCAAATATCAGTGTTGAAGCTAACACTAATAATGCTATTTTCATATAAAATCGAGTTTTATTTTACAGGATATACATACTTGAACGTAAAGACACCTTTGTTTCCTTCCTCATCCATATAATCAGTGAATTTGATTTTAGCATATTCGCCGGATTTGGTTTTAACGATGTAAACAAGGTCTGTTTTTGAGTAAAGCGGCGGCATATTGCTCAGGTCGCGCAAAGTAGCAGCACTTAACACTTCGTTGACGGAACCTTGCGCATATCCTATACCGATATTTTCGTCCATCATGCCGCCCATGTTCACGATTAAGCTGTCACTCTTTATGTCTTGTATATAATCGCCTGTCGGGATAGTCGTTACGTCGGCTATTTCTTTTTCTGTAGTTGCCAATACGGAACCTCCGTTTGTCTTTTTATCATAGCTGTGGAAAGCAATATCCCAGTCGAAAGTGCTTTCATCTACGTTGGCAGATTGTTCCATTGCTCCTTGGTAAGTAGCTTCGATAGGGCTCATACCCATTGCCACCATTTTTGTTACAGCAATAGTCATATGCAAGTTGATATTTGTATTGGACTCAATCGTTCCGTCACAGGAAATAGTATAGCTACCTACTATTTTATTTTCTGCTTTTACAGTCCATTTACTTTTTGCAACGGATACTGTTGCTTCAGTTTCGATATCCCCCATGGATTGATTTCCGCTTTTGAAATCTTTCAGGGTTATCTTTACTGTATTTTCGTCAACACGGCTGATTTCCAATTTCTGGTTTTCGCTGGAACCTTCATTTGTAGTACCGCTGGGTAGAGAAAGTGAATAATTAAGAGCTCCATTGTATGTACCACCAATCGGTTCTATCTCATGTTCTACGGTCGAACCATCCGAGAATTTAAAGTAAATCCATTTGTTATAGGCTCTGGAATCTACGGTTGCGGTTTTTACATCCTCATCCAGAGGTCCTTCCCCTTCTCCTTCATTATCGTTTTTATCACAGGACATCAGTGTTAAAGCACCTGTAAATAAAACAGCTACTAAATAAAGAACTTTTTTCATTTTGCGTTTGATATTAAAATATAGTTATTTTTTATTCGTTTGCAAAGTTCAGGGTTTTGCAGAACGTCTGAAATACCAATATTTGAGTAAAAAAAAGCCGGAAATACCTTAAAATAGGTATATCGTAATTAAAAAAATTAGGGAGAATAGATATTGGTTAACCTTTATTGCTGTAAAAAATGAGAGGAAAGGGTGAAAGCAAAATGTTAGTATTTTGTATTAATCAGTTGCATTTTTATAGAATAAATCCTTTTTTGGAAACTTGTCCTGTCGGTATGAAGCCCATTCCAGGAAATTCTGAACTCTTTTTAGGGATAAAATGGAGGTGTTTTCACATTTACGGTACCTATTTCCATTACCTCTTAGGGTAATTTCAATTAGTACCGCTACTAATTCCAACTGCCTGCGGACCAAAATCCAAATAATCTGCGCGGATAAAACACCTATATTTTGACTTCAAAACATATATGTTTCGATTTCAAAGCATATATGCTTTGCTTTTAGATGTTATATAGCAGAGACGCAGCTCTGGAATGGTTTGAAAACCAGCCCTTGTGTGAAT
Source organism: Parabacteroides sp. (assembly GCA_019417325.1). Lineage (GTDB taxonomy): Bacteria > Bacteroidota > Bacteroidia > Bacteroidales > Tannerellaceae > Parabacteroides. Next base: position 216,810 of record DXVO01000030.1, on the reverse strand, counting down.
GTCAAAAAGATAGTTATTGTCTTTAAAATATAATAAGATGTTTAGATGAAGATTACGCGGAAATCCCGGATTAATACATCTCTTATATTTCTTAATCTGCGTTTTTAGTGGGATTCGCGTCTAATAAATTGAATTCCGCGTCGTATCATTTAGTGTTTATAAATCCAATTGCGTCGACAAAATGATAAAGCTGAACTCCGCGAGAGCGGCATGTTTGTAATGCCTCCTGAATCTTCCTCTGTACAAGCGGCTGGGAGGGAGGTGTCTTGTCAAATTGTCAAAAAGATAGAAGGCCGGTTTATCTCATAAAAAAAGGGAACTGTCTATTTAAAGACAATTCCCTTTATACTAAGATTTAAATTTTATTCTTTATTCTATCCTCCTTTTCAGGCGTGCATTACCAACAATGGGGTATCGGTGTGGAATAGCATCTTTCGTGCAATGCTCGGGTTGAACATTCTTGCCAATATATTCCTGCGATATGTGCTTAATGCGATAATTTCAATCTGATTATCTCTTACAAACTTCTCGATTGCCAGCAATAGATCGCCATCTGCCAATACAGTATGGGTAATGTTTGCATCCGGATATTGTTTCTTGAAATATTCGTTTACCCCGGTTAACCTAATTTCGTTCCATTCATTACGGCTTGTAGAAATATTGAACAGATGAATGTGGAAATTGTACGGTTTGATGATTTCCATAAATTCATCGAAGGCTACTAAATCACGCTGGTTGAAAGAGGTTGCAAATGCAATGTTTTTAGCTTCGCCTAAATCTCCAAACGGAACATTTTCGGGAATAGCAAGGATCGGAACCTTATTTACTTCAATTACTTCACCCGTTACACTACCAATCAGGTCCATATCTTTCTGGCTCTTACCGCGGGTACCCATAACTATCAGGGTAGGGTGATATTCCTTGCTGTATGCAATAATTTCTTCTTCGGGTAATCCTTCACGAAGAACGTAATTGTATTTTACTTTAGGCAGTTCGCCGGATTTCATTTTCCGGTTGATATGGGTACAGATATTTTCCATATCTACATGAACCCGTTTCAATATATTCTGTACAGTTTCTTCTTCACCAATCTGGTAAGTTAAGGTGTCCCCCATTGGAATGGCGGATGGGAAATAAGGACTGAAATAGGCATGCATAATCATTACTTCGGCACCAATTTTATGTGCATGATTGATACCGAGTTCGCATGCTTTGATTGAGTAGTCGGAAAAGTCTACCGGAATAAGGACTTTCTTAACCTGGTTACTCTTGTCTTCCTCTTCTTCTTTTTCCTCACTGAACCATTTGCTGTCTTCAATGATGCGCAATGCGTGAGGCAGATCACTTTCTTTAATACGCACACGTACTCCTGCCGAAACAACCGGCTGGATTTGGTTTACATTATGTATGTATACCTCAATTCCTTCTGTTTCAAGTAATGTTTTGAGAATTTGAGCTTTCTCGAACGTGTGAATCGCTAACGTTACTAGTTTATCTTCCATATGCGTGTGTTTTTATTAATGAAACAATCGGAAATACAAATAAGTTGATTAAAACAAAAAATCCCACAGCAACTATTTCCTTTTAGCTATGGGATTTTCCTGTAATGTTGAATTTCTTTACGCTTGCTGTGCTTCTTCAGATACAGGATTTTTTTCCGCCAATATCTGTAAAGCACGGTCAAGTATAGTAGTGTCGTCTAATACAACCAAACCACCGTCTGGCCCTGGTTCTATATGTATCCCACAACTTTTTCCATCTTTATAATTATACCCACCGAAATAGTTGCGTACTGTTTCAACTGTCAGTCCTAATTCATCAGCAATACGGTGGGTACTTCCGTCAGGCAGACTGTCTTTCAGTCTACGAAGTTCATTGAATGTAATAGTCTTTGCCATGGCTTCCTTATTTTGAAGGTTAATATTTTGTTTATTTTAATGGCACTAACTTAGGAATTATAAATTACAGGAACAAATTATTTCCGGAAAATAAAGTGAAATGCAAATATGCTTTACGGCATGTAATTTTAACATATTCATTTTCAGTAAACCCGGAAAATCCTTTTACCATTCTTCCTCTTTTTTCTCTATCGGCAGATTATCATGAAAATGCATCGAGGCATGTGTACCATCGCAGAACGGTTTATTGGAGGACTGACCACAACGGCATAAAGTGACTCTGTTTCTGATTTCATAACTTTTCCCGTCTGCACTTTCGATCCGTATGCCGCCTTTTACCCAGATAGGTCCGCTTACTTTGATTCCCGGGTCTTCTATAAGGCTGATAGACGGTTTGAAAGGAGGTTCGAATACCTTATCCGTTTGTTTGTCCCATACAACCAGACGACCGGACGGACAATGTCCTACCTCATGCCTGACAAGTTCTTTTTCCTCTTCGGTGTGTGCTTTTTCCACAATATTCCATACACGGCCATACGCATCGCAGAAACGGGCGAATGCACAATACTTTTCGTTATCGGCGAGCAATAGAGCGGGACCTTCTATTTCTTCGGCTTTTTCCAACAGGGGGCGTTTGCTGCTTGTTTCCTTAGACTCCCAATCGACATGAACATGCGAACCGTCGCAAAAGGGCTTATGATTCGAACATCCGCAACGGCAGAGTGCTACTGGGTTGGCAGAGCTGTCAAACGAACTGCCTTTACGGTAAACCCATGAAGAACCTTCTTCGTTAGGAACTATGATTTCCTGGTCGATGGGAGGGTTGCCATAAACAAGATACGGACCATCGGGAGTAATTTTGATATAAAAGGTATCGGGGGCTGGAGTTGACCCTACTTCTGTCAGTCTTTGTTCGTTTTTAGCCATGATGATTATGTTTAAGATTGTTATTAAGTAAACAAATCCTGTTCTTTATTAGTTCACAGATAATTCTTGTTTATCTGTTGTTTAAGAGCGATTTGCCTGGGAATTAAAAAAGTTCGAGCCTCGTCAAACAACAGTCCGGCGAGGCTCGAATGAAAAGTTCTCCGGATGGTTTTGGTTGATTTCCGGAGGAAGGTAAAAGTAGTATTTTAGAGGTAAGGTATAATAGTTATATAAATACCCGTAATAATAGCAGAGGTGATGACCCCTGAAATGTTAGCGCCCAGTGCATCTCCTAAAATAAAGGAGTCCGGATTTTCTTTGCTTACCAGCTTTTGGGCAACTTTAGCCGTTGTCGGCACACAGCTTACCGCAGCGATACCGATAACCGGGTTATAGTTTCCACGCTTGATGAAATACATGATGTAACCGCCCATAATACCGCCGATACCGGATAATAACAAGGCTGTAACACCTAATACCAGTAATTTCAGGATTTTCGGGTCGAGCAACAGTTTGGCATCACAAAGTACGCCCAGCAACAGACCTAACATAAATGTGGAACCGTATAATAACGGGCCGCTTACAAAATCATAAATATGTTTCATTCCGGATTCGCGGACAGCCACACCCAAGAACAAAGAGAAGAACAGGGGAGATGCTACCGGGAAAAGGAAACATAACACGGCACAAAGGATCACTGAGAATGCCAGTTTTACTTTTGCATCATAGTTCTTAGGCGGTTTGGTAGATGTCATTTTGATTGCACGCAAGCGCTGTGGTATCAGAAGTTTTACCAGATAAGGGTATCCGCCGTAAGTTAATCCTAAATATAAATAAGCGACGACTGTAATCGGAACAAAGAGATGTTTTGCCAGAACCAGGGAAGTAAACAATACCATCGGTCCATCGGCTCCACCTACCATGGCAACAGATGCGCTTTCATTCAGAGTCAGTCCCAATGCACTGGCTATAGGTAAAGTCAGGAATGTACCCAGTTCGGCACATAAGGCAAGGAAAAGGCTGGCAAAAGGTTTTTGAAGCAGGAAACCTACATCCAGCAGGGTGCCGATTCCCATAAAAACAAAGCAGGCAATCAATCCGTTACTGAATGTGAGTGTGTAGACCGGCTGTAGAAAATCTATCTGCATGGTCGTCATCAAAGCGTCTGTGTCTTCAAGCATCGGGTCGAGAAACAGGTTTCCTAATCCGCCTTCCGGCATAATCAGGGTTCCGCAGTTTATGGCAAGCATACCTAACCCCATCGGTATCATAACCATCGGTTCGAGTACGCCTTTCCATCCTAAATATACAAGCAAGCCTCCGAGGCAAATGAGAAAAACACGGGTGGTAGCCAGTATCCATCCACCGGCAGCCATTGTTCCAAATCCTTGGAACAGACTAAAAAAATCAATATTTTCCATATAAATTTATTCCTTTTCTGTAGGAGGATTATTTTTATCTTCTTTATTTTTCTTCAAAAATTGTTCTTTCTTATGGAGATACATCATGTGCGTATCACGCGGATAATAGTAGTCCATCAGATTGAGCCGTGAGGAGCCGTGGCTAACTCCATGATAGTATCCTCCCTGTTTTTTCTTTAACATGTCGGTGTTAATACCACGGCGGAATTCTTCCCGTTCATCTTCCTGGGAGATATTTTCTTCCACGTCGTTAAACCCTAATAATTCTCCGATTTTTGCGCGTAGTTTGTTTATTTTGGAAATCTGAGCCATTTCTTCGTTATGGGAGTGATAATAATCCATTGAATCTGCGCTGATTGCAATAATTTTAATCACGCCGGCTACAAAAAAGCCAATAGCGAAGGTTAGCCCCATCATTTCCAATGTAGAAAGAAGTAGACTTAACATAATTTTATGATTTTAAATTTGTCTGATAGTATAATTACATAACAAAACACAACTATATAAATGTTTTGAATACAATCGGGTTAGACTGACAATTCTTTTTAGTTTTAAAAATAAAGAGGTCTAAAGTAAAATGGGATAAGAATTGCTAAATAACAATTTTTCGTATAGCGTATATCCAGTGTCCGGAACGAATACGAAGTGAAGAACATTCATAAGAGCGGTTTATCGATAATATTTCTGAGGTTTTATTCAGTATTTCCTGTCCTTTCTGATAGAATAGGGTTAATTGTTTTACTGTTTCTTTGATTAATCTCTCGCTGCCTCTGCCCTGTGTTTGGAGTTGGCGGCAATTTGTGAAAATAGCAGCGCTTTGTGAGGATGAGAATTCTTCATTAGTTAACGTGTCCTGCTTCGGTCCCTGCTGAATATGGTTCATCACCATCATTTCCTGCTGGGAGAAAATATGGGATTCTTCAATAGTTTTACTTTTCTGATTCAAGAAAAACAAGAAGCACAACGATACTATGAATAAAATCTTTCTAATCACGCGACGAAGGTATGAATAGTTACCGAATAAAAAAGTTTCTGTTGGAAGTTTTTAGGTTAAAAAAAATAACCATTATTTAATCTCCGTGATGCTATGTTTATGCATGCTAAAAAGAACAAACGGTATTCTATGTAAATAAACAATATATTATATAACCCTGTTTCATAGGACATCTAAACAAAAAACTTATGAATTACGGTATTAGTGTTTTATTTAGGGCAATCCCACTGCTTATGGCATTGTTCTGTTTCGGATACGGATGGTTTATTACCTCCTACGGAACAGACCCGAACCGGATGGTTGCAGGTCCGGTAGTATTTTCCTTAGGAATGATTTGTATAGCTCTTTTTTCTACTGCGGCAACAATTATCAGGCAACTGATCGGTACATTCGGTTCTGTTAGTAAATATGTACTGCCTGCAGTAGGTTACTTGTCTGCAATCCTAACGGTAATAGGGGGCATATCAGTGATACATGGTTCTGCGAACTCGACTTCATTTGTTGCAGGGCATGTAATATGCGGTGTCGGTTTAATTACGGCATGTGTCGCAACAACGGCAACTTCATCCACCCGCTTCACAATGATTACAGTCAATTCAAAGAAAAGTGATCATGTGATGCCATCCGAGGCTTTTAGCAAAGAGCAGGGCGCACTATTAATAGGGTTGGCAATTCTTTTTTCTTTGATTGCCTGGATATGGGCTTTTGTCCTTTTATCGAAAGGCAATGTACATCCGATGTATTTTGTAGCGGGTCATGTGATGATTGGTTTGGCCTGTATTTGTACGAGCCTTATCGCTTTGGTCGTTACAATTGTCCGGCAGATACAAAACCTGTACTCTTCTTCAGAACGGACATTGTGGCCGGTACTGGTCTTAATCATGGGTTCTCTCTGCATTATTTGGGGAATAATCCTGGCAGCAGGAAGCCTCGATCCCTCTATCGGTTCTACCGGTTATATTATGATTGGATTAGGCCTGGTCTGTTTGAGTATTTCCAGTAAGGTCATATTGCTTTCAAAAATATGGAGGCATGAATTCAAGTTGGCAAACCGTATACCACTGATACCGGTCTTTACTGCATTGACTTGCCTTTTCTTGTCGGCTTTTATTTTTGAAATGGGCACATTGCATGGATATAGTTTTGTACCGGCACGGGTTTTAGCCGGATTAGGAGGAATTTGTTTTACATTATTCTCTATCGTCAGTATTCTGGAAAGCGGTACCTCTTCCAAATAGAAGCTGTGCCGGCATCTAATAAATAATGAATCCGATAGCTGTCGAGTTAAGATTTTGTGAATGGGATGGTTCAAAAAGAGCCATCTCTGTTTTTAAGAAAAGATATTCCGTTATTTATACTATCCGTATCGTATATCCCTTTGGAGTATCTTTACTTCAACTTATATAATTATGGATAGTGACTTTATAAAACTAGATATTTCAAAGGATTTCGTTGTACGGGATAAAGCAGGTAAAGAGGAGTTAACTAAATATTGTTTTATCCTTTGTAAAATGAGGGCAGGGGGATTTATCCTATGTACAAAAGGCACTATCTGGATAAAAATCAATTTAGGGTTGTTTACGATTCAACCGAATGATTTTATAACTTTATTACCCAATACTTTTTTCTATGTATCCGAGCTCTCGGATGATGCAGAAGTTTCCTTTGCTGCATTTTCATCCCGCTTTTTGGAGGGAACCAATTATATTAAAACAATATCGAGCCTCATACTTAATCTTACAAAAAATCCGGTTATACATTTATCGGACGATATTATAGATGTGTACAGAATATTTTTTCAGTTGCTTTCCAAGACTCAGAACGAACCGGGTTCCATCCTATTTGAGGATTGCATGTGTTCTGTACAGGATATATTGTATAAAGGGGTTATTAATATGTATAAAAAGTATAGCACCTGGAAGGAGCCTGTGATGAACCGGGAAAAAGAGATTGTACATGAATTTATACAACTTGTCTGGATGAATTATACGCATGAGCATAAGGTCTCTTTTTATACAGCACAACTCCGTATCTCTTTTCCTCATTTTTGTTTTGTGATTAAAAAGGTGACGGGAATGACGCCTCGGGACATTATTGCTACAGTTATTATATCCGACGCGAAAGTACAGTTGAGGTCGACCACATCATCAATAAAAGAGATTGCAATAAATCTGGGTTACCATAATGTATCCTTTTTTGATAAATATTTTAGGCGGTATGTAGGTATGACTCCTTTGGAATATCGAAATACGAAGTAAAGGTAAACAAATTTATATAGGGTTATGGAAGATATAAATACAGATGAAATAGCTGGAGTTCATTCAGTTTCAATGACAGAAACGGATTTGGAAAATTTACGGTCATGTACATTAAGGGATTGTGTGATTGTCCTAAAGGTAGACGGTACGATAGATTTTATTAATCCTCAGGCGCAAGAGGAACTTTACATATCGGATGCCAAGGTTGTAGGCATGCATTATAGCTCATTCTTTATTCTTAAGTATAAAGAATATGATTCTTTTCCGGAGGTTTTGGCTTCCCTGAAAGATAAAGCCGGTTTTATACAATATCAGAATGACTTATTTATACATTGCCTGAAAAATGGAAGCCGTTTTCCTGCTATCTGTAAAATAACAGGGTTGTTTGATCAGGGATGCCTGAAGAAAATTGTTATTTTATTCCTTAATATAAAAGAGGAACGGATGCAGTCTTATTTTTTAAATATGACACTTAACTCTACAAAAATATTCCCCTGGTTCTATGATATGGAGCGTTCTGTTTATGTTATGACTCCTGAATATTTTACCTATTTGAAACTTCCTAACGACCATCATAATGAATTGACCGCAGAAGAGTTTGTCGATTTGGTATTTCCTGATGACCGTGAATCCTTGTTTTCCGCTTTATCCGATCAGATGGGAGGCGATTTGTATACGGATCCGGTTTCTTTTCGACTTCGTCGTGGGGATGGTACCTACGAGTGGATGGAAGGACGTTCCACTTATCTGGCGCAGGAGGTGTCCGGGCTTCCTTACCGGATTGTGGGTATCGTTATGAGTATCCAGAAAATGAAGGATAAAGAAGAGGAAGTGGCTGTTGCCAAACGGAATGATGCCCAAAAGAGTGCATTTCTTGCTAATATGAGCCACGAGATACGTACTCCACTGAATTCGATTGTCGGTTTCTCCATGTTATTACGTGATATTGAAGGTTTGGAAAAGAATGAAATAGTCGAATTTGTGGATATCATCAATAAAAATTGCGAACTTCTTTTAAGCTTGATAAATGACATACTGGATATATCCAAAATCGAAGCCGGAACAATGGAATTCCGTTATTCCGAGCAATCTTTAAATAAATTATTGGATGATATTTATGTCTCCCAGCAGTTGAATATGCCGCCAGGTGTCGAACTTAAGTTGGAATTAGCCGAAAAGGATAAGATAATTTTTATAGATCCCGTTCGTTTGAAACAGGTGATTAATAACCTGATAAACAATGCTGCTAAATTTACAAATAGGGGATACATCACATTCGGGTATTTATCTGAAACACCGGGGAACGTGACATTTTTTGTAAAAGATGCAGGCAAGGGGATTTCGGAAGAAGACCAGAAACATATATTTGACCGCTTTTATAAGATAGACCATTTTTCACAGGGAGCCGGTTTAGGACTTGCTATTTGCCGGACTATTGTGGAGTATTTTCATGGAACGATCCATATAGAATCAAAAAAGGGAGTGGGGACTTGTTTTAAAATAGTGATACCGGAAAAGCTATAATTATTATTTTTGTACATAAAAAGATTTTGTATGTACAAAGAATACCAACCATCCCCGGTTCTTTTTCCTTATATTGATAAGTATTGGGAATTTGAAGGCGAATCCCAGCCCGGGATGCGTATTAATATTCTGCCGGATGGTTGTACGGATTTTATTTTTACTCTTGGAGAGGCTTTCGAAGCTGTCAACGATGGTTTACTTATGCAGCCGTATCATTCCTATTTTGTGGGACCGATGAGAAAGTATTCGGAGCTGTTTACCCATGCCAAAACGGTTCATATGTTCGGTATCCGTTTTTTGCCTTGCGGAGTTTCTTGTTTTATGGCTTTGCCTCTCTGTGAGCTTGCCGACCGGAGGTTAAGCGTTAATGATATGGATACCTTTTTTGATGATTCTTTTGCGGAATGCCTTTATGAAAAACAAGATATCCGGAAACGGATTAACTGTGTAGAGAATTTTCTTTTAAAAAGATTGGCAGGGAGCAACCTGGCAGCGGATACACGAATAAGATATGCCGTAGATTATATCAACTGGTATAAAGGGCAACAGCCGATTCGCTTTTTAGCCGATGAAGTTTGTCTATGTCAACGTCATTTTGAGCGTATATTTAAAATGTATACAGGATTCTCTCCGAAAGAATATAGCCGGATTATAAAATTCAGGCATGCTGTGGATTTGTTGAGGGCTACATCCTCTGATAATTTAATTTCGGTCGCTGTTGATGCCGGATATTATGATGTTCCGCATCTCTCGAAAGAAATAAAAAACATGTCTGGCAGTACCGCCGGCTCATTTCTATCGATACCGCAGGATGATATGACCTTAGCCTATGTGGAGTGGTAAAAGTCGTTTTTTTACAATATAAAGTTTTTTCCGCTTTTTATCTTTGCCACAATCAAATAAGTAAACAGTTATTTCAATGGAAACAATTAAAGAAAAAGCGGAAGTTCTATTACAAAATAGTGAAGTGGTAGTTCTTACTTCGGTAAATAAAGAGGGGTATCCCAGACCTGTACCTATGAGTAAAATCAAATCGGAGGGATTTTATGCCATTTGGTTTGCTACGGGGCGTAATTCGTTAAAAACAAAGGATTTTCGTTTGAATCCGAATGGAGGCGTCTGTTTTTATGAAAAAGGGAATAGTGTTGCTTTGACCGGAGAGGTAGAAATTGTTACGGATAAAACGATGAAGGAAGCTCTTTGGCAGGATTGGTTTATAGAGCATTTTTCCAAAGGGGCAACCGATCCTGATTATGTTCTGCTCAAATTTAAGCCGAATCATGCGACCCTATGGATTGACGGGGTTTTTGTTCATAAAAAACTTAAATGATACATCCGGCAATTTTAAATCAACCTTTTTTATCGTATATCAATAGAAAAGGTTGATCGCCTTTATATTAAAGGCGATTTTATTTATCTTTGTTTCCTATCTAATTATGACGATATGAAAAATGTAATTGCTTACTACGCTTTGTTTTTTATAAGTTTATCCGGATTGGTCTCTTGTGGCGGAGGAACAAAAACAACAACTATCGATAATCCGGTATCCGGTATTATACTGGATGGAACTATGAATACTGTCATGGTTGCCACGAATAGTGGCGATACGCTTATTTTCAGTACAATGGATGCAGATAAATCGGAAGTGAACGGTTTATTAATAGGGGATTCCATACAAGTGTTTTATAAAGGGACAACAGGAAATGATGGTCCGCTTACTGCAACCAAGTTGATAGTGAAACATATAGACCGTGCTTCTGAAAAACTTGTCGGTACCTGGCTTGCTCCTATAAATGGTTTGTCCGGTGAAGAGGGAATGAAATTAGAAGAAGGGGGGATTGCCGTTTCTGTAAATATGGCGACTTTAAAATATGAAAGTTGGGAAACAACCGGCCGGAATGATTATGAAGATACCGATTATCTGCTTTTGCATGGTAAAAGCATCGGTAATAAGCAAACAATAGATTTTACAGATACATTAAAAATAGATAAATTGACTTCCGATTCTTTGATTGTATCAGAGAATAATTATGTAAGAGCCTATCATCGGATGAAATAAAAAAAAGGTAGTGCCTGGTTCAAAGTCTATTTGCCTGGGCACACCTTACTTGGTATATTTCTACAGGTCTATTTATATTCCAAACAGGAATGCAAGCGGTTTGCCGGTTTGAAACTTGCTGGCGGCATTTCCTGCATATATCTCTCCGTTTGTCAATGTCAGTTTCTTGACCGGTGCACCGGATTTGAAGTCCAAATCTTTAAAATTAATCCAGAAAATGTCCGGGCTTAAGGTCGATTCGAAATAATACACTTTATTCTTTTGGTCTGCCACTGTACGCCAACGGGTGGATGCAATATTCGGTTGTTCCGGAATGGATATTCCTAACGGAACAGAAACATTTCTCATTACACTAAATACGCCGGCTACAGCTTGCCGGTAATTGGATGTCTGGGGAAGAGCCTGAATATAGAAGGAAGCACGGACAAAGCGGTCTGAAGCACGATTTGTTCCCGGCAACATTACCAAGCCACCGATTTGTTTCCAATAATCATTTAGTGTCAGTTGTTTCTCGTAGGTAGGGGAATTTGTCATAATCTGGCATTCTCTGCCTTCATGAATAATCAGATTCCCATCGATATATTCGAATATGGCACTGTTTCCGGTTGCGTCGGAAATAGAAAGATGCAGGGTTGATTTGGAACCATTAGGTAAATCCGGCGCATCTATCCGGAATAAGTCTTTACTGAGTTCTTGCACCGCTTCATCTACAGTGGCGAAATTATCTAGTACATATTGTGTCCAGATACTTATCCCCATGACTGGACGGTTATCATTGGAGCGGCCATAACGTGATTCTGTGAGGAAGAGCAGGTTCGCTACCAGCCCTTTTTCATTCATGCCGTCGCATACGCCTATATCATATCCGGCTGTAGCCACACTCCCGTATTTGGAAGTCCATTTGATTGTATTATTTGTATTTCCGGCTTGCTTTTGTATTCCTCTGGGAAAAAGATAGATATTTGATTGAGGATCTTCTTTCCAGTCCATTGTTCGTCCTGTAACAATCATATTATCAGGTCCCAGATAGACCGCCCGTGTACAAGCTTTGTTTTGTTCGGGAAAAGCAACTAAAAAGATAGTAGCCAAAACTGTAACCAATAAACCCTTTGTTATCATATGAATGATTTTTTGTTTAGAATACATATATAACAAGGGGTTTAGAGAATATGTTTAATTTGTGTCCAGAAGTTCTGATTCTTTAATGCGTGATCCCCAAAGGGCATAGTAAAGCATTACCAATTCGCATATAATAACCAGTATCCATGTCCATTGCCATGAACCGAAAAGGTCGGCTAAAGCTCCTTGTATCACGGGAAAGACAGCACCTCCGAAAACACCCATCATGAAGACTCCGGAAGCTTTGGATGTATATTTCTTCAACCCTTTTATAGCGAGTGTAAAAATACATCCCCACATAACAGAGTGAAATAGCCCGATAGCCACCAGTACCCACAAATTATGTGTAAGGATACCGACTACCGCAAATACTGTTGCTAAGACAGTCGTTACTGTCAACTGGATACGCGGAGATATATTGGTTATCATGCTGGATATAATACGCCCGACCATCAATCCTCCCCAATACAATGTGGCCAGTAATGCCGGAATGCCTAAATCATATCCCCACAGCATTAAATGCTTATTCCCAAGAAAAGATAATCCTTGTCCGGACAGTTCCAGTTCCTGTGCATGCAAATTGATATTAACCCCGATGGAGACTTCGGCACCTACATAAAAGAAGATGGCAATTACACCTAACTTTAAATGCCTGAACGACCAGATGTTGCGCTCCAATGTTTCATCACCGGAGGTTTTAGTACCTTGCAGATCCGGTAACGACAGCCGTTGTGTGATAAAGGCAGTCAGTGCGATAAATGTAGCCAGCAAAATAAAAGGGAACATCAGTTGGCGCACATGAACTTCTTCTATGGGTACTCCGCGGAACATTACTCCCGTTACAAAGAACGGGGCAATCGTGGTTCCGAAGGAATTAAAGGCACAGACTATGTTCATGCGCTGTACAGGCTGTGTACCCGGTACATCATAAGCCGCCACATAGGGATTAATAACTACTTGCAAAAGAGTCGCCGAAGTACCCATCAGGTAGGAACCGCATAGAAACATAAAGTATCCGTAAGGAATTTGTGCCGAGGCGATTCTGACGTAGTAATCCGGATAGTTTACAGTGAACCATGAGGAGAAAAAGAAAACCATGAGTCCGGCAACCATTATACCTAATGCGCGTAACAATGTTTTCTTATATCCATAGGCATTGATCCATTTGCCGCCAAGTGTCCCGTTTAATAAATAAGCCAGAAAAAAGAAAAAGGATATAAGGGTGATGAACGTATTTTTCAGTTCACCGGCATTATCCAGAAAAGCTATTTTCAGCGGGGCCTGGCATTGTCCGTTTACCGTAGTCAGGAAACCGACGATGAAATAGATAAATATTAATACGATAAACGGTCCGAGTGTATACGTCTGCTGTGTTTTCATGCTCGTACAAGTCTTTTTAGAGGATACTTTCGAGAGTCGCCATAGTGCCTTTCCGTTCAATGTCATCTACCATTTTCAAGAATAAGGAAACGAATGCTTCGCTTTTCTGAAGGTCGGTACTGCGGAATGGGGAGATTTTAAGGAAATCAACCGGTTGGGATGCTATTAGCTGGTAATCTTCATCGGTGAGCCATGGATCGTTTATTTCATAAGATGCTCCGTGGTCGTCTACCGGGCGGTTTAAATATCGCCGATAGGCGGCAGCCCAAAAGGTAATGCGGGTCAGATCGGCTTTGTCTGCTATCATCTTTATCAGATTAGGCATGATATATACGGGCGTTTTGGATGCTCCGTCAAAACAAAGGCGGCTTAACTGGTCGCTTACGCTACGATTGGCAAAGCGCTCGATGAGTGTTTGTTTGTATACTTCCAAATCAGTTGTTCCCGGTGCCGGAACATAAGGGGTAATATCTTTGTCCATAAAAGTACGCAAATAGTTGGCAAAACGTTCATCGCGCATTGCATCGTCCACTTTACGATAACCGCTAAGGAATGCCGGATAAGAGAGTAAAGTATGGGAAGCATTGAGTAAGCTCAATTTCATATTTTCATAGGCGGTTACATCATCGGTAAATTCTACACCGACGTGTTCCCATGCCGGACGTCCGGCTATGAAATTGTCTTCAATTACCCACTGGATGAAATCTTCGCAATAAACCGGAGCTTCATCGTTCGTTCCATTTTTTTCATTTAAGCGGACAATATCATTCGGAGTAACAGCCGGGGTAATACGATCTACCATCGCATTCGGAAAAGTTACGTTTGTTTCTACCCAGGAGGCTAGTTCCGGGTCTTGTGCTTTGATGAAAGATGTAAATGCTTTACGGGCTGTATTGCCATTATGTTGGAGATTATCGCAGGATAAGATTGTTACAGGCCCATGTCCGGTTATTTTACGGCGGCGTAAACCTTCAGCGATATATCCGAATACGGTTTTAGGTGATGCCGGATTCTGTAAATCATGTTGTATGTCCGGATTATCCAGAATGAATTGTCCGCTTGCCTTATCTATATTATATCCACCTTCAGTAATTGTCAGGGTGATGATACGGATAGATTTGTCCGCCATTTTGTTTAATATGGCTTCCGAAGATTCCCCAGCCCAGAGTAATTTCATGATGGAACCTATTTGATAGGCTTCATCATGTCCGTCGCGTCCACATACGGTCAGCGTATACAGATTATCTTGTTTATGCAGAGCCTGGTATAAACGTTGGTCGTTAGGTAATAAGGCTACTCCACAGATACCCCAGTCCCGCTGGTCTTCATCCTTGAGTAAAAGATGAGTATAAAAAGCCTGGTGTGCACGGTGGAAATTACCTACGCCAATGTGCATGATGCCGGTTTGTACTTGTGTACGGTCGTAACTTACAGGAATAACTGATGTTTTCATGATTGTTATATGTTTAATGGTGAATTTAGGTTTAAACTGTAAAAGCAAATTAAGAGAAATAGGAAGTAGGGAAAAAACAGTTCTGGCTTGAATTTTTATGCAATCGTTCTCGCAAACGTTCCCAAAATCTGCAAACGTTCTCATATATGATATTGTATCAACAAATGCTAATCCCTTTTTATTGGTTTGCAAATGAGAACCGAAACGATTATATTTGAATTCTTAACTCAATACATGTTATGAAGCACGTAACAATTAAAGAGATAGCACAGCAATTGAATTTATCCGTCTCGACAGTGTCAAGAGCATTGGCGGATGATAAGAATATACGCCGGGAAACCAAAGAAAAGATACTGGCGCTGGCGGAAATGTTAGGCTATAAACCCAATCCGGTAGCATTAAACCTGAAATATGGGCGAACAAATACCATCGGAGTGATTGTCCCCGAGATGGTGACACCTTTTGCGTCATCCGTGATAGAAGGTATCCAGCAGGTTTTATATCCTCAAGGCGCGAAAGTGATTATCGCCCAATCGAATGAGGATTGGGAGAGGGAAAAAGATAATTTGTTGCTGATGGAGCGGTTCCGGGTAGATGGTATTATTATGGCTTTATGCCATCAGGATGCGAATGTCGAAGAGTGTGTGCGTATCCGGAACGGAGGTACACCGATTGTTTTTTACGACCGTGTCCCCTCAAAATTAGATGTAACGAAGGTTGTAATAGACGACTATAGTAAATCTTTCCTTTTGACGGAGCATTTGATCCGTAGTGGTAGAAAACGTATTCTTTATTTGCAGGGACCGTCCTACATTCATAATACAAATGACCGGTTGTTGGGCTTTAAGGATGCATTGGATAAGTTTCATATCGACCACGACCCTTCATTGATAGTACGGACCCGTGTAAGTATTCATGACGGAAGGGTAGCTATAGAGGAAATTTTGTCTAAGGGCATAGCTTTTGATGCTGTTTATGCATTTACAGACACGCTGGCTATCGGGGCAATGAATGTGCTGACCGAAAAAGGATTCCGGATTCCGGAGCAGATTGCTGTAGCCGGTTTCTCCGGTACGATACTTTCGACCATTGTAAATCCTCATCTGACGACAGTCGAACAGCCGCTTATCCGGATGGGACAAACGGCCGCCGAATTATTGCTTGAAAAGATAAAGGACCCATCAATTCCTCCTAAAACGGTGGTGCTTGACGCTGAAATTAAACTTCGTGCATCGACCGAAGGTCTGGCATGACGGAGTGATGATTATCAGAAATTAAATTGGATAACCGCCTGTATACGGTTGGCATGTCCGGATTGATTATCCTGATTGGTTCTGCTTCCGTGTAAATATTCAATACCGGTATGCCAATAAGGTGAAAATCTGTAGAAAAGATTGCATACGTAGAAATCACCGCACCGGTACTCTTTTGTCGATAGATTTTCTTCTTCTTCAGTTATACCAGCCTGGCTATAGCCAAAAGTAAATGGCATTTGAGGAAGGATATTATATTGGATACCGGCAAACCATGCGTAGGTTTTGGGGGCAATCATTTCTCCCAGTTTATTTACATCATTTATCAGGTCGAATTTGGATGTACCCAAATCTGAGATATAAGCTGCTAATCCTCGTCCAATCGTGCCTTCTCCAAATAGCTGGACTTTGGGACCTATTTTAAAGGAACTACTTAATTTTATTCCCCAACCGATAGCTCTGTCGACTTCTGCTATTGCACTATTATAATAAAACAAGTTTCTCACAATGCCGGATAGGCGAACATGACCATCTTTCCAGGTATAATTTATGTAAGCAGGAATATCCGGAATACGTTGGTAGATATCATGGTTTAAATCTCCATGTGTTATCAGTACACTGGGATATTCCAAGGATGCAGCGATTTTAATTCCATTTTTCCAACCATGTTCGTAACGGATTAATAGGTTACGCGTAAGGGCGAAACCATTGGGACCCTCAAAGTCGATGGTGGAAAAAGACGCTTTCAGGTCGCAAAATGTTGAAAATGTTTGTCCGAAAGTGGCTCCCATATAGGAAATATAGGCTTCACGTAATCGAAGTGTCTTATTTGGCCCTCGGAAATCTGTGGACAAATATCCTTCAAGTACTCCTTTTTTTGTTTGAATCAGAGTTTTAAAATAAAGCCGTGAGGTGGAGGCATCCATCAGGAATCTTCGGTTGTTTCCTTCCAAAGGTTCGACCACGATAGAATAAGGTATAAAATCCAGATGATCTATGACCCCTCCGAAATCATATCCTGTGCGGAATTGAACGAAACCTCCGATAGCAAAGATTGCGTTGGCTTTGGAATCTGTTATCAGGAATCGTGGCATACCGTCCGGTTGTAGACCGGCACGAACGTTTTCAGCAAAGGATTTAATAGCTTTGCTTTTTACAGATGGGTCATTATCTTGTCCTAAGACAATAACAGTAGCGGAGTCCTTATCTTCTTTTTTCCCATTTTTATTTTGTGCATAAGTTACTCCGTTAATACTTATCAGAAGTATTAAAAACTTGGTAAAGTTGGGTGTTTTCATGAGTCTTTTTCTTAGTTGGATGTTTATTTAGAAAGTCTTTTTCTGCAAGGAACAGGAATCTAAGTATTCTCTTGTGAAGTTCCTTGTGTAGGGCATATCAAAACTATTTCTTTCTATCCATAGGCTCTCCTTTCATTGATTAAAATTGGGTTAGTTGATAATTTCCGGGAAATTCTATGCCTTTATTGCTTCATGCACTGTCCGTAAGCATTTTCTATGGCTGGAATTACCCTATTATAAACCTCTTGAACATCAACAATGTTCAACCCTTTTTTCTCCCATGAAGGTATTTGGCTGTTAAATATATCGAAAACCTTGTCTTCCGTTTTTTGGAGTTCCTGGATATATCCGGTTCCTTCATTATTCCATAAAAGCTTCCAATTCAGATATTTTTGTCCGTTTCCTCTATGGAGCGAATACACTTTGTCTTTCAGTTGGGAGGCGTATAAACAGAGAGGTGCTGTTTTTATTTTTTTATCATAAATTACCAGTTTCGGTTGGTTTTCTCCCATTTTTACCCAAAGAGGAATGGCTATGGATGTCGGAGGGTATCCTAATGCTGTCCAAAGGGTGGTGAGTTCCGGATTTGTTCCGGGTTTAACTCCTTGTATAACAATGGCAGCAGTCGATTCGCTTCTTGGAATCATATCTTGCTCAACAAACCATCCGCTTGTACGATTCGGACTTTGCTGTTCGTTCTTGAGGTCTATATCCAACTGGCTGTTATAGAAAGAGCGGGAGGCTTCTTGTAAAATCCGTTGAGGAGTATATCCTTCGTTCTGCATTTTTAAGAAAATGGCGGTAGCCGTATTATAACGTATATATCCGAGTCCCTTGTCTTTCTGTCCTTCAAAAGAGAAGTTCGTATAAATCAGATACCCGTTGGGTGCCAGTTTTTCATCATTTACATCTTTTTTGAAGTACCGGTCGTTTTTTGTTTCAAAATAAGCAGCCCCTCCATAAGCATCAATTACCCCGAAATTTGCTTCCACACGCATAGGGCGGGCTAACGTATCCAGGAAATGTTCGAAATCCAGTACGGTTTTGCATATGTTTAAAGCTTTCCGCATCAGGGAACCTTCATGGTCCATCTCCTTTACATCATCATCTTTCAGGTTGAATGACGCTGTATTCATTATGCAAAAACCAGCTTCATTACTTCCTGTCCATACATCACTGCTGGTAGTGTTACTATTAACCAGTCCCAGAAAGCTGTATTTTCCATCGTTAAAAAATGCCATATGGTTGAATGGCGTTTCTGTGTCCCGGTGTTTCCACATAAGCGGACGTCCGTCGGGAGTTACTTTACCTGAAATAATAATGGAAGTGCATGCTGCTATATCCTGTATGGATATAAGCAGGCATGCCGAAATAAGGCCGATAATTGTTTTCATAAAGTGTGTTTGTTATTTAGTTTTGTTTACAAAGAAATGATTTTTCTTTCTTCTCTGCTTTCTTCTGCAGCAAATGCCATCAGGTGGCTCGCCAGTGAATCATCCAACGGGGTATTCATTAGCGACGCGTTTTGCTGACGGATAGCCTCTATCCAGTCACGAATCATACCGGCATCGCCTCCTCCGTGTCCTACACCTTCATAATTGAGGGCATCTTCTGCTTTTGTATCGTAAACTTCAGAAACTCCCGTTGCAAAATTAGTATAGGTAAATGTTTCCATATCGCCTACAATATCACCGTGCGTTCCCATAATCCGGGTACGCCGTCCTCCGTAAGAGGTAAATGCTTCTATTGAAAAATTAACGGTAACGCCTCCTTCAAAATCCATCAGCATCATATAATGGTCGGGTTGATTGTTTTGGCAGTGGTAGACGCATTTGCCGTAATTACCTGTTTTCAGGTTTTCAAGAATAACTTCTCCTTGTTTATCCGGATCTTCAGGCAGATCGAATACATAGAGCCAGGTCCGGTTGCGGTAATAAATTTTCAGGGCGGAATAGGGGCAGGTTGCTTCTGCCGGACATCCATCCGTACAACGTTGGGGGGCGCCTTCCGGGGCTTTGTCTGCTTTGAAATGGGATAAATCTCCAAATGCAACTATTTTCTTGCAGGGCTTGCCTATAATCCAGTGTAATATATCGAGGTCGTGGCTGGATTTAGCCAAAACCAGTGGAGTGCTTGCTTTGGAATCCCTCCAACTTCCCCGGACGTATGAGTGGCTCATATGAACATGGTCGACCGGTTCGAAATGCTGGATACTTACTAATTCTCCTATTTTTTTACTGTTGACCATTTCCTTCAATTTTATGAAGTATGGGGAGTAACGCAGCACGTGGGTAAGGCAAACAATTCTTCCTTTTTCTTTCGCGTAGGCAACCAGACGACAACATTCTTCTTTTGTTTGTGCAATTGGTTTTTCCAGTAAGATGTCATAGCCTAAATCCAGAGCTTTCATACAAGGGGCATAATGCAAATGGTCCGGAGTTGCAATAATCACAGCATCAGCAAATTTAGGACGGTTTAATAATTCTTCCCAGGTTGCCACACGGTTTTCCTGTGGTACGTGATATTTGTCGCCATAGATATTCCGGCGTATTTCCACTAATTCGGCAATACCTGTAATTTTTAAATCTTCAGGATGTTCGAGGGAGTAATCCCCGTACAATTTACCTCTTCCACTGGCTCCTAAAACAATCGCCGTGACAGGGGACATCGTGTCTTTTTTCATGGTATTCTTTTTTGTGATAAAATAAAGGGAACTAATTGTTCAAATATACGCGTTTTATTACATCCTCAATGGATTACCATTCGTTTTTTAATGGCAGGAACAGAAAAAAGGTTTTGGAAATCAGCTTTGTTTACTAAAGTTCGTCCGGTTTTCATAGAAAGAAGTTACCTCGTATGAATTGGAGATAACTTCTTTCAAGTGGAATAAAGTGTTTTTTAAAAAGATACGAATTCTATTTTAGTTTCCCGCAGGCTGAATATGCAGGGCGGCACCACCATCGGAAGCGAGTGGTAATAGAATCTTATCTTTCGCGGTAACCGTTAAAGTCTCTTTTACAAGATGGTTCGGATTGGTATCTGTGTCTTTCGCATCTTTATAAAGGGTTACTTTATAATTTCCTTTACCTAAGAAATCCAAAGGCATTTCCACATTACGGGCTTGGCTGTTGTTGATTGCTCCCACATACCAATCATCTCCATGTTTGCGTGCGATCGTTACATACTCGTTGACGGAAGCGTCCAGTACGACCGTTTTATCCCAAGTAGTCGGTATGGTTTGCAGAAACTCGAATCCCGGTTGTCCTTCATATGCCGCCGGAGTATCGCAGATCATTCCTAAATAGCTTTCCAATACTACATACATTGCTAACATATGGCAACGGGTACTGGTGACATACGGATTGCTTTGTTGTATCTTGAATTTGTCTCTCGGAAGGGCACGGAATCCGCCTAAATGATAATCGGTAGCCCCTGCCAGTAAGCGGGTAAAAGGCATAGATATATCATGGTCGGCAGTCGTGACCATCGATCCTTTGAAGTTTTCGTAATTGAGCGTCCCTTCCCGGGTGAACTCGTTCGGGTAGGTACGATGTAATCCGGAAGGCTTGCTGGAACCGTGGAACTGTACAAATAAATGATGCTTTGCTGCCTTTGCCAGAAATTCTTCTTGGATACGTATCATCTCTTGGTCGTCACGGTCCATGAAATCGATCATCATGCCGACTACTCCCCATTTCTCGAATAAGGCAAAGGCTTCGTCGATTTTTGCGTATAAGGGTTTCCAATTCGTCCATAAATGGATTTGAATACCCTGGCTTTTCGCATAATCACAAATTTCTTGCATATTTAAGCTGGATACGGGTTTGGTGATATCCGAATTTTCCCCGGGAAATCCGAACCATGGTCCGTCATCCGTGTACCAAGGCTGTTCCGCATATCCGTATACTGAATGATAATCCAATCCATTACGGGCGGCGAAATCTATATAATATTTATTGGTCGGGAAATTGTTACCCCCCAAGAAGGTCGTGTCTGGTGTTACGTTGCCATTCCACCAGGTAAAAGTAGTCTTACCAGGTTTAATCCATGAAGTATCCTCTATTTTACACGGTTCATTGAGATTTGTCAATAAATCGGATTCAATTAAGGTTCCCACCCGGTCGCTGATCATGAAAACACGCCAAGGGGAACGATGTGGAAGACTCGCTTCCACTTTAATCTGTTCTTGATGGAGTTTTGGTGACAGCTTACCTTGCAATAGTCCATTTTCTTTCCATAGATACATACCTGCATAATCCCTGACGGCAGCTTCTGTAATAGCCATAAAAATATGGTTCGGAAATTCGAATAATGCAGGCATATCCATCAAATTCTGTTCTTTTATTTCCTCATAATTCACATGCGAATAGGTGGCTTCGTGCGAGGTTTGATAAGAAGGTAAGTACATTCCCAGGAATTTCGGATTATTTACTACGTTGAATGTCGTATTCTCATCGTACATAACATACGATTTCCAATTCGGTTGCTCGGGAAATTCATAACGGAATGCGATACCGTCATTAAACGCCCGAACAACAAGATTGATTTTTCGAAAGGGAGTAGTTGTTTCTTCTAAAGGAATGATTACCTCTTTCGATAAGCTATGGACTGTTTTCGACTTACCCACGATTAACTCGTAGGTTTCCTCTTTCGTACTAAAAACAGGTTTGTTTATCTTAAGTCCTTCCCCAAAGGCCCCGTTGTCGAAAACGAGGCTTAAGGGTGAATTTTGTACTAATACTTGTTTTTGATATTGGATATCATAAACCGGATGTTCTCTCTCAAGCGTTAATGAGAACTTTAGCTTGCCATTTGGTGAGGTAAGCTGTACGCTTTTACGGGCAAATAGCGATAGGTTCCCAATGATAAGGAACAGGGCTATTGAAAAGACTGTTACTTTCTTCATATATTTAATTTAAGATTATTCATATGCAGGATTCTGTTTCAAATTCGGATTGGCATCAACCGCTTCCTGCGGGATTGGGAACAGACTCCGGAAATCTCCGTTCGGTTTGTGGGAAAGCCATTCCGCTTTGGTGAAATGTCCAAAACGTATCATGTCGCGTCTACGCATCGTCTCGCCGACAAACTCCCAACCTAACTCATCGTAGAAACGTCCGAATTGTTCTGGGTAGCTTTTTCCTTGAGGCGTTAACACATAGTCGGATACTGTTCCATATACATATTTGGAAGGTTTTTTCAAATCATTACCTGTCACTTTCGCCTTTTCCGGATGGTTTTTGAACGCACGTTGACGGACGGTGGTAACCAATTGGGCTGCATCGTCTGCCTTGCCGGTACGCAGTAAGCATTCCGCTTTCATCATATAGACCTGCGCTAAGCGGAAAATCACGAAGTCATTATTCATGAAGGTCTTGCACTCTTCCTGTATTTCATATTTTTGCAGGCGGAATCCATCCGCTTCTCCTGTGAAAATACCGTCGGGCATGCTATTGACGAAAACGAGAGGTTTCCCCATCATATCGTAAGAACCTTCCAGCGGCGTGCCGTCTGCGGCATATTGTTGTCCTTGAATCCAAGTCATATTCAGACGTTCGTCATCCGGATCGTAGGTATTGATGAATTGAGGGACGGCCTTATAAGAGCCGGGTCCCCAAGGACTGTCCTGAAGTTTGTAAGTCGCTTGGTTGGCAGCATGCAGAATCGCTTTATAAATTTCGAATCCTTGTGCATAAACTGCGTCAAAAGGTATAACAAAAATATTTTCCACTGAATTTTCGTTGTAAACTTTAAACGGTGCAAGATAATCAAATTCCAGCTGGTATTGATCACTGTTCAAGATATCATTACATTCTTTTATACAAGCATCCCATTGAGGTGTACCTGTGTAAACTTCAGCATTCAGATATACATTTGCGAGGAGGGCTTTCGCTGCCCATTTATTGAAGCGTCCATAAGTAGAAGCCGCTTTCTGTTCGGATAAATCATTCATACATTCGGTTAATTCCTGTACCACGAATTTGTAAATCTCCGCCCGTGGAGTTTTCTCCGGTTGTTCGGAGGTTGAGGTGGAAACAAGCGGGGCATCTCCCCAATTATCCATTACCTGCCAGTAATAATAGGCTCGTAAAGCACGGGTTTCAGCAATTAAGGATGCTCTGTTTTCAGTGTTGCTGATCGGAAAATTCTCTTCGGAGATAATTTCAATGGCTCTGTTTGCCAACAAGATTCCGGTATAGCAACAATTCCAATATTCATTTACATGCGCTTGATTTGTATTCCAGGAATGAAGATGCATGCGGCGGAAAACCCCGCCATCATCCCATCCGGCCTGATTGGCCGGCTGTACGGTTTCGTCTGTACATATTTCTTGTATATAGTATGTATTGAAGCCAACGAAACCTCTCAGGTTTGCATATGAGCTACCAACTACTTTGGTTGCATCTCCAGCCTCATACTTATAGGTCCTTTCCGTAATTTCGGAAAAAGTTTCCTCATCCAGATTTGTACAGGCTGTAGTGGAGGTAAATAAGGCTATACCTCCGCAAAAAATACCGATATGTTTAATAAATGAGTTCATGATAATCAATTTTTAAGTTAGAAAGTAAACATGGCTCCTAAGGTAAAAGAACGGGTGGACGGGTATCTGTTCAGCGGATCCACTCCCGGATCTAATCCTTGTGTATTGACTTCCGGGTCTATACCGCTGTATCCTGTGATTGTACATAGGTTATTAGCCGTTGCATACACTCTGACTTTCTTTAAGAAAGAGTCTTTTAACTTTAAGGTATAACCGATCGTAATGTTATCGATTTTCCAGAAGTCTCCATTCTCGATATAGTAACTTACGTATTGAAGCTCTTGATGATCGTTCAAAGGACGTTTACCGAATACCGGATCATATGCCGTAGCCATTAAATTGCCGTGTGCCAAGCTGACTGGTACTTCATAATACAGTCTCGGAGTATTCAATATCTGGTATTTGAAAGCACCGCGCATTGTAATATTCAAATCAAAATTTTTGAATGTCAATGTATTGTCCCAGCTTAAGAAATGTTTTGGCAAACCATTTCCAAGAACTGTTTTATCTTCTTGTTGCTGCTGGTCGATAGGTTTGGGATTACCATCTTTTCCTTGGATAATCCATTTACCATTCTCATCTACATCGATAGATTTGAATCCATAGAAATTGCCCATTTGTTCCCCTTCTTTTACGATATGCGTGTCTTGCTTGATCGTGTTTCCCAGGTAACCGGCATAGAAGTAACCGCTTTCAACCCGGAACTGATTGTTGGACAAAGACACGACCTCATTACTGTTCGTTGAATAATTGATGGTCGTAGTCCATTGGAAATTCTTTGTTTGAACGGGTATGGCGTTGATACGTATTTCCAGCCCTTTATTCCTCATGGTTCCTGCGTTTGCCAGAATGGTAGGATATAGATAAGGCGGTCTGGGAACATTATACTCCCATACCATATCGCGAGTGGTTCTTTGATATAAGTCGATACTACCAGACAAACGTTCATTGAAGAAACCATAGTCAAAACCAAGGTTCCATTCCTCTTTTTTCTCCCATTTCAGGTCTGGATTTGCATTACTTTCGGGTTGTAAGGTCGGAATCCAGGAAGAACCATTGGTCAAGAAATTATTTCCGGACGCAAGTCTGCTTAATGACGAGTACGATTCGTTGGGAAGCGAACCGGTGATACCAAAACCCGCTCTCACTTTTAATGTGCTGAGGAAGTCGACTCCCTCCATAAAGTGTTCGTTGGATACATTCCAGCCCACAGACATGGCGGGGAAATTACCCCATTTATGATTGGTCCCGAATTTGGATGAACCTTCGTGACGAATACTTACGGTAGCTAAATAACGATTATCATAGCTGTAGTTGGCACGAGCGAAGAAGCCGATTAATTTTGATTTCTCTTTTGCCGTGTTCATGGTTGCTTCACCTCTTTTTAAAGCGGAACCTGCCCCCATATTATTGTATGTATATTGATCGGATGGGAAATCCCAGTTAATCATATATTCATCCTCATAAACATTGTCCTGATAGGAATAACCGGCCAATCCGGTAACGTTGTGTAGTCCGAACGTTTCTTTATATTGGGCTGTCAACTCGATCAAATTATCTCTTGAGCTTGCGCTTCCTTTAGCTGCATAGCCGTTCCTGTTATCCCGGACGGTGGAGATATGTTTTTTAGACTCGGAATAGCCCCTTGTCTGGTTCCAGGTCGTATGCGAAACCAATGCTTTGATAAAAAGCTGCTTGATAGGCGTCAGCGTGACAGAACCGAAAGACCGGATTTGCCTGCTTTTATTTTCTCCATCACTTTCATAAATCAAAGCGAGCGGATTGGCATACTCGTACATTGTAGGATGTTCCACCCAACTACCGTCATCATTTCGTGGACGGTCTGTCGGAATATAAGCCAATGCATTCCTATAGATGACATCATTGAAGCTGGAGCCTGAGCCAAATGCATGATACGTCTGTTCGCGCCCCATCAGATTCAGGTTGAATTTCAATAAATCATCCCACATGCTGTGATTCACCTCGATACGGGTGGTTAGGACATCATTTTTAGAACGTTTGATGATACCTTCTGCTGATTTGTAGTTAATATTGGCGATATAGTTGGATTTTGTAGTTCCCCCTTTCAGGCTTGCATTTGTAACCCAGGAGAGAGGCGTTTGCATAATTTCGTCCATCCAATCCGTATCATATCCATAATCCACAGCTCCCGGTTTTCCTTGTTTTACCAATTCTCTGTATTGGGAAGCACTCATCATATTTAATTTTCTCTTGATATGTTGGGTGGTCACATAAGCGTGCACGTCTACTGTAACAGGTATTTCCCCTCTTACTTTTTTCGTAGTGATAAAAATAACGCCATTATTGCCCCGCGTTCCATAAATAGCGGCGGCTGAACCGTCTTTTACAACATCAATGCTGGCAATATCTTCCGGAGCAACCATATTAAGATCTCCGGGAACACCATCGATAATTACGAGGGGAGATGCTCCTGCAGCAATACTGCCTACACCTCTAAGCATAATTTGTGTAGAGCTGGCGGGGTCTCCGTTTGGCAATACGACACCAAGACCTGCTACTTTACCTTGTAATAACTGAGCTGCGTCTTGTACGGATCCTTGTATGAAATCTTCACTTTTTACACTGGAAATGGAAGAGGTTAATTCTCCTTTTCTTTGTGTACCATATCCGACAACGACAACTTCTTCCAGTTTTTGAGTGTCTTCAATAAGATTAATGTCAATGTTCTTTTTACCGACAGTCGCTATTTCTTGCGTAAGGTATCCGATGTAAGAGACTTGCAAATTTGCACCGGACGGGACTTCAAGCGTATAGTTCCCTTCTACGTCCGTGATTGTTCCTAAAGTAGTCCCTTTTACAACGACATTTGCTCCGATAATAGCCTCTCCGTATTGATCTTTTACGGTTCCTGTTATCTTCGTTTTTTTATCGGTTGAGATTGAAATCTCCTTTTTCAAAATAATATTCTTTCCTTGAATCTCATAAGTCAATCCTTGACCATGTAAAATTTGTTCGACTATTGTGCCAATCGATTGATTTTCCGCGGATACAGATATTTTCTTTCCTGTGTCCACATCTTTTGATGAGAATACAAATGAGTAGCCACTTCTACTTTTTAGCTCATCCATCGCTTGTTTTACTGTTATGTCGCTCACTTTCAGTGTTATGCTCTGAGCACTGACCGTTAGATTTAAGCAAAACAAAGCTACAGTCACATAAATGACCTTTTTGATAATTTTCATAAATAGCTTAATTTTTAGTAATTTAACTTGTGATTGATGATGACCTTTCAGATGATTGACTACATTTGTAATCCTCATCCTGATCATTTGCGTAATGTAATTTGAGGATTTATGAGTCGGAGGATCTTGCCCATTCTCCGATTCCATTTTTATCCTGTCGTTTCCTGTTAATCTCCTTTCTTTTTCTTCATATTACAACATTTTAGGTTAAACAATTTATTATTATTTAGCATAAAGCAGAATGGAATCGCCTTCTACTTTATATTTTACTTGATTTGTTGCAGTTATGATATCCAATACGTTATATATAGTTTGTTCTTTCCTGTTGAATAGGGCATAGAAGCGATTATGAGATAACTGTTCATCCACAATACGAATCTTGACATTATAGCTGCGATTCAATTCTTTCACAATATCGGAAAGAGGCATCTCGTCGAAGAAGAGTCCGTCATTTGTCCATTCTTTAGCATTTTTTACTTCCGCCCGGCTTATGACCATTTCTCCTGTTAATTTATTTAAGATTACTTTTTCGGAAGGCGACAAATAATTTATTCCCATCTTTTTTACATAATTCTCCAGTTGAACTTTTCCTTCCAGTAGATTTACGGTAACCTCTTCATCCTCTTCGTAATTCCGGAAGTTGAATTTAGTACCCAATACTTTTACGTTCAACTCTTTTGTCATCACGTCAAAAGGTAGTTTTTCGTTTTTTCTGACTTCAAAATAAGCCTCTCCGTTTAGTTGGAGATGACGGTCTTTTACTCCAAAGCCTTGTGAATAGACGATTTTCGATCCTGCATTTAACCATACTAAGGTACTATCCGGTAAAACCAGTTTAGTCTTAGCACCTAAAGGCGCTTCTACCAGTATGTCTGCAAACTGGTTCTGCAATTGCTGTCCTCCCCACCAATAGGAAACCGTGGAAGCGATCAATAATAGAATGATTCCTGCAGCTCCATAAACAATTTTAGGCATATGAAAGGTTTTATGGCGCTTTTGCCGGGTACGGGAAACAAAACGGTCGAATGCCTTATCGACATTATAGACATAGGAATCATTGGCGGCTAATGCTGAGAACAAAAGTTCCTGTTCGTCATTCTCAGATATGGATTGTTTGTTATCCGTTTGTGATTTCTTTTCTTTCATATAGATTAAATATCCAGCTTTTATATATAAGACAGTTATTTTTTATTGTGGGGTAGTGGAAATTCCCTTTTTTTTATCCTATTTCTTTTTTGTTTTAATGGATCAGGCATATTCGACTGGTTCAAACAAAAACAGAAGTAAGTGAATAATTAGCCTTAACTATTGTATCTTTGTGTATTATAGATATACTTTCTCATGACTGATGATTTTATTTTTATTGGGACTAAAGCAAGTTGGTGAGATAGAATTTCTGAAAATGTATAATGAGAAAATAAGCAATGAACACTAATTATAGAGTTGGCGATTTGATTTATGATGCAAATATTTATGATGGATTAAATACTTTTCTGTCTGATTTGCAATTTTACAAAAAGTGGTTGCCGAAAAATAAAGATGCTAAGATACTTGAACTTTGTTGTGGCACGGGCAGACTTACGCTTCCAATTGCAAAGGATGGATATAAGATTAGCGGAGTAGATTATACTCCGTCAATGCTTGAGCAAGCAAAAACGAAAGCTACGGAAGCTGGATTAGAGATTGATTTTATTGAAGCGGATATTAGAGAGCTGAACTTGCCGGACAAATTTGACCTTATTTTTATCCCCTTTAATTCAATCCATCATTTGTATAGGAATAAAGATTTATTTAAGGTATTTGATGTCGTTAAGAATCACCTCAAAGACGGAGGGCTATTCCTATTAGATTGCTTTAACCCTAATATTCAGTATATTGTTGAGGGTGAAAAAGAGCAGCAGGATATTGCAGCATATACAACTAATGATGGAAGAGAAGTACTGATAAAGCAAACAATGCGGTATGAAAACACCACCCAGATTAATCGTATAGAGTGGCATTATTTTATGAACGGAGAGTTTCATTCAATCCAAAATCTGGACATGAGGTTGTTTTTCCCGCAAGAATTGGATTCTTATATTGAACGGGTCGGATTTAATGTCATTCACAAGTTTGGAAGTTTTGAAGAAGAAGAGTTCAACGATAAATCAGAAAAACAGATATACGTTTTGGGACTCAATAAGTAATTCCGGTCTTCTCCTATATGCAGATATTGAAGGCCATGAGGTAAAGGAGATGATGCTAATGGGTTAGAATATAAGACTTTGGTCTCTTATATTGGCCGAAAAAGGGGGCTGAATCAAGTATCTATATTTTTCTCTCTTAAAAACATATTCTATATTGCAAACAGAAAGAGTTATTAGGTAACATAGCACAGTAAACCTCTGAAAATTAAAATAAGAACATATACTTTTTCAGATCTTGATGCAGACGGGTTAAAGCATTCTTTATATGGTATTTAACTGTGTTTACGGAAATTCCTAACTCTGTGGCGATTTCTTCATTTTTTTTATGCTCGAAACGACTTTTTCTAAAAACGCACTTACACTCATCACCTAAACTATTGATGGATTTAATGATTTCTTTTTCTAATTCATGTTCCAATAATTTCCCTAACGGATGTTCATCGGACTGTATCATAGCTTCTCTACCCCATGTTTCAGGTTCTATCATCGAGAAACGAACTTCCTTCTTTTCTTTTTCAGATAAAAGATGGTTATAACAACGATTCCGTACCGCCCGCATTAAATAGGCACGAAGAGAACTGTTTATATCTAATGTTCCGCGGATTTCCCACAAGTGGAATATTACATCTCCAACTATAGTCTCCGCAAGGAATGGATCCCTCACCAGCTCATTTGCGAATTGGCATAGTACGACATAATGACGATCGTATAAATATCGATACGCATCTTGTTCGCCATTCTGTAATTTTTGTACTATTAACCGCTCCTTGACATCCATCTCTTCGCAAAGATGAGATTTAAAATCGAAAAACACAATGGCTGGATAAATTCATTTCCTGCATTTGTGATTCACTGTGAAAAAAAATCCTGATTATATATGCTATTTAGTAAATTAATGTTCATTCTTTAATTGTAGAAACAGAAAAACAGCTCCGGGAATCAGCATGATACCCGCAGTTACCAATAGGGCGGTTTGTAAGGAGTAATAGTCGTTCAACCATCCGATGAAAGGGGCGATTGCCGCAAACATCAGGCGGATTACGAAATTACGGATGGAAAGGACGGTTGCCCGCATCTCCGAAAAAGTCATTTGGTTGATGTAGCCTTTAAGGATGGGAGTGGCAAATCCCCTGAAAATATAAAAGACAAGAAGAATTGCCAGACCTGCATAGGAAAGATTGAATGCCAATGCTATGTAACCTCCGGTAATAATCGTCAAGATAAGTATTCCCATTTTTTGGGGACCGAAGTAATTGTCTATCCGGTCTGACCAAAGTGCAGCGAAACCTACCGTTAGATTCAGTACTGTCCAGATTACCCCATACCATGATATCGGCGTTTTGAGGTAAATAAGTACCGGTTGTACGAACCATGCCATTGTAAGTGTAGCTGCACCGATAATGCCGGAAAACATAATGTTATAGCATAACTTTTTATTTGTGACGAGTGAGTATTTGATGATTCTCACGATTTCGCTTGCCGGATTTTGTAATTTATTTTGAATTTTCCATTCCCGTAATGCAAAAGCTGCCGGGATACCTATAAAAGCGATACCTGCCTGGGCATAAAATGGCAAGCGCAGTGAATATGCAGCCAGTAGTCCTCCGAATATGCCGGCAAGTGCTTCTGCAAAATTACCTATCATCGTAATCCTGCCTTCATAACGAAGATATAGGTTCTCTTTTTTATAATGGACTGTCGTATCATATAATAAAGCAGAATCTGCTCCATTTACCAGGGTTTGTCCGGTCCCCAATAATATTTCAGCCATCAGGAATGCTTCGAATGTAGAGGTGAAGGAATAGCAGAGATAGCCGAAAAAGAATAGGATACATCCGGAAATCAAGCAATTGCGCCGTCCCCATACATCTGCCAGGTAACCGGAAGGTATTTCCAACGCCACGGCCGCTACGGAATATACGCTCTTAAGAATGAACACATCCTGCAATCCTAATCCATGTTTTTCATAAAACAATACGATGATAGGCATTACCAGGGTGAACCATTTGGATAATTTAATAATGTAGAGTGCAAGTATATTCCGTTTCATTCCAAGGCGCATTATTCTCTTCGGCAGGCAAACTTACGTAAAAAACTTTATTCTCTTGTGTCTTTTTAGCCTATTGATATAAAACAAGCTCATAGTTATGGTTTTTTCAAATCATAGTTATGATTTCGGAAAACCATAACTATGATTTGAAAAAATGCAATTATGAAAAAGAATGATGCACGATTTGTTCGGTGCTTATGCAGAGAGAGAAAAGTTGTCGTTATGATTGTTAATTCCTAAAAAAGTTCTTACTTTGCGACAATTTTAGACTATTAATTAGAAAAGTAACAAACTAATGCCATGATTTGGAATGAGACTATTGAATGTATGAACCGCGAGGAAATGCGGAAACTGCAAAGTATCCGTTTGAGACGAGTTGTTGAACACGTATATCATAATTCTCCTTTCTACCGCAAAAAAATGCAGGAAATGGGAATTGTCCCGGACGACATTCAATCGATTGATGATATTGTTAAACTCCCGTTTACCGTTAAACAGGATTTACGCGATAATTATCCCTTTGGGCTGATGGCTGTGCCTATGTCCGAAATTGTTCGTTTGCACGCATCATCCGGAACGACCGGAAAGCCTATTGTTGTAGGTTATACCCGCAAGGATTTATCTATTTGGTCGGAAGTGGTGGCTCGTTGTTTAACCGCATATGGGTTGACAAAGAACGATTCCGTACAGGTTTCCTATGGTTACGGATTATTTACCGGGGGGTTGGGTGCCCATGGTGGTGTCGAAAATATAGGTGGAACTGTGATTCCTATGAGTAGTGGTAATACACAGAAGCAAATTCAGTTGATGCACGATTTCGGGGCAAAAGGTTTGGCTTGTACTCCTTCCTATGCGCTGTATTTGGCTGAAACTATCCACGAATCGGGTATTCCTCTGGAAGAATTCCAATTGCGTGTCGGTGCCTTTGGTGCAGAACCCTGGACAGAGAACATGCGTAAGGAATTGGAAGAAAAATTGAATATTAAAGCATATGATATTTATGGACTGACAGAAATCTGTGGTCCGGGAGTAGGGGGAGAGTGCGAGTGCCAGAATGGTACTCACTTGTGGGAAGACCATTTTTTCCCCGAAATAGTGGATCCGGTAACATTACAGCCTGTGGAACCCGGAGAACAGGGCGAACTGGTATTTACCACTTTGACAAAAGAAGGTATGCCGATGATTCGCTACCGTACCCGTGACCTTACTCATCTTATTTATGAAAAATGCGCTTGTGGACGTACGGCTGTTCGTATGGGACGTATCCTCGGACGTAGTGATGATATGATGATTATCCGTGGTGTAAATGTATTCCCGTCACAGGTCGAATCCGTAATTCTGGAAATGCCGGAATTCGAACCGCATTACCTGATTGTGGTAGATCGTGTGAACAATACCGATACCTTCCAGGTTCAGGTGGAAGTACGTCAGGAATATTATTCCGATGAAATGAATAAAATGCTTGCGTTGAAAAAGAAAATAGCCAACCGCCTGCAGAGTGTGATTGGTATCCAACCGGATGTAAAGATCGTGGAACCGCGCAGTATCGAGCGTAGTATGGGGAAAGCCAAACACGTAGTCGATAACCGCAAATTAGTATAACCCCTAAAGATTGAATGCTATGTTAATTAAACAGTTATCTATCTTTCTTGAAAATAAGAAAGGACGTTTTACGGAAGTTGCAAAAATATTAGGTGAAGCAGGTGTCAACATGTCTGCATTTACAGTGGCTGAAAATTCGGATTTTGGTATTCTCCGTCTGATCGTATCGGACACAGAGAAGGCTATCCAGGTATTACGGGAAAAATTGTATGCGGTAAGCGTTGCCGACGTGGTTTGCCTGCATTGTCCCAACCAGCCGGGTGCACTAGCTAAAGCGATGGACATTATTACATCAGCCGGTATTTTTGTTGAATATATGTATGCTTTTTCGCAGGGAGAAGCAGCCAATGTTATCATTCGTCCGGATAATGTAGAGAAGTGTGCGGAGGTCTTGAAAGCTAATAAACTGGAGCTGATTGCGGCCAGCGACTTATATAAGTTGTAAATATTAACGTTAAGCGCTTCGTTTATTTGTTGGAAAACCGTAACTTTGCGCGCTACTAAAAGTATGTGAATGAAAAAGGTTGTATTTTTATTGATGATGATGACTGTCTTGCTGTCTTCTTGCGGGGAGTATAACAAGATACTTAAAAGTACAGATTATGAATTGAAATATTCGTATGCAAAGAAATATTTCAATGCCAAGCAATATTCAAAATCTGCTACAATTCTAGATGAGTTGGTCCCTATTTTCAAAGGAACCGCATATGCCGAAGAATCATTGTATTTATTGGCGCAGAGTTACTACGGTCAGAAGGATTACCAGACCGCGTCGCAATATTTTAATACCTATTATTCGACTTATCCGAAAGGTGAATATGCCGAATTAGCGCGTTATTATTCCGGCTATGGTTTGTATCTGGATTCCCCGGATCCCCGTCTGGACCAGAAACAGACATATGATGCAATTAACCAGTTGCAGCTTTATCTGGAATATTATCCGCAGAGCGAACGGGCAAAAGAAGCTCAGGATATTTTGTTTGAACTGCAGGAAAAACTTGCTTATAAGGAATTGCTTGCAGTCCGGTTGTATTTTAATTTGGGAACTTATATGGGGAACAACTATCTTTCAAGCGTGATTACAGCACAGAATGCATTGAAGAATTATCCTTATTCCAAGTATCGCGAAGAATTTATGTTTTATATTATCCGCTCCAAATACGAAATGGCACTTGTCAGTGTGGAAGAAAAGCTACAGGGACGTTACCGCGACGTAGTGGATGAATATTATAACTATACGAACGAATATCCGGAAGGACAATATTTGAAACAGGTGCAGAAGTTCTACGACTATGCCAACAAGAGAATAACAGATACGTATTAACGATATAAATCAATAAAGTGTAAGTATGGATTACAGAAAAACGAATGCTCCAGCGAATACGGTTACTCGCGACATGATGAAATTGTCTGCCGACACGGGTAATGTGTATGAAACAGTAGCTATTATTGGTAAACGTGCGAATCAAATTTCTGTTGAAATGAAACAGGATTTGGAAAAGAAACTCCAGGAATTTGCTTCTTACAATGATAATTTGGAAGAAGTATTTGAAAACAGAGAGCAGATAGAAATTTCACGTTACTATGAAAAACTTCCGAAGCCGACATTAATCGCTGCTCAGGAGTACGAAGAAGGTAAGGTTTATTATAAGAATCCTGCCAAAGAGAAAAATAACTTCTAAGAATTTTGGATTTGAGAATTGATGGTTGATGGATCAAATTCTCAATATACGAGATAAGGGGCAATTGTATGGCAAGCTGGTTTATGCAAGCTTGGTTTTACCAGTTGCCCTTTTTGTTCAGCCTTCAATTTCCAATATTCCGGTGCTCAATTTTTGATTACTCTTATGATACAAAGAATACAAACCGTATATTTATTTATTATAGCAATTTTATCTGTTGCAATGTTATTTATGCCGCTTGCTGTTTTACAGTCGGGTGACCAGTTTATGTCTTTTGATGCAACAGGTATCAGTACAATGACAACACAACAGCCTGAGCTGATTTACCCGACATGGGGATTATTTGCTTTGAGTGCAATTGTGGCTTTGATTGCATTATTTACAATCTTCTTATTTAAGAAGCGTATGTTGCAGATTCGTCTTTGCGTGTTTAATGCTATTTTGATGTTGGGCATTTATGGTATGTTTGGCTTTTTTATCTGGAACCTGAAAGGGCAGATGGATAATGTGGCAGTGTCATTAAAGTTTGCTCTTGCATTTCCTCTTGTTTCTCTGATATTGGATTATCTGGCTATCCGTAATATTGGAGCGGATGAAGCATTAGTGCGCTCTTTAAACCGTTTAAGATAAGGCGTTTGGTGATGAATTATTAATGCCGGTGGACTATCGGTTTTTCCTGAAATAGTAAGAGGATGTCTCAATCACTGGGACATCCTCTTTTTTGTAGAAAACCTAATAATCAATTTACCTAACTAACACTCGATTATCAATTTTCCGAGTTAAGGTTTTTAGTCGTGTTTATTTGTCTAACTCTAGCATTTTCGTTTAATAGGGAGAAGTGTGGGTTAATCAACTATAACCTCATCTATATATACCCACGTATTTTGACCGGGGCGTACATGGTCTTTTGGACATATGCCCGGATTACCTAATTCAACCTTTAAATATTTACCTGTCGCGTTTATGTTATCAAATATTTTATCTTCTGTTCGTATGCCTTCACGAAATATTTCGTCTGTAGTAAAAGTCTTTTCACTGACCGTTGTGAATATGGTTCCATCATTGGAAAGGGCCAACCGGATATATTTAGGTATATGGACAGCCATTCCATAATTGGTGATACAGCCGATTGTCACTTTATGGATCGTTTCTTCTTTTTGCAGGTCTATGATAAAGGATATGTCCTGGTTATACCATCCACACCACTCGGAATCCGTATGTTTATCACTACCCCGTATACTATTGGTAATCCGGTAGACATCGTTGTTGTCTTTACAAATTACGGGACATGCTGTTGCTTTATTCCATTGAAGGGGCAATACCAGTGTTTCTCCTTTTTGCTGTTCTCCGACAAAAGTTGCAGCCTTAATGGTCGTATTGCCGGTTATAGACAATGTATCACTATAAATCGGAGATGTGGCAACAGGCTCAGACTCATCTGTAGTATAACGGATTTCAATATCCGGTCGGATACAGGAGAGAGAGACATTCAGTACATTGTGGGTTCCTTTGACGGAGTGGTCGAGATTGTACATGGAATGGGCATAATTAATACCCATAATATCGTAATGTTGTGTAAGGTAGTCCAAACGTTTAAGGAAATCCGCCCAATCTTTTGTACCTTCAGGCGACCAAGCTGTTTCTGCGAATGCTGCCAGACGGGGGAACAGTAAATATTCCGCATCTTCCGGAGAACGGAGAAATTCTGTCCACAAGCAGGCTTCCATGCCAATCAGATTCTGTATGGCTTCCGGTTCCCAGTCTTTTTGCACAGGTTCATAATTATAAACGTCCTTCAGTGTATTGTTGCCAAAGTAGGTACGGGGTTCGAACCATTGTGGCCCCTGGTAGCGAATCAGGTATAGAACGTTAGCTGGAGACATAATGAAAGGATGCCCCTGGAGCCCTGCCTTATAGGCGGCTTCACCCATTTCGCGCCAACCGCAGATGATGGTACCGTTGGGTATGGTACTATTTGTCAGTTCATCCCACCCGATAACTTGTTTGCCTTTACTTTTTATATATTCAGCCATTCTGTTTATGAAATAGCCTTGCAAATCTTCAAGATTAGTAATACCTTCTTTTTTCATCCGTTTCTGGCAAAGCGGGCATTTTTCCCAATAATATTTGGATGCTTCGTCTCCGCCGATATGGATATAGGAAGATGGGAATATGTCTGAAACCTCATCAATCACATCTTCTAAAAAATGAAATACATTTTCATTACCGGCGCAATAAACATGCTTGGCGGCATCACCTCCCAAACCGGGTAATACTCCGATAAAATCTTTTACCACCGGACAAACCAGCGAAGGGTAAGCCGCTAATGCAGCATTGCTGTGGGCAGGCATTTCTATTTCCGGTATTATTTCTACATTCTTATCGGTCGCATAGTCGATAATTTCTTTCATCTCTTTTTGAGTGTAGAAACCACCAATGGGAGTTGGTTCGCTTTTTCCCGGATTTGTACGTTGGGGGAAATCTCCACTTCGTTCAACGTGCCATGCTCCGATTTTTGTTAGTCCCGGATACTTTTTGATTTCAAGTCTCCATCCGTTATCATCGGTTAGGTGAAGGTGCAAACGGTTTAGTTTGAGCATAGCCATACCGTCAATTAGCTTTAATATATTTTCTTTAGGAATGAAAGTCCGTGCCACATCCAGCATCATTCCCCGGTATGGAAAACGAGGGCCGTCTTTTATGGTCGATGACCGTATTTTCCACTTTATGTCTGGAACCAGTGTTTTACTTTCTATTTCCGGGGGAAGCATCATTCGTATTGTCTGTACTGCATAGAAAAAGCCTCCGTTATCTGCTGCTGTTATCCGGATATGTATTGGATTTATATCCAGAATATAATGTTCCGGAGCGATAGTTGTATCCGTATAAAAATTGATAGATGATAAATGATAATTAGCAGGAGTAATCCTGATTTCGGGAGTGAATCCGGTTGGTTTACTAAGTAAATCAGCCAACTGCCAGGCAACAGCAACCTGCGTATCATTTTCTATATTTATTACGGTATTGTCATCAAAGTGGAAATAAGTGGATTTGGTAGCAATTTCTATAGGCTTAGGGGTAATATCCAAATGATTGTTTGTGGTGGTACATTGCACAAACAATAGAATAAAAACGATTGATATAATTTTTTTCAAAATAAACATTATATTAGATGTTTTAGATCTGTCCGGTTAATTATATGGCGTATGTTTTTGAGCAAAAGTATCTATAAGGCTTAATAATCATGTTTAATATTATCTAATAATGTTCCAAAATTGTCTTTTTTTGATATCTTTGTGATATTAACACAGTTAAAAGAAAAGACCACAGCTACCATGAAATCTATATTATTAAATATATTATTGCTGTTTATATGTATACCCTATATAGAGGCTACTACCCAATATTATTTTAAACAAATATTTTTAAAGAACGGATTATCTCAATCTACAGTAAGTGCTGTCCTGACAGATTACAGAGGCGTGCTTTGGATCGGCACACAGTTCGGTTTAAATAGTTTCGACCAACAACAAATAACACCTTATTATCAAAATAAGAATAATGAAAATACACTCCCCCATAATAATGTGCTTTTTCTATGTGAAGACGAAAAATTAAATTTGTGGGTGGGGACGGAAAACGGACTTGCCCGGTATAATAAAGAGAAAGACAATTTTATACGGATTACTGACGGAAATGAAGCCGTTGTCGTTTATTCTTATGTATTGACGGATGATGGTGTTTTCTTTTTTGGGAATGGTAAAGTTTACAGGTATTCATATATGGATAATACATTACGTCCTGTTGAAATAGCTACCGATGAAAAAATAGAGAGCACCTTTACGGAAGCTTGTTTATATGATTCGGATAGGAAGGAAATATTATTGGGATGTCGCTGGGGCGGAATGTGGATATATCATTATGGTGCCGGGAGATTGCAAAAAGCACCTTTTACGCAGGAACAGAATATAACAGCACTTTATAAGACTTTAGATGGGACTGTCTGGATTTCTTCTTATGCTAAAGGAGTTTCTCACTATGATCGTGAAGGGGTATTAAAAGAACATCTTGCATCTCCCGGTTTGTTAAGCAATAATATTGTAATGGACATGATAGAGAAAGATGGTAAATTATGGATGGCTACTGACGGAGGGGGAATCTCTGTTTACGATCAGGAGTCCTGTTCTATGGAAGTGATAAAACATATATCCGGTGATCCGCATTCTATTCCTGTCAATTCATTCAATTGTCTTTATAATGATGCGGAGAATAATATGTGGGCTGGTAGTATACGTGGCGGATTAATAGGAATGAAAGAAATTTTTATTAATACCTATCAGGACGCACCTTTGGGCTCATCAAAAGGCCTAAGCAACAGGACAGTTACCAGTATGTATGAAGATAAGGACAAAATTATATGGATGGGAACCGATGGCGAAGGACTTAACCGCTTCGACCCTGCTACCGAAATGTTTCGCCAGTATCCTTCTACGTATAGTGCAAAGGTTGTTTCCATAATCAGCCTTGGTGATTCGGAATTGCTATTGTCTTTGTTCGGAGACGGGTTGTATCGCTTTAATAAAAAGACAGGGCTTATAAATGAATACAGGGTTGCCGGAGATGAAAAATCGCGACAGATATTCCGTTCAGGTTTTACTGTGCATATGTATCGTCTGAACAAAGAACAGTTCTATCTTTTTGCAGATAGTGTCTATTTGTACGACCAGTCAAAGAATGAATGTACAGTAATCCCTTGTATGGATAAACAGGTTGCCTTATCCGCATTGCAGCTGGTACAAGGGACTGATACGGTTTGTTATTTACGGGGAGCTGCCGGTCTTTTTAAACTGGATTGCCGGAATAATATATTGTCTGCGTTTTATCGTCCGGACAAGTCTATAGGAACGATTAATGCAGGTTGTCAGGATAAAGAAGGTAATTTCTGGATTGGAACGACTACCGGCTTGTATTGTTATGATGTGGAAAAACACGAAATGGACTCGATTGAGAACGAACAGTTGGTAGGTTGTACATCTCTTGCCTTCGATTTTCATGGACGTCTTTGGGTTGGAACGCATGACGGGATGTTTGCTTATATGCCGGAAGATCAACGTGTGATTAATTTCGGTGAATCGGATGGCGTTTTTGCCAAGGAATTTATTTTTAAATCACCATTGGTATCTTTTTCAGGAGATGTTTATATGGCAGGTATAAGTGGATTGGTCCGTATTAAAAACGATTTGCAGTTTACGGAAAAAAAGGAACCTGTAGTCAATTTACTGGATATAGCATTGAATGGCATCTCTGTGGGAGCAGAAGTAGCAAGAAACAGAGGCTTGATAACTATCCCTTGGAATTATACCTCTCTCAATGCAAAAGTTATTGTAAAGGAAAACGATATGATGAGAA
This sequence comes from Parabacteroides sp., assembly GCA_019417325.1. GTDB lineage: Bacteria > Bacteroidota > Bacteroidia > Bacteroidales > Tannerellaceae > Parabacteroides. Next base: position 176,532 of record DXVO01000030.1, on the reverse strand, counting down.
GGGTGTTATTCCGTTTTTATATACGGGGGGAACAAGAGGAGATTGTGCAGACTTCCAATCCAGTGCTTGCTCTTCACAACTTGTTTGTCGGAAAACATCATATATACGTGTCCTGTAATAAAAAGTATGGAGGTTGGAGTTCTCCGGTCAAAATATTTTCTGTAGAGATTACTCCTCCCTGGTGGAGGAGTTCATGGTTCTATCTGTTATTTATCGTTGTTTTGCTAAGTGGTTTTGGCTGGTTAACTTATCAGGTAATCCGTAGACGCGAACAAGATGCAACTGTGGATGTCGAAACCCTGATAATCAGTAACCCGAACGAACAGTTTTTGACAAAACTAAACGAAATAATCAGCAACCATTTAACCAATCCTGATCTGGATGTGAATTTTGTGGCGGAACAAATGGCGATGAGCCGTGCTTCCCTTTATAGTAAGCTGAAACTTGTGGCAGATACCAGTATAGGAGATTATATAAATAAGCTTCGGATGGAAAAGGCACTCCAATTATTGGCAGACAAGCAATTGAGTATTCAGGAAGTCTCGGAAAAAGCAGGTTTTACTCATCAACGATATTTCAGTACCGTATTCAAACAATTGTATGGAATGACTCCTTCCCGCTATCGTCAGGAACATTTTTCGTGATCATTTAATCACAGAAAACATGTATGTTAATTTCACCGAAATCACTTGGTTGGATGATTTGGAGAAACGGTCTTCTTTCCGGCTGTTAAATATATCACTAAGTCCGTAATAATAACGTCCTTCCAGTTGAAAAGAGCCGATACCTGTACGTAATTCAATCCCCGGTCCTCCACATATACCCCAGTCAAATCGTTTCTGTACGGCAAGATTATGCTGTTGGTTCTCGATATTAGGAGATGCTCCATTCAGGTTTTCATCCGTACTTTCACTCAGGGCATATCCGATTTTCGGACCTAAATTGACAAAAGCCCTGAAACGGTCGCTACCGAAATAAATATGAGTCAGGAACGGTATCTCTACGTAATTGATAGTTCGTGTATACTTATACTTAGTATCCTCAAACTTTTCATCCCAGCCGTATTGGGTAAAATTGATTTCACCCTGTAGTCCCAGATTTTTTTCTGTGATCCATCGTACGCTGACTCCACCGCTGTAGCCGAGTTTCATCTTTGTGTTCACTTTATAAACAGCGAAACTGATTTTTGAAAAGTTCGCACCAAAAGAACCTCCTACCAGCAGTTCTTTTTTGAAAGGTTTCTTTTGTGCCTGCCCTCCGGCAACCACAGTCAGTGCTATAACGAGTGTTACAATTATTTTTCGAATCATCTTATTTCGTTTCGGGTTACGTTATAATCGCTTTGATAGTGTACAATAAAGATATTGGTATTGATGAAACCACCCCAGTTGTTTACGCGGTGGAAATCAAAACCAGTCTGTATGCTCTTATATTTTATATTATCCAGATTATTCTCAAAGTTTGTACCATATTTATTAATGGCATCCAGGAAGAACATACCGGTATCAAATCCCAGGATTCCGTATTTAGGAAATGTGTTAATCAGATTTTTACTGAACCAGGTTTTATAATGCGTATAAAAACTGGACACATCCTGCGAAAGGTTATCCGCATAGAAATTACTATAGATGTAAGTATTCAGTGCATAAAAGTCATCCAGGCATTCACGGGTATAAGTTTGCCATTCCGGATACCCGAACAGAGTCATCATATATTCCGGTTTCGTTTCAGCAATCATACGGAGCGGGGATTTTATTTTATTCAAAGCATTCAGAGAACTGGAAGTCGGTACGACAATATTTCGTTTTCCACTTTCCAATACACTTGTTATATCTGTCTGGAAAGAATCTCCATTGTAATTCATTTCTTTATAACGGATATTGCGTTGCCTCATCTCCGCTTTAAAAGCTTTGATAAAATCAGCTTTTTCGTCCTCATCTTTTATATTCAGTAGAATGATATTGTCTTCTGCAAACAAGTTGCAGCCAGCCTGTGAGGCGTTGGCATATAAATAGGAGTGAGGAGTGTTTACCTGGTATACATATGCATTAGACAATACATCGTCATTTTTGGAGGTAAAAGGAATCACATATTTAATTTTATTTTTCTGGGCGAAATTGGCAACCAGTTTAATTTGATCGTTTTGGACTGCACCTATAATCAGGTTGGCTTCTTTCAAGGCGTCTGTATTCAATACCTCTTTAATTTTCTTTGTACCGTTTCCCGTGTCATATACGGATAGATCTATGGAGCACCCTTTCTTTTGCAGACTATCTACAGCAAGCAATAATCCTTCGTAATATTCAATAAAGCGGGATGTCGTTGATGACGGGTGGGCTTCTTCAGTCATAAAGGGTAGCAAAAGAGCTACTTTTATAGTGTTTACCCGTTTTATATTTTGGGGAGTTGCAAGTAATGCATTTACATCTCTTTCAGCGGGAGTAGCCTTCTCGACAGTTACACTTTCTTCCGTCTCTACCGGAATTTTAATGACCATACCGGCTTTAACCCCTCCTTTTAACTTGGGGTTTAGTTTTATGAGCTCATTGCTGGAAACGTTAAATTTCCGGCAAATACTGTACATCGTTTCTTTTTTCTCTATTTTATATTCGATTTCTTTCGTCACTGTCTGAATTTCGGTAACGGGCAGGCTTTCCAATGGAGTAGCCGGTATACGGATATTCTTACCAATTGTGAAAGTGGCAACGGATAATCCCGGATTGGCATTTATAATATCTGCACCCGGAACTTTATAACGGATAGATAAAGAATAGAGTGTTTCGCGCGGTTGGATAGTATGATACATATAGCCATCTCCTTTTTTATCGGTAGCCCCTGTCATTGTATCACGTTGGGGAATTTTTAGGGTTGCTCCGGCTTTGATATACTCTTTGCTTCCAGGGTTCAAACGATAAATATCATCAACTGTGACTCCATACATGGTAGCAATGGCATATACAGTCTGTCCTTGTTCTATGGTATGATAAAATATCTCATCACTTTGCCCGCTGGTTACGATAGTTTCAGGCTTGTTGTTTTGCGAATAAACGGTTACACTTCCAAAACTCAGAAAAGATATTAAAATGTAAATGCTAATCCTATTCATTTGCTGATTGATTATTTCACGCAAAGATAGAAATAAAAACTGAAAGATAATGCAGTAAGATGTATTTAGGGGAGTTCCCTGTTGTGGGCAGAAACAGTTTACTCCCTTGAATTACTCTTATAAATTCATCAGATCATTGAGCGATTCGCTCATACTTGGATGGGTGAAAATGAAATCCCGGAGGAATGTATAATCTAATCCGGTTTTCATGGCGATAGCCACACTGTTTATCATTTCGCTTGATTCCGGAGAAAATAAGGTGCATCCCAGAATTTTATTCGTATTTGCATCTACAACAACTTTCATCAAACCATCAGTTTCATCTATTGTTTTGGTTCTGGGAATGGAGGCAACAATAACTTTGTTTGTTTTTACTGTAAGTCCTTTTTTCTTTGCTGTATCTTCATTCATGCCGATATGTGACAGCGGCGGGTCGATAAAAACAGAATAACTTACCGGTTCGCGATCTCCCGTGTTCCGTTCATGGTTTCCGAATAAATCCTCTCTGATGATACGATAATCATCCAGGGAAATATAAGTGAATTGTAATCCGCCTTTTACATCCCCGATTGCACGTATATTCGGGACTGTTGTTCTCAAATGATCGTCTACGATAACAGCTCCCCGCTCATCTGTTTTCACACCTGCTGCATCCAGGTTTAGTCCGGCTGTGTTAGGTCTTCTGCCTGTGGCAAGTAGAATTGCATCAGCATCCAAACGAAGCGTTTCTTTTTGTTCCGTATCTTCGTATAGTACAGCCGTTTTATCTATAGACTGGACTTTGGCATTCAAACGGAATATAATTCCTTTCTTTTCCAAGGTGTCTTTTACCGCAGCGGCAATGTCCCTGTCTTCCCGTGGTATGAGTTCGGAATATCCTTCAAGTACTGTGACTCTGGAACCGAAAGAAGCAAACATGGAAGCAAATTCCAATCCGATATATCCACCTCCCACGATTACCAGATGTTCCGGCAACTCTGTCAGCTCCATAATGGATGTACTGGTATATACAACCGGATTTTCTTTTATTCCGGGAATGGGAGGGAGCACTGTTTCGGCTCCGGTATTGATGAATATTTGTGGAGCCTGTATATGGAATGTCTCTTCCTTGGTAACGACTTCAATAATTTCCGGGCTTATAAATGAACCGTTGCCGGTATATACCGTAATGTTGGGATTATCTGCCAGGTTCTGGTAATTTTTTCCTCGCAACAGGGTAGTCACCTGCTCTTTTTTAGCAATAGCTTGCCTGTAATATGCTTTCTTTTCATCCCATGTTGCTGTTTTAGGAGCCAGTTTAGCCTGGTGTACCAACGTTTTTGTCGGTATACAGCCTATATTTATACAGGTTCCTCCATACATTTTGTCGGAACGTTCTACCATAGCTACTTTTTGATTCCTTTTTGCCAGTTCAGCGGCAAGGGTTTTACCTCCTTTGCCGAACCCGATAATAATTGCGTCGTACTGTTTCATAACCGCTTTTATTTGTGTTGTTGTAAAATTCTTTTAGCACAATCTGATAATACAACGATTGCTCCGGCAAGAATGGCTGTGTCTTTGATAACCAGGCGTCCTGCTCCCGTTAATAGCGGAAAACCATGTTCGCCACTACCCAAATCCGGAACCCATACTTCAGGGGTGGTGAACAGGAAGGAAAGCGTGCCTAATGTCATGATAATCGCCAGTCCGGTACCTATTAAACCTATTTTAGGGAAGAATGTTCCCAAAAACGTTAAGATTCCGATACTCATAATCAGGATTCCTAATCCATAAGAGAAACCATATGTGTTGTTCTGCTTATGCCAGTCATGTTTTTCCTGATTAAATTCACCTTCTTTCAGTTTATATTGTTTGTATTCCGGTGCACTGTTTGTATAAAAGAAACTCATAAAAGGACTGTTTGCCACGAACGGTACAATTCCTTCGGCTTCATAATTCCAGAATTTCAGTCCGCCTATCCAGACGAAGATAATCAATATTGCCACACGGATCAGGTTAATACCCAGTTTTTGAGTAGAAGCTGCTATATTCAGGAAAGCAGTAAAAAGAGTTTGTAATTTTGTGATCATTTTGCTTTATGTTTTTAGATGTTTAACTGATAATGCAAAGATCAATGGTTTTTCCTGTGTAATAAATGGCAATTTCACTGCTTAAGTTGGCAATTGTTCCCGTTTTTCCCTTTTTCTGTAGTCCGAGATACTTTCATTTGTCATTTTCTTGAAAAAGCGGCTGAAAGCAGCCAGTTCTTCGAACCCCAGGATTTCACTGATTTCTTTGGCGCTTTTGTCCGTATAAAGTAAAAGACGTTTGGCTTCCGCTTCTATTCTTTCGCGGATGATGCGCAGGGGCGAGGGGATTCCATATGAAGAAAAAAGATTCGACAAGGTTTTAGGAGAGCGGAATAAAAGGTCGGCATAATCCTGAACTTGTTTTTTTTCTTTAAAATGGTTGTCCACCAATACATAATATTGCCGGATAATATCAAAGCTTTTTTCTTTTTCAAGGTTGACCTCAAATTTCTCACGGGCGATACGGGTACAAGTAATGATGAAACGTTTCAGGATAATACGCAGCATTTCTTCCTGCAAATTATCCTGTATAGAACATTCTCCCATGAAAATACGGATAATATCATGCAGATTTTCCGCCTGTACCGGGCTTAGTTTTAAGCGGGCAATGTTAGAAGATCCATTGAATAACAGGCCATTGCAGGAAACTTCATTGTCGTGTCCATAAATGCAGTAGAAGTTGCTGTTAAACAGGAAAGTAAGATATTCTCCTTCTACTTTTTTTATTTCGATATGATGTAATGGCGTCAACGAAATTATTTCATCTTTTTCAAGATGTATGATTACGTGGTCTATTTCTATATCTAATGAACCAGCCTGTACCCAAATGAATTTGTAAAGGCTCTTATTATTTTGTAAAACAGAATCCTCATGGAAACGGAAAGTCATTGCAATGTTTCCGTCGAGAGAGGTGTTTAAATGATATTCCATATCTGTTAGTTTTTAACGAGATTGTAAATATACGGACTTTTGTTATTTTTTGGCTGTGCGGAGCGGAAAGATACAGGGAAAAATTGTAACTTTGGAAGCCAAATCAAGGATAATATCTTACAGATGAAATTTACAAAAAATAGTATAATCAGTTTTTTTGCAGGAAGTGTAATTTGTCTTACCGCCTGCCTATCCATTGGTTCCACCGATTCAGAAAAAGTGAAAGAAGAGCGCCCGCTGGTGTCTGCGGTAACAATGTCGCCGGAAGTGCCTGCGTCCGTTTCTTTTTGTGGGAAAGATTATGACCTGACACGTTATAATATGTATGAAGGTTTCGACCGTGAGCTGACAAGTTTTACTTACCAGCATTCTGTAACATTGCTGGTTCTGAAACGTGCCAACCGTTATTTTCCCATCATAGAACCAATACTAAAAGCAAACGGTATTCCCGACGATTTTAAATATCTTGCCGTAATAGAAAGTTTTCTGGAGCCCCGAACGGTATCTCCTGCGCGTGCTGTCGGTACGTGGCAGTTTATGGAAGGTACAGCCAAGCAATATGGGTTGACTATCACTGCGACGGTAGATGAACGCCGGGATGTTGCTAAATCAACGGAAGCCGCATGTCGTTATCTGAAAGATGCCTATGCCAAATATGGAGACTGGGCGACAGTGGCTGCCTCCTATAATGCCGGAATGAGACGTATTTCTACAGAGTTGGAAAAACAAGAGGCTGACAGCACCTTCGACTTATGGCTGGTAGAGGAAACATCCCGTTATGTATATCGTATCATGGCAATGAAACAGGTGTTTGAAGCTCCTTATAAATATGGCTTTGTTCTTCGTCCGAACGACTTATATCGACTGATAGAATGTGACGAAGTAAAAGTTTCTTCCGATATACCCGATCTTGCAATATTTGCCAAATCGAAAGGGATTACTTATGCCGACCTGAAACGCTTCAATCCCTGGTTGATGGACCGGAAGCTCCAGACATTAGGTAAAACATATACACTACTCATACCAAGGGAAAAAGAAATGTATTACAAGAAGGCCAAGACCAAAGTGCATAATCCGGCCTGGGTTGTAAAATAGTTGTTGAATTTATATGAAAATGAACGATAAGAATGCATTGGAAGGAGGGCGCATTTCCGTTTTAGGTGCCCGTGTCCATAATCTGAAAAATATAGATGTAGAAATACCCCGCAATAAACTCTCGGTGATTACCGGTATGAGCGGTAGCGGTAAATCGTCGTTGGCGTTCGATACTATTTTTGCGGAAGGCCAACGGCGTTATGTGGAAACATTCTCTGCCTATGCCCGGAATTTTCTTGGAAATATGGAACGTCCGGATGTGGATAAGATAACCGGGTTGAGTCCGGTTATATCCATCGAACAAAAAACGACCAATAAGAATCCGCGTTCTACCGTGGGTACCACCACTGAGATATATGACTTTTTCCGTTTGCTTTATGCAAGGGCTGGGGAAGCCTATTCTTATTTGAGTGGGGAAAAGATGGTAAAATATACCGAAGAACAGATTCTTAATTTGATTCTGGAGAAGTACCGGGGAAAAAAGACTTACCTTTTAGCTCCACTGGTGCGGAACCGTAAAGGGCATTATAAGGAACTGTTCGAACAAATCCGGAAGAAAGGATATATAAATGTACGTGTAGACGGCGAGATGAAGGAAATATTCCATGGCATGAAACTCGACCGCTACAAGATGCATAGTATAGAAGTCGTAATCGACAAAATGATTGTATCCGAGAGCGATGAACGCCGCCTGAAAGAAAGCCTGCGGATCGCAATGAAACAGGGAGATGGGCTTCTTCTTGTGTTGGATGCCGAAACAAACGAGGTACGTCACTATAGCCGCCGTTTGATGGATCCGGCTACCGGGCTATCTTATAGCGAGCCGGCTCCTCATAACTTCTCCTTTAACTCTCCTCAGGGAGCTTGCCCGAAATGCAAAGGATTGGGACAGGTGAACCTGTTGGATATGGAGAAAATCGTACCCGATCCGTCACTCAGTATTTACGGTGGAGGAATTGTAGCCCTCGGTAAATATAAAAACTCCCTTATTTTCTGGCAGATTGATGCGATATGTCAAAAGTATGGTGTTACGGTCAAGACTCCGATCAAAGACATTCCGGAAGAGGCGATGGATGAGATCATGAACGGAACGGACGAACGGCTGCAGGTAAAAAATGAGATGCTGGGTTCTTCTAACTATTTTATGACCTATGAAGGGGTTGCTAAATATATCCTGATGCAACAGGATGGAGAAGCTTCTGCTTCTGCGCAAAAATGGGCAGGACAGTTCATAAAAATGGCGACTTGCCCCGAATGTAACGGGCGTCGTCTGAATAAGGAAGCTTTGCATTATCTGATTGCCGGAAAAAATATTGCAGAACTGGCGGAGATGGATATTTCCGAACTTTACGAATACTTGGATGGCATTGAAGAAAAACTGGATAAAAAGCAGTTACAGATAGCTGTTGAGATTTTGAAAGAAATACGTTCCCGCCTCAAATTCCTGTTGGATGTAGGCTTGGATTATCTGGCGATGAACCGTGCTTCCGCTACTTTATCCGGAGGAGAAAGCCAACGTATCCGTCTGGCTACCCAGATTGGTAGTCAGTTGGTAAATGTACTTTACATATTGGATGAGCCGAGTATCGGTCTGCACCAACGCGACAATGTCCGCCTGATAAACTCCCTGAAAGAGTTACGGGATACCGGAAACTCGGTAGTAGTTGTGGAACATGATAAGGATATGATGCTTAATGCTGACTATGTGGTGGATATGGGACCTAAAGCCGGACGTCTTGGGGGAGAAGTTGTCTATGCCGGAACTCCGGAAGATATGTTAAAAGCAGATACACTGACATCTGCCTACCTGAACGGAAAAGAAGAAATTGCTGTCCCGGAGAAACGCAGGGAAGGAAATGGAAAGTTCCTGACGATAAAAGGAGCCTGCGGTAATAACTTGAAGAACGTGGATGTTACATTCCCGCTCGGTACATTGATTTGTGTGACCGGTGTATCCGGTAGTGGCAAATCGACGCTGATAAACCAGACGCTTCAACCTATTTTGAGCCAGTATTTTTACCGTTCTCTGGAAGATCCGTTACCCTATAAATCGATTGAGGGGATAGATAATGTAGACAAGATTGTAAACGTGGACCAGTCGCCTATCGGTCGTTCTCCCCGAAGCAATCCTGCCACATATACCGGCGTGTTCTCCGATATCCGTAATTTATTTGTGGAGATGCCGGAATCTAAGATTCGCGGGTACAAACCCGGGCGTTTTTCATTTAACGTAGCCGGAGGGCGTTGTGAAACCTGTAAGGGTAATGGATATAAGACCATCGAGATGAATTTCTTACCTGATGTCCTTGTACCTTGCGAGGAATGCCATGGCAAACGTTATAACCGTGAAACGTTGGAAGTCCGTTTTCGTGGTAAATCTATTGCAGATGTGTTGAATATGACAATCAATATGGCAGTAGAGTTTTTCGAGAATATTCCCTCTATCTTAAACAAGGTGAAAGTCTTGCAGGATGTAGGTTTAGGATATATAAAACTGGGACAACCCTCCACTACCTTGTCCGGAGGGGAAAGTCAGCGTGTCAAACTGGCTACCGAACTGGCAAAGCGTGATACGGGGAAAACGTTATATGTATTGGATGAGCCGACTACCGGTCTTCATTTTGAAGATATCCGTGTATTGTTGGGTGTCCTGAATAAATTGGTGGAGAAAGGTAATACGATTATCATTATTGAACACAATCTCGATGTGATCAAATGTGCCGATTATATTATCGACATGGGACCGGAAGGTGGCCGTGGCGGTGGACAAGTGCTCTTTACCGGTACCCCGGAACAAATGATAAAAGCAAAAACAAAAAGTTATACGGCTCCGTTTTTAAAAGATGAACTAAAGAAATAAAAAAGATGAAGAACCCTATTCAAATGATTAAGCAGTGTGTAGAAAAAGAGGAACCCTATTTTTTGTTACGGGGACAAGATCTTTGTGCCCTGGCTGCGATTGAAACCTACTACGAGGAAGTAAAGAAGAACGTGAAAGATCCTTATTTTATAGAGGAAATAGAGGAAATAATGAAAGATTTCCGGGCTTTCCGGGAAGAACAGAAAACCCATATTCCAGATTAACGGATGGCAGACGACAGTTACAGAACCATTAAACAGATAGCCGAAGGATATTATACGGAAAAGCGCAGCCGTTTTATTTCGTATGCTATCCCGGTGCGTACTGTAGAAGAAGTAAAAGAACAAGTAGAAAAATATCGTAAAGACTATTATGATGCCCGCCATGTCTGTTGGGCATATATGTTGGGAGCAGACCGGAAAACTTTTCGTGCCAACGATGATGGGGAACCTTCTTCTACAGCCGGCAAACCAATCCTCGGACAGATTAATTCAAATGAACTTACTGACATTTTAATTGTTGTAATCAGGTATTTCGGTGGTATCGAGTTGGGTACCAGCGGGCTTATTGTTGCATATCGTACTGCTGCTGCAGAAGCGATTGCTGCTGCAGAAATAGAGGAACGTACTGTTGACGAAGATATTACAGTTTTGTTTGAGTATCCTTTTTTGAACAGTATTATGCGTATTGTGAAGGAAGATAAGCCTACAGTCGTTTCCCAGCACTTTGATATGGATTGTGAAATAACTCTTCGTATCCGGAAAGGAGACGCCGACCGGTTGAAGGCGCGTTTGTTGAAAGTTGATACTGCCCGGTTGAAGTAATTTATTAATAATCTGAAAGATGGTATTACTGCTCTTTCAGGTTTGACCGGATTGTTGTATTTTTGTGTGCTGAAATCTAAATAAAAAACAGTTAGTAAAATAATGAAGAAGATCCTTTTATTCTCTTTTTTCCTTGTGGTTGGTTTAGTGGTTTCTCAATTTCTTCCTACAATGGTAGGAGACAGCTATTTGTCAGTCAAAACGATCTCCAACACACTTTTATATGTTTGTCTTGCTTTTATTATGATAAATGTAGGACGCGAGTTTGAAATGGATAAAACCCGCTGGAGATCCTATACAGAAGATTATTTTATTGCGATGGCTACCGCTGCTTTCCCTTGGATATTTGTTGCTTTATACTATATGTTCGTGCTTCTTCCGGATATCTATTGGACAAGCGGAGATGCCTGGAAAGAAAATTTATTGTTGAGCCGTTTTGCCGCTCCGACTTCTGCCGGAATTTTGTTTACCATGCTTGCCGCCGCAGGGCTTAAGGCTTCATGGGTATATAAAAAAGTACAGGTTTTAGCTATCTTCGACGACTTGGATACCATCTTGTTGATGATACCATTACAAATCATGATGGTCGGTCTGCGCTGGCAGTTAGGGGTAATCATTCTGATAGTAATGGTACTGCTTATACTTGGCTGGAAGAAAATGGGCTCGTATGATATGCGCCAGGACTGGAAAGCAATATTACTTTATGCTGTTGTAACATTCGGTATCACACAGGTTGTGTATCTGGTGTCCAAACATTTGTATGGGGAAGATGCAAGTATACACATCGAAGTGTTGTTGCCGGCTTTTGTCCTGGGTATGATAATGAAGCATAAGCATATCGATACAAAGGTTGAATATAATGTGGCTACCGCCATATCATTTCTTTTCATGTTTTTGGTCGGTGTCAGTATGCCGGTTTTCTTTGGTGTCGATTTCGGGGCTCAGTCTGCTGAAGCATCCACAATTACGGGTTCCCAGCCAATGATGTCGTGGCCGATGATAATAACACATGTGGTTATTGTTTCTTTCCTTTCCAATATCGGAAAACTTTTCCCGCTGTTTTTCTATCGTGAAAGACGGAAGCGTGAGCGTCTGGCCTTGTCAATCGGGATGTTTACCCGTGGTGAGGTAGGAGCCGGGATTATTTTTATCGCTTTAGGATATAATCTAGGTGGACCGGCATTGATGATTTCCGTATTAACTATAGTGTTTAATCTAATTTTAACTGGTATATTTGTTGTCTGGGTAGAAAAGCTGACCCGCAGTGCATACGAACTGGAACAAGCTGAAATGCACAAGATGCAATCATAAGAAAAAATCCTGGGGGAGATATTCAGCAAGTTATCTCCCCGTAACATATTTGATACTGTATGGAGAATACCTTTAATGTTATCCTTAAACCGTTACGTCGTTTTGCCACACAGAAAACGAACGCCAGTCTTTTATTATTCATGGCGACTATCTTAGCCATGATTTTTGCCAATTCACCATGGGCCGAATCTTACCATCATATCCTTGCCTATCCAATAGATTTTAAAATAGGAAATTTTGTTCCTTTTGAACATCATGGAGCTCCAATGTCGATGCTTGCTTTTGTGAATGATGCTTTGATGGCCATGTTCTTTTTTGTAATCGGTTTGGAAATTAAACAGGAAGTATTGATTGGAGAACTTAGTTCCGTACGAAAAGCGCTGCTGCCGATTATAGCGGCATGCGGAGGTATGGTCGTTCCTGTGTTGTTCTATTATCTGGTATGCAATTCCGCTCCGGAGGTAAGAGGTGTGGCAATCCCGATGGCTACTGACATAGCATTTGCCCTTGCCGTACTGGGAATTTTAGGGAAACGGGTTCCATTGAGCATGCGTATTTTCCTTACGGCTCTTGCAGTGGTGGACGATATAGGGGGTATTATTATTATTGCATTGTTCTATAGTGGACATATTTCAGTCCAGCCATTACTTATTTCTTTGGCTCTGTTAGCCTTGCTTTACTTTGGTGGAAAGATGAGGGTTAATAGTAATATCTTTTATTATGTTATCGGTTTTTTTGTTTGGATGCTTTTTTTGGAGTCCGGTATTCATCCTACTATTGCCGGGGTACTGGTAGCATTTACGGTTCCGGCACGTCCGGTCGTTAAACTGGATGATTTTACCTGCGACATGACCGGTTATCTGAATATGTTGGATTATACCGAGGTGCGCCATTCTAAGAAGGCGGAAGTCCTGACCCCTACGCAGATACAAGTATTGAATAATATCCATTCCCTGGCAGATAAGACTATTAGTCCCTTGCAGAGTATTGCCGATAAATTACATCCGATGGTGAATTTCTTTATATTACCTCTTTTTGCTTTTGTAAATGCAGGAGTCACTTTCGGAGATATTCAACCGGATTCACTGATGAAGGTCCCTTTGGCTGTATTTGCCGGATTGTTTGTTGGAAAATCATTGGGCATCTTTTCTTTTACTTACCTGTTTTCCCGTTTGGGGCTTGCAGCGATGCCCAAAGGGGTTACAAAGCGAAACCTTTTCGGAGTCTCCATGTTGGGTGGCATAGGTTTTACCGTTGCATTGTTTATTGCGAATCTTTCTTTTTCCGGAATGCCGGATATAGGAGTTGACTTACTGAATCAAGCGAAGTTGGGAGTGTTTGCCGGTTCATTTATTTCCGGATTGTGCGGGTATCTTATTTTAAAATATGTATTGCCCAAAGAGGTACAATAGGTATAATATGTATTTTTATATATCTGTTTAAAGTTTAATAAAGGTAGTTCAGAAAGCTTTTATACTATTTGTGTCTCATTTTCCATGGAAAAGGTCTTGTTTTATAGCAAAGAAGTCCCATTAAGTCCATTATAATTTGTTTGTCCTTGTAGAGGCTGTTTGACGTTGTATCTTTTGTTACATTTGTCATTATTCAAAATAATGAGATTTTTTAAACCAACAAGGTCACAATTTGTTACTTTGTAAAAAAAATGACAGTTATGAAAAAGATTTTAGTATTACTTGTTGCATTACTTATAAGTAGCGGTGCAGCGTTCGCTGATGATCGTCCAATTGCTTATGACAAGATTCCTCAGAATGCCAGGACCTTTATTACAAAACATTTTGCTCAGGCGAAGGTATTATCTTCTACGGTTGATCCTGAATTTTTGGGTGGAACAGAATATACCGTATATATTGATGGAGGTATAAAGATTGAATTTAACAGCAAAGGCATGTGGAAAGAAATCGAATCGGCAATGATGACAGCCATACCTGCAGGTATTGTCCCTGTAAAGATTGAGAACTTTATAAAAACGAACTATGCCGATTCTCAGTTGGTTAAAATAAATCTTGACCGTACAGACTATGAAGTAAAACTGTCCAACGGCATGGAATTAAAATTTAATCTCAATGGAGATTTTTTGATGATGGAAATGGATGATTAAAAGATTGCAAAGCTGAAAACAGGCAGCGCAGATTGTGATTACAGTCTGCGCTGTTCTTTTTACGGCCTATCCCCCAATCAGCACTGTGGGACATCTGATGACTATCGAGCCACCATGTGCAGTGCTGTCGCCTATTCGTGCAGCAGGCTTGCCGCCTATCATTACGGTGGACGAACCTTTTATTATTGTATCCGGTGGTCCTACGCAGACGTACATGTCACCTATGACGGCTGCCGATAATACGGTTTGCACACCGGGACCTACTACCGGTCCGCCTACATGAGGTATCTCCATCGTAATCTCGTTTTTGTGCTGGTCAGTCAGGCGGATACCCTTTGCATCGTCGTTGATTTCTACCGTATTCTTTCCGGGAATGGAAACTTTCAGCTTGCTTCTGTTGCATAGCCTTTTCCATGGTAAACTTTATATAGTGTACAGCCGATTTCAGCCTAAATTTTTAGATTTTGTTCATTCTTTGTTTTTGATATACATCCTTTATTCTTATGTGGTTGTTTTGTTTTATTTCACCTCAAAAAGAATCTTCCTTTGGTTTCCCCAGTTGTCTATTAACGTAAGCATATGTTTGTCTGGTGCCGGGGAACAGGTTATCTGATGCCTGTCTTTGGTTTCCCCCAGATATGTATCGTCGAGATGCCAATAGATAACAGCTTCGGGGCGTGCGTGTGCGGCTTTAAATATAAACTTCTCCTGTTGTCCGGAAAAGCCTTTGGGAAGATAGAGCACTGCATTATGTTCGGGATAAATCAGTTCGATCTGACGGCTTTGTGCCTGTTCGCATCCCGGTTTGATAGGAGGCAGCGGGGTGTAGCCGATATGATAATTTCGGTAATAATATTCTTGCGACGGAGGCAAAACAAACCACGGACGGGTTACCATATGGTCGACCGATTCGCAGGAACTGTTTACCCGGAACCTGCCGTCTGCCGAAAGATGTACTAATTGGTGATAAGGGCAAACTTGGGTATTAATCCCCGTGCGCGGCATATATAACGTATCAGTCAGGTCACAGATCGGAGACGCTTTATGTCCGCTGAGGCGGCAGATTACCATAGGCTCCATTTCGTCAAAAGGTTCGTCGAACCAGTTTCCGGCAGGTAACAGCGAAAAGAGGTCGAACATGACCGGAGCAGCGCTTCCCACGCCAGTAAGGCCCGGACGTCCTTCTCCGGATGCGTTGCCAACCCATACACCGACTACATAGCGCGGTGTGGTTCCGATAGACCAGGCGTCACGTCCTCCGTAACTGGTACCTGTTTTCCATGCAACCTGTTTCATTGAATTGAATTGTTGCCAGTCGGCTTCTTCTTCCGGGCGGTTCAATGCAGACATGGCTTCGTATGTGAACCAGAGCGAAGCGGCAGAAAGCAGTGGTTTATCCGTTAGCCGCTTGTCTGCAGGAGACAAGATCGTAGCTTCTTTTTCTTTAACAGGATAAGGGGTAAGCGGATGAATGTCGGCTGGATTATACCTGCCATTATATTTACGATAATGGGAGAGTACACGCGACATGGAAGCATACATGCCGGACATATCCCATAAAGTTCCTTCCGCTCCTCCTAAAATGAGAGCGGCACCGTAATGGTCTTCCGAGAAACGTAAAGTAGTCATCCCATAGGATTTGAGCAGGGACATAAAACGCCCGGTATTGTATTCGGATAGCATCCTGACAAGTGGCACGTTTAGTGAACGTGCGATAGCCTGATGAGCAGGAATCGCACCGTAAAAGGTTTTATTGTAATTCTGGGGAGTAAATCCGTTTATGTTTAACGGAACATCGGATACCAATGTGTTCGGAAGTATTTGCCCGCTTTGCAGCATGGCTGCGTAAAGAAATGGTTTCAGGATACTGCCTGTGCTCCGTGGAGAAGTAATGATGTCGACGTGGTTACTCTTACGGGCATCCGCTTTGAAAGTTGCGTTCCCGGCATAGGCAAGCACTTCTCCAGTTTCCACATCGGCGATGATTGCCGCTATATTGTGGATATGGTTGGAGCTGTATTCAAGGGCATAACGGTTTACAATGTCTTGTGTCTGCCGTTGTAACATTTGTCGTACCGAAGTGGATATGCGGGTTCCCGGTGTCTGGGCAGCCAAGCGCTCCAATAAATGAGGGGCATCGTTCGGCAGTGGGACGGGGGCTTCGGGAAGGGGCTCCATACAGGCCAGTTCGTATTCCGTTTCATCCAGAATGCTTCTTTGTTTTAAAGAAGCAAGCAGTTTATCACGTTTGGTTTTCAGTTGT
This sequence comes from Parabacteroides sp., assembly GCA_019417325.1. GTDB lineage: Bacteria > Bacteroidota > Bacteroidia > Bacteroidales > Tannerellaceae > Parabacteroides. The sequence continues at coordinate 159,955 of DXVO01000030.1, read as the reverse complement.
TTTCTGTTTCTCCCCGGATGAATAAGGGCGGGAGAGTTGGGAAGAACTGCAAGTGTTGCGCTTTCTGCCCATGAAAGGTCTGCGGCACTGCGTCCGAAATATCTCCAAGCGGCTGTTTCAATGCCTATGACATTTCCTCCGAATGGGGCATGGGAGGCATATAGGTTTAATATCTCTTTTTTACTGTAAACGCTTTCCAGATAAAGAGCCCAACAGATTTCAATTCCTTTTTCATAGAAAGTACGTTCCTGGTTCCCTCTGGCTATACGGGCAAGTTGCATGGTAATAGTACTTCCGCCACTGACCACTTTTCCTGCTTTGGCATTTAACCGGAATGCCCGTGATATGGCTGCTATATCGATTCCCGGATGCCAGTAGAAGCGTTTGTCTTCGTAAGTAAGCAGGCAGTCTATAAATTTTTCCGGCAATGAATCCGTTGCAGGAAAACGCCATTGTCCGTCCGGGGCGATACGCGCTCCTAACAGGTTTCCTTCCGACGAATAGAGTAATGTGGAATAAGGTACCTGGAATAATCTTTTTGGAACCCATATGTACATACATCCCCAGAAAAACAATATGAATAGAAGAAAAGTTATCAGGGTTTTCTTCCGTCTTAAGGTTGATTTTATAGATATTCGAATGTGATGCATGTTATGTTAGAAAAGATCGGAATGACTCCCTGTATTCATCAATAGTAAAATTAAATCATTGTCATTTTGTTCCCATATTAACAACCAGTCAGATGTAATATGACATTCCCATTGGTTGCCATATGTAATCTTCTTATTTGGTTTATACAAAGATAGTATTTTCCTCTGTATCATTTGTAAAAAATGTAAAATTAAATACTTATATTCGTGGGCTAACTGTTTTAAAAGTATAGTAACCGTAAATTAAGGGATTCTATGAAGAAGTATTTATATTTGTTGTGCTCATTTTACCTGATATCATTGTTTACCGGATGCAATTCCGGTAGTGGAGGAGATGAAGAATTAATGTTCAATCCTTACGTGGAAGCCTTCACTTCCGGAAAAATTTCAAGATATACTCCTGTTTATCTTATTTTTAACCAGGAAATCCCGTCTGAAAAGATAAAAGAAACAGACTTGGACAAGCTTATCAAAATTAGGCCAGAAGTGCCCGGTAAATTTTCTTTTGAGAATAACCGTACAATTAAGTTTAAGCCGACGAAGGCACTTGACAGGAATACAACTTATAAAGTAAGTGCTGACCTTTCCAAGTGGTTTGATGTGGAAGGGAAGGAAAAGGATTTCTCATTCAGTTTCTCTACATTACCATTATTGGTACGGGGTAACTTGTATGCAATGGATGTCAATAAGAAGAACGAAAACGGATATGATGTTGTATGTTCTCTTTTTACCTCTGACAAGGAAACTCCGGAAACCGTAGAATCATTAATCCGTTTTTCAGAAAAAGCCGATGCAACCTGGGAGCATAGCCAGGATGGCAAGAAGCATCAGGTAACTTTACAAAATATACAGGCGGGAGTAGATGGCGCACGTCCTTTTGTCGTATCTATAGCGCAAAATAAGCAGCGTGTACCCGAAGGAGAACTTTTTTCGGTAGATATTCCCGGCATGAATGATTTCAGCGTATATGACATACAATATGTTACAGAACCGGAACGTTTTGTTGAGATTACTTTTACAAAGCTACTGGATGCTGCACAGGATATGGAGGGACTTGCCTACATTAGCGGGAATAAGTCCGAATCTGTAAATGTAAACGGAAACAAGCTTCGGTTGTATCCGGATGCCCAACGTACCGGAGCCATGAATATTCATTTGTCTAAAAATATACGCAGTAAAAGCGGATTGATATTGAAAGAGAATGTGGTAAAACAAATAGAGGTAAATAAGGATTTACCAGCTGTTCGTTTTACGGGGGAAGGTGTGATAATACCTCAGTCCACTCAGTTGCTCGTCCCATTCCAGGCTGTGTATTTGCGGGGTGTGGTAGTCCGTGTTATCAAAATATTGGAACAGAATATCGGTCAGTTTTTGCAGACAAACGATTTGGACGGACAAAGTGATCTGATGCGTGTAGGGCGTCTGGTTGCCCGGAAAACGATTTTCCTGGATGACGACGCTACACAGGATTTATCAAAATGGAATACCTATGCCATCGATTTAAAACAGTTGATAGACCTCGAACCGGGAGCTATTTACCGTGTGGAACTTTCTTCCGATAAAGACTTGTCGGCTTACCCTTGCGAGGGACAGGAAAAACCTTCCAAAGAACAAATACTGGCAGAAGATGAAATTAAGTTCCGTGAAGAGAGCAGTCGCTTCGATGAGGGTGGCTATTTTTATAATAGCGGTCTGGATTGGTCGGATTATAACTATATGGAACGGAACGATCCTTGCTCCAATAGCTACTATTTTAATATTTCAACGGGAAAGAATGTCCTGGCAACGAATCTGGGATTGATGGCTATGTCCGGGGAAGATAATGAAATGACAGTTCTGGTACATAATCTGTTGAATACGGAACCGGAAAGGAATGTAAGGGTTGTAGCTTATAATTATCAGAACCAGCAGTTAGGCTCCGGATTGACAAACGATAAAGGACAGGTAACATTGCCTTTGAAAAACGGAAAACCTTTTTACGTGATTGCCTCCCGTGGCGTCGAGCGTTCTTATCTGCGGGTAGATGGAGGTTCGGCTCTTTCTCTTAGTTCTTTTGATGTTTCGGGTGAAGTTGTACAGAAAGGTATCAAAGGTTTTATTTATGGCGACCGTGGCGTATGGCGACCGGGAGATACGCTTCATCTTAGTTTTATGTTGAATGATCGCTCAGGCAAGCTGCCGGCGAATCATCCTGTGGTAATGGAATTGTATAATCCGTTGAATCAGCTTTATCTGCGTAAAACACAAACACAGAGTGAACTGGGATTATATACCTTTGATATGCCGACGGAGCCAGATGCTCCAACAGGTGCATGGAATGTAAATGTAAACGTGGGCGGAGTAAGTTTCAGCAAACGCCTGCGTATCGAAACAATTAAACCGAATCGTTTGAAAATAAATCTTTCCATGCCGGAGAAGGTCCTGCTTCGTGGTGAACCTCTGGATGCTAATTTACATGTGGCTTGGTTGCAAGGGGCTGTGGCACGTAACCTGAAATATGATATTCAAGGTACATTTATCTCTACAACCACAACATTCGACGGGTTTAAGAATTTCTGTTTTGATGACCCTTCCAAAGTTTTCAATACGGAAGAAAGTAAACTGATTTCCGGAACGACAAACGAAATAGGAGATGCAACGGTAAAGGCACGGTTTGAGGTAGGTTCATCAGCTCCAGGCATGTTACTGGCAAATTTTGTTACCCGTGTGTTCGAAGAATCCGGCGATTTCAGTATCGATGCCAGCCGGATGTTATATTCTCCTTATAAGCGGTATGCAGGTATTCATTCTCCTCAAGTAGGGAAGAAGCAGTTAAATACTGATAAGGCTTATTCATATGAAGTTGCATCTGTAGATTATAAGGGACAACCTGTTGCCAATACGGAAATCGAGGTAAAAGTCTATAAAATATACTGGTATTGGTGGTGGAGTTCGGATAACAGTATGTTGGCAAACTACGTTTCAGACTCTTATAATAAACCCATTAAGGAATTTACAGTCCGTACTGGAGAAAACGGTTTGACTACATTCCCGCTGATGTTCGATGCAGATGATTGGGGTTCTTACTTTATTTCCGTAAAAGATAAAGGTACGAATCACTCTTCCGGTATTGTGAGTTATTTTGACTGGCCGGATAGCGAAGGACGTCGTGATGCCAATGGCTCTTCTTCTGCAAATATGTTGATGTTTAAAACGGACAAGGATAATTATGCTCCGGGAGAAAACATTGTCGTTACTTTCCCGTCGACAAAGGGAAGCCGGGCTATTATAAGTATAGAGAACGGAACTCGTCTGTTGTCTTTGAATGAATATAACTGCAATGACCAGGAAACGACTGTGAAGATAAAAGCGACTCCTGATATGCAGCCGAATGCCTATGTTTACATTACTTTATTGCAACCGCATGGGATGACGAAGAATGACCTTCCAATCCGTATGTACGGGGTGGTGCCGTTTACCGTAACATCTCCGGAAAGCCGTCTTACCCCGGTTATCCGGATGGCGGATGAAATTAAGCCGGAAAGCAAGTATGAGGTAACCGTTTCCGAAAAAAACGGAAAAGAGATGGCTTATACGCTTGCTATTGTAGATGAAGGTCTGCTGGATTTAACCCGCTTCCAGACTCCAGATCCTTGGAAAGCGTTTAATGCCCGTGAAGCATTAGGTGTCAGTACATGGGACTTGTATAATTATGTATTGGGTGCTTATGGCGGACGCATAGAACAAATGTTCAGCATCGGTGGTGATGAAGCATTGAACAGGGGACCGAAAGCGATAGTGAATCGCTTCAAGCCGGTTGTGCAGTTTGATGGTCCGTTCCTTTTGAAGAAAGGAGAAAAGAAACGCCATTCTTATCAGATGCCGAACTATAATGGTAAAGTGAGGGTAATGGTGGTTGCCGGTAATGGCAGTGCTTACGGAGATACTGATAAGTCCGTGTTTGTCCGTAAACCGGTAATGTTGCTTGGTACTTTACCACGTGTAATAGGTATCGGTGAAGAAATGGTGGTCCCGGCTACTGTATTTGCGACAGAAGAAGGAATAGGAGATGTACAGGTATCTATTGCCTGCTCTTCAAATATGGAAGTAGTAGGAAGTGCGAACCAGGAATTGAATTTCCAAACCAAAGGAGATAAGGAAGCCCTATTCCGTATTCGTGTAAAAGATAAACCCGGTGCAGGAAAGGTTACGATTACAGCTACGGGAAAAGGTGAAAAGTCCGTATATGAAACGGATATTGAAATTCGTAGTGTGAGTCGTCCGCAAGTGAAGGTTACGCCGGTTACGCTGGAACCTGGCAAATCCTGGAAGGGAACGGCTAAAATGCCGGGGCTGGACGGAACGAATTCTCTGATATTGGAAATGTCGGATGTGAAACCTATTAATCTTTCGACCCGTTTATCCTACTTGTTAGGATATCCGCATGGTTGTGTGGAACAGATTACATCCAAAGGTTTCCCGCAACTTTATTTGAAAGAATTTGCAGCGTTGACAAAAGAACAGGAACTGTCTACGGAAGATGCTGTGAAAGAAGTGATACGCCGCCTTCGTTCTTATCAAACTGTAGACGGAGCTTTCTCTTATTGGCCGGGAGGTACAAGCAGCAATGCCTGGGGAACCGTATATGCTACTCATTTCTTGTTGTCGGCGGAAGCGAAAGGATATTTAATCCCGGATGCTATGAAACGGAATGTATTGAATAACTTACGCCGGGTAGCTCGCGACTGGAAACCTGTTCAGTCTTATTATTCCCGTTCGGAGGAAATGACGCAGGCCTACCGTCTGTTTGTTCTGGCAAAGGCCGGTTCTCCGGAAGTAGGCGCAATGAACCGTCTGAAAGAAACCAAGTCGTTAGCTCCGATGAGCCGTTGGTTGTTGGCTGCGGGTTATGGGTTAGTCGGACGTCCTGATGTGGCAACAGCATTAATAGAAAAGATTACAGCTCTGAAAACGGATTATTCCGGATATGACGAAACCTTTGGTAGCGATACCCGCGATCAGGCTATCCGCTTAATAACACTTTGTCTGTTAAATAATGGCAAGGAGGCGGCTATTCTGGCAAATGACTTGTCTAAAGCTCTTTCCTCAGATGATTGGATGAGTACCCAGACTACCGCTTTTGCATTGGTAGGACTTTCTGATTATGTACATAAATATAAGGTAGCAGGGGATATGGATTTCTCGTATACTTGTGGCAATAAGTCAGAAAAGATAACTACTGCTAAAAACGTATGGACGGGAAATTTACTTTCCAAAGCGGCATCATCCGCTTCTCTTGAAATAAAGAATACAGGTAAATCGACTTTGTTCGCCCGTGTTATCACCGAAGGCATTCCGGCACAAGGTGAAGAAAAGGCTTATTCCAATGGATTATCGTTGGCCGTTAGCTATATGGATCAGTCCGGCCGTCCGGTAAATGTAGCGGACTTGCCTCAGGGAACGAACTTTATGGCTGTTGTAACAGTTATGAATCCATCTCCGCGAACTTATGAGAATCTGGCTCTTACAGAAATCTTCCCGGCTGGTTGGGAAATTTTGAATACTCGCTTCCTGAATGAAGGAGCAACAGACACCAAAGCAATAGGAGTAAATTATCAGGATATCCGGGATGATAGGGTGTATAGTTACATCGACCGTCTGCCGGCAGGTAAGCAAGTAACCGTAAAAATTAATCTTTGTGCGGTATATCCGGGCCGTTTCTATTTGCCTCCGGTTTATTGTGAAGCTATGTACGACCATTTGGTCCGGGCAAATACCGAAGGGAAAAATGTGGAAGTGAAGTAAACCCGGAAAAATTATACTAATGAATGTTTGTATCCTGGAATTTATGTGGAGAACATCTTAGGCACATTTACATTTGTGTCTAAAAATTATACAGTACTGTCTAATTTTTAGACAGTACTTACAGAATAATATATTTTTATCTCGTTTATAATTAGTGTGTTAAGTGTATTGGCATACTATTTGAATAAATTAAGAGTATAGCTTTGTTTTTCAAAGCGTGAGACTTGTTCCATATTCTTGAAACAGATAAAATATATGAAAACAATCATTCGTAATTTTCTAAGTGTGCTAAGGCGGTTCAAAATGGCGATGCTGTTGAATATAGCAGGATTGTCGGTAGCATTTGCCGCTTTTACTATTATTCTGATTCAGATTAACTTTGAGCGGAATTTTGACCGTTGCCACTCAACATCCGAAAGAATCTACAGAATGGATTTGGTTGAGCCGGGTACTTTCTCAACTATTTTGCCCCGTGCTTTTATTGAGGCTGCCATCCAGTCGTCACCACATATCGAAGCGGGCACACTTATCAATCCTTTTATTGCACCTGTTTATTTCTCCGTAACGGAGAATGGGGAGAAGCGAGGATTTAGGGAGACCATACAGACTTGTCACCCGGATTTCACGAAAGTGTTCGATATTCCTATAGTAGAGGGTGATGCGAATTGTTTATATGAACCGGACAAAGTGATTATTCCACAGAGTCTGGCTCATAAATTATTTGGCAATCAACCGGCTGTAGGTAGGTCGATACATGCCGAAGAGGATATCTGGTCGAAGGAGAGAACGGATTTGGCAGTTGGTGCTGTTTACCGTGATTTTCCGGGAAACACTCAGTTACGTAATATTATCTACTCAGCCATAGACCATGAGTTTGCTCTTACTAACTTTGGAGCAAGTAATTATTACTGTTTCCTCTTATTGGATGATGCCTCATCCGCACAGAGTGTAGTCGATAATTTTAATCAACATTTTGATTTTTCAAAAATAGATCGTCCCAATCAGAAGATAAAACTGGTTCCGCTGACCGATATCTATTATCTGAATGAAGACCATGATGGTAATATTTTCCGTAGTGGCGACTCGGAAGTGGCAATGCTTTTATTGTGGATTGCCATTCTGATTATTGTAGTTGCAGCCATCAATTTTATGAACTTCAGTACGGCGTTGACTCCTTTGCGTATAAAGAGTATCAATACACAAAAAGTATTGGGCAGTTCGGATAACGTGCTTCGTGGGTCTCTGCTCGTGGAGGCTGTTATTATATGTATGCTGAGCTGGTTGATTAGTCTTTTTATTGTATGGGCACTCAATGGAACAGCTTCTTTGCCATTTATCGAAGCTGATTTAAGTCTTTCCGGTAATCTTCCTGTTCTTTTGCTTTCGGCAGTGATAGCGCTGTTTACCGGGGTTATAGCAGGAGTTTATCCGGCTTATTACATAACTTCATTTCCTCCGGCATTGGTATTGAAAGGTAGTTTCGGGCTCTCGGTATCGGGGCGTAAATTGCGTACAACATTAATAGGTATCCAGTTTATCGTTTCCATCATGCTGATTATCAGTGCCTGTTTTATGCGTTTGCAAAATAATTACATGAGAGGTTTCTCATTAGGGTTTGATAAAGACCAGATTGCCATAGTAGATATAGGCGGACAGTTGTATGATGAACACCATGAAACGTATGTGAATCGCTTAAAAGATTATCCCGGTATTGAAGATGTAGCATTCTCAATGCAAAAACTTGGTTCCAGAGATGGTTATAGTACCAATGGAGGTAAGTATAAGGAAAAACAATTCCAGTATTTTTTGTTAGTTGTTTCTGATAATTTCTTATCGACAATGGGAATTCCTGTCACCGAAGGACGAAATTTCCAACGTTCGGATGCACAGTCGGAAGATATGTTCTATATCTTTAATGAAACCGCTCGTAAAAGCATGGATATGGATGCCGGCGATTTGTTTGGTGGTTGGGGCGACCGTGTGGGACGTATCGTCGGTTTTACAGGAAATGTAAAATTTACATCTCTCCGTCAGGGTGAGAATAATATAGGATTCATGGTGACGAAAGATTATAGTTTACCTGTTTCTTATATCCGCCTGCAAGCTGGTGGAGATGTGCAGGCAGCCGTAGAGCATATTCGTAAAACGGTGGCTTCCATAGATCCGTCTTTTCCATTCAACATCGAATTTTACGATACACTGTTTAATAACCTGTACCATCGTGAAGAGAATCTGCGTAGCATGATAACCATGTTTAGCCTGTTGGCTATAATCATCTCTTTGGTAGGGGTCTTTGGCTTGGTTGTATTTGAAACACAATATCGCCAGAAAGAAATCGGTATCCGGAAAGTACATGGAGCTACGGTGGGAGAAATTTTGGCAATGTTTAATAAAGCTTATATCCGGATTGTTGCAATCTGTTTTGTGTTGGCAGCTCCGGTAGCTTGGTATGGCGTAAAAGTTTGGTTGGAAAGTTTTGCCTATAAGACGCCGATGTACTGGTGGGTGTTTGTACTTGCATTTGTAATTGTGTCTGTCATAACAATAGCTACAGTGACTTTCCAGAACTGGAAGGCTGCAAATGCAAACCCTGTAGATAGTATAAAGACAGAATAGCGATTTTACGAAATATATCCCTCAAGATTTAAAAGGGGAGTTTGGATACTATGTATGATGAATTTGTCATACATAGTATTTTTTTTGTTGGTAACTGAGCCTTATAATTAAAGTCCGTTTGAATTGTAAAGGTTGTAGGTCTTTTTAGAAGAAATATACCATAGTCTTTACAGAACCTAATCTTTTTTTCTATTATTCGGATTTTAAGAAGATTATTTCAATGGTAATCAGGAATATACATTGGTTCTAAATAAAAAAAGATATACTACTTACAGGCTTTGGTAGCATTTATAAGATAAATCAGAATGCAGAAATTAAACATTTCACAAGCCCCTCTATCATTTTTTTTGTTGATTTTTTTTACTTTTCACACTCTTGATTAAAATATTTTATTTATTTTTGTATCCGATATTGAAAAACAGGGATATTATTAACCTTTATTTATATATAAAGCTACTCTGGATTAACATATCTATATGATTGAAATAGTTCTGTAAAGACTGAGTCTGTTTCTAATTGCCTGTTTGTTAGTGTTTTTTAATGCGGATTAAATGTAATGAATACTTTTTGACGAATAAAATAAACTTAAATCTATAGGGCGGCACATAGCTGTCATATTTAGATGTGTGGAATCAATTCTTGCAGAATATGATAAAGGAGATAAATAAAATTATAATGTCAAATCAAAAAGAGGAAGCCTATGATATATGGTGATAGATGAAATTTTGTGATGAAAAAGATTCAAGCCTGTAGGCTGAATCCTACTACTTAGAAAACTCTTATTATTAACTTTTATATGATAATACATGAAAATGCAACAAAAAAAGATTGGTGACATTCCTTTGAAATGGAATAGTCCTATGTCTCGCGTGGCCCACGTTACTTGTGGGTTACTAATCTGTTTATCAACAGGTTCTTTTGCAGCAAATGAGAATGCAAAATTGTTAACTGAAAATCGAATTGAAAGTGTTTCTCCGGACCAGGTAGGGAAAACTATTACTGTTACTGTTTCTGATGCAATGGGTCCTGTGATCGGAGCGAACGTTGTAGTGAAAGGAACAACAAACGGAAACATTTCCGATATGAACGGAAAAGTTGTTTTGAAGGATGTTCCAAACAATGCGACCCTTGTTATTTCATACATCGGCTATGTTACACAGGAAGTAAAGGTTGGTAGTCAGAAGTCCATTCATGTAACAATGGCGGAAGATACCCAGGCGTTAAGTGAAGTTGTTGTGGTCGGGTACGGTACATTGGATAAAAAACAGGTGACAAGTGCTGTTACTTCATTATCTGCCGACGACTTGACTGTCGGTGTAAGTGGTTCGGATATTTCTACCGCTTTGCAAGGTAAAATCGGCGGGCTGGTTATGATTAATAACGGTGACCCGAATGCTTCGACAACCTTCCAGTTACGTGGTATGACTTCCGTAAAAGCCGGAAAATCCCCTCTTATCGTAATCGACGGTTTCCCCGGAGGCGATATCCGTTCTTTGAACCAAAGTGATATTAAATCCATAGATGTGTTGAAAGATGCTTCTGCCGGAGCAATCTACGGTACACGTGCCGCCTCGGGTGTAATCTTGATTACAACGAAGAATGGTGCGAATACAGATGGCAAGGTGAAAATGACCTATAATGCGGAGTTGCGTAAACGCCAGGCGTTCGGTAAACCGAAAATGCTGTCTGCCGCCGAATATGTAGAGCACAATGTGGGTATCGATTATGGTGACGATGTAGACTGGTGGGATGAACTTTTGCAAAAAGACAATTTCTCACAGAAACATAACCTCACTCTGGAAGCCGGTACGGAAAAAGCACAGATTTATACCTCTCTGTTTTATGAAGACAACGATGGTATCTCCATCAATAACTCCCGTAAGGACTTCGGAGGGCGTGTTAATTCAAATTTCAAACTGTTTGATGATTGGTTGGAAATACGTGCGAATGTAGATTATCGCCAGGCAGACCGAAATAATAACTTCCCGAACTTCCAGCAAGCCCTGCGTAACAATCCGACGCGCTCTCCGTATGATCCCGAAAGTGAAACGGGTCTGAATGTATGGACAAACGAATCACTTGATTATAACGTTGTAGCGGACGCCCGTCTGAGTACGTATGAAGGATTGGATAAATGGTTCAAACCGGAAGCAACGATTAAGTTGAACATTAAAGCTGTTCCGGGCTTGTCTGTACAACAGGTAGTCGGTTATGAGAACCGCCAGTGGGAATATCATTATTTCCGTTCTAAAAATCATCGTGACGAAATTAATAATTCCCGGAAAGGATATGCTAAGCTGGAGTTTAGCAAGACTGAATTTTTGACTTCGGAAGGCTTTGCTACTTATATCAAAGAATTTAAAGGCGGACATAACCTGAATGTTGTAGGTGGTTATTCTTATTTTGAAAAGAACAATGAGAATTTCTATGCTGAAAACTATAACTTCCCGGTAGACGGTGTTAAGTATTGGGATATAGGTGCAGGAACCTACCTGAGTGATGGTAAAGCCGGAATGGGCTCAGGTAAAGGTATTACCGAACGTCTGTTCTCTTTATTTGCCCGTGCGAACTATTCTTATCAGGATAAATATATGTTGATGGCATCTATCCGTCATGAAGGATCGTCAAAGTTTGCAGTAGATAACCGTTGGGCTAACTTCTGGGCACTATCTGCAGGTTGGCGTATCTCGAATGAGGACTTTATGAAAGACATCAAATGGATCGATGACCTGAAAGTCCGCTTCGGTTATGGTGTAACTGGTAATAATGACTTCGGTTCCGACTATACCGCCAACACATTATCATCCGACCAGGACTGGATGCTTCCGAACGGCCAATGGGCGAAGAGCTATGGTAAATCCAAGAATCTGAACCTGCAATTGGGTTGGGAAGAAAAGAAAGAGTGGGATTTAGGTATCGACTATGCTTTCCTCGATAATCGTCTGTATGGTAAGTTCGACTATTATCGTCGTAAGATTGATAATATGCTTTATGAAATTAAAGTGCCTCAGCCTCCGTATCCACAAGGAAGTATGTGGAAAAACATCGGAAGCATGGAAAGTAAAGGTTGGGAATTTGAAGTTGGCGGCGATATCATTCGTTCGAAAGATTTCACGTGGAGTACAAACCTGAACCTGAGCCATAACACAGCAAAAATCCTGACAATGTCTGGTGATAATACCTATTTAAGTGCTGCAGGTTTCCCGTCTCCGGGTAACCCGGGTGACGCTCACCGCCTGGAAGCCGGCACGACGATCGGTAGCTTCTATATCTACCAGTTCGCCGGTTTTGATGACAAAGGTAACTTCTTATTATATAATAAAGACGGAGAAGTTATTCCGGCAAGCGATAAGGTAGAGCAGGACAGACGCTATATCGGTAATTATATGCCAAAAGTTATTCTGGGTTGGAACCATACCCTTGTTTATAAGAACTGGGATTTAGGTATTAACCTGCGTAGTTGGTTGGATTTCGATGTTTACAATACTGTAGATATGTATTTTGGTATTCAAGGTGTAGACAACTGTAATGTATTGAAAGAAGCATACGGTAAATTCGACCATATCCGTGGAGAAAAACAACAATGTGATTACTATTTGCAAGACGGTTCTTTCCTGAAAATCGATGCAATTACATTAGGTTATACACTTCCTTTGAGAAAGTATACGAAATATGTAAACCAACTGCGCGTTTACGGTACGGTGCACAACGTTGCAACTATCACAGGCTATACAGGTATCAATCCTGAAGTGAATGTATCCGGATGGGATGGTGGTATCGACTGGTTTACGGGTCTTTATCCTCAGGTTCGTACCTATACGTTAGGTATTCAGGTTAGTTTCTAATTGGTTGGACATAAAAGTAAATAGCTAAAAATGAAAAAAGATATATTAAACTATATAGCTTCCGGTATTCTGTTATTGACTGCCGCTACGTCATGCAGCGTAGAGCCTACTTATTATTCGCAGGTCGTGCCGGAAACTTTCTATGCATCACAGGAAAATGTATGGCAACGTTTTAACCGTCCGTTTACTCACTGGCGTTGGTATGTGGCACATAACGAACCTCGTTGGATGATGCAAGAGTTAGGAACCGACGAGTTTTGTTTACCGACCCGTGGCAGTGACTGGTATAATGCCGGCGTTTATCAAAAATTCCATCATCATGAATATACTGAAGATATGACAGCTATCGAGACGGGCTGGACAAACTTTGGTATGGGGGTCGCTTTGGCATGGGATGCATTAGAGGATTTGGAAAAGGTTGATTTCAAGGCATTGGGATTTGAAGACGGCGTTCGCGAATCCATGCTGAACCAGCAAAAGGCGCTGGTTGCCTCTTTCTATCTGGATGGTCTGGATTTCTTCGGTGGGGTTCCTTTGTATACGACTACACAAACAGATGCAAAAGGACGTGCTACAGCTCTGGAAACATTCAACTTTATCGACTCTCTGCTGACAGAAGCAATACCGAATCTTCCTTTGAAGACTGAATTGGGTAGCTTTGAGAACGGTAGTATTAATCGTGCTACAGGAGCTGCATTAAAGGCACGCTTGTATTTCAATGCCAAATCTTATATCGGCAAGGAAATGTTTACAGAAACGGCTACTATCTGCCAGGATATCCTGGATGGTAAATACGGCTCTTATAAGTTAGATCCGGACTGGACAAACATCTTCGGTTTCTCCAATGAGACATCTACTGAAATCATATGGTCTGTACCGAGTCAGAATGCGAAGTTGGAGACAGACGGTATGCTATGGAGTTATATGGTTCCCTATAATTTCAAGAATTATTTGGGAGGATTGAAAGATTCCGGTTCCAATAACGGTTGCTGTTTGACTCCAAGCCGCGACCCGGAAGGTAACCTCTATAATTTCAATATAGGTAATCCGTATGAATCATTTCATGATAAAGACTTGCGCAAGCAATTGTATGTTTACGAAGGAAGTGGAAAATACCGTGGTATGTTTATCGTGGGTGAATTGAGAAATCCGTTAAATCCTGATTGGGTATGTACCGGTGACCGTGAATATAAAGACCAGGTAATCGTGGAACGCGACCAGATTGCTTATTTTGCCAAAGTAGGTAAAGAGTATGCAAGTGTAAAAGATTTGCCCTCCACAATTGCTACTGCAGAAGAAAGTTCCGGTGTACGTGTAACCAAACGTAGCCCGCGTCCGAATCAAGATGACTATAAACGCATGTTCGACCCGGACGTCCCTATCATCCGTATAGCCGAAATTTATTACATGCTGGCTGAATGCAAAATGCGTGCAGGAGACAAACCGGGTGCGGCAGACCTGATTAACGAGGTTCGCAAACGTTATTTTGAAGGTGGTGCAGACCCGGACCCTGTAACAGCAGCCAATCTGGATAAATACCGCATGCTGAAAGAGTGGATGGTCGAATTTCTGGGAGAAGGCCGCCGCCGTACGGATTTGATTCGTTGGGATGCCTATGTTACGGAAAACTGGTGGGATCATAAGGCTACAAACAATCAGAATTTAAACTTATTCCCTATTCACTATACGATTATCGGTGCTAATAACCTGATAGAACAAAACCCGGGTTATGGAGGCAAGAAATAACATGTTTCAAGTTGTGTTTTAATATATATTAAGAGAGAGAGGAAACACTATAATCAGTAGTTTCCTCTCTTGTTTTGTCTTATTCATATTAATAAAGAGTAAAAAACTTATGAAATGGAAAGCACTTGCCTTCTGGCTTCTCGTTTTTGCGGGATTATTTTTCTTCTTCCGGTCGTTCAATATCTTTTTTTACCAGCAACAGGAAGAGATGCAACTGTTTATTCCGGAGTGGTTTTTTATTCGGGACCTGTTGTTTACACCGGGAGGCTTTTGTTCCGTGTCAGGACAGATGCTGGTACAATACTATCCGGATCTTTTTATTGCCATATCGGTCAATAGTTTATTGATTGGTTCGACAGGCGTCCTTTGCTATTTACTTCTACAAACGATAGCACAGCGGGAATACAATCTTTTGCTTGCCCTTGTACCCGTCGCCGCCTTGACGAAAGTGCATATGAACCTTAATTATGTACCCGACGGGACTATCGGGATTTTACTGATGATGTTGTTGTTATTTATTTTTACCGTTCTGCGCAGGAAACAGGTCTGGTTCCTATACAGCCTGGCAAGCACATTCGTTATTTATATACTGGCAGGACAGATGGCCGCACTTTATGGTATTGCTTTAGCAGCTCTTAGCTTTTTTCAACGGAAAGAAAAATGGCCGTATGCGTTCTTTGCATTATTCACTGGGTTGGGACTTTCATTTTTCTCTACACGCTTGTCCTTATCTATCCCTCTGACAGATGGAATTTATTCGATACGATACCAGGAAAAACAAATGCTGCCGGAGTCTTTCATCTATTTTGTATGGATTCGCTACACCCTGCTTCTGGTTATTTTATATCTCATAACTTATTCTTTAGATAAAATAAAAGGAGAGAAGCTGCTTGGTAAAATTGCTGTAACCGGCAGTACCGCTATACTGGTAAGCTTGTTTATCTGTTTTTTCTGCCTGCCGGATAGACAGGATATACAAAACCGCCTGATTTATGAACTCTCTTATTGGGAACGCCATCAGAAATGGGACAACCTTATACAAATGCACAAAGGAAAGAAAATCCCGAACCCGATTAGCCAAAACTATCTGAATATGGCATTGGCGGCAAAAGGAGAATTAGGTGACAAATTATTCCATTTCGACCAACAAGGGCCTCAAAGCCTGATAGCCCCCTGGGACGGTTCCTATTATATGAGCGCAATGCTTAGCGACATACATTATATGATAGGGGATATCAGCACCGCCGAAAGCTACGCGATGGAGGGCCTGACACTGGCTAAACGGACATGTAGTCCACGCATGCTGCAACGATTGATACAAACAAACCTGATACGGGGAGAATATGCCATAGTCCGGAAATATATCAATCTGCTTGAGCGGACACCCTATTACCATACATGGGCGGAAAAATATGGAACATACATCTGCGAACCGGAAAAGATCGCTCAGGATAAAGAATTGGGAACCAAAAAACTTCCTTCAACAGAAGATGATAATCTGTTATGCCTGGTCGGAATGGATAGTCTTTGGGAAAAACATTTGTCGGAACCTACCGTCAATCGTATAGCATTGGATTATCTTGGATGTTCTTATTTGTTGGCAAAAGAAATGAATGCATTTAAAGCATTGCTTCTACTGATTGCAGATAAAGCGGAGTGGCAGCCTCTTCCTATCCATTTCCAGGAAGCAGCTTTGGTCTTGTCAGTAGAGGATGCCTCCGTTTTAGAAAAGATAAAAGTCCAACCGGAAATAATCCGTCGTTGCCGTCAGTTCCAGGCGGACATCAAACAAGCAAGGAACAGTCCGGACGGCTTAGGGTTGCTTTACCGTCAATATGGAGATACATTCTGGTTTTATTATTATTGTAAACAATTGAATTAATCATATGAATCGATTATACATATTATTGGCATGCCTGTTTTATTTATGCGGATGTAGTGAAGGTATTCCGGAGGCACAGAAAAAGGATACGCTACCGGGAATATTTCCTGATTATTGTAATGTAACGGTTCCCTGTAATATTGCACCGTTAAATTTCAAATTGAATACTCCCGCAAAATCTCTCGTCGTTATCTCGAATGGGGAACAGCAGGTACGCATTGATTCCGAACAAGGCTCTTTTCAGATTCCATCCGGGAAATGGCATCGTTTATTGGAAACCTCGGCAGGCGAGACCCTTCAGTTTCTTGTCTATGCAGAGGAAGGCGGTCAATGGATGCAGTATAAACCTTTTTCCGTACATATAGCTAAAGAACCTATAGATTCCTATTTGGTATATCGCCGTATAGCCCCGGGATACAGGATGTGGGGAGAAATGGGTATCTACCAGCGTAATTTGGAAAACTTTAAGGAAGAAACATTGCTCAGCAATAAGCTGACAAACAATAATTGTATGAACTGCCATTCGTTTTGTATGCAGAATCCGAACCGGATGTTGTTCCACCAGCGTATGATACACAATGGTACCTATATGATTATCGACGGTAAGATAGAAAAGTTGAATACGAAAACCGAACAGACTATCTCCGCCCTGGTATATCCTTCATGGCACCCTTCCGGCAAATATGTTGCGTTTTCGACAAATGATACAAAACAGGATTTCCATCTTTCGGACCCGAATAAAATAGAGGTATTCGATAACAAATCGGATGTCGTAGTATATGACGTGGAAAAGCATGAAATCATTACATCTCCGAAACTCTTCTCAGAAGAGAATTTTGAAACTTTCCCAACCTTTTCGCCCGATGGCAAGCGGCTCTATTTCTGTTCAGCTAAGGCGAAGCAAATGCCTGAATCTTACAAAGACATCCGTTATAATCTGCTCAGCATTTCATTCGACCCGGAAACCCGTGTATTCGGACGTCAGGTAGATACCTTATATAATGCTGAGAAGGAGGGACGCAGTGTTAAATTTCCGCGCGTATCTCCGGATGGACGTTATTTGCTATATACGATTTCCGGTTACGGAAACTTCTCTATTTGGCATAAAGATGCCGATTTACGGATGTTGGAACTAAATACGCTCCAAACAGACGACCTGTCCGGAGTAAACAGTGAGGATGTGGATAGTTACCATTCATGGAGCAGTAACAGTCGGTGGTTTGTATTTAGCAGCCGTCGTGGCGACGGGCTGTACACCCGGCCGTATATTTGTTATATAAATGAGGAAGGAGTAGCAGGCAAACCGTTTTTATTACCTCAGCAAGATGCCGATTATTACGATTTATCTCTTTTCTCCTTCAACATCCCGGAATTAGTTAAAGATAGAGTAAAGATAGATACCTATAAGCTAACGCAAATCAGCAAATATAATCCGGGCACGGATATTTCTTTTATGAAATAATCCTTTTGTCAAAACCTCCCTTAGTTTACAAAATGTCAAAATACCCCATTCCTGCGTCATCTGTATGGATACATGCCCGGAATGGTTTGTGAATACGCTACTCTTGCGAGGTTGAATTTTGTCTGTTTGTTGTAAAAACTGACGCGATTCTTACTTGTTGAATTGGGCGCAGAAATTAATTTATTAGACGCGGATTACGCGGAAAACGCGGATTAATACATGTTTTAATATTCCCTAATCCGCGTTTTCCGCGTGATCCGCGTCTAAACATATTGGTTTGTTTACAGGAAAATAATAATCTATTTGATATCTGCGTCCGGTTTGGCTTTATGACCATTCCAGAGCCGTGTCTCTGTTTAATAACATCAAAAAACGAAACATATATGCTTTGAAATCAAAACATATATGTTTTAAAGTTAAAATATAGGTGTTTTTATCTGCGCAGATAGTAGGATTTAGTACCGGTACTAATTGAAATTACCCTCCGGGAAAGTGAAAAAAGGTTCCGGGTAAGTATGAAAAGCCGGCTTTTTAACAAGAAAAAGAGCCTGAACATTCCTGAAATGCCTTTTCGGTCTATATGCTATGTTATTATAAATAGCGTTATTTTATCAAAGTGTCATCTAAAAAGGCGAAAAATAAATATTATAATATTTCTGCAATGACCTCTTTGCAAAGCTTTTCCAGATAACAAGCGTCTACCTCGTCAAAACTGTTCAAGCTATCGCTGTCGATATCCAATACTGCAACCACTTTTTCATCCTTCATAACCGGAACTACAATCTCTGATTTCGAATCGGAACTGCAAGCTATATGTCCCGGAAACGCTTCCACATCCGGGATGATAAGTGTTTTAGCTTCTTTCCAAGCTGTTCCGCAAACCCCTTTACCGAACCGGATACGTGTGCAGGCAAGCGGACCTTGGAACGGTCCCAGTACCAACATATCCTCTTTTACCTTATAGAAGCCTACCCAAAAG
Organism: Parabacteroides sp.; assembly: GCA_019417325.1. Taxonomy (GTDB): domain Bacteria; phylum Bacteroidota; class Bacteroidia; order Bacteroidales; family Tannerellaceae; genus Parabacteroides. Next base: position 140,991 of record DXVO01000030.1, on the reverse strand, counting down.
AATCCGAATGTTTGTTTCAGGGCAGCCGCAATATTTGCCAGATTCGCCACTACATCTGTTTCCGCACCTGTCAGGGATTTTATCTGAGGTAGCAATGTTTGATATTGCTCTTCCTTACTTCCTTGATTTATAACCAGATTTTCCACCATAATTAATTCTCAATTTGTTTAGGGCAAAGGTACGTCATAAATTTTGTATCTTTGCACCCATGATAAAGCAGAATTCTCCTTTGGTTCTCGGAACCGAAAAAATTGGCAAACTACTTACACAATACGCCATTCCTGCCATAATAGCCATGACGGCATCTTCTCTTTATAACATGGCAGACAGTATATTTATCGGACAAGGAGTCGGGCCATTGGCTATCTCCGGCTTGGCTTTAACCTTTCCATTGATGAACCTGGCGGCAGCATTCGGGTCGCTTGTCGGGGTCGGGGCATCTACATTAGTCTCCGTTAAGCTCGGACAAAAAGATTATGAAGGAGCCAATAAGGTTCTGGGAAATGTCCTGGTATTGAATATTATTCTGGGCTTGGCTTTTACAGTAATGTTTATGTTTCTGCTCGATCCGATACTTTATTTCTTCGGTGCCAGTGAACAGACTATTACGTATGCCCGCGATTATATGACTATTATCCTGATGGGGAATGTAGTTACACATATGTATTTAGGACTGAATGCCGTACTCCGTTCCTCCGGATTTCCCAGGCTGGCTATGTATGCCACACTTGCCTCGGTGGTGATAAACTGTATTTTGAATCCGATATTCATATTCGGTTTTGGCTGGGGGATTAAAGGTTCGGCATGGGCAACCGTTATTTCACAGGTAATCTCTTTGACCGGGCAGATGATTCATTTCTCGAGACCGACGCAGTTGCTGCATTTCAAAAAAGGCATTTACCGGTTGAAAAAGGAAATCGTAAAAGGTATCATATACATCGGGATGTCTCCCTTTCTGATGAACTTTTGTTCCTGCGTGATTATTATTCTGATAAACCGGGGATTGAAAGAGCATGGAGGTGATATGGCTATCGGAGCATACGGAATCGTTAATCGCATCGCTTTCCTGTTTGTGATGATTATCATGGGATTCAACCAGGGTATGCAGCCGATTGCCGGATATAATTTCGGTGCCCGCCAGTATTCGCGCGTCACTGAAGTTACCAAATTAACTATGATGTGGGCGGTAGGAGTGGCAACAGTAGGATTCCTGATGTGCCAGTTGTTCCCATCTGCCATTGTTCGTGTTTTTACGGAGTATGACGAATTGATAAATGAGTCTGTATATGGGTTGCATATTGTTTTTGCCGTCTTCCCGATAGTCGGTTTTCAGATGGTGGCAACCAATTTCTTCCTTTCTATCGGTATGTCGAAGAAAGCCATATTCCTGTCGCTTACCCGCCAGATGCTGTTCCTGATACCTTGTTTGCTTATCCTGCCCCCGCTAATGGGAACTCTGGGAGTCTGGATCAGTATTCCCATAGCCGACACGACAGCTACGATTGTAACAACGATAGTCCTGATAAACCAATTCAGGAAATTTAAGCAGGCGAACTAATATTAATTGATAAGAAATTATATCTTTGTGTATAATAAAAATACATTCGCAGATGGAAAACAAAATCATATTAACCATTGGTCGCCAATTCGGTAGTGGTGGTCGCGAGATTGCAAAAAAGTTGGCAGAAGCTCTCGGAATCGCATATTATGATAAGGAAATGATGGCTGTGGCTGCTAAAGAAAGCGGTTTGAGTGAAGAATTTTTTGAAAAAGCCGACGAGCGTGCCTCCAGCGGATTATCCTATGCTTTTACCGTTGGTTTTTCTTATATGGGAATGTTTACCCCTTATACCGATATTCTTTCCAATGACGGGCTGTTCAAATTCCAGAGCGATGCCATCCGCAAATTAGCAGAACACTCGTGTGTACTGGTTGGTCGTTGTGCCGATTATATCTTGCGTGACGACCCTGCCTGTCTGAGTTTCTTTATACATAATACAAAGGAAAACCGTATCCAGCGGATTATAGAATCCCAGGATTTGTCTGTGGAACAGGCGAAGGAACTAATGATGAAAACCGATAAGTCCCGTGCAGCCTATTATAATTATTATACCAATAAAGAATGGGGTGTGGCATCATCTTATAACTTCTCAATAGACGTCTCCGTGCTGGGAGTGGATGAAACTGTCGAGTTCATAAAAAACTTTGTAGAGCGGAAAATGGATAAACGGCCGCCTCATTTCGGATAATTTATTATCTTTGCCTCCACTTATCATAGGGGTGCCTTACTATCAGGCTGAGATTATACCCATAGAACCTGCCCGGGTAATGCCGTGAAGGGAGAAAGGTAGAATTACTAAATAAAGGGAAGCGTTACCTCTATGTGCTTCCCGATGTTTAAACTCTAATTTTATTTGTAATGGAACAGATTGTTTCTACAGGGATTATTGACTCTTACTTTGCAAAGTTGAAGAGCAATTTATCTATTGATGTCGCTATTGTAGGTGGCGGGCCATCCGGTATTGTAGCTGCTTACTATCTGGCTAAAGCCGGGAAAAAAGTAGCCTTGTTTGACCGTAAACTGGCTCCCGGAGGCGGTATGTGGGGAGGTGCTATGATGTTCAACGATATTGTGGTGCAGGAAGAAGCAATGCCTATCGTTAAAGAATTAGGCGTAACTTATAAGGATGCCGGCAATGGCACTTATATTATGGATTCGGTCCATACTACTTCCGCTTTGATTTATAATGCAACAAAAGCCGGTGCGACTATTTTCAATTGCTATTCTGTTGAAGATGTGGTCTTCCATAACGACGCAGTAGCCGGCGTGGTGGTAAATTGGGCTCCGGTTATCCGTGAAGGTATGCATGTCGACCCGCTGACTATCATGTCTAAAGCCGTACTGGAAGGTACAGGCCATGATTGTGAGATTGCCCGCGTCGTAGCCCGCAAGAACGATATTAAACTGAACACTCCGACTGGTGGTGTTATCGGCGAACGTTCGCTGAATGTGGAATTGGGAGAATCTACAACCGTAGAGAATACCAAGGAAATCTATCCGGGTCTGTTTGTTTCCGGTATGGCGGCAAATGGTGTAAGCGGAAGTTTCCGCATGGGACCGATTTTCGGAGGTATGTTGATGAGCGGTAAGAAAGCGGCAGAACTGATCTGTGCAAAATTGGATGCTGAATAGAAAACCGGCCGGATAAACCGGCTTGGATATTTAATGAAGAGGCTGAATGTGTCAAAAGTCTATATTAGGGAACGCAGACTATGCAGACAGAGCGCAGATTTACGCAGACCATATTTTTTAATTAAAGAATCTGCGTAAATCTGCGTGTTCTGTGTCATCAGCGTTCGGTAATAGCTTTTTGACATATTCAGCCTCTTTTATTGGTATACATATTAGACTTATTGCCTTATCGGTGTTTTCAGACTATCAATAAGGCGATTATTGAATCGTTTCATTGCAATAAAATGAATTTTTTCTATATTTGCATTCGCAAGTATGAGAGCAAAAAAACAAATATATCAATATGTTATGCTGGTTGCCAGTATTGTGATGTTGTTGTCGGTTGTAATACCCCACCATCATCATAGTAACGGTTTGCCTTGCTATAAATCGGTGAAGACGGAAGCTGCACATGGTGGACATGGTAGTTCCAATTCGCATGATTGCGGATGCAACGGGCATAATGTGGCTCTTTATACCTCTCTGTTGACTCATATTACGGATGTGGATATGGGGCATCAACTTTTCCCTCTACTTGTATTATTTGATTATATTAACCCTCCTGAACCTGCTTTCAACGGACAATTTAGTGAACGGGAGCAAAGTTTCTATATCGAGACCCTGCATGGAACGTGGATAACATCCGCGTCAGGGCTTCGTGCGCCTCCTTCTTTCCCCATCCTTTAATGCTGTAAAGGACAATTTCGTAGTAGATATTCGGATTAGATTAGGTTTTTTGTTACAAATTCTGTTTGATTAAAAGAATTTGTCATGTCTTGATATTTAGTCTGCGTTGTCTATCCCATTCGCGTCAGAGACTTGTTGGCGCCGTCTTTTACAGCGAACATATGTTTCCCTAATCTGTTAAGTTGTTTATTAAAACCATTTTATAAAAATGAAGAAGATATATTTAGTAGGCATTCTGTTTGCCTATTTACTTGCCGGCTGTAGTAGTAATGCAGCAAAAGGAGGACAAGAACACGTTCATGAGCATGAAGAAGGACATAGCCATGAACATGAGGAAGAAGAAGGACATGACCATGAGCACGAACACGATCATGAACATGAAGCCGGCGGAGCGCATGCTGTCGGAGAAATTATTTTTAAGAAAGCATTAGCTGAGGCTGTCGGATTGAAAACAGTTAAAGTCGAGCCCGGAACATTTACGGATGTAATTAAAACTAGCGGACGGGTAATGGCAGCCCAGGGGGAGGAAACGACTATCGTCGCAACAGTGCCCGGAGTCGTGACATTCGGAAACTTGTCGTTTGTAGATGGTGCGGCAGTAAAGAAAGGACAAGCGATTCTGAGTTTGGCTTCAAGTGGCTTATCCGATGGAAATGTGGCTTCAAGAGCCAAATATGCTTATGAAACGGCAAAGAAAGAATATGAGCGTATGCAGTCGCTTGTCGGTGATAAGATTGTTTCGGCTAAAGACTTCGAACAAGCACGCCTCAATTATGAGAATGCGAAGATTGCCTGGGAGGCAGTTGAGGGAAAACAGACGGCAAATGGTGTTTCTGTTGTTTCTCCAATGAATGGCTATTTAAAAAATCTCCAGGTAAAAGAAGGTGACTATGTAAGTGTAGGGCAGCCGTTGGCTACTATCTCACAGAATAGTCGTTTAGTGTTGCGTGCGGAAGTTTCTGAAAAGTATTATAATCTTCTGCCTGCTGTACAATCGGCTAATTTCTGTACTCCGTATGATAATGCAGTATACCGGTTGGCAGATTTGCGTGGCCGTTTGATTTCATATGGTAAATCTTCGGATGCTAATTCATTTTATGTACCGGTTACGTTCGAGTTCGATAATAAGGGAGCGATTATTCCGGGTTCCTTTGTCGAGATTTATTTGCTTACGGCACCGATGAAAGATGTGATGAGCGTTCCTGTTTCCGCCCTGATCGAGGAACAGGGAGTTTACTCTGTATATGTCCGTTTGGATGAAGAAGGCTATTTGAAACATCCGGTAACTTTGGGTGTAAATAATGGTTCTGAAGTGCAGATACTTAGTGGTATCCATCCGGGAGATGAGGTAGTAACGGAAGGGGCTTACCAAATTAAATTGGCCTCTGCATCGAATGCAATACCGGCTCATACACATAATCATTAAATCAGTTGACAATTGGCATGTGTCAGTTCACAGTTAAATACAGTCTGTCGCATGTATCGATTGCCAATTAAAAACGAAGTATTTTTATGCTGAATAAAATAATATATTACTCGCTGCATAACAGACTGGTGGTTTTGGTCTGCTCTTTGCTGCTGATGATAGCCGGAGCATACACCGCAACCAAGATGGATGTGGATGTTTTCCCGGATTTGAATGCGCCGACAGTTGTTATCATGACTGAGGCGAATGGCATGGCTCCCGAAGAAGTGGAACGTCTGGTTACTTTTCCCGTAGAGACTGCAGTAAATGGTGCGATGAACGTGCGTCGTGTACGTTCTTCTTCCACAACGGGATTCTCTGTCGTATGGGTTGAATTTGATTGGGGAACGGATATTTATCGTGCCCGGCAGATTGTTTCCGAGAAGCTCGCTGTAGTAAGTGAAAGTTTGCCGGAAAATGTAGGGAAACCGACCCTCGGCCCGCAATCTTCAATCCTGGGTGAAATGATGATTCTCGGATTGACGGTGGATAATGATACGGTCCGTGGAGAGGATAAAACTTCTCAAATCGATTTGCGCACGATTGCAGATTGGACAATTCGTCCCCGTTTATTATCGACCGGCGGTGTGGCACAGGTTGCGGTTATCGGTGGTGAAATCAAGGAGTACCAAATACAGTTGGATCCGACCCGTATGAAACATTATGGTGTTTCGTTGGATGAAGTATTGACCGCTTGCCGTAATATGAACCGCAATGCAAACGGAGGTGTCTTGTATGAATATGATAATGAATACATCATCCGTGGGGTTCTTTCTACATCCAAAGCAGAAGAGATTGCAAAAGGGGTTGTGAAAGTTGTAAATGATTTTCCTGTTTTATTGGAAAATATAGCAACTGTAAAAATAGGCGGTAAAAGTCCTAAACTGGGTACCGCTTCAGAACGTACCAAACCGGCGGTTTTAATTACGGTGACGAAACAACCGAATACCAGCACAATAGACCTGACAAACAAACTGGATGCGATAGTTGCCGATTTGCAGAAGAATTTGCCGGCGGATGTGCATATCTCGACCGATATTTTCCGTCAGAGCCATTTTATAGACAGTTCAATCAATAATGTGAAGAACAGTTTGCTGGAAGGAAGCGTATTTGTTGTCATTGTATTATTCCTTTTCCTGATGAATATCCGTACAACGGTGATTTCATTGGTCGCTTTACCTCTTTCTTTACTCGTTTCTGTCCTTGTCCTGCATTTTATGGGATTGACTATCAATACGATGAGTCTGGGTGGTATGGCTATTGCTATCGGTTCATTGGTGGATGATGCTATTGTAGATGTGGAAAATGTGTATAAACGAATACGGGAAAATCGTCTTTTACCTCCGGATAAACAGCGGTCTGTGTTAGAAGTCGTATATGATGCTTCCCGTGAAGTCCGCATGCCTATTTTGAATTCGACGCTGATTATTGTTGTCAGCTTTGTTCCTCTGTTCTTTCTTCATGGAATGGAAGGACGTATGTTGATTCCTCTGGGTATTGCATTTATTGTAGCATTGTTTGCTTCGACAGTGGTGGCATTAACACTAACTCCGGTACTTTGCAGCTATCTGTTAAAAGGCAAAAGCCAGAATCAGACAACCGAACCTTGGGTGAGCCGTTCCCTGAAAAAAGTATATAGCAAGGCATTACAAGGTGCATTAACACATAAAAAGGGGGTGATAGGCTTTACTTTGGCTTTATTTATCGTATCTCTTTATACCTTCTTTACGTTAGGACGCAGTTTCCTGCCGTCTTTCAATGAAGGTTCATTTACGATTAACGTCAGCTCGTTGCCCGGTATTTCTCTGGAGGAATCCGACCGTATGGGAAGGCGTGCCGAAGCGTTATTGATGCAGATACCGGAAATTCAAACCGTGGCTCGTAAAACAGGTCGTGCAGAACTGGACGAACATGCTTTAGGGGTAAATGTGAGTGAGATTGAAGCTCCGTTTGTCCTGAAAGATCGCAGTCGTGACGAGGTTATGAACGATGTACGTAAAAAACTGTCTACTATCAGCGGTGCCAATATTGAAATAGGACAGCCTATTTCCCATCGTATCGATGCCATGTTGTCCGGTACCGAAGCAAACATTGCCATTAAATTATTTGGAACAGACCTGAATCTGATGTTTACAGTTGGTAATCAGATACAGGCAGCTATTAAAGACATCCCTGGTTTAGTGGATTTAAAGGTCGAACAACAGATAGAACGTCCGCAGCTTACGATTACTCCCAAACGCGAGTTAATGGCCAAATATGGTATTTCATTGCCTGAGTTTGAGGAATATATCAACGTAATGTTAGGCGGTGAAGTGGTAAGCCAGGTATATGATGATGGTAAAACATTCGATTTGACTGTGAAAACATCTGATACGAGTCGCGCAACCATGGAAGATATTAAGGACCTGATAATAGATGCCGGAGGAAAGAAAGTTCCTTTAAGTTATGTAGCGGAAGTACGTTCTGTTACAGGCCCGAATACGATTAACCGGGAGAATGTACAACGCAAAATAGTCATCAGTGGGAATGTTTCGGAACGCGACCTTCGCAGTGTGGTGAATGAAATCCGTGAAAAGGTAGATACATCTATTCAGTTGCCGGAAGGTTACCATATTGAATATGGCGGACAGTTTGAGAGTGAAGAGGCTGCAAGCCGTACTTTATTGCTTACCTCTTTGATGTCATTGTTGGTTATCTTCCTGCTTCTTTATAATGAATTTAAGAATGCAAAAGAGAGTGGAGTGGTCCTGTTAAACTTGCCGTTGGCATTAATCGGCGGTGTGTTTATCCTGAAATTTACATCCGGGGTGATTAGTATTCCTGCAATTATCGGGTTTATTTCATTGTTCGGTATCGCTACACGTAACGGTATGTTATTGATCAGCCATTATACGCATTTAAGGACAGTGGAAGGCCTGCCGCTTCGTGAAGCCGTATTGCAAGGTTCTTTGGACCGTTTGAATCCGATTTTGATGACAGCGCTTAGCTCGGCTCTTGCCCTTGTTCCGCTTGCATTACAGGGGGATTTGCCTGGTAATGAAATCCAGAGCCCGATGGCTATTGTTATTCTAGGAGGTCTTTTAACATCGACATTCCTGAACGGATTTATTATTCCGATTGTTTATTTGTTTATGAATAAGAATAAATAGTATGAAACGATATTTGATAATAGCAACTTTGATTACAGCTACACTGTCTGCTACAGCCCAGACATCCATTGAAGATGTCCTGAGCAGCGTAGAAACTAATAATAAAGAGTTGCAAGCCAACCGTCAGCTAATTACGGCACAAAAGCTGGCTTCGAAGTTGGATAATAACCTGCCGGACCCTTCCGTCTCTTATGTCCATCAATATGGAAATAGGGAAGGGATGGGAATACAAGGTGAATTGGTGGCTTCCCAATCATTTGATTTTCCTTCTGTTTATGTACAGAGGCATAAGTTGGCGAAAGCGAAAGGTGAAAGTTATGACCGTCAGGGTGCTGAAGTCCGTCAACAGATTCTTTTGCAGGCAAAAGAAGTGTGTTTGGATTTGGTTTTTCTGAATCAGCAGAAAAGTCTTTTGGACCAGCGCCGCCAGAATGCCGAGCAACTGGCGGCATTGTATGAGATGCGCTTGAAAAACGGCGATGCAAGCATTCTTGAAACAAACAAGATTAACCTTGAACTTCTCAATGCAAAGAATGAAGCCCGTATGAATGAAGCTGCCCGTGTGGCTAAATTGCATGAATTAGCCACTTTGAATGGGGGAGTTGCCATTCATTTTACGGATACTGTTTATCAGCCGGTTGAGACACCGCAGTCTTTTGTGGACTTGCAACAGGAGGCTGTTCCTGCAAACCGTCAATTACTTGCTTTACAAGGTGAAAAGTCTGCTGCTTTGCGTCAGTTAGGAGTAAGTAAATCTTTGTGGTTGCCAGGATTTGAGTTAGGTTACCGTTTGAATACGGCAACAGGAGGAGAACGCTTTAATGGCTTTTTAGTCGGCATTACGATTCCTCTTTTCTCTAATCGTAACAACGTAAAACAGGCAAAAGCACAAAGTTTATATACCGATTTGCAGATAGAAAGTACGACCACGACTGTGGAAAACGAATTACTCCAGCTCTATAATCAGTCTGTGGCACTAAAGACGTCTATCGATGAATATCAGTCTGTTCTGAAAAGCCAGAATAACCTGGCTCTTTTGAACAAAGCGATTCAAAGCGGGCAGATTTCAATGATTGAGTATTTTGTTGATGTAACGACTTTGTATCAGAGTATGCAGAATTATATGCAGTTACAGAATGAATACCAGAAGGTGATGGCGCAGCTGTATAAGCATCAGTTGTAATCTTTTTTTGTGGTCTAATACTTGATTATATTTGGTGTTGTGTCTAATACCTGATTCTTTTCAAAGAATATAGATATGTTTTCGGATTCATAGTTATGATTTTCCAAAACCATAACTATGATTTTTTCGGTGAATCCGTATTTTTTTGTATGGGTATCCCTTTCAAAACAGAGGGTATAAACCTCATTTCTATTTATTTTTTGTTGTATATCCATTGTTTTTAATGCTTTATGCTCGAAAAGCCCTGGTTGGTAGATTTTATAGAAGAGAAAAGTTTGTAATCTTATATTTTGTAGCTACTTTTGCAGAGCTAAAGGGAAAACTATAGTTTTTGTCGGTAGTTTTTCGTCATCCATTCGTGGGACTGACGAACTTTGTTGTATATAAGCAAAACTAAAGTGACATGTTATTTTTTATTATTTTAGTATTTATAATTTCAACGATTTTATCTTCCTTCATCATTCCACGAATCTTGGTTGTGGCTTTCAGGAAGAGGCTATTTGATATACCTAATGACCGTACAGTTCATCATGGAACAGTACCCCGTTTAGGTGGTTTATCATTTGTGCCGACTATTATCTTCTCATTGGCATTTGCAATGAGTTTGAGGTATATTTATGGATTTCCTCTTGCTCCGAATCTGGTTCATATCGTTGTTCCGGAAGTTCTTCTGCTTATATGTGGACTTACGATCTTGTATATTTCCGGCATCAAAGATGATTTAGTCGGATTGCGTTACCGTACAAAGTTCGTAATCCAGATTATTGTCGCATCTTTTTTCCCTTTATCCGGGTTATGGATAAACAATCTCTATGGCTTATTTGGTATTTATGAACTGACTCCTTGGTTGGGTATACCTTTTACGATATTATTAACTGTATTTATTACAAATGCCATTAATTTAATTGATGGTATTGACGGTTTGGCTTCCGGACTTAGCAGTGTTGCTTTGATTATCCTGGGAAGCCTTTTTCTTTATAACAGGGTTTGGTTGTATGCCATGCTGGCCTTTGCTACATTAGGTGTACTGCTGCCATTTTTCTATTATAACGTATTTGGACGTGTCGAGCGTCACAACAAAATCTTCATGGGAGATACCGGTAGCTTAACGCTAGGCTATATTTTAGCATTCCTGTCCATCCGTTATTCTTCCTTTAATCCGGACCTGATCCCTTATTCGGAAGGGGCAATAGTGGTTGCATTTTCAACCTTGATTGTTCCGATGTTTGATGTAATCCGGGTTATATTGGTACGCTTAAGAACAAGATGTGCCTTATTTGAGCCGGACCGGAATCATATTCATCATAAGTTTTTGGATATGGGACTGAGCCACAGAAGAGCTATGTTGTCTATTTTGGGACTGGCTATAGGTTTTTGCTGTTTGAATATTATATTGGTCCCTCATTTGGATAATAATGTATTATTTGTTGGGGATATTGTGATTTGGACAGGGTTGAATTTATGGTTTGATAGAATTAGAGATAAAAGGACACGAGTATTTAAGATTTAAAGTAAAAATATATGCGAAAGATATTGGTTACAGGTGCTGATGGTTTCATTGGTTCTCATTTAACAGAAATGTTGTTGGATGAAGGTTATCAGGTAAGGGCTTTGTCTTATTATAATTCTTTCAATTCTTGGGGATGGTTAGATGGAGTGAAACATCCTAATTTGGAAGTTGTCACAGGAGATGTTCGTGACCCTCATTTTTGTAGGCATATAACCAACGATATTGAAATCATTTTTCATTTAGCAGCTTTGATAGCAATTCCATATTCATATATAGCTCCCGATAGTTATGTTGATACTAATATGAAGGGTACATTGAATATTTGTCAGGCGGCAAAAGAAAATTGTGTAAAAAAGGTATTGATAACTTCAACTTCTGAAGTTTATGGGACGGCTAAATATGTTCCTATTGATGAAAAACATCCAAAACAGCCTCAATCTCCTTATTCTGCGACTAAGATTGGTGCAGATGCTATGGCCATGAGCTTTTATAATGCATTTGAACTTCCTGTAGTTATTGTTCGCCCTTTTAATACTTATGGACCAAGGCAATCTGCTAGGGCTATAATACCTACAATAATTACTCAAATAGCGAATGGAAAGAAAGAAATTAAATTAGGAGATTTGACTCCAACACGTGATTTCAATTATGTAAAAGATACATGTAAAGGTTTTATAGAATTATCGAAATGCGATAAAGCTGTAGGACAAGAGGTTAATATTTGTAGTAATTGTGAGATCTCCATGCGTGATACATTAACATTAATAGCAAAGTTAATGGATTCGAATGTTAGATTTGTTGAAGATTCAGAACGCCTCCGTCCCCAAAACTCAGAGGTGTTTCGTTTATGGGGTGATAATAGTAAAATAAAATCATTGACGGGATTTACCCCTTCTTATTCAATAGAAGCTGGTTTACAAGAAACAATCAATTGGTTTTTAAATAAAGAAAATTTGAAAAAATACAAAGCTGATATTTACAATGTATAGTGAAGTTGTAAAATTTATCCGAGAACTATATACAACAGAAGAATTTATACCTCTTCATGCTCCTTGTTTTATAGGAAATGAAAAGAAGTATTTGAATGAGTGTATAGATACTACATTTGTATCTAGTGTAGGACAGTTTGTGGATCGTTTTGAGGAAATGGTTGCAACATATACGGGAGCGGCACGTGCTGTTGTATGCGTAAATGGAACTAATGCTCTTCATATGGCTTTATTGCTTTCTGGTGTTGAGAGAGATAATGAAGTGCTTACACAATCTTTGACCTTTATTGCGACATGTAATGCCATTAGTTATATTGGAGCTCATCCTGTATTTATAGATGTTGATAAGGAAACAATGGGATTATCTCCTCTTGCAGTTAGGAACTGGTTGTTGAAACATGCAGAGTTAAGAAATGGTATTTGTTATAATAAAAATACAGGTCGAGTTATAAAGGCATGTGTGCCAATGCATACATTTGGACATCCTGTAAAAGTTGAAGAACTTAGTGATATATGTGAGGAATATCATATTGAATTAATTGAAGATGCGGCAGAAAGTTTAGGTAGTTTTTATAAAGGGCAACATACTGGTACCTTTGGTAAAATAGGTGCGATCAGTTTTAATGGAAATAAGACAATAACAACGGGTGGTGGTGGTATGCTTCTCTTTAAAGATGCAGAACTTGGAAAGTTTGCAAAACATCTTACAACCCAAGCAAAGGTTCCTCACCGTTGGGAGTTTGTACACGATCATATTGGCTATAATTATAGAATGCCTAATATTAATGCCGCTTTAGGTTGTGCACAAATGGAGAATCTTGACTCTTTTGTGAAAAATAAGCGCGCTACGGCAGAACAATACAAAGAGTTTTTTAAACAAATAGATAGTTTAGATTTTTTTACAGAACCTGAGAATTGTTATTCTAACTATTGGTTGAATGTTGTTATAACTAGAGATAAAGAAGAGCAACAGCATTTTTTGCAATATACGAATGATCATGGTGTAATGACTCGTCCAATTTGGTGTTTGATGAATAAACTAGAAATGTTCAAAAGCTGTGAGACAGATGGATTGGTAAATACTCAATGGTTGGAGGATAGAGTTGTTAATATTCCCAGTAGTGTAAGATTAAATGCATGAAAAAAGTTTGTGTAGTAACCGCTGCTCGTTCTGAGTATGGAGCCTTGTATTGGTTATTAAAAGAATTAGAATCATCAAAACAATTGCAACTCCAGCTATTAGTAACAGGTGGACATCTATCTCCAGAGCAAGGTTTAACATATAAACAAATTATCGATGATAAATTTATAATAGATAAGAGTGTTGAATTTTTATTGTCTACGACAACTTCTGTGGGCATTGCAAAATCAATAGGTGTTTGTGCCATTTCTATGGCAGATGCTTTAAATGAGTTACAACCTGATTTGTTGATTGTATTAGGTGATAGATATGAACTATTGCCTATTTGTTCAACTGCACTTATTATGAAAATTCCAATTGCTCATATTTCAGGAGGTGATGTAACTAAGGGGGCTATTGATGATCAGATAAGAAATGCAGTGACAATGATGTCCACATTACATTTTCCTGGAACAAAAGAATCTGCAGATCGAATTATTAGGATGATTGGTACAAATCAAAATGTTTTTGTTGTGGGAGAGCCTGGACTTGATAATTTTGTTAATTCTCAGTTGTTAGAAAGATATGAATTAGCGAGTTTCTTAGACTTGGATATTACTAAAAAATGGTATTTAGTAACACTACATCCAGAGACAAATGAATCATTATCATATAATTTATTATTGGCTAAAAATATTGTAAAAGCATTGGAAAAAATAGAGAATATACAAGTTATAATCACTAGTGCTAATGCTGATTTAGGAGGCGTTGATATAAATAAATATTTTGGAGAGGTTGTAAAACAGCAATCAAATAAATTTCAGTTATATTCTTCTTTAGGACAATTAAAGTATTTGAGTTTATTGAAAGAAGTTGATTGTGTAATAGGTAATTCTTCTAGTGGCATTATTGAGGCTCCTTTTTTAGGGAAACCTGTGTTAAATATAGGGAATAGGCAAACTGGGCGTTATTTCTGTAAGAATGTATTTACAATTTCTGGATTTGATAATACTATAGAAACGGCATTACAGAAAATTTTAAAAGAAAAATTTATGCCTGATTTTTATTATGGAGATGGTATGTCTTCAAAAAAAATATCAAATTATATTCATAAATATATAGAAGAAAATAATAGTAATAACATTTCTATTTAAGGGTATGCGTTAAGCTTAAAGAAAGAGTGCTCTAGCAGAATATTAATATTATAATTACGAAAATGTTCTTTCAATTATTAAATAGCTGGAATTATTATTTGGATAAATTACCTTCTTTTCAAAAAGATGTTTATTATAGAGAAGAATATATAAGACTTTATGAAACTACATCGGAAAAAGCTGTTTGTTTTTTTTATGGCGAAGGTGATGATTTTTTATTATTTCCATATTTGCTTCGTGAATTTAATATTCAAGGTGTTTATTATTATGATTTTGAGACGCCATATGGATATGGAGGACCGATTGCTAGTAACTTAAACGATGATTTTATATCTAGGGCTTTACGCTCTTTTTATACTTATGGGGTAAAAAATAATTATATAGCAGGTTTTGTTAGGTTTCATCCGTTGTTAGAGAATATAAATGGTTTTAGTCAGATTGGAGAGATTCTTTTAGATCGTAAAACTATAGCGATTGATTTGCATTTAGATTTAGATCATATATGGCAAAACGAAATACATACTAAAAATAGGAATGTAATAAAAAAAGGGTTAAAAAATGGATTGACATTTATAGCTGATTATAATTATTCTTACTTAGACGTATTTATAAATCTCTATAAAAATACAATGAGTAGGCTTCATGCTGATGTTTTTTACTATTTTGATGATGGATATTTTAGAAATATCAAAAAAAATATTGAAAATAGTTTCTTAGGCCTTGTCCTTTTTAAGGAAAGAGTATTAGCTTCAGCTATCTTTTTTTATTCAGATATTTATGGACATTATCACTTATCGGGAAGTGATAAAGATACATTGAATTTTTCTCCTAATAATTTTATGTTATGGGAAGCTGCGAAGGAAATGAAAAAGCATGGTGTTCAAAAATTTCATTTAGGTGGAGGGACTGATTCCGATGAACATAATTCTCTATATGAATTTAAAAAGAAGTTTTCTAAATCTGAATATTCTTTTTATATAGGAAAAATAATATTTAATCCATCTCTGTATGAGGAATTATGTATAGAGTGGCAAAAGAAAAATCCTGAAAAATTGATAGCCTATTCTCACCATTTATTGAAATACAAATATTAAAAATGAGTGTTTATATTATAGCAGAAGCAGGGGTTAATCATAATGGTTGTTTAGATTTAGCCTTTGAGTTATGTAAAAAAGCGAAAGAAGCAGGAGTTGATGCTGTTAAATTTCAAACATGGAAAACAGAACTCTTAGTTACAAGAGAAGCTCAAATGGCTGAATATCAAAAGGAAAATTTGAGTATAGAAGAGAGCCAATATGATATGTTGAAAAAATTAGAATTATCATATGACTCTTTTCTTAAAATAAAAAGGTATTGTGATGAAATCGGAATACAGTTTCTTTCTACAGCTGATGAAGAGGAGTCTTTAGATTTTATAATTAAATTAGGAGTTCCTTTCTTAAAGTTAGGATCAGGAGATATTACAAATATTCCTTATTTACGTATTGTAGGGGAGAAAGGTTTGCCTGTTATTTTATCAACAGGTATGTCTTATTTAGGTGATGTTGAGAGAGCTCTTTATATATTGAAGGATGCCGGTGCTCCAAATGTTATTTTGTTGCATTGTACTACAGATTATCCCTGTTCAATGGAAAATGTTAATCTTAGAGCAATGTTAGCGATGAAGCATGCATTCGGGGTGGATGTTGGATACTCGGATCATACAATGGGAATTGAAGTTCCAGTGGCTGCTGTTGCGATGGGTGCTACTGTTATAGAGAAACATTTTACATTAGATAAAAAAATGGATGGTCCGGATCATCAGGCCTCTTTGGATCCAATAGAATTGAAGTTAATGGTTCAGGCTATCAGAAATATAGAAAAGGCATTAGGTGATGGAGTTAAACGACCAACACAAGTAGAACAAGAAGTTTCAAAAGTTGTATTAAAGTCAATTGTCGCAAAACAAGAAATACGAAGAGGTGAGATGCTTACAAGAGATAATTTGACTGTCAAAAGAGCAGGGAAGGGGATCAGTTCTGCTTATTGGGATTTATTTTTGGGAACTTATGCGACATCAGATTTTCATGTCGATGAAGAAATAAAATTGTAATTTAATATTGTCCATGAACATATTGATTGTGATTCCAGCGCGAGGTGGGAGTAAAGGGATACCTCATAAAAATATAAAGAAATTATCCGGAAAACCGTTAATATATTATACTATTGATGTTGCTAGGCAAATAACATCAGATGAAAATATTTGTGTGTCAACAGATGATGAAGAAATAATACAAATAGTAGAAGATTATGGTCTTACTGTTCCTTTTAAAAGACCTGAATATTTAGCAACTGATTCTGCAGGGACGAATGGTGTATTGCTACATGCTTTATCTTATTATGAAAAGATGAATAAAAAAGTAGATGTAATTGTTTTATTACAACCAACATCTCCATTTAGAAAAGAATGTCATATAAGGGAGGCTATAAATCTTTATAATCTTTCAATGGATATGGTTGTTTCTGTAAAAGAGGCAACATCAAATCCTTATTATAATAGCTTTGAAGAGAATATTGATGGGGTATTAGTCATAAGTAAGGGTGATGGTAAGATTGAGAGAAGACAGGATGCTCCTAAAGTTTGGGAATTTAATGGTTCTATTTACATAATAAACCCTCAGTCTTTGAAAGAAAAGGGAATGAGTAGTTTTACTCATATAAAAAAATATGTAATGGATGATATTTATTCTATAGATTTAGATACTTTATTTGATTGGAAAATTGCAGAGTTAATGTTGTCTGAAAAGATTATAGAGTAATGGAAAATATATCTAAATATATGATAAGGGCAGATGAGTTAGTATTAGATGCTCTTAAATATCTTAATAATTTTAATAAAACGGATGCTTTAACTCTATTTGTAATTCGTGAAGATGGGAAAATGATAGGTTCTCTTACTGATGGAGATATACGTCGAAAGCTAGTAGAGAAGCATTCTTTGTCGGAACCTGTAGCAAATATTATGCATAAAGAATTTTGCTTTTTGAGGAAGAATGATATAAATGTGAAAAATATACGCTTTTATAAGGATAAGGGAATCTCTTTGATACCTGTTCTTGATCAATTTGGTTGTATTGATGATATTATCAATTTGAAGATGTATAAATCGTATTTACCAATAGATGTTGTTCTCATGGCTGGTGGAAAAGGAGAGAGATTGAGACCTCTAACTGAAAAAATACCTAAACCTTTATTAAAAGTCGGGAATAAAGCCATTATAGATTATAATATAGAGAAACTTATTTCTTATGGGGTAAAACATATTTCTGTTACGGTTAATTATTTGAAAGAACAGATAGAAACTCATTTCTCACAGAAAACTAAGGGGGTACAAGTGAAATGTGTCCGTGAGCCTAAATATTTAGGAACTATAGGTTCTGTTAATTTTGTTGATGCATTTTATAATGACGCAATTTTAGTTATGAACTCGGATCTTTTTACAAATATTGATTATGAAGATTTTTATATACATTTTGTAGAGCATGATGCAGACATGTCTATAGCTGCAGTTCCTTACTCTGTTTCTATACCATATGGTGTGTTAGATTTAGAAGGGAGATCCGTTCGGGGTATCCATGAAAAACCTACATATAATTATTATGCTAATGCTGGTATTTATTTAATTAAAAGAGACTTATTACAATTAATACCGGAAGATACTTTTTTCAATGCAACTGATTTAATTGAACTTTTAATTCATTATAAAAAAAAGGTAGTACGTTTCCCTATTGCTGGTTATTGGATTGATATAGGTAAACATGAGGATTATAGAAAGGCAGAAGAGTTAGTAAAACATTTGTATAAATAGAAATATATATTAGTCTAATATGAATATTTATTAGATTTAATATGAAATTATACAGGACATTATGAAAACAGTTTTGTTTTTGCATCGTTTAGAGCTAACGCATTTATTCTCTGGTATTTCAAAGGAACTTGAAAATAGAATGAATATAATTCATGTTGCATATTCTGATGAAGAAGAGAAATTCTTGCGTAATTTAGGAATTATTCCTGATTATAATTATAGAGAGTTACTTTCAGATGCATTAAAAGATCAAACGATAATTGATCAGAAGGTATTAGATGATATAGATACTTTATTTATTAAGATAACAAATGGACGATTTAATTTGAATAGTTCTATTCAAAGTGATAGAGGTTTTTCTTTACTTTCTTATGAAGAGGTTTTGCTTTTGGTTCAGGCAATATACTCAGTATGGATGAAAATTTTTAATGAGCAAAAAATAGATATATTTATACATGAATCATGTTCTTTGTTTTTTAATCATTTAGCTGCTGTTTTATGTAAAAATCAAGGAGGTATATATTTGTGGTATATAATGTTATCAGGTGAAGACGAAAAAATGTATTATGCCAATATTACTAATGATGATTTTTCGTGTCCTGAAATAGAAGAAAAAATGCGATACTATTTGAACAATCCAAATAAAATAGATTATGAACGTTGTCGTAGATTTATTCAAAAATTTAGATCGTCATATGATGTTTTTATGGGAGGAATTGCCCCTCCAAATGGACTTTTTTATTGGGGGATAAGAAGTATAAAAACTTGGTTTTATAATAAAATAAATGAAAAAAAATATGATAAATTAATAGATAATATAGATTATTGGTTAGTTCATGAAAATATTCCATATGAGAAAGTGTATAATCTCAAAAAATATAAAGAAAAACGTATTTCTTTTGAAGAGCCTATAAAAGGAGAAAAATATTATTATTATTCTTTTCATTTGGAACCGGAGGCGGTTGTTTCATATCTTGGTGATGGTATCTATGCAAATCAAGTAAAGTTAATAGAGAATATAGCTGCATCTTTACCTGTTGGATATTATTTATATGTTAAGGATCATCCCCACGAATTTGCATATCGTAATGTTGATGATTATTTACGATTAATGGAAATTCCTAATGTGAGGCTTATACGTACTTCTATTCCTGGAAAATCTTTAATAAAGAATTCGATAGGTGTTTTTAGCATCAATGGAACTGCTGGATTTGAAGCCCTTATGCTTCAGAAGCAAGTATATTGTTTTGGTAAATCTTATTATACCAATTTTTCACGTGTGAATTATATACATAATATACGTGATTTGCGTAATATACTTTATGCCAATATCAATGAGGTATATACAGATGATGATGAGTTTATGGCATTTGTAAATAGTTATCTTGATGCATTACATTTAGGTATGGTTGATTTTTTTATGGGACGTGCAGAAAACTATAATATAGATTTTGATTTAAATGCTAGACGGATTGCTAATGATTTAATTGATTTTAGTGAAACATATTCTATTTAAGCGAAGTGCCTGGGCAAATCCTAGTGCTTTATATATTTTTATAAATATTTTAGGAAGTACTGTTGGGTTTGGACGATCATATTTCTTTATGCGATGGCTTGATACTTCAGACTTAGGTATTATAAGTCTGGTACAAACTATTATAATGTTTTTAGGAATGTTTCAGATTGGTCTATTAAATGGTGGTTATCGGATTTTTGCATTAGGTAAAAAAGCGCAGCAACAAAATGTGAATAATGTATTATTTACATTTTTTAGTTTGCTTGCAGGTATAACACTGATTTTTTGGTTAATTTTAGTGCTAAGTGGGGGAAAGATAATTATTTCTAATAGTTTAATGTTTGTTTCAATTGTGATAGGGCTATTAACGCTTATAATGAATTGGTTAGTCAATGTATTAATAGGGAAACAATTAATTAGGAATATAAATCAGATAAATTTAATTGCAATTATAGCATCATGTATTTTATTACCAATGATAATCACTGGAGGATTTGTTGGTGCTATAGTTAATTTAGTGGTACAACCATTATTGTTTATTGTTATTGCTCTGTTAAAATTTAAAGATCTGAGACCTACTGCTTGGAACTTTGATATAAAGCTAGTAAGATATATTTTATCATTTGGTTTTATTCCATTTTTGGCTGGAATCTTTAATGTTTTAAATTTGCAAATAGAGCGATGGTCTATAGCAAATATATTAGGGACAAAGGCATTAGGAGAATTTTATCTTGTTTTTTTGTATACAACATTGTTTATATTGATTCCTACTTCATTGTCAAATCTATTTTTCCCAAAGGCAATTTTTGCTTATGAAAATAATGATATAACAACTTTTGCAAAATTAATCAAAAAACATTTTTTTCTTTTGGGCGGGTATTTATTTTTTATTGTATTATTTACAGTCTTTGTGCTTCAATTTTTTATAGATTTACTATTACCTAAATATTCCAATGATGTAATATATGTTTATTATTTTTTGCCAGGATTAGTGGCTTTAGTTTTGTGTGATCCAATTTCAATTATACTAAATGCTACTGTTAGATTAAAACTTTTTCTTTATGCAGGAGGATTTGGGGTAATACTAAATATTATTTTAATATATATAGTAAATAGTCAGGGAATTTTTTCATTAGTATATATGTCTTGGATAAAGACATTAATAAATGTAACATCTTTAGTAATGTACTTTTTTTACATAGTGGTAAAATATAATGTTATATTCAAGAAGATAAAATGTTAATGAACAATGTTTTATGTAGATTTTTTTGTTTAGCTAAACCTGACCTGCTTAATTAAAAAGATTTTTTGTCGTGGGGGTTGATGTTGATGTCTATAAATATTATAATATAATTACTCTATGAGTTATATAATTTTGTAAATAAGTAATCAATGATATTTTCTCGAATTTGGCGAAGGCTATTAAATGAAATTTGTATTAGATTTTTTCATTGGGGATATGTTGGGCATGGTTGTAGAATCTATGCTCCATTGAAAATTAATGGTAGGAGTAATATATTTATTGGCGACCAGGTTGTTGTTGAATATAAAACATGGTTAGCTGCAGTTTCTCCTTTAAAAGGAGAAGTTGTTCGATTAGAGATCGGTTCTGGAACAAAGATTGGACATTTTAATCACATATATGCAACTAAAAGTATAAAGATTGGTTGCAATGTTTTGACTGCTGATAGAGTATATATTAGTGATAATCTGCATAGTTACGAAGATATAACGACTCCAATTTTACAACAACCTATACGTCAAATATCCGAAGTTGTGATAGGTGATGGAACATGGTTAGGAGAAGGTGTATGTATTATAGGTGCCAAAATAGGGAAAGGTTGTGTAATTGGTGCTAATGCTGTTGTTACGAAAGATATACCCGATTATTCTGTAGCAGTAGGAATACCTGCTCGTGTAATTAAATCTTATAATCAGGAAACAAAAAAATGGGAAAAAGTCTAGTTTTTATACTTTATATTCTTTGTCTTATATTTAGTGGCTGTGAAAAAGATGGAATGCTACATAATTATCCATATAAAGTAATAGGTGAAACAATAATTCTTACAGACCAGCAGTGGAATGAGTTGTGGAAGTATAATATGGCTAATCTTACATTATATAAAATAGAACCGAATGGGAGAAAGATTATATATAGACAAGATGTAGATTATGTGTTACAATAAAATCGAATTAAACGTACTTTGAATTCACGAATCCCAAATTTTGAGAACCTGTATTAGTAGGCTTTTTTCAGCAAAATGAAAGTTGGGAATTAGAGTATTCATATAATACAATTTTATATAATAATACATTGTCTGAATTATCTGAAAATATAAAATTTATTTTGCAGATATATATACAGCTTTTGAGAAAATATCTAAAGATAAATTGTATAAAGATTACACAGGCGACTATATGCACCATCCTACATCTTTTTTACATCAATTATATTACTTGAAAATAATTCCTTTTATTGATAAACCAATGAAAAAGGATGAATTATTACAATGGATTTATTGATTTAATGCGAAAAATACAGAAAGATAGTAAATACATTCTTTATTAAATATGAAACATGTTTTAATTACAGGGGGGGCAGGATTTATTGGCTCTAATGTGGCTCGTAAACTGATAGAAAAAGGTTATGAAGTAACTGTTTTGGACAATCTTTCCCCACAAATTCATGGTGAAAAACCAGAAATAACGTCACCTCTCTATATTTCGATTAGAGATAAAGTGAATTTTATAAATGGTTCTGTTACATCTTTCGATTGCTGGAAACAAGCAATAGAAGGTGTGGATGCAATAGTACATTTGGCTGCCGAAACAGGTACAGGGCAGTCTATGTATGAAATCCAGAAATATACAGAGGTAAATATTGGCGGTACATCATTGATGCTTGATATACTTACAAATACTGAGCATTCTGTGAAAAAAGTTGTTGTAGCTGCCTCACGCGCAATTTATGGTGAGGGACGTTATTATAGTAAAGAGTGTGGTTATATCTATCCTACTGCACGTACAGAGAAGGATATGAGCAGTGGTGATTTCGAATGTAAATTTCCAGGATGTAACGAACCTTTAACGTTGGTTGGTACAACAGAAGATTCTAAGATACACCCGACTTCGGTTTATGGAATAACGAAACAGGTACAAGAACAGTTAGTAATGTGTGTTTGTCCAACTATTGGCATTGCTCCTGTTGCATTTAGATATCAAAATGTATATGGGCCTGGGCAATCTTTGAGTAATCCATATACGGGGATCCTATCCATTTTTTCAACTCGAATAAAAAATGAAAATCCAATTAACATTTTTGAAGATGGACGTGAAAGTCGTGATTTTGTTTATATAGAGGATGTTGTTGATGCAACTATTTTGGGTTTGGAAAAAGAGGAGGCAAATGGACATACTTTTAATGTGGGTACAGGTGTAGCAATAGATGTATTAACTGTTGCTAACACTTTGATTGGGAAATATGGAATAAATGTTCCTTTAAAAATTTCAGGAAATTATCGTTTAGGGGATATTCGTCATAATTATGCAGATATAACACTTGCTCAAAGGATTTTGGGTTTTGAGCCTAAATGGAATTTTAATGATGGTATTAGTGAATTTGTAAAATGGGTAAATAAGCAAAGTATATGTTCTGATAAATATTTATTGTCTATAGAAGAAATGAAAAGTAGAGGGCTATACAAATAATATAGATAGTATATTAATCATTTAATTACTATTCTTTTTGTACTTTATAAATGAAGATAAAGATAAATATAAATATAAATAAAACATTAGAATATTTGATTGTCATTAATTTAATATTGCTGAGTGGTACCATATATTCAGTTGTTTTCTTCAATGTCTTATATTTTTATTCTGTGCTTGTTTTATTAATGTATCAAATACGAAAGAGATTTTTGTGTCGTAGAGAACTTATTATCTTTTTTGTATTTGTATGTGTATCCTTGCTAATATTATTAGGTAATCGAATATTTTCATTGACTGAAACAAGTATTGAATATGTAACTTTCTTTTTACGTTTATTCATCTCAGCTCTTTCTGTTTGTTTTTTAGCGTCAAATAAAGGAAAGATCATAACTATGATAATTGATGCTTTTTATGGAATTGGAATTGTAAGTATAATTGGTTGGCTATTATCATTAGTGATATCTTGGCCTGCTATAACTCTTAATTCAGGGGTAACTTATAATAATGTTTTTTTTCTTCATTTTTATGCATGGTCAGAAAATATAGGAGCAGTACCTATTCCAAGAAATTGTGGTATATTTTGGGAGCCAGGTGTATTGGCTGTATATATGAATTTATTATTACTCATGTACCTTTTTCAGATTTGTAATATAAAGCGTGCACTTTTGAGTTCATTTGCCATTCTAACTACATTTTCGACGACGGGTATTTTACTCTCTGCTATACTTTGGTTTTATTTTATTAAAAAAAGTCTTATTATTACAAGAAAGAAGAAGGTTGTAATTAGTTTATGCATGATTATTCCACTGTTTATTTTAGGGTATTTTTCTCTTTCAAGTAAAGTAAACCAAAGTGAGGTTGTTTCTTCTTATGGATTAAGAACTTTAGATTTATATACAGGAGTGATGGTTACTAAAGATCACTTATGGTTGGGCGTTGGACTAGATAAAAATCTTTTGTTAGACAATATTTATATGAATCTTCCATTTGAATTTGGACAATTTGAAAGTATGCTTGATAGAGGAAACTCGAATTCAATAGCCCAGTTATTCATGATGTTTGGTCTTCCTGTTAGTTTTCTTGTTTTGTATCTAATGTATTATCAAGAAATTGTATATAACAAAAAATTGGCATTTTTTGTTATATTTGTGAGTTTATGTACAGAGCCTCTTCTTTATTCTCCGTTTTTTCTTTCTATATTATATTTAGGTTACCGAAATCGAATTTATCATAGATTTTATAGTTATGAATTTATTAATAAATAAAGTAGTTCTTTTTATAGGACCTGTTTTTTATGATTATCATTTACATATTATTAAGGGGTTAGAACAAAAAGGAGCTAAAGTTATTTTTTATCCAGAACGAAAATATAATAAGCTGTTTAGTTTGTTACTTCATCTTTCGTTGAAAAAGTTGGAAAAATATCAACAAAATCACTATAAAAAAATTCTTAAAAACATTGAAACTTTTGATTGTATAGACTATTTATTTGTTGTTAGGGGTTATAAGATTCCTTGCGATTTTATTAGGTCTTTGCGAGTAAAATATCCTGAAATTAAAACTATAATGTACCAATGGGATTCACAGTATAATAATCCTTATATTCATTTACGTTGTGAATTTGATGTACTTGCAAGTTTTGATTATAACGATGCAGAAAAATATCAAATTTACTATCGCCCACTTTTTTACACACCTGATTTAGAGTCTATTAATAAAAATAATCGCATTATCTATGATTATTTTTATATCAGTGGATATACATATGAGCGATATTTAAAACTTCAATTGTTATTAAGTTCTTTGTCTAATAAAACAATAAAATATGTTTTATATATACCTTTTACAACTTATATTAAAGAATGGTTTAAAGGCCATTATTTGAATCCTTTTTATCTTTTATTCCGACCTTTAAAAAGAACGAAATATATAGAACTGTTATCTCAAAGCCAAATAATGTTAGATATAACCCATTCCAAACAAAGTGGTTTGCCTATTCGTATAATCGAAGCGATGGCAGCTGGTCTAAATATTTTGACTACAAATGAAAATGTTTTAAGAGAATTTCCTGAATCAGATAGAATTTCCATTATTTCTTCATCTTATTCCCTTTCTGAATCTTTGATACCAGAAGGTAAGAGTGAAATAAATCTTTTTTATTATTCTTTAGATTGTTTTTTAGATGAATTGTTCTCTTTAAGTTTTCAAAATAAATAATATGGAGTTATCTGTAATTATACCTGTTTACAATTCTGCAGAAACAATAATAGAGGCAATGGATTCTGTGGTAAATGAATGTGTTTTGAATTTACATAATTGGGAATTGATCTTAGTTGATGATGGTAGTGATGATGATTCTGCAATATTAATAGAAAATTATATTCAAAGCTCATTAGCAAAAGAACATATTTATTTAATATCTCAACCTAATGGTGGTGCTGCTGTAGCTCGTAATACAGGATTACGTATAGCGAAAGGTGAATTTATAGCTTTTAATGATTCTGATGATCGTTGGTTGCCAGGAAAGCTTAAATTGCAAATGGAATATATGAGGACAAATGTTAGTGTTGATATGTTGGGATGTATATATGGTTCTGATGATTTTCAAAAAGGTTCTTTCATGAAGCTTAATTTAGTGACACCTATAAATATAAAAGAGCAGATATTAAAAAATTATTTTTCTCCTCCTACAGTAATTATACGTACTAAAGCTTTAAAAAAGTCAGGCCTTTTTAATGAGAGTTTGAGATTTGCAGAAGAGGGATATTTTTTTAATAATATGGTTTATTATAATTATTGTGTTTTTATGCAAGAAAAAGTCGCTGAACCAATAATACTTAAAAATCGTTGGGGCGATAATGGACTTTCTGGTAATCTTATAGAAATGGAAAGAGGAGAGCTTTTTAATATTAGATCGGCTTATAAATTAGGATATATATCTTTAGGGTTATATGTTTTTGCTGTTTGTTTTTCATTTGTTAAATTTTTACGACGCTGGGTAATATCTAAATATAGAAAATTATGCAAGTAAAGAATACGTATTCATTTTTTTATAAAATGAAGTTGGTATATTGGTTTATACGAACAAAGCTTATTGCTCCTAAAGCTCGTTTGATTCGTTTTCCATTTGATATTCGTGGAAGAAAATTTATTGATTTAGGTGAAAATTTAACAACAGGAATAGGCTGTAGGATAGAAGCTTTTTCTTCTGATCGTACTGTCGTATTGAGTTTTGGTAAAAATATTCAGATAAATGATTATGTTCATATTAGTGCTATGAAGAATGTTATTATTGGTAATAATGTTTTAATGGCAGGACATGTTTATATATCGGATAATTCTCATGGTTGTTATAAAGGTTCTATAAATGATAGTTCGCCTAAAATTCCTCCTGTAAACAGGAAATATTTAACAGCAGATGTCTGGATTAAAGATAATGTTTGGATTGGAGAACATGTCGTTATTCTACCTGGCGTTATAATAGGTGAAGGAGTTATTATAGGTGCGAATTCAGTGGTGACTAAGGATGTTGCACCTTATACTATGGTTGTAGGACAACCAGCAAAACCAATTAAAATATTTAATTTTGAATTTGCCTGTTGGCAAAGAATTTGATATTACTGTGTTTTGGATGTGAAAAATAAGTTTTAATATATAGTTTATAAATGTTGTTTTTTTAATTTACTGTGAAAATATGATAACGGCTTCTATAGTAACGTATGAAACTAATGTTGAAGAATTGCGCCGTGTATTATTATGTGCTACAGAAAGTTCTATAGAGCATATATATATAGTGGATAATTCATCGAATGATAATTTACGATTTTTGGAAAAAAACTCATCTAAATTAGAATATATTTATGGTCATGGTAATATTGGTTATGGTGCTGCTCATAATATTGCGATAAAAAAGTCAATTAAATTGGAATCAAAGTATCATATAGTATTAAATCCTGATATTTACTTTGAATATGGAACTATTGAAAGATTAATAAATTATATAAATAATAATTATGATATAGGTTTGGTAATGCCAAAAGTTATATATCCAGATGGAACATTACAATATTTATGTAAATTGTTACCAAATCCTATCGACTTAATTATTCGCAGATTTATGCCAATGAAAAAATATGTTGAAAAATGGAGTTTTCGTTTTGAAATGCGTGGAAGTGGCTATGATAAAGAGATGATGGTGCCTTTTTTAAGTGGTTGTTTTATGTTGTTTCGAACTGATGCCCTTGTTAAGACTGGGGGGTTTGATGATAGGTTCTTTATGTATTGTGAAGATATAGATATTTGTCGTCGTATATTAGCTGCAGGATATAAGACTTATTATTATCCTGCAGTTTCAATTATTCACATGCATAGAAAGGAATCTTTTAAGAGTAATAAAATGCTTAGGGTTCATATGAAGTCAGCTATTATATATTTTAATAAATGGGGCTGGTTTTTTGATAAGTATCGTGCATATATAAATAAGAAAGCATTAGAACAATATTAATTTGTGTGGTTAGCGATAATGTTTAAATTGTATTTCTGATTTTTAAATTAACTTGATTATATGAATTACTCAATTAGAAAATTAGTAGTAAGTATTAGTTTGTTGTGGATATTTTCGACTTTAATTAATGCACAGGTGTCTCAGGATTTGCTTGATAAAGCAAAGTCTTTAGGACTTAGTGATTCTGATATACAACAAGGGGTTAGTAAATTGCAAGGACAGAATGGTTCTGTTACTAATTCAGATATAGAACAGAGGGATGTTGTTGAAAATGAGCTATCTCAGAATTCAAAAACATCATCATTAGAACAACATTCAAATGTATCAAATGCTCAATGGGAGTATCTATTAATGTTGCGTGAAGATTCTATTAAGAAGAACCTAGGTAAAATAGTGTTTGGACGTGAAATATTCTTGAATAAAAAATTAACATTTGCTCCTTCTCTTAATATTCCGACACCTAAAGATTATATTCTTTCTGCGGGTGATGAAATTCGTATTAATGTATGGGGTAATTCCCAATTAAATTTGAAACTGAAAGTGTCTCCAGATGGAACTGTCGTTATTCCTAATTTAGGTCCTGTATTATTAAGTGGACATACTGTAGAGTCTGCAGAATCTTATCTTCAACAGGAGTTAGGGCGGATTATTTCAGATTTATCAGATGAAAGTGGTAAAGGCAATACTTTTTTGTCTCTTAGTTTAAATAAAGTTCGTAGTATCAAAGTTAATATTTTAGGTGAAGCAGATTCACCTGGTACTTATACATTACCGGCCTATGCCACTTTGTTTAATGCTTTGTATGCAGCCGGAGGAGTTAATGATATTGGCTCATTGCGCTCAATAAAAGTATTTCGTAACAGTAAAGAGGTTGCTAATTTGGATGTGTATGACTTTTTATTGCATGGTAAGACGGATAACAATATTCGTCTGGAAGAAAATGATATGATTATTATTGGTCCGTACGAGGGAGTGGCTTCAGTAAAAGGAAAAGTGAAACGTAATCGTATCTTTGAAATGAAAAAAGGAGAAACCTTAAAGGATCTTCTTAATATGGCAGGTGGTTTTACAGGGGATGCGTATACGCAGGATGTACAGATAAAACGTAAATTTGGACGTCGTTATCAAATATCCACAGTCACAGAAAACGATTATTCTTTGTTTGTTATACAAGATGGAGATACTTTAAGTGTTGATTCGGTAATTCCTTTTTATGAAAATAGATTGGTTGTAACCGGTTCTGTATGGCGTCCGGGAGAATATGAATTAAGTCCTAATTTGCACACAATTAAACAGTTGATCAGTCAAGCCGGAGGATTGAAAGGGGATGAGTTTACAGGAAGAGCCCAATTAACACGTTTAAATCCGGATTTTACAACAACAATTTTAGCGGTGGATGTACGTGGTATTTTAAATGAAACAAGTAAAGATATAGAATTACAAAGAGAAGATTTTTTACATTTTCCGTCTATTTTTGATTTGCGTGAGCCTTATACAATTAAGGTTTGTGGGGCTGTGAATCTGGGTGATACAGTACTTCCTTATCATCATAATATGACTGTAGAAGATGCGATTGTTTTAGCAGGTGGACTTAAAGAAGCTGCAGCTACTATAAATGTAGAAGTTGCACGAAGAATGAAAGATCCTGATATAACAACTAATAATCCATCTCAAATAGCTAAGCAATTTAATTTTACGTTGTCTGAAGGTTTACAGGTTTTGTCTGGTGATACAGTGTTTACTTTAGAACCGTTTGATGAAGTTTTTGTTCGCTATTCTCCTGGTTATGAAGCTCAACAAGTTGTAAAAGTCGATGGTGAGATTATGTTTCAAGGGGATTATGTATTATCAAAAAAGAATCTACGCTTAAGTGACTTAGTTGCTAAAGCTGGAGGTATGAAACCTGGTGCTTATGTAAAAGGAGCAAGCCTGAAGCGTACTTTAACAGAAGATGAAAAGAGGAGAGTGGAGACCCTTCTTAAGATGAGTCAGAATAAGGGGAGTGCGGAAGCATTGGAAGGTATGAATCTGAATATTAAAGAATATCCTGTAGGTATCGATTTAGTGAAGGCTTTGGACAACCCTGGTAGTGCTGATGATGTGATTTTAAGGGATGGAGATAAGCTCTTTATACCTCAACAGCAAAGTACTGTTAATATTAGTGGGGCTGTGATGTATGAAAATAGCATTACTTACAATAAGGGAATATCTGTTAAAGAATATATTATGCAGGCTGGAGGATATCAGGATATTGCTCGTAAGTATCCGATTGTTGTTTACATGAATGGTAAAGTACAAACAACAAAAAAGAAATTTATTTTCTTTAAAAAATATCCCAAAGTGGAGCCAGGGTGTGAGATATTGGTGCCAGCAAAGACAGCACGTGACCGTAGGATGAGTTTACCAGAAATTATAGGTATAGCTAATTCAACAACTTCAATGGCGGCAATGATTACTTCTATTATGAATTCTCTAAAGTAAAGGGTGGATTATGGATGTAAAACAAGTAAAAGAGCAAAATAATAATTCTTCTCAAGAAATCGATTTGATAGAATTATTTCAGGTACTTTGGAAAAAGCGATATTTTTTACTGAAATGTGGTGGCATTGCTGTTGTTGTGGGACTTATTATAGCTTTTAGTATACCTAAAGAATACGAAACAAAAGCTAAACTTGCTCCTGAAAGTTCTGACCTTACAAAAGGAATGGGAGGTTTAGGAGGATTAGCAGCTATGGCCGGAATTAATTTAAAACAAAGTGTAGGTACAGATGCTATTTCTCCTGATTTATATCCGGATGTTGTAAAAAGTTCTCCTTTTTTGTTAGAATTACTTCCTATACAAGTGACAACAAAAGATAAAAAGCTTGCGATTTCCCTATATGATTATATATTAGATCATCAACGCCAAGCGTGGTGGGGATATATTACGGGAGCTCCTTTTAAACTGTTGGGATGGATTATCGGATTATTTAAAGAAGAACCTGATGGGAAAGGTTTAGATGAAATAGATGCTTATAAATTAACACCAGAACAGTTTGGAGTGATAGCGAAATTACAACGTCTTCTTGTTGTAAAAATAGATAAGAAAACTTCAACATTGGAAGTATCTGTTCGTATGCAAGATCCATTGATCTCAGCAGATATAGCTTGTGTTGTTATGGAAAAGTTACAGCAATACATGACTGATTATCGTATACATAAGGTAAAGCAGGATATGGAATATACTCAGAAAGTTTATGGTGAGGCACAGGAAGCATATTATAAAGCTCAAAAAGCTTATGCAGCTTTTGAAGATGCGAATAAGAATATTATTTCCGCTAGCTATCGTACTGAGCAAGAGCGTTTGAAGAATGAAATGACATTAACTTTTAACGTTTATAATTCACTAGCTCAAAAATTAGAACAAGATAAGCTCCGAGTACAAGAGGAAACACCTGTTTATACCATCATTGAACCGCCAACGGTACCATTAAGAGCTGCATCACCCAATAAGCCTTTGATATTAGTGGCTTGTGTGTTTTTAGCGATTTTTGGAGGTTGTGTTTATGTTCTGATTAAAGATTTTTTTGCTCTTAAAAAAGAAGAGAATACTGATATTTAAAAGTTTATTTTCTTGCTATAAAAATGAAGAGTAAAGTTCTACTTACAATGAGCTTTACTCTTTATTTTTTATATACAGGTAATTAATTCTATATGAAATTGTAGTGGGTAAAAATATCTTCAATTCTGAATGGTAAAAAAACTTTTCAGAACCCCCTCTTAATCTTTTTCATCTGTATATCATACCCCTCTATCAACTCCCGCATCACCTCCTTCACCGTCTGTTTTTCCCTAAACAGCGAAGCCACCTGTCCGATTTCAACTTCCCCTTCTTCCAGATTTCCTTCAAAAATACCTTTCTTAGCACGTCCTTTACCTAACAGTTCCCTTAATTCTTCCGCAGAAGCCCCACGCGCTTCCGCTTCTTCCACCGCAGTCGTGAAACCTCCTTTTACCAAGCGGGTAGGAGAGACCTTCTTCAGAAGCAGTTTTGTATCTCCTTCATTCAAATTCAGACAAAGATTTTTAAAATCCTCATGCGCGGAACTCTCTTCTGTTAAGGCAAAACGAGTACCGATTTGTACACCTTCCGCACCTAAAGCAAAAGCAGCCAGCATAGCTTCACCTGTACCGATACCGCCAGCAGCTATCAGGGGAAGAGAAGTCGCACGACGTACAGCCGGAATCAGGCACATTGTCGTCGTTTCTTCCTGTCCGTTGTGGCCACCAGCCTCAAAACCCTCGGCAACTATGGCATCCACGCCAGCCTGTTCGCATTTGATGGCAAATTTAGAACTGCTTACAACATGAGCAACCGTCATACTCTGTTCTTTTAAAAAGCCAGTCCATGTTTTCGGATTTCCGGCAGAAGTAAAGACCACCTTAACATCCTCCTCTACTAATATTTGCATCAGTTTATCAATTTCAGGATACATCAGCGGGACATTTACGCCGAAAGGCTTGTCTGTTGCCGCCTTGCATTTTTGGATATGTTCGCGTAATACTTCCGGGTGCATAGAGCCGGAACCAATCAGTCCCAACCCTCCGGCATTACTTACAGCCGAAGCCAGCCTCCAGCCGCTACACCACACCATTCCCCCTTGAATAACAGGGTAAGTGATATGAAAAAGCTCACAAATTCTGTTTGACATAGTAAAATCGAGTTTAATGTATAAAGATAAACCGGATAAATATAAATATCCGCGTGCAAGATAGTAAAAATAGTACCGTAATCCGGATAGCATTCTCTATATTTGCATTATAGAAAGATAAGTAGCGTTAAAAGCACAAAAATTAAAACATGAAACACTATTGTTTACCAATGGCTGGCATGCTTGCCGGCTTTTCTTCATTTACATTGCAAGCCCAGAATCCGTCCCAATTGCCGAATGTTGTAATTATTGTGGCCGATGATTTGGGATATGGAGACCTGAGCTGTTACGGAGCCACAGCTATCCGGACCCCCGGTATGGATCGCATAGCCAATGAGGGACTCCGGTTCACACAAGGCTATGCAACAGCCGCTACTTCTACGCCAAGCCGTTATTCGCTATTAACAGGACTTTATCCCTGGACGAACAAAGATGCCAAGATTCTTCCGGGCAATGCCGCATTAATCATAGACAAGGAACAAGTAACCTTACCGAAGGTGATGAAACAGGCAGGCTATGTAACCGGTTCCGTAGGCAAATGGCATTTAGGTTTAGGAGACGGTTCGGTAGACTGGAATAAAACCGTATCACCCGGGGCAAAAGAAGTAGGATACGATTATTCCTTTATCCAGGCGGCAACCAACGACCGTTTTCCCTGTATCTTTATTGAAAAAGGAAAAGGTGTGGGGTTGCAACCGGATGACCCTCTCTATGTAAATTATAGAGAAAATTTTCCGGGTGAGCCTACAGGCAAAGATAATCCCGAGTTGCTCCGCATGCATCCCAGTGTAGGGCATGCCGGTTCTATTGTAAACGGAGTACCCCGCATCGGTTTTCAGAAAGGCGGAGAAGCTGCACAGTGGAAAGATGAGGAAATGGCAGAACTATTCCTTGCAAAAGCAAAGGATTTTATGAAAGAGAATAAGGATAAACCATTCTTTCTATATTATGGTTTGCATCAACCACATGTACCCCGCGTTCCGAATGCTAAATTTGTAGGAAAATCGGGAATGGGACCCCGTGGAGATGTTATTCTGGAAGCAGACTGGTGCGTTTCCGAATTTTTGAAAGAAATGGATAAATTAGGATTGACGGAAAATACCTTGGTAATCCTGACCAGCGACAACGGTCCCGTACTGGATGACGGTTATAAAGACCAAGCCGTGGAATTGGTAGGCAACCATAAGATGGCAGGCCCTAACAGGGGAGGCAAGACCAGCCTGTATAACGGTGGTACCTGCATACCGTTTATGTTACGTTGGCCTGCGGGAGTCGAGCCCGGAGTGTCGGATGCTTTGGTTTGCCAGATGGATTTATTGGCATCACTTGCCGCATTGACAGGACAAACCTATTCGGATAAAACAGATAGCCAGAATACATTACCCGTCTTTTTAGGAAAAAGCAGCCAGGGACGCAAGGAACTGGTACTGGAAGGATATTTCAATTATGCTTTGCGTTTAGGAGATTGGGTTATGATACCTCCTTATCCGGGATATGGGGATACGGAAGAAGACGAGTTCTGCGGCTTAAGCAATTGTTATCAATTATATAATGTAAAGGAAGATGTAGGGCAACGTAATAATCTGGCAACTCAAGAAACCCGCCGCCTTCGTCAGATGATGATGATGTTTGAGAAATTGAAACGTGAAACAGGTAAGATTACAAATTATTAAATTATAATACAATGAATAAAATACTTATGGCTACAGGACTGGCAGTCGCTTTAAGCGCATGTAACGCAAAGAAGCCGGATGCGGCATCACTTGTTACAAACCCTTTCTTTGTCGAATACACAACTCCGTTTGGAGTGCCCCCTTTCGACCAGATAAAAGTCGAGCATTATAAGCCCGCCTTCCTGAATGGGATGGAAGAGCAAGCGAAGGAAATAGAGTCCATCGTGAATAATCCGGAAGAAGCCACTTTCGAAAATACGATTGTCGCTTTAGACCGGAGCGGAGAGTTGCTTAATAAGGTGATGTATGCCTTCAACGGACAGGCAAGCGTAAATACGAATGATGAAATCCAGGCGCTTCAACAGGAGCTTTCTCCGGTACTTTCCAAACATAGAGATGATATCCGTCTGAATCCGGAATTATTTGCCCGTGTAAAATCTGTTTATGACAATCAGGAGAAGTTCAACCTGAATAAGGAACAGAAGAAATTGTTGGATCAAAAGTATAAGAGTTTTGTGCGTGGCGGAGCCAACCTCGATGCGGACAAACAAGTCCGGCTTCGTAAGCTGAACAGCGATATAGCCATGCTGGAACTTACTTTCGGACAAAATGCCTTGAAAGAAGCCAATGCTTTCCAACTGGTTATTGATAAGAAAGAAGATCTGTCCGGTTTACCGGAAGTATTGATAGCCTCTGCCGCATCAGCCGCTAAAGATGCCGGGATGGATGGCAAGTGGTTGTTTACCCTGCATAACCCGAGTGTCATGCCGTTCCTGCAATATGCGGATAACCGTGATTTACGCGAAAAGATATTCAAAGGCTATATCAACCGTGGAAATAACGGAAATGCCAGCGATAACAAGGAGGTGGTAAAGAAACTGGTTACCGCCCGTCTTCAAAAAGCCAAACTGTTGGGATATGAAGATTATGCCGCTTATGTATTGGAAGAAAATATGGCTAAGGACGAAAAGAACGTCTATAATTTGTTGGACCAGCTTTGGGCTCCGGCCTTGGCAAAAGCAAAAGACGAGTTGGCAGATATCAATGCTGAAATAAAGAAAGAGGGAGGCAATTTTGAAGCCGAAGGTTGGGATTGGCGCTATTATTTCGAGAAAGCGAAAAAATCCAAATTCAATCTCGATGAAAATGAAATACGTCCCTATCTGGAACTGAACAACGTGCGTGATGGCGCTTTCTGGGTTGCCAACAAATTGTATGGGATTACTTTTACCGCATTGAAGAATATACCGCTTCCGGACCCGGATGCACAAGCGTTTGAGTGTAAAGATAAAGACGGAACTACTTTGGGCGTTCTTTATATGGACTTTTTCACCCGTCCGTCCAAAGGTGGTGGTGCGTGGTGTGACAGTTACCGGGAACAATCTTATGAAAAAGGAAAACGGATAATCCCGATTGTTACCACCGTTTTCAATTTCAGCAAGCCGGCAGAGGGACAACCAGCCTTGTTGAGTGCAGATGAGGCGGAAACCGTATTCCATGAATTTGGCCATGCTTTGAACGGTTTGTTTGCAGATGTGCATTATGAGGGCGTATCCGGTATGCCGCGCGATTTTGTGGAACTGCCTTCCCAGATTATGGAACATTGGGTTTTTGAACCGGAAGTACTGAATGTATATGCCAAACACTATCAAACCGGAGAAATAATCCCGCAGGCAATCGTAGACAAAATAATCAAGAGCGGTAAATACGGACAAGGATTTGCCACGACAGAATATCTTGCCGCTTCCTTATTGGATATGGATTATCATATATTGAAAGAAATCCCGTCTGATTTCTCAGTAGAATCATTTGAAGCGAATGCAATGAACAGCCGTGGATTGATTCGCCAGATACCGCCCCGTTACCGTTCGACATATTTTGGCCATACGATGGAAGGCGGCTATACTGCCGGATATTACAGTTACATATGGGCAGAGGTATTGGACTGTGACGCTTATGAAGCATTTAAGGAAACAGGAAATATCTTTAACACGGAAGTAGCGACAAAATTTCGTACGGATGTTCTGGCGCCGGGACGTATCGATGAGGCTATGGATATGTATAAAAACTTCCGTGGCAAAGAGCCGGGTATCGAACCATTATTAAAGAACCGGGGATTGAACTAATATTTTTACTTATATTTGTCCTTGTCAATCAATTAAAAAGCAAAAAGAGAATGAAGAGTATTTTGGTAACTGCCGGACTGGCTGTTATTTTAGGAGCGTGTAGCTCACCAGATAAAAAGACGGATGCTGCCGAGGCAGGAAATCCGCTCTTGTCTGAGTTTACCACCCCTTTTGGTGTTCCTCCTTTTGATAAGATTACCCTCGCAGATTACAAGCCTGCTTTTATACGGGGCATGCATGAACAAATGCAGGAAATCGATGCTATTGTGAACCAGCGTTCGGTTCCCGATTTTGAGAACACGATTGTGGCGCTTGACCAGAGTGGGGCATTGCTCCGGCAAGTCCGGGCTATCTTTTCCGGCCAGAACAGCGTAAACACAAATGAGGAGATGCAGGCGCTGAACCGTGAGCTGTCTCCGCTATTGTCCGACCATACTGACAATATCCGGATGAACGAACACCTGTTTGCCCGTGTAAAAGAAGTGCATGATAACCAGGATAAGTTTAATCTGAATAAGGAACAGGCTAAACTACTGGAAGAAACGTATAAGGATTTCGTGCGTGGCGGTGCAAACCTGCCGAAAGATAAACAGGAACAACTTCGTAAGTTGAACAGTGAACTCTCTATGCTGGAACTTACTTTCGGGCAGAACTTGCTGAAAGAAACGAATGCGTTCCAACTAATCATCGATAAGGAAGAAGACCTGGCCGGTCTGCCGCAAAGTCTGGTTGCGACTGCTGCCGAAACAGCCAAGAAAGCCGGGCAATCCGGAAAATGGATGTTTACCCTCCATAACCCGAGCGTGATGCCATTCTTGCAGTATGCGGACAACCGCAGCTTACGTGAAAAGATATTTAAAGGCTATATCAACCGTGGAAACAATGGAAACGAGTTCGACAATAAAGCCGTTGTACGTAAATTGGCCGCCCTACGTCTTCAAAAAGCCAAATTGATGGGATACGAAGATTATGCCTCTTTTGTTTTAGTGGACCGTATGGCAAAGAATTCCGGTAATGTATATGCTTTATTGGATGAAATCTGGACACCAGCTTTGGCTAAGGCAAAAGACGAATTAGCAGATATCAATGCCGAAATAAAGAAGGAAGGCGGCAAGTTCAAAGCGGAAGGCTGGGACTGGCGTTATTATGCGGAAAAAGCCAAGAAAGCTAAATACGATTTGGATGAAAACCAGATACGCCCTTATCTGAAACTTGATAATGTGCGTGAAGGCGCCTTTTATGTAGCCAACCAGTTATATGGCATTACGTTTACCCCGATTAAGAATATTCCATTGCCCTATCCTAAAGCCGAGGCATATGAATGTAAGGATAAGGATGGCAAGCATCTGGGAGTTCTGTATATGGATTTTTTCCCGCGTGCAAGTAAAAAAGGCGGAGCATGGTGCGGAACCTATCGTTCCCAGACTTACAAAGATGGCAAACGGGTTGGTCCGGTTGTAACGATAGCCTGCAATTTTACCCCTCCGGCAGCCGGTAAACCTGCGTTGTTGAGTGCGGACGAGGCAAGTACATTGTTCCATGAATTTGGCCACGGTTTACATAATTTGTTTAAGAATGTTCATTATTATGGCGTATCCGGTGTACCCCGCGATTTTGTGGAACTGCCGTCGCAGGTTATGGAACATTGGGCTTTTGAACCGCAGGTTCTGAAAGTGTATGCAAAACATTATGAAACCAACGAAATAATCCCTGCCGGTTTGATAGAGAAACTGGACAAGAGCGGTAAGTACGGCCAAGGTTTTGCAACGACCGAATATCTGGCAGCTTCTTATCTGGATATGGATTATCATACATTAAAGAATGTTCCTTCCGGAATGAATGTCATTGACTTTGAAGCCCAGGTATTAGGCAAACGCGGTTTAATCCGCCAGATACCTCCCCGTTATCGTTCTACCTATTTCAACCATACAATGGG
The DNA here is from genome assembly GCA_019417325.1 of Parabacteroides sp. GTDB lineage: Bacteria > Bacteroidota > Bacteroidia > Bacteroidales > Tannerellaceae > Parabacteroides. The sequence continues at coordinate 102,498 of DXVO01000030.1, read as the reverse complement.
AGGTGGGTATACTGCCGGATACTATAGTTATATCTGGGCGGAAGTACTGGATGCCGATGCCTTTGAAGCCTATAAGGAAACAGGCAATATCTTCAACCAGGAAGTGGCAGACAAATTCCGTACTTATATCCTGACTCCGGGAGGTATAGACGATGCAATGGATATGTATAAGAACTTCCGTGGAAAGGAACCGAATACGGAACCGTTGTTGAAGAACAGAGGATTAAAGTAAATCCGTATGTCTGCCATAGACCTCGACGATTTCAGGCAAGCTGTTTACCAGATGGTACGATATATCCCTTACGGGCGCGCTACCAGCTATGGAGCGATAGCCCGTGCGGTGGGATATCCTAATATGTCCCGCCTGGTAGGTAGAATGTTGGGACAGGTCTCGGATTCAGACCTCGACATTCCGGCTCATCGGGTAGTAAACAGCCAGGGATACCTCTCGGGGAAAGATGCATTTACTACACCAACCCTGATGCAGGAGCTGTTGGAATCGGAAGGCATACGTGTCGAGAAGAATAAAATAAAAAACTGGAAAGAGGTTTTTTGGAACCCGATAGAGGAGTTGACAGTTTTTTAGGGTTCAGCGCTTTTTCAGAAAAGGGAATCCTTTTTCCGCCACATAAACGCCGGAAAGAATAAATACGGAACCGAATAAAGCGATAACCGTGATGACTTCATCGATTGCAATTGCCGATGTAAGGAGAGTTACCAACGGAACCATATAAATATAATTTGTAGTACGGACCACCCCTAATTCTTTTACACTGGCATTCCACATGATAAAGCAAAGCAAAGAAGCGACGATGCTGAGGAATAATAAATTGATAATTACACCCGGTTGCATCAAAATTTCCGGTTGAGGTTTGAAAGATGAGGCAAGCAGGAATGGGATCAAAGTGATTACCCCGTAAAAAAATACTTTGCGAGTGATGAATAGAGTAGGGTAGCGTCCTCCCAAACGCCTTAGAATCAATCCGTAAAAAGCCCATGACAGGGCAGCAAACAAAGTAAGTATATCTCCTAACGGGTTGATTTGAAGAATGAAACTTCCGTTGAATGCAACCAAAGCCACCCCCAGTAATGCCATCAGGGAACCATAAATCAGGTGATTGGGTAATTTCTCCCCTTTATTAAAGAAGCGGGAGAGAAATGCAGTCAGGATAGGCGAGGTACAAACAATTAAAGACACGTTCGACGCCAATGTGATTCCTAAAGCCGTATTTTCTGATACAAAATACAATGACCCCCCGCAAAGGCCGGCCCCGACAAACCACAACTCATCTTTCCACGATTGTGCGAATAGCTTACGGGGACAAACAAACCATATGCCCAGATAGGCCAGGGCAAAGCGGTAAAGCATAATCTCTACAGGAGTAAGTCCGTTCCCGATAAGGACCTTGGTCGATACGAAGGTTGTTCCCCATATGATAACGGTTAAAATAGCAAGTAAGTGGTAACGGAAAGTTTTGTTATTTGTATTCATCCTCTCGATTTTTTGCAAGGCCCGGAGTATTTCCGGTACAAAGATAAAAAAACATCCGTCAGATTAACTACTGAGGATGTTTTTAGGGCAGATAGGAGAGTTTGAATCCTTTTATTTGGTCTCTTTTTTCTCGAGCCGGAAACTTAATGCGCCGGAAGGACAGTGATTGATTTGATTGATCAGTTCTTCGGTTGTCGCATTTTCTATTTTTATCCAGGGACGTTCTTTCGGATTGTAAACTTTTGGCAGCATCTTCACACAGATGCCGGCATGCTGGCAAATATCCGGTTGCCAGAGAATGGTGAGTTCACCATTTGAATATTCATGAATTTTACCCATAATAACAATATTTTTATTATCCAATATTAATGCCTCTCATAATAAGTCGTTTCCATTCCGGGTGTTTTTGGATATATCCGGCAACGAACGGACACATAGGAACCAGCCTGAGCGTTTGCCTGTCGATATCGTCCAATACTTTTTTTACCAGTTGAGCACCGATGCCTTGACCTTCCAGTTGTGGCGGAACTTCAGTATGAGTAAGGTATATCTCACCATTTTTCGATTTTATATATTCAATCAAAGGAGTATATTTGCCAATATGGAACTCATATTGTCCCTTTTCAGCATTGTCTATCAGTTCATATTCTTCCATTATTTTTTGTTTTAATTAATCTGGTTATTTATTAAACACTTCGTGAAGAGACTTTGTTGTATCGTCTACCGGCTTTTTTGCAATAGCGCCCGAATGAATGCTTAAAAGATAAATTATAAGTTAATTGATGTCTTTTGTTTCAATATGAAACAGATTTGTGGTGATTTGGAAAACAATTATCAGGGGTATTCTTGTTTACTTTGTACATATAGCTAAAACTTTCAAAGAGGATTAATACGTCATTCATATATAAAAAAGAGGTTCTATGTTTAAAGAAGTTGGTTTAGAGGCCGGTAAAATCTGGGCCCTGTTAGCAGAGAGAGGAATGTTGTCCATAAGGAAGATTGGTGAGGTTACCCATTTTAGTGAATCTCTGATATTTATGGCCTTAGGATGGCTGGCAAGAGAGAACAAAGTCCGTATATTTGAAAAGAGCGGAATTGTACATGCTGAGTTGAATACCTCTGTTGCGGAATTATATTATTCCTGATTAGGTTTATGGTTTTAGCACGCTAATATTTCGTGCTCCCCAAAAAAGAAGATATCTTGGAAAAAGGTATCTTCTTTTTTTGTGTCTGTATATGAAATAAATATCGATTTTTATTTATGGTGAAAAAAGTTGTCTTATGACAGGTATTATGTGGGATAAGTAACTTAGTTCTACATGAACTAATATGGTTTTATATATTTTTCTGCAAATATATGGTGTATTTTTTATAAATGCAAATTAGATCTTCTTTTTTATTACGTTTTTCACATTTAAAATTAGCATTTAACTAATATAAGAAACAAGACTATACTTGTTTTTATATTGATTAGCATGGTAATATGTGTAATTTATATCTAATCTATCTATTCATTATCAATATATTATATACTTATTATTGTAGTTCATGTAGAACCATGTCAATGTTAATAATAATGTAATTGTTGATATGTATAAATAAAAATAATTGGAACTGTTGGGATAACTATTGATAGTTAAATAAGAAATTTATTTGCGAGTATTAATAATCAATGCTTGTATTTGATAATGATTTATAGTTGTACGGTTGTTCTCTGTTATATCGAATCTATTTAAATGGTTTTTTATGAGATTGTAATAGTAATAATGCTTTGTTTGTATATAATAATCAATGTAATTAATTATTTTTTATTAACCAATTAAATTATTTGTAATCATGAAGAGATTAATTTCATTACTGTTGTTAATGACAGTGGTATTTGTAGGTTGTAAAAAGGACGATCCGGTGGTAGCCGAGTATATAGTCACTTTCGATTCGCAGGGAGGAAGTAGCATTACTGCCTTGAAAGTGGCTGAGGGACAGAAAGTAACCAAACCTGCAGATCCGACAAAAGAGAAGGCCACCTTTTCCGGTTGGTATAAAGAATCGGCATGTACGAATGTATGGAACTTTGACAGCGATCTGGTAACACAAAATGTTACTTTGTATGCCAAATGGATAGGTTCGGACCAAAAGACTTATACGGTTATGTTTGAAACGAACGGAGGCAGTGATATAGAGCCTGCTATAGTAGTTGAAGGTGAGACGGTTCTTCGCCCCGCAGACCCGTCAAAAAGAGACTATGTGTTTGATAACTGGTATAAAAATTCAGATTTGAGTACATTGTATGATTTTACGATTCCTGTAACTCAAAATATGACATTGTATGCCAAATGGACTACTTCCACATTCAAATTAGTTGACTTTGAACCGGGTTCCGATTTTGAATCCAATGGCATTGTTTGGGATGAAGCTACCCGTACCCTTGACATAACCAAGGCAACGGCAGGTTCGGTATTAAAATTTAATGCAATAGGGGCATCATCTTTAGAAACTAATATTGAGCATGAGTATGATACATATGCCTCTTCTATCGGTGGAGAAAATACATTGAAGAATATCTTGGTTGTAGGTTCGTCGGTGAGTGGCAAGATTGCACTTAAGGTTAATGTTCCGGCCCAGACAATTAAGGTTCCGTTGAATGTTCAGGCTACAGTCCGTAGTTTTGATAATGATAAAGAGTTTGATGTGATAACAATCAAGAGTCGCCCGGATTATGCCGGTACAGGTATTAATCCTGTGTTGATGGTGAATCATACAACAAAAAAAGAATTCTATTGGGCTCCTGTAAACGTTGCTGCAACTAAAATACCAGTATTAGTGCCTGCAAGTGGAGATATAACGGAAACTTGCGGTCATCTGTTCCAATGGGGACGCAAATATGGCTTCAATGCGACTGCAGATGCATCTGTAACGGCAAGAGATACTACAGGAGTTCGTGCTTTAGGTTTTCCTGTGCAAACCAGTCTTGCCGATATGAGTAAATGGGATAGTAAATTTATTTATCGTAGTGCATCTGCTCCGAATAGTCAGGGAAACTGGTTGCTTATAAATGGTGCAGGAAAAGACAATCCTACAGCTAATGAAATGCAGGAAGGTGCATGGTACCAGAAATTATGGAATAGTGGCACCGAAGACAAGCCGGTTAGAACTAATGCCGATCCTTGCCCGGCTGGTTGGCGCGTACCTACCGCAGAAGAGTGGAAAGCTATTGGTGCAGGAAATAATGATATAGTTAAGGAATGGGATAGTGCTAATAAACTGTTGACTATTGCTGGTGCGGAAAGCGGACAGAAACTTATTTTGCCTGCTGCGGGCTACCGTAACAACAGTAACGGCGCTTCCTACAATCAGAGTATCTACGGTTGCTACTGGGCGTCATCGGTTCCGTCAGGCAGTGTCGGCGCGAGCTACGTGTACTTCCTTAGCGCTACGCTGAATGCGACATCTTCCAACCGTGCCTACGGGTTCTCGGTGCGTTGCGTCCAAGAATAAAAAAAGGTCGGCGAATTGCCGACCGCATTCGATTGATTTGATTGATTTGATTCTTTTATAAAGCCCCGCCTTCAGGCGGGGCGATTTGGGTCTAAATAAAACAGGTATCATGAATCTGAAAGATAAATTAGAAGCTGAGCTACAAAATGAACCACTAATCTTTTTATATATGGAAGGGATGTTCTGGAAGGCATACGAACAATCGGCCATGCGATTTACAAAAGAGGTGAAAGCCTACAAATTGCAGAAACGTTTTGTAAAGATTGTGAATTGTGAGGTTGTCTCTATGGGCTTCCCCGATGGTAGCTTGCATGAGGTTTTAAAAGGGCGGGAGTTTTTGCAGATAGATGACAAGCGGATTTCATTTTATGTGGATATGGCTTTTACAGCTGTGGAGTTTGAAGAATGGAAGTCTACCCTTCCGGCTGAAAGTGAAAACGCTTTTCTTCCTTCTGCTATAACAACTATAGGAAGACCTGACATCTGTATTTCCGAAGCTGAGCGTAATGTCTTATCGCAGTTGGCTGCATTCAGGGTCGAAACAGCTTCCCCTTTACAATGTATGATGTTGGTTTCTGATTTACAGGCTTTGTTGAAGCAATGATTTATGATAACCTGCCTGTCTACAAGGCTACATACGATTTATTGTTGCTGGTATTCCGTATGAATCGGAATTTTCAGCGCGATTATCGTTATACATTGGGGGAGAATGTGAAAAATGAGCTGATAGCATTACTTGTCTGTATTTATCAGGCTAATTCCACAGCTCAGAAGATGGTTCATTTACAAAGGGCGAGAGAACATGTGGTTGTGGTAAAGTTGCAGATACGTTTATTAATGGACTTAAAGCAAATCAATTTGAAACAGTATGCTACTGCTGCCGAACAGATTGAATCTATTTCAAAACAATTGGCTGCATGGTATAAATCAAGCGAAAGAAAATAAATAGAAGGGCGATTCATGTCCGGAGTATCGGTGGTTAAGGCTACCGATAGTGAGACTTGTAAATTCAGTAACCTACTGGCAGAGTAAAAGAACGTGAGGGAATAAAGGCGTACCTTATGTTTCTGCTAGTTAATTACCCGGTTGTCATAATGTTTACTTAGGTGTATCCGTTTTGATAATTAATAAAGTGGTTACTTTTTTGCCTGCTGCGGGCAACCGTAACAACAGTAACGGCGCTTCCAACAATCAGAGTATCTACGGTTACTACTGGGCGTCATCGGTTCCGTCAGGCAGTGTCAACGCGAGCAACGTGAACTTCAATAGCGCTACGCTGAATGCGACATCTTCCAACCGTGCCAACGGGTTCTCGGTGCGTTGCGTCCAAGCATTTACCGGTCGCCTTTTATTTATTAAGAATTAGTACATGAACTTGATAGAAGACATATTTAAAGCTTATTTCGATGCTCGGGACGGGAAACGGAATTCGACGAATCAGCTTCGTTTTGAACTGAATCTCGAAGAAAACCTGATAGCTCTTTACCATGAAATAGAGGAACGTAAGTACCAAGTGGGACGGAGTATTTGTTTTATGGTGGATTATCCTGTGAAACGTGAAGTCTTTGCCGCCGATTTCCGTGACCGTATCGTGCATCATCTGCTTTTCAATTATATTTCGCCGATATTCGAACGGATTTTTATTGATGACTGTTATTCTTGCCGGAAAGGCAGGGGAACTTTGTTCGGAATAAAGCGTCTGGATAAACATATTCGTAGCTGTTCGCAGAATTATACGCAGGATTGCTATGTGTTGAAGTTGGATTTACAAGGGTATTTCATGAATATTGACCGGCAGATATTGTATGATTCTGTCTGTAAAACCTTGGAGAGATACGGGCATCTGGAATTGCCGGACAGTATTCATTGGGAAGATTCAGAAGAGTATGAATTGGCAAAATATCTTTTGCCGCTGGTCATATTTAATGATCCCACCCAAAATTGTATACGACGTGGTGATGTATCGGATTGGGAAGGTTTGCCTCCTTCAAAAAGCCTGTTCCATTCGCCTACGGGGTGTGGTTTGCCTATCGGAAATCTGACATCACAACTGTTTAGCAATATTTATCTGACACCGTTCGATAATTATGTAAAGAGGATTTTAAGTATCAAACATTATGGTCGCTATGTTGATGATTTTTTTCTTGTTCATGAGGATAAGGAAGTACTGAAACGACTGATACCTGAAATCCGGAATTATTTATGGGATACCTTACACATAAGGTTACATCCGCATAAAATAGTATTACAGCATTATGAGCATGGAGTTGAATTTCTGGGTGCAGTGGTAAAACCCGGGCGTATTTACATTCAAAATCGTGCAAAAAGGAAGTTTGCGGCTGAAATGTATTATTGGGAGAGTAGTCTGGATACTAATCGTGCACCTCCCGAAGTATATCTGCGTGAGATGTGTGCATCCATCAATTCGTATCTGGGCATCATGCGGCATTTTTGTACTCTGAATATAAAAAAAGAAATACTGGGTCGTTGTTCGCTGGTTTTTCTGTATGGATATTTTGGTAATGGGTTGAATAAGTATATACTCCGAAAACACATAAAAAGTGTGCAATAAAGGACAGAGTAAATGGCGAATAGCTGTAAGAGAAATGATTATTTATAATTAAAACAGGAATAATATATGAATAAAAGAAATTTTGTAAAACGTATATCGGAGCAGTTGTCTGTACCACAACAAGATGTTCATCATTTTATTGATGCGTTTAAAAGGGAATTGATGAAGATATTGAAGGAAGACGGTCATCTTGTACTGCAGGGATTCGGATCTTTCCACTTATGGATGCAGTCCGAGCGTGAAGGACGTAATCCTAAGACCGGTGAAAAATGTATGATTCGTTCCCGGTCGAGTGTGAAGTTCAAGCCCGGTAAAAAGATGCTGGAGAATCTGAATGGACAAGTAATTTCTAACTGACAGTTTCATAAACATTATTAATAAACAATGTAATCAAAATCTTAATTGGTTTTACACTTATACACAACAAATAATTAGTTTATGCGAACGTCTGGAATGTGATATTTCGGGCGTTCGTCCGTTAATAAATATTACTATCGCTACTAATTTCAATTACTATTGCTACTAGTTGAAATTACTACCGGTACTAATTTTTATTTGCAAGGGTACTATTAAAACCAATCTTTTTTGCGCATATAAAACCAAGTGGCTATTGCTGTAATCAACATTACAAACCAAGCAATAGCATATCCGTAAGACCAATCCAGTTCAGGCATAATTTTGAAGTTCATCCCCCAGACGCCGACAAGGAAAGTTAGCGGGATGAAGATGGTGGATACTACAGTAAGCCGTTTCATGATGGCATTCATACGAAGGTCGTTGTTGGAGATATAGAGGTCTACCAGTGAGGATATTATTTCCCGGCAGCTTTCCGTGGTCTGTATCACAAACTGTAGTTGGTCGGATAGGTCATTGTAAATCGGCAACATATCGCTGCTGATAATGCCGTTTTCCGTCCGGAGAAGTTTGGCAAACTGTTCTTTTAACGGCTGGCTGTTTTTGCGGATAATCATGTATTCGTGCCTGCGTTGCTGGATAAGCAGCCCCATATTGGTCTGGTCGCTTTTTATGTCCAGTAGCGTCTCTTCGATATCTTCCAGCATTTCTTCCACCTTGGAAACCGACTCTACCAGATTGGCAATAATCGTATTGAGCAGGAAGGCGAGGAGCAGCCCGCTTCCTTTCTTACGGAGATTCAGCATATTGGATTCTAATGCCTTGTATGTGCTCTCGAATACGGGATTATTGCTTTCCGTAAAGGTAATGACTACATTTCCTGTCACCAGAATACTGATATGTTCGGATTTGATTTCCGTATTGGCATCATAATAAGAGGAGTTGAGGACAATCAGCATATGTTTGTCGTATTCCTCAATCTTTACCACATGTTGCGGGGTAAGGATATCTTTTGCGTCCAGGTTGTGCATTCCAAATTCGTTTACCATACGGGTGATGGCTTCCGAATTGGTAAGGCCGCTTACCTGGAACCAGTTGATGCAATTAGCATCTACATGCTTTTGGAAAGAGGCATCCCCCGTTTTGACATCATGGTTGCGGAGGATGCTCTCATTGTATTGGGTGAGACGAATATCGGTAACCGTTTCATGCTCGCCGGCATAAAAGTATTTATCTGACAGATGGCGGTTTGAAATATGTTTCCGTTTGTGCAGATGGGTGTTGTCTTTTCGTCTCATACGCTTTGTTTTTATTCAAGTTCAACTACCGTGATACCGGCACCACCGAACTGTACATGTTCGTCGTGGTAGTTGCGTACCCCCGGCACCGAATGCAAGTAGTCGCGTATCAGTTGCCGCAGGATACCGGTTCCGGTACCGTGCAGGATTCGGATGCGTTCTGCGCCAACCTGGATTGCATCGTCTACGAAGTAGGTAACGGTTTGCAGCGCTTCATCCCCCCTCATACCTCTAACATCTATTTCCTGCTTGAAGTTCAATTTCTTCTCGTGCATGTTGTCGGTAGTCAGGGTGCTGACGAATGTACTTTTCTGTATTTCCTTCTTAATCTGTCCTTTGCTGACCTTTTCCAGTTTATCCAGCTTGACGGTACTTTTAATCATGCCAAAAGCAACCAGTGCCTGTTTCCCTTGTATTTCCATGACTGTACCGGCTGATACCTGGCCTTTCAGGCGTACATTGTCTCCCACTTCGATAACATCGCGGTTGAAGACCTGTTTAGGTACGGGCTGGTTCTGCTTTTTTTGTTTACGTTCTTTCCGTTCTTGCAGCTTTGCCATCTTACGGGCAATCTTATCGTCTTCTTCCTCTTTGGAGAGGACGGCCGATTTAAATTCTTCAAGCGCTTTACGTGCCAGCTTGGTCTGTTCTTTCTCCGCTTGCGCCTCTTTGATTTCCCGGATGGTATTTTCAATTTTGGCATTGGCTTCTGCAAGGATACGTTCAGCTTCCTCTTTTGCGGTCTTGATGATTTCCTTGCGCTGACGATTCACTGCATCCAAGTCCTGCTCATAGCGGGCGGTAATATCTTCCAGCTTTTTCTCCTGTTGGCGGATATTTTGCCGCTTACTTTCCCAATAACGCTTGTCGCGAACGATGTCTTGCAAATACTTGTCCATATTGATATAATCTGCCCCAACATTGGCAGAAGCATCGGCTATCACATCTTCGGGTAATCCGATTTTCCTGGCGATTTCTACGGCAAAGGAACTTCCCGGATTACCGATAGACAATTTGAACAAAGGTTGCATCAAATGGCGGTCATATAACATGGCACCATTTACGACTCCTTCCGTATCTTCTGCAAAATGCTTCAGATTCTGATAATGGGTCGTGATTACACCATAACTACGATTCCGGTTGAAGCGGTCGAGCAGAGCTTCTGCGATTGCACCTCCGATTTGCGGTTCGGTACCGCTACCGAATTCATCGATAAGCAGGATCGTCTTTTCATTGCAGTTCTTTACGAAGAATTTCATGTTCGTCAGATGGGAACTGTAAGTACTTAAATCGTTTTCAATGCTTTGTTCGTCGCCGATATCGATGAAAATATGTTCGAATATGCCTGTACGTGAATTTTCGTATACAGGAATAAGTAATCCGCACTGTAACATATACTGTAACAAACCAACTGTTTTCAGACAGACGGATTTACCCCCGGCATTCGGACCGGAGATAATCAGCAGGCGCTTATCTTCTTCCAATCTGATTTCAAGTGGCACCACCTGTTTATTCTGTTTTTGCAGGGATAGGAAAAGTATCGGATGTACGGCACGAATCCAGTCTATCTGCTGCTTGTCTTCAAAAGTCGGTTTGATCGCATGGATTTGTTCGGCAAACAATGCTTTGGCACGTATAAAATCTATCTCTGCAAGAAACTCGTAAGATTGCAGGATATCGGGAATTAACGGACGGACGAAGTTGGTAAATTCCGTTAGAATCTTCATGATTTCCCGTCGTTCGTCTCCTTCCAGCTCCCGGATACGGTTATTTGCTTCCACTACCACTTCAGGTTCGATAAAAACAGTCTTGCCACTGGCAGATTCGTCGTGTACGATTCCCTTTATCTTTCGTTTGAAAGCGGGGGCGACAGGAATCATCAGGCGTCCGTCGCGCATGGTGGGGGTTACGTCTTTATCTACTACGCCATCCGATTGTGCCGCACGCAGGATAGATTGCAATGAACGGGAAATGCCGCTCATCGTAGCTGTTATTTCTTTACGTATCTGTGCGAGGGTGGGGGAGGCATTGTCTTTGACTCTACCGAACTTGTCGAGTATCTGGTCTATTTTCCCGATTAATTGAGGGAATACTAGAATATCTCCTGCCAGTTCTGTTAATGCGGGATACAGAATATCTTCATCTTCTTCCATTGTAGGACGGAAAAAACGGATGATATCCTGTATGGTTTGCAGGGAACGTTTCAGGTCGAACAGTTCCTTTTCATCCAGCCAGGTTCCTTCCGGGCGTATCCGTTTCATAGAGTAACGTACATCGAAAAAGTAACTGGCGGGAAATTCAACATCTCCATGCAGTATACGGACAAATTCGTCGGTTTGCTCCAAACGCTGGGTAATGGTTGCATAATCGTTGGAGAAACTCATTTCGGCTACCCGCTCTTCTCCCAGCGGGCTTAAGCATTTTTCGGAAATTAAATGGCGGACTTTATCAAAGCCCGTCTTCTGTTCAAAATTTTGTGGATATATCACGTGTAATTAGTTCTTTATTTGATTTCAACCGTCACAGACCTTCGGATGGTGGGACGGACAATCACTTCCATTTTGTTTTTTCCACGTACAATATTAAATGTACAGGTATTGCTTCCTGACAAATCTATGTACGGAGCATAATAAAATAAGTAGGAGAAAGCTGCTTTATTTTTGGAACTCTGGAGTGCATCCGATACTTGGGCATATTTGAATGTATCCCAGAACATACAATTTTTGAATCCGTTGCTGTCGGTAAAACGTGTTGCCGGATCACGATATTTCATCGTATTGCTTATAAATCCTTTATATGCGGCAGAAAACTCCTCGGCAGAGTAGTTCATCTTATTATCGTTAATCTTTTCGATAATGTCGGAATTGCGTAAACCTGCAGTATAAGCCGGAGAATTACGATCTATACTGACCACCTGTTCCAAACGGTCAATATTGTAGTTCAGGCCTGTGTAGTTGTAAGTCTTTTGATTTACCTTGAATGGTACGTTGCGTGTGTATTTTACATACGGAAACTGCATGCACATCAGCGGTACGAAGATACGGGCATATTCATCCAGATGGAAGGAATTGTCCAATAGTTCATTGGCTTCACATTCCCATAAAATACGTCCAGATACATGTTTCTGGTCAATCAGGCGAATACCGAGTTGTAACAGATATTCAGCTTCAGCTTCCGGAGTGGAACTGTTCAGAAATGGGAACTGTTCCATTTTATTCCTCAACATATTATACCGGTAAGTCGGGTCTCTTTCTATCTGTATTCGATTGACACCTTTGAAATTCGGATTTTTGTCAAAGAAATAAAATGTCTGTATCAATATGTCCGGAGACGAAGTATCTACGGTAAGCCCCTTTTTTGTCAATTCCTTTTCGATACATTCATTGATAGTTGTCTCCAGTTTACTGTTATTCTCGTCAATTTCGGAAAATGCAAAAGTTTTAAACTTGGTGAAATCGACAGGGTCTGCTGTAACACTTGTTTTGAATGGACAAACAAAATCCCGTTCACTGTTTGTTTCCAGGCTATACATGGAAAAAGCGGATGCCAATTGTTCTTCTGTAATCGCATTGCTTTTTTTGCATTCTTTCTTAACCAGAATTTCTTTGGACGGATTAGTGAAATTGCTTACAGTAAGTAATATTTCACTTTTTCCGGCAGGATTAAGTAACTCTTCAATCTCCTTAATCGATAGGTTGTTGGTTTGTACGCCATCGATAGTGAGGATAATATCAGAAGGCTTTATTCCTGCCAGTTCTGCCGGGGAATAAGGTGTTATTCCGGTTACAATGGGTCTGTCTTTTCCCCAAGTGTTATTGTTACTGATATCATATGAGATGCCTGTTCTGCAAATAGTGCGGTTTTGAGCAAAACCATTTAGAAAAGCAAATAATAATAATACGGACAAAATCGTTTTCTTCATGATCAAAATCTTATTATAATGCTATATGAAACACAAACATAGGCAAAGGTAAAGATATTTTTTGAAGTATAAGAAGCAGTTGGCAGTATATTTGCTGGTATAAAGGTGTAATAGTCTTACAATATGAAACCGTATGTGAAGATACGGATTTATTGTAGTGTACGTATACCATTGATAATTAAATAATAATAGAAAAATATAATTTGAAATGAGTAAGAAAGATTTTAATAAACAGGAAGAAATGGCAGGCAATCAGGAACTTCAGGATACTGAAGATGCGACAAATTTGCAGAATGAAGCGGCAAATGCGGCAGAAGAAAATGGCGCTGCTGACAATGTGACGGACGAACAGGACGAGTTGCAAAAGAAATATAACGAATTAAACGACTCGCATCTCCGTTTGATGGCTGAGTATGACAATTATCGTAAGCGCACTTTGCGTGAAAAGTCCGAGTTGATTAAAAATGGGGGTGAAAGTGCTTTGACACATCTTCTTCCTATTATTGATGATTTTGAACGTGCTCTGCAAAATATCCGTAAGACTGAAGATATAGAAGCTATTAATGAAGGAATAGAGCTGATTTACAATAAGTTTATGGGGTATTTATCACAACAGGGAGTTAAGCCTATCGAAACCGTAGGCAAACCGTTCGATACGGAAGAAGCTGAAGCTGTTGCTATTATACCTGCTCCGGATCCTGATATGAAAGGAAAGGTTCTGGATTGTGTACAGACTGGTTATACTTTGAACGACAAGGTAATCCGTCATGCTAAAGTTGTAGTGGGAGAATAATAACCGGCAGACAGGCAAATAACGACAAATACAAAGATGGCTAAGAGAGATTATTATGAAGTGCTTGGTGTTTCAAAGAGTGCATCGGCAGATGAAATAAAGAAAGCGTATCGCAAAAAAGCAATTCAGTTTCACCCGGATAAAAATCCTGGTGATGCACAGGCTGAAGAGAATTTTAAGGAAGCAGCGGAGGCGTATGATATATTGAGTGATCCTCAGAAACGTCAGCGTTATGACCAGTTCGGGCATGCTGGTGTAGGTGGTGCTTCCCAGGGAGGCGGCTTCGGTGGAGGAATGTCTATGGAAGATATTTTCTCACAATTTGGAGACATTTTTGGTGGACATTTCGGAGGTTTTGGCGGCTTCAGTGGCTTTGGCGGTGGTTCACGTGGCGGACGTCGTGTGAATCGTGGCTCGGATTTGCGTGTGAAGGTAAAGCTGACCCTAAAAGACATTGCTAACGGAGTTGAAAAGAAAATCAAAGTAAAGAAGTACGTAAACTGTTCAAAATGTCATGGTAGTGGTGCAGAAGATGAGCATAGCGCCAAGACTTGTGATACCTGTCACGGTAGTGGTTATGTAACCCGTGTTGCCAATACGATATTGGGACAGATGCAGACACAGAGTACCTGTCCTACTTGTGGCGGTGAAGGTAAAATCATTACAAAGAAATGTACCGAATGTAATGGCGAAGGTATTGTTCGTGATGAGGAAGTCATTACAATCAATATCCCTGCCGGAGTGGCGGAAGGAATGCAGCTTTCCATGAGCGGAAAAGGGAATGCAGCACGTCATGGCGGTGTGAATGGCGATTTGTTGATTCTGGTTGAAGAAGAACCGCATCCTGAATTGATTCGTGATGAAAACGATTTGTTGTACAATCTGTTATTGAGTGTTCCCCAGGCAGCTTTAGGTACGAACGTAGAGGTACCGACCGTGGATGGTAAAGCGAAAGTTAAAATTGATCCGGGTACACAGCCTGGTAAAGTGCTTCGCCTGCGTAATAAAGGATTGCCTTCGGTTAACAGTTATGGAACCGGTGATTTGCTGGTAAATGTGAGTGTATACATTCCGGAAACCTTGTCGCCTTCAGAAAAAGAAGTTCTGAACGGTTTGGAAAACTCTCCTAATTTCCAACCTAAAAAGTCGGTGAAAGAGAAAATTTTTGACAAGTTCAGACATATGTTCGATTGATTTCGTATACATGTTATTAATAGAAAAAGCCACTTGGTCCAATCCGAACCAAGTGGCTTTTTTACTAATATATCAAATTATTTTATTCCTGGATTTTTAAAGAGAAGTAGAATGTAGTTCCTTTGCCTTCTTCCGATTCGAACCATAGTTTGCCACCATGTTGTTCGATGAAATCTTTACATAACATCAGACCCAGTCCGGAACCTTTCTCATTGCTTGTTCCATAGGTCGTGAAGTGGGTATTCTGTTTAAGTAATTTGCTCTGGTCTTCTTTCTTGATTCCTTTGCCGGCATCTTTTACGCTTACAATAACGAAATCTCCATCTGCTTTGGAAGAAAGAATAATGTTTCCATTCTCATAGCTGAATTTGATGGCATTGGACAGCAAGTTACGAACAATTGTTTTTACCATGTCAATATCAATAGCTCCCATTAGTTCACTATCCATATTTTCAATTGTAATATGAATATTTTTCTGGGTTGCCATAGGAATGAATAATTGAGCGGTACTATTAATGATACCGTTGATATCTACAGTTTGTTTGTATATGCTTTGTTTGTTTAAGCGGTTCTTTGCCCATTTTAGCAGATTATCAAGTAGTTGGAATATTTCTTCCGATGTTTTATTCATCATCTGGAGCATTTCGAACACTTCGTCACTAACTTGTTTTTTATCCACCATCATCAGAATTGCGTTATTCATCATTTTCAATGAACCCAAAGGAGAACGTAAGTCATGTGCTATTACGGAATAAAGTGTATCACGTGATTCGATAGTGTCTTCCAATTCTCGTTTTATGCGTTTAATACTGAATAATTCATAGCGGTGGGCAACACGTTTTACCAGTTCTTCGCGTTGGAATGGTTTTGTTACATATTCAATAGCACCCAGTTGATAACCTTTTACGATACTTTGCATGTCACTCAGAGCCGACATAATAATAACAGGGATATCATTTGTTTCAGGGTTACTTTTCAGATGTTGCAAAACTTCATAACCATCCATCTCCGGCATCATAATGTCGAGTAATATCAAATTAGGATGTTTTTCTTGTGCAATACGTAGTGCTTTGGCTCCACCATCTGTTGTTAAAATTGTGTAGCCTTCCTTTTTTAAAATAGCTTGCACAAGCATAACATTTGTAGGCACATCGTCTACTACTAAAACCTTATATTGTGATGCTAAATTCTCCATGTGTTTTATGTCTTTTTGATAATCAACCACTATCGACTGACAAAAGTATTGATAAATTTCGAGAAAATAGGAATATCAGAACAATCAAATCCTAAATATTTTATTTTTCAACCCTTTTCGCTTTTTCCCATACTCCGGAACCTTGATGATGGAAGAGATAAAAAAAGCCTTTTATGACATTGATATTCATAAATGTGAAATAGTAGGGTACAAAAAATAATTTGTTCCGAATATGTTTTTGTTCCATTCGATGTCCTGCAAAAGCTGCTATATAAAACAAAATCTGTAAAAACAGAATCGTTATGTATAGTGTGGAACCGCTGCAGGCTAATAACAGATTAATCGGTATTAAGAGGAAGAGCACGATAGGAGTGATGGTCCATCGCAACACACGGTGGCTGATATATTGGAAGCTTAATGTCCCGTATCTGAATAGATTCAGTAGATGACGTAATCGCCAGATGGACTGTATTCCTCCGGCTGCAATACGGATTTTACGTTTTTCTTCTTCTTTCATGTTCAGGGATGCACTTTCTAACGCATAAGCGTTTTTACAATAGGCTATTTTATATCCTTTTCCGGCAATTCTTAAAGAGAGGATAAAGTCGTCCAGCAGCGTATCGGACGGCATCTTTTCGAATAAAGAGGTTCGTATTGCAAATAATTCTCCTGCGGCTCCTACAGCGGAATATAAACGGTCGTCTAAATCTTTTAAAGCTGATTCATACTTCCAATAGATGCCTTCCCCGGCTGTAGCTCCCTGAACCTTCTGTATTTCAACTCTTTTTTCTCCGGCTACACATCCTACTTTCGCGTCGGAAAATCGATTTACAATCTCCTTAATAGCTGCTTGGTTCAGCATGGTGTTGGCATCTGTGAAGATGACAAATGGGGTAGTTATATACGACATCCCCCGGTTTAATGCCGCTGTTTTTCCCTGACGTTCCGGTTGATATAAAACAGTTACATCCGGGTATTCTCTTAATAAATCATTGGTGGAATCATTGGAACCGTCTGTTACCCAGACAATTCTTAATTTATTCTTGGGGTAATCTAAAGAAAGACAATTCTCCATTTTTTTATGGATAATACTTTCTTCATTATACGCAGCTATAAAAAGAGTTACATCCGGTAATACTACCGTTTCCGTATTCTTTTTCAAAGGATAAAAAATCTCTTTTATCTTAACTAATAAGTATAGTAATATACCATATCCTAAATAGGTATAAAATACAATACCCAGAAATACCCAAAATAGAATTTGGAAAGGATAATATAAATGTTCCATTATGAATGTCAATCAATAAATTGTCTGAAATATTTAATAGTCCGTAGGAGTCCGTCCTCTAAATGCACTACAGGTTTCCATCCGTCTAATTTTTCCTGAGCGAGTGTAATGTCCGGTTTACGTTGTTTCGGATCATCAGAAGGTAGAGGTTCATATATGATTTTTGATTTACTGTTTGTCAGTTTGATAACCATTTCTGCTAATTCCTGCATCGTGAATTCTGTTGGATTTCCGATATTAACCGGACCCGTGAAATTGTTATCGGTTGCCATCATGCGAATCATGCCTTCCACTAAATCGTCTATATATTGGAAACTTCGGGTTTGCTGTCCGTCTCCATAGATGGTTATATCCTGATTTTGCAGAGCCTGCATAATGAAATTGGAAACAACACGTCCGTCATTCGGGCTCATGTTGGGGCCGTAAGTATTGAATATTCTGATGATTTTTATTCTTACTCCGTTTTTACGGTAATAGTCCATAAAAAGTGTTTCTGCGGCTCTTTTCCCTTCATCATAGCAGCTACGAATGCCTATGGGGTTTACATTTCCCCAATAGGATTCGACTTGTGGATGAATAATCGGATCGCCATAAACTTCGCTGGTTGATGCCTGAAGTATTTTAGCCTTTACTCTTTTGGCAAGTCCTAAAGTATTGGCTGCACCGTAGATAGATGTTTTTAATGTTTTTACCGGATTATACTGGTAATAAGGCGGAGATGCCGGACATGCCAGATTATAAATTTCGTCTACTTCTGCAAAAAATGGAGTTGTAATATCGTGACGTATAACCTCGAAATTATTATTATTCAATAAATGACGGATATGATTTTTGGAACCACTGAAATAGTTGTCCAAACAAATTACATCATGCCCATCATTTAGTAGACGTTCGCAAAGATTTGACCCTATAAATCCGGCGCCGCCGGTAACTAAAATTCTTTTAATTGGTGTTTTCATATAAAGAGAGTGTATAAAGCGACAAAGATAATAAAGTTTGTCTAAAACGTATGAAAAACAAATGTTTTCGCTCTTTATTTTTGAAATAAAAACATATTAGTTAAAGGTAAGAGGTAATGGAATTTAATATACTTTTGTAAAAAGTAAAAAAAACGGAAGAATGGAATGCTTAAATAAGAAGGTTTCTATTATTACTGTCAATTTTAATGGATTCAGGGATACTTGTGAATTGATTGAATCCCTGAAGATGTACGAGACATATCCATATGAAATTATTGTAGTAGATAATGCCTCCCGGGAGAATGAAGCGGAAAATCTGCAAAAAAGATATCCGGATATTTGTGTGGTTCGTAGTCCTTCGAATCTCGGCTTTGCCGGAGGAAATAATTTAGGGTATCCGTTTGCCGGAGGCGAATATGTCTTGTTTTTAAATAATGATATCCTGATAGATAAGCCTTTCCTTCAAAAGTTAGTGGACCGGTTGGAAGCCGGTTTTGTCGGATTGGTCTCCCCAAAAATAAAATATGAGGAAAACCGGGAACGGATTCAATTTGCCGGTTTTACCTCTCTGTCTTCAATAACTTTACGTAACCGTATTATTGGAACCGGCGAAATAGATAGAGGACAATATGATCACGCAATTATTACTCCATATGTACATGGAGCCGCGATGATGGGGAAAAAAGAGGTGATAGACCGAGTTGGCTTGATGCAGGAACTCTATTTTCTGTTTTATGAAGAGCTGGATTGGAGTGTACAATTTCGAAAAGCCGGTTATACGCTTTGGTGTGAACCGGCTGCCGTAGTCTATCATAAAGAATGTATGACGGCGAAACGTGGTAGTTCGCTTCGCCTGTATTATATGACGCGTTCGCGTTTGCTGTTTGCAAGACGTAATTTGGACGGTCTGGCCAAAGTATTATCATGTATTTATCTGTTAACCTTTCCTGTACTGAAGAATAGCCTGTCCCACCTTTTACACTTGGAGTGGATACATCTTGCCGCTCTTTGGAAAGGAACTTGGAGAGGGCTGACGGATTCCTGGTGATTATTCCCCGGATTCTTCGGGATACAAATCAAGTGCCATTACTATTTTATTCATTTGTTCTTTCCACGATAAGGAATGTATTGAGTTTCTTATTTCCTGTGACGTGAGTGTTTGTTGTTTAAAGAAATCGATGACTTTATGAATATCGATAGCTGTTTCGTCTGCCGGAACTTTTAGAATATAAGGTTTATTCTCGAAATCACTATCTGTTTCAGAGTAGATAAAAGAAAGCCCCCGGGCTGCATATTCTCTATTTTTCAACGTTTTTATATACGTAATTCCACTGCGATGGCGTGCCAAACTGCCTATTGCCATATCGGCTTGTTCAAAAAGCCGGTCTAATTTTTCCCCATGTTTGGCTCCATGAAGAATTACGTATTTTTTCAATGGTGGTTCCTGGAGTAGGGGAAGGATTTCATTTCTCTCTTTTTCTCCGAAAAACTCTCCGACCATATGGAAATAGACCTTATAATCAGGTGATTCTTTGTAGTAATTAGCCAATCCTTTGATGAGCCGGTCAAAACCATGCCAGTAGTGTATTTCTGCCACTCCGATCAGGTGGAGTTCTTTTGTGGTGTTATTGATTGTTTGTTTCAGTTTTATCTGGCTGAAATCAATGCCATTGGAAATGCGTATGGTGTTGACTCCGAAAATGGTATCACAGTCAGAAAAAGTAATGATATTGCATAGCTGTTTTGCCAGTTTATGCCTGAATAGTTTGTCTATAATCAGTTTTTTCTTGTCTGTATATTCCTGGTCGTATGGATATGTCGGGATTTCCATCACTACCTTAATTCCAGCTTCCCGCATTTTCTTCACCATACTGATAGTAAACGGGTTTGCATTATGGTTGGATCTTATATATACTAAACGGATATTTTCTTTAATTACATAGTTTACAATAGAAGAAAATTCGATGCGTTTCCATATTTTTCCTTTAATGCCATTTCCATAATTACAAAGGATCTTATTATCTATCATTCGCTGTTTGTTCCCTTTTTCTTCATGTAGATAGCAGAGTTTGATGTCAAGTCCGCATTCTCTAAACGCATTTACCTGATAATGGATTTTCTTGCTAATGCCGTTTGCCGGATTAAAACCATGGAATATGAGGAATAGAGCTTTCATTTGTGTAATTTGGATTTGAGTAAGTGGATAATGTCGTATTCTTTACTTAGTTGAATGTATAGAACCGATACAAGCATACAGGATATCCCTTTTATCAAGGCAGATACCAGTATCGGTAAATAATGACATAATTGGTTTATAGGCAACAAGACAGTGATCAGGATGATACTCATCAAAATAGGGGAAACAAGTTGCTTCCAGAAGGATGTCATTGTCTGTTTGAATGTTATTTTATACATCCAGATATAACACAGTACGAAATTAATAGTAAATGTTATGCAAATGCAGTAGGCTACTGCTTCAAGTGTTTTGAATAGGAAAAGGCCCGTAATGAGACCTCCTATATTGAATATAGTGGAGAATACTCCGCACAGGAATAAACTTTTTGTATCGTTTGCAGCCTGGAATATGGAACCTGAGGTAGATAATATGATTTGTATGCCGACAGACATGGATAGTATTTGAAATACAGGAACAGATGGTTCCCAGTGTGCCCCGAAAATAATTAAAGTAATCTCACGTGCACAAAACCAAAGGAGTACGGACAAGGGAAAACCGATGAAGGCAAGGAACCGTATCACTTTTTCGTAGGAAGAGGACAGTTTTTTCAGATCGTTCTGAAAATTTGAAAAAACAGGATGTATTACCGGAGAAATAACATGGGTGATGTTTTGCAAAGGAAGCATCATCAGGCGGTAAGACTTTTCATAATACCCTAGTTCGCTCATATTCATATATTTGCCGATTAGCAATTTATCTAAATTTCTACTGAAATAATTGATTACATTGAATAAAAACTGGTATGCGGAGAAGGTGAATATTTTTTTCATGGCTTGTAATCCAAATCCTCTGCATATTTTCTGTGGCTTTTTCTGAAAAGAGATAATGAAAATAAGAATACTCGATAGGATAGGATTGATAATCAGTGCATATAGTCTAGCTCCCGATAGTGCTGCAATGATGGCAATACACCCTCCGATAGTCTGGATTGCTAAACTGCGATATGCGATAAACTTAAATTCTTTGTTTTTATATAATAATGCATTAGGTACAATATTTATGGCAGCAAAGAAAAGATTGATGCTAAGCAACTGGCAAATAGTTAATAAAGTATGCTGCTTATAAAACCAGGATATAGGCCATGAGGACAGGAAAAACAGAAAAGAAATACCAATTCCCAGCCAGATGGTAAAAGTGAAGATATGGTGAAGGTCTTTTTCTGATAATTCTTTGTTTTGAATGATGGCTGGTGCAATTCCTAAATCACTGAAAACATTAAAGAAAGCGATGATTACAGTAGCAATGGCTACTATTCCGAATTCTTCAGGAGCAATTAAGCGCGCAAGTATCCCGGCAACAACTAAAGATATAATGATCCCTGAATATTTAGAGATTGCAGTATATAATACTCCGGAGAGAAGTTCTTTTTTTGTATCAGACATAAATATTATCAGTTTATTTCAAGAAAGCAAGTTTTGCTGTTTTAGTTGTCTTTCTGTTATCCAGTGTTTTGTGTATAGAAAATAAGCTTTTGAATATATAATATAGAGGTTTTATTGATTTGTATTTTATCATATATTTTGTTTCATCTATTATTATATGGAAAAAAGCTTTTGTAATAGATTTAGCAAAACTGTTATTAATATTGTTCATGTCTACCAAGAATGCACATGTATACTTTAAATAAAATAACTCAGATGGTTTTCTGGAACGATATTCTCTGTCATGAACACTTTGTGTATGAGGACAAATACCTGATTTATATTTATGATAATGTATACGTTGTAGAAAGTTATTATCTTCTCCATAGTGATAAAATACAGGTGAAAAGCCTCCGACTTTCATCAGGCATTCTTTTGAGATGAGCCAGTGGGCTGCCATCACAAAATCGACTTCGTATATATCTTTATATTTTTTTAGATACAAATCGGATAAAATATTATCCTTGTTAGGTGCAAGAGATAATGAAGCGAAGTAGTTATCTATCCTGTTTTTAGATGCATTCATTTGCATAGGGCTTAATACGCCGAATTCAGGGTTAGCCTTTTGATTTCTTATTAAGACTTCAAATGTATCAGGTTCAACCCAAGCATCTTGATTCAGGAGATAAATATAATCGGCATTTTTTTTAAGAGCATATGCGATGCCTATATTATTGGCTTTTCCGAATCCCAGGTTTATTTTGTTTTCAAATAGTACAACAGTAGGATAGTACTTTTTTATATATTGAATAGTATTATCACATGATTTATTATCCACAACTATAACCGTAGAGTCTATGGTAGATTTAAAAACGCTGTCTATACATTTATGAATCCACTGTTCGCCATTGTATGTGACTATAATTACATATAAATTATCCATTTTGCCTGATCCACTCCTTTTTATTTATATCGTAGCGTTTTATTACTTTGGCAGGATTCCCTACGGCTACAGAGTAATCCGGTATGTCTTTTGTAACAACACTACCGGCCCCGATTTGGCATCGTTTTCCGATATGGACTCCTGCAACAATAACGGCATTTGCACCTATATGAGAGTCGTCTCCAATAACCACTTCTTTTTTCACCAGTGCTTGTTCGTTTGAGTCGCGACTGCCATCTTCATATCCATGATTGAAGCCGGATATGAAGACATGCTGTCCCAGTCCTACTTTATTTCCGAAACGTACCGGACCGATTACAACGGAACCAATACCGATACGGGCATTGTTTCCGATAATAATATCGCCGGCCCCATTATTAATTGTTGTGAAATCTTCTATAAGCGTATTTTTGCCTATCGAAAATTGATTCCAGGGAAAGACATCAATGCGGGATCTTCTTCTGCGAATGGTTGCACCTTTTCCCTTTTTGTGGATCCACGGATTAACAAACCATTTTATCCAACAGCGAGGTTTAGGATTTTTAGGTGATGAGATTAAGTATAAAATGAAATTTTTTAAAGTCTCATTCTGTTTTATTTTTTGTTTTATATTTTCCATGATAGTCTCTTTATAAAGATTGGTATATGTCCATCAGGCAGCGTGCGGTGTTCTCCCATGAAAAATGTTTCGCCCGGTCTAATCCATAGGCAACTTGTTTTTGATAATAATTATTATCTTCTTCTAATTGAATAAGTTTATTTGCAATCTCCATTTCATTAAAAGGGTTTACCAATATCCCTTCTTCACCTGCAATTTCCGGCATAGCAGAAATGTTTCCCGCTATAACAGGCGTTCCGCAAGCCATTGCCTCCAGCATTGGTATACCGAAACTTTCCCTGAGCGAGGTATATAAGAAGGCAAAAGCGCCATTATACAGATAAGCCAAATCCGTGTTAGGGATATATCCCGGATAGGAGAGATAGGGCTTAATTTCTTCAATATGTTGTTCTCTTAAAATTTCATCCAGTTTGTCTTCATTTAAATCGGCGATTAAGAGCGGACGTTTCTTTTCTGAACGTGTTAGATATAAACTATAGGCTTTCAATGTACGGGGTACATTCTTTTTGGGATCGGTATTTCCTAAAAAGAAAAGATAATCGTTGGAATTGATATATTTGTGTGTAACCGGAGAGATATCCGATAGCGGCTGGAAATGCCGGCTATATCCGTTGTAAATTGCCGTGATTTGTTCTTCGGGCAAATGCAATACATTTTGTATACGGTTACATTCGAAATGAGAGACCGTAATAATTTTCTTGCATTTAGGAAGTATATGGGGAACCACCATACGCCGGTAATACCATCCCATATTTTGATACCAGGACTTATTGCCTCCTTGACGAGGTTCTAAAAAAATAATATCATGCAATGTCAATACTAATGGTACAGGACAGTTGATAGGCGCAGTATTACTGGTACAATGCAGTAGGTCCGGTTTTATTTTTGCTATGGCGTTGGGTAGCGCAACTTGTTCCCAGAGTGGATAAGTTGGGCATTTTACCTCGATGACATGTACATTTTCTGTTTCATCCAGGCAATGGTCGTCTCCCGGGCTTACAAAAATATAATATTCGTTTTCGTGATCTATTTTTTGCAATTCCCGGATGCTTTCCAAGGCTACGAAATCCATACCATGCTTATTCGTACGGAAAATACGCTGTGCTTCGATGGCTATTTTCATATAGATTATTTTTTATCTCCATGACTGGTATGGATAAACTTCTTATCCGCACCGGCTAAACGGAAATGGTTAATTATCATCATTGCAAATAAAAGAGGAATCATAAATACAGCTTTAGATAATTTATGATTCATCAGATATTTGGGAATCGATTGTATCAGTGTTCCTAATAGTATCCCGGTCAGGCAGATCCATTTTATTCCGGCTGATAAATTCCAGCAGGAAATGCCAATTGCAAACAAAGAAACTATTCCGGTCAGGACAACGCGCGAAGGCATGGTCCATTGGAGCAGTTTGTCACAGTAATCCCAATTTCTATTTTTTAAAGCTTGGGGAAAGTCTTTGATACTAAGCGACAGGTTACTGATCTGCGTAGAAAGCCAACGACGGCGTTGATTAAAGAATTTACTGGGTTTATTTATTTTTTCATCATACGTATATACATCTTCCAGATAATCGATAAAAATACGCTTACGAAGTAAGGTGAGTTCTATCTGCTTGTCTTCACCCACATGTTCTTCATCTATTACTATCATTATTTCCCTGAACAGATTAAAATCGAATGCCATTCCCGAACCAATTAATGCGGACGATAATCCGGCACGTACATGTCCCAACCTGAAAATCGTATTATTGATTTCTTCACTGGCAGCATCCAATATTGCAATATTTGTTTGGGGGTCTTTGGCTGTACGATGCGTCTGGATAGCCAATTGCCCGGTAGTATATGCGTTGTTTATTTTTAGTAGAAAATCCTTTTCTACTAAATTATCCGCATCTAAAATGACTGCAATATCATATGTGTTATTTAGTTGGCTAAGGGCAAAACGCAGTGCTTTTGCCTTCGTACTTCTTTTTAGCTGGACTCTTTCGATGATTATCGGATATGCTTTCAGGTTGTCTAAAGTTTCTTCCAGCATTTGGTCGGAGATAACAACTACATCATACAGGCTCTTCGGATAATTCTGCTTAAAGAAATTGGAAACAGCATTTTCTATTACAGCATCTTCTTTATAGGCAGGAAAGAAAATTACAAAACGATGTAGATTTTCACTCTCCGGATATTTCCTTTGTCCTTTTTTCCTGTAGGCTGCCAATGAAAAGAACAATAAGTAGAAAACAAGCAGTGAAGCATAAATAAAAATGATCCAGTCTGCTACTTGGCATATATATGCACAAAATGTTAGATCCATAAGCCGTTATGAATTACGTTTAAACCTACCTAAAATACTGAGAACGAATAATAATGGCGCCAGTATGATTGCCCGTTGAAAACGTTTGGTAATCATTCGGTCCGGAATGCAGATGGACATTGTAATCAACATGATGAGGCAAAGGACAAACCATTTGATAGCGAGTGCCCAATCGATAATGAAGATGAATGCCGAGAAGAGGAATAAAAGTCCCAACAGTATCAGGCGGGATGGCATAAGCCATTGGAACAGTTTATCTGCGTAATCCCAATTTTCATTTATCAGCGCTTTAAGGATACTCCATATAGCTTTGCGTCCGGAATCGGCGGATGCCCACCGGCGGCGTTGTTCATAAAAATCGGAAGAACTGCTAACTTTCTTATCGTACGTATATACATCTTCCAAGTAGTCTATATAGATGTATTCCTTAAATAACATGGCTTCTATGGGTTTGTCGAAGTCTTTTTTGTCCAGCATGAAAATATGTTTCCTGAACCAGTCGTAATCGAATGCCATCCCTGAACTTATTAAAGCGGAAGAGAATCCTAACCGAACGTGCCCTTTGCGGAAAATGGCATTGTTAATTTCTTCAATGAGAGCCGTTAATGCTTCTATATCTGTTTGTATGTCTTTGCTTTGGCGATGGGTTTGAATTACCTGGCAACCGGAATAGTAAGCATCGTTAATCTTAGTCAGGAAATCCGGTGAAACCGTATTATTGGCATCCAGTATAACGATCATATCGTATGCCTCTGGCGGCAGCATACATGTGGCATATTGTATCAGGCTGGTTTTTGTGTCATCCGAATGGTCGCTAATAACCGTAATAACCGACATGTCCTGCAAACGGCTAATGGTATCTTCTTTCATATCTTTGCAGGCAACCACAATGTCAAAACATTCTTTGGGATATTGCTGATTAAACAGGGACGTTACCGACTTTAAAATGATAGTATCTGCTTTGTAAGCCGGAAATAACAGAATGAAACGGTGATTGATATCAGCAGGAGGATAGGGGGAATATTTCTTTTTCTGTGCCGCCAAAGCAAAAATAAACAGATATAAAACAGCTATGGAAAACAGCAGAAATATTATAGCGTCGATAAAAACGACAATATTATAATTCCCGTAGGTGGTTTTATTTTGTAATATGTCTAACAAATCATTGAAGTTCATAATTATAGCTTATTTTATCTGATTGTTGGAAATCTATTTCTTTTTGGTATAATTCTCCTTTCAGACAAATTGTAAGAAACATAAATGTCATGATATGGCAGGGGAATTGTCCGAACGAATCGGTCGTGTAAGCACTTCCTAAGAACCCGAATACTCCACAGACTAAAGCTGTCAGAAAACCTTTCAGTTCCTTGTCCCGGATTTTATACATGATGATGTAAGCACCATGTATTACTCCGTAAAGTAGAATAATGATATACAGGGTGAGTCCTACAACTCCCGTTTGAACCCAAATCATAACAAACCATGAGTCTGTGGGGATGGTAGTTGTATAAGCACTGGAATATTTTTGTGCATTTCCTCCTGCCATTCCAAGTCCGACTCCGAGCGGTTTGTTTTTCATATATTCCGAGAGTCTGGCTCTGTTTTCCTGACGGACGATAAAAGAAGCATCTTTCGTAGGATTGAATGCCGTACGCATCCTGCGTATTTGTGCATTCCCTTCTCCAATGGTAGTAAAAGCGAAAAATAGATAAACAAAAACGAGTAAGCTGCCTGTTACTGCCATTGCTTTGGCATTTTTGCTCGTAATACAAAAGAGAGCCAGAGCTCCTAAAGGCACAACGATTGCTCCCCGGGTTCCGGACAGGAACATCGCATAGATACTGAGAGCAGAAACAACAAAATAATAGATTTGTATAGGCTTTTTCTTTATATAACAAGCTACAATTAAAAATACAGCTCCGGTGAAACCCATATTGGAACCAAAGTTACTGGCATCCGTAAAAAAAGAAAAATACCGGATTCCACTCCGGATAATATGGGTTCTTGCACCACCTTCATTCAGCCATCTTATCTCATAAGAGTCAAAACCTACATATTTTTGATAGATAACTTTTACGATGGCGGCTAATGTAAATATGGAAAGCAGGAAGACGAGCGTTTTTACAATCCGGAACTCTTTGCATAAAACGGAGGTGAGGAATACACAAATAAATGTATGCACAATGAGCATACGCATGGAAATCCATGCACTGAATACTCCATAAGGATTTATGATTTCGAGTATACAGAAAGCCATCCAGCAGAATGTGCCTATTGCCATTCCGTTAATAAGCTGGTTCCAGGGTATATCCTGTTTATATACATGGTTTATACAAATAACAACGAAGATAAGAACAAAGAAAATGTCCATAAATACACTGAACCCGCTACCTGAAGTATAGCGGAAAACAGGCATTATAAAATAATTCAATGTAAAGATGAAGTAAAGTCCGAGAATTGGTTTGCGTAAAAGCTGGTTAAGTCCCAATATGGTAAAAGGGATGAAGGCGATTAACCCGACAAGGGCTAACTGGTTAAATACGACGGACAGGAATATTCCCGTCAGCCCGATTGCGATTATTAACCATTCCATTTTATCCATAAAGATAATTTTAAATCAATTATTTAACAGCAGCATCTTCTGCTGTAAGTCCCAGTTGGGATATACGGTATAGTTCACCCTTTTTGACATAAGGAGGAAGCTGACCGATAAATCCTTCTACAATATCACGGCTTGCATTATTTAAAAGAAGCTGCATCGGAGTATCTCCCGATTTTTCTTTTAAGAAACGCAGATGGATATCATCACTTTCTTTCCATACTCTTCTTGCATTAGCTATAATAAGGTTGATATCTGCCTCTTTGAGTAAAGCCGGAGGAATACTTAACTGGCTCAACGGTGGATATTCGACCAGTAGTATATCTATCTCTTCGTTCCCCGGATAAAGAAGCTCCCGTATGCTTTGTGCATATAGGTAATACTTACTAACCGGAGTGAAGCCGGTTTCATAAGATACATATTTGGCATTCACATCGATAGATTCCCAGTAATTCATCATGTATTTGGCTATAAAACTCTTTCCTTCCCCTTTCTCGAAACTGATAAGGTTTATAATCATCGGTTTGTTTTTCGTATGAAAAGAATCTATGTATGCACATATATGGCTGATTGTTTTTCTGTTTATTGCCTTGATATAACCACGGTATTTTAATTGTTTTCTACCTATAAAAGCTCCCAACACTGGTATTCCTGCCAGGCGTTTGGTTCTTTCCGGATCACGGAGCGTCCTGTCGGATAGTTCTATAACCAGGCAACAGCCCAAAATGAAAATGAAGCTACCCAAAAATGTGGCCATAACGACAAGCGAACGTTTCCCTCCGTCACTGAACAACGGGTAGGTTGGGGGAGTGATTGTTGTCAGTGAAGATGAAGATAATTGGATGTTTTTTTCCTTTTGCTGGGCGGCATTTAAACCTTCCAATGCACTTAAATAGGAGCGTTCTGTAATATTAATTTCTCTCTCTTTGCGTTTAATCTGAGTCCCTATAGGAGAGAATATTTCATATTTCTGGTCGAAATCTGCCCTTCTTTCATCCATTACTTGCATTTCAGCTTTTGCTTTGGTATTCCGGATTGTTTCAGCCAACCATTCACTTACAACTTTATCCAAGGCAACCCCTTCCTTGGAGTATTTATATTCATTCATCTGATCTGCCAGACGGCTGACTTTTTGTTCTGCTTCTTTTAGCATTTCTCTATAATCCTGTAATTCTTGATTATTTGAGGCGTCATTATCGGTACTGAATATTTCTATCTCGGTGATTTTGCGGTTAATATTGGAAATTTCATCCAATGCTTTTACAAACTTTTCATTGCTTTTGCTTATTTTCTGCTTCAAAGACATTTGATTTTCAAACTGCTTGATTAACTCGGCAGAACTGTTATATGCTTTTTGTACTTCTTCATATCTGTTTTCGTAGTCGGTATATGAAATGGCAATAGCTTTCGTTTGTTCCAGATAATTTATAATTTTATTTTCAACATTATAATTTGTCAAGGCATCCTCCTGCGCATTTAAGAGGCGTTTATATTTTTCCAGCTGCTCTTCATAATATTTAGTAACATCTTTTGTCGACTTATAGCGTAGGTCGTCGTAGTTTCTTATTAATTCTTTGTTGATTAATCTTACAGTATTTAATGCAACTCCGGGATCGTCTGTACGATATGATATTTCGATAATATCGCTACTTCCTAAGCGTTTTACAGATACGTCTTTTAAGGCATTGTAACTGTAATGAGGATTTCTTTGATTAAAAAGGTCGAACAGGAAATTGTTCGGTACTTCCTTTTTGTATTGTTTCAAATTAGCAATCGTTTTTTCCTGCGAAGTTTTATCAATTAATTTTTTTACATCATCCGGTACGATTTTCAAAAGGTTTCTGTAGTTCAGGGCTGTAATATTTAAATTATCTATCAATGGATCTCCGTACATCATGTTTTGGGCAAACAGTTGGATAGATACATTTTCCAATGTTTTTTTTGCCCGGATTAAGTTTATTAGATTGTCGAAGGAATTGTTTAGCTGCACCCAATCGGTTTTGGTTTCGTTATCTATACCGCTATTACTTGCAAAACCGGTATAAATAGAGGTATTTACTGTATACGTTTTTGGCATGAAACGACTAAAGTACGCAACCAGCAAGGTGGTAATCAGTGTCCCTATAAATAATTTATACCGGATTCTGTATATAAATTTCGATATGAAAAGCAATATATCCATTACTTATTTGTTTATTACTTTCACGTTCGTTAACATTTCCAGCAGGGTAATTGCATTGTGTAATGCAGCACGTCCTTCTTGATATTCCACAACAGCCCTTGTACGCCGGCTTCTTTCAATGGAAAGCGTACTGATATCAATAGTCCCATCAATAAAATCCTGTTCTGTGATTTTCATTTGCGCATTGTATAAGGCTGCAGCATCCGATTTTGCTTTTAGTGTGGCAAGTTGTTCTACAACCTTGTTGTATGCTTCCAGAATACGTAATTTTCGTTCTTCAATATTGATTTCGGATGCATATTCGATTTGACGGATACGGGCTTTTTTAGCTCTGACTCTTTGTTTCTGTCCGGCAAGGTCACCTAACGGGATGGATAAGTTCAATCCGATGTTGTATTGATTTTGCAGTTTATTACTTAACACATAAGCCAGGTTGTCTGCTTCCGGTGTTTTAGATAATGAACTCAATTGCCCGTATTGGTAATATCCTGCCACCCGGAGGTAATTCATCCATTTTTTCTTTGTATCGGAAAGGTTTGCCTCTTCTTCTTCTCGTTGTGCTTCATAGACTTTTACAGAAGGATGTTCGTATACGGATTCCAGAAAGATAGAAAGGGGAGGCAGCTCTATTTGTTCGTAATTACTTACTCCGTTTGACGGCAAATTGGATGAACTGCTGTCTTTGGTTACAATAGCAGGATTTTCCTGTGCAATACAGAAGGTTCCCCATAACAGGGATATGATTACTAATATGATTTTCATGGTAATTTGAGTTTGTTAATTATACATCCTCTTTTTGGATAAACGCGGTAAACGTTTTGAGTATAATTTTCGTATCCAGTGTAAAAGAAAACATGTTTGCATATTTGATATCCAATTGCTTTCTTTCTTCGGCGGACATACTGCCACCGTCACCCCGTTTTTCTACCTGCCAGAGTCCGGTTAGTCCGGCCGGTGCCATAAAACGTTGTATATATTCGTCGCTTGTAAGCAGTTCAGCTTCATATAGCGGAAGAGGACGGTTGCCGACAACAGACATATCGCCTTTTAATATATTGAATAGTTGCGGAAGTTCGTCGATACTGTATTTCCGGATAAAGTGTCCTACACGTGTGATACGAGGATCTTTTTCCAGCTTGAAGAACGTGTTGGAACGTTCTGTTTCTTTGCTTTTTAAGTAGTTGTCTTCAGTGGTTTGTTCGTGGTCGGAATATAAGACAATGTCATTATCGGAAATAAGAACATTTTCCGGTAACTCTTGCTGCGCAGCAAGACCCATAGAAGACACGTCTTCTATGGGATTTTCATTATATTGGTTTAGTTTTTTGTATTCAAATAACCGTTTATCAGCATCGGCATACATTGAACGGAATTTATAGAAATCAAATATTTTATAATTGCTGCCGACTCTTTTCGACTTATATACAATACAACCTTTACTCTCCAGTTTGATACATAAGGCTGTTAGCAGGAAAATCGGGGATAATAGTAATATAGCAGTCGAAGCTGCCAGAATATCAAATAGCCTTTTCCATAAAGGCAATTGAAATTTGGACAAAGAATCAATTTTATCATTGGCCTTGAGCTTTTCTTTTTCCTTCAAGTCAATAATAACAGTTAGCAGCTTTGACAGTTGAGTTTGAGTAATATCCTCTTTTATCATGCTGTCTATTCCTGCCTTCAAGTATGGAAGTTTTTCTTCTTTGGTCAGTGAATCGCTGATTAAGAATATGTGTGCATAAGGATATTTTTTATTGACTTGGGCAATAGCCGGTATGTCTGTTGCCGGTTCTTTTCTTTCAATGAAAATACAAAAGTCGATATCTTTTTCCTTACATCGCAGAGTTCCACAGAGCTCTGCGAATATACTACATTGAATAATGTCGCAACATAAATTATCCCGTAGCTTGCTAATCAGCGAAGAGTTGCTGCCCAAAAAGATGTATGTCATGTCTTTTTATTTAAACATTCGTTTCACTCTCATCCTCAACTCTTCCGGGTTAAAAGGTTTTAAGAGAAAATCTTCCACTCCTTCTTCAAAAAGACGTATACGTACGTTACTACTCTCCACACTCGAAAGAATAAAGACCGGTATCTGTTTGAATAATTCGTTACCTTTGAGATAAATGAGAAATTCCTCTCCATTCATCTCCGGCATATTTAAATCTGACACGATTCCATCCGGCATATTACCTTCCTTTAACCACTTTATCGCCTCAATAGGGTTTGTTGCATATTTAATCTCATATTCCTGAGCTAAGTACAACATGATAATTTTGGCAATTTCGGGTTTATCATCCACTAAAAGAATTTGTTTTTTCATTATCAACATTTAAAAAAATAACTCTACCCTTGACTAAAACTTCTACAAAAATATAAATTAATCTGAAATAATGTATGAATTTCAACGATTTTCGAATCGAAGGAAGGTAAACCGGGCAAATAAAGTGCACTTTTACAATAAATAAAGACAACCTGTTTACTTTACCGGCTATCCGGATAGTGAAATATTATGGAAATATTCTTTAAGTTTGCATTCTGAAACAAAGGAATTTTCTTTTGTCTGGTAAATGTGATATGAAAATTTGGATAATAAGTATATGTTTTGTGTTGGCAGGGTTTGCCTGTAAACCGGAACTTCCTGTAACTTCTTCTATTTCGGTTGATGCGGATGGCTTGGCTATTCCTGTAAATAAGGATTTATATGGTCTTACGATTGAAGAAATCAATCATGGAGTGGAAGGCGGGATATATGGGGAACTGATACAAAACAGAAGTTTTGAGGATGGAATGGCTCCTCTGAATTGCCGGTATGATGCGGCACGCAATGTTTTAATAACCCCAAATGGCTGGTCTATCCCGTTTGTTCGTCCGGATTCTATTCCCGGATGGCATCGTCTATCTCTTAATACCTATATATATCCGGATACGAAGGAGTTGATAAATGACAAGAACCGCCGTTCTTTGCTGGTTGGAGTTTCGGCATCGGCAGGAACAGTGAAAGGTGGGGTTGTTGCTGAAGGTTACAATGGTATTCCAATCCGTAAGGGGGAGAAATATAATTTTTCTTTTTATCTCAAAGGGGCTTCGATGTTGCCTAAGAATATCTATGTATCTTTATCTGATTCATTAGGGGAAACGTCTTTAAGTGATGTTTACCGGATACCGACCGAGTACGGTTGGAGGAAACATGAGCATATCTTTACTGCTACGGAAAGTACTTCTAAAGCAACTCTGACGATAACAACCGATACGACAGCTGTTTTCTGGTTGGATGCTGTTTCTTTATTTCCACAGCAGACTTGGAAAGAACGCCCGAACGGATTGCGTCCTGAACTTATGGAACTGATAGCCGGATTGAATCCAAGTTTTATTCGTTTCCCGGGAGGTAGTTTTGTTGAGGGGTATACGGCTGGAACTTACCCGGTTTGGAAGGAAACGGTAGGGGATATAGCCCAGCGGAAACATTTTTGGAATGTCTGGGCATATGGTTCTTCTAATGGGATGGGGTACCATGAATATTTGCAGATGTGTGAAGACTTGAATGCTGAGCCAATCTATGTAATCAATAGTGGCGTAACCAGCCAGAGTCGCCGTCCCCGTTATGAAGATATTACAGCGATGGATAAACTGGTGAATGATGCGTTGGAAGCAATTGCTTATGCAAATGCACCGGCTGATTCTTCGTTGGGAGCCCTACGTGCTAAACATGGACATCCGCAGCCTTTTTCTTTAAAATATGTTGAGATAGGGAGCGAGAATTATGGACAGGAGTATGCTAAGCGTTTCGATTTGTTCAAAAAAGCGATTAACGAGGTTTATCCGGAAATTACGGTTATCAGTAGTTCCCAGATACCGGGAAAAATACGTATGGAATGGTCTGATACGCATTATTATGCCAGTGAGCCTTTTTTAATGTCCAATTATAGCAGATATGCCGGTGCCCGTTATTCGCGTCGTCTCCCGCCGGCTTTTATCGGCGAGTTTAGTTTGGCGGATGAAACCTTACAAGGAAGTTTGCGTGCTGCGATTGCTGAGGCCTGTTTCCTGTTCGGCATAGAGAATAATCCGGATGTGGTAAAACGCCTGGCTTATTCTCCGGTAGTAGGAAATACAAATTACCCGTTACAGTATTATCCTTTGATTCTGTTTGATAATATGCGGACGGTAGTAACTCCGTCCTATCATTTGATGCAAATGTTGACCGCAAATCGGGGAGATGAGGTTCTTAAAACGGAAATAGAGACTTATAGCAAGCCTCAGATTGTATTCGGGCGTCCGGGTATCGAGTTGTTTGACAACAGTTATGAGTTCAATAATGTCATAATTGATGATGTTCCGGTAAAGGATGCATCCGTACGTACTGGTGGTTGGAAGGTAGATAATGGTACCCTTATTCCTGATGCCAATCGTTGGAATTATCTGTTGATGGGAGATTCGTCTGCATACAATTATACTTTCTCTGCATCTATAAAAAGGACCAAAGGCAGTGGCTCCATCCAGTTCCGTGTACGTGATAACGGGCAGTCTGCTGAAATGAATGATTATATAGGAATGACGATAGGAGCGGGAGTCTGCGAGCTTTACCGTCAGGCTGGGGGAGTGAGGGATACCCTCAATGCGCCGGTTCCGTATGCTTTCCAGAACAATGAATGGTATCATGTAAAAATGGTTTGCAAAGATGATATGATTAGTTGTTATGTGAATGATTCATTGATTCATGAAGCTACGCTCGAACCTTTACCTTCACTTGTTTCCGTAGCGACATTGGATAAGGAAAATCATACAATCTTATTGAAGGTAGTCAATACGACAGCCCATGAAGAAAAAACAGAACTTCAAATAAAAGGGCATAGTGTGAAAGGAACAGCGGAAGTTATCCAGTTGTCTGGCAATCCTGAAAGCCGTAATACGTTTAGCCAACCGGATAAAATTCGTCCCGAAACAAAACAAGTATCTTTTGCCCTCGGAGGTCCTATGGTCTACGATTTCCCACCCAATTCCATTACGATTCTTAAGTTGGTAATCGATTAGTTTCTGATAGTGTACCTTTTCTTTGTTCTTTTATTTCTTCGTAGGTTTTATCGACAACTTGCTTTGAAACTACTTTTACTTTTTGTGCATGTACTTTAATAATGGAATTGATATCATTAAAAATATAGGCTGTAACAATCAATATAGGCAATATCGCTAAAATCTTTTTTATCGGTTTGTAGCGTAGTAGATAGCCTGTGAGGGCAGATATAAGATACATGATGTATATGCTCATGGTATTGAGGGTTCTGCCATAAAATTCTTTGCGGTAGCGCTGTAATTCTGTTAAAGTATCCCATGATTGGGTTGCTTTTTGAATAGAGTTATGGAAAAAGTTGATTTCCTTATGCAATATATCATTCTACCAGATATTGCACAGTGAACATTCCATTTAATAATATAAATGTATAAAATAGAAAGAGGGGACAGAGATGATTTTATGCCCCCTCTGTCCCCTCTTGATATAGGAAAAGGTTATCCTTTAATTATTTAGTGACTCAGCATATCAGCCGTAATCGGAATAAACTTATCCGTATCGGCTTTACGTAATTTTACGCTACCGTCGTTCCAGTTGGAAGGCCAGCCGCCGATAATATGTCCTAAGAATACCACTTTGATTTCGTGCAAACCTTTACCCAGTGCGATAGAAGTATCATGACGGGAGAAACGCTTCACTTCACCGCTGTTGTTGATTAGCAACTTTCCGTCCACCCATACTTCTTCGTTATCGGAAGAAATATAATAAACGCCATCTT
Source organism: Parabacteroides sp. (assembly GCA_019417325.1). GTDB lineage: Bacteria > Bacteroidota > Bacteroidia > Bacteroidales > Tannerellaceae > Parabacteroides. The sequence goes on along the minus strand of DXVO01000030.1, from coordinate 65,891 downwards.
CCGGGATATTTACATAACCGGTTGCTACAGCCGCATATTGTTTAACACCACGCATGGATTCGTCTGTCTTGACAACACGTGTTAAATCGCGCAGGTCTTTTATCACGGACTTTTTCCACTCTTTGGCTTCCTTCATCTGGTCTGTGTTCAGGAACATGCCGTCTGTTACTTCCATCTGTAAGCCCGGAGTTGTTTTAGCCACTTCTTTGGCAGGAGCGAACTCTTGTTTTTCTACAGTGATGGTACGAACTTTGCTCATCTTGCCGGAAGGTAATACGGAACGGATTTTCAATACACCTGATTCTGTAAACTCGATAGGAGCGGAATATACGGTCGATTCCGGAGTCGGTTCGCTACCATCGATAGTGTATACCATCTTAATCGGGCGAACCGTCTTGAATTCAAGCGTTGCTTTATCAGTGAAGGCAACAAAATTGCAAGAGCCGTTCGGCTGTTCCGGTTGCGGAATATGATAGTTGATATTGTGAGCATCCAGACGAACCAGTGCATTGTCCAGGCGACGTTCGAAATCTTTATAATCTTTGCGGTTTAAAGGCGACCATGCGATTTCAGACAAAGCCAGGATACGCGGATAGATACGGTATTCCATAATGTCTGTATTGTACATATATTCGGACCAGATGTTGCACTGTACACCCTGGATGTATTTGTCCTTACCGGCTGCAACCAGCGTATCAGGTGTCGGGTTGTAGTTGTATACTTTTTCCAAAGTAGCATAACCACCGATGGTAACCGGTTCGATTTTATAATCTCCCTGGTATTGGTCGAGGTACATACCGTTTGAACCCGGAGTCATAATTACATCGTGTTCCATATTAGCTGCGGCGATACCACCAGCTTCTCCGCGCCATGACATAACGGTAGCAGTAGGAGCCAGGCCACCTTCGAGAATTTCGTCCCACCCGATAATTTTCTTTCCATGTTTTTCAGCCAGGTATTTTTCCATCCGTTGTACAAAATAACTTTGCAACTTTTCTTCGGCAGAGTGTTCTTTGTCACCCTTCAAACCTTCTTCTTTGATACGTTTCTGGCAAAGCGGACAATTTTTCCAACTGATTTTGGGACATTCGTCACCTCCTATATGGAAATATTCGCTGGGAAACAATGGAGCTACTTCGTCTATTACATCTTCCAGGAAATAGAATGTTTCTTCTTTTCCCGCACACATTACGATGTCTTCAACCCCCCAGATAATACGTGGAGTTCCCTGTTCACCTTTGCAGGACAGTTCAGGATAAGCGGAAATGGCAGCCATTTCGTGACCCGGAAGCTCGATTTCAGGAATCACAGTGATGAAGCGGTCTGCTGCATACTGAACGATTTCTTTAATTTGGTCCTGCGTATAGAAACCACCGTATTCGGTACCTTCGCCATCGATGCGTTTAGAACCGATTTCAGTCAGTTTCGGATACTTCTTGATCTCCACACGCCATCCCTGGTCGTCTGTCAGGTGCCAGTGCATGCGGTTGATTTTGAACAATGCCAGTACATCCAGTTGTTTCTTAACATTTTCAACCGGAATAAAATGGCGGCATGGGTCCAGCATGATACCACGGTAACCGAAGCGAGGTTCGTCTTTTACCGTCACGCAAGGAGCATTCCATGCAATGTCTTTTACAATTACAGGGCTTTCGATTTCGGCAGGAAGCAATTGCATGAACGTTTGCATACCATAGAATAAACCCTGCGGAGTTTTTGCTTTGACAGTAACACCGTCGGTGGTAACATCCAGCGTATACCCTTCATTGTTTACATCCAGCAGGTTGTCCAGCATAAGGGCAATGCCATTGGATGCGGATTTGTCGCTAACTGTTACATTGTAGCCGGTTGCCGTATTGATTTTGGATGCAAAAAATTCGGCAACGGTTTTTACTTCAGGTGTAGGAGCAGAGATAACTGTGTTTTTGTTTAGTTTGAAACTACCATCGTTTTGCACGAGGCTTACAGGCGTAGGAATTACATTGATACCCTGGTTGTAAGGCATCTCTTTAACCGTTCCTTCGCTACATGACGCAAGTATACAAAGTGCTGCGCCAGCACACATGGAAACAAGCTTTTTCATTTAGATAATGATGATTAATAATTGGTGTTTAATAATAAAGAAAAATGGAAAACCGGAAACCGGAACCCTGCCTGATGCAAAGCTGCCAACTCCCAATTTTCCATTTTGTATGAAGTCTGATCTTACCAAGCGAAGATCGGATATTCTTTCATGATACTATTTACTTTTTCGCGGACAGAAGAGATCGTCTTGTCACATTCGGGAGCAGACAAAACAGTGTCGATCATTTCAACGATTTCAGCCATCAACGGTTCTTTGGCACCACGTGTCGTGATAGCCGGAGTGCCGACACGGATTCCGGAAGTCTGGAATGCCGAACGACTGTCGAAAGGAACCATATTCTTGTTTACTGTGATATCGGCAGCAACCAATGCTTTTTCTGCAATTTTACCTGTCAGTTCAGGGAATTTTTTGCGCAGGTCGATCAGCATGCTGTGGTTATCGGTACCATCGGAGATGATTTTGTATCCCTTGTCGATAAATGCTTTTGCCATAGCAGCAGCGTTCGCCTTAACCTGAGCCTGGTATGTTTTATATTCCGGTTCCAATGCTTCGCCGAAAGCAACCGCTTTAGCAGCAATTACGTGTTCCAGCGGACCACCCTGGATACCCGGGAATACGGCAGAATCCAATAACTGGGACATCTTTTTGATTTCGCCCTTTGGTGTTTTCTTTCCCCACGGGTTTTCGAAATCTTTACCCAACAGGATGATACCGCCACGCGGGCCGCGCAATGTTTTATGAGTTGTAGAAGTTACGATATGAGCATATTGTAGCGGGTTATTCAGCAAACCGGCAGCAATCAAACCGGCAGGGTGTGCCATGTCGATCATCAGCAAAGCACCAACCTTGTCTGCGATTTCACGCATCCTTTTGTAATCCCATTCACGTGAATAAGCAGAACCGCCACCGACAATCAATTTCGGTTTTTCGCGCAATGCCACTTCTTCCATCTGGTCGTAGTCTACACGTCCGGTATCTTCTTTTACATTATATTCAGTTGCTTTGTACAGGATACCCGAACTGTTTACAGGAGAACCGTGAGAAAGGTGTCCGCCGTGCGACAGGTTCAGTCCGAGGAAAGTATCACCCGGATTTAAAACGGCTAAAAATACGGCTGCGTTAGCCTGTGCACCGGAGTGAGGCTGTACGTTGGCCCATTCTGCATTGAAGATTTGTTTCAAGCGTTCGATAGCGATAGTTTCGCTTTGGTCTACAACTTCACAACCTCCATAATAGCGTTTGCCGGGATAACCTTCTGCGTATTTGTTTGTCAGACAGCTTCCCATGGCCTGCATTACCTGGTCGCTTACAAAATTTTCGGAAGCAATCAATTCGATGCCTTTCAACTGGCGCTGATGTTCCTTCTCAATGATGTCGAAAATGATATTGTCTCTTTTCATTCCGTATAGAATTAATTATAGTAATGAACTCCCTTTCAAATAACAGGATTGATGCAAAATTACAATAAAAATCCATTATCCTGTGTTTCATCGATAAATTTCTTCGCTTTATCGATTTTGTTTGATTCTTTTTGGGAACGTGCGTTATCTTTGAAATATAATTTAAAAAAGTAGTATATGAAAAGTAAAGTTGGAACTGTATTGATGACTGTTTTTTTAGCCTGCGGTATTTCTTCCGTTTCTGCTCAGGAAAGGGGTAGGGAACCTCGTTTTCCGGAAGCACAGACACCCGAAAAAATAGCAATCCGGACAACGGATATGATGAATAAAGAATTGCAACTTACAGATAAGCAATATAAGAAGATTTATAAATTGAACCTTAAAGAGGAAAAACAGCGGCAGAAAGCCATACAGGAAAGTGGCAATGGGGGGTGGCGTCGTCCTCCGATGGGAGGAGGCAGACCTGGAATGGGTGGTGGTCCGGGCATGGGGGCTCCCGGAATGGATGGTCCGGATATGGGTACTCCAGATATGAATATGGGCGAAATGGGGCAACCTCCTGTAGAAGGAGAAAATGGTCATCTTCGTGGAGAAGGCGTTCACCATCGGTCAGGTAAACCGGCTATGGCTCCGGAAGCCATGGAAGCGCTGGCAAAACAGGCGGAGAAAAAAGATAAATCATTAAAAAAGATTCTTTCACCCGAACAGTATGAACTGTGGCAAAGAATGAAAGACTGCCACCGGACACTTTCGCAAAAAAAGCAGCAGGAATTAGAGTTGTAGGATTATAATATAGACCAAAACCAATCATAGATACACGTTTTTAAGGCAAGATTTAGGTAAATTAAAATCAGGTAGAATATCGGAATAAGTTCCGGTTTCTACCTGAATTTGTATAGGAACGTATTCAATTACTCCCGAAATTATCTTAAAGCTATTACCCTTTTTTCCCGGCTACTCAGATGAGCTGCTTCTATCAACCGGATTACATTCAGGACATCTTCCGGTTTTACTTCCAGCGGCTGGTTGTTGCGGAGGTATTCGTAGATGTTAGTATAAAAACCGGCGTAATTCCCTTTCAAGCTTGGATATTTGTAGCGAGTATCTACTCCGTCTATTTGGGTATGAAGCGTGCCCCAGATAGCTTCGTCTTCTTCGCCCCAGTGCGGAGTATCCGGCATAAGACCGGCAGTAAGGTCCGCCTCCTGACGGTCGAGCCCGTATTTTACGAAAGAGCCGCTTGTGCCGTGCAATACAAAGCGGGGTTCCAGTTCACACATCAGATAGCTGGATTTCAGGGTGATTTTTATATCCGGAGCCTTTTGGCAACGGAGAAGATGGATGATGAAATAATCGTCTACCATACCACCGTCGCGCAGGATATCGATATCTGCGAATAGAGCCTCCGGCATACCGAACAGTTGTATTGCCTGGTCTATTAAGTGCGCTCCCAAATTATAGGTAATGCCGCCACCCTGCTTGCCTGTTTCTTTCCAGGTTCCGGGCTTGACGAAGTTGCGGAAACGGGGGAAAGTAGACTCGAACTCGACCAACCGCCCGGTCAAGCCTTTGCGGATGACCTCTTTCACCGTCAGGAAGTCGGAGTCCCAACGGCGGTTTTGGTAGATGCTTAGCATAAGCCCTTTTTTCCGGGCAAGGGCCGTTAGTTCTTCTCCTTGCTCTACGGTGGTGGTAAAAGGCTTTTCCACAATTACATGCTTACCTGCATTCAGTGCGAGGCGGGCGTATTCGTAATGGGTACTGTCCGGCGTATTTATCACAACGAGTTCCAAGTCTTTGATGTTGACCAGTTCTTCCACACTGCGGACAATCTGTGCTGCCGGATACCGTTCTTTGGATAGTTCTTTACTGCGTTCCGTAATAGCTGTCAGTTCGAATCCCGGATGGATACTGATGAAAGGGGCATGGAATATCTGCCCGGACATTCCGAATGAGGCGAGGCCTGTCTTTATCTTTTTCATAAAATCCATTTTTTTAATTCATACCGTAAAGATATAACAAAAATGGATCAGAACCTCGGACGGACAAATTTATCATCCGGGGATGTGAAAGACAATCCCGGTATTTCCCTGCTCTCATTAGGCAAGGAATACTCCTTTATCAGGGAATAGTCCGAGGCACGCAAGGCATAGAAATGATCCTCCTTCTCTTTGCTGACTTTTACCGTCCAGTCGAAAAGGTTTCCGAAGATGGTAATCCCGTCTTTCGCCGGGTTAAATCCGGGGATAGCCGCTTTCACTACGGTACCATCGCGTTCGATAACATAAAAACGGTGTTCCGTATCGCAAAGGAACCCCAGTGTCTTCCGGTTCCTGAACTCGGTTATAAATACCCAGTCCGCAACAACCCCTTCCGGCAGGTCGATGGCTTTTACATACGGACGTCCCTGTGTTTGTTTTAAATGGAACAGACGGCGGTTGGCATCCAGTACCAGATAGCCTTCATCATACTCCTTGCGGGTAGTAGGATTACCCGATGCACGAAGGGCGGGAAAAGCAAACCCTTTCTTGTTCAGCATATCCGTAAACAAGGTGCTTTTTTCCGTATCTACCGTATTGGTATTCATATTAATAAACTCGATACCGTTTTTCGTAAACCGGAAAGCATCGTCCGGCATTTCCAGATCCACACGTTTCGACATGGATTCCAACAGAAAGTAAATCCCCGTTTGCGGGACATTAACCGTAGAAGGCGTGCTGCGGAACGTGAACGAAGCATGCTGTACCTCCTTCGGGCTGACAGGAACGCCCAGCAAGGTATCCGGGAAACGTTCGTCGGCAACCAGTTGGCGCATAAAGAAAGTAGGAAGCAGGCTATCCACATCCTTCTGTGTATATTCACGGTCTTTCAGGTCGAAGCGAACCACATTTTTATCCCCTTTCTTTTGGGTAACGATAAAGTCGTCGATGATAGGGCTGTATAATATAAAAGGCGCATTTGCCGGTTTTGCCGTAAGGAAAGCATAGCACCAGGGCAGTTGCCATACCAATAGGATAAGCAGGGTACTATAAAGAAATATCTTACTGAATCGAATCATAGCTTTTTCGTTTTATAATCAAATTATTAATCTTGTTTTCCGGCTTTGAAACGGGTAACGGAAATCCACGACAAGACAGCCGTCAGCAACGTATAAAGCGTCAGCCACGGCAAGAAGCCGTTGTAAGATTCCGGTGCCGGAGCCAGGAAGTAAACACGGAAAACAATCGCCGAGACGACCAGGTTCAGTATCCTCCGCTTCCAGGTCGGTTCCAGGCAAGTCCATGCTATCAGCATATAGCCGGCAATACCGGCAAGATACCAGGGAACAGCCGATAGAAGGATGTGCCGTACAAGCTGCGAAGCAAATATCTGCGGAAGATAGAGCCCCATCACGATGAAATTGGCCGCAAAGCATCCGAGCAACAGGATAAGCCCGAACACAAGCATAGAGAATATCATTTTCTGCTGTGAGCAGGGAAGGTGCAAAGTGAGTTTAAGGCATTTGCGTTGCATTTCGGGTACGAACTGTACTACCGCCAGCAGGATACCGGCAAGCAAGGGAACGTATTGCAGCAAGTCGATGAAGATAGCATCGCGCGTCACCATCACCTCCCAGATATGTCCGGCGCCTTTCAGGGTGATGGTACGGTTCAGTCGCAGCATCGTATAGCCCGCCATTCCGGTAGTGACCACCAGAGCAAGCAGGAAATACCAGCGAGTCTTTATCCATTCTTTATAGAAGATAGCTTTAATCATTTTTCGTTTTATTAGTAAGCAGTAATTAGTATTTGCCCGTCAGCCCGATAAAGGCATCTTCGAGTCCGACCTGTTCACCTTTCAGCCCTGTAAACGGAACCTGTAGTTCTTTCCAGCACTTTTCCACTTCGGCAGGAGGGAGGAAAGAGTAAGTCTCCAATGTATTGCGTAGCACGGACGGGTGATAAAACGTTTCCGGCAACCGGGGTTCATACTCCTCCGGTACGGTACAGGTATAACGGCGGAGGTTTTCCATCAGTTCATGGATAGGCTGCTGGGTCAGGATACGTCCGTAATCCATAATGATACAGTCGTCAATCAGCCGTTCCATATCCTGGATGATGTGGGAGGTCAGAAATACCGTTTTGTTTTCCGAGCGGGCATAATCGCGCAGGTAGTCGGAGAAGAGGCGTCGGTAGCCCGGGTCGAGCCCCAAAGAAAAGTCGTCCAATACCAGCAGTTCCGGATTTTGCGCCAGGATAAGCCCGAGCGCCACCTGCGAACGCTGCCCGTTCGACATGCGGGAAATCATTTGCCCCGGGGCCACTTTCAGCTTGTTCATCAAATCATAATAAGCCTCTTTCTGCCACTGTCCGGGATAGAAAGATGCGTAGAACTTTTCGATTTGGGAAATATTCATGAACTGGTATTGCACATGCCCTTCCAGCAGCAAACCGATATTGCGCCGCAGCGACGGTTCCATCGTCTGGATATTCTCACCGAATATGCGGCATTCGCCCGAACGGGGTTGCAGGTAACCGCTTAATATATTAATGGTCGTTGTTTTCCCCGTACCGTTTTTTCCCAGCAAACCGAGGATACGTCCCCGGGGAACTTCAAAGCTCAGGTTCTCGTATATTTTTCGTTTGCCGTAATAATGTGTCAGATTTTTACACTCTATGATTGCGCTCATTTATACAGTCCGTTTTAAAGGATTAAAAAAAGGATTGGAATAAGTATGCCGATGGCAAGTTCGATACCGCCGCGTCCCCAGAGCCCTTTCGAGCCTTTCACCATCCATATACCGGTCAGGGTAATCAGGATGAGGGCGACAGCAAAGATATCGGCAAACCAGGTCCACCAGCCGCCGGGGTTGAAGTGCAGCTTCACCATCGGGGATATCAGCGGACGGCGTTTGACGGACTCGTATAAGGCTTGTCCGGTGGCGGTGTCTACAACCAGGCTCGAACCTCCTTTCAGGAATACTTTCATCTGCGTGGGGGCCGGGAAATAGAATTGGGTGAAGTTCTTTACCTCGCCCAGCGGTTCGAGCAGGCGGAGTACGGTCTGCTTGTCCATCTTCTCTTTGCCCGGCAGCGCCTCGTCTATTTTGTATTCTTTTCTGTGAATGGAGAAATTCGGGTTGATATCGTTGCGGTGGTTCATAAACACCCCCGACAAAGCGTAAATGACTATCATCCCGGCAAAAAAGAAAGAAAGGTCCCGGTGTATCAACCGGCACGCCTTTCTGAATTTTATCCCCTTATTACTGAATTTCATAAGAAGCTGCTTCTACAAAATAGAATGAGAGGTAATCTTTTCCGGTATCCGCTTTGCGTTTTTCCATCTTTGCGCGGAAATCGGCGATACGTGCTTCCGGCGTGTTGGCAGTTTCGCCACGTGCTTTCTTTTCAGAGTCGCATCCGGCTTCACCGTTGCCGTGGGTCTTGGCCGCTTTCGCTTTCAGTTGCGCTTCCCAGTTTTGCAGGTAGGCTTCGTCGATACGCTGTTCTTTCAGGGTACCGTTTACTTTTACCATCGAATTTACACACTGGGTGTCGAATGAACCGAGCGGACCCGCTTCCACACGGATTGTTTTGGTATCGTCGCTACCCATCAGGAAGATTTTTGTAGCACCATGTTTACAGATATGGGTACATACTCCCTCGATCGTTACATTTTTATTGGCAAGATTGTCCGCGTCCGTAAGAAGTTCGTCGATAGTTAAAGCCGTAGAAACTTCCTGTTTTTCCGAAGTCTGGGCATTGCTTTGTCCGTTACTGCTTTTGTTTCCGTTGCATGAAGTTGCTGTACATGCAAATAGGACCAATGCGGCGATAAGTATCTGCTTTGTTTTCATCGTTTCTTTCTTTTTATGAAGTTTATAATTAAAAAATAAATCCTATTGATACAGTTCCCTGCTGTGTATTGCCGCACGCTTTGTATTGCTGCGTTTGCCATCCGGCTTGCAGGTACAAATCGTACGCTTTGTTCAGTGGGTAGTCGGCGCGCAGGGATGCGCCGGCATTCCAGTAGTTGTCGCTCAGGTAAGCGATGTTGTGCATTACTGCCTGCGAGGAGGATGCTTTCGTATCCATGCCTGTCAGTTCCGCGCGGTTACTCAGGTTTGCTGCATAGCCGCCTGTTACGGATACTGTCCAGAAAGTCCGCTTGAAAGCCCTTTGCAACTGTCCTTGCAGGTTCGCTTGCCAGGTGGTTGTCCGGAAAGAGCGTTTAGCCGTTTCATAGTTGGCGTCGATGTTATAAAAGCCCGTTTCCGGTTGCAGGCTCCATCCCCAGGTGTGGGATGCGTCGATTGGGCGTTCCATGAAAGCGGAAAGGAGGACTTTTGCCTGTTGCAGTTTGAAACCCGGCGTTTTTCCGATTACCGGATAGCTGTTGCCTGTCGCATCCCCGAAGAGGTTTTCCGTCCCCTTGCGGCTGGTGTAATCTGCGGTCAGCCGTATGCCGGCTTTCTTTCCGCCGGCATACGTGGTCTGGTAGGCTGTTTCGGCAGCAAGGTTATATTCCTGGGCCTTCACAAGCGGCAGGTAATAGAGGCTTGTCAGCTCTTTCACCAACCGGAGACTGTTTGCCGACAACGTTGCCGACCAGCCGTTCCTGCCATCTTCCGGCAGCAGGTCGATACTGCCTCCCCAACGGGTAATTTTGTATTGGGAAGAAGTCTGGGAACCGGCAAAGCGGACGTAGTGCATCCCGAAACCTAACATCTGGTAGACCGGGGTCGAACCTTTGTCGGCAAGGAAACTGATTTTACTGCTCTGTTTGTAGGTCTGGAAATCCACACGTATGCCAAGCCGGTAAGAGCCGATGTGCCGTGCCGCCCCGGCAGAGATATTCAGGTCGGAGACGATATTGCGCGGACGCGGGTCCTGGTCGCGGTAACTTGAAACGGCACGGTAACCTATTTTACCTCCCAAGCTCCATTCGCCTGTTTCGCGTGCGTATCCTCCTTCAAACCTATACGTCTCTTTCTGCATGAAACCGCCGATAGAATCTCCGGTAACATACGGATAAAGCAAATCGAAATCGTCATTCTCATTCCAACGGATGTCCTTGGTATGCTTGTTTTCGTAGGAGGCGGAACCGAACACCGATTCTTTTTTGTTCAGGCGGATGAAGGAGTTGACACGGGCATTCCACAGCAAATCCTTATTTCCGTTTTGCACCAGCGAAGCATTCCCTCTGTCCGTATACCGTCCGCCCAGGTTCAGGTCTGTGACGGACTGGCTGCTGTAGTAGTTATACAGTGCCGGATTGTCCCATACCTTACCCTGAAACAGGGTGGAGGGGGAAAGTATCGTTTTAACTTTGTCCCTTACGGGCAGGGGAGCCTTTTCCTGCCCGTAAGCAGGCAGAAAGAGGGAACAACCGAGCAGGGACAATACAAAGGGAATGCGTCTCATATCGTTGCTTTAATCTTATTTGATTGAAGGTGAAGTGGAAGGGGTGAAGTCGATAGAGGAATTGTTCGTATCCTGCAATACTTCGCGGTCGCCGTCTTTATAGGCTACTTTACGGATAATACTTTTTCCTGCATTTTCGGTAGTAGCGTCGGTTTCGCCGAAATAGGTGTGTCCCATGTCAAGTACGGGGGCGGTAATATTCCATACGTAACTGTTCACCGGGCCGATGTTTACCGCATCGATAATCCATTCGTTCGGGAATTTGTAACAGGTTTGTTCCTTGCTGCTCAGCCCTTCATTAATCATGTAGGTATATTTATAGACATAGTCTTTTATGTAGTTATCCTTGCCTACGGAAGAAGGAATACGTCCGATAGCATAGGCGCGATTCCCTTTCTTTGCCAATAGCCATATACTTTTGGTATAATTGTAATACATCTCCAGGTTCGGGACATCCGGGTTATCCATATCCGGGTTGCTGCTGCTTGTGGATTGGGTGTACCATTCGAAATCCGCTTTGCTCAGGTCGATGGAATTCGGATTGGCTTCCTTATGGTTCATGGCATTATCGCAGAGGATGATGGATTTTCCGGGTTCTACAGGATGATCTTGTCCGTTTCCGGGAATAACGGCTACCACCTGTACGGCAAAAGCCTCATTCATAATATCCGGTGTATAGTTGTATTTGCTGGTAGTCATGAATTTTGATTCCAGCAGTGCCAACCCGTCTGCGTATAACGTCTTGTCCGAGTTATTGTAGATGCGGATGTACTGGTCGCCGTTGTACTGTTTATTTTCCGGAGTGAGGGTTCCTATCCCGAAAATCTCGGCAATCACAAAGTCCGCTCCGCTGTTTTGTACGTAGACCGGAATGCTCAGGTTACAGCTTCCGCCGCTTACCTGTACGTTTTGTTGTGTACCCTGGATATTCACTTCTACATTTTCCGCATTGTAGGCATACTTACCCTTACCGATAAAGGTAACGTTATAAAGCCCGTCGTTCAGTTCGAAAGGCAATGAACCGTAGGAGACCTTGGTTTCCGTTCCGGTGTTGACTTCTTTAAATGTATATTCTCCGCTTGTGATAGCCAGCCCTTCAATCTGGTTCGAGACAGACAGACCGGGAGTAACGGACGAGGTTGCAATACGGTCGTCGCTGCATGCGCCCAGTCCGATTCCGGCCGTAAGCAGGATGGCGAGTGATAAATACTTCATTTTCATTGTTTGACTTATTATTTGGTTTATACTACTATATATACTTTGAACGCTCTGGAGCATTCCTTTAAAACTTCAGATTCAATTCCATCCCGAAATAAGGAGTGGAGGAGCGCCGTATCAATTGTTCGCCCCGCCGGTAATCCGGATAAACACTCAGCAGGCGGTTTACGAACAACGCGAGATTGATATGTTTGCCGATGTCCTTAGTCGCTTTCAGGTTAATATCCATAGCAAACGGCACGGTAACCACGTTGAAATAATCGGCGGCATAACGTTTCACGAGATGTTGTAAATAAGCATCTTCCTTGTCGGATTCGAGAAACGGATGTTCGGCGCCGGTGGCGTCGATATAGCTGACCGGCGTTCCGTTGTTCCACAGGTTCCGCGTACTGGTCAGCCAGGTACATTGTGCCGAGGTGGAAAGCGTCAGTCCCAGGCGTTGTAGATAGGTATCGAACATAAAGTTCGTACGGAAAGACTGGTACTCGGTTCCGTCTTCCCAATCATACAAGCCTACATAGCTGTATTGTTTGTTGTTTAGGATGATAGGCTCGGAACTGTAGGTCGGCATATTATTGCTGTATAAAGTCTTGAACCATGCCCCGTTGATGGTAATACGGGTTTTCAGCAGGTCGATACGTTTGGAACTGAACTGGAATTCGATACCTTCCTTATTGACTTTCGTTCCGTTGCCGGCCATGCTGTAAGCATCCAGTAATGCTTCCTGCGTCGATGTGAGCTGGGAGAGTTCGGGAGGACCGTTCAGCTTGGATGGGTCGATGGAAGTGGCGTCATATTTTCTATAGGGCAATACCTTATAGTAGGTAATGTCGCGGAAGGCATTGTTCATCCGTTCGCGAAAATAAGTTACAGCCAGCCTGTTCTCTTTGTAGGAGACATCGAAGCGTACTTCCCATTTCATATTGCGTGCAGCTTCCAACCGGTAGTTGGTGTTGTCCCATTTGTGGGTCATCAAATGGATACGGCGGAAATCCGGATTGGTAGAGTAATAATTCAGTTCCGTGATGTCGATATATTTGGCATCCGGAAAAAGCTGTGCCGAAGTAGGCATCCTCGAAAGCAATCCCCAACCGCCGGAGAATAGGATGCTCCAGTCTTTAGATTCCGGCAGTTTCCATTGGATATTCAAACGGGGGTCTGCATATACCTTTCCTTGTAATGAATAAGCCTGTGATAAACCTAATAAGGTTTGCAGGCGTACACCTGCCGTGATGCTGAAACGATGCCGTTTCAGCGGGAACTTTACTGTTTCTTCCGCATATAAAGCAAGCGGCTGCATGGCTGGTATATCTTTATAGCTGCGCGGGCGAACGGTCGTGCTGTAGTTTAGCGGGCGGTACGGGTCGTATAGCTGCCCCTCGCCGAAATTCTTCTGGTAGTCCCATTCCAATCCGGCTTGCAGGTCGTGCGAAAAATCATCGTGGCGGAAGCGGAACCGGGCATTGGCATACAGGTTGGCATAGAACGGTTTTCCATCTACCACCATATTACCGATATAGCTGAAAGGGAGATAGATACCGTCGGCGTCTCCCTGTTCCGTACTGATTGGAATTGCGGTCGGACGGCTCAGTACCACCGAGCGTGTTTCTTCCATGCGGTCCCATTGATGACGGAGAGAGGCCCCGGCATTCACTTCACGTATAGCGGAATGGGAGGGGAAGGTCAGCTTCCATTTTCCCGCCAGCGATGCACTATGGTAAGAGGCTTTGAAGGCATCTTCTTTGGCTGTTGCATCCTTGTCGCGCTTGGTAGCGTCCAGAGAACCGGTATAATCGGCGCTGACGTTCCAGCGGATAAATTTGTCATCCCACTGGTAGCGGTTATCCCAACGCAGGGAGCCGGTCATACGTTTATAGTTCTGCGAATTGTCGCGCGGGTCTATTTTAGAGTCGAGATAGCTGATATCCGCATTCAGGATATGCTGCCCGTTATCATCCAGACGAAAACCTTTTCCGGCAGAAAACAACATACTGGTCTGGTCTGCCTTGAAGCGGGCAGAAAACGGACTTTCACTGCTTTTACGCTGGATAATAACCGTTCCTCCGGTGATATTTCCATACGCTACGGAGGGTATACCACGTACGATTTCCACACTCTCTATATTATCGGTAGGGAGGGTACGCATATCCACGCCTTTGGATACGCTGCTTTTTCCCACGCCTTTGGTCGTACCGGGAATGTATTGCAGGTTTGCGTCATTGTTTTGTGTAACGCCGTCTACCACAAAGCTGACGCCGAGGGATGAAATATCTTCGCTGGTGGAACCGGCTTCACGCAGGCGTATCAGGTTGGGTGCGCCCATTGCCGGGTCTACGGATTTCCCGCCCGGAACCAATTCCATCAGGTCGCTGAAGCTGCTGGGTTGCAGATGTTTCATCGCATTGCGGTCTATCTTGGAAGAACTGGTGGCTTCTTTGGATTCGGAAGCGGTTACAATCACTTCATTCAGTGAAGTGGCGGAAGAGCGGAGCAGGATATCGAGCCGGCTGTTTTTGTGCAAGTCTACGATCTGTTCTTCATCGTTATATCCAAGGAAAGAGATTATCAACCGGTAGGTATCCGGGGCGATCTGTGTCATTTGAAAATGGCCTTTGGCGTCGGTAATCGTTCCGTAAACCATATGCCCGTCCTTCATAAGCCGTACATTGGCAAACTCTAAAAGTTCCTTCGTTTTTGCATCTCGTACATCACCACTCAACGTGCACGTATTCTGTGCAATAATGGTTTGGACATTGACAAGTAAGAGCGATATTAACAGATATACAATACTTTTTCTTTTCATTGCTATTTTATTCGATGCAAAGGTACAGGCAGGCAAAAAGTGGGGCAATACCTCGAATTAGGTATTATAAAAGTTAAAAAGTGTAGGTCCATCACCATTCCTGGGTAAAATGGTCCAGGTGTTAAAAAATATTAGTACTGGTACTAATTTGAATTACTACCGGTACTAATTGAAATTACTACCTGTACTAAATTTTAGGCATGCCGGACACCGGTTAAGCCTGAAAAAAGGCAGGTACAAACTAACTCAAACGATAGAACCTGACAGTTTATGTAACCTTATACTGATAAGGTAGACAAACCGCTCGGGATGGGAGGTAAACAAGAATAAAACAATGCCATTTGTATCAATCTTTCCATATCGCTTAAATTTCCGGGGAAATGGATGATATTTTGATTGTTTATTTACTACTTTTGTTCATCTTCCACTGATTATTATACAAAGTTTGCGGAGTTTTTCTGATAAACTTTTTTCAGCGCAGAGAATTAATAGCAAGAGACATGGATAGTAATTACAAAGCAGAATTAGAAACAATGGGAGTTGATGTTGATTCGGCTCTTGGACGTTTTTTGAATAATGAAAGAATGTATATGCGCTTTCTTTTAAAATTTACAGATGATAAAAGTCTGATATTATTAGAAAGTAGTATTGCTGAAGATAAAATAAAAGACGCATTTCTCTATGCTCATAATATGAAAGGTCTGACTGCTAATTTGGGTATAGATTGTCTGTATGAAATTCTTATCCCGCTGGTTGAACAATTAAGGACAGGAGAAAAAACATGCTTACCGGAGGCTTTACCGGTACTTCGGAAAAAGTATAATGAAGTATGTAGGCTGATAAAAAAGATGAACTCGGATGCTTTTTAAGAGTTGCAGTCGTAAACATACAGGATATAATTAATAAGATGAGATATATGAGATATAATGGATAAGCCCCGAACGAATATTGAGTATAATATGCTGATGAATATGACGGGAGTCAGTGTCAGCAAACATTTATTGGATGAGCATTTTACCCTTTTATGGGCGAATGATTCCTATTATAAGATGACTGGTTATTCCAAAGAAGAGTATGAAGCCCTTTTCCATAACCAGTGTGATTTGTATTTTGCCGGGTATGAAACGGCATGGAATGTCTTGGAACGGAAGGTTTTTGAAGCCATAGAAAATAATCTTAATAGATATGAAATAGTTCTTCGCCTGCCGGTGAAAGGCGGGGAGAGATGGACTAAGATTTCCGCAACTTTTACCGACCAACTTCAGGACGGCATTCCTGTTTCCTATACCGTGATGACCGATGTGGAGAAGGTCATGCAGGTGCAGCTCGAACAGACGATAGCTTATGAGAATCTTCCCGGTTTTATAGCCAAGCACAGACTTTTGCAGGATGGTAGTTTCACTTTGATAGAAGCGAATGAAAAGTATATGAATTTTGCAGGTGTCGATAAGGGAGAGTTTTCTTCTTTTTCTCCTTTTTCGCGGTTGGATGAAAAAAGCGAGATCGTACTGAATGAACACATTCCGCTTATGCGTGAAGGCAAGCCGGTGCATTTTACTGTGCAGTCAAAAGACAAAAAGGGTAATGATGCCTGGATACAGTTAAATGGCGAATGTGTAGGTTGGGAAGGGAATGATCCGGTTTATCTGATTGTATATATAGATGTTACGGATATTACCGAACAGCGTGAATTGCAGAAAAAACTGGAAGAACAATCCCGACAACTGAAAGAAGCTCTCGAATCGGCAGAAAAGGCGAACCAGGCAAAATCCGATTTCCTTGCCCGCATGAGCCATGATATCCGTACTCCCATGAATGCAATTATGGGGATGACGGCAATAGCCCGTGCCCATGTGGATGAACGGGAAAAGGTGAGCGATTGCATGGAGAAAATCAGTAGTGCTTCCAAGTTATTACTTAGTTTGATTAATGAGGTACTGGATATGTCGAAAATCGAGAGTGGCAAACTGACTCTTATTGATGAGGAATTTAATATAGGAGAACTTCTGCAGGAGCTTGTTTCCATGATGCAGTCTGAAATTAGCAGTAAGCAGCATACTTTGGATGTTCGTATTTTGAATTTGCAACATGAGAATGTGATAGGAGATACGCAGCGGATCAAGCAGGTTTTGATGAATATTCTTGCCAATGCCGTTAAGTATACCCCGAAAAATGGTATGATCAAAATAGATATCGAAGAAAGAGATACAGAGGACGGGGTAGCACATTATATATTTGTTTTTGAAGATAATGGAAGGGGTATGAGCCCTGAATTTCTGGATAAGATATTTTTACCATTTGAGCGGGCAAGCGACAGGGGAATCCGTAATATACAGGGAACCGGGCTTGGCATGACAATCAGCCATAAAATTGTGGCGATGATGGGCGGGAGTATTAAGGTTCAAAGCGAATACGGAAAAGGCTCACGTTTTACAATCGATTTGCCGATGCGTTATCTGGCGAAGGTATCGGATGAAAAGATAGGAGTTGACGGGCTTCGGGTCTTAGTGGTGGATGATGACGAGGTTGCTTGCCAGAGCACTTGCAACTGTTTGCTCGAGATCGGCTTGGAATGTGACTGGGTATGTTCCGGTAGCGAAGCCGTTTCTATAGTCCGCCAACGCTATCAGGAGAATAAAGGCTATTTTGCCGTGATTATGGATTTGATGATGCCGGAAATGGATGGGATGGAAACGACCCGGCAAATCCGGGACATTGTAGGAACAGAAGTACCTGTTGTCATCCTTTCGGCGTATGATATAGAGGAATATGAGGCAGCGGCAAGAGAGGTGAAAGCAAATGGTTTCATTATCAAGCCTATCTATAAATCAAAATTACTTCAGACTTTGAAACGCCTTATTGACGGGGAAGACGAGCAGGAACCTGCCGGTTTGTTCAAACTGTCAGATGCAGATTTCTCCGGTAAACGGATATTGCTGGTTGAAGATAATGAACTGAATCGCGAGATCGCAGTGGAAATTATCGGTTCAACGGGCGTTAGTATCGAAACGGCGGTCAACGGTCAGGAAGCGGTCGAAATGGTATCATTGTCGCCGGAAGGGTATTACCAAATGGTTTTGATGGATATTCAGATGCCGGTAATGAATGGCTACGAGGCTACGCAGCGGATACGTGCTCTCGGCCGGAAAGATAGCAATACTTTGCCAATCATTGCCATGACGGCAAATGCTTTTTCCGAAGATGTTGTTAATGCTTTGGAGTCGGGAATGAATTATCATCTTGCCAAGCCAATAGATATTTCCGCATTGATGACAGTTTTAAGTAACTATTTATAAAAGGTAAATCCGGATAGTAACTATTGCCGCTCGAATAAACTATTGGATTTTTTAATGGAGATATATGTTTTTTTCAGTCTTCATTTCTGTTGTATAACTATTGGAATAGGTTAATTTTGTTGGTTGATGAAAAAAATAGTGGCAATAGTAATAGGACTGGTATGCTGTATGGCTGCCTGTCAGATGCAAGCAAAAGGAAGTACAAAACAAAGAAAGGAAAGTAAAATGGAAAAGATGAATGAGATATATCTTGCCGGGGGTTGTTTCTGGGGTACGGAACATTTCCTTCAACTGGTGAGGGGTGTGGAGCAGACAAAAGTAGGTTATGCAAACGGTCGTATCGAAAATCCTACTTATAAACAGGTATGTACCGATACGACAGGCTTTGCTGAAACGGTGAAAGTCGTATACAATCCCGAAGTGGTGAAACTGTCTCTATTATTGGATCTGTTCTTTAAAACGATTGACCCTACCAGCCTGAACCGCCAGGGAGGTGATATGGGTACGCAATATCGTACCGGCATTTATTATACCGATAAAGCAGACTTGCCGGTTATTGAAACGGCTCTGCGCGAACTTGCCAAAAATTATGACAAACCTCTGGCTGTGGAAGTGAAGCCTTTGGTTAATTTCTATCCGGCTGAAGATTATCACCAGGATTATCTGGATAAGAATCCCGGCGGTTATTGCCATATTCATCCGGGATTGTTTGAATTGGCAAAAAAGGCGAATGCTGAAACGGTCTATCGGAAGCCGGATGACGCAACCCTTCGCCGTACACTTACGGACGAACAATATGCCGTAACCCAGAAAAGCGCTACTGAGCGCCCTTTCCAAAACGAATACTGGGATGAATTCAGGGAAGGTATCTATGTGGATATAACCACAGGTGAGCCGCTTTTTATTTCTACGGATAAATTTGAATCCGGTTGTGGTTGGCCCAGTTTTTCCAAACCGGTAGATAAAAGCCTGATAGAAGAAAATACGGATACATCGCATGGCATGGTTCGTACGGAAGTCCGCAGCAAAACCGGGGATGCCCATCTGGGACACTTGTTTGAAGACGGTCCTGCTGATAAAGGCGGGCTACGTTATTGTATCAACAGTGCTTCGCTCCGGTTTGTCCCGAAAGAAAAAATGGAAGCGGAGGGGTATGGTAAATATCTTCCGTTGTTGAAGAAATAAGGGCTTGCCTGGTACACTTTGCAACCGGGTTGCATTCCAGTCCGGCTATCTTTGCATTAGAAATAATAACAAAGAGATATGGAAAGGATGGCAAGTTGCAAATGCTGCGCAGTGAAAAATGTGCAGGTAAATGAGAGCCAGGAGAAAGTAAGCCTGGTGAATGAGTATTGGAGAATCGTATTGTCGGTAGTCATGCTGATTGCCGGAATTATACTGAATGCCACAGAAGTTGCCTTTTTCCAAGGTGATTATGTGGCTTTTGTTTGGTATCTGCTGGCTTACCTTCCGGTAGGCATTCCTGTCATAAAAGAAGCGTTTGAGAGTATGGCTCGCAAAGATTATTTCAGTGAGTTTACGCTTATGTCTGTCGCTACCATCGGAGCATTTTATATCGGAGAATATCCGGAAGGAGTGGCTGTGATGCTGTTTTATGCAGTAGGGGAAATGTTTCAGGATAAGGCCGTGGACAGAGCCAAACGTAATATCAGTGCCCTGCTGGATGTCAGGCCGGAGAAGGCTACAGTGGTGAGAGAGAATAATCTTGTCGTAGTAAATCCCCGGGATGTCCGGGTAGGAGAAGTTATCGAAATTAAGGCAGGCGAACGGATTCCTTTGGATGGTACGATGCTGAGTGAAGTCGCTGCTTTTAATACTTCGGCACTGACAGGGGAGAGCGTTCCGCGGCATATCAGAAAAGAGGAGGATGTACTTGCCGGAATGATTGTAACGGATAAGGTAATCCGGATAAAAGTAACCAAGCCTTTCGACAAAAGTACGTTGGCACGTATTCTGGAACTGGTGCAGGACACTTCGGAACGTAAGGCGCCGGCTGAGTTGTTTATCCGTAAGTTTGCCCGTATTTATACACCGGTTGTTATCGGGTTGGCTGCCTTAATCGTGTGTGTCCCGTTTGTCTATTCGCTGGTAAATCCGTTGTTTGCATTTACATTTAATGATTGGTTGTACAGGGCATTGATTTTTCTTGTGATTTCGTGCCCGTGTGCATTGGTGGTAAGTATTCCGTTAGGATATTTCGGGGGGATAGGTGCGGCATCCCGGTTAGGTATTTTGTTTAAAGGTGGTAATTATCTGGATGCTATTACCCAAATCAATACGATTGTGTTTGATAAGACCGGTACATTGACCAAAGGAATATTTGAAGTTCAATCCTGTACATCTATTCGTGTTTCCGAAGAGGGACTGACACGTCTGGTGGCTTCTGTGGAACAGGGGAGTACCCATCCGATAGCTAAAGCTGTGGTTGGTTATGCGGAAAAGCTTGGGGTAGGACTTGTTCGGGCAACCGATGTATCGGAAATTGCCGGTTACGGTCTGGAGGCAAAGATAGAAGGAGTGAGGGTATTGGCTGGAAATCTCAGACTGTTATCAAAATATGGTATCACATATCCTGAAGAGCTTGCGTCTATTACCGAAACAATTGTGGTTTGTGCGGTTGGGGAGGAATATGCCGGATACCTTTTACTATCGGATTCCCTGAAAGAGGATGCCTGTGCTGCCATCGAGAATCTGAAACTATTAAATATTAAAAACATTCAGATATTATCGGGGGATAAACAGAGTATTGTTAGTAGTTTTGCCAAAAAGCTGGGTATAACAAAAGCCTATGGCGATTTGCTTCCCGACGGAAAGGTTGAGCATATAGAAGCTTTGCGCCGGGACGAAAGTAACCGGATCGCTTTTGTTGGAGATGGTATAAATGATGCTCCGGTACTGGCTTTAAGCAATGTAGGGATTGCAATGGGCGGACTTGGCAGCGATGCGGCAATTGAAACGGCGGATGTCGTTATACAAACCGACCAGCCGTCCAAAGTGGCGACAGCCATCAATGTAGGGATGCTGACACGCCGGATTATCTGGCAAAATGTATCATTGGCTTTTGGTGTGAAACTGCTTGTCATGATACTGGGTGCCGGTGGTTTGGCAACCTTATGGGAAGCAGTCTTTGCCGATGTGGGTGTTGCGCTTATTGCCATATTGAATGCCGTACGGATACAGAAAATGATAAAATAAGAAATCTATGGAAGAACAAACCTGTCTGGAAATGCTTGCCAAAAGGGAGATACATCCTACGGCAATACGGATATTGGTGCTCCGGACAATGATACAGGTGAACCGTCCCGTATCGTTGCTGGATTTGGAGAATATGCTGGATACGGTGGATAAGTCAACGTTGTTCCGCACAATAACTTTATTCCTTTCCCACCATTTGATACATAGTATAGATGATGGTACAAAGTCTTTGAAATATGCGGTATGTGAGAACAATTGCACTTGTGCCGTAGAGGATTTGCATGCTCACTTTTATTGCGAGAACTGTAACAGAACCTTTTGTTTAGAAAATATGCCTGCCCCGGTAATGGATATGCCGAAGGGCTTTACTCTTACAACTATCAATTATGTATTGAAAGGACTTTGTCCGGATTGCAGTTCGAAATCGTAACGGAGAAATAGCAAAAGTATGTTTCGGAACTGTGGTTTATGTATTTCGAAACCGTTTTTATACGCTACAGCTAAAAAGCCATTTGTGGTTAAATACGGATTGTATACGTTTGCAGTGTAATACAATCGATTTACATGGTTTTAAAGTATGGAAGAATTGGTTTTTGAATAATCTTAACTTTAACTGTTTTTTTAGTATAGACGATGATATTTTGCAAGATGAATTAGATATTAAAATCTATACTTTTACTTACGATGTGTGTTTTCAGGACAAAAGGAAAAGGTCCTGTTAGTTCATGGTTAAGGCGGAACGTCCGGGGATAGAACAGCCTCGGACGTTTTTAGTATATCTGAATCTGCTTTTTCATATCGGTTATTTCCTTGCTGCTCTTTTTTATACTGCCAGCAGTTAATGGCATCCTGTAAGGACTTGTCCGGATTATCGGCAAAGAAATCTCTTATATAGGTGTTGTATTCAAATTGTTGCCCGATGGTTGTTTTTCCTTTTTTCTTTTCTTCCTGAATTTGGTGGTATGCTTCGATGGCATCCTGGTAAGTCTTTCCTGCATTGCTTTTCAGCCATTTCTGGAAAGGGACATTAAATGAAAAGCTTTTGCCTATAATTTGTTTGAAAAAGCTCCGGTGTTTTTCGGAGCATACAAAATCAGGCTCTATTTCTGTTTCATTGGAAATGTGGGTGAGGGGACCCGGTTGCCTATGGGATTTATAGGAAATCCTTGTTTTTTTGCCTGTTTCGAGGTAAGTAGCAATCCTTTCGGCCAGTTCTGTTTTACTTCCGGTTGTTTGCAGCCCTTCCTTCCTGCAAAAAGCAGCTAACTCTTCCTTCAGGTAATAATAGCTTCTGAAAATACAGCTATCCATATTTCTTTCTAAAACCGGTTTGTTATTCATTTCCTGAAAAATTGCTTATTGAGGTGGCAAATATAGCCGGGTTTTGTTTAATTTAAATCATCTAAGAACAAACAATCTGCTTTAAAAGCGTATATTTGTCATCCTATTTATTAAATATAGTGATAATATCACTGAAATTTAAGATTATCAATGATGATGATGGCATCCGGTACCTCTCAGGTAAAAGCAGAGAATATAAGTGCTCTCCATGTAAAAGAATATAAACTTCAGAATGGACTGACTGTTTGGTTGAATGAAGACCATAGCCAGCCAAAAGTCTTTGGAGCAGTTGTTGTAAAAGCGGGTGCAAAAGATAGCCCGAATACCGGGATTGCCCATTATTTCGAGCATATGATGTTCAAGGGGACAGATAAAATCGGAACGATTGATTATGAATCGGAGAAGGCACTTCTCGACCTTATTTCGGATAAGTATGATGCCTTGGCTACTACTGAAAACCCTAAAGAACGTGCGCATTTACTGAAGATAATAAATGACTTGAGTGTGTGTGCAGCCGATTATGTCATACCGAATGAGTTCAACCGTTTGATTACACAATATGGCGGTTCCGGACTGAATGCCGCAACTTCATACGATGCAACCGTTTATTTCAATACGTTCTCTCCACAGTATATGGAACAGTGGGCGGAAATCAATAGCGAACGTTTGTTGAACCCGGTATTCCGTTTGTTCCAAAGCGAATTGGAGACTGTGTATGAAGAAAAAAATATGTACGGAGATTTTATCGGAAGACAGGTAATGGATACTTTATTATCCCGTTACTTTGCTCCCCATCCTTATGCATATCCTATTATCGGAAGTACGAAATATTTGAAGAACCCAAGCCTGAAAGAAATGCAGAAGTTCTTTGAAAAATACTATGTCGCTCCTAATATGGCATTGATATTAAGTGGAGATTTTGATACGGAATCAGTGATACCTATCATAGATAAGACATTCTCACGTGTTCGTACAGGTGATATGCCTAAAAGGGCTACAGTTACACTGCCTCCGTTCAATGGAAAAGAGAAGATGAAAGTCAAATTTCCTATTCCTTTTATGAAGGGATTGGCTCTCGGATTCAGAGGGGTTCCCGCCAATCATGAAGACCAGGTTGCGCTTAATATAGCGGTAAATCTACTGAACAATGCCAACGGCACAGGTTTTCTGGATAAGTTGATGGTAGACCGTAAACTGGTAGGAGCCATGGCCTTGAACCAGAGTATGAATGATGCCGGGATTCTGGCTGTGGCAGCGATGCCCAAGCCGATTATCCAGTCGTATTCGTCTGCTGAAAAAATGATTTGGAAGGAGATAGACCGTGTCAAGAAAGGTGATTTTGACGGTGAGCTGTTCAGCAGCTTGAAACTGGAACAGAAACGTATGACCCTTTCTGCGCTGGAAGATATCGATTCCCGTTCCCGGGTACTGATGGATTTGTTTTCACAAGGAAAAGATTGGGATACGTATGTGAAATATATATCGGAAATCGAATCGATTACCAAAGAAGATGTGATGCGTGTGGCCAAGAAGTATTTCAGCAAGAACTACCTCTGTGTGACAAAAAGCACCGGAAAGTATCCAAAGGATGAACTTCCCAAGCCCGATTTTGCCCCGGTTGTCCCGCAACATATGGAGGCGGTTTCGGATTATGCCAGGAAGTTGGAAGAGATACCCGTACAGGAAGTGAAACCCCGTCGTCTTGATTTTGAGAATGATGTGCAGACTATGCGCCTTACTCCCAATGTCACGCTGTATGCTGCCCCTAATCCGGTCAACGATATTTTCTCATTAGAAGTATCTTATCGGATTGGATATCTGGAAGAGCCGGCACTTGTACCGCTTGCTGTCTATTTGCAATACCTGGGTACGGATAACCTGACATTCGAGCAGTTCCGTACACATTTACAGGCAATAGGAAGCACTGTTACATTTGAAGCTACCCACGATAATTTCATCCTGAAAATTGTCGGTTTCGACAATCATATAGAGGAAACCTTGGAGCTTGCCTCCGGATTTATCAGCCATGTGAAAGCCGATAATAAGAAGATGAAACCGGTCGTAGATGAAGCAGAGATCGCCCATAAGTCTTTTTTCAAGTCAAGTGATAATATCGCCTATGCTTTATTGGAAAAAGTCAAATTCGGCGACCAGTCTTTTTATTTGAAAAAAATTCCTTACAGACAACTGAAGAAGATGAAAGGCAAGGCTTTGCTGGATACCTTCCATAAGGTACGGAGAATGGCCTGTGACATACATTATTGCGGTACTTTGCCTGCAGATAAGGTGTCGGAACTTCTTTGGCAGAATTTCCCTCTGGAAGAAGTAGACGTCCCTGTTGTTTTGCCTTATTCCCGTAAATTGAAAACGTATGATAAACCTACTGTTTTCTTTTTTAATATGCCTACCGCAGTACAAAGTGTAGTTTACGGATATGTGAAAGGCGATCAAGTGGATGATTCTTATTCGCGTCATGTGGCGCCTTTGTTCTCTGCTTATTTCGGAGGGGATATGTCGTCTCTTCTTTTTCAGGAAATTCGCGAATTCCGTTCGTTGGCTTATCGTACCAGCGCACGTTTCAAGCTACCATCCAAAATCCATACCGGATATGAAGGATGTCTGGATGCCATGCTGTCCACTCAGGCAGATAAGACTGTGGAAGCTATGGGTGTCTTGGATTCCTTAATCCGTGAAATGCCTTTGAAACCGGAACGTATGGAGACATTAAAACAGACGCTTGTCAACCAGTTCAATAATGATTACCCTTCTTTCCGTAACCTGTCAGGGCGGATAGCTAACCTCCGCATAAACGGTTTTGAATATGACCCGGTGGAAGAATTATTGAAAGATATAGATAAAATGAATATGCAGGATATAGCCGAGTTCTATCAAAAGCAAATAAGCGGCCGGCCTGTTATCTATATGGTTGTGGGTAATGCGAAACGAATTGATATGGAACAGTTGTCCAAATTTGGTACCATAGTAAAGCTGGAAAGAAAGGATATTTACAATTAAACCGGCATAAAATATACTTCATTTCCCTGATTTCATTTCTAATATTGAAAGATATATGTATTTTTGAAGCGAATAAAAGAAAAGGAGAAGGGGTTGCATTCATTGCAACTTAAATTGTTAGATAAAAATACACGGGAAATGGGATGTGTTCGATTATTGGCATTAACTACACTGGATGGTTATATATCAAATAAAGAAGGTTTAAGAGAATGGGGATTAAACCGGGATACCTATGGGATAACAGATTTGTATGAAAGGGCGGATTTTATAATATCCCCGGAAATGTCTGCCAGCGATATTACCAGCATATGCGATTCACAGGAAGGCTATTGTTTGCTGGAGGTAACTCCGAAATCCGTATCTATGCTTAAAGACTTGTTTAAGCATAAGGTTATAAATGAAATCATATTATATGTTTTTGGATATATGTCAGGTAGTGGCATCAGGTTGTTTTCCGAAGATATAAATGTTTCCTCCAACTGGGAACTGAAAGAATGCAAGTCCTATAATAAGGAGATACTGCATTTGCATTATGTCCGCACCAGTTTAAAAAAATAAGATATATATTTGATAAGAAAGGTGTCCGTTTCCTCTCCCGGTGAGGAAACAGATACCTTTCAATGTATTATACTACATGTGCATTTTACCCATTAAGTCCTGAAGCTTTCCTGTATCCGGAACATTAACCAGATAGAATTTTTCGCAACTGCCGGCACCGTACTGGCAATTTACTTTCCCAAAGTTATCGTTCTTTTTAGAGGGATTGTTACCATCCATGCGCAAGTATACATTCGGGAATGCAGCCGATTCAATCGTGTATGAACCATCTGGTTGTTCATGCAATTTGAAGTGTTCCCATGCGTCCGCACCGAACTGGCAGTTTACCAGACCGGCTCCTGCTCCTGCAAATGAACGGATGCCATTGCCAGCCAGGCGAAGGTAAATACCCGGGTAACGAATCGATTCGAAGGCTACGGCGCCATCATTTCTTTGATGTGCTTTGAACTGGCCTGCAGCATCCATTGTAGTCTGGCAATTGACAGTACCGGCACCCGAACCAAGTGGTTTGCTAATACCTTCGCCAACCATACGGAGGTAAACTTCTTTGAAAGCTACTGATTGGATAAGTAGCGGTTTTGAAAAATCAACTTTCTTCATCATAATTGTACTAATTAAATCCTACTCTTTCTTCGGCTTTTCGGAAATCGCCGTGTTTAAATTTTATAAGCTTACAAGTGCAAAGTTGGAAAGCATGCAATGGAAATGCCAATTAAATATGCGGATGGATACATTTCCGGTACAGATTGAAAGGAGACGCCTGCGACTGGAAAGAAATGATTGAGGCGATGCAGGAACGATTTACGAATCGCCCGGTTCCGGACAGACAGGAACCGTTCGGTCAATGTATCTGCCCTTTGGGGAAACCGATTTGGAGAATATAAATGACGTATGGTATTTTTATCCGGATTAATACGTTGGCAAATAGGAGGTAAATGTATATTTATGAAAGAGTTATTGGGTAAGATAACAGGCGTTTTCACGAATCATGCCGAGTGGTGGAACGACTACCTGACGGAGATGTCGGTACTGGTTATAAGTTTAGGTGCCACTTATTACGGGGATAGTCTGGTAAATGGCTATATGGAAAAACAAGAAGATATGGAAGCCATGAAGATGATACGGAGCGAACTGGTTGACAACTTGAAGGAACTGAAAGAGATGGAAGTTTATTATTTGCAGGAAATCCGTTTATCGGAAGCCTTGGGCAGTGTACTGTTTTATGGAAAAAGGATAAAAGAAGATTCACTGGACACGTATTGTAACCTACACCGGTTTTATTATTATATATCCCTTAAAACAAGTGCTTTTGATATGGTACGCGAATCTGGGACCATTCAACGGATAGATAAGGAAATACTGACCCATCTCTTTGGTTGCTACGAACGGCTGGCTGTGGTGCAGGATATGAGTGAACGTTATCGTGAAGAACGTATCACCCGGCTGCTTGCATTCACCGCCCGGTTGTCCGGCGGAAAACATGCGGCGACAACAGCCGGGCAGTGGAAACAAATAAAAAGAGACAGGATGTTCAGGCAATACCTCCTGACCTCCCTGCCTCTGATGGCAAAATCGGCTTTGGTCATCAATAATGCCACACAGCAACTGGTACGGGAAATGATTGTTGCAGTAGATGAGGCGTATCCCCCCTGATGTATCAGAAAAATAGAAATTCACCGGCAGATGCCGTGTACAGGTTATCGAAGTGTTCGGCATTATAAATGGAAACATGGGAACCCATCGTCCGGTTGTAAATCGTGCTGTAGATGGTATACAGGTCCTTATCCGGCCGGAATACAAATTCTT
The DNA here is from genome assembly GCA_019417325.1 of Parabacteroides sp. Classification (GTDB taxonomy): domain Bacteria; phylum Bacteroidota; class Bacteroidia; order Bacteroidales; family Tannerellaceae; genus Parabacteroides. The sequence continues at coordinate 37,749 of DXVO01000030.1, read as the reverse complement.
CTAAAATGGCATCGGTGAAGCTATTGGACAACCATGTCCCTAAACTGTAACTGTAGTTTTTTACCTTCGATGTTTCATCCGTATTTGCAGCCGTTATGCAAAGCAGATGCGGAATATTCCGGCAAGCCTCTCCAATCCTTCCGGAATAACAGGTTTCTATAATGAACAGCGCTTTCCGGAAACGTTCTTCCTCTGCCATCTTCCTGAACAACCCGGCTACCTGCTCGTTTGGAATTGTTCTGTCTAACCATAGGGGACCTTCTTTTACGCCATGTCCCGCCCAATAAATAAGCAGATTATCTTCTTTGTCCGGAGCAAACATACCGACAGGCATTCCGGAAGACGTTCCGGTCAGTATCCTTTCAAATCCTTCCCAGCTTAACTCGGAAGGATGATAATCTATGCTTATCCCGTTGTATAGATTTTTCCCGTCGTTGGTTATGCGTACGGTTCCGAATTCCGGATTGGCTGAATTGCGGGCGATATCGTCTTCTGCAACCAATAGGATATGGCGGTCGTCCAGCCCGTTTGCCTTCAGCAATTGATAGAAAGCATACGTATCCGCCTGATGGCGGTAGTTCTCCCAACCAGATGATCCTGCGACAATGATGGCATAAAGTCCCTTTTTTTGCGGATAGACATAAGTGGAGTTGTCGGAAAATTGCTGCATCCGGGTAACCCGCCAGTTCCAGTTTGCAACCGAGGCGGCTGTACGGTTATTACTGTCTGACGTATTGTATTCCAGTATCAGGTGCTGACCCTGGTAAACTATCCAGTGGCAGTAGATAGAATGAATCACATTGGTATATAGTGACGGGTCGAAACGAAGTTTACCGCTTGCCCCGGTCATATACGGTTTTTCGCCGGCAACCAGTGCGGCAATCAAACGGGCTACCTCTTCGTCGGAACAATTATTTATCTCTTCCCCGTCTCCGTCTACAAGCTGCCGGATAGCGGAATTGATATCCGTGTTCCCCGACAAATCTGCTTTCAGGATCCCCAATCCGGCTAATAGGACTGCATCGTAAAAATGTGCATTCCCATATTCCGGCGCTTCCCCGAACTTGATTTCGTATGCGATGGAAAAACCTGACTGGGGGTCGTGGGTTTGGACAATCCCCTCCATACCTTCATACGTATTGTCCGGCTCCATCAGGAAAGCCCCGTCGGAAAAGAAAAGGAAAGGGTGGGTACCGGGATAGGAAATCCGTACTTCATTCATTTCCTCAGTCGCAGGATTACCGGAAGATATACATATCAGGCAGTCTGTCTCTTCGCCAAGCAGCGGAAGCATCTTCTCCCGGATATTGTTTTCGTTGTATACCGCTGTGCTGTGGACATCCAGATTCAGCTCCTTAGCCTGAAAAGCGAACCAGTCGAAAAAGGTCTGCCCGTAAATATTATCGCAGGTGAGCAGTGATACGCTTTTCGCCCCCTTTTGTAATGCACGGGTCAGCAGGACTTCACATTGTGAAATATCATTTTCCGTCAGGCACCAGAGGAATCCTTTTTCCGTATAGGTACGCATCATTAGTTCCGAGGATGCTAAGGCTGGCAGCAGGGTTTTGCCGGTTGCCGCACAATGCCCGGCTGCTGTCCGGGCACTGGTGGAATAGAGCGGTCCCACGATAGCATGAATATCTTCCCTTTGCGCCAGTCCGGTAAAGAGTTCGTCCATATCATATTTGTCTTCATCATACCACTCTGCCGTAATTTTTATTTGCTGCCGGGTAGCCAGTGGGGTATTGAGATTTTCCAGTGCCCAGTCCACGGAATTGTGCCATCGCTTTTCCATCCCTTTACTGAAAGGCAGGACTACAGCAATGCGGTATTCTTTGCGGATTTGTTCCTCCGGATAAATTATCCGTTGTTTTACACAGGAGAATAAAAAGAGGAAGGTACAGGCGAACAGGATGCCTGCACAGGTCTGTTTTCTTTTATTATCTGTTTGTTTCATATTCGTTTTCTTTCTTTACAGCAAGTTTGAAATGTGCTTTTACTACCGGTTCCAACTTGTTTTTATAACGTTCCGGCACCTGGAAATCCATAATTCCGGAACGTAAACCATATACTTTATAATGTGGAATGGCTTCTCCGTTCGCCCACTGGCGGATATACATGCCGATACATTCTCCGGCATGTTTTATCATGGAGCCGATAATGCGGTCGGAGTAGGCGGATTGGTCTACATTGACACCATTGGTAAATCCCTTCACTTCCGGATGTTCCCGTAGAAACTCGTATAACCCGTTGTTGGAACCTCCGGCTATGGCATAGATAAAAGGGTAGAGGTGGTATAAACTGTCCGCAAGGGCATAAGCCCGTAACGGGGAAGAAAATCCTTTAGGCGTATCCGAAATATAAATGGGCACAACTTCGTGTCCTCCGGCATATACATATCCGTCCCTGAATCCTTTGTAGCATTCTTCAATAAACGGCTTTCCCTGCTGGCCACCCATATAGGCGACCGTATCGGCCTCCGTATGGGTATAGGCAGCAATACCGGCGAGGAATGAACTGCCGTATCCGCAGAAACTAAAGGACGGTATAGTGAAACCCTGCCCGATAGTTTCAAACATAACATAGTTGGAGTGTATTGTTTCGGGAAGCGTTTTCCGGGTGACGGTTTCAAATTCGGCTCCGGCTATTATGGTGAAGTAACGTTCCGGGTCGTTATCTTCTGCCTGCCAGTTGCGGATAATGCGTTCTGCTTCATCCATATCGGGCGGGCTGACATATTGCAGCCTGAAACGGAGTTCTTCCTTCTCTCTGAGAATGCCCCGTAATATATCATCATTGTAAGCACGGTCGCCCAGTCCATTTGTAGAAAACAAAACCCGGACGGTAAGGTCCGGGTCTTCGTTTGTTTGCAGAATTTCGTCCGTTTGACAAGCTGTCAGGAGCAGTATGCCGGATAAAGAGCATACTGCTTTGGCTAATATACTACAGCATGACCGGGATAACCGGTGCATCGTTCTCTTCATTACTATTGATTTTATTAAAATAGTCGGGCGCGACGATATGTATGATACGTATTTCCTTACATTCGGGAATATATACTTCCAGAACGGCAAATACTGCATCTTTGTCGGCTGTTTCATTCCCTTTGATGCGGATGCGGATCTTTGCATCGGCGGAAACATAGGTACAATCATAATTGTTTTCCGCAGGTACGGTCATGCCTGTAATATCGGAGAATACTTCGCGCGGGCGATCACCATTGGTAGTTACCACCACCCATTCATTCAATTCATAACTTTCCATCTTTGTGGCCTTGATGTTTTCGCCGTTGTAGAAATAAGACCTGAACTTATTAATCACTTCCAAACTTGTCCCGCCGGATGTTGTTTCATCCTTTGTACATGCTGTGGCAAAAAATGTAAATATCAGTAATGTATAAATTAAATGTTTCATAACTGTCTGTTTTTATTGATAATCTATGTTTATAAGTAATGTTATTTTACTCGAATTTGTTTACCGGAAAATACATTATTTATCCACTGTTTATCCGTTTGCTATTGCTCCCTAAAAAACGGAAACTGCTGAATACCGCCTGCCTGAAACCTGTACCGATTGTAAATCCTTTTTCCCCGATGTATAGCATGTTCCCGCGGAGTGTATCCACATAGTCCATGTTGACGATATGCGAACGGCTGATGCGGATAAATTTCCAGGAAGGAAACGCTTCCCCTGCTTGCAGCATGGGTACTGAAAGCAGGATATGCGAACCATCGGATAAGCAAATCGAACAGTAGTTGCGCGAAGCTTCCAGATAGCTTACATCATCTACTGCTATTTTCCTGAACCCGTTGGTTTGCCATACAAACAGAAAAACGGGAGTGGCCGGTAACTGGCTACGGGCAGTTTCTGTATTGTTTGTTGTGTCCATAATGTGTTGTTTTAGTGAAATTCAGCAGCGAAGGTCTTTAATCGTATCTGTGCCGGACATTTTTTTCTCTGGAATGCATATTACTCCGTGCGGATGGTTCCGCCGGTGAAAGAAATGAAAGGTTGTTGGCAAGTCTAAAATTGTTTTTTACTCGGATAATCAGTCGTTTTACACGGACAAGCGAACCGTTCCGGTAATATTTTTTTCGTAGTAATTCTATAAATATAGCTTTGTATTGTAAATCAGAAATAATGAACAAATACAAACTCAAATGAAACAAATGAAAAAAAAATGTATTTTTATTGCAGCTCTGTTCTTTGCTGTCAGTTGCTGTAAGCACTATGAAATTCCGTCCGGTTATTGGCAAAGCAGAGAGGGGAAACCGGTTCTTCGTATCAGTAAAGATTCCTTAGGTACCCGGTCGGCTACAATTTACCACCGGATTGCCAGGGATGAACTCTGCCCACTTACTTACCCTATTGTAACAAACAAGACAGGAACCTACATACAAGCGGAAGGACGCATATTTTTAACTTATAACCCTGAAGACAACACCCTTTTTTTATCTCCGGGAGGTAGATATTACCAGCATACAGACTCTATTATAACAAACAAGTAAACGACTCGAAAAGAAAGAAAAAATGGATACGAAAGAAAAAAATTACATAATTCCTGACTGCCACGTTGATGATGGCTTTTTTGTGCGGACAGGGGAATTTCATAGCAAAATATTATACAAAGATATTTTGTGGGTAAGTGCGAGTAGTAATTATACGGATATTCATTTACTGAACGGAAAGGCAATCTGTGTGATTTATCCTTTGGTGAAAGTGGAGGCTTTTTTGCCTGCTACGCTGTTTATCCGCATCCACCGGTCGCATATTATCAATATTCGGGCGGTAGACCGTTTTATCGGAAACATCCTGTATATCGGTAAACAGCGTCTGGACATCAGCCGGCCTTACCGTAAACTGGTCTTTTCCTGTTTCGACATACTGGAGGAACGGAAAAGGTCGTTTACCGGGGAAACCGAGTAAGCCGCACGGGCAATTCAGCACTTCCGATAATTAATTATCCGTGGGGTCTCTCTCTCCGTAGCTTTGTACCGTAGGCTTACAGAAAAAACAAAATTATTTATTCATTAAAAACAAAATTGATTATGGCAGTAAATGATGCTCCGTCGAATATTGCATCCAATGCATTATCGGCAATACCTTTTAGTTCTATGATTGGCGGTCCGTTGAACGCTTGTATCGAAGCACAGGCAATGGCGGCTAAAACAACCTGGGATTTTATCCAGGAAGTAGGTTTGAACACCAATCCGGATACAGGTGAGAAGACGGCTGTAAACGTATCTTTCTCTTTCATGCAGGGCGGACGCATGGTACAGTTGAATGTGCCGTTGCTTACAATTGTCCCTATTCCTTATATCGCTATCCATAGTATCGATATCAACTTCAAGGCAAGTATCTCCGCTTCTTCATCCAGTGTCAGCGAAAACTCCGAGAGCACTTCAAAAAGCGGAAGCCTGGAAGCCAGTGCCGGTCTGAAAGTGGGTCCGTTCCATATGGATGCCAAGATAAACGGAAGTTACTCATCCAAGAAAGACTCCAAAGCAACCGAAGAATCCAAGTACAGTGTGGAATATACGATGGATATTGCTGTGAAAGCAGGTCAGGACAGTATGCCGGCAGGTCTTGCCAAAGTATTGGAATTGCTGGGTAGCGCACTGGATGTTTCCGATCCGACAGGTGTTTTGGAAGTAAATGCAACCAGCCTGAAAGCGGTTAAAGGAGAAGGCGAAAATACTGCAACAGCCCGATTGATTGCAACCTATAAGAATAAAGACGGCCTATTCGCTCCGGCTGATATCAAGATTTATCCGGCCGGAGAAACTGCCGCTGTCGAAGCAACTCCGGTTGGTGATAATATGGTTTGCGCTCTTGCTACCGGTTCTTACGAAGTGAAAGCAGGCGAAAAGGTTGTAAAGGTAACAGTTACGGAATAACATTTGATTGACAATTAAAAAACTCATATTATGGCTCAGTTAAGTTCAGTAATCGGTTCGATATTACGGGATATTATATCCGCCCAACACGAAGCAAATCTCTACTCCCTGGCTCTCAGTGAGTCGTACGGCAAAGGCGGGAAGGTGAAAGATTTCCAACTGCCGAATGTAATGGTAAGCGATATGGAACTCGAAATGAAATACGGTGTGAAAAGCGCATCGGAAAGTCAGCAACAGTTTAATATTAAGTACAACAAATTCCGGCAATTCCTCAAAGAACTTTGCGAGGAAACAGCAAAAGTGACGATTAGCAGTGTTGTGTCTACTGTAATAAACTCAGATATCGACCGGAATGAAAGTGACAAGCATTTCCTTTTTCGGCTGAAGAAAGAAGTGGCACTTCAAAAAGAATTTCTGGCTTTCCTGAGCCGCAATATGAGAAATTCTTTTCGTTCCAATATCTATGAGGCGGTAGATGCTTCCAATGGTGCGGTGAAAACGGATATTGTTGTAGCCAAACTGATGGATGTAGTCCGTAAGAAGTTCCTTTACGACACGGATTTGGACAACTTGTTTGCCGGAAACGACGGCGCCCGGCTACGTGAAGAAGCAGACCAGAATGCACAGAAGGTAATCGGCGCACTGGTGGAGAAACTATCCAGGGACGCCAATTTCAAGAAACTGAAAAGTTTCCCCCAACTGGATGTGGCTGTTACAGCCGACGAACTGGCAAGTATGCCCGAAGAAGCGATCCATACCTTTAAACTGAAATTCAGTCCACGTACTTATAACATCAACCAACTGGATGAAGAAGAACTGACAGAAGATTTCGTCATGCAGTAAAAATGTAGTTGAATTATGGAAGATAAGAAAGTAAGAACAACCAGCAGCCAGGTGATGGAACTGCAACAACTCATAGCAGGTCCCCTGATTGCTACCATAGAAGCGGACTCCTTATCCGCCCAGAAGTATCTGGACTACCTGATGAGGATTGCATTCGAATCGTATGATCCGGCAACAGGCAAAACGGGCAAAATCCGTACCCTGACCTTCACCTATACCTCGCAGGATGTGAACGGAAGTAAGAAACAAAGTGTCAGTATCCCGGTACTGACACTCGTACCGCTCCCTTTGCTTCAGGTACAGGAAGCCGATTTCGATTTCGATATCAAGATTTTGGATGCTTTGTCGGAAAGCGTGGAAGAGAAATTTTCGCTGGAAGAGGGGAAAAGCCTGGGTGACCCGTCCGGCAACGGTGGAGGATTCAAGCTACGTGCTTCCCTGGCTCCCAAACAAGGCGAAGGTTCCGCCACAGGCAATATCCAGCAAAGCCTTTCGGCAAACATGAAGATTAAAGTGAAGATGAAACAGGCTGATATGCCTGCCGGATTATCCAACTTATTGCACCTGACGGCAAATAACCTCCAAGTGGAAGATGTGGAAGCCGAAGATGTATCCGGGGAAGGAGGTGAGTCATGAGCAGCATGGAACAACACGCCCAACAGCAGAAAGTAGGAATGAAATGCCCGCAGTGCGGTGCATTCATCGAGACTACCATTTTCCAGTTGCTTACCGCATCTGCCTTGCAATGCCCCGAATGCCATCTCAGGCTGTCTATCGACCGGATGAAATCCCGTACAGCATTCGACGCCCTGCGTAAAGTACAGCTTGCACAGGACAATCTGGATAAAACAAGTAAATTCAACCGATAAGCTGCCGTATGAATTTCAAGCAATTACTCAGGAAAGTAGCCCGTAAGATACAAGCCGTATTTAAAGGTGGGAAGAAGGAGGCACCGTCGGTTCCGGACATAAAACCGGAAGAAGGGAAAGTAGAAACAGCCGATGTGGAAGAGGTAAGTGCACAGCCCTCGTCCTATATCGATAGTCTCAAAACTGTCCTTCTGGATAAAAGACTGAAAATCCATAGCCGTAGGCATCCCGATGTCCGCCTGTTTCCGGTAGAGAACTTTACAGACACCTACCGCTTCCTGCTGCGGATATGCAACCAGCGGTTACTGACCTTCCGCTATGTATCCGGATATTTCCATTGTTCCGTTTCCCTGATGGAAAACGAAGGCAAGCTGGAACTAACAGACCGGGTTGGCAACCGGAAAGGCGGGACTATCGCCGTATTGAAGATAGATATCGACGGGATTTCCCCGCAGGTTAAAGAAATCAGATTTGTTTCAACTAAAAAGAATCAAGAAAATGAAAACGATAAAAATAGGTGATTCGGGCGAAGATGTCCGTTACTTACAGGAACTTTTACAAGGGCAGGGATCCGCTGTCCACGAGACGGGTACATTTGACGAAGAAACCAAAAATGTTGTCATCAAATTCCAGAAAGAAATGGGACTGGATGCTGATGGCATCGTTGGCTACCGTAGCTGGGAAACCTTGATGTTTACCGGAAGGAAGACCGGCGAACGGCTTACGAATGATGATTTTGTCCTGGTGGCACACCTGCTCGATGTGGAAGTATCGGCTCTTAAAGCCGTACAGGAAGTGGAAACGGGAGGGCGTGGCGGTTTCTTTGCTCCCGGCAAACCGGCAATCCTTTTCGAAGGCCATATTTTCTGGAGCCAGTTAAAGAAGAAAGGTATAGCACCCGAAAAGCATGTGCCCGGCAATGAAAATATCCTGTATCCGAAATGGGAAAAAGGACATTATAAAGGTGGTATTGGCGAATATGACCGTTTGGAACAAGCCCGTAAAATCGACCGTGAAGCTGCGGATGCGTCCGCTTCCTGGGGAATGTTTCAGATTATGGGTTTCAATTTCGCAGCCTGTGGCGAGAAAAGTGTGGCGAGTTTTGTAAAAGCTATGTGCGAAAGCGAACTTAAGCAGTTGCTTCTCTCCGCCCGCTTTATCAAAGCATCGGGAATGCACCAGGCTTTACAACAGAAAAACTGGGCTGAATTTGCCCGCCGTTATAACGGTCCGGCGTATGCACAGAACCGTTACGATGAGAAACTGGCGGCTGCGGATAAAAAACATTCTGCCTGTTAACAACAGTTTGGCTGTTTCTACGTTTTCTTCCATCTTTTGATAAAGAGCAAAATAAGTAAGAGTAAACAAAAGATACCGCCCGTCAGTCCTATAGGAAAGGAACGGAGGATAGTAGCTCGGGTTTCCAGGCTACTATCCTTTTGTTGAATATGGATACTGGCTACGGATTGTGTACGGAGGGTGTCTGCCGTTAGTCCCGTCTGCCGGTAAGCGGCCAGGGTAGTGGTTATATCCTCCGGATATTGCCTGCCCGAACTGTCGGGCATAGAGAGCCGTACCTGTTGGCTGTATTGTAGCAGTTGTCCTGTATACTCTTTCCTTTGATGGAACAGGAGGCTGTCTTTACTGAGTATATCGGAACGGAAGTTTGCCGTTTGTTCCGTCCGGTGCTGTTTCCGTATCGAGCAAGCCGGTACGACAGACAAACAACCTGCGAGGCAAACGGCAAACGACCGGAAGCTGTATATTAGATGCTGTTTATTTCTTTTCATGATGCAGGTATCTGTATTTGTATGTATAATCCACTCCGAATAAAGCTCCGGCAAAAGTGGATACTTCACCGAATCCGACCAGTACCGAACTGTCTATCTCGCCTGCCGGACTGCACCAGAATCCCATAAACAATAGTGTGATTCCCGCCAAGGTGAGTATGACTGCCATTATCAACTGGCAGATAAACGGATGCTTTGTTTTCTTACAGGCCAGCATACTCTTCCTCCGCATTAAAACAGGGGCACGCTTTGTTTGCCCCTAAATCCCTATGTCCGCAAATCCGGCAGCCCGGAAAATGGGTGAGTAGCATTAATAACAGGATACGGATCGCTTCTTTCTGTTCTTGTGTACGGGTGTCGGCAGGCTGTCCGCCGGTATCGAGTCCGCCTTCGTAACAAATACCGATACTGTTCCGGTTGAACCCTTTGGCATGTGCCGGAATCTCTTCCAACGGACGCATCGATACGATTTCACCTGTACGGCGTACGTAGTAATTATAGCCGGCACTTCGCATCCCGCGTGCTTGGTGGTCGCGCACCAGTTGCCCGGGTGTATATACCCGGTCTTCGCGGGTAGCCGAACAATGCAAGACAATCAGATTAATTTTCCTCATAACTTAACTGTTTTAAAGTGATGGTCAAAGATAATCCGTACTTGCCGGAGCCCATCGCCAGGCGTTGTTTAAGGTCGTCGGGTGCAGGGTTTTAAAGGGATAAATACAACTTAGGTTGATTTACTTTATAAAGATCTTCCTTTAAAAACATTAGAATAACCGGAAGGAAGCAAATCGCCACTCAGTGTAACCCGGTTAGAGTGGAAATTCGGATTGACGGTGACGGACGCCTTATAGCTGTCCTTCGGCAGCGATATATCTACCGTTGCAGATAATCCGGTACCGGATACATTCATGGTGAAGATTGTATTTCCTTTCTTATCTGTTTTTATTTTGATATTGGACGCTCTTCCTTCCAGTGTTATTCCACCAACCCCATTCGGACCGCCACCATTGAATGGAGCTATCTGTATAATCGCCTTGTCGTCGGAGAGAGAAACAAAATTAGTTGTAGAGGTAACAAAAGCTGTTTCCCCCCGTTTGAAAATAAGCTGGTTGGCTTCTAATACAAAATCCAGTTTTTCCAGGGCCTGTAATGCATCAACGGCTCTGATAGAATCCCGGATAGCCTCCAGTTGTTTTTCCTGTTCGCGGTTTTGCGCATTTTCCTGTTCTGCTTTCGTATAAATACGTCGTTCTGTTTGTGCATTGGCTATGCCAATGTTCACCAACAATGTTACCAGTAAAATGAATGTCTTATTCATACTATAAAATGTTTTATTGTAATTAATAAGTATTTAATCTGTTCCGCCTCCCAATGCATGGTATAAATTAATTACCCCTTGAATTTCATCATATTTGTCGGAAACTTCCACGAGTTGGGATTGCAGTAAAGTCTGCTGTGCGGTCAGTACCTCCAGATAGCTGGTGTTGCCGTGCTTCATCAGGAGTCGGGTACTGTGGACAGCCGATTCCAGAAATTCAATCCGTTGCTTATCAAGAAGCAGGCTCTTTTGTGCCGTTTGCCATTGTACCAGGGAATTGTTCACTTCCGTACCTGCATCCAGCAGTTTTTGCCCGAAAGTCAATAGCGCTTCTTCCTGTTGTGCTTTGGCAATCTTCAGGTTGGCGATATTGTTGCCACGATTAAAAATGGGCTGCACCAGTGAACCAACAGCACTTAGCAGCCATTTTCCGGGATTTACAATGCTCGTACCCGAACTGTTTGTCCAACCGGCTGAGCCGCTTAAGGTAATCTGTGGATAAAAAGCGGAGCGTGCCTTGTTCGTGGCATAAAAAGCCTGTGCCAATTCATATTCGGCCTGGCGGATGTCGGGACGTTTACTCAATAGCTGTATTGGGAGCCCTACCGATAAGTCCGTTGAAAAAGCCAGGTCAAACAAATCGCCTCTTTCTATTTCTTGGGGAACTATCCCCAACAGCGTCGAGAATGAATTTTCCAGTTCATGGATTTGTTTTTCCAAAGAAAGAATGGAAGATTCGGTTTCCAGCAGGTTTGCTTTAGCTTGGGCAACAGCCGCGTTATCCTTTTGACCGGCACGTTTCAGGGCCTCCATTACGCGGACATTCTCTTGCCATTTTTGGGTAGTCTCCCGGGAAATGGCCAGTTTCTTATCCAGTGCCAGCAATGAATAGTACGTGTCGGCAATGGTTGCTATCAGTTGGGTTTGTACCGCCTGTTCATAAGCCTTGCTTGCTTCCAGTGCGGCACGGGCTCCTTTTTTTGCATTCCTCAGGTTACCGAAAATATCAACTTCCCATTCGGCAGAACCTCCCAACGAGTAGGTCTTCGACGGTTTGCTGCCGTCAAAGCTATTTAGGGAGCCTTGTGGGGCAAGCGATACGGAAGGCAGAAAAGCCAGTTTGGAAGATAACAGCGTGGCATTCGCTTCTTCGATTTTCAGGCGTGCCACCTGCAGGTCCGTATTCTTTTCCAGTCCGAGTTCGATCCATTTCGCCAATTGGGGATCGGTAAATAATTCACGCCAGGATACATCCGCCAGGGAGGCGGTATCTTCCTCCACAACCGGGATATCCCGGTACAGGCTGTCTATGGATGATATTTCCGGACGCTGGTAGTTTGTATAGATTCCACAACCGTTTAATACCGGAACGATCAGGATAAGAGCTATGATTAATTCCTTTTTCATCTTGTTCTTAATTTAAATCTTTGTTTTTATACTTTTCGTTTCGGCATGATACGTTCTTCGATGTATTGGAAAACGATAAAGAGCACGGGAACGACAAAAAGTAAAGCCAATGTCCCGACAAACATTCCTCCAACAGCGCCTACACCTAAAGAGATGTTTCCATTGGCCCCGGCTCCCGAAGCAAACAATAATGGAAGCAGGCCGATAATCATTGTGAGTGCCGTCATCAGGATAGGGCGGAGGCGGATACCGGCAGCCGACATAGCCGATTGGACAATCGTCATTCCGTGTTCGCGGCGGGTAGCGGCATACTCGGTCAACAGGATTGCTGTTTTGGAGAGAAGCCCGATCAGCATGATTAGCCCGGTCTGCATATAAATGTTGTTTTCAAGCCCGAACAGCTTGGCAAAAAGGAAACTGCCCATCAATCCGAACGGTACGGACAGAATGACAGCCATCGGTATAAACAAGCTCTCATACAGGGCACAAAGGATCAGATAAACGAAAATGATGCAAATAATGAAAATAATGACCGTGTTGCTGCTGCTTTCCGTTTCCTCACGTGTGATTCCGCCGAATTCATATCCGTATCCGGTCGGCAAAGTCTGCTTCGCCACTTCCGCTATTGCCTCGATAGCATCGCCGCTACTGTAGCCATCGGCAGGCATTCCGTTGACGGCAATGGAGCTATACAGATTAAAACGGCTCAACGTTTCCGCACCGTATACTTTGGTCAGTGTGACGAATTGCCCGATAGGAGCCATTTCTCCATCGGCAGTCCGGACAAACATATTATTCAGGTCGTCTTTATCGGCGCGATAATCTTTTTGTGCCTGTACCATGACACGGTATAATTTGGAAAAGCGGTTCAGGTTGGATGCATAATTCCCCCCGATATACCCTGAAAGCACACTCAGGACATCTGTCGGCGATACATTGGCACGCTTGCATTTTGCAGCATCCACATCAACGATATACTGGGGGAATTTAGTATCGAATGACGTATAAGCCATTGCTATTTCAGGCCGTTGGTTTAGCGCAGCGATAAACTGTTGCGTATATTGCTGTAGCTGGTTGATATCTCCGCCCGTATGATCCTGTACATACAGTTCGAAACCGCTCCCCATGCCATATCCCATAATGGTCGGTTGGGCGAATGCAAATATCTTGGCAGATTTGATGTCGGCTGTCCGCATATAAATCTGGCTGATTATGGCATTGATGTTATCTTCTTTTCCTTTGCGTTCATCCCAATGTTTCAGTTTGATAATAAGCATACCGCCGGATGCAGCCTGTCCTCCCATCATACTGTAACCGCTGATATTGGAATAGAGGTTTATCTGGGGGATATCGGCAATCTTCATTTCTATTTGGTGCATCGCCTTCTTGGTTTGTTCCAGGCTGCTGCCCGGAGGAGTGGTGACATTCACAAAGACAGTTCCCATATCCTCGTCGGGGACAAGTCCCGTTTGGGTAGTCCGCATGAAAAAAGCCAGCATGGTAGCCATTAGAATAAACAGGCATCCGACAAGCCATTTGCGGCGTATGAAAAACTGTACCCCGCCTTTGTATTTTAGGATAAGGCGGTTGAATGAGGCTTCGAATGCCCGGTGGAAACGGGTGGAGAAACTCGCTTTCACACCAGCTTCGGTATCCATGTGGGGAGTCATAATCAAAGCACAGAGCGCCGGGCTCAGGGTAAGGGCATTGACAGTAGAGATACCGACGGCAACAGCCATTGTCAAACCGAGCTGGGTATAGAATATGCCGCTTGTGCCTCCCATAAAGGAAGTCGGGATGAATACCGCCATAAAGACCAGGGAGGTGGTAATGATGGCAGACGAAATACCTTCCATCGCGTCTACCGTGGCTTGGTAAGGGGAACGATACCCTTCGTCGAACTTGGCTTGTACTGCTTCGACTACGACAATCGCATCATCCACTACCGTTCCGATAACCAGCACGAGCGCAAACAAAGTCAACAGGTTCAGGCTAAAACCGGCAATATAAAGAAAAGCAAAAGTTCCAACCAACGACACGATGATGGATATGGAAGGGATAATCGTGGAACGTACGCTCTGCAAGAACAAGTAGACGACCAGGATAACCAGAAGGATCGCTTCAATAAGTGTTTTTACAACTTCTTGTATGGAAGCGTCGAGGAAATCCTTTGTACTCATCAGGTCGGTCATCACCAGCCCTTTAGGGAGGCTTTTGGACATTTCGGCCGTTAGTTTGTCTATCTCCTTGATGATTTCATTGGCATTTGAACCTGCCGTTTGCGAAATCATGCAGGTAGATCCGGGATGGCTTTGTATTTCGCTGTTATATGCATAGGTCTGGGCGCCCAGTTCAATGCTGGCAACATCTTTCAGACGAAGAACTTCGCCGGAGGAAAGCGATTTGATTACCATATTGCCGAATTCTTCGCTTGTCTCGCGGCGTCCCCGGTATTTGAGCGTATATTGAAACGTATTTTCCGAATCTTCGCCCAGTGTACCCGTTGCCGCTTCTACATTCTGTTCCCCAAGGATGGAAATGATATCATCCGGCACTAATTTATATTGTGCCATAATACGCGGATTCAGCCAGATACGCATGGCATAATCGCCACCCATCACGTTGACATTTCCCACTCCCGTAATACGCGAGAGGCGGGGCTCTACGTTTATCTTGAAATAATTGTTGATGAAATTCTGGTCGTAGCTGTCGTCGGGACTGTATAGAGTCAGGATTTTCAGCATACTGTTCTGCCGCTTTTCGACCGTGACGCCGATTTTGGTAACTTCGGCCGGCAATAAGCCTTCCGCTTCGGATACACGGTTTTTTACATTGATGGTCGCCATATCCGGGTCTGTGCCTTGTTGGAAATAAACCATGATGGACGCAGAACCGGAATTGGTTGCGGTGGAGGTCATGTAACTCATGTTTTCAACCCCGTTGATGGCCTCTTCCAACGGAGCAACTACACTTTTCAGTACGGTTTCCGCATTGGCACCCGTGTAGGACGCGGATACAACGATTGTCGGAGGTGCGATATCCGGATATTGCTCCATGGATAAACCGGAAAGCCCGATAAGCCCCAGCATCAGTATAAATACGGATAAGACGCACGATAAGATAGGGCGGTCTATAAATCTCTTTAATTTCATACTAAGCCTCCTTTCTTATTGTTTAGTGGAATCAGGCAAGGATACCGGAGTGCCTTCCTGAACCAATCCGGCACCTTCGGCTATGATCGTATCGCCTTCGGCTAATCCCTGTTCCACGATAAACTCCTTGCCGTCGTTGATAGCAAATACTTGTATTTGTACGGAAGAGGCTTTTCCATCGATCACTTTATAAGCAAAAGTTTTATCCTGTACCTCAAATGTCGCTTCCTGAGGTATAATCAAAACATCTTTTTGGGAGTAGGGGAAGATAATGGTCCCGCTGCTTCCGTTCCGCAACATACGTTCCGGGTTAGGGAAGGTGGCACGAATGCTGACTGCTCCCGTATTGGCATCGTTCGTTCCGCTTATCGCATCGATTTTCCCGTTGTGGGGGTATTTCAGGCCATCGTTCAGCAACAGTTCTACTTCCGGCATTTTTTCGAGTGCGTTTTCCAGTGTACCGTTTTCCCGTATCAGGGCAAGAATCTGGTTTTCTGTCATCGAGAAATACACATACATTTCTTCATCATCCGAAACAGTAGCCAACGGGGTCGTAATGGACGAGTTGACAAGAGCTCCCACACGGTAAGGCAACATGCTGGTGACACCGCTTACCGGGCTTTTTATAACTGTGTATGAGAGGTTGTTCCGGGCATTCAGCTCTTCCGCTTCCGCCTGTGCAAGGGTTGCCTCCGCTTCCTTAAGGGAATTGAGGGCCGTTTGCAAGTCGAAGTTTGAAACGACCTGTTCGTTATAAAGCTCCTTTTTGCTTTCAGCTGTCATCCGGGCGGTGGCTACGGCAGCCTGCGCGCTTTTTACATTTGCTGTAGCAGTCTGCAAGGCCGCTTTATAAGGAACCTGGTCAATGATAAAAAGAGGTTGTCCTTTCTGTACTTTAGCCCCTTCCGATATGCAGACTTCCGTAATCGTCCCGCTTACCTGGGGACGGATTTCCACACTTTGCCTTCCGTTGATGACTGCTGTATAATTCCGGGCCAGTGTCCGGCTACCTTTACCTACTTCCATCACCTTGTATTCGTTGCTGCCTGCCTGCTGCGGTACATTTTGACAAGCAACCATCAACAGCATGCAAAGGCTTCCTGCACTTGCGAGTAAAAAAAATCTATTCATATTTACTGTTTTATATTTGCTGCAAAAATGCCGCCCCGCTATGATAATCTGTTTGTTTTAAAGCGTACTGGTTTTGTTAATTATGAAACAAAATGCAAACATCGAATGATTCTGAAACTTTGTTTGTCGATATTGAAACCAACTTCCAAAAGCAAACGATTTATGTTAATTTTAATACATTTATCAACCAAAAAGGCGTTTATCGATTCTTTTATGCCATTGGTCTATAAAACTTCTGGTTTTGTCTATTTGGAAACAGTAACTGTCCGGAAACGATTAGATTTGGCCTGCTTATCCTTATAATTATCATCTAATGACATTCAAGGAGATACTTTCATATTATCAGATACGGTTGTTTTCGGAAGATGGCATAGCCCTTAGAAAAATGAATCCGGCATATTACGATGAAAGCAACTGCGAAATCGCAACATTGAATGAGCACTCCATATTCTTTGTGACGGAAGGTGAGTTGAAAATTAAGGTACAGGGCAAAACTTTTCTTCTCACCCGTAATTATTATGCCGACATAATAGACGATTTACCCGTACAGTTGTTGGGCACATCCTCCGATATCCGGGCCTATCATTTGGTTCTTTCAGAAGATTTTTTATTTACTCTTTTTAAAAGCAGGCCTCCGTTTCCGGTCTCCTATATTTTAGAGAAAAAGACAAACCCTTTGTTCAAAATTGAGGAAAAGAGTTCCAACCTTATCAGCCGCTGTTTGGAAGATATAGGACAAACATTGGAAAATCAGTCACACTGTTTCCGGAAAGAGATGTTGCAATGTAAAACACGGGTATTCTTTATGGAGATAGCCAATCTTTTTTTGCAAGCGCAAAATAAAACGGATACAACAGAAACGAACCGGAAGCGGATGCTGTTCACATATTTCGTGAAAATGCTTCCCGAGCATGTAAGAAAAGAACATACGGTAAATTATTATGCATCCCGGTTATGTGTGACGCCCCAGTATCTGGGACGAATCGTCCAGGAATTTTCCGGTAAAACCGTTTACCGGTGGATTAGCGAAACGCTTGTCAGGGATATTATCCAGTTGTTGATGGATACGGATATGACGATACAGGAAATTGCCAACGAACTGAATTTCTCAGACCAGGCGGTTTTATCTAAAATGTTCAAACGGCATCAGGGTGTTTCGCCATTGAAATTCAGGAATGAGAATAAATAATAAATGATACCCGTCTTTATTTTATAACGAAAGAGCATGCCATTCGTTTTCTTGTAAAAAGCATGTTTTCGTTTACGGGCTTTGCCATCCGAACAATTTTCCATAAATTTCCGCTTTTAATAGTTATACCTGTTGAAAGACATAAACAATGTCCTTTTATGGGAGAGTGGGAGTTACTAAAAAATGGAGATAGAAATGAAAAGAGCGAAAATGGTTTCTGCGATTATCCTGTTGGCAGCAATGGCTGGATGCACAGGGGGAAACAAACAATCTGCAAATGATATCATCACTGTGGATGTGAACGCAAGTTATCCCGAAAAGGAATTAATCCTTCAAGATATTATGGATGTGGAATACGTTCCGTTGGAAACTACCGACGAATTTATTACCCACGGCTTTGTCGAAGCGGTCGGCAAGCATTTCTTTTTAGTAAGAAACCGGAACGACGGGGATATTTTTATCTTCGACAGGACAGGCAAAGGCATAAGGAAGATAAACCGCTTAGGGCAGGGCGCCGAGGAATATTCGCAGCTTACGGAGATTATCTTGGATGAGGATAACGATGAAATGTTTGTCAAAGACAATCCGGCAAGGAAAATACTGGTGTACGACTTATCCGGAAACTTTAAGAGAAGTTTCAAATTCGCGAATACCGGTTATTATAACTACCTGTTCAACTACGACCGTAATCATTTGATTTGTTATAATAGTTTCCCGACCCCGAAAGAAAACGAGCAGGCATGCCATTTGCTCATTTCCAAGCAGGATGGAAGTGTTGCCCGCGAAATCCGGACGCCTTTTAAAGAGTTCAAAACCCCGGTGCTGACAAAGGATGAATTAACCGTAACCCCCGAATTTTACCTGACATTCCCGAATCATGGGGATTGGGCGCTTGTGAATACCTCCTCCGATACGATATACAACTATTCGGCAGACAACAATTTAATGCCCATTATTGTAAGGACCCCTTCCATATCTACAATGGAGACGGAAGTCTTTCTTTTCCCTGTCGTTATTACCGACCGCTATTGTTTTATGCGGACTCAGAAAAAAGAATTAAACTTTACCACGTTTAAGGGTTTCCCCACTACCGATTTGGTGTACGACAAGCAGGAAAAAGCCCTGTTCGAATATACCCTGTACAATGCTGACTACACAAACAAGGAACGAGTCTCTTTAGGACAAAAAACGAATGGCATTGTAAATCAGGAAATCGCAACCTGTTACCCATTAGAAGCCCCTGGACTTGTCGAGGCATACGAAAAAGGACAACTGAAAGGCAAATTGAAAGAGATAGCAGCCGGATTGGATGAAGAATCAAATCCTGTGATCATGCTGGTCAAGTACAAGAAGTGACTTCTTGTTCTACTTTTTTTACTATTAGCTGTTTCTTCTCAAAAGTATACTCCATTAAAGAATATACCCTTAAATTTTTTGTTTGATTTTTGGGCGATACGGGTGTGCCTTCTCTCATAATGGACTGGAAGGTAGGTGTATAGGCGTGTCTCCGGATATTCTGGAACACATAGGGTGATGGTTGGCAAAACTTGTATCTCCTAATTATTTAAGGTACTGTATCGTCAGGGTTTTTGAACATTTGGGTATCCCGGATGATTTATCTACTTAAAGTATTTATACATGGCGACAATCAAAGTAAAGATTCGCCTTTCTTCGGTCGAAGGGAAGGAAGGCACATTGTTTTATCAAGTAATTCATGGCCGGGTGGCGAGGCAGATAAGTTCCGGTTACCGGTTGTTACCCACCGAATGGGACGAGCGCTCGGAAAATGTTATTCTCCCGTTATTAGATGCCGATAGGAAAAACTATCTGCTCAAACTGAAAAAAAATGTGACAGAGGATATCCTCCGGTTAAAATATATTATCAGGAAACTGGAATGCTCGAAGGATACGTATACTTCCGACAAAATTGTGGAACTCTATCATGACAGAACAGCGTCGGAGGCAGGCGGGTTCATCTCTTTTACCGAGAATCTTGTGACGGAGTTGAAACGGATCGGCAGAGTTCGTACCGCTGAAACTTATACGACAGTCCTGAACAGTTTCATGCGTTTTTTGGGAAAACGGGACGATATCCCGTTAGACGGAGTGGATTCCAGTTTGATAGTGGAATATGAAACCTGGTTACGGGCAAAGGATATTTGTCCCAACAGCTCCTCGTTCTATATGAGGAATCTTCGTGCTATTTATAACCGTGCCATTGAAAAGGGACTGGCACAACCGCGGAATCCGTTTAAACATGTCTATACCGGTGTGGACAAGACCGTAAAGCGTGCCGTACCTTTGAAGGTTATCCGGCAGATACGGGAATTGGATTTGACGCTATCCCCATCTGTCAGTTATGCCCGCGATCTGTTTATGTTTTCATTTTATACCCGTGGCATGTCGTTTATCGATATGGCTTTTCTTAAAAAAAAGGATTTGCAGAACGGTATATTATCGTACCGCCGTCATAAGACCGGACAGCAATTGTTTATCAAATGGGAGAAACCCATGCAGGAGATTATAGACAAATACGATACGGGAAATACTCCTTATCTATTGCCGATAATCATGGATACCGGCAAGGATGAAAGGCGGCAATATAAAAATGCAGCACACCTCGTTAATGAGAAGTTGAAACAATTAGGTATGCAACTGCTACTGGCTGTCCCGCTCACAATGTATGTGAGCCGTCATTCCTGGGCAAGCGCCGCTAAAAGTAAGAATGTTCCTTTGTCTGTCATCAGTGAAGGTATGGGGCACGATTCGGAGAAAACTACCCGTATTTATCTCGCTTCTTTGGATACCTCGATAGTGGATAAGGCAAACAGTCTTATCCTGAAATCTTTGTAAACAATGAAAAACTAATGGATAGAATATTGTACGATTCCGGGTTTTCTTTTTAAGAGAGATATCTCTTTTTAAGAGAGGTATTACGGTATACAAAGATATGCAAAATAAAGCAAATTGTATTTTTTTTAGACTGATTTTTTTCCGGAAAAACACGAAAATGTTGTGTAAATCAACAGCTTTGTTATACAAAATCTATATGTGAAGAAACGATATGTCCTGATTTTCCAGCTATTTGAAACGTCCTGTTTCTTATCCTATTTTTCTTAAAAAGAGATATAGCAAAATATAGTGAACATAACTATATGATTATGAAAAAATAAGCCATAAAAATATCAGCTCCATCGCTTGTCTACAATAGGTTCTGGATAAATGATGGGGACATCATATCAGGATGTGTAATAATGATTCTAAGTATAGATGGGAAAAACAAATTTGAAATTGTATGCAGTTTTGCTTTTAGGGTTTTTCTGTATGAAAGCACGTTGTCAGGACGTAGCAGTAAAAAGTAACCTATTGTATGATGCGGCAGCAACGGTAAATGCCGGAATAGAAGTCGGGCTTGCTCCAAAGTGGACATTTGATGTCTCGGCCAACTATAATGGCTGGACTTTTTCTAACGGCAAGAAGTGGAAACATTGGCTATTACAGCCGGAAGCACGTTATTGGTTTTGCGACCGTTTCGCCGGACATTTTATCGGTGCCCATGCTTTGGGCGGTCAGTACAACATCGGTAATTTGAAAAACAACATCTCTTTTCTCGGTACGGATTTTTCTAATCTTTCCGACAAACGCTATCAGGGGTGGTTTGTGGGAGCCGGTGTTGCTTATGGCTATGCGTGGATATTGAATAAACATTGGAATCTGGAGGCGGAGTTCGGTTTCGGCTGGCTTTACACCCGCTACGACAGTTATCCCTGCGCCAATTGCGGCACGAAGCTCGCCGATGGCAAATCGCACAATTACTTTGGTCCTACGAAGGCAGCAATCAATCTGATATATCTATTTTAATTCTTACAGATTATGAGTATGAATAAGATAACAAAAATACTTTGTAGCAGCCTGTTTATCCTGATTTGTATAACGGAAGTAAAGGCTCAAACAATTATGGGTGGCAATGTAATGGTGTCCGGCCTTGCCGTATCCCGTTCGGGAGACAAATTGTTTGTCTCGATGGATATAGATGTGTCGAAATTAAAAGTGGAAAGTAACCGGGAGGTTATCCTCACACCCGAATTGTCCGAAAAAACGGAGAGCCTGGGGTTGCCTTCAGTGATGGTTGCCGGCCGCAACCGCTATTTCCATCATCTTCGCAACGGCTTGCCTGTAGAAGATATGACGCTTTATCAAAGTGGTAAAATTTCGGTTGTCAACTATTATGCTGTGGTTCCGTACACAGCCTGGATGAACCGGGCGACACTTGTCATGAACAACGAAACCGGCGGTTGCTGCAGTGAAGTGCTTTCCGGAGACAATGAACCGTTGCTCGCTTTCCAACTGGAACCCAAACGATTTGTTCCGTCCTATGTATATATCCGTCCGGAAGCTGAGCAGAAAATTAATCAGTTGGAAGGTTCCGCTTATATCGATTTCCCTGTCAGCCGTACGGAAATATACGAAAACTATCGCCGGAATCCAGCCGAGTTGCAGAAAATACTTGCAACGATCGATGCAGTGAAGAAGGATGCCGACACACGGATTATCTCTGTAAAAATCAAAGGGTATGCTTCGCCCGAAAGCCCGTATTCCAATAATGAACGCTTGGCAAAGGGACGTACCAAGACGCTGAAAGAATATGTGCGTAAACAGTATGATTTCCCTGAATCCTTATTCACCACCGACTATGAGCCGGAAGACTGGGGCGGCTTGGAACGTTACGTAGCGGGGTCGAACCTTGAAAATAAAACAGGCATTCTGGATTTGATACATAGCGATATGGAACCGGATGCAAAAGAATGGAAAATCAAGACAACCTTTCCTAAAGACTACGCTTTCTTGCTGAAAGAAGTTTATCCCGGTTTGCGCCATTCCGATTATGCCGTGAAATATGAGGTACGGACTTATACTGACGTGGAAGAGATAAAGCGCCTGCTGAAGACGCAACCGCAAAAGTTAAGCTTGCAGGAAATGTACCTGGCTGCTCAGGATATGGAACCGGGCAGTGATGAATACAATGAAACATTCGATATAGCCGTGCGCATGTTTCCTGACGATGAGGTGGCTAACCTGAATGTAGCGAATGTGGCTATGAGCCGTGGCGACATGAAGAATGCGGGACGTTATCTGTCGAAAGCGAGAAATTCGCCGCAGGCTGTTTATGCCCGGGGCATTTATGCGGCCTTGGCGGAAGATTATGATTTGGCAGAGAAACTCTTCACGGAAGCAGCCCGGAAGGGACTGGCTGATGCGGAAGCAGCACTTCGCCAGATAGGGGAAATCAAACTTTGATAGAATAATATAAGGATTTTGTTCATTCCATGTCAATAATATTGAATTCTAAATGATATAAGATGTATAATAAAAAACGAAATATAGTTTTACGTTTCATCAGAACCTTGCTTGGTACGGTTCTGGTGAGCCTTGTCTTTTCATCGTGCGAATCAATCTATGAAGATATAGCCCCATGTCCGCATGGCGTGTCGCTTCGTTTTATTTATGATTATAATATGGAATATGCCAATGCATTTCCCGAAAAAGTGGACTGCCTGACACTTTTGGTTTACGATGATAAAGGCAATTATGTGGATACCCGTATTGTAACAGGTACGGAGTTGCAGGACGAAAATTATCGAATGGTACTGGACCTTGAACAAGGGAATTATCATTTTGTGGCTTATGGCGGTCTGGCATGCGACAAGCACTCTTTCCATATGAACCATACCCCCGGCGAAGGAACACAGTATACCGATTTACGGGTGGAAATAGATCCGGAATGCCTGACGGTTCCCGAACGTAAGAACTTGCATGGCCTGTATTGGGGGGAACTCGTCCTCGCTACTTCCGACTTTTACAGCGAGGGGGTGGTCGAGATGATGAAAAACACCAACAACATTCGTATCGTATTGCAGCAAATAGAAGGTAATCCGGTTAATGATAAGGATTTTGATTTTGAAATTACGGATGACAATACGTTGTTCAACTACGATAATAACTTGCTTGAAAACGGTATGGTGACATATACTCCCTGGTCACAAGGGCAGGTAGGGCTTATTGATGGGGAGAAAGAAGCCGTGGGAGCTTATGCGGAACTGTCCACATCGCGCTTGATGGTACGCGACTGGCATTCACCCAGGCTGATTATCCGTTATAAGGCGAGTGGGGAGGAAATAATCAATATTCCCCTTGTCAACTGTTTGCTGATGCTTAAAAGCAACCTGTATGCACATATGGAACCGCAGGAATTCCTTGACCGCGAAAGTGAATGGTCGATGGTATTTTTCTTAAGCTCGGATCTTGAATGGACTAAAACCATCATTAAGATAAACAATTGTGATGTGCGTCCTTATACCGGGATCGAGCTTGACCCAGGTTTCGGATTATAAAAAACAGGAGATTCCGGATGAACCGGGTATATAAATAAATTACTTATTCAGAAAACTATGAAACAGAAAATAATTTGTAGTCTTATAGGCATGCTGGTTTGTACTTTATATGCCTGTACGGACGATAGGCTTATTGATGAAGGCGGACTCATGCCGGAAGGTGAAACCAGCGTAACAGCTTCGGTTGAGTTCATACCGTTCCGGAAGGCATTGGACACGAACACGCGTACAGCAGGAGATGCCATTAAAGATATAGATGACCTTTGTGTATTGCTGTATGATAAGGAAAAGAATTTTATGCAGTCTTATTATCTGCTTTCCGGCAACAAAGAGAACACGGGAGAATTCGAAGTTTCCGATGTCGACCGTACGGACGCAAACGCGGAAGGTGGTAAAACAGCGGAAGCTAAGACCAAGCGTGCTACATTTAAGTTGGATGAGATTCCTTATGGCTATTATTATATGTACGCCGTAGCCAATATGGGTAACCTGGCAGAGCAAGAAGACTATAAAGAAAAAATAAAGACCATCGATGGTTTGAAGTCCATCCAATTGAAATGGGAGACGGATTGGCTTGGAGAACAGGGGAAGAAGGCTGTGGGGAACAATCAGATGTTCGGCTTTTTCACGAAAGACGGCAGCCATAGTCAAAATGAGCAAGTGGCTATCGATAAAAAAGATATGAAATTGCACGCATGGATACGTCGTGCCGTTTCTAAAGTGACTGTAGCCTATGATGCCGGCAATTTGAAAGAAGGTGTTTTCATCTATCTTAAATCAGTCCGGATTAAAGATATTCCCGCTAACTGTTATTTGGGAAAGACAAATACGCCGGCAAAACAGGAAGAACTGCTGGATGGGGAAACTATAAAATATTATCAGGGAAATGATGTACCGGCTTTTAATGAGTATTATCCGGTACGTTTATCCACCGGTAAATCGTATTATCCATGGCCTGTTGAGAAACCGGATGGTACTTTTGACAAAGGGCACGAAGAAGCATCCGACGCTTTGTTTTTCTTTGAAAACATGCAAGGGGCGGGAAAGGATATGCCGGATAAACGTCAAGATGCGGACGGGGATGGTAAACTTGATTTTCCGGGGGTATCGTCCGACGATTCCGGTTACAGGCCGAAAGATGGCGTACCTTACGGAACATACATCGAAGTGGATGCATATTATGTATCCGTCAATCAGGAAAAAGTGGGTAGTGGAGACATTAAATATCGTTTTATGCTTGGCAAAGATGTTATAAACGATTATGATGCCGAACGCAATCATCATTATAAACTCACGCTGAAGTTTAAGGATTTTGCCAATGAGGCAGACTGGCATATTGAGTACGACGAACCGGAACCCGGTATAGAGGCACCTAATCCTTACTATATCTCTTACCTGTATAACAGACAGATGGAATTTCCTATAAAAATAAATCCCGGTAATTATACCGTGCAAAGTGTGAAGGCGGAAATCATAAATAATGGTTGGTCACCTTATGGAGCGGATGCAAACGGATTTGACTATCATCATTTTGATGTGGAAGGGGATAATAAATGGAATGGATTTCTTTCTCTACGCCGTACCACTGCGACAATACTTGTAAACAATCCGAATGCACCCCTGTCGGAAGGCGTTGTTTATGCATCGGATAATAAGACATATTATGATCAAACCCAACGTGGAGAACGTGACTATGACGTAAGTCCCGGTCTTCATGAAGACGCGAAAGATGGTAATTATTCCGTACGGAGAGAAGAAGGTTCGAATATCCTGCATATGAGCATTCCTATGTATACACGGGCCAAACAGATGATTTCATCTACGGGGTATACGGGAAATAACCCGTATGTAGCCTATCAACGTCATGCAAAAGTGAAAATAACGGTACAATTGTCGGGTGGGGGGGAACCGCTGACTGAGATTGTCGATGTATTTCAGGTGCGTCGTGTGGTTAATCCTAAAGGTATCTATCGGCGTCATGATAACAGCAAACCTTTTAATGTCGTTTTAAAACGTCTGCCACGGGAAAACGCAACGGAATTTGAAGATTTTCCATCCGAAGGACCGTGGGAAGCTGTTGTTGCGGCATCAACGGGAGGTAATTTTATCAGCTTGGAAAAAGATGGTAAAAGATATAATGCCAATGATACGCTGAAAGGTTTGTCCGGTTCGCATATTGATTTTAAAGTCTTATTTAACGGTACATGTAGCGAACAGGAATCACGCCATGCAGTGGTTCGTGTAAGCTATCATAATAAGACTTGCAACCATTTAATATTTATCCGCCAGGGATATGCCCCTGTGGCTTTGCTCGATAATGGAAGGGCTTGGCATGCGTCCAATATGCGGACAGCTACGGAAGAAGCGGATTCTCCGGTAGAAGAAGGTTCATTGTTTAAATGGGGGAATCTGGATGAGCCGATTGACGCATCGAACAACAAGCATGATAATAAGCCTTATTGGATAAATGTATCTCCCGAAGATTTTAAAGATGATGGAAATAAACTGTTGAAAATTGCCGGCAAGGCCGAGACGAAAGTATGGAAAGATATTTCCTCCCAGTCAGCAAGTGTTCCTTTTGCTACGCCTGTTATAAACAATAAACAGGCAGAAGTCGCTAATTTTGAAGATTATGAATTATTATATGAAAGCAAAGATATAGAAATGGGATATGGTGTGCTTTATGGCGACGATGCTGATGGAACACTTTCCGACATTAATGAAGTATACGGGTACCGGCAGGGTGGATCCGGTACTTATGGGATGCGTGGTTGTTTTATTTATAACAAGAATGATGGACGGAATTTATTTTTTCCGATAGGGGCATCCGGCTATGGGCATAGGAAGCAAGGACGTGATGATACTGGTGACATCCATGGAGAAACAGATAAAGAGATGGTACTTCGTTATGCTGCTGGCCGTGGTGACCGATATACTCCTGAAGCAGCGCGTAACGATAGGCCGTTATTTTATGATTTATATATGCGTCCCGGTGCTGTTTATTGGCTACAGAAGGAGGAATTAAATGCGCGTCCCGGGGATTCTAATTTCAACAATGTTGTAGGATGGGACATTAATTATTTTACATTTGATTTTAATGCTCTTCCAAAAAGTAATGTTTTTGGAACTATAAATGGACAACCTGCCAGTGACGCTTGTTTTATTCGCTGTGTGGAACCTTAGTAATAAATAACTTGGCTGTTTTAAAGGGGCTGTTCGAAATGGATTGAACAGCTCCTTTCTTGTATACTTACAATCTATAATAAACAAGAATATATCATTCATAGGTGCATTTGGATAAACTTCAAGCAATCCCTTCGGCATATTGGTTTTACAGGCTAATAAATATCTTTCGACAGGAGCAACAAAGGAGTCGGAAAACTGGAAATCTGTTACCTTAAATTCTCGTTGTTACTCGACCGTCCAGCAGTCAGGAGTACCCAAATGCTCAAGAATAATGTCGCGTTGCAAAGGCGTATAGATACGTTGCCCTTTCCGGTATCCTGCCTTTTTCAATGCTTCCCACAGTTCCTCGTCGCGCTGGATCCAACGGGTTAACTGAGTGGAAGCAGACTTAGGTAAAATATTTGTAAAATAAAGCAGGGCAAGTTCAGTATGCCCGTAGATTTTGTTTTTGTTGAATTTCTTATCCATTGTTTTGTTCCTTTCTTTTTTTGAGTTCGATATATTCGTTGTAAGTAATGCCACCGCCCTGTGACGGTTTGTTGTTTTCTTCCGATTTCTTTCGTGAAGCCTTGAGGCGGTTGATATCCGCTTTCCGCTCATCCATAAAAGCCAGCAGGGCCGAGGTGATAAACAAAGCATCCACCATTCCGTAGAACCGTCCGTAGCGTCCGCATTTCAACCGGTGGAAGAATAAGAGCAGTTCCGATACTTTCAGTTGCGGGTATTCCGCCAGGAACAATTCTGCCAGTTCCTTCTGACGCGCAACCGGCATTTTCTCTTTTACGCCGGCGAAATTGTTGATATTCTCCACCTGGATACAAATCCATACGATGGCAGTCTGCTTGCCATACCCTTCGATAAGTGCAGATAGTGTGGGAGCAGTTCCAAAGTAGGTTCGTTCCATATGTTGGGCGGCAACCAGTTGCAGGTCCGGGGTAAATGTTTTCAGGAATTGTTCCGGGCTGCCGTATCGTTCACGCATTTTTACCACATCCTGTTGCTTCGGCTGCCATGCGGAGAAGCTCGGCTTTTCGTTCGTCTTCTCCATTATCTGTTGAATTTTGATTTCCATAAAATTTTGAATTTTGAGTAGTTGTATTTCCATTTAAATTTACATTTCCATTTGTAGGGGTTTTTTCTGCATTAATAGGGGTTTCTGTTACATTAACCGGGGTTTTTGTTGCAGAAACCCCAGTTTTTGTTGCAGAAACTCCATTATCGGCATCGGCTTCCTCTTTTTCCGGATTCTGTTTTTGGGAATATAAATCCAGTGCCGGATCTATAAAGTGAGG
This sequence comes from Parabacteroides sp., assembly GCA_019417325.1. Lineage (GTDB taxonomy): Bacteria > Bacteroidota > Bacteroidia > Bacteroidales > Tannerellaceae > Parabacteroides. The sequence goes on along the minus strand of DXVO01000030.1, from coordinate 9,283 downwards.
ACTGCGTTTGCTGATTTCATTAAAGCGCATTTGTATTCCTATCGATGAAAGGACTTGTTTCTGTTTCAGCAAATTTTCATCAAACAAATGGATGGCTACGCAGAAGTCTAAAACTTCCCGTACCAGTTGTTCATCCTGTTTGAGCGTAAAGCTGGTGTCGAAACAAAGATTCTCTCCAAATGGAATATAATATCCATTTTCCCCGTAAATATCGCAGAGGATACTCAAATAGATACAGACGCCGTTGCATCCGAACCTATGTATCAGGCGTTGGGTTTTCCGGTTGGAAAAGAAATTACTATCCAACGGAAAATATTCCAGGCCTTTTTTGAAAGGTCTAGCCATAAATCTTCTTTTTTAGTAAGTTAATAGTACTCATCGGTTAACATCTTTCCGGATATAAAAGAGGGGAGGAAAATTGATGAAGTTGTGGCTAACAATCACATGAAGTCCAGACTCCTAACTTTCATAAAAAATCCAGACTCCTTTGTGTTTTTTTCAAAGATAAATAAAAAACGGTTTGTTAAAAAATATTAGTACCGGTAGTAATTCAAATTAGTACCGGTACTAAATCAAATTACTACGGGTACTAAATCCAAATATATGCTATGGTTAACTATACCTGAAAACAATAGACAAAAATTAAAGCTCGGACTATAAACCTTGACAGTTATCGGAATCTCATACTGATAAGGTAGACTGGCTAAACCTGAAAATAGGGGCTAAGGTTTTGAACTTGTGATTGACTGTTATTTTTGACTTAGTTCGGAACGAACTAATATGAAAAAATCTCCATTTTGCATCACAAATGTAATCTAATACAATACGTGAATAATCCTCATTTGATTTTATTAGGTTTTGTATGTCAATTAAATAGGGAACAAAAAACAACTCTTCGATTTTCTCAGCTCTTTGATTTTCTTTTTTTGTAAGTTAATATATTTTCTTTTTTACTGTTTTCGAATAAAAACTGAATAAAGAATTTTTAACGATTAATATAAATGGCAATCATATGATTTACAACTTATTTAGTTTGTCTATCTAATTAATTTATAAAGTTTTATTATTAATATATAAACATTAGTTCGTTCCGAACTAAGTCAGAATAGAGTAATTTATAGTATCAACTAATTTTTATTGTGTTTTTATGAGAACAAAAGAAAAAGACCAAGAGGCTAAAATGGCCTATGAAAAACCCGTGATTGAGGTAGTGGAAATGGAAATCGAAGGTGCTATCCTGGATGGCAGTACTCCGGATTTTGGTGATGGAGGAACCTGGTGATAATTAAAGAACTACAAAAAGAACCCAATTAGAAAATCAATGAAGAAATTATTTGTATCGATGGCAGCATTATTAATGTTGCTGGCTGGATGCCAAAAAGATGAAACTGGAAATGGGAGTGGAGAGAAGATAAACCTTACCGCCAACCTTTCCCAGGGAGAGGTTACCAAAGTGGATGTGGATTTTAATACGGATAAGGCAGAGGTATTCTGGACAGACGGAGACGGTGTTAGTGTATTCGGTGTCGATGTTATTACTTTTACAAATAAGTATTTAGGATTGATAAAAACGAGTCTTTCCGAAAGGGCTAAAAAGGCAGTTTTTGAAGGCGAGGTAGAGCAAAGCGGGAATAAATCATATTATGTTTTTTATCCCTATAGCGTTTTACATGCAGAAAACGATGGTTCGAGTATTCCTTTGGGCTTGGAGTCTCAAAGCGGTAAAGTTGACGACTTTACCTATTTGTCAAATTACATGTACATGCTTGGTAAGGAACCCTGTGAGATGGATAGTGAGAACCGTGTAGTATTTTATATGGAACATGCTTGTGCCATTTTACAGTTTAATGTTATGTTGCAGGATGCTAAGGAGGGCGTTACTTTAAAGAGTATAGCCGTATCCGGGGAAAACATTAAAAATAAAAAGACGTTAGATGTATATAACAAAAAGATTGAAGATGTAGCAAGTGCCGGCAATAAAATAACTATTTCATATCCTGATGGAGGTCCTGCGTTGAGTACGACAGAAGTCACTGTTGCAATGACGGCTTTTCCTGCTGAATCCGGAAATGTGGATGTGGTAGTAACTGTCGATAATAATGGTAAAGAGCAAACTATTACCATTCCGGGTGTAGTTGTTGCTTTCGAGGCTGGAAAAAGATATACGAAAACTTTAAAACTGGATGTTCCTGATCCGGGTGCAGAAACGGTCTATGTGGCTGGATTTGATTATTCTACTTTAACCCCGCTTCTTTGGGTAAACGGAGTAGCTCAACAATTATCGGCTGATGGTATAAGTTCTGCACAAGCCATGTCTGTGTATGTGTCCGGAAATGATATTTATGCGGCAGGGTCAGGACGAGGTGAAAGTTCAAGTAGTGGTGCTGCACTTCTCTGGAAGAATGGGGTAGGCGAAATTTTGAAGGATGGGACGAATATTACACAAGCTGCATCTGTATATGTGTCCGGAAATGACGTTTATGTTGCAGGTAGTGCAAAAGAAAACAATCTCTATGTTGCAACTCTTTGGAAGAATGGTGTAGCTGAACACTTGATTGAAGGGGCTACTAATAGTACATTAGCACAAACTGTGTATGTCTCCGGAAGTGATGTTTATGTCGCAGGATATGAAAGTTCAACTAATAGAATTGCAACTTTATGGAAGAATGGCACACTTATGCCGCTGAGTGACGGGGTTAATAGGGCAGAGGCAAAATCTATATGTGTTGCTGGTGACGATGTGTATGTGGCAGGATATGATGGGAATTATGCTGTTCTTTGGACAAATGGTGTAGCCCGGAATTTAACGGATGGTACAAAAAATGCAAAAGCTAATTCCGTATATGTTTACGGAAGCAATGTCTATGTAGTAGGCAACGACGGAGATTCTGCGATTCTTTGGACGAATGGTGTTGCTGAGAAATTGCCCGATTTGAATAGTTCCGCAGAAGCTCTTTCTGTGCATGTGGTCAATGGCGATGTCTATGTTGCCGGATATGATGCAAATGATAGTGGTAATCCTGTAGGAATCTACTGGAAAAATAAAGTGCTCCAACAATTATCAGATAATAGTATGGCGTATTCTATTTTTGTGAAATAGTAGGCAGTCAATACTTTTGAATAAGTGACGATCGACAGTCGTCCCGGCTTATAGCTGTTTGGTATGCCAAACGCAAAGCCTGACTGTCGGTCGTCACTTATTTATTTTCTATATGGAAATTGGTATTATTGGTTGTTTTAGGTTAAATTTAACTTAGTTCAAAATGGACTATTGTACATCTGTTGATAATTAAGCCCTGCGAAAAGATTGAGGTAAAATATGAAATATGCTGTTAATCAGAAGTTTGATGTTTGTTTTAATGGTTAAATATTGTTGTTGTGTTTTTTAATAAAAAGGCTTAATAAATTTAAAATAATAGGCTAAGGATAAATGAAAATCAAATAATAGAGTGGAAGTTGTATTTCCCAAAAAAGGTTATCGTGCTGAAAAACAAAATCATAATAAAATTAAAAGAGCTGCTTACACTTAAAATATAAAATTACTTTTGTCTCGATAATTTCAGTGAGTTTTATTTCAGTTCATTTTGAACTAAGTTAGAATGTAGTTAAATAGGGTGTAAATAAATTTTTATTGTGTTTTTATGAGACTGATGGAACAAGAACAGGCTATGAAGGTTGCCTATGAAAAACCCGTGATTGAAGTGATTGAAATGGAAATCGAAGGAGCTATCCTCGATGGTAGTACTCCGGACTTTGGCGATGGAGGGACCTGGTAAAAACAAGTAGAGAATTTGGTAAGAAAATTATGAAAAAATCATTATTTGTATTTCTGGCAGCAACATTGCTGTTAGCGGGTTGTCATAAAGATGACGATCCGAATAATAACGGAGGAAATGGTACGAAAGTACAGGTAAAAGCGACCTTGTCCCAAGGGGCAGTCACCAAAGTTGATGTAGAACCGGGTGAAAAGGAAGCCGAAATTTTTTGGACGAATGGTGATAAGGTCGGTGTATTCGGAAACGATATAAATACCGGTTATTATTATGCCGGAGCATTGGCAACGACACTCGAACAAAGATCTAAAATAGCTTTGTTTGAAGGAAGTGTTATTCAGAACACTGTAAATGAGTATTATGTGTGTTACCCTTACAATGATGTTCATCAAACAAATGACGGAACAACTATTCCACTGGATTTAACGATTCAAGAAGGAGTGGCAAACAGTTTTGAATATTTGTCGTCCTATATGCATATGGTGAGCAGGGAGCCCAGCCATTTGAATAATAAGGAAATGGCATTTTCTATGGAGCATCTTTGCGCCCTGTTGCAGTTTAATCTGAAATTAAAGGATACACAGGAAGGGATTACTCTTAAAAGTATAGAAATTACGGGTGATAATCTGGAAAATAAAAAGAATCTGAATGTTTTCGATAAAAAACTTTCGGACGCAGAAGGCTCGAACCATAAATTAACCTTGTTTTATCCGAATGGAGGAACAGATATCGTTTCGGAAAAAGAGTGTATCGTAGCTATGACTACATTTCCGGTGGAAACGGGTGATGTGAAAGTACGTGTATTTGTTGATGATAACGATACGGATAAATATCTGGATTTTGATGCCGTAACCGTTACTTTCGAGGCAGGTAAACGATATACAAAGTCGTTGGAACTGGATATGTCGAAGGCTAAAGATGCTTCCATCATGAAACCGGAAGTAATAGATTATGACGCGAAAACGGCACAAATTACGACTCGTGCAGAACTTGCCTGGGTAGCTGCTGCAACAAATGTAGGAAATGCCATTTATGACGATTATAATTATAATGGTTTTGAAGGTTGGGCACTGACGCAGATGAATAATATAGACCTTGAAGGAAGTGAAACAAAACAGTGGACGCCGATAGGAAAATTCAATGCAGTTTCTAATAATCAACCATTCAAAGGTTTGTATGATGGAAATGGCTATAAGATTGAAAATCTCTATATAAATAACACGGTTATGTATCAGGGACTTTTTGGAGCAGTTATTGGTTCATCTTCCGATATATCGACAATTAAAGGGATAATTCTGTCAGGCTATGTTAAAGGTGGTTCAAATGTCGCTGGTATATCTGCTTATATATCTTATGCGACAATATCTGCTTGTGTAAATAGAGCTAATGTAAATGGAGCAGGCCAGGTTGGAGGTCTTATAGGAACTTCTGCTACTTATATTTGTAATTTGATAGCTTGTGAAAATTATGGAACAATAACCGGAACTGGAAATGGTGCCGGAGGAATAGCCGGAACTACTGCCAACAATTTTAATGCAATAGCTTGTGTAAATCATGGTACTGTAAGTGGAACAGGTTCTATGACCTCTGCAGGGGGAATAACAAGTGCTTGTAGTGGAACAACAATAGTAATCGCTTCTTGTATAAATGAAGGGGTGATTTCTAAGACTGGAGGAGCTTTCGCTTATGCAGGAGGTGTTGTCGGTTCGATGACTGGCTATGACACTGCAGGTACTAAAGAACTGTATTTTGTAAATAATGCAACTTTATTTGTTGCGGGTAGGGATGGTCGAAGTCAAGGTTGGAATACCAAAGGCCCAAGCCTTGTTTCCGAATTGAACAGTGACGAAACGATTGCTTCCCTTAATGCTGCTATCGAAGAATGGAATACGAATAATCCTGACTATAAGAGTCCGTCTAAATTTGTGTCAGGAGGTGATGATAATACGATACCAAGGCTTATGCCAATCGAATAAGATTTTAACCAAAACCTTTTCATATTTCCTTTCCTGAGGTGCGTCCATAGTGGCGCACCTCTTTTTTGTCAAATACCGAAAAATTATCATTCTATCGTCTTTTATAAACTGACGCTGGCTCCGACAAAGAAGCTTCTTGGCAGTGAGGGGCCGTATATATAATCGGAATCACGGTTCCAGCCCTTGTCAAAGTCTTTTTGATAGGCGTTGGTTATGTTTTGAATGCCTCCGTTGAGTTGTAAGGTAACTCCTTTATATACGGTCATGTCATAAGACAACTTCAGGTTGATTGCAAAAAACTTCGGGGTAGTGACTGCAACCGGCTTGTCCACACCCGAACCTGCCGCGTGTCCCACCAGCATATTTCCCGTATAGGTGCCCGAGAAAGCTGCCGACAGATGTTTGAGCGGATTGAGTGTTGCCGTGAAGTAACCGTAGGTATTGGGCGTACGCATCATTTTTTTCTCTTTGGGAGCATCTTCATCCCATTCTATCGCTTCATCGTAACGGCTTTGTTGCAGTGTAAGCCCGGCCTGCAATTGGAACCAGGAGGTGAAAGCCGCTTTGCCCTCCACATTGATTCCGAAAACCTTTGCTCCATAAGCATTATAGCGCTCAAGGATTTCGTTGCCCTGTTCGTCCGGCTGGTTCAATTTGCGTTCGGCAAATACATTGCTCAGGTTGGTATAGAAACCTTCCAGCAGGAGGTTGGCCTGTATGCCCCCGAAGGTATGGTATAAGTCGGCCGAAACGCTGAAACTGTTAGAGCGCTCCTCCTTCAGGTCTTTTGCCAGCCGCGTTACCACACGCTCGCCGCCAACCAGGCTGGTGTGCAAATCTTCATCAAAAGTCTGCGGCGCACGGAAACCGCCTGCATAGCTGGCGCGCAGGTTGATTTCCTGTGTAGGATTGAAACGCAGGTTGATCCTCGGGCTGAATATCACATGATGAATCAGGTTGTGCTTGTCCAGGCGGCCTCCTAAGAGAAAGCCCCACCGGTCGTTTTTCCATTCGTTTTGCAGGAATGCGCTTCCTATCTTGACTTTTTGCTTGAAGTCCCTGTTGTAGCCGATATATTCATCCGCCAGGTTATCGTAGTTGTATTCTGCGCCGGCAACCAATTCGGAGGGCATGAACAGAAACCGGCTGAACCGGTGCATATATTGCGCACCGCCTACCACCGTCAGCTCATGTGTGGTTCCATAAGCCTTTTGGGCATTCGCTATGCTTTCCGGAGAATCATCTCCCGTTCCGCCGTAATAACTGTTGCGGGCTACATCGCCGGCAGAAAAGTAAGTGCTCAGATGATTGTTCCCGTCCGGTGAAAAAAGGTCGTATGTCAATCCTCCGCTGTTAATCGTATGTTCCGCCTGTTCGGCTATATTCGCCTCTTGCGGCGGCAGGTTCAACTTGTTTCCTCCCCGGCTGAATCCGTTGATGGCATGATACTCCAGCGTCAGTTTGGAATAAGTGCTGGGTTTAAGAAACGAATGCAACCCGATTACTTTGTTTTTCAATACAGGCAGCTCCGTATATCCGTCCCCGTCATGGTCGTAACCGTCGCGTTGGCGGCTTTGACCGAATAGATATACTCCGGCCCGGTTGTCGCCGGTGACGAGCGAGGCATTCAACGTCGTGTTATTATCAAAAGCATTACTACCTCCGACGGACATCAAGGAATGGGAGAACTCCGCCGAATTGCGGGTCGGCTCTTTAGTGATGATATTAATCGTGCCGCCGATGGCAGATCCTCCGAATAACGCGGAACCGCCTCCGCGTACCACTTCTACACGCTGAATCATGTTTGACGGTATCTGTTCGAGCCCGTACACGCCGGCAAGAGCGGAAATTACGGGACGGGAGTCGATCAGTATCTGTGAATAATGCCCGTCGAGCCCGTTGATGCGTACTTGCGTATAGCCACAGCTTTGACAATTGTCTTCCACCCGGACACCCGGCTGGAAGCTCAGCCCCTGCGCCAGGCAGACGGCATGTGTGTTCTCAAACAGTTTGGAATCCATTACGTTCACCAGGTTGGGGGCTATGCGGCGCATCGTTTCGCTCCGGTTGGCGGAAACCACGACTTCATCCAGTGCGATGTTGTCTTCTTCCATCGTGAAATTAAGTTCCCGGGTGGAACCGGGCGTTACTTCGACTTCTTTCTGCAAGGTGCGGTAACCGATGAATTGTGTTTCAATAGTCAGCTTTCCCGTTGGCAGATTTTTCAGGAAATAATGGCCGGAATTATCGGTGGTCGTACCGATGGTTGTCCCTTTCACATAGACGTTGATATACTGCAGGGGATTCCCGCTTTTCTTGTCGGTGACGTGGCCATAGATATGGGCGTCGCCTCCTTCCGAAGGTATGTTTTCGGCATAAACGCCCATGACGGCCAGCATCAGCCAACCGTAAAGGCAAATAATAAATTTATAGTTCATTTTAAATAGGTTCTGAGTCTGTTGTTTTTTATTTTTATCTCAACTCTGCTGTCAGAACCGGACGGGCGGGGCATGCAGGTAATACGGATAAAGTTGTGCCTTACAAACCTTATCCGGATATATTGCCTGCTCATAAATAGGAGCGGGGGGTATTCGGTTGATATGGAAAGTTTCTGCCTGTTGCAGGAAAGGAGAAAAAGTGAAATCACAGATCGGGCAGGGGCTGCATGGGGATTTGGGGCAAGACTGGCATTCATGGTGTGCTGCGGAATGTGTCTCCTCATGGTGATGAAAAGCTTTTATGCCAAAAAAGGAGATGAATGTTATGAGTAACAGCCATGCAATGTATTTCCTGCTTTGTTCTTCTCTTTTCATTTGCCTGATGAATGAAACAAAGATATGTTGTTCGATATTCTTTTTGTTATCGCTTTATCTTAATTAAGTAATCATATACTAATTTTACTTTGGGGTATCTGGTATATTTTCGGGTTCTATATCCCTGACAGTGTTTATGAAAGCCACATTCAAATCCCTGATATAAATCCTCTCAAACAGGCCGGCTACATGATGGGCAATCTTATTTAAATGTTAAATTGATGTTTAATATTTCTGACTTTCAATAAATATCATTACATTCGTGAATATTCGTATCTATTATGAATAGAGACACACTTCTTAATTAAGATTGTATAAAATCTGAATTCACGTTGCAAAAATACCTTGTTTTTTCATACATCTATATACATAAAAGTCCAACAAGTTTTACAATTAGTCCATTTTGTTAAAAAAATATGTATTTATTGATTTTCAAGGTCGTTGTGTTCTATCAACTGCCTGGGTGTACAGCCGAAATTTTGTTTACAATACTGTGTAAAGTGAGACTGCGAGTCAAACATGAATTTTGCCATCAGTTCTTTCACCGTTGCGCCGGGATGCATTGCTTCATCCAATATTTTAAGGTTCTGTTGTTTCACAATCCAGCGTTTGGCTGTAATTCCGAATACGGTCTTGAATTTGGTAAAAAAACTGCTTCTTCATAGCTTGTATTTATAACCATAGAACAACCAAAACTAATCAGAAATATCCGAGTGTAAAT
>DXVO01000003.1 GCA_019417325.1 Parabacteroides sp. | reverse complement strand
ACCCGCGACCCTAACCTTGGCAAGGTTATGCTCTACCAACTGAGCTACTTCCGCAACAATTTGAACTTAAGTTATGTACTCGAAGCGGGACTTGAACCCGCACAGCCGCAATGGCCAAAGGATTTTAAGTCCTTCGTGTCTACCGATTCCACCATTCGAGCTTCCCTTTCTCTTAAGAGAAGAGCGGAAGACGGGACTCGAACCCGCGACCCTAACCTTGGCAAGGTTATGCTCTACCAACTGAGCTACTTCCGCATTGTTTTCGTTTGCGTGTGCAAAGGTAGATGATTTTTTTATTCCTGCAAATTATTGAGTAAAAAAGTTACAGTTATCCCGCGTTTTTTAGTTTGTAACGGTTAATTCATGCCCGTTTTCCATAATCCTGTATTTTCTTAAAGCGTATACAGAAGAACCTTTTATAGGTATGCCGCTGCCATTGCCTATATCATAAATGGTGCTGCATGCCGGACAGATGGCCTGTCCGGTATTGTCTGGAATAATCGTGATGTTTTTAGAGGATTCAACCGGACAACACCGGTCATATGCATAGTACTTGTTGTTATAGCCACAAATAACCAATATGCCGGCGAAACCGGTATATTCTCCGCTATACCGGGCGGATTGGAATTCTTTGTGGTGTAATAGACCGACAAGTTCTTTATCCCTGTAGTGCAAATCTAGCTTTATCCAAGCTTTTGCATAAGGGATATCAGACTCTGTGATTTTTGTGCACGATAATGTAAAAAAGAGAAACAGGTAAAATATAGCTCGATACATTCATTTTAGGATAAGAGCCGTTTTTCGGCTTCGTTTATCCTATTAAACGTGAATCCATCTAAAATATTTTGTATTAATGCAGAAATATTGTCGTTACAAAGATTACCGATACTACCTTCATGAGTATGGTTGACTTCTTTCGTTGGAATAAACTTACCTGCTTCGATACTTAGTCCAACTTGCTTGTAGGCATCACGGAACGGAACACCATCCAGAACAAGACGGTTTACTTCTTCCACACTGAATAATAAAGCATATTTATCGTCGTCCAAAATATGTTCGTTTACTTTTACTTCCCGCATCATGTGAGTAACCATACGCAGGCAATCTTTCAGTTCGTCGAATGCTGGCAGGAAAATTTCCTTGATAATCTGCAAATCCCGGAAGTAACCGGAAGGCAAATTATTGCTGATTAATGTAATTTGTTGGGGTAATCCTTGTATTTTATTACATTTAGCACGGGTCAGTTCAAACACATCCGGATTTTTTTTGTGAGGCATGATGCTGGAACCTGTAGTAAACTGGTCCGGCAACTTGATAAACCCAAAGTTCTGGCTATTGAACATACATGCATCAAAAGCCAGTTTGGACAGTGTTGCTGCAATACCAGCCATGGCGAAAGCAACCGTACGTTCCATTTTCCCTCGTCCCATCTGAGCGTATACCACATTGTAATCGAGTGAATCGAAACCTAACAAGTCGGTCGTCATCTGACGTTTCAGAGGAAAAGAAGAACCATATCCGGCAGCAGAACCTAACGGGTTGCGATTGCATACTTTATAAGCAGCCAGCATTAACTGCAGATCGTCGGCAAGGCTTTCCGCATAAGCACCAAACCAAAGTCCGAAAGAGGAAGGCATGGCTACCTGAAGATGGGTATATCCGGGAAGAAGAACTTCCTTATACCGGTTACTTTGGGAAATCAACACATCGGATAAAGCTGTTGTCAGTTGGACAATCTCTTGTATCTCTGCACGGGTAAACAGTTTGAGGTCAAGTAATACCTGGTCGTTTCTGGAACGTCCGCTATGGATCTTTTTCCCGGTATCACCCAGCCGGCGGGTAAGCATTAACTCTACTTGAGAGTGTACATCTTCTACGCCTTCTTCAATGGTAAACTGTCCATTGTCTGCTATCGCATAAATATTTTTCAGTTCAGCCAGTAAAACGGTGAGTTCTTCTTTGGTCAGCAATCCGATGCTTTCCAGCATAGTGATATGCGCCATAGAGCCAAGTACATCGTATTTAGCTAAATAGAGGTCCATCTCGCGATCTTTTCCTACAGTGAAAGTTTCAACTTCCTGATCTACCTGAATATTCTTTTCCCAAAGTTTCTGAGCCATGATATGCTATTTTCATAGGGAATAAACAAGTTCACTCCCAATTAAAAACAAAATTTAATAAGGTAAGGATGCCAATACGGTGGAAATCTTATCTACAGCATCCTGCAAAGGTTTGGCAACCATTTGCTTAATAAAAGGGTTCAAATCAGCACGAACCGTCATTTTCATCCGTGTGTCATTCTCTTCAACCTGCTTAAGTTGAATCCACAAAAACAACGGAACAGGAGAATTGGTCGTTGTAAACTTGATTGTGTTATTCGGTTCGCGTTCTACAATTTGAAATGTAATCTTACCAACAGGGGGAACAGAGAAACTACAAGAATCCTGGTCGAATTCAAAATCTTTTATTTTGTCTTCCGGGATACGGTCTTTCACATTCTCCAGATTGGTAAGATCAGACAACATATTAAAAATACGATCCTCATTATAGGGGATCGTTTTTACTTCGCTAACAAATTCTGTCATCCTACTTATTTTTCAGGGTTCCAGTTTGAAGGATCTTTGCGCCATTCCTGCAGGATTGCGATTTCAGACTGATCGATGTAGTCTGTGCGAAGAGCTTCTTCCAGTACAGCATCATAGTTGCTTAAAGTTGTCAGTGTAACTTTAGCTTCTTTGAATTGTTCAACAGCAATAGGGAAGCCATAAGTGAAAATAGCAACCATTCCTACCACGTCGCAACCGAAGTTACGTACTGCTTGTACCGCTTTTAAACTACTACCTCCTGTGGATACCAGGTCTTCTACAATTACAACTTTTGAACCGGGTTTCAATTCACCTTCAATCAGATTCTCCAATCCATGATCTTTTGGAGTAGAGCGAATGTAAACGAATGGTAACCCTAACAGGTCTGCAACTAATGCTCCTTGTGCAATTGCTCCGGTTGCAACACCAGCAATAGCATCAGCATCTTCATACTTCTCACTAATCGTACGAGCCAGTTCCAATTTAATGAAACTTCTGATTTCAGGATAGGAGAGTGTTTTTCTGTTGTCGTTGTAGATTGGCGATTTCCAGCCGGATGCCCATGTAAACGGATTAGCCGGCTGCAGTTTCACGGCCTTAATTTTTAATAATCTTTCTGCAACTAATCTTTCCAGTGTTTTCATACAACCTAATAAATATGTTTATACCAGTTTGCAAAAGTATACAAAGGTTATGATATAACCTTGAAGTTATTGAAAAAAATGTGCTGTAAAATCTGATTTTTCCTTATTTATCAGTCATGTGCGATCGCAAGTCCGAATATGCTGATTTGTATATCAGGAGTGCTTAGAAGTGTGTTTATACAGGCTTCTATGGTAGCCCCGGTGGTTATGACATCGTCGATAAGTAGAATGTGTTTCCCGTTTAATGTCTCTGTTTCGGATAGTTCAAATATGGACTGAACATTTTTCCATCGCTCGTATACCTGTTTATGGGTTTGTGTTTCTGTGGAATGTATTCTCCGGACAGCGGTTGTATGGATCGGAATGTTCGTGACAGATTGAATTCCCATAGCAATCCACTCTGCTTGGTTATATCCGCGTTTCCGTTGTTTCTTTGGATGAAGGGGGATAGGAACAAGACAATCGACGTTGGAGAATAATCCTTTATTTATATATTCTAAAGCTGCTATTTTTCCAAGCTGGTAACCTAGTTCCTTATTGCTATAATATTTTAAAGCATGGATCAGTTGTTGCACATGCCCGCCTTTTTCAAAAAGAAGAAAGGCGGTAGCATGAATGAAAGGAATTTTGCCTGCAAACAATTGGGTGGCAGGATTATTGGCTGTAGCAGAAAAATGAGAATAGGAAAGGTTGGACAGGCAATGCAAACAAATTTGTTCTTCCCCGTCTATAAGCGTTTTTTTGCATAACAGGCACAAACGGGGATAGAATAAATTTAGTAAATCATTCAAAATCTTCCTCATAGTCTTTTCCTTTTAGCAGTTGTTTGAGGCAACTTGTTGCATATTGGCTTTCAAAACCCCGTCCTGCGGCAAAACGAAGTAATTTGTAATAGAGGTCTCGTTCATCTTTTCCCTGTGTTGTTTTTTGTTTGTCTTTTAACAGGGAACACAAAATTGTCCGATATTCCTGCTCGTCAATGTTTTCGAGAGCTTCAGCCCGGGTTGCAGACGGAATTTCCTTTTTTTGTAGTTCATAAGCGATTTTGATGCGTCCCCATTTGTTAAAGCGCAGTTTATCATTGACAAAACTACGACTGAAGCGTGTTTCATCAATGAATTTTTCTTTTAGTAAACGTGAAATAATACGTTCGCATTCTTCCGGGGAAAGGCCGGCGGATTCTATTTTTTTTCGGACATCTTGTATGCAACGTTCACCTGCCGAGCAATAAGCGGCTGCACGGTGAAGCATTTCGGCTTCGCTGAGTTGTTTCATCTTTGTGCTTTTATTATACGGTCACGACTATAAAAGTCTTTCCTGAGTTCAATATTTTTATAACCTTCTTTTTGCAACATATCCACTGTTTCCGGTCCGTATTGTGAATTGATTTCGAAATATAGGAATCCGTTTTCCTCTAACTTATCTTTCCCGAAGCGGGCAATCTGGCGATAGAAAAGCAGCGGATCGTTGTCCGGAACGAATAAGGCTAAATGAGGCTCGTAATCGAGTACGTTTTTCTCCATATCTATTTTTTCTTCATCCTTGATATATGGAGGGTTACTCACTATGATACCGAATTTGCCGGGAATATCCTGTTGTGCTTTTTCAGAGGAAAGTATGTCTGTTTGGATAAATTCCACATGGGTGTGGTTACGTATGGCATTCTTGTGCGCTATATCCAATGCTGTGTCCGATATATCGACGGCGGTAATCTTTGAGTCTTTCAACCGGGAGGCTAAGGCAATGGCTATACAGCCACTTCCTGTTCCGATATCCAGTATATTTATTTTTTGTCCTTTGTTTTCTTGAATGATTAATTCTACCAGTTCTGCCGTTTCCGGACGCGGTATTAAGACAGAAGGGTTTACTTCGAACTCCATATCATAAAAGTAGGCAACACCTAATACATATTGTATGGGCTCCATCTTCTTCAGGTGGTCAACGATGTTTTTGATTTGTTTTTTTTCTTCTTCAGGTACTGTCCGGTCTTTATCCAGTAACATATGATAAGGTTGAATGTTACAAATCCGTTCCATGATTAGACGGACCAGTCCGTCAATTTCCGGCTGCGGGTATAAATCCTGTAGAGATGTTTTGATATAGGCAATGGTTTCAGTCATCTTTTTTTCTACAAAGATACGAATAAGGTGTAAATATTCATACTTATGATTTACCTAAGTCATAGTTATGATTTTGGGAAACCATAACTATGATTCGGGAAAAACAGTATTGGAGTGCCTTAAAAAAATGAAGAAGTTTCGGTTTAAATAATCCGGATAGATACAAATACGTTACCTTTGTGAATATATTAAGAATTAAAGGATGATTATTGAAGAGAAATATATGTCCCGATGTATAGAACTGGCACGTAAAGGAATGGGGAATGTGGCTCCCAATCCAATGGTGGGGGCAGTGATTGTACATAATGGGAAGATTATAGGAGAAGGCTATCATCGTAAATGCGGAGAGGCGCATGCGGAAGTAAATGCGATAGCTTCAGTAAAGGATGAATCCCTTTTGACAGATGCAACTATTTATGTAAGCCTGGAGCCCTGTTCCCATTATGGGAAGACGCCTCCTTGTTCGGAGCTTATTATACGTAAGAGGATTCCTCGCGTCGTGGTAGGTTGTCTTGATCCTTTCCCTGAAGTTTCCGGACGGGGTATTCGTATGTTGAGAGGTGCAGGGGTGGAAGTTGTAACCGGTGTTTTGGAAAAGGAAGCACAGGCTTTAAATCCGGCATTTATGACGTTTCAATTATTAAGACGTCCCTATGTTTATTTAAAATGGGCACAGAGTGCAGATGGTTTTCTTGATGCTTTGAGGAATGATGCTTCTGTTCCGGCAGCAACATTATCGTTGGCTGAAACGATGAGGCGGGTACATCACCTTCGTTCCAATGTGTCTGCAATAATGGTAGGAACCCGGACTGCTCTTCTTGATAACCCATCTTTGACCACTCGTCATTGGGCTGGCAATTCACCGGTACGAGTTGTGCTTGATAAAAAATTACAAATCCCTTCCCATTATCATTTATTGGATGGAAAGGTTAAAACGTTGGTTTTCACGGGATGTGAAGCCTCCGGTTGTGAATGCCTGGAATATATCCGTATTGATTATTCAAAAAATATATTGCCGCAAATTCTTCAGGAATTGTATGTACGTAAGTTAAATTCTTTAATGGTAGAAGGAGGGACAACTTTGTTGGAAAGCTTCCTTAAAGAAGATTTGTGGGATGAAATGTGGGTTGAAACAACTTCTGTAAAATTGTTCTCAGGGGTTAAAGCGCCGGGTGTACCTTGTAAATATCCGGCTACATCGTCCGGTGTAATTCCTATTGGAAATATGGGGCGAAATGGTACGGAACATTATCTGAGTGTCTATAAGCGAGAACACTGACACACTAAAAATATTATAAATATTATCGAGTATGGTTTATAAAGCCAAAAATGTTTCTACTTTTGTGCCTTTATATGGAACAAACTTGTTTTTGAATGAAAAAGAAAATAATACTGTTTATAACTGGATGTTTTGTCCTGCTGTTATCTTCCTGTCTGGGATCAGAGAGTACGGACTATGAGTTGAGTAAAGATTGTCAGATTCTATCTTTTTCTTTGTCGAGCGACTCCATGCCTGCATTGAAGAATGTGACCTTTACAATTGATCAGATAAACGGGCGCATTTTTAATGCAGATTCTATGCCTTATGGTACAGTCTTTAAAGAGAAAGTGATTTGTACCGTACAGATGGCATCCACTGTATACACCTGTCAGGTAAAACAGGAGGCAGTGGGTGATTCTACTATTTATTGGAATTTGCAGGACTCCCTGGATTTCAGTAAACCTGTACATTTTACCAATACTTTATGGGATGGTAAAACAACTAAGCAGTATACTGCTCAAGTGAATATCCACACGGTCGTTCCCGACTCAATGGAATGGTCTGTTTATAAAGACAATGTTTTAGGGAAAACAATAAAGGATCAAAGAGTAATGGTTCTCGATGGTAATGATGGAGAGAACTATTTTATGTACATACAGGAGGGCTCCGGATATGAATTGTATACTTCCTCTGTTTCGGACGGCAGGAACTGGACATTATCTGGTGCTTTGAGTGGATTTCCTGCAAATGCTGTTTTATCGCAGATGCAGTCTCACAATAGTGATTTATATGTTCCGACAAGTAATGGCGAACTCTATTATACAAAAGATGGTTTTACTTGGACACCGTTGAACCTCGATGGCAAACTTGTCGCATTGTTAGGTAGTATAGGTTCTGGTAGCCTGAGTGGAACAAAAGCAGAAACTGTACAGCCTACCTGGTTGGCTGCTATTATCGAGAAAGATGGAAAGAACTTCTATGCGGCTATGGATCAGAAGGAAGAATGGACATACAAAGAGGGAGTGCCACAGATGTTTCCTGTCAAAGGAGGTTTTGCAAGCCTTTCTCACTATACAAACTTCCGGTCGTATTTGACTGTAGTTGGCGGAAAAGATGCCAGTGGTAATTTGATCAATACCTCCTGGCGTACTGATAATGGGCTGAATTGGACAAAATTGACTGAAGAAGGAAGTGATAAAGTTTTCAGTAACCGCGAAGGTGTTGTATTAACAGAGTATGATAATAAGTTTTTCCTGATAGGTGGTATTGATGCTTCAGGAAAAGGATCTTCTGATATTTATCTATCTAAAGACAAAGGTATAAGCTGGACTAAATCGGATTCTTTGGTTATGATGCCGAAAAATTTTGAAGGACGTGGTTATGCTTCTGTTCATGTGGACGGACAAAATTTTATGTATCTTTTCGGAGGAAAAGGTGCTACAGTATCAAATGTTCTTGACCAAATCTGGCGTGGACGTATTAACCGTCTCGGATTTGCTGATAAAGAAAATGCTAAATGATATAATTAAATGACGTTTTTAACGTTAGAAAGAAAGCAGGGTTTTAAATCTTATTGGAATGAACTCAACTTTCTTTCAGCACATAATAGTGTTTGTATCATTTATTAGTTTGGCTACAGGAGTAGTAGCGCAAGAATATAAGTTTGAAATAGGAGGGATGACGGGAATAACCTATTATGTAGGAGAATTAAACCGGAGTTTCTTATTTAAGGAAATACATCCCGCAGCAGGCATGATATTCCGTTATAACGGAAATTTTAGATGGTCGGTAAAGGCCAATTTGTTGTGGGGGCAGATTTCAGGTACGGCAGAGAAACTGCAGAATAAATTGCCTGATGATGTTAAACCCTCATTTAGCCGTAGTTTGCTTGATTGTAGCGGACAAGTGGAGTTTAACTTTTTGCCATATGGCGATTCGTACGTTTTTATAAATACTTGGCGCTATACGCCTTATGTATTTGGAGGAATAGGCGGAACGATAGCGATGGGGAAAAATTGTATTTTTTTAGCTCCTCATATCCTTTGTGGAATAGGAGTTAAGTATAAGGTGCAGAATAGAGTCAACTTAGGTTGCGAGTTCTCGTTTCGGAAATTATTCCGTGACGATTTGGATGTGACGGATGAAAAGAATGATGTTCTGGATAATCCGTATGGAATGGAATGCAGTATATGGAAGAATAAAGATTGGTATTCTTTTTTGCTGTTGAGTGTAAGTTGGGATTTCGGCTACCGTAAAAAGCCGTGTAACAGTATAAAATAAACAGTAACAGTCGTTACAGATGAAAACACTATGTCGTTGATTGAACAAATTGACAAAGAACGATTGCCGCAGCATGTGGCGATAATTATGGATGGAAACGGACGTTGGGCTAAAGCTAAGGGGAAGGACCGTAGCTTTGGGCATCAGGAAGGCGTTGTCTCTGTCCGTAAAGTCGTGGAGGCTGCTAAAAACATAGGACTGAAATATCTGACGATGTACACGTTTTCGAATGAAAACTGGAATCGTCCGGAAGTAGAAGTCCAAGCTTTAATGAGTTTGCTGGTAATTGCTATTCAGCGTGAAACGCCTGACTTGATGAAAAATAATGTCCGTTTGATGGCTGTGGGCAATTTGAACCGTCTTCCTGCTGATGCATATGCAACATTGCAGGATTGTATTGCCAAGACTGCCGCTAATACCGGGACTACCGTTATTTTGGCAATAAGTTATTCTTCACGTTGGGAAATAACGGAAGCAGTAAAACAGCTTGTGGAGGAAGTGCAGGAGATGAAAATTCACCCCAATGATATAACCGAGGCAGTTGTCTCGGACCATCTAACGACCAAAGGTATTCCTGACCCGGATCTATTGATTCGTACAGGAGGAGAGCAACGTATCAGTAACTTTCTGTTGTGGCAGTTATCGTATGCGGAGTTTTATTTTACCGAAGTGTTTTGGCCGGATTTTAGAGAAGAAGAGTTGTATGGAGCTATATTGTATTATCAACAACGTGAACGGCGTTTTGGTAAAACAAGTGAGCAATTAATCTTATAAACAATAGCTGTTATATGTACAAAAAAATAGTGCTGTTTTTCGTTTTTCTGGGTGTAGCGTGTGGCATGTATGCTCAGGAAACTGACACTACCAAAGTTGAGGCACCGGCGGAAGTGCCGGTTATTTCGTATTCATTATCTCCGAAGCAGTATAAGATTGCTGATATTAAAGTAACGGGAATAAAGGATTATGATGATTTTGTATTAATTGGTTTTTCAGGGCTGTCGGTTGGTGACGTAATCACTGTACCTGGCGATGAAATAACTTCTGCGGTAAAACGTTTTTGGAAACACGGATTGTTTTCTGATGTGAAAATCCTGGCAACAAAAATTGAAGGTGATGAGATTTGGCTGGAAGTTCAATTGAAGCAAAGACCGCGTATCTCGGCTGTTAATTATAATGGTATCAAAAAAGGAGAACGTGAAGATCTGGAAGCCCGGTTAGGATTGCGTAAAGGGTACCAGGTAACTCCTAACCTGATAGATAAGGCTACAACATTGATAAAGAAATTCTTTGACGGCAAAGGTTTTAAGAATGTAGATGTAAATATCGTTCAGCGTGATAATCCTGCTCATGCGGGTGAAGTGATTGTCGATATTAATATCAACAAGAATGAAAAGACCAAAATTCATCATATTAATTTTGAAGGAAATAAAGCGCTTACTGATTTTGATCTGAAAAAGGCAATGAAAAAGACGAACGAAAAATTCGATCTTAAGCATGACTTTAAGACCAGTATCATGAAAATGTTCAGTACGAAGAAATTTACTACTGAAGAATATGAAAATGACAAGAAAAATATTATCGCTAAGTATAATGAGAAAGGGTATCGTGATGCCGTCCTGATTGAAGACAGCGTTGTGAACTATGATGCTAAGACTGTAGATATTTTCTTGAAAATAGACGAAGGTGAAAAATATTATTTGAAAGATGTTACATTCGTAGGTAATACTAAATATCCGACAGAACAATTACAGTTCTTGTTGGGAATGAATCCTGGAGATGTCTATAACCAAAAGAAATTGAATGAACGTTTGATTTCTGATGATGATGCTGTTTCAAACTTGTATTATAATAATGGCTATATCTTCTTTGGTGCAGATCCGGTAGAAGTGGATGTCCGTAATGACTCGATCTCTTTGGAAATCCGTATTCAGGAAGGTCCTCAGGCTACAATCAACCGTGTAATCATTAATGGTAACGACCGTTTATATGAAGACATTGTTCGTCGTGAGCTTCGTACTAAACCGGGTATGTTATTCAGTCGTGAAGACTTAATGCGTTCAGTTCGTGAAATTGCGCAGATGGGACACTTTGACCCTGAAAACTTGGTTCCGCAGCCACTGCCTGATGCGGAAAACGGAACAGTGGATATCCAGTATAATCTCGTATCTAAGGCAAATGACCAGATTGAATTCTCCGCAGGTTGGGGACAGACAGGTGTAATCGGTAAGTTGAGTTTGAAGTTTACGAACTTCTCAATGAAGAACTTGTTTAATCCGAAGACTTATAAAGGCATTATTCCGCAAGGGGAAGGACAGACATTGACTTTGAGTGGTCAGACGAACGGACGTTACTACCAGGCATATAGTATTTCGTTTATGGATCCCTGGTTTGGTGGCAAACGACCGAATACATTATCAGTAAGTGCTTACTTCTCTAAACAAACAGATGTTAGTAGCAATTATTTGAGCAATAATTCTTATAATAACTATTATTCCCCTTATGGGTATGGCGGTTATGGTGGTTATGGATATGGTTACGGTGGTTATGGCTACGGTAATTATGGAAACTATGAATTGGCATACGACCCGGATAAATATATTATGATGTTCGGTCTGTCTGCCGGTTATGGTAAACGTTTAAGTTGGCCGGATGACTACTTCCAGTTCATGGCAACATTGAACTACCAGTTGTATATGATGAAAGATTGGGATTACTTCCTGGTTCAGAATGGTAATTGCCATAATATAAACCTTGAGTTGATGTTGCAGCGTAACTCTATTGATAATCCGTTGTATACCCGTCGCGGTTCACAATTCATGGTTTCGGTTGCTGCTACTCCGCCTTGGTCTTTATGGGATGGAAAAGATTATGCCAATATGAGTGACCAGAATCCGAATAAGTTTAAACTTATCGAATACCATAAGTGGAAGTTCAAAGCAAAGATATTCTCTCCGTTGGCTCCAATGACGGTGAAAAGAACACCGGTATTGATGACACGTGTTGAATATGGTTTTATCGGTTCTTATAACAAGAATAAAAAGTCTCCGTTTGAAACATTCTATATGGGTGGCGACGGTATGACAGGTTATTCAAGTATGTATGCAACAGAAACCATTGGTTTGAGAGGATATGAAAATGGTAGTATTGCCGGTAACAGGGGGTATAATTCTTATGGTTACGGATACTCTCGCTTGTCAATGGAATTCCGTTATCCGTTCTTGTTGGAACCTTCTTCTACGATTTACGGATTGGCGTTTGTTGAAGCTGGTAATGCTTGGGTGGATATGAAAGATTTTAATCCGTTCAACCTGAAGCGTTCGGCTGGAGTCGGTGTACGTATCTTCCTTCCGATGATTGGTTTGATGGGTATCGACTGGGCATATGGTTTCGACAAACCTGATGGTAGTTCTTCTAGAGGAGGTAGCAATTTCCACTTTATCATAGGACAAGAATTCTAAGTTGGGAAATATACAGTTAGGGATTGAGGATTAAAAATTGAGGATTTATGTGCAGATTGCACTAATTTTCAATTTTTAATCCTCAATTTTCTTTTAATAAATAAACCCTCTGCTATATTTGTAGTCAGAAGGTTTAAATACTAAATAATAGGTGTATGAAGAAAATTATTGCATTAAGCTGTTTGTTGCTCTTTTGTTCGTTTGCAGCATCGGCACAGAAATTTGCTTTGATAGATATGGAGTATATCCTCAAAAATATTCCGTCTTATGCAACAATGAATGAACAGATAAGCCAGAGTTCGAAGAAATGGCAGAGCGAAGTGGATGCACTTCAGCAGGAGGCCCAGAACATGTATAAAAGTTATCAGGCAGAGTTGGGATCTCTTTCCGCTGAAATGAAAGCGAAGCGTGAAGAAGCGATTGTAAAGAAAGAACAGGAAGCTCAGGATGTGAAACGTAAATATTTCGGTCCGGAGGGAGAAATGTATAAGCAACGCGAAAATTTCATGAAACCTCTACAGGATGACATATATGAGGCTGTAAAAGAAATATCGGAAGAAAAAGGATACCAAATGGTCATGGACAGAGCCTCGGCTATGAGCATTATTTTTGCTTCTCCAAAGATAGATATTAGCAATGAAGTCCTTATTAGATTAGGATATTCAAAATAAATGCGTACATTTGTGCGCTTCAATGCTGATAGTTAAGAATTTGATTAATAACAAGTAATTTTTATAGAGAAATGAAGAAACTGATTATTTTTTTGTTAATGGTGCTTCCATTAAGTGTTTTTGCGCAAGAAGTAAAGATCGCTATTGTTAATAGCCAGGAAGTCGTAACAGCAATGCCTGAATTTGCTACGATGCAAAAAACATTAGCAGATATGGATGCTAAATACAAACAAGAGTTGAAAGTCATGGAAGAAGAATATAACAAGAAGTATGCTGATTTCATTGCCCAGCAGGACTCATTAACAGAAAATATCAAAATGAGAAGAATGCAGGAATTGTCTGACATCCAGGAACGTTCAAATAACTTCGTTCAGTTAACTCAGCAGGATTTCCAGAAAAAACAACAGGAATTGTTTGTTCCTATCCAGGACAAATTAAGAAATGCAATCAAGGCTGTTGGTGATGAAAAAGGATATACTTATGTATTAGATCCGCAGATTGTTCTTTATACTGGAAATGCAGCTATCGATGCAACTCCGTTTGTAAAAGCTAAATTAGGTTTGAAATAATATTGTTTATATTATAAGAAAAGGATGCTTTCCGATAGGAAGGCATCCTTTTTCGTCTATATATAAAGGAAAGGTTCTGACTATGTTTTCACAACAGCCCGGCGCAATAGGTATTTTTGACTCCGGATACGGAGGATTGACCATATTCAATAAGATTCGTGAGGCTATGCCTGAATATGATTATATCTATTTGGGTGATAATGCACGTACTCCTTATGGACCACGTTCCTTTGAGGTGGTCTACCGTTTTACCCGGCAGGCTGTTGAAAAACTTTTTGAGGAGGGATGTCAGCTCGTTATCCTGGCTTGTAATACAGCCTCCGCAAAAGCCTTGCGAACGATTCAGCAGAAGGATTTACCTTTATGGGATGCAGAACGCCGTGTCTTGGGGGTTATTCGTCCTACCGTGGAATTAATGGATCGTATCAGCCGGACAAAGCATGTTGGTATTTTAGGTACCAGCGGAACTATTTCTTCCGGTTCCTATTCCTTGGAAATAAATAAGATGTTCCCACATGTCCGGGTGACTGGAGAAGCTTGTCCGATGTGGGTACCCTTAGTCGAGAATAATGAGTTCGCTTCTCCCGGGGCAGATTATTTTGTACAAAAGCATCTGGAGCATATTCTTTCCTTAGATCCGGATATAGATACCCTTGTCTTAGGATGCACGCACTATCCTTTGCTTATGGATAAAATAAGACAATATCTGCCGGATGGTGTTACTCTTTTTGCACAAGGGCAATATGTGGCAGAAAGCCTGAAAGATTACTTGTACCGTCATCCGGAAATGGACAGACGGCTTACACGAGGAGGGTATTGCCGCTTCCTGACAACAGAATCGGCTGCTAAATTTTCAGAGACAGCATCTATTTTCCTCAGTCATCCGATAGAGGTAGAACAAATCTCAATTGATTAGAGACCATTCCTGCTTAAATAATATTTTTGCCAAAAGGAGTCAGAGCAAGAGCTGCCATTTTAAAATGTTGCCGCCCGAATGGGATACCTATAATCGTAATACAAAGTAGTAGTCCGAAAAACAGGTGAGTCAGGCATATGCAGAAACCACCCAGGAATATCCAAAGCACATTCATGATAATGCAGAGGCACCCTCCGGAATTTCCATTATCCGTAACGCGGCTTCCGAATGGCCACAATGCCAGCATTCCCAACTTCATCGTCTGTATACCGAATGGAATGCCTACAATGGTCACCATCAACAGCAAGCTGGAAATTAAATATTCAATGGAAGTTATCAGACCTCCGAAAATTAACCAGATGATATTTCCTAAAAATTTCATATATAAATCCTTTCTGTATTTAGTGTAAACGTTTCATGCTATCCAATTCTGCAAGAACAGCTTGCTTAACTATAGCAAAACTGTCGCGAAGTTCCGGCTTGACGGGCAAAGATGGAGGAGCCTCCATATGCAGAGGGTTGATAGGTTGCCCGTTTTTATAGACCCGGAAATCGAGATGGGGACCTGTAGAAAGCCCGGTTGAACCTACATAACCTATTACTTGCCCTTGCTGTACATGGCTACCCACTCCAATGCCTTTGGCATAGCGGCTTAAATGCATGTAAGAAGTGGTGTATACGGAATTGTGTTTTATTTTTAATGTGTTGCCTCCGCCACCGGCATATCCTTTGAATATAACGGTTCCGGCTCCGATACTTTTTACTTCCGTCCCTGTCGGTGCGGCATAATCGACGCCATGATGCGCTCTGTAACGTTTTAGTACTGGATGGAAGCGGGCATTACTGAAGCGTGAGGTAATACGGAAAAAGTCCAGAGGGGCCTTCAGGAAAGCTTTGCGAAGGCTGTTCCCTTCGAGGTCGAAGTATTCGAAAATGCTATCCTGCGTAAAAGGAATTGCCACAAAATCTTTTCCCTGGTGGGTAAATATGGCTCCTTCGATGGATGTAATATTTAAAGCTGTGGTATCGTCTATGTAGGCTACATTGTACAGTACCTGAAAAGAGTCCCCGTCTTTAACATCGAAAAAGTCGATCTGCCAGGCGTATACATCTGAAATTTTAATAGCCAGTAAAGGATCGGCACCGCTTGCTTTAATGACATTCCATAAAGAGGAGTTAAGGGTACCTTGTGTGTACTTTTGTTTTAAAGTGATAGGTTTGCTGAAACTATAAGCGTTGATAGAATCTCCGGTCAGGTCTATTACAGCATAGTCCGTAAGCGATTTTGCAAAAGCTATGTGGCGGATATCTGCCGTACTGTCCTGGGTTGTAAATGTATAATAACACATGCCGGCACGCAGTTTTGTGGGGTCCAGTACTTCTGCTGATGCTTTGGAAATGCTGTCTGCTTTGATAGCCGAGAAGCCTAAACTTGCAAAAATAGAGGCGGGGTTGTCTCCACTTTTCATCTTATACTCCCTTACATCCAGAGAATCGATGCAAATACCATATTGGTAAACATGCTGAAGGCTGTCCAGCCATTGGCTATCAATATCTTCATCTTCTGTTTGATTTTTATGTGTACAGGAAAAAGCAGAGAGTATTCCTATGACTAAGAGGCAGAGTACCGGTTTTATATTCATATTTTTCTTTATCAACTGACTTTGGGGGTATTATTATAATACGTTATGCTGCAAACTTACAGAAAATAATGTAAACCTGAAAACATATTTTCTGTTAATGCTTTGTATCTTTGTCCTCCTGTTATAAGGAGCATATTTGTTTGTGAAAATGTTAATATTGGCTAAATGCTGGTCGGCTATGGAACATTTTGGGCAAAATAAGCGTCTTATCCATATGAGTGAAGTTTTTATTTATAACATGTGATAATTGTTAAACAAGATGCGAATATGAAAAAGAAGATTATGTCTTTATTGATGATTCCTGTGTTTGCAGGAATTTTGTTTGCTTGTTCTGAAGCCAAAACAGACGCTAAGAAACTGGAAGGTAAATGGAATATTGTAGAAGTAAAAGGTGAAAAAATACTGAAAGAAGGTTTGCCTCAGATGGAATTCGATATGGCAAGTAATAAACTTCATGGTAATGCCGGCTGTAATATATTTAATACGACTGTAGTTTTGGATGATAAAGATGTGTCTTCCATAACTATCCAGCCTGCTGCAACAACTATGATGGCCTGTCCGGATATGGAAACAGAAGATGCTATCCTGAAAGCGATGGGAGATGTAAAGTCGGTAAAAGCAGGACAAAGTGAAAATGAAATGCTGCTGGTTGACTCAAACGGAAATGTATTGTTGGTATTGTCGAAGAATCAGTAAAAATGAAAAAGTTTTTATATCTCTGTTTGATATTTGTCGGAGTAGGTTTGTTTGCCTCCTGTAAGTCGAAGAATGTAGCTGTGGCTTCTTTCTCTGATTTGGATGGAGAATGGAATATTGTAGAGTTAAATGGGAAAGTGCTAAATCCGACAGATTCACGTCAGTTTATTGCATTTGATGTACCTCGTCAAACCTTATCCGGGAATGCCGGATGCAACCGTATGATGGGTAAGATTGAATACGATAATGCAAGAAAAAATATCATTAAGTTTGCCCAGGTTGCTACAACCCGGATGGCATGCCCTGATATGAGTGGTGAACGGGAGTTGCTTCAGGCAATAGAGAAAACCGTTCGTTTTGCTCAGGAGGGGAATGTTACTCCGGTTACCAAAATCGCTTTTTATGGTACAGATAATAGCAAGCTGATGGTAATAGAAAAAAAGAAGTAAGAAATCGTAAGTTTAAAAATGGATATGAAGGAGTTGTCTGAAATGTGTTAGGCAGCTCCTTTTTCTTTTAGTTGATGTGATCTGACTTCAGTGCCCCTCGACTTATTATTCTGTTTCTTTGTTTTTGGAGTTAATTATCCAGCCGGCAGGGAAGGGTAATGGTGAATCTGCTGCCTTTGTTTTCTTCTGATTGGAGTTCTATTTTGCCGTTTAGACGTTCTACAATTGTAACAGAAATAGAAAGTCCCAAACCGGTTCCCTGAGCAAATTCATTTTCCTTGTAGAAACGTTCGAAGACTTTTTGGCGGGCGTCTTCCGACATCCCTATTCCAGTGTCTTCCACATAAATACGTACGGTGTTATCCGGCTTATTGTATTGGTAACCCAATAAGATATGACCTTCTGTTGTAAATTTCACTGCATTGTTGATCAGATTGGTTATGACCTGAGTGAGCCGATGGCGGTCTATCTTAACGATAACCGGCAATTTGGGGATCTTTTTAATAAATTTAACAGATGGAGGGATCAATAATAAATGGGTTTGATACAGCTCCTCCAGCAATTCATCAATCCGGCAGTTTTCAAAAGTGAAAGACATACGTCCGGACTCGATTCTTGATAATTCCAGAATATCATTAATCAGCTTTAGCAGCAATGAGCTGTTTTTATTGATTGTTTCTTTAAACAGTATTTTTTCTTCTTCACTTAATTCATCATCTTCCTGCAATAGATTGGAAAAACCGACAATTGCATTTAGGGGAGTACGTATTTCATGACTCATATTGGCAAGAAATGCAGATTTCATTTTGTTTGCCTCCTCCGCCTTCTCTTGAAGTATAGTCAGTTTGTTTTCTTTTTCTTTGAACGACTGGATATTAATACATAATCCTATGATTGTTTGATTTTCTGCAGAAGAAAAAGCTCCCTGATTGTAACGAAGCTCCCACCAGGTATATTGTTTTTGATTAAAATAGAAGCGGCATTGAATAGTCGCTTTTGGAATATTCCCGGAATGAATATCTTGTATTGTTTTATCAAGATTTTTCCGATCGTCAGGATGTACCATCTCTACAAATTCGGTTAAGGGGATAGGTTTGGCTTCAATCTGATTGTTTACATAGAAGTCATTTTCAAAAATAAAATTGTCGTTTTCCATTCTCCATGCATAGGTATTACCCCCTTCCAAGGCCAATTTTAAGAAGTTTTTTTCTTTGACCAAATTTTTTTGTGCCTGGATTTTCCGCTTATTTTCCCTGCGGTACATAAAAATAAGGTGCACGATAATGTATATAAAGGCGAGAAGCAACAGGACTCCTCCTATTACGATGTAGGTATGGTAACGGATGTATAAAGGCAAATTATAAATAATACTACCCTGCGGTAAATCTTTTATATTTATATGGAAACGTCCCAGCTCATACCAATCGAAAGCATAGGTTTTCGGACTTAAAGTGATAGGTATTTTATTTACCGGAGTACCGGAAAGAATACGTGCCGCCATGTCTGCAACACATTTAGTTTGTATATCTAATGTTGTGAAGTATCCGCCGGTAATCCCCCAGTCATTATTAAATCCATTATTAATGACTGTGAAATTAGGAACATTGGCAAGACGTCCGATTGCCAATACGTTGAAATCCAGGATAATTTGTAGACAAGCTGTGTAGCTGTTGTTTTTAAATATCCCCATTGTTTCTATTCCGTTAAGTTCTTTTGCTTTGGCTGTAAATAGAGCAGACTTCTCAAATGCCCCCGGCGATATAACCGGAGGTAGAGGCTTGTCCGGATAATACAATCCGTCATATAATCTGATATCACTTTTTTCTACTTCCTGAAGTAAGGTGTGAAATGCCTGCTTGCCGATGAATCTGGTATCATTGAAAAACAGAATATTGGATTTGCCGTATAGTTTTTCAATTAAGTTAATATTTTTCAGGTATTCCGGTTTATCCCAATATCCTGTAACATTCGGATGTTCTTTCAGGAGCTTCCAGTTTGGGAAATTTACGCCGGAAAATACGATCGGGAGTTTTTTTACTAAGGGATGGTTGCAACTCATCAGTGTGAATGTTGCCTGGTCGTCATTCACTAAAATAATATCGGGTTGCCAGCTTTGTATAGAATCCAGAAAGTGATACATCTGGACTTCTGTATCCGGTGTTATGGCTTGTTCGCAATTTAAATAGATCGTTTGGATTGAACTGTAGATATTTTTTTTCTCCAATTCCTTTTGTACTAATTCTCCAAATTCGGAATAGGTCGTCAGGTTTTTGGAATAAGAATGGATAATCAGAACATGATAATGTTTATGATTGCTTTCAATCTTGTGAGCCTGGATATGGAAAGGCTGAAACATGACGAGAATAAAAACAAATATGTAAATAAAAAATTTCAAAGATATGACTTGATTTTATTACCCTATATTGAACACTTGAAAGTGTATGATTTATAAACTCTTTCACAAAGGTAGCAAATAATTGGTACTAAAGGGGTGTTTTTTAGGATTTTTGTAAGGTATGGCCAAAGCGCCCTTGTTATCAATATTAATATAATAATAAGGACGCTTTTTCTTATTTTTTCTTTGTATCCGGATAGTCTGGATATAGGAGATATTTCTTTCTCATTTCTTTGTATTCGTTTAATTGAGGTTCCCAACTGGCACGTATTTCCTTCTCACTTAATCCGCGTATGATTTGGAAACGCAATTCCTTGGTTCCTGCTAATAAGTCGAACCAATGGGGACGGGAAAAGAAAAATGCCTGGTCTTTATCAGCCTTATTATAAAAGTCTAAAAGGAAGCGGAGGGTAAGTCCTCCTTCAAAAGGATATTCCCTGAGGTCTACTCCATAGCATTCTTTATCTTTATGCAACGGATTGGTATCGAAACCCGGTAATGAAGTTGGAGTAAAAACAAAATCTCCATATTTAGCATCCGGTGCACCAATCATCTGGAATGGATAATAAGTACCTCTGCCAACGCTTATATTTGTTCCTTCAAAAAAACATAAGGAGGGGTACAGGCGGATAGCCTGGTCGTTAGTCAGATTGGGGGAAGGCTTTACTGGAAGCCAGTACGGGTCTCCGTGTTTCCAGTTTTCCATCTTGACAATATGTAATTTGCAGGTATCCGGGTTGCTTTTCAACCAGCCTTCTTCGTTTATCATCCAGGCAAGTTCCCCAACCGTTAAACCGTGCAAAACAGGAATAGGGTCTACCCCGACAAAAGATTCAAATCCTTTTTGGCGTATAGGACCATCCACAAAATCGTTCGGATTCGGGCGGTCTAATACAATAAATTCGACGTTGTTTTCTGCACATGCTTCCATAACGTAATGCATCGTACTGATATATGTATAGAAACGGGCTCCTACATCTTGTATGTCGAAAACAATGACATCCAGCCCTGCCAGCTGTTCCACGGTCGGTTTTTTATTTTTGCCGTAGATAGAAATAATAGGTACGCCTGTTTTCTGGTCACGGCTATCTTTGATTTCCTCTCCAGGATCACCTGTCCCCCGAAATCCATGTTCCGGAGCAAACACCTTTTTTACCTGGATACCTTGTTCCAATAACGCGTCCAATAAATGTTTTTGGCTCTTTTCAAGAATGGAAGTTTGGTTAACAACTAAGCCCACCTGCTTGTCTTTCAAAAGGCGGGTGATAACATCCATGCGTTCGGCGCCGAGTTTCAGCGGTGCATTTTGTGGCGTGAAGGCTTGTGTTGTTGGGATTTGCAGCATCCCAAACAGTAGGAAAACAAGCCAGATAATTCTTTTCATATTCGCTTATTTCTTTTTTTAGAATAGTACAAAAATAGGGATTATAATTTATAAATGATATTTTGTAGGTAGAGAGGCGAAGCCGCTTTTGTTAAAAAATATTAGTAGCCATACTAATTTGAATTACTATTGCTACTAATTGAAATTACTACTGCTACTAATTCTAAATAAGAGCAGTAAATTCATTCAACAATAATCCTTATCTTTGCCTGGCGATAGA
Source organism: Parabacteroides sp. (assembly GCA_019417325.1). Taxonomy (GTDB): domain Bacteria; phylum Bacteroidota; class Bacteroidia; order Bacteroidales; family Tannerellaceae; genus Parabacteroides. The sequence continues at coordinate 18,090 of DXVO01000003.1, read as the reverse complement.
AAAGAATAAAACTATGAATCCTTTAGATATACTTGCTAAATATTATGTTCCAGAATCAGAGCTTTACCGGATATTGATTACACATAGCCGCTCTGTAGCCGATAAAGCGTTAGATATTGCCCGGAAGCATCCGGAAATGAATCTGGACCTGACCTTTATAGATGAGGCTGCGATGCTACATGATATAGGTATTTTCTGTTGCAATGCACCGGATATAGATTGTCATGGTGAGGCTGAATATATTTGTCATGGATATCTTGGTGCTGAACTGATGCGTAAGGAAGGGTATCCCCGGCATGCGCGGGTTTGTGAACGGCATACGGGAACGGGTATTTCAGAAGCAATGATAGAAGAACGAAACTTACCTCTTCCACATCGTGATTTTCTACCAGAAACAATGGAGGAACAACTAATCTGTTTTGCCGATAAATTTTTCAGCAAGACAAAACTGGACAAAGAAAAGTCCGTTGAAAAAGTAAAACAGGGGCTTTCAAAGTATGGAAATGAAACCGTAGAGCGTTTTGATAATTGGTGTAAACTCTTTTTAGGGGAATAAACAGAGATTGGCTCGCTAATTTATTATACATTTGCCAGCCGTAACACACTGCAAATAACGACAAAATGTTTTTGAAATATAAATGTCTGCTTATTCTATTGGCTTTCCTTCTCGGAAACTGGAATATCAGGGCACAAATCCTTAAAGCACCCACTGATACTACCCTTGCTGTCGTAGGGGACAGTATTATGCCTGTCCTTCCGGATAGTTTGGCGCATGTGGATTCCGTTCCGAAAAAAACGGCGGGTCTGGATGCTCCGGTCGACTATCAGGCAAAGGATTCCATTATTATGACAAATGGGAACTGGGCGTATTTGTATGGTGAAGGAGATGTGAAATACCAGCAAATAGAACTCCAATCCGAAATCATACAGATGAACCTGGACAGTAGCCTGGTCTATGCTAAATTCGGACTCGATTCTATCGGGGCGGAATTCGGCTATCCTCTTTTTAAAGATGGAGACCAGCAGTATGAGTCGAAGACCATGCGGTATAATTTTAATACGAAGAAAGGGTATATTACAGATGTGATTACTCAGCAGGGAGAAGGGTATGTGACAGCTGGAGTTACTAAAAAAATGGATAACGATATTCTTAACATGAAGGGGGGGCGATATACCACTTGCGACGAGCATGACCATCCTCACTTCTATATCCAGATGACCAAAGCTAAGGTACAACCCAAAAAGAGAATTATCACCGGACCTGTATATATGGTTTTTGAAGATGTACCGTTATATCCGATCGGTTTGCCGTTCTGTTTCTTCCCGTTTTCCAGTTCATATTCGTCCGGTATTATATTCCCGACATTCGGGGATGAAAGTACCCGTGGTTTTTATTTGCGTGACGGAGGTTATTATTTTGCTTTAAGTGATTATATGGACCTTGCGCTGACTGGGGAAATTTATACGAAAGGATCCTGGGGATTGGCTGCACGTTCTTCATATAAGAAAAGATATAAGTATTCCGGGAATTTTAATGCTTCTTATCTGGTTACCCGTTTGGGTGATAAAGGATTGCCTGACTATAGTTTATCCAAGGACTTCAAGATAAACTGGACACATACACAGGACCCTAAAGCGAATCCGTACCGTACGTTTTCTGCCAGTGTGAACTTCTCGACTAGTAGTTACGACCGTAATAATACAAATAGTTATTATAACCAGGATGTGACCCAGAATACGAAAGGTTCCAGTGTTAATATTACCCAGCGTTTTCCGAACAATCCGTTTACCCTTTCGGCAACAATGAACATCAACCAGCGTTCGAAAGACTCGACAATCTCGGTTACTCTTCCGGATATTACGATAAGTATGAGCCGTATATTCCCTTTCAAGCGGAAAAATGCTATTGGAAGAGAACGTTGGTATGAAAAGATTTCAATGAGTTATAATGGTTACCTGCGTAACAGCATTGATACGAAAGAAAATAAACTTTTCAAATCGAGTCTGGTGAAAGATTGGCGTAATGCAATGCAGCATCAGATTCCTGTAAGCGCTACATTCTCTGTATTGAAATATTTGAATATATCACCATCCTTCAGTTATACTGAACGGTGGTATACGAATAAGGTCGAGAAGGCTTATGACATGCAGAAAAAGACGGTGGTAGACCGTGATACGACATATGGTTTCTATCGGGTGTTCAACTATAATGCTTCGGTTTCGGCTTCGACCACATTGTATGGAACATATGTTCCTATGAAGTTCATGCAGATTTTTGGAGGAAAAGTATTGAAGATACGTCATCGTATGGAACCTTCTGTTAGTTTCAGCTATGCTCCTGACTTCGGCAGTTCTGAATATGGGTTTTGGAAAGATATTCAGTATGAAGATGCCTATGGAAAAGCAAATACCATTCGATATTCTCCTTTCTCCAGCGGTATGTTTGGAACGGCTCCTGACGGAAAGCAAGGTAGTTTGAATTTCCAGTTGGATAATAATATCGAAATGAAGGTAAAGTCAGACCGTGACTCTACCGGAGAACGTAAAATCAGTTTGATTGATAAGCTGTCATTGGGGATGAGCTATAATCTTGCTGCCGACTCTTTTAAATGGAGCGACCTGAATGTCGGATTACGTATTAAGTTCTCGAAAAGTTATACATTGAACTTGAATGGGGTATTTGATACGTATACATACGGATATGATGAAAGTACCAAAACCGTCCGCCGTTTGGATATTCCGCGCTGGCAGGCAGGGAAAGGGTTTGGTCGTTTAAGGTCTACCGGTACAAGTTTCTCTTATACGTTTACGAATGAGACGTTCGGTAAATTGTTTGGCAAGAAAGATGCTAAAGACAGCAATAACCCTCCGGACCAACCCAATGCGAATGATCCGGAATTAAAAGAAGTCCTGCCTCCTGAAGGAGAGGAAAAGAAAGAGGGCGGGCGCTTGTTGGGGAGTAAGAAGAGTGCCGGAGATTTTGATTCGGATGGTTATATGATAACCAAGATACCCTGGAGTTTATCGTTCAGTTACAGTATGCAGTTGAGGTATGGAAATTTCAATCCTCAAAAGATGGAATATGATTATGCACTGACGCATTCATTGAGTTTTAACGGTAATTTTCAACCGACTAAAAACTGGCGTTTCAACTTTAATGCTACTTATGATTTCGATGCCAAAAAGATTTCATATATGACTTGTAATATAACTCGCGACTTGCACTGCTGGCAGATGACGGCAAGTTTTGTTCCGGTAGGGCCTTATAAGTCGTATACCTTCAATATCGCAGTAAGTTCTTCTTTGTTGAAAGACCTCAAATGGCGTCAGAGCAGCAACTATCGTGATGCACAGACTTGGTATTAATAATAATGAGATAGTATAAAAAAAGGGATGCAAACTGCATCCCTTTTTTTATTGGACTTATATTTTTACCATTCAATAGGAGTTTGTCCTGTAGCAATAAGATAATCGTTTGCTTTGCTGAAATGTCCGTTTCCAAAGAATCCACGATAAGCGGATAAAGGTGACGGGTGTGCCGATTTTAGGACCAGATTGCGTGAAGAATCTATAAATGCCCCTTTGCGCTGTGCATAAGATCCCCACAAAATATAGACGATGTGATTCCGCTCTTCAGCCAAACGGTGAATAACAGCATCTGTAAATTCCTCCCAGCCTTTATTCTGGTGAGAACCTGCTTGATGGGCGCGTACTGTCAGGGTTGCATTGAGCAGAAGGACTCCCTGGTCGGCCCAGCGTAACAGATTGCCGGTTTGAGGGACCGGCTTTCCTAAATCGCTTTCTATTTCTTTAAAGATGTTTACCAATGAAGGCGGAAAAGGTGTTCCATCCTGTACGGAAAAACAGAGTCCATGGGCTTGTCCCGGCTCATGGTAGGGGTCTTGTCCGAGAATGACAACTTTGACTTTGTCAAATGGGCAATGTTCGAATGCGCTGAAGATACAAGGTCCCGGAGGATAAATTGTCCGTTGCTTGTATTCATCTTTGACAAAAGTGATTAACTGTTTGAAGTATTCTTTTTCAAACTCAGCGTTTAAACGTTCTTTCCAGCTCTGTTCTATTTTAACATCCATATATATTAGATTAAATACATTCCTGCTGCACGAGCTTCCTGACGCATATCTTCCGGCCAGATACTTGCCTGGATTTCTCCGATATGTGCTTTACGAAGGTAGAACATACACAGGCGGCTTTGTCCGATACCACCTCCGATACTTAATGGAAGTTCATCATTCAACAACCGTTTATGGAAATAAAGTTCTTTCTTTTCCTCTGCGTTGTTGATCTTTAATTGTCGGAGCAATGCATCCTTGTTTACACGAATACCCATCGAAGATAATTCCAGTGAGCGGTTCAGCACATCATCCCATACCAGCAAATCGCCATTTAATCCGACTTGTCCGTTTTCTGCAACAGTAGACCAATCATCATAGTCCGGAGCACGCCCGTCATGTTTTTCTCCATTGCTTAACTTACAGCCGATACCAATGATAAATACTGCACCATATTCCTTGGCTATTGCGTCTTCACGCTCTTTCGGGGTAAAGTTAGGATATTTTTGTAATAAATCCTCGGAATGAATAAAATGAATTTCTTGAGGTAGAACGGGACGGATATTAGGGAACATCTCATAAACGAGATATTCGGTTCGTACCATAGCTGCATAGATACGGCGTACGATTTCTTTTAGAAAATGAATGTTTCGTTCTTCTGCTGTCATCACACGTTCCCAGTCCCACTGGTCAACATACAAAGAGTGTAAATTGCCTAATTCTTCATCAGAGCGGATGGCGTTCATATCTGTATAGATACCGTATCCTTCTTCAATTCCATAATCAGCCAAAGTAAGACGTTTCCATTTGGCAAGTGAGTGAACAATTTCTGCTTTGGAATCATCCAAATCTTTAATGGGGAATGTAACTGCGCGTTCTGTTCCGTTCAAGTCGTCGTTTATTCCCATGCCCTTTAGTACGAACAAAGGTGCTGTAACACGTCTTAACCGCAGTTCGGACGATAAGTTTTGCTGAAAAAAGTCTTTAATCTTTTTAATCCCCATTTCTGTTTGGGACAAATTTAATAAAGCTTTATATCCTGCCGGTTTAATTAAATAACTCATATTCTTGTGGCTTTATTTTATGAATAATGCGGGGCAAAGATAATGATTAATGAAAAAAGAGCAATTCAAGTCTTGTTTTTATTTGCAAAATGGCAGTGATTTTGTGTTTATTGTTTGCAAAATATCAAAAATGCTGTTTTTTTCATCCCCGGTTTGTTTTCCTCCGATATTATATATACTTTTGCACTGTCTTTGGTTGGGTAGCTTAGCTGAATAGAGCGTCAGATTCCGGTTCTGAAGGTCGTGGGTTTGAATCCCACCCCGATCACAAAATAATTCCTTGATAATCTGTTGATTATTGAGGAATTATTTTTTATGGGATAACTGCTCTTGCATTGAAATAAACATGGGGTTATCTGACTTTTCATTGCCAGACAGCCCCGTATGTTTTATAGAATTTCGTTTGTGGCTTTATTGAAATACTCGATACATTGTTTGATATCCGGAACCGAGTTGTCCCAGTTGTATTCATATTCGATAGAAAAGACTCCTTTGAAATTCTGTTTTTTCAATTCTTTCAACATTTCTTTTACATTCAGAATGCCGGTACCCCAGATTACATCATGTTGTTCTTGATCTCCTTTCATTTTGGGTGCTATATCCTTGAAATGTAAGGATATGATACGCCCTTTCAGTTGTTTCAGACAGTCAATTTGATTCAATCCATTCCGGCGCCAATGACCGACATCAGCACATGAGCCGAGTAATTTACTGCGTTTAGAAATAGCATTCAGCAGGTTCTCCGGTTTCCAATAGGTTGAAGGTTGTGGATGGTTATGTACTGAAATTTGAATGTTATATTGCTTAGACAGCTTTTCAACCAAATCCCAATCTTTTAAAGCCGGTTCGCAACTGATAAACTCAAGTTCCATCGAAGATGCGAATTGAAACATCTTTTTCCAGTCCGATTCGTTTTCGAAGACGCAAACGCCACAACCAATAATCCTAATTCCTTTTGATGCTGCAAGTTTTTTGATTTCTTTTTGAGTCTGTACGTCCAGATTATAATCAAAAACTTTATTGCCCCATTTTCCGCCTAATTTATGACCGGGGAATATTTCGATATATTTTAGTCCGAGTTCCTGAGTCTTGTTTAATGCATCGGTTAGAGGAAACTTATGAAACGAATAGGATTGCATGGCAAGCCTCCAGCCGTTTTTTTCTGCTTTAGTTTGTGCTTGTACAGACAGTACCAATATACAACAGATGAAAGCGATTGTTAGTTTGAATAGTCTTTTTATCATATTATTTTCTATTTATTTAGGCATCTCCGGTAATGAGAAACCGTTATTGTAAGTGTGTTTAATCCATTCATTAGCCATCTCAACAGCATTAAATTCTGAAAAACGCCGGTCGAAACGAGGATCTCCGTCTATAACTTTAAAGTTGTCGACAGTTACAATGCTGATTTTATCATTAGGCGAGAGATTTGTAAATTGCATATTCTTGCCATCCCATTGAAGTTCCCGGTGTAATCCTTGTAAGCGAACAGCCAGTACTCCCATTACTACCATTTCGTTGAACGGACCGGAGAATTGAAAATTAGAAGATGCTTCGATACGATTTTCTGCTGATTCTTTGCAAGCTCGTATCCAATCCTGTTCGTGGGCATTTGTATTCCAGATATCGCCGTTACCTCCTTTTACCCTTGGGATGGTTGCTTGGGGTTGGTTAAAATGTTCCATATCCCTGAAAGGTATTAAAGTTGGATTCATGCCATAACATCCAGTCATTATTTTACCTTTTGAACCGACAAAAATAATACCTCCGTTTGAATCGCCCATCATTTCGCCGTCTTTCAATTCTTCCGGGCGGGGAGGCATCAAACCACCATCATACCAGTAGACTTTTACTTCCGGCATTTTAATATATTTTTTTGCCGGGCGTTCCGGAAATGTATATGTTACGATTTGTGCATGTGGAGGTGAATACAGATTACTCAATGTTGAACTACCTATAACACTTGTAGGATATTTCAGGTCGAGAGCCCAGTATACAGGATCCATGATATGACATGCCATGTCACCTAAAGCACCGGTCCCGAAATCCCACCATCCTCGCCAGTTCCAGGGAGTATAAGCACTGTGATAGGGACGTTTTTGGGCAGGGCCGATAAAGAGGTCCCAGTCCAGTGTCTTCGGGCATTTCATGGCTTCATCCGGTTGCATTAGTCCTTGTGGCCAAATGGGACGGTCGGTCCAGCAATGTACTTCTGTTACTTCGCCGATTATACCCGCATGTATCCATTCTGCTACCTGACGACACCAATCGAATGAATTTCCCTGATTACCCATTTGGGTGGCTACTCTGTATTTTTTTGCCAGTTTTGTTAATAAACGGGATTCGTAAACAGAGTGGGTGAGTGGTTTTTGGGCATAGCAGTGCTTGCCTAAAGTAATAGCGTGGGCTGTTACCCCGGCATGTGTGTGGTCAGGTGTTGCTACCATAACAGCATCAATAGATTTACCCATTTCATCAAACATCACACGCCAATCTTTGTAACGTTTGGCTGAAGGATAATCTTTAAATGTTTTGTCTGCGTAATGCCAGTCTATATCGCAAAGGGCTACAATGTTTTCCGTATTCATATTAGCCAGATTACGACGTCCCATTCCTCCGACCCCTATACCTGCAATGTTTAATTTGTCACTGGGTGCTACATGACCGAATGGCCTGCCGAGTACTGAGCCCGGTACAATACTAAACCCTACTGCTGCTACTGCTCCCGATTTGAGGAAGCTTCTTCTTGACATATTTTTCATGATTATTAAAATATAAAATATTATAGATGATATTGTGATTCTTGAAGTTGTGTCCTTTTACTATTTAGACACCCTGGATCACAAAGCTACGCAAGAAGGTTTGTCTTTTTGCTAATTTTAACTTACGGGAATAAAAAAACAAGCAGAGGTAAATATTCCCGTAGCTCCTTTTTTAAGTGGTCTGTTGCTTTTTGACGGTAGCGTTCGATCGTTCGTGGCGATACATTCAGTATTTCTGCTATTTCTTCTTTACTTTTACCTTCTATTCTCGACATTTCAAATGCGGTCCGGTATTCTGGGGGTAGTTTAGAAAGTGCCTCGTTTAATTTATTTTCCAACTCATGCAGCATGTAAATATTATCTCCTCCGGTGTCGTATATGGGAGTTCTTTTTGAAACATATTGCATATAGTCTTCAATTGTTCCTTGTTTTCTCAGATAATTCAGGCATTGATTTTTTACACAAGTAATTAAAAAGTTCTTCGCGGAAATATTACAGTTGATTTTATTACGACTTGTCCAAAGCTTGCAAAAAACATCTTGAATAATATCCTCCCTGTCGGCTTGATTGTCAATGTATCTTCTTGCGTACAGGTACAATGCCGGATAAGCATACTCAAACAGGTGGCGATAGGCTTCTTCGTCGTTATTTAAGGTTATTTGTTTTAGTAGTTTGTCAATATTGGGTATCACATTCTCCATTGCGGGCAAATGTATTTATTTAATTTGATAAAAAAAAGTGTTTTTTCGTGTCGTTATTTTCATTTTCGTTTGTCTATTGAATAGAAAAAGTAATAAAAATGGAAGATAAAAATAAAGAAGAAGCAAAGAAATATCTAGAGGAAGCCTATGCTATATCCAACGATATAGATATCTATTGTTCAATAGATGTAGGCAGTGCATATAGACGAAACCTCCAAAAACTCCATTCGATTAACCGGAAGCAGCTGTTTATGAAATATCTATACCGGGTGGCTGCGGTTCTTTTACTTCCATTGTTGACAACAAGTCTGGTGTTGTCCTATCTTTATATCAATCAGAAAGGAGATATAGGAAGAGGGGAAGTTGTTTTTGCAGAAGTGGTTGCCGCTTCTGGGGCTATAACCCGGTTTGAACTGCCGGACCATTCGAAAGTTTGGCTTAATTCAAAAAGTAAGCTTCGTTATCCTGCTCAGTTTACCGGAAAAGAGAGAAATGTGTATCTGACAGGTGAAGCCTATTTTGAGGTTGAAGCGGATTCGATACATTTATTTAATGTAATGACACCATCTGGAGTGAAAGTAACAGCAAAAGGAACCCGTTTTAATGTGAATGCTTATGAAGAAGAACTTGTAGAAGCTTGTTTGGAAAAGGGTATTATTGACATTGGCATAAATAATAGAAAAGTGACATTAAAGCCTCAGGAAATGGCTGTGTATAATAAAGCTACCGGGAAACTTCAAATACAGGTTATACAGCTTGATGAGAAAACAGCTTGGAAAGAAGGCAGATTAATTTTTAGAAATACTCGCATAGAGGATGTATTCAAGCAGTTATCCAAACGCTATAACATTGATATCGAGCTGTCCGGAAATATTGATAAGGAATATCGTGTAAGGGCATCATTTGCCGGGGAGACAATCATACAGATTATGAATTATCTGGAGCTTGCTACTCCTATACAATGGTCGATGACGGAAATGACACAACAGAATGATTCGACATTTAGCCGGCAACGAATAAATGTACGGTTTAAATAATATAATGTGCAACTAAAAAAGTAAGCTTATGAATAAGAATGATACCGGATAGTAAAAGTATATAAAGGAAAGACAGGAAAAAGCGCCAACTTTTTCCTGTCCAAGTCGAGCATCAAATCCGGCGCCAACCGAATTTGATTAATTTAAAAATTATAAATCCATACAAAGTTATGAAAAAAACAAATTGGAACAAAGTCTATAAAACGGATTGCTCCTTTATTTATAAATCAATACGTATTATGAGAGCTAGTATTGTATTTCTGCTTATTATGATTATGCAGCTCCACGCTGAAGAGTCTTATTCTCAAAAGACTGTTTTATCTTTATCGATGAATGGTGTTTCTGTAGAACAGGTGTTAGACCGGATTGAAAAGGATACGGATTATCGTTTCCTTTTTACAGACAGGTCTGTCGAAGTATCCCGTAAGGTGAGTGTTTCAGTGAAAAGTTGCAAAATTACGGATGTGCTGGATTTGCTTTTTAAGGATACAGATGTGGCATATAAAATAGTGGATCGCCAGATTATACTATCCCGGGTTACTGCAGTAGACAAGGAAAGGATAATAACCGGAGTAATTAAAGACTCTAAAGGTGAAACGATTGCCGGAGCTAATGTAATTCAAAGAGGGACCACAAATGGGACTATTACCGATATGAACGGTATGTTTAGTATAAAAGTTCCTCGGAATTCCATATTGGTTGTTTCTTATATCGGCTATATTACAAGAGAAGTTCCTACCGGGAGCAAACAAGTTATGGATATTGTCTTACAGGATGATATGCAGGCTTTGGACGAGGTTGTTGTTGTCAGTTATGGTACACAGAAAAAACGGAATTTGACCGGTGCTGTTGCGAAAGTAAATGGAAAAGAGTTAGCGGACCTGCCGGTCGGACAAATCGGGCAAAAGTTGCAGGGGCAGGTTTCCGGTATTCAGATAAACCAGACAACCGGAACTCCAGGGCAAGGTATATCTTTCCGAATCCGTGGTGCAGCTTCTGTAAATGGAGGAAATGAACCGTTGTTTGTTGTCGACGGAATGCCTATCACAACAGGAATCAATAATATAAATCCGGATGAAATAGAGAGTTTTTCAGTTCTAAAGGATGCAGCAGCAACTTCTTTGTATGGTTCTCGGGCAGCAAGTGGGGTCATTTTGATTACAACCAAACGTGGTAAGTCAGGGCGTACGGAAGTAACTTTTAGTGCAAACTACGGTATTCAGGCTGTTCCTAAAAGTCGTCGTCCGGATGTGATGGATGCTCATTCTTTTGCCCAGTATCAGAAAGAATTTTATGAGGATAAGGCTAAATATGAGGGGTATGCCGATGGTGTTCCGGAACCTTATCAAAATCCTGAACAGTATGGAAAGGGTACAGATTGGTATGATGAAATGATACGTACAGCGCCGACTCAGAATTATACCTTGAGTATTACAGCCGGTAAGGACCGATTTTCTTCAGCTATTGTAGCTAGTTATTATAATCAGAAGGGAGTAGTGGATAATACAAATTTTGAGCGCTTTTCATTACGTGCTAATAATGATTTCCAAGTAAATGATAAGATAAAAATAGGATTGAATCTGGCACCTACTTTGCAGCTTACCGATTTGCAAAACACGGATGGTCCTTGGTGTATTATGTCTTCCGGTTTGTTGGCTTCACCGATTTTGAGTCCGTATGAGGAAGATGGTAGCTATAAAATGGCATTGAATGCGCCGGGAATGTTCCCTCAGCCTAACTGGTTGAGAGTATTGAATGAAAGACAGGAAAAGTTTAAGGGGATAACATTATTAAGTAATGCCTTTGCTGAGGTGGAACTGTATAAAGGGTTGAAATATAAAATACAGGCGAATATAGAGTTGCAGGGTAATAACCACAGGCAGTTTATTCCTTCTACAGCCGCTGGTGCAATGTTTGTGGCACCTCCCCAGAAAGCGACCGGATATTATTTTAGTAAGTTCGTATATAACTGGAATGTCGAAAATATGTTGACTTATAACCAACGGTTTGGGCAACATTCGATTGATGCATTGATCGGTTATTCCGCACAGAAATTCCGTGAAGAATATAATGAATTATCTGGTACAGATTATCCAGACGATTCTATTTCGTGGTTGAATGTTGCTGCTACAAAAAATGGTTCGAATTATTTGGAAGAATGGGCTCTGGTGTCGTTAATCGGTCGTGTGAATTATAGTTTTAAAGACCGCTATTTGCTTCAGGCAACTTTCCGTCGTGATGGTTGTTCACGCTTCGGGTCCAGTAATAAATATGCTAATTTCCCTTCTATTTCTGCTGGATGGATTATCTCGGATGAACCGTTTATGGAAAAGGTAACGCCTGTGATGAATTACCTGAAATTGCGTGCCAGTTATGGTTTAACAGGTAATTATAATGTAGGTGGTAATTATAAATATATCCCTTCCATGGGAGATGCCAATTATATATTTGGGGATGCTTTAACACCGGGTAAGGCTCTGAATAGTTTAGGTAATAATAAGCTAACTTGGGAGACGACAAAGCAGTTTGACCTTGGGCTTGATTTTAGTTTCCTGAATGACCGTATTTTTGTAATGTATGATTATTATTATAAGTATACGGATGGAATGCTGTTCCGGATTGATATTCCGGTAGGTTCCGGTTTTTCAAATGTAGATGCCAATATCGGAGATTATAAATCGTGGGGACATGAAATCACCATTAATACCAAAAATATGGTGAATGAGTTTAAATGGAATACCAATTTTAATATTTCGTTTAATAAGAATGAAATAATGAAACTGGGCACAAACGATACACCTGTTGGTGGATACACTGCAAACCAGGACTATAATCGCTTACAGGTAGGTCAGCCTATTGGCGTTTTCGTGGGATATGTATTTGATGGTGTTTATATGAATGAAGAAGAATTTGAGTCGCAACCAAAACATGTCACTTCAGAAGTAGGTTCAGTAAGAATGAGGGATGTAAGTGGTCCGAATGGTGTACCTGACGGCGTTATCGATACTAACGACCGTATAATAATCGGTGACCCGAATCCGGATTTTATTTTTGGTATGACGAATGAGTTTTCTTATAAAAACTTTGATTTGAGTATACTTTTGACAGGTTCTGTAGGGGGAGATATAATTGATGAAATGCGCCAGTTTACTGATAATTTGGATGGGGTATTTAATGTTCGCAATGAGGTGGCGGAACGTTGGCGTTCGCCAGAGAATCCTGGTAATGGATTAGTACCCAGAACAAAGTCAGGAACAACGGAATTATATCGTCTGACACATAGTGGGTGGGTGACAAAAAATTCTTATTTGTCTTTAAAGAATATTACGTTGGGGTATACAATCCCTTTCAAACCGAACGCATATATTTCTAAAGCAAGAGTTTTCTTTAGCGGTCAGCAGTTGGCTGTATGGTCTAAATATAAAGGTATGAATCCAGAAGTTAGTGCCGGTGGTGCCAATTGGCAGTTTTTGGGGGTCGATCGTGTAGCCTATCCAGTACCTCGTACATTTAGCATTGGCTGTAATATTACTTTTTAATTTTAATTTGTAGTAGTTAAATAAGAGCATATTATGAAAAATATATTTGTTATTTTAGCGTTAAGCATGTTAACAGCATGTTCGAGTGATTTCCTTGACATAAAGCCGGAATATTATCCCAATGGCGGTGCTTTTTATGAAACGGAAAACCAGTTTGAGCAGGCAGTAGCGGGTATGTATTCTACCATGAGAGGGACAGTAGGTATTCCTGGATTTATAATGGGAGAGATGCGTTCCGATAATACTCATTACACCCGCTATGAAGCAAACCGGGCATGGGGAGATTATGAAGAAGTTGCAGATTTTACGGACGATAGTGAAGATGTCAATACGAATAGTATGTATACGACTTGTTATCAGGGGATTTCCCGTGCCAATACAATTCTGAACCGTATAGAAGGAAAACCTTTTTCGGAAAATTTTATTCGAGAGGTAACCGGACAGGCTTACTTTTTTAGGGCTTATTATTATTTTTGCCTGGTCCGCTTTTATGGTGGAGTCAGCCTGTATTTGGATGAAGTGAGCGATCCGGAAAGTTCTTTTCTTCCGCGTGCCAGTGTAGATGAGGTATATGAGGTTATTCTTGATGATGCAAAAAATGCTGTATCTTTATTAGATAAACCGGCTTTCCCTCAAAATGGAAAAATTAGTCAAGGAAGTGCACGTATGTTGTTAGCAAAGGTATTGATGACTAAACCTCAGCGGGATTATAGTGAAGCTATCCGTCAGTTGCAGGAAATTATGAAGATGGGATATGATTTGATGTCTACCTATGAAGACGTATTTGATACCAGTAAGAAAAACAATATAGAATCCTTGTTTGAAGTGCAATATCAGCAAGGAAATCAGGGACAGAATAGTGACTGGCTATATCGTTTCATTCCAAAAACAGCGGAGGCCGAATTGATTACCGGTGTTCCTAATTCTAATACAATAGGTGAAGGTGGTTGGAATGTCCCGACTCAGGAAATGGTAGATTCTTATGAATCGGGTGATGAACGATTGCTTTTCTCAATTAAATCTGCCGTGGGAAATACAAACAGTGATGGTTTGTTTGTTTTGGAGGCTGTTTTGAATGTTGATGATTCCCGGATTGGAAATTATAGTTCTTCCTATTATTTCATTAATAAATATCGGCATCCTCACTCAAGACTCATGAACACGGATGATAACTGGCCAATATATCGTTATTCGGATGTACTCCTTTCCTTAGCAGAATGTTATGTGGAGACAAATCAGGCCAACCTGGCGTTACCGTTGGTTAATCAAGTACGGAACAGGGCAGGACTTCCATCTGTATCGACTGTAACGGCAGATTTGGTTGCTGACGAGCGCCGGCATGAATTTGCATTTGAAAATCAGCGTTGGTTTGATTTGGTTCGTACAGGGAAAGCCATAGAGGTAATGACCGAACATGGTAAACGGATGAAGGCTCTTTATCCTTATATTCAGAAAAGAGCTTATAATGTTACAAAGGAGAGACTTGTTTATCCTATACCATATCGGGAGTTACAAATAAATACACAATTGAAACAGAATCAGGGATACAATTAATTTACAGGGAAATTTTTTGGTTAGTTTTTGATGGGCACAGATTTGTAAATAAAAAATCTGTGCCTGTTAATTTGAAGCCTTTAATATGTTTATGTTATGAGTGAAGTCCATAAAATAATATATATATGTTTGATTGTTCTGTCTCTTTCCGGATGTAAAAAAGTTGACAGGATAGAAGTTGTGAATTTACGTTGTGAATATCAAAAAGCACCTTTGGGTGTGGATACCCCTCGCCCCCGCTTTGTATGGAGTTTTGCTGGAAAGAATGGCTTATTTATACAACATGCTTATCAGATTCAGATAGCTTCATCGGTTGGTTTGTTGGAAAAAGGAAAGGCGGATATATGGATTTCCGGCAAAGTTCAGACTTCTGTAGCCAGATGTACATATGACAGTGGGATTTGTTTGGAATCCCATCAACGATATTATTGGAAGGTTATAATTTGGGATAAGCAGGGACAATCAATAGAATCTCCTGTAGATAGTTTTGAAATGGGGAAGATGGGTTTGGCGGATTGGCAGGCTATCTGGATAACTGATTGGCTGGATAAAGATTTCGCTTCGGCTCCTATGTTCAGAAAAGTCTTTGAAGTGAAAGAAAAGCCATTATCTGCCCGTGCCTATGTTTCTGGATTAGGATATTTTGAAATGTTCCTGAACGAAAAGCAAATAGGGAATTCTTATCTGGAACCGGGATATACGCATTTTGACAAACGGGTACTATATTCTGTATATGATATAACTTCGCAGGTTGTAGGAGGAAAGAATGTGGTGGCCGCCGTATTAGGTAACGGTTGGTTTAATATGCAATCCAAAGGTGTCTGGGATTTTGAAAAAGCACAATGGAGAGCGCGTCCACAGTTACTTTGTGAGATACATTTGTTGTATGCGGATGGTTCTACACAAGTTATTTCAACGGATACTGATTGGAAAACTGCAACAGGCCCTTATCTGTTCAATAGCCTTTATAGTGGGGACATATATGATGCAAGGGCTGAAATTGAAGATTGGAAAAAGGTGTCATGTGATGAGACGAACTGGAAACAGGCAAAAGCTGTGTCTGCGGATTTCCAGCCGGTATTACAATCGCAGAATATGCCTCCTGTTCGGATTAAAAAAGAGATTTGTCCGGTTAATATGCACAAGTTTAACGATACATTGTATGTATATGATTTTGGCGAGAATATTTCCGGGGTTTGCCGCCTAGAAGTAAAAGGCGAGCCGGATACTCATGTTTTTATAAAACATGGGGAAATGCTTGATGAAGAGGGACGGTTAGATCAGAGTAACATCGATATCTATTTTACTCCGATAGACTCGGTGGAAAGATTTCAACAGGATGTTTTTATATTGAAAGGGAAAGGGGAAAATGAAGTGTTTATTCCTTCTTTTACGTATCATGGTTTTCAATATGTAGAAATAGAAAGCGATAAGCCTGTTCTGTTGACCATTCAGTCGTTAACAGGGCTGTTTGTTCATACGGATGTTGAACCTGTGGGTATGTTCTGTTGTTCGGATACGGTTTTAAATCGTTTATGGGAAGCTACCAATCGTTCTTATCTGAGTAATTTGCATAGTATTCCTACGGATTGTCCGCAACGGGAAAAGAATGGTTGGACTGCCGATGCATATATTGCCATTGACCTGGCATTGTTGAATTATGACGGTATTTTATTTTATGAAAAATGGATGCGCGATTTTGTTGATAATCAGAGAAATAATGGACGTATTTCCGGAATCATACCAAGTTCTGGGTGGGGATATGACGATTGGATAGGGCCTGTATGGGATGCAGCTTTATTTGTTATACCCTATGCACTTTATATGTATTATGGTGATACCCGTTGTATAGAGCAAGTTTATGAGACTTGCCGGAATTATTTGGAATATCTACAGACTCGTGAAGTGGAGGGGTTACTGACCTACGGATTGGGAGACTGGGTATTTTATAGGGAACAAACGCTGGTAGAATATACTTCTTCCTGTTTTGCTTATCTGGATTATATACGGATGACACAGTTTGCTGAACTATTAGGATATGATTCTGCATATTATAAAGAAAAGGCGGCTGCTTTGAAAAATAGGATTAATGAGAAATTTTTTCATCCGGAAACAGGCATATATGCAAATGGTACACAAACGTCTCAGAGTTTGGCGTTGTATTTGGATATAGTTCCTGAAGAAAAACAATCATTAGTAGCTGAAAAATTGGCTGAGAAAGTGAGAAATAACGGAGGTTCTCTGGATTTTGGCTTACTGGGTAGTAAATATGTTCCGTCTGTGTTATCCCATTATGGCTATACAGAATTAGCTTATCATATGATCGTAAAAGATACACATCCGTCCTGGGGCTATTGGATAAAGAAAATGAATGCTACGACTTTATATGAAACATGGTTGATAGATGAGAATAGAAAGGATGCTTCATTGAATCACGCTTTTTTAGGGAATATAAGTGCCTGGATGTTTAATGTCATAGCTGGGATTAATTATGATGAAAATAATCCGGGGTTTGCACACTTTGTTATTAAACCGCATTTTATACAGGAACTTGATTGGGCTGAGGCTACATATAAGTCAGTTCGTGGACTTATTGTTTCCAAATGGAGACGGGAAGGCGAAACAATTGTGCTTAATGTGACTGTTCCGCCTAATACACAAGCAACTTTGTATACCGATTCTGCCACGGTATTAGGAGGTGGAGAGTATTGCTTCAGGATAAAGAGCAGGTAAGCGGACTGAAACGTGAAATGTAAGTTTATTGAACCTTTTAATGTATTGTTTTGTTTTCTTATAAAATGAAAAATAAAATAATATGTTGAAGATTTATAAATTTTTATTTCCCCAGAAGCCGGATGGAACGGCAATCTCTTTGTTGTTATTAGCTCTTCGTCTTCTTTTTGGAGGACTGTTGTTAAGTCATGGTCTACAGAAGTGGACTAATTATTCGGAAATGTCTGCCACATTTCCAGATCCGTTAGGTGTGGGTAATTCTGTATCTTTAGGCTTGGCTATTTTTGGAGAGATGTTATGTTCTGTAGGATTTATTTTCGGGGCGCTTTATCGTTTGGCTATGATACCGATGATATTTACGATGGGAATGGCTT
Source organism: Parabacteroides sp. (assembly GCA_019417325.1). Classification (GTDB taxonomy): domain Bacteria; phylum Bacteroidota; class Bacteroidia; order Bacteroidales; family Tannerellaceae; genus Parabacteroides. The sequence continues at coordinate 253 of DXVO01000003.1, read as the reverse complement.
TCTTTGTTATTCACGGAGCGGACCCGTTTGCAGTGAAGGAGTTGGCTTTTATTTATTTGGTAGTTTTTGTATTGATGTATATAGTTGGACCGGGAAAGTATTCGATAGACCGCATTATATCAGTACCCTTACATCAAAGACGTTAAAATGGATGATATAAAAAAAGAGGATATGTTATAAAAACATGTCCTTTTTTTTTGTGGGCGTTGACGGATTCGAACCGCCGACCCTCTGCTTGTAAGGCAGATGCTCT
>DXVO01000029.1 GCA_019417325.1 Parabacteroides sp. | reverse complement strand
CTGACTTATTATCTATAAAATATTGAGTAATAATCGGTTGTAAATACATAGCTTGGAAATGGAAATAAGTTCTTCTATGCTGCCTGCCTTCTGGTAGTTTTCTATAATCATTTTTTTAAATAAAAAATCCTGTCCTATGATAGGGTAAAATAAACCGGCAATTTCTTCTTTTGTATAAAATCCGCGGATTAAAAAAAACAGCTCTTTTTCCATTAATTCATGCAGGTGCCTGCAACTCAATCCCTTTTTTAAACAATAAGTAAGTACATCCAGATAAGGTGCAAGCGGATAACGGATTTCTGTGGCTTGGAAGTCATATTGAATTGTTTTGCAAATCTCTGACAATGATTGTAGTATAAACATATCACAACTGCCTGGAGGCGTCTCGAACGACAACGCTACCAGTTTGGCGCCGTCACTTCCCCAACCGCTGAATGTAGACATTTTAGGCAGTAAAACCATTGTCCCTGCATTAAACTTTCGCTTTTTGAATTGATCCTGGCTGATAATAAATTCTCCGTCGAGAAATATGAGTAAATAGTTCCAACATGCGCATTCCTTCTGTATAAATATCTCTTGATCTAACTCAATATATTTAAAACCGGATTCCGCTTGATTTAAATAATTCATGCACGAACGGTGTTCCTCGATGTAGAGCAACTCGTTAAGTAAAATTTCATGGTTCATAAGCCCGAAGATTCAATGTATTTTTATTTTTTGTTTCAGTATTGTTTCAGTATTGTTTCAGCGCCTGATGTCATAATATGTTTATTTTCAGAATATTATTGACATCCATTTTTACAAATGCAATTCGTATAAAGTGTATGTCGTTTTATCTTACAATTAAAATATCTTGATAATCAACTGCTTAAGCAAATTCTAATTCAAATATTTCTCTATTCATAATAGAGCTATACTTGGAATTATATTTAGAGTTATTATAGGGGACTATTATCTTATTTATTAATTAAATATCTACGAATGAAAGTAAGAAGTTTATTATTGTCGGTGTGCGCGATAGCGGCATTGGCAAGTTGTTCAAAAAACGACGATGGAATCCCCGGTGGTGGGAGCGATGCCCCGGAAGCGAAAGTTATCCTTAAATTGGTCGGAAATAGCGATCAGGTGACCAGCAAAGCGGCGGGTATACCCGGCGATCTGGATACAAAAAATGGTACGGTAAATGATCTTACAGTGTTTATCTTCAACCAGAGCGGAATCGTTATTACGAAGCAGTATATCGGTACTCCGGCAATTGGTGCCAATTCGATATCAACTACGACGGACGCCAAGAAAGTGGCGGTTGTAGCCAATACCGGAGACATGACGGGTACGGGCGGGGCGTTTGCCTCTGTTGCAAGTGAGGATGCCCTGAAGGCTGTGCTGTCGGATATGCTTGTCGATCCTGACAATATAGACGGCGCGGTAACCCATAAGGATGCGAATCTTTATATGTCGGGGATAGATGATTTGAGTCCGTTCTCAGATGACGGTGGTGTTCAGAAAGCTACAGCAACAGTACAGTTGCATTATTTATCAGCCAGAATACAGCTCACGGAAATTACATTCAATGGTGGAGGTGTAACGGACAATGTATATGCCCAGGCAAATGATTTTGCCACGAATACTGATGCGAACTTCACTATCACACGTGTGTACCTGATGAACGCCCAGAGAGTGACACATTTCCTTCCTGCTACCGCAGGCGGCTCTGACTATATCACACAAGATTTGAAACAGTATACCGGTGGTGTACCATGGGGTGATCCATGGACAGGTACTAATGATAAGTTCAAACCCAATAATGAGTACACTATAGAGGCCGGTACTGCCAATTTCACCCCCGGAAGCGGTCAAACAGCGAATAAAATTTCGGATATAGGACATTGGTATACCTTCGCAAACACCGGTGTTTCGGACATTAACAATCATCCGACAGCGCTCGTAGTTGAGGTGTTGTGGAGAAAAACAAAAGCTAATCAAGGGGAAGGAGTAGCAGAAGAACTCCAGACTATGTATTTCACTACCTACTTCGGAGGCGGAGACAAGGAGGAACTTGCAGCAGGTAAGGCATATACTGTAAAATTGGCTTTGAACGGTAACTTTAAACCTACCAACGAAGGCGGTAGCGGTGGTGGTGGTACTGAAGATCCGACCAAACCGACTGTTAACAGTTCCGTAGAGGTTACAGTTAATGCAGCAACTTGGGTACTTGCAACGGAAATCTCCAAAGAATGGAAATAATTCCCGAATTAGATAGTATGATCGATATGTCCCTTCTGCAGGGCATGCATGCTTATTAATAAGCATCTGCCACGGACATTGTCCGTGGCAGATATTTTAAACTACAAAGAAATAAAATAAGAAAGAATATCCATTATGACAGGTGCCTATAAATTCCGGTTCGTGCCGGGGATATTATACTTTATGTTCACACTGCTGTTGTTGTCGGGGTGCATAGCCGAGAATACCGATGATTGTTTCAAGGGTATCCCGCTGAAGGTGAATCTGCCTGCAGACATACCGCAGGAAGCAATAAAAGATATGAGCCTCTATGTATTTGATGACAAAGACTTGCTGCTCGACATACTCCCTGTGAATAATATGGAATCTGTCATCCTGAACTATCCGGGTATTCCCACCCTGCATTGCGTAAGCTTGTGCAACGCGCAGGACGGTTCGATGCTCCTCTGCCCCCTGAAAAAGGGCGATTCATGCTCCGACTGTTTCATCTCGTTGAAACCCTTAGCCTCCGCAAAGGCAGGCGAACAGAGCATGTTTACCTCTCCCGCCGATTTGATGCACGGAGAGCTTAAAATAGAAAACAAGACAACGTCCGGTCGTGTCGAAGACCAAATCATGGAAATCTCCCGCATGACGGCGTCCATCAATATAACCCTGCGCGGACTGCAAAAGCTCACCGGTACGGACGACGAAAATTACTTGCTCGTTATCCATGAAACCTACAGCCGGATGGATTTTAGCTGTAATTACGGAGGCGAGCCCGCTTCCTTTTGCCCGCCGATGACCCTTGCCGCGAACAAAGACTTCGAAGTCTCCATGTGCCGTCTTTTCCCTACAATAAACGGTAAGGGAATCACGATAGACATCTACCACAACCAGTCTTTGCTTAAAAGCGTAACGACGGACAGCAGCGGCAACCCGATAGTCCCCGTTGTCGGCAAAACCACCAATCTTTTATTGAACTTTGAGAGTTCGGCGGATGTAAAGGTTGAAATTACAGGTTGGGGGGAAACGGTTGTCTGGAAAGAATACAATTGATTCTTTTATCCCTAATGAGATATAAAGGTTAAGAATATAATATGAAGATAGATAACAGATATATAGAAAGATTGAGCGGGCTGATGAAATCCCTTTGGATCATCCTTCTGCTGGGAGCTTGCCAGAACGATGACCGTTATAATGTACAGCAGGACGGTCCCGTCCTTGTGAAGCTTTCCGTATCGACATCCGATACCGGCATGGCTTCGGGGGGTACTGCGGGGACAGATGCGCAGATTTCTTCAATTTATATTCTTCAGTTCAATGCCGACGCAGATTCTTACGGAACCCTGCGTTACGTGGCGGAAGGACATAAGAATACCAGCGGAAGCTATACCGCCAACTTGTTGCAGAGTATGGGGGCAAATGATAGCTACAAACTGGTTATCCTTGCCAACCTGCCTGATTATGGATTCCTTTATGGCCTGTATGGCAAGAGCTACGAAGATGTGCAGCAAGCCAGCCTGAGCGCAGTTGAACCCGGTCCCCTTGTTTTTGATGATGTCCACCCGTTTCCCATGTTCGGGGTGGCCAACGGAGGCAAATCAGTACAAGTGATGGAAGGTGCCGTTTACAATGAAGCAAAGTTGGTTCGCGCCGTAGCGCGTATAGATATAGGTGTCGGCACCAAAAAAACAGGTCCGGACGGTGCGATTACATCCTGGACGAATACAGGCAGTGGCAAACAGCCTTTTACGATGGCTGAAGTACAAGTATGGCGGGCAGGGCAGAGATATACATATATGCCTGCCAAGGGGAACTTCCACTGGAATACGGTTACGGCAGATGGCGCTTCATCCGATGAGATCGTGATAGACCGTCCTTCCGGCGTGGATGGCGGGACGACAACCACGAAAACATACAGTGGCGCCCCATATATAACGAACAATACTTATTGTTTAGGCCAAATCTATTTGCCCGAAGCCGATTTGAATTGGGGCAGCGTGTATGACGACCAACATACCAACCGCCTCGCCATTATCGTAGGTGGCTATTATAATGGCTCTCCGGATATGTCCTACTATCGGGTGGACTTTACCAACGACAACGCCGCCGCCCCCAATGACAAAATGGACATCCTGCGCAACCACATATACCAGTTTACTATCAGTAGCGTGAAGGCCGCGGGCTATGCCACCGCCGAACTTGCGTACAAGAGCATGCCGAAGAATTTAGGCTTCGAAGCCACTCTTGAACCATGGCAAGCATCCGCAATGGGCTCTGTTCCTTCCATCTCGGGATATTACCTCATTTATCAGGGCTTTAACGGAGAGAATGTGAACTGGACTTACGCTGCGGGCTCCTCACAGAATATACCCGAAAAGAAGTACTCTTGGGGTACTAATCCAAAACTTCCATTCGACTACGATGATTTTTATAAGGAAGGAAACAGCTATTATGCTCCAGATATTTTAGGAGGACAAAACGGGAGCTTGTATGCTACGGTGGCGGATGCCTTTTCCTATGAAGGAACTTTTCCCAACCTGATGGTTTCCGCCAACGATATGGTGGATGAGGATGGTAATGAGACTTCGCAGTGGAAGACCGGAACTGCGTTGACAGCCTTTGACTTATGCCGCGATTTGGAAGAAGACGGATACGACAATTGGAGACTTCCCCGGCTCTCGGAACTGGCATTTATTTATGTGAATCAGGGAAGTTTGGAAAAATTGCGGGGGTTCACACCACTATCCGGCTCTTATTGGTGCGGGAGTGAGTATGAGGTACCCAATGCTACAGAGGATGAAAAGAAAAAGTCCGGTTGGGCGTGGGCTGTCGATTTTACCCCTACTACGGGATATGCGTCGTGGCATCAGAAAACAGACAAATTGAAAATCCGTTGCGTGAGACAGAGAGCGAGTAACGAGTAATTGAAACGATATACAAAAATGAATATGGATACAAATAATAAACATGCCTTACTCCGGGCAATTATCCTGTCAACCTGCTCTTTACTATTGGCAGGAGCCTGTGACAACCATGCCTTCGACGGGATGGGGCCGGATACTCCGGGAAGGGAAGTCCGTCTGGACTTCAATGCGTCCATAGAAAACATGGAGGGCGCCCAATCGAGGAGCATTACAGGCATAACCGATTTTTCTGGAAATTCCTATGTTTTCGGTATGTCCGTCACTAAAAGTGAGAACGGGAGTGAGATTTTCAAAGGCTCGTCGGACATGACAGCGACCATGGAGCGCTCCGGAGCTGCCGCACCGTGGAATTGGTCTTTCTTAGACAATTCCAATCATTCAAGCGTCACTCCCGCGGGGCCGGAAGGCAAAGCATTAAAGGTGGTTGCCTACTATCCGGTTGTCTCATCCGCTACCAAGGATGTCTATACGAATGGCATCCCGTTTGATTTTTCCGCAAAGACCGGCCTCAAACAGACGGATCTGCTTTATAATACAGGCACCCTCTATCCGTTCGCTCCGTCCGAAGGATCGGTGGCAACTGTTCCTTTAAACTTCCGGCATGCTTATACGTGGATCGTTCTTAACATCACGAAATATGTGGATAAAGGATCGGAGTTCAATTTGAGTAGTATCACTTTGGGTAACTTAGGGGGTAGCTGGATTAAGAACAAGGGAGCTATTGACCCGGAAACAGGGTTGCCGAAGGATGGAGCTACCGCCGGTTCGATAGGAGTAACCATAGATCCTGCTGTGGCATTGTCCACTACGGAAGTTTACACCTGCGAGTTTCTGGTTCCTTCGTTCATGGATACCAAAGTCGGTAACGGAGAAATAACCCTCGTGTTGAATATCAATGGAATTAATGAGGTATTCAGCCTGGATAAGATTTATCTTAACCAAAGTGACGATCGTAAATCATTCGGTTTCAGGCAGGGATATAAAAACACATATGACCTGGTCTTTAATAACTCTGCTCTGAGCCTGAGTATTCAGAACTGGAGTTCGGAGGTGATTAACGGTGAGTTTGGAGGTGATATAACGCCTCCCGGAGGCCAAGACTATAAGTGGATGAATTTGGACAACGGTTCTTTGTATTGGCCGACGGCTACTTATCCGGGTGCTTCGTATGCAACTACATATCCTAAAAAATCCGGCTATTTAGCTGCCAATGAGCATCCGTATGAAGCCTACCTGACCACTGTGGCTTATGGTGGTAACGGAGCCTATGTGGCTGTTAATACACCGGACCCCGCAACACTGCCCAAGGACGGCCTGAAAATTACGGATGATATAAACGTGTACACGAAGGAAAAAGCTCGTCAGATACTTCAGATGACCAAAAACGATGTCTCCATTGCGCCTGTCCCGTGGGAAGATGGAAACGGGCTGTTGCTTGCAAAAGAACTATGCCGGAAATATAACGGGGGCGGTTTTCATAACTGGAGACTTCCGAGAGCCTCCGAGTTGCGGGCGGTATTTGTATTGGTATCGGGTAGTGGCTCACTTGCCGATTTGAACTTTGGCAAGGATGAGACTCGAAATAAACCTTATTGGACCGGTACGGAAGTAAACGAAAACGAGGCGTGGGGACTGTATATTGATAAAAGAACTGCGATTGCAGATTGTAAGGTAGTACTGTCTCCGTATAACAAGAAAACAACCTCGTGTTCTGTGCGCTGTGTCCGTGATTCTAATTAATGATATGATTATAATATGCAAATGAACGATATGAGTAGGATAAAAAAAATAACGGCTTCGATATGTATCGCCTGCTTAGCTTTGGTAGGATGTACGGAAGACCGCCTGTTGCCTGATTCCGGGACATCTTCAACCATAGAGCCGGTTACTGTGAAGCTCGCTTTTGGCATAGACGATTATAATACTTCGTCTGATGCGGAAACACGGGCGGAAGGAATGCCTCCTGTCCTCAGGATGTCCTCTCCGGAAATGGATGTAGAAGTGGTGGCGACACCTGCCGCCACAAGGACAGCCGTGTCGCCGGCTGCGTCCATCACCGAAGATAATGCCATTTATTCGTATATGGGCTTCCAGTTTGACGGAACGAAACCGGATGGCAAACTGGTAGAAAAGAAATTTTTTACTTCTCCGGATGGTTCCATCAGGACAGATAGTGTGGTGATTAAGCCTACATTGAAGGGGCAAAAAAACATGGTTGTGATTTTAACCAATGTCAATGAGAGTGAGTTTGAGGGTATAACGGTGGGCAGTTCCACCTATGCGGATTTGCAGAACTTATGTATGACATTGTCGGTGGGTGACGAAACTTTTCCCAGAAATAAGGTGATTCTGCCGAATGGCGGAGGAGAGAAAACAGGAATCGTCATGTGCGGCCAGATCGCCGCTGAAATCGTTACAGGCAAACTGTTATATGTCTCTTTGAAGCGTACCGTGGCAAGAGTGACATTCCATATAAAAACGACTTATCCGCATTTTGTAGAGGTAGAACATGATTGGGCGGTGACTTTGATGAATATCCCTACACAGAGCTACTATAATGTACTTGGAAGAAAAGCTGTTTTCCCTTCGGAGAGTTCGACAAACAAAGCCGGCCTTTTCTGGACTAAATCACTCGCAACAATAACCGCTGCAAATCCAGTGATTGATACGCCCCCTTTATATATCCCGATCAATCTCCAGCAGACGGTGCCAACCTCTACACAGAGCACCCGTCGCGATAACGCGCCGACGGGCGGCACTTACCTCCATATCATAGGGCAGGAGAATGTATCGGTCCCTGGCGCCGACGGGTTGAATATTATAAAAGACTTCTCTATCTATCAATTCTTTTTGGGAAAAAACTTCACGACCGATTTCAGTGTATATGCCAATTACGACCTGACCTACAACATTACCCTGAAAGGAAACAGTCCGAATGATACCAATGTCATCCGGTTGATACCGGGCTATTTCTCGGGAGAACTTACGGGATACAATGCCGGTGGCACTGCTTTGCCGGCAGTAGATGATGCGAATGCCGTTAAATGGAAATACCCGAACAGGATAGAGCTTCATTTTTCGGATGGGTACTATCCGATGGGAAGCTCATCCGGTACCACAACGCCGGGAGAGAAGGCTTTGAAATGGTATGCAGGGGCAGCAGCATTCGACAAATTGGGAGCCACTTCATTGACGGACGGACGTGAGAATACCGCACTGTTGCAAGCGGCCGGTGTTCCTTGGGAAGACTATGCGGCTGCTTACACCTGCTATCGGGGAACGAATGGATACGAACAGGGAAAACCGGCAGAGGATATTCTGTGGTATCTCCCTTCTGTCAGCGAGCTGATAGGAACCTGGATTTCTTCTTCGAGCACGCGGGAACAGTTGGCGGAGAGTTACTGGTCGTCTACCGCCGATCCGGGTGCCGATAAAGCCTTTGTGGTTACGAATGAAGGGAAAGTGTTCTCCGATGCTGTCGGCAACACACATGCTGTCAGAGCTTCGCAGGATCCTGATAAAGCCAATCATGCGGGCGAAGGCACTAAGTAAACGAAATGTAACCTAATAAGAAATATAAAGATGATGAGTTTCAAAATCTATCCTATTCTATGGAGCGTTTTATTCTGTTTCGGCTTTTCTTCGGGAGTATTCGGGCAGTATATTAAGAAAGAGACTGTCGGAGGAAAAACGTATGCCGTTATTTATTCGGAGGGATTGGCCGGAGCCGCCCAATGGGGGACCGGGGTAAAGATGATGAGGAACGGCACTACCATCCGGCATCAGGTTTCCAAGGGAAACGGTGGGAATTTGAGCGTCAATGACAGAATACCGTTCCGCTTTATCGTGGCAACCGAAGATGTGGGGAACAATGATGGAAATTGGATGATAATGCAAGGGGTAAATGATGGCGGGCAGAATGATTCCCCGGATTTTGCCACCACAGCAAATACAGGGTGCCGTTGGTATGGCATTGAAGGCGCACCGGGTGCAGGGCGCAAATGGCGTGTTCCCACTCAACGCGAGTTGCAACTGATGTGGATGTTTCGTAAACCCATCGGCTTGATATACAAGAGCACACCGATGGAAGAACCCGGCAAGACGAAAAGATACTGGGCTTCCACTGAAAAGGGTGCGGACCAAGCCTGGTTTTTTGACTTTGCGCAGGGTATGCCTTACTGTGATACCCAGGCTAAAAGTACGGCGAACGGTATGGTGAGATGTGTGAGTGATTATTAACCCATAATAAAAAGAAATATGGAAATTCCGAAATTAGCAATAGATAAAGAAAGCAAAAACCGGTATTACATCTACCTGTTCTATGTAGCAGGTAAATGGTGGGCTTTTGGATATTCCGCCTATTACGTGAACCTCATGTATCCGGAATTGGAAGCTACCGCTGCCTCTCCGGAGCATGAAGTGCGTATACCCTATGTACACGTGACCGACAGCTTTTTGCTCCGGCTTTCTGCATTTTACAACACATTAGTCGGAGACGAGTACATACAGGTCGAAACGCTGCCTGCCGTTTATTGCCTCCGGGATAAGTATGACGAATGGCATGAGAAATTAACAGTAAACTAATATAAATATTCTATATTGAAATATCCATGAAACAATTCGTACGATATTGCTTATTATCCTTTTTCCTGCTGTTTGCGGGTGGCCTGTCGATTCCTTTGCGCGCCCAGTTTTACTCCGTGCAGTCCAATGCGCTGAAGCTCGCCACCACCACGTTCAACGTGGAGGGCAGCATGCTTCTGGATAAACACTGGACGCTGAATATGAGTGTTTCTTATAATCCGTGGAACTTCAGCGATACCAAAAAGATAAAACATTTCCTGATAGAACCCGGAGCCCGCTACTGGTTCTGGCAACCCTACGCCGGAGACTTCATCAGCATGTATGCCATGGGTGCACGCTTCAACGTGGCATGGGACAAGCTGCTCGATTTTCGTTACCAGGGATGGGGCTACGGCGCGGGAATGACCTACGGCCGTTCCTGGCTGCTGAGCAAGCGCTGGAACATGGAAGTGGAGGGAGGGCTGGGGCTGCTTGTCGCTCCTTACACGAAATATCGTTGCGGGCATTGTGGTGATAAGGTGAAATCGGGCACTTATTTCCTCCCCATACCGAAACTGGCATTTAATCTTGTTTATTTGTTCTAAAACCGGTCTTTCAGCCGGCGCGCGAGTGTATGAAAAAATCCAAAAGTTTCTATATTCTGTTTTTGATAATGGTCGTCACTGCATGTTCACCGTTCGGCAGACTCTACAAGGAGCAGTCGAGGGTGACATTGGCTTTACCTGCCGACCGCCGGACCGAGCCGGTGGAGGTGGCGAAACGCGATTCCGTCAATCAGCCTCCGGTCCTGAACTTTATCTTTGTCAGCGCCAAAGGCGACAGTGTCCCTGTGGGCATGTCTGTCGAATGGGACAGCATCCATAAAGAGAACCTGACCACGATGGCTCTGGATGAAGTGGTGGTGTCGGCCAGTTCCACGCGCAACACGGCTGAGCGGAACGGAATGATTAATGTTGAGTTTGTGGTGACGGTGCCCAAAGCACTGCAGCGGGAAGACTGGATGGTCAACGTCCGTCCTGTGCTGATGAGGGGGAACGTGCTCGACTCGCTGAAGGAACTCCGCTTTACAGGCCGGCGTTTCCGCGAATTGCAGGAATGGGATTACCAGCGTTACGACCGTTATCTAAAGAAAATCATTCCGGACTCCGCCGATTTTTACAGGACTTACGTAAACTACCGTTCTTTTGAACGCTATCTGGAACGCCAGAAATGGTATAAACGCAGGTTGGAAAAACTATGGGCCATACAGGACGTCAAAAAGCGCTGTCCGGACCCGCTGTTACTGCGTTTCGAAATGTTCAACCGGCAGGTCACCCGGAGAGATAGCCTGCTGAAAGAAGATATGCTGAAGAACTCCCGGCTGATGATAGAGCGGCAACAGTGGCGGTACGACCGTGCGCTGGCGCGGGTGAACGATACTTTGCAACTTCAGTGGCCCTGTTTGCGGGAGCGTTTCCGTTACTTTAACCGCAAATGGGATCTCCACACCAACTATCGCCGCAACCTGTCCGACTCGTTGCGGGTGCCCGGTTATAAAGCATCCAGGGAACTCGAACTCAGCCGGTTCGACTCAGCAGCAACGGTAAAGCATTATATCGGCCGTTACGAGCATTTGCGGTCGGTCTACCCGCAATACCACCTGATACGTGAACTGTATAACATACATCCGCCTGCCCAGCGGCATGCTGTCCGGCAGGCAAAGTACGGCGAATGGATAGCGCATATCAATTCGCTCGACTCCATCGGCCTGGTGCAAAAGTTCTATAACACGCAGAAGATAGCCCGTAACGAGGCCCGTAAAACGATGAAAGACGAGAAATACCATGACATCGTGCGTTTCCCGTTCAATCCGGAGGCGGAGCTCGACACGGTAATCTATGCCGCCGACCAGGTGAAGTTTATCTATTCGCAGAAGGTGCCCGCAGATGAAAACTCGGCGCGTATGAAAGTGTATGTGGTAGGCAATGTGTTGAGTGGAAGGGGAGGCAAATATTCGCTTCCGAAGTCGGATACGCTGACTTATCTGGTGAGCTCTATGACCAGATTCATAGACAAGACTCCGCGCTATGTGCGAAAAATCATCACCCGGGATGCTGAAGCCAATACAAGCGTGAATTTTTACTTCCCGCAAAACGACTTCAACCTGGACGAAACCATTGACGTGAACCGGCAGGGAGTAAAGAAAGTGAAAGACCTTACTCTGGCGCTGATGACCGATCCTGTGTATAGGATAAACAGCCTGACACTTTTCGCCACCTCGTCGCCCGAAGGCAGTTGGCTCCTCAACGGAGAAATAGCGCGGAAGCGTGCAAAATCCATCCGTGACGTGCTTGCAAAGGAATTTACAGTGTTGTATGATTCATTGTCTGTCGGTACTGCTGTCGAGATGGACGAGGCGGGCAACCTTATTCACCGTGAAGTGAAAGACGAAATTCCGGATTTGCCGGACCTGATAAAGGTACGCACCGTCCCCGAGGACTGGGACAAGCTGCGCCGCCTGATTGTGAGTGACCCGGACTTCAAGGGCCATAAAGACGCCATACTGAGGATTATCGACCGTGAACAGGACCCCGACCGGCGCGAATGGCTGATAAAAAGCCAATATAAGCCGGAATATGCTTATATGTTAGACAAACTTTATCCGGTAATACGTGCGGTAGATTTCCGTTTCAGCCTCTCACGCAGGGGAATGAAACAGGATACAATCTATACGAACGAACCGGATACGGCGTATGTCCGGGCTGTGGAATATCTGGAGAAACGTAAATACGCACAGGCCTTGGAAATACTTCGCCCGTATGATGATGTGAATACGGCCATCGCCTATATGTCTATGGGGTATGACAAGGCTGCTTTGCGGATATTTGAGAAATCACCCCAGACAGCCGAAAACAAGTACATGCAAGCCATCCTTCAGGCACGCCTGGGGAATGAAGAAAAAGCGGTACGGCTCTTGCTCACTGCGGCAGAGATGGACGGGCAAATGAAATTCAGGGCGAACCTTGACCCGGAACTCTCGGAACTGGTAAAGAAATACGGGCTCTTTAAAGAAGAGGAAGATGACTGGAATTGAATGCGACGCACCTCTTTTTTGTCAAATACCGAAAATCATCTGCCATAATTGACAACTGTGTTGAATTTTGGTATTATATTTTTGTACCTACGGACTTAAATATAAAACCATGAATAGAAAAAGTATTATTGGAATTTTATCAGCTCTACTTTTTACATCTACGAGCCTGTTTGCCGCAGACAGGACAGAGCAGGAAGGCGGTCGTGTGGATAAGTTGATGGGGAACCGGTTTCTTACACTAAATACGATTATCCGGGTGAACCAGATTGAAGTGGCACGCGACAGGAATGAAGGAAGGGATGAACGGGCTTTGCATACGCCCGAAAAAGTGAGGCAGTTCAGGGAAGCTGTCGCTGCGGAATTCCCGGAAGGAAAAATCACCTGGGCTTTCAGTTGGCTGGCACTGCACGACCAGACGGAAAACTATAAAAAGATACGCGAACAGGTGGTGGCCTACCACCATCAATATGGGGATGATATCACCTTCATTCCGGGAGCTTATTTTGCAAACGCCTATAACACCCGGGAACAGGTAAATAAAGATTTGCATGACGGACTGGCAAAGGTAAGCGAGATTGTGGGCAACGGATTCCGTCCCAAAAGTGTTGTGGCGGGATTCCTTTCGGCTGAAAACCAGCAATACCTGGCAGAAAAGGAAGGTATACATGTTTGCCAGGGCAATATATTCAGCCAGTTTTCTATCGACAACCAGGATGGAGACGGGGCGCCTTGCTATCCGTTTTATCCTTCCAAAGAGCATTTCTGCAAGCCGGCACAGGGCAAAAGCGATTTTATCGATTGTGTAAACCTCGATGGCTGGACAGTTGATTTCCTTGCCGCACGGCGGGCAGGCTTTGACGGTGGCTTCAATAGCCGTATGGGAGTGGGACCGATAGAGACTATTTTTGCTTACGGGAAACTGACCGGATTGACCGAGATGATGCACACGACAGCCTTGCACTTTGACCGGGGCCTGGAACTGAACGGTTTTGCCTGGGTAACCAACTGCTGGGAGCAGAGCCTTCCGAACGACGGGCTGAAAGATTGGCTGAACGAGATAAAAAGGAACTGGCCGGATGTGAAGGTCGTTACACAAGGGGAATTCGGGTTGTTGTGGCGCGAACATTACAAAGATAATTCCTTCAACTACCGTTTTGAAGAAAAAGGGTCGGGTATCGGCGGCTCGGACAGTAACCTGAAGATGTATTGGTTTATGAACAAGGATTTCCGCCTGGCACTGATCAAGGACTGGCAGAAAAACTGGGGACGGGAAGAGGTGATAGATTTTACCAACTATACCCTGAAAGCAGAGGAACCGAAAGATATGACTCGCCGGTGGAGCCTGATGGGGGAAATGAACCAGAAGCAGACTCGTCCGCAGGATAAACCGAAACCTATTCAGGAACTTTCGCCTGAAGCGGTATCATTAATCAAAAGATATTATCCGTACTTGTTTGACAAAAACAGGGCGCATGGAGTATATATCAGTTACTGATCGTATAAGTTGCAGGACGTTGATGTTAAAATAAATACCAGATGAAGAAAAATATAAGAATCGGCAGAAGCCTTATCCTTCTTGCTTTGCTTTTCTGTTGCAAGGCGGGGTATCCGTCGGCAGACCAGCAGAAGGAAATGCGGTTTGAAAAGCTGAAAAAGGAATTGAAAAATCCTGATAAAGAGTTCCGTTCCGCGCCTTTGTGGGTATGGAATACCAAAGTGACGCATGCGGATATTGACCGGATGCTGAAAGAACTGAAAGAACAAGGATTCGGGGGCGCTTTCGTGCATCCCCGGCCGGGAATGATTACGGATTATCTTTCCGACGACTGGTTCGAGTTGTACCAATACAGTGTGAAAACCGGAAAAGAACTGGGATTGGATATTTGGATTTATGATGAAAACTCTTACCCCAGCGGATTTGCCGGCGGGCATGTGCCGGCCCTGATGCCTGAATCGTATAACCAGGGGCAGGGGCTTGCTTATGAGAAAGTTGAGATGTTGCCCGAAAATGTAGGGGATTTTTATTTCTGCCTGAAAAAAGAGCAGGATACTTTTGTGGATATTACTTCGGATTTGGCCGCTTACAAGAACCGGAAGGGTGAATACTATCTCTACAAAAAGACTTATTATGGCAAAGCGGACTGGCATGGCGGTTTCTCCTATGTCGATTTGCTGTACCCCGGCGTTACGCAGAAGTTTATCGATGTAACGATGAGCGGGTATGAGAAGCATTTCGGGAAAGCGCTCGGTACCGAAATCAAAGGTATCTTTACGGACGAGCCGAATGTGGCAAGCCCCGGCGGTGTAAGGTGGACTCCCGATTTGTTTGAGGTTTTCCAAAAACAATGGGGATACGATTTGAAAAGCGTATTGCCGTTGCTGGTGGAAGAAACCGGCAATTGGAAACAGGTCCGCCATAATTATATGGAGACGCTTACGCAGTTGTTTATCGACCGCTGGTCGAAACCGTGGTCTGCTTATTGCGACAAAAAGAATATGTATTGGACCGGGCATTATTGGGAACACGGCTGGCCTGATATGTCGCATGGAGGAGATAATATGGCGATGTATGCCTGGCATCAAATGCCGGCAATCGATATGCTGTTCAACCAGTTTAATGATGCCCATCCACAGGCTCAGTTCGGTAATGTGAGAGCCGTTAAGGAGCTGAGGAGTGTTGCCAATCAAATGGGATATACCCGTACTTTGAGTGAAACCTATGGCGGCGGAGGCTGGAATGTTACATTCGAGGACCTGAAGCGGCTGGGTGACTGGGAGTATGTGCTGGGCGTTAATTTCCTGAACCAGCATTTATCGCATATGACCATTGTAGGGGCACGTAAATACGATTATCCTCCGGTGTTCAATTCGATTTCTCCCTGGTGGTCCGATTATAAAACGCAGAACGATTATTTTGCCCGCCTGTCGATGCTGTTGAGCCAGGGCGAGCAGGAAAACGAAATTCTTGTGCTGGAACCGACTACCACCGCCTGGCTGTATTTTTCCTATATCAGAGGACATGCGAAAACGATGGAGGTCGGAATAAATTTCCAGGAGTTCGTTACCCGCTTGGAAAAAAGCCAGGTGGAATATGACCTGGGTTCGGAAAATATTATCAAAGACCGGGGAACGGTAAAGAACGGTTTGTTCGTCGTAGGTAAAAGAGGGTATAAACAGGTGGTCGTTCCGCCTATGATGGAGAACCTGAATGCCGCAACCTTTGCCTTGCTGCGGAAGTTTGTTGCTTCGGGAGGCGAGCTGGTTCTTTTCTCAAAACCTGTATTGGTGGAAGGGAAGGAAAGCATGGAACTGAAGAACTGGCTGGACGAAAATGCCGGGCGTATCCGGACGTATGCGGAAAGCGATTTGAACCGGGTCATCCAAGAGAGATTGCAAAATGACAAGATACGTTTTGCCGGGATTACAGGAAATGACCTGTATCATCAACGCAGGACGTATAAGGATGGTGAACTGGTATTTCTGGTAAATTCATCTTTGACTGAGACGGCCAAGGGCAAACTGTCGGTTGCCGGAAAGGGGTTGATAGAAGTGGATGGCATGTCCGGAGAGTTATTCGAATATCCTAACAGGCAGGAGGGAGGCATGGCAGAGGCTACATTCGAGTTACCGCCTGCCGGAAGCCTTATCTTATTCTGTCCCCAATCGAATACGGGAAAATATGCTGCCCGACCGGCTCTTGCCAATGGAAAAGTAATGGCTTCGGCGGGACCGGTGGAAGTGAAACGGATGAAAGAGAATGTGCTTACGCTCGATTTCTGCGATTTGATAATAGACGGGAAAGCGGAACGGAATTTGTATACTCCGGAGGCATGCAGGCGTTTGTTTAAACATTTCGGCATGAATGACCCTTGGGAGTCAGCTATCCAATATCGCCAGACAATCGTGGAAAAGGATACGTTTAAAACAGGGGATATACAGGTGCAATATCATTTTATTGTTGCAGGGACGCCCGATAAGAGCCGGATGAAGCTGGTAGCCGAACAACCGGATATCTGGAAGGTCCGGATAAACGGGAACCCGGTATCATCCCTCGAAGGAGAATCCTGGCTCGACAGCCGTTTCGGGGTATATCCTGTCGGCGATTTTATCAAACCGGGTGTGAATGTGGTTGAATTGAGTGTTTCTCCGATGCGTATTTATGCAGAGGTTGCCCCGGCCTATCTGTTGGGTGATTTCGACTTGGAACCGGCATCGCATGGTTGGGTGGTCCGGGAACCGGCCGGTCATTTGAAACCGGGAAGCTGGAAGGAACAGGGACTGCCTTATTATTCATGGGATGTGTCTTATGCCAAAGACTATCGGGTAAAAGATACTTCGTTGCGCTATGCTCTCCGCCTGAATAAATGGGAAGGGACGCTGGCTGAAGTTTATGTGAATACGGAGAAGGTGGGAGTCATTGCCTATAAACCTTATCATTTTGACCTGACTCCTTATCTGAAACAGGGGAATAACCGGATTGAAGTCCGGGTAATCGGCAGTTTGAGGAACCTGCTGGGACCTCATTATAACACGGAAAAAGGTATTTCCGGCCCCTGGCACTGGAACGGGGTATCCAAACAGGCGCCTGGCTGTGACTATGAGTTACATGATTACGGGCTGATGGATGATTTCTCCGTAGTTTCCTCGGAATAATGGCATAATCCTGTATTCAAACGGATTTGCCATACTATAGATTAGTTAACGGGAAGTGTTGCTTTCATTTGATTGCAGCATTTCCCTTTCTTTTTTGGTCAGGCTTTTAACGACTATCTCGTAGGAATTTCTTACAAGTTCGCGTATTTTCCCGTCGGGTACGTCTTGGTTGAAATAGACGCTGATCCAATATTTTTTGTTCATATGCCAACCGGGTTTAATGCCTGTGTAGTTGGCTTGCAGCTCTTCCGAATCTTCAGGGTTGCATTTGATACAACAGAAATCAAATGCTTCAATGTTTACGAAACAGAACCATTTGTCTAATACATAGAAACACAGCACCTCCCGGCTATAACGGTCCGGCACGTTCGGAAAAGGCATTTTCTCGCGGATACCTTTGAATGAAAGGCAGTATTCTCTAAATTCTTCGATATTCATACGATTATTGGTTATAAAGTCAATCTGTATTGCGTGGTGGGGTTTTGTCTACCCACCATTTTTGTTCTTCTATTACACGGGCTTTCTGTATCTCGTCCGTTGCCAGAAAGTCATTGTAGTAAGCATTATATAGATTCTCCCAACCCTTCTTACGATATTGCGGTGATACCAACCACTCGCCCGCATCATTGAACTCGCAGAAGTCTTTGGAAATGGATATCTATCCGGCTACAATCCTTACCCAATATACCAATCATGCTTAAACTGTCAAACAAGCATGCAAGGTCTTGTTTTAAAATCATAGATTCTTGGTCTTGTGCATGAGCGAATAATACACTCCATAATATGCTAATGATTATTACAACCTGTTTCATGTTTTCCTTTAGTTCCGTATCACGAATCGATTTTACTAATGAGACAATAACCACACCCTGATTTATGAGTGTGGTTATTGATTTATACTGTCTCTTCGCTTTCAAATATACGAAAAGTGTAGTTTGTTATATCTTTTAAACTGTTATTCTTTCTGTCCTGTCACAGTAATCGAGTAGATTCCGACGTTTCCCGATTTATATTTCCGGATTGTATCTTCATCCAAATGCTCATATAACACGTCATCAGGAATAAGAATTGTCTTTGTTCTTTCGATGCGGATATTTATAAAATCAGCTTTTTCTATCTCCTTTAGGTACTCTTCTTTTTGGATGGCGCTTGCGATGCATCCGGCATACATGGCAGCGTTATCTGTAAATTCTTTTGGGAAAACGCCATTGAGAACGACATCCGATATGCAGAAATGTCCTCCTGGTTTTAAAACACGGTAAATCTCTTTGAAAATAAGATTTTTTTGAGGGAGCAGATTAAGGACACAGTTACTTACTACTACATCTGCCGTATTATCAGGCAATGGCATATTTTCAATGTCCCCTTCCAGGAATTCAACATTTGTATATCCTCGTTTAATCGCATTATTACGGGCTTTTGAAATCATCTGGGGTGAAAAATCAATACCAATGATCCTTCCGTTTTCTCCGGCTTCCGCACGGGCGATGAAACAATCGTTTCCTGCTCCTGAACCTAAATCGATAACGGTATCGCCTTTATTGATATTTGCATATTGGGTAGGTAATCCACAACCTACCCCTAAATCTGCATCAGGTTCGTATCCTTTTAGATTTTTATAATCTTCACTCATTATAGTAAAGACCTTTTTCGAAGGGCTTGCCGGTTTTTTGCCGCAACAGCAACCTTTTAGTTCGTCCGAATTTAATGCAAGCTCACTATAACGTTGCTTTACTAACTCTTTCAACTCCTGGTTTTTCTTCATTTCTATTTTTTCCATACTGTCTTTTATTTTAATTAATACATTGTTTGCTTTCTTGTTCTTGGGGGTCTGTTTTCTCTTTTATATACGAATTGATATAATAATCGTAATTCGTAAAACTACGAACGTTTGTTTTAAAAAAAGGTGCTGTTATTCACAGCACGATGTATCGGTATGTTGTATGTTGTTCCAGAAAGTTACAAATAACTTCCGGGCGAGTTCCCAATTTTCCCTGTTAATGCAATATCGGACTTTAGGTGTTTCTATTTCTCCCTGAATCAGACCTGCGTCCTTTAATTCCTTTAAATGTTGCGAAACGGTTGCTTTGGCAATAGGTAGCTCTTCGTGAATATCGCCGAAGAAACAACTTTCCTGTTTTGCCAGGAAGGTTAGAATAGCCATTCGTGCCGGATGTCCCATCGCTTTGGCAAAACGGGCTATTTGTTCTTGCTCTGTTGTATATTGCTTTGTACTCATTTTAAATTCTTTCTTTATTTGTTGTTCGCAAAACAACGAATAATATTTTGATTGGCAAAATGAAAGGTGTTCTTTAACGGTTTTATACTATTCTGAGTTTGTTTTCTCTTTTTTATACTGGGCAGAGTATAATTGTGCTGTCGGTAGTGTTACAAGTAATGAGAGTGTTGTATTTTATTAAATTATATATAAATATTGTGTGTATATTCGGGCATTTAAGAAAGAAATCTCTGTGATATCTGTAGATTAGTATATTATTCTTAGGTTCAAGGATGTTAATTATCATTTCTTCTGGCTTAGCTGCGTTATTTACGATTTCCAATAAAAGAGTGGGGAAGGCACATCCGGCAAGTACTACGGATATGAATGCTCATTAGACAGGTATCGAATAAAACAGAGTCGAAAATACTTTTTAGACAGCTTCTTTTTATCAAATACCGGAAATTATCTGCCATAATTGATAACTGTGTTGAATTTATACATTATATTTTTGTATCTACGGACTGAAATATAAAACCATGAATGGAAAAATAATTCTATAAAAAACAAATACAATGGTAAAGAACCTATTAAAACAGTTATTATTCTTTGTCTTTTTTCTGGGCTGCGTTTCCGCATGTAATACAAAGCCCGATGTTTTAAGAGAATCCTTTATCTCTCCACCCGACGAAGCAAAGCCAATCACCTATTGGTGGTGGCTTTTTAACAGGGTGGATAAAGAAGGAATTACCCGGGATTTGGAGGAATTTAAGGCAAAAGGTATCCATGGGGTCAATCTGATGTGTAATGGTGGGTATGCCGGCGTTGCCCCGCTTCCCGGCGTGAAATTTCAAAGTCCTGAATGGTGGGAACTTTTTCGGCATGCAGTAAAGGAAGCCAAGAGGTTAAATCTTGAATTTGGATATAACTTATCTGCCGGTGGATGGACGATGCAGGGACCGTGGGTTACTCCTGATTATGCCATGAAAAAGGTGGTCCAGACTGAACTGAAATTAACAGGCCCTAAAAAGGTAAATGAAAAACTGAAACAACCGGAAATTGTCGACAATTACTATCAGGATATCTGTGTACAGGCAATCAGGGTGGAAGCAGGCAGTAAAAAAACAGATTTGCAAAATGTAATCGATGTAACAGGCTTCATGAAACCGGATGGTTCGTTCGATTGGCAGGTACCTGAAGGGGAATGGGTAATCCTGCGGACAGGCTATACGCTGACTGGGCATTTATGGAGTAGATGGTTTGCCTATCCCGGACCTCCTCAGGCAGATACCTATGAAGGTGGCGACGGATACGAAATCGATTATTTGAGCAAGGCTGCGTTAGATGACCATTTCAATCATTTAGGAAAACCACTTATCGAAGAAGCGCAAAAGGCAGGAGGTAAGATCGATTATTTCTGGTCGGACAGCTGGGAGTGTGGAAAATTAACCTGGACACAGGATTTTCCTGACCAGTTCCAACGATTCCGGGGGTATGATTTAATGAAATATCTTCCCGTACTTGCCGGTTATACGGTTGTCGATTCTATTGTCTCGGCCCGTTTTCTTACGGATTTCGATCGCACGATCCAAGATTGCATTGCCGAAAACTTTTACGGCCATTTTGCCGAACTTTGCCATCAAAACGGTATGGCTATGGGGAGCGAAGCCGGTGGTCCTAATGATATACCTCCGATTGATGCGTTAAAAAACTTTGGCCGGTGCGATTTTACCGCCGGGGAGTTTTGGGTAAACGGCCATTATCGTTCAGCAGATGGCTATAACCAAGATAGATGGTTACGGATGAATCTGAAACAGACTGCCACAGCAGCCCATGTGTATGGCAAACGCATAGCGATGGCCGAAGCATTCACGCAACAGGAAGCCCATTATACCCATTGGTCTTTAGGTCCTGCCGAAATGAAGCCTTATGCCAACGACGCTTTCTGTGAAGGTATTAATAAGTTGATGTTGCATCAGTCTACCTGCCAGCCTCCTTCGGACGGTAAACCGGGATATGAGTTTTGTGCCGGACAGCATTTCACACCGAACATCACCTGGTGGGAGCAGTCTGCAGAGTTTTTCTCATATCTTTCCCGTTGCCAGTATCTGTTACAGGAAGGCAACTTTGTAGGTGATGTTTGTTTTTATCTGGGAGAACGTCCACCGACGCTGGTACCTCCCAAATACTTGGTTCCCGGTCTTGGTGCAGGTTACGATTGCGATTATGTCAATGCGGAAGTGCTGTTAACAAGAATGTCTGCCGAGAACGGCAAGGTTGTACTTCCTGATGGAACGAGTTACCGGTTGTTGGTATTGCAAAACTGTACTTCGCCTTCTGAGGATATATCCCGCTTGGTGGGTGGCTTTCAGCGTTTAGATGTTTCTCCGGTTCCATCCACAGAGATGTCAGTAGCGGTGATTCAGAAAATCCGTGAACTGGTTCGCAATGGCGTTACGCTTGTCGGAGCACCGCCCAAAACATCCGGAGATGTGACCAATGCCAGGGAATCGGATCGTCAGGTACAGGAAATTGTAGCAGAAATATGGGGCGACTTGGACGGTAAGACCCGCACGGAACGTAATTTTGGGAAAGGGCGTGTTATCTGGGGCAAGACACCGCGCGAAATTCTTTTAGCAGATGGCATTCAGCCGGACTTCAAGTTTAACGGCCAGGATACGGATCCTGAGAAGTTTGACTATATTCACCGTACAACCCCTGATGCGGAAATCTATTTTGTGATTAATCGCAGGAATCAGACGGAACGGGCTGATTTCACATTCCGTATTACCGGTAAGCAGCCTGAAATATGGAATCCGGTTAACGGTGAAATGTGGGATGCAAAAGCTTTCCGCCAGGCTGATGGCTGCACTACATTGCCGTTGGAACTGGACCGGTTCGGATCTTATTTCATTGTATTCCGTAAATCAATAACACAAACAACCGCAGGAAAAGCGGAAGAGAACTTCTCCAGGTCCATTACAGTACAATCCCTTTCAGGCCCCTGGAATGTGGCATTTGATCCGGCTTGGGGCGGTCCTGCTCATACTGAATTTTCCGAATTAGTAAACTGGACCCAACATCCTGACGATGGAGTGAAGTTCTATTCAGGTAAAGCAACCTATTCTAAAACCTTTGATCTGGCGGATGAATCCATAGATAAAAACCAACCTCTGTTTTTGGATCTGGGAGATGTCCGCAATGTAGCTGAAGTGCGCCTCAACGGGAAGGATATCGGTACTCTCTGGTGCTACCCATGGCGTGTGGAGATTACGGATGCCATAAAAGCAAAAGGAAACAAGTTGGAAATAGACGTTGTTAACTTATGGACGAACCGGGTAATCGGTGATCTTAACCTACCGGAGGAAAAACGTCTTACGAGAACCCATGATAGGTTCCGTTTTGACATGACCACGGGTGTGACTCCTCTACTTGACTCCGGATTATTAGGGCCGGTACAATTGGTATCCATTAGCTGTCCATAAATATCCTACCGTTTGAATGCTATCAATACGAACCTTTAGTTCACCGTAAGAAATTTAAAATGGGTGAGCTAAAGGTACATTAAATCAAAATAAACAAATGAAATCTACCAGACAATTTATTTTATGCATTGCAGCAAGCCTTTTTTGTTGTAGTCTTTTGACGAAGGCGCAAGATAAAAAAAGTTTCACCCTGCCTACTCTATGGACGGAAAAAGCTTTCCAGATGGAAATACCACTCCCTGAATATCCCCGTCCGCAGATGGAACGTTCTGAATGGCTCAACCTTAACGGAAAATGGGATTACATGGGAGGCAAAGACAAAGCTAATCCGTTAATAGTGCCGGCACCTCCGAAATTTCCGGCAACACCCGAGAAAATATTGGTACCATTCGTTCCCGAGGCTGAACTTTCAGGTATAGCTCGAAACGGTGAGACCTGCCTGTGGTACCGGCGTTCCGTAACCGTGCCCGACAAGTGGAAAGGCAAACGTATCCTACTGCACTTTGGTGCCGTAGACCGTATTGCCACTGTATTCATTAACGACAAGAAAGTGGGTAGCCACACAGGCGGGTACGGCAGTTTCTCATTCGATATAACCGACTATCTCGAATCCGGTGTCAATACGCTTGTCGTGGGCGCCTACGATCCGAACGACGGACTGGCTCCATCGGGTAAGAACGGCCCGCGGGGCGATTACACTTTTTCTTCGGGTATCTGGCAGACTGTATGGATGGAACCAGTGGAAAAAGAATATATATCGGGTATAAAACTTATTCCGGATTTGAAAAATAACCGTCTGGAAGTGGTTGCTACATCGTCTGTCGGCGGATTGAAAGTAACCGCGACTACTATGGCGGCTGGTTCACAGGTTGCTAAAACGGAAGGTGTTGCGGGTGAAAAATTCTATATCCCGGTTAAAAATCCGCGTGTCTGGTGTCCCGAAGACCCTTTCCTTTATGACCTGAAACTGGAATTGCGCAACAAGCGCGGGCAGGTCGTGGATATGGTCGACAGCTACTTTGGAATGCGTTCCGTGGAACTGGGTAAAGTGGGAGGAGTAACACGCACATTGTTAAATGGACAATTTGTATTTCATCTCGGCCTGCTCGACCAAGGTTATTGGCCCGATGGCATCTTCACCGCTCCTACGGAAGAAGCGTTGCTCTACGACATCGAGCTGGCACAAAGGACAGGCTTCAATGTGATCCGTAAGCATATCAAGGTAGAGCCGCAACGTTGGTACTACCATTGCGACCGTCTCGGAGTGATCGTATGGCAGGATATGCCCAACATCTGGGAACCAGATCTTCCTGATTCTGTCGCTCTCAGGGCACAATTCCGTGCAGAACTTAAAGAGATGATCGACCAGCATGTCAGTTCGCCCTCGATAGTAACATGGGTACCGTTTAATGAAAACTGGGGAGCTTTTGAAGTAACTGATATTACTGACTGGATCGGGAAGTATGACCCGTCGCGGCTCGTGAATGGCAACTCAGGATATAATTATGCTCCCGGATACCGCAAAGCCTATGGAGACCCCGGTAACGGTGACTTTGTAGATCTGCACAATTATGGTCCCATCAATGAAGAGCATACACCTGCCCCTGAAGACCGACGTGCTGCTTCTATCGGTGAATTTGGCGGCAAGGGGCTTTTCGTACGTGGTCATATGTGGCCTGTAAGAAATAATGCTTACGAAATACTGGTAAATAAAGACATACTCTCTGATACCTATGTTCAACTGATTAATGAAGTGGAGCAAATGATGGTCTACCGTGGTGTGAGTGCGGCTATTTATACGCAGACCACCGATGTGGAACATGAAATAAACGGTTTGGTAACCTATGACCGCCGAGTGGAAAAGATGGACTTCAATAAGGTTAAAGCAATAAACGAAGCAATGCTGGAAACAGCCCGTAAGTTGAATGAATAGGGCAACACGCTTTCCGAATCCCGGACATATCCGCAATAGGCGAATTAACAGAGCATAACTGCTATAAAAAAATAAGTTTAGAGCGCAGGATACGTAGATATGGATATAAACAAGGGTAAGGGCTATATTTAGTTCCTTGCCCTTGTTGTTTATTATCCATTTTCTTTGGGTTTAATTCTACATCACTCTTGGTACTTTTGAATGAAGGATAATAAAATGATTGAAAAATAGCGTACTTTTGATGTTCTTTTTAATGGGATTTTTAAGATGAGAGAAGCATTTATAAAACTGCATGTGTCTATTCTTCTTGCAGGGGCAACGGGAATATTCGGGAAGTTGATAACTCTGAATGAGGCATTGCTCGTATGGTACCGTATGTTGTTTGCAACTGTGCTGTTTTTCTGTTTACTGTATGTAAGGAGGAAATTGCAGCGGGTTCCGTTCCGGGAGATGCTGAAGATTGCCGTGGTAGGGTTCCTGTTGGGGCTTCATTGGATATTCTTTTATGGAAGTATTAAGGCCTCGAATGTTTCTGTCGGAGTGGTTTGTTTTTCGTTGGTAGGTTTTTTTACTGCATTTCTGGAACCTCTGATTAACCGGAGGAGAATCTCACTGGTAGAGGTCTTGTTCAGTTTGCTTACTTTATCCGGAATTGTCTTGATTTTCCATTTTGATACGCGATACCGCCTGGGGATAGGATTAGGGGTGATTTCTTCTGCATTGGCTGCATTATTTACGATTTCCAATAAAAGAGTAGGGAAGGCGCATTCGGCAAGTACGATGTTATTATACGAAATGGGAGGCGGCTTTATCGGACTATCGTGTATCTTACCTTTTTATTTATATTTCTCCCCTGTACAAGGTATCCTTCCCGGAATGAGTGATTTTATTTATTTGTTGTTGCTTGCTTCTGTTTGTACTATCGGGTTGTACTTGCTACAGATACAGGTATTGCAGAAAGTTTCTGCTTTTACGGTGAATTTGAGTTATAATCTGGAACCTGTCTATAGTATATTATTGGCAATGTTGCTGTTTAATGAAGCGAAGGACCTGAATTTTTCTTTTTATGCCGGCCTGGGAATTATTATATTGTCGGTGGTGTTGCAGACAGTGAGTGTTATCTACCAGTCAAGGCATAGGAATAAGTTGTTGTCACAAGATAAGGTAATCTGATTTAGTAGATAGAATCAACAAAAACGGTAACAGTTGCTACCTTTTTTGTTGATAGGAATTAGTTATCTATTCTATTATTTTGATTTCTGCGAAAAAACATTCCGGTGCTTTGGGTTTGGAATATTTCTTTATAAATTTCTTTCCAGCAAACCGGTAAAGCCATCCGCCATAATTCCGTGCTTTCTGTGGGCATATCAGGGTACAACGTCCGCAGGAAATACATTTCTTTTTGTTAGGCTTTTGCGGATTTTCTGCAGAAATAGCCTGAGTAGGGCATAGCCGGGCGCATTTTCCGCATTTGTTGCATTGATCATTTGTTTTAGGGTGGATAGGAATCCGTTTAATGGCTTTATAAGGATAATTGCCTTTTACCTTGATGCTTGAAAGAATATCTGTTCCTGTCAAGTCCTCCAAAAGTTCTTTAGTAGTCTCACCAAATTTAGATATATAGGCACAATCCCATTCGTCCGGGCGATTGGTGGCTATTTGAGGGAAAATGGAATGACGTGCAACAAAAGCTGCTGCTGCAAGGATGCTAAAACCCTGCTTTTCTGTTATATCCCTCAATTCAATCAAGGCATCATCATAATCCCGGTTTCCGTATACACAAATGATGATGGCAGGTGTGCCATTGCCTTTTATTTTAGTAAATGCCTGAGCAGCCTGTGGCGGAATACGCCCTGAATAAACAGGCATGCCTACAATAAGTAACTCGTCTTTACCTAAAACGATCTCTTTATCAGGTGCGGATTGTGTAATATCGTAGTCGACAACCGGTTTTCCGAACTCGTGTGCTATTTGTTTTACTATGCCTTGAGTTGTATAAGTTGCACTGAAATAAACAGCTGTAATCATTGAAACTTTCATATATAAAAAGCTTGTTTTGTTATTCTTTGTTTTTGACCTATATGATATAGGTAGAAGCAAAAATAACAAACTTAATTATATAAAGAA
Source organism: Parabacteroides sp. (assembly GCA_019417325.1). GTDB lineage: Bacteria > Bacteroidota > Bacteroidia > Bacteroidales > Tannerellaceae > Parabacteroides. Next base: position 147,435 of record DXVO01000029.1, on the reverse strand, counting down.
TACTATTTCTGTATTTTAAGAATGTGTATGAATGTTAATTATGACTTAGTTCTCATCGGACTGAGAGATTGTCTACACTTCTTTTTGCTGCAAAAATAACCTTATTTTGATTGGACGGAATGGACCTTTAGTTTTATTATGATAATGTATTTCAATGCGATAGAGGATTAGCGATGATGTGTATATTCTTTCTAATATTGAATTTCATTTCTTCCCTGGTGAAGTTCATACTTCTGTTTTTATACCTTTTTATAAATTGAATGAAACAAAGATTAACATGCTCTATAATACCTATAAGAAGATGATTTACAAAGTGTTCCGGAATTGATATTATTGATTCTCTCAGATTGATTATCAATACATGTATAGCAGTCCGATGAGAACTAAGTTAGAATTGTACAGTATAAATAAATTATCGTATTATGGAAAAGATTGAAAAAGACCAATTGAGAAAAGTAAAGGCGGTTTATGAAAAACCAGTGATTGAAGTAGTTGAAATGGAAATCGAAGGAGCTATCCTGGATGGCAGTACGCCTGATTTCGGTGATGGTGGGACCTGGTAAACTAACAATGAAGAACAATAATAGAAAAAAACATGAAGAAGACATTGTTAGTATCCTTATCGGCAACCTTATTGCTTGCCGGTTGTAATAAAGACGATATTCAGAATAATAGACAAGATGGCGAAAAAGTACACGTAACAGCTAACCTTTCCCAAGGGACACTCACTAAAGTGGATGTGGAACCCTCGGACAAAGGAGCGGATGTATATTGGATAAACGGTGACCAGGTTAGTGTATTCGGAAATACTACGTATGCGGGTTCTCTCTCTGCCAAACTTGGCGAGAGAGCTAAAAAAGCCTCTTTCATCGGAGATATTACTGAGAATGTAGCGAACAACTATTTTGTGGTTTACCCCTGGAATGGCAACCATGAAAGTGCACAGGAAACAGCAGTTCCGCTTCCATCTTTAATGGAACAAACGGCAACAGCCGGAAATCAGAAACATTTGTCCGAATATACCTGTATGGTAAGTAAGGAAGCCGGTCATCTGAATGCCAATAATGAAATGGAATTTATAATGGAGCATCTTGACGCTTTGTTGCAGTTTGAACTTACTTTAACGGAAGCTGCCGATAATATCCTGTTGGAAAGCATTGAAGTTTATGGAGCAAGCCTTGTGAATAAGATGGATCTGGATGTAACGTCCAAGAAGCTGACTGCAGCCAGCGATGCAAGCAACAAGTTGAATTTGAAATATCCGGATGACCAGCCTGTATTGAGCAATAGCGCCACTGTAACAGCTTGTATGGCCGCATTTCCTGTTTCGGACGATTTGAGAGTAAGAGTTTTCGTAAATGATAATGGTGCAGAAAAATACTTGACTTTCAATGCCTCTTCGGTTACTTTTGAATCCGGCAAACGTTATACTAAAACATTAGCATTGGATATGTCGCAGGCAAAAGACGCGTCCATCATGGAACCTGAAACTATAGACAGAACTGCAAAGACTGCAACAATTAATACTCGCGCGGAATTGGCTTGGGTGGCTGCCGCAACAAATGTTGGCAATGTGGAATATGAAGGCTATAGATATAATGGTTTTTCCGGTTGGACATTGACTCAGGGAAGAGATATTGATTTGGAAGGTAGTGAAACAAAACAATGGGTACCGATTGGTATTATTACTACAACTTATGATTTCAGGGGTGTATATGATGGTAATGGATATGAAATACAAAATATTTATATTAATACAACAAGTAACTTTCAAGGCTTGTTTGGTAGAACAAGTTCTCCATCAGTAATTAAGAATGTTAAATTGGTTTCAGGAACAGTTATAGGTGGAAGTTTTGTTGGCGGCATAGTTGGTCAAAGAGGTACTAGTTTAGTAATAATAGGTTGTGTAAACAAAGCTAATGTAACAGGGAGTAGTTATGTTGGAGGCATTTCAGGTAATGCTCAGACTTATTGTGTAGCATGTGAGAATTTTGGAGAAATAAAAGGAGCGAGTGCTGCAGGAATTTCAGGAGGTTTCTATGGAAAAATGGTGGCTTGTGTAAATCATGGTGATTGTGTGGGCTCATCTTATTCCGGCGGAATGGTTGCTTCAACCATAACTGATGCTACTACTGCTTTAGCCGCTTGTATAAATGAAGGTCCCATCTCTGGTTCATCAAGGATTGGAGGTATTGCCTATTCTTTCTCTAATTATTCTATAGATGAAACTAAGGAATTGTACTTTGTTAATAATGCTGGATTATTTGTTGTTCAATCTGATGCTCAAGGTCAAGGTTGGAATACCAAAGGTCCGAGCCAGATTTCAGATTTGAATAAACAAGAGACGATAGATTCCCTCAATGCCGCTATTGCAGAATGGAATACAAACAATCCGGATTATGCAAGTCCTTATAAGTTTGCAGCCGGAGGTGATGATAATACGATACCAAAACTTGTTCCGATAGAATAAGTTTATCCCATACCAAAACCGAGTTTCATTTAAACACAGTAAAGTACCCCTTGGCTATTTTTAGTCAGGGGGCTTTTTTATTAGGAAGCTCTCTTTTTTTAATATCCCGAATCATATTTGTTACTATATACGGCAACATACATCTATGGTTATCCTTGCTTGACGATTTGCTTTTTAAGTGTTGGATATATTTGTCATGTTTTCGAAAGCAAGCAGATAAAGTATTCATCCATTAAAAATTAAAATTATGTCAATCAAGTTTCGTTTAGTAAAGAGACCGAATTTAGGAAAAGACAAAAAAGAGGTTCCTGAAAAGATGTATGCACAACCGGTATATTCGGATTTGGTTCGTTTTGAAGATATCCTGTTGGAAATAATCGAGGCAGGTATTCCGAGTAGCCAGGTAAAAGGGGTGGCCGACCGTATGAATCTGTTAATCAGCAGGCACCTTGCCGCCGGACGACGTGTCCAGTTCGGCGAGTTTGGAACCTTCCGCTACGGGATCGGTTCGAGAGGCTCTTTAACGGCAAAAGAGTTTGATTCCGGAACTGTAAAAGTTACCAGAATCGTATTTGCTCCCGGTTCAGTTCTTCGTTTTGCTAAAAAGAATGTGAAGTTTGAGAAGTATGTGGTTCCGGGTACAACGGATAGTGGGGGTAGCTCCGGTGAAAGTGATGGCGAAAAGCCCGAAGAATTGTAAAAAGACAGAATAGAAATCGGTTTTATAACGTTTGGAACAGGATAGCGAAGCAATTGGCTATCCTGTTTTATTGTTTTATAATAAACGGTAATCCGGAAGATTATCTTTTGTGGAAATGCCGGTTATTTGTTTTATCCGGAGTATATTTGTAAAATCGAGTTATCGAAAATACAGTTGTGAAAAAATAAACAATCGAAAGACATGGAAAATGCAACTTCTTTTATAGGTGTGGATTTAGGTGGTACTAATATGCGTGCCGGACGTATCAGTGATAATCGCTTAATTGAGCAGGCAAGCCGTCCAACCCCCAAAGACGCAAAAAAATGTGAGGATACGCTGGAAGTTCTGGTAGAAGTAATCCGGTCGGTCTGGAATGAGGATGTAAAAGGAATCGGCATTGGCGTACCCAGTGTGGTAGACCGTAAAAAAGGGATTGTTTATGATGTGGTAAATATCCCTCACTGGAAAGAAGTACACCTGAAAGAGTTATTGGAAAGTCAATTTAATGTACCAGTGTATGTGGATAATGATGCAAACTGTTTTGCCCTTGGCGAACGGTTCTTTGGTGAAGGACGCAATTATGAAAACTTTGTAGGGCTTACTATCGGAACCGGATTAGGGGGAGGTATTATCCAACAGGGGAAATTACTCTCGGATGCAAATTGCGGCTCAGGCGAATTCGGAATGCTGCCTTATAAAGAAGAAATACTTGAATATTATTGCAGCGGTTCCTACTTTATGAATATTTGGGGAATAGACGGAAAGGAGATGTACGACCGGGCAATGCGGAAAGATGACCTGGCGTTGGAAGCCTATTGTCAATTTGGGGAACATGTAGCAGCTGCAATCAAAATGGTAGTATTGACGATAGATCCGGAAATGATTGTATTTGGAGGTTCTGTGGCGGCTGCCCATACCTTGTTTGAAGACAGTATGTATGAAAACCTGAAAGATTTTGCGTATCCTAATTCCATCAAAAATCTGCAAATCCGTTTTTCAACAGTAGAAAATTCAGGGATATTAGGTGCAGCTTCCCTCTGTTATTGATATAGAAGGTTATTTTAGGGGGATGTGTCAAAAGTATATATTAGGGAACACAGACTACGCAGACAGAGCGCAGATTTACGCAGACAATATTTTTTCAATAAATAATCTGCGTGTTCTGCGTAATCTGTGTTCCCTAATAGCTTTTTGACACATCCCCCTGTTGGTTATCTTTATTTCCGTTAAAGTTTATATTTCCTTTGCCGGGAAAATTCTTTTTTTCTATTTTTGGTCTTTGAAACGGTTCCGCTTCTCCTTTTCGGGAGTGCGGATTAAAAGGGAATTGGGTGTAAATCCCAAACAGTCCCGCTGCTGTGAAACTCCGTTACAACATTCTGAAACTACTTATGCCACTGATAAATCGGGAAGGCTTCAGGATGGGAGTGAGTCAGAAGACCTGCCGTTTGTTAAAGGTTTATTTCCTCGTGGGTTAGGGGATAGATACGAAAAAGATTATTTATTCTATTTTTTGGATAATGAAAAAATGTGTCCGTTATGCGGCGGTGTTTTTTCGTATTGGGGCTGGAAGTATGTCGGATTGCCAGTGTGTATCTGCAAAGATATACCTGTCGGTCGTGTGCATTACGGATAGTATGGATGAATCATTGTGTAGTATTAATATTTAAATTATAGAAGTTTATGGGAAATCATTGTCTACGTTGCGGTGTGGCATTAGATACCGTATCCGGTATGTCTTTGAGTGAACAATATAAGTCTGCTGAGCTGGACGAGTATCAGCAAACATTTATCCGGGTTCATTATAAGGATAGCCTTTGTCCGGAATGTATCCGGCATGTGAAGGAATCTTTTTATGCTTTTGATATCTCTCCGAGATATTTAAAGAAAAATAAGTTTCAAGACTGATTGTTTGTTTTGATTTTGTTTTTTGTACATAATACATATTTTATACAGTATTGTTGTTAGATAAGGTTCAATAGTAATTTAAAGGTAAAACTCCGTCGAAGTGATTTCGCCGGAGTTTTTTTGTTATCCCTGTACCATAACCATCAAAACTTCTATCTTTGCACACAAAAAGATAATAACAGAATAATGTATAGCAAAGACGAACTGAAAAACCTGAAAATAGAATTTTGGGAAGGTTTCGCCGCATATTGTGAAGTCCAGCCTTATTTGCGAGGACGTAAAAAAGTGTGGACCTTATATAATACAAAAGTAAGAGGAGTAGAATTGAAATTTGATGCCACCCGGGAAGGTGCATTTGTCATTCTCGAAGTAAACCACCGGTCGGAGGAAGAGCGCCTGGAAATGTTCGAACGCCTGACTTGGTATAAGGAAACATTGGAGAATGACTTTCCCGAAGGCTTAATCTGGGATATCTGCTTTGTTCGGGAGACAGGTAAACAAGTCGCCCGTATTTACACGGAAAAACGTGGAATCGATTTCCACCGTCGCGAGCATTGGGGCGAATTTTTTGCTTTTATGGCATCTCAGATGTACCTGTTGGAACGGAATTTCATGTCGATAGCCGAATATTTAAGAGAATAAAAGATGAAAAAACAAATGAAACATACCATTCGCTGTACCCTCGGAGCAGCCGCCATCGGTTTGCTTACGGCATGTGGCTCGCCTCAATCGGAAACAGCCTTGCTACAGGCTGGCGTTAGCCGCGAACTGGCACAATACAGGAAAGACAACTTCGGGCAGGTACGCTACCGCCTGTTTTTCTCCATACCGGAACAACGCGGGGAAGCCGTCACCGGAACGGCTGAGATTTCACTTGCTATCAAAGAAAAACAGCCCGTTATCATCGATTTCCGCGGAGAGCCGGGACAGGTATCTTCCGTCCTTTTGAATGAAAAAGAAGTGCCTTATACGTTTAAAGATGAACATATCGTAATAGACGCCGGAGAAGTGTCTCCGGGAGAGAACCGTGTTTCGATCGCTTTTACAGCAACGGACCAGTCGCTGAACCGTAGGGATGAGTTTTTGTATACCTTACTGGTACCCGACCGTGCCCGTACGCTTTTTCCCTGTTTTGACCAGCCGGATATGAAATCGCTGTTCAGCCTTACCCTCGAAGTCCCTCAGAAATGGCAGGCTGTAGCAAACGGGGCCATACAGGAAACCGATTCCGTTTCCGTTCCCGGACGTAAACGAATCTCTTTCCGCGAGACTGAACCGCTCAGCACTTACCTGTTCTCTTTCGTAGCAGGTGAACTGTCCCGCGAGACATATAATCGTGAGGGTAGGGAAATCTCCCTGTATCACCGGGAAACCGACCCGAAGAAAGTGGCGCAATGCCCTGAAATTGCAGGTGAAGTATTCGATGCCCTCAGTTGGCTGGAAGAATATACGGGAATACCTTATCCTTTCGCCAAGTATGATTTTATCATCCTGCCGGGATTCCAATATGGCGGAATGGAACATACCGGAGCTACTTTATATAACGACCGGCGCATGTTCCTGAATGAGAATCCGACCTTGAACGAGCGGTTGGGACGCAGCGCCCTGATAGCGCACGAAACCGCCCATATGTGGTTTGGCGATTATGTTACGATGGAATGGTTCGACGATGTCTGGACCAAAGAAGTCTTTGCCAACTATTACGCATCACGGGTTGTGGAGCCGCTTTATCCGGAAGTCGACCACCGTTTGAATTTTATGCTCGATTACCTGCCGCCTTCCTATTCCGAAGACCGTACGGCCGGAGCCAACCCTATCAAACAGGATTTGGATAACCTGCGGAATGCCGGTCTGGCATACGGGAATATTATCTATGACAAATCCCCGGTCGTAATGGCAATGTTAATCCGTATGATGGGAGAGGATGCGTATCGTAAAGGCATACAGGAATATTTGAAAACCTATGCGTATGGCAATGCCACCTGGGAAGGCCTGATTGGTATTCTGGATACATATACGGACCGCGATTTGCAGGCATGGAGCCATGTTTGGATACATGAGAAAGGAATGCCGGATCTACGGGCGGAGATAAAAGGGGATAGCCTTATCGTATCCCAAAAAGACAGTTGGGGACGTGGTCTGCTCTGGCCGCAGGATATCACGTATCAGCTTTATCTGGATAGCCGTGTAGATACGATTACGGTTTCTTTCGACGGAAAGACCGATGTGGTCACCCGAAAACTGGACTTGCCCGCCGGAGAAAAATATACGCTTATCCCGAATACCGACGGAACGGCCTACGGTTTCTTCCGTCTGACTCCGCAGGAAGCGGAAGATTTGTTGCTGCCCTTGCAGAATACGCCGGATGATGTCTTTTGCGGTTCTTTACTGATTACGCTTTACGAGAATTTACTGAACCGGACCATCCCGTCAGAGTGGTATATGGATGCCATGCTTGAATACCTGTCGGAGATGAGAAACCCGTTGCTTTTCTCTTCCATATTAGGATATATCGGCAATTGCCAGCGTTTGTATCCGGTCGATGCCGGAAAGCCGGAAGAAGCCTTATGGAAAATCGTACAGGAGCAAGGTTCCTCTGGAATAGGCCTGCAAGCCTTCCGTATGTATCGCTCCCTGGCTGAAACACCCGAAGCAATCGGTCGCCTGTATAAAATATGGAAAGAACAAAAAGCCCCCGGCGAATGTTCTCTGAGCGAAAGCGACTATATCGGATTGTCGTATAAATTGGCGATGTACCTGCCGGAACAAGCGGATGAGATTGTTTCCGTGCAACAATCCCGCATTACAAACCCGGACCGCAAGAAGGAATATGCATTCATATCCCCGTCCGTTTCACCCCGGAAAGAGGTGCGCGACAGTGTGTTTAATGCCTTGCTGGTCGCAGAGAACCGGCGGATTGAACCGTGGGCGTCTGCTGCTTTGGCAAATGTGAACAGCAAAGTGTGGCAGAAAGAAGCCGTTTCTTATATCCGTCCCGGTCTGGAAGCATTGCAGGAGGTTCAGCGTACCGGAGATATATTCTTCCCTACGGCATGGGCGAGAGCGTTGTTATCCGGTCATACTTCGGTAGAGGCGCGGAAAGAGGTGGATGCCTTCTTTGCCAATCATCCGGACTATCCGGTGATGTTATCAAATAAAATACGGCAACAAGCCGACCATTTATATAGACTAAAAGAATAATTTATGGGATGGATTTATTTGTTGTTGGGCGGTCTGTTTGAAATAGGCTGGCCCATCGGGATGAAAATGGCCGATACGACCGGTCATCGTTTGCTTTACCTGACAATCGCCGTCGTATCGATGGGATTGAGTGGCTATTTCCTGTATCTGGCGCAGAAAACGATACCGATTGGTACGGCATATGTGGTATGGACAGGCATAGGGGCAGTAGGAACATTGCTGATTGGAATTTTCTTTTTCCATGACTCGGCTGGCTTGTATCGTATACTCTCCGCATTGTTGATAGTAACGGGAATTATCGGCCTTAAATTAGCATCTTAAGAAAAAAATAGCGGTTTTTTGTAATCTTTTGATAGAAATACTTGCTAATTCAATTATTATTGTAACTTTGCGGCGTAATAATAAAACAAATGAGAAGAATAACACTACATCACCATCATCATTGCAACGGGCGTTAGTTCGGTGGGCTGTTGGGTATGTAGGATACACAAGGATATATAATGAAGGCTTACCGTTCGCGGTGAGCCTTTTTTTATTTCCAAACGGTCAACTCTCAATTATCAATTGTCAACATTTAAAAAAAATAATAGCATGTTACGAATTGCAGTACAATCAAAAGGTCGTCTTTATGATGAAACAATGCTTCTTCTCGAAGAAGCCGGTATAAAACTAAACAGGGGAAAACGTATTTTGCTCCTTTCCGCAAAAGGATTTCCCGTTGAAGTATTATTCCTGCGTGATGATGATATCCCTCAATCTGTAGCCAACGGCGTAGCCGATATAGGTATCGTAGGAGAAAACGAATACGTAGAAAAAGGACAGGAAGCCAAATTAGTAAAACGTCTGGGCTTCAGTAAATGCCGCCTGTCTCTCGCCATTCCTAAAGATGAAGACTACCAGGGTGTACAATGGTTCGAAGGAAAGACAATCGCAACGTCGTATCCCGAAATCCTGAAATCCTACCTGAAAGAAAAAGGAGTGAAAGCAGACCTGCATGTAATCAGCGGTTCGGTAGAGATAGCGCCGGGTATCGGCCTTGCCGATGCCATCTTCGATATTGTAAGCTCCGGCAGCACATTGGTGAGCAACCAGTTGAAAGAGGTGGAAGTCATCATGCAGAGTGAAGCACTGTTGATTGCCAACAACAATCTGTCCGAAGAAAAACAATCGATTCTGGACGAACTGTTGTTCCGTTTCGAATCCATCCAGGAAGCAGAAGGAAAGAAATACGTCCTGTTGAATGCCCCGAAAGACAAAGTAAAAGAAATAATAGAAGTCCTCCCCGGTATGAAAAGCCCCACAATCACCCCGCTTGCCGACGAGAACTGGGTTTCCGTCCAATCCGTAATTGCAGAAAAACACTTCTGGGAAATCATCGGCAAACTGAAATCCTTAGGAGCCGAAGGTATCCTGGTTATCCCGATTGAAAAAATGATACTCTAAATATGGAAGTAATAAAATATCCGTCAAGAGAAGAATGGGCTGCGTTGGCTGAACGTCCGGCATTGGATGTCACCACCCTGTTCGATACCGTCCGCACCGTGCTCAATGAAGTACGTACGGAAGGGGATGCAGCCGTAATGCGTTATGAAGAAAAGTTCGATAAGATAAATCCGGCAACCTTCGGCTCGCTTCAGGTATCGGAAGAAGAGATTATAGCTGCACGCGCCCTGGTCAGTGAAGACCTGAAAGAGGCGATCCGTAACGCAAAAAATAATATAGAGATATTCCATGCCTCCCAGCGTTTTTCCGGAAAGAAGGTGGAAACAACCGCAGGCGTTACCTGCTGGCAGAAAGCGGTAGCTATCGAAAAGGTAGGTTTGTATATTCCAGGGGGAACAGCCCCTTTGTTCTCGACCGTATTGATGCTGGCTGTACCTGCACGCATTGCCGGTTGCAAGGAAATCGTGTTGTGTACGCCGCCCGATAAAAACGGAAATGTGCACCCTGCCATCCTGTTTGCCGCTGAAACCGCAGGGGTAAATAAAATCTTTAAGATAGGAGGGATACAAGCCATTGCAGCAATGGCTTACGGAACGCAATCCGTACCGAAAGTATATAAAATATTCGGTCCTGGAAACCAGTACGTTACAGCCGCCAAGCAATTGGTCAGCCTGAAAGACGTGGCAATCGATATGCCGGCAGGCCCTTCCGAAGTGGAAGTGATAGCCGACGAATCCGCCAATCCTGAATTTATAGCAGCCGATTTCTTATCACAGGCCGAGCATGGAGCCGACAGCCAGGCAATGCTGGTTACAGCCTCCGAAGGCATTGTAGGCAAAGTAATCCTTGCTATCCAGGAACAGGTAGCCCGCCTGCCCCGTCAGGAGATTACGGAAAAAGCATTGAAACACAGCCGTATCATTGTACTGAAAGACCGTCAGGAAGTGATAGACTTCACCAACCTGTACGCTCCCGAACACCTGATTATCCAGACAACGGACTACACGGCGATAGCCGGACAGGTGGAAAATGCAGGCAGCGTCTTTATGGGACCGTACACCCCGGAAAGCGCCGGCGATTATGCCTCCGGTACGAACCACACCCTGCCGACCAACGGGTATGCAAAAGCCTATAGCGGTGTGAATCTGGATAGTTTCATTAAGAAAATCACCTTTCAGGAAATCACCGCCGACGGTATCCGGCAGTTAGGCGATACCATCCGCATTATGGCGGCAAACGAGCAATTGGAAGCACACCGGAATGCAGTAACAATCAGATTGAAGACATTATGAAAGACTTAAAAGAATTAGTAAGGCCGAATGTTTGGAATATGAAGCCTTATTCGTCGGCAAGAGACGAATACCACGGTTCCGCCTCCGTTTTCCTGGATGCAAACGAGAACCCCTATAATACCCCTTACAACCGTTATCCCGACCCGATGCAATGGAAGCTGAAAGAGCGCATTGCCGAATTGAAAGGAGTGGCTGTTAAATCCATCTTCCTCGGGAACGGAAGTGATGAGCCGATAGACCTCGTTATCCGTGCTTTTTGTGAGCCGGCAGCAGACCGTATCGTCAGCATCGCCCCTTCCTACGGCATGTACGAAGTCGCTGCGGAGGTGAATAATGTGGAGTTCTGCAAAGTGGAACTGGATAAATCTTTTAACCTGGATGCAGACCGCCTTTTACAGGCTGTGGACGAACGGACAAAAGTAATTTACCTCTGTTCGCCGAACAACCCGACCGGCAATAGCCTGGAGCGTGAAAAACTGTACCGTATCCTGAATACATTCCAAGGAATTGTCGTGATTGACGAAGCCTATATCGATTTCTCGACCGAACCGTCCTTCCTTTCCGAACTGAACCAGTTCCCTAATCTGATTGTGCTCCAGACCTTGTCGAAAGCATGGGGTGCTGCCGGTATCCGTATGGGGATGGCATTTGCTTCCCCCGAAATTATCTTTATCCTGAATAAGATAAAATACCCTTACAATGTGAATATGCTGACGCAGGCACAGGCGCTCGACATCCTGAACCAGGCAGACCGGATGAAAGAGCAGTTGGATGCCATCCTTTCCGAACGTGCGCGCCTGCAATCTGTATTGTCGGGATTGGCTTGCGTGAAGAAGATGTATCCTACCGACGCCAATTTTATTCTGGTAGATGTAGGGGATGCCAACGGCATTTACGACCTGCTGGTAAATAAAGGGGTGATTGTGCGTAACCGTACCAATGTGACGCTCTGCAACGGATGCCTTCGTATCACCGTCGGTACGCCTAAAGAGAACCAAGCGTTATTGGCTGTTTTAGAAACGATATAAGGTATGAAAAGAGCGTTATTTATAGATCGCGACGGTACATTGGTTATCGAGCCGCCTGTCGATTACCAACTGGATAGCCTGGAAAAACTGGAATTTTATCCGAAGGTATTCCGTAACCTGTATTTTATCCGCAAACAGTTGGATTTCGAGTTTGTTATGGTAACCAACCAGGATGGCCTGGGTACTTCCTCCTTTCCGGAAGAAACCTTCTGGCCGGCTCATAATAAGATGTTGAAAGCATTGGAAGGCGAAGGGATTGTATTTGACGATATCCTGATAGACCGTTCTTTCCCGGAGGATAATTCCCCGAATCGCAAACCTCGTACGGGTATGTTAGGGAAATACCTTTCCGGAACTTACGACCTGGCGGGAAGCTATGTAATCGGCGACCGTCTGACCGATATGCAATTGGCTGCCAATTTGGGAGCGAAAGCTATCTGGCTACGTCCGATGGATGACGAAGCCCGTCAGCTTTTAGCCGAAAATCCGGCGCTTTTTCCCGTATTAGTTACGGAGGATTGGGACAAAGTAACCGAATTTCTTTTTGCAGGCGAACGCCGTGCCGTAGTGCAACGGACCACAAAAGAGACGGATATCTATGTGGAAGTAAACCTGGATGGGTGTGGCACAACTGAAATCTCGACCGGGTTAGGCTTTTTCGACCATATGCTCGACCAGATAGGCAAGCATTCGGGCATAGACCTCACAATCCGTGTAAAAGGCGATTTGGAAGTGGACGAACACCATACGATTGAAGATACGGCGATAGCCCTTGGTGAAGCCTTGTTGAAAGCGCTGGGAGACAAACGCGGCATAGAACGCTACGGATATGCCTTGCCGATGGACGACTGCCTCTGTAGTGTGGCCCTCGATTTCGGAGGACGTCCCTGGCTGGTATGGGATGCCGAATTTCATCGGGAAAAAGTAGGGGATATGCCGACCGAGATGTTTCTTCATTTCTTCAAGAGCCTGAGCGATGCCGCCCGTATGAACCTGAATATTAAAGCGGAAGGCACGAACGAGCACCATAAGATAGAAGGTATTTTTAAGGCTCTTGCCCGTTCTATTAAAATGGCAATACGGCGGGATATTTATAAATACGAATTGCCCAGTACAAAGGGGATGCTATAACTGAAGAACAGGCGCCGGAGGTAAGATTAGAAGGCTTTAATTTGCGACATTCAAAATAAATTCTTTCCTTTGACGCCTGTTTAAGAATAAAGAATATGATTAGAAATTTGATTATAGCAGTGTGTGCACTCCTGTTTGTTTCCTCCTGTAGCAAGGATGAGCGTGATAAATTATACGGTAAATGGCAGATGCAGGAGATTAATACGAACGGTACGGTAGAAAAGGTAGATACGATCTATTATAATTTCCAGCATGGATTGTTCCAGTACCAGATTGAGAATGAAAAAACAGGTGTTGGTCGTACTTCCGATGGTTTTAACGATGTTATAGGAGAGAACAAGATCGAGTTGGAAATACTGGATAAAAACCTATTGCCGTATACAGACTGGACTTCTACCAAGCGGGTTTTCACGATTGACGAAGTAACTTCAAAAAGACTGATCCTGACTTCGGGAGACAAGACGTATACTTTCCGCAATTTCTGATAATTAAATAGATTAGAAACAACTCCCCGGATAGCGGTTTGCTGATATAGCCGTTATCCAGGGAGTTTTTGTTTTGTACCTAATGTACTTTCTAAGGGGATGAATTCAAGGTAAACTTGTGTGTAAAATGAGTGTGCTTGGCTTTGTCATTACTCGACTTTGAGTATCACTTCAGATCCTTTAAGCAACGGAGATGTCAACTTCACTTTAACCTCTCCTGTTTCTCCGGTCGTCTCTATATAGGCAAGAAGGCGGCCGTGGAACACTCTGTGTACATTATCAGTATAACTGCTCATGTCTGTATTGTTTGAACCTTCAAGGCCGAGAAGACGGGCCGGTCCTTCAACTGTACATGTTACGTTATTGTCTGCCAGTTTCACAACTACGCCATTCTCATCCACTACTTCAACTGTAACATGAGCCACCCTGCGGTCTTTTCCGAGGACAGTCTTATCCGTCGATACTTTAAGAGCATAAGGCCTACCGGAAGTTCTTACAGAATATGACGACAGTATATTACCCTCTGCATCGCATCCTTCCGCAATAAGTTCTCCGTCAGTATATGGTACATCCCAGTAAACAATACCGGTCTTACTGTCATAAGGTTTCATTTCATCCACGATCTTGCCGTTGAGTATCAGACGTGCATAAGGAGCATTAGTATAACATACGGCACGTATTTTCTGTCCGGGTTCATAATTCCAAATGTCCCATGCATCTGTGGAAGGCCTCACATTATTTGCCGGTGCAGGGTATGTCCCGAGATATGTGACAGGAGTATCACTCCACAGTGTGGCACGGAAATATCCCCGTGGTTTCACAAAACTTCCAAGGTCCAGAAGACCTGTATAGAATCCCCTTGCAGGCCATGGTCTAGACTCGCCGAGATAATCCGTACCGGTCCATATAAACTGGCCGAAAATGAATTTTTTGTCCTTTACCGCATGCCAGGCTTCGATATTGGCACCATTCTCACTGCCATAGATTACGCGTTCCGGATATTTGGCGTGGTCGGAATCATATCTGCTTTCCGTATAGTTATATCCGACTATATCGACAGCTTCAGGATATGCTGTTTCATTGGACATTACGACTCCTGCCAATGCTCCTGTAACAGGCCTTGAAGTGTCTACGGCCTTCACACAGGAGGTAAGACGCTTTGCTATCTCACCGATGCGCATAGCGTCAGGAGCATCCGGATTATATCCTCCGAACATAGGCTGATTTATAGTACTACCGTCAAGAACAGGATGTGAATAAGGATCATTAGGATAGTCCACCTCATTACCGATAGACCACAGGAAAACGGAAGGATGGTTCCTGTCCCTACGTACCATATCCGTAACATCTTTTTCAATCCATTCTTCGAAAAAATCGAATGTCCCGTCAAAACCGGGTTGTCCGACATTCCATCCCTTTATCCATTTGCGTTTAGGAAATTCCCATTCATCGGAAATCTCATCCATGACAAGAAGACCGATCTCGTCACATATATCATATACGCACGGGGACTGAGGATTATGGCTCATGCGTATTGCATTGACTCCTATCGCTTTCAGGTTTTCAAGTCTTCTGCGCCACACATCCTTTGGAACAGCCGCCCCGAGAACTCCGGCATCATGATGCAGGCACACACCTTTTACCTTCATCCATTCTCCGTTAAGTGCAAAGCCATTATTGGGGTCGAACTCTAAAGTCCTGAAACCTGCAAGAATCTCGCATCTATCAATTGTCCGGCTATTATGTTTCAATTCTACCACTAAATTATAGAGATATGGATTGTCAAGAGACCAGTGTACAGGATTCTTTATCTTCATTTTCAATGTATTGGATGTAATGCCTGCTACCAGGTCATCGACACGAGACTTTGAAAAGGCAACAAGATTGCCGGCATTGTCATAAAAAGAAGCCGAAATCTCAAGGTTACCTTCGGCAGCTACATGTTTCTCTACATCAACAGCAACCTCCACATCGGCACGCTTTTCTGTCAGGGAAGCGGTACGGTATGTAACTCCCCACTGGGCAAAATGTACTTCCGGAGCGGATACAATCCAAACATCACGATATATTCCGGAACCTGTATACCATCTTGAATCGGCATATCTGCTATGATCGACACGTACGGCAAGAACATTCTCCCCTTCTTTAAGCCAAGGAGTCATATCATACATGAAAGAGACATAACCATTAGGCCTTTTCCCGAGAAGATATCCGTTGAGATACACCTCACTGCGGTTGTAGATTCCTTCAAAGTAGATGTAATGCCTCGGTGAATCATTGTCGACTGTAAAAGTTTTCCTGTACCAGCCTATACCTCCAGGGAGATAACCCGTACAACTTGCGAGGGAAGGTGAAAGGGGTTCCTTTACAGACCAGTCATGGGGGAGGAGATACTCCTTCCACTTACTGTCATCAAACTCCGGCTGTGCCGCTCCCTCATGGTCATGAAGCGAGAAACGCCAACCGTCATTGAATTTTTCCGGTGTACCGAAAAGCACCTGCGCATCGGCAGGCACGGAGAACAATGAGGACAGGAATACTATTCCCACCCCTATAACAAACAGTTTAAGTTTCATAATTCAGTGTTGTTTATGTGTATTTTAATCCTGTGCCTATGTTACCTGAAGACGGTAGTCGACAAGTTCAAGCAACTTGTTTTGATCTGGCTAAGAAGTAGGACTACCGCATGCCGGTTCATTCTTTCCATCGACTACTTTATATAAGGAAAGGATATCCAGCATCGAAACTTCCCTCATTGTAAAATTATGCATTTAAATAAGTTACAAAGATATAATATTATTCACCCCTCCCTTTTATCTATATTCAGTAATATTAAAAAAATCTATCCCAAAAGCAGGGAAATCATTTTGGGATAGATTCGAATTAAACATATTAAGGGACAGCCCTAAATTCCGTTCCGGCTGTGAAAGTACCAGATTCCTCATCAGCCAGTGTAACTGCAAATACGACTATTTCAGGATCATCAGGAAGAATCACTTCTTTTGTATCCGGTCCTACAGGAACTGCGATTCTGTACATATAGGTGTACACATACGATTCATTACCTTTCTGTACATTGTGTCTGTGTGTTCCGACGTATGCCAGGGAAGCATCTCTAAGGTATCCGGGGCCTGTCTCGGTTACCCATCCCCACTGTCCATAGAATCCGGAATAGTAAGGAATGTCATAGCTATAAATTTTTCCGTCTGCATTGAAACTTGCCAGTTTGTCATCAGTCATTGAAGCAACCAACAGGTAAAGAGTCTTATACTGGTTCCCTTCAGGTATTTTGATAGACTTTCCGTCACATTTGATGACATTGTTATAACCGAGTTTCCCAAAACTGAACGGAATACCATTATGGTTGAGTTCTTTTGGAAGAAGGTCGTATGTATAAGAATTGCCTCTTCCGTCAATATTTGCGATATCCATAAAACCGTCATTTGTATACCCCGGAGCATTATAGTCAAGTTCTAGTTTTTTGCACTGTACCGGACGCATAGGAGTACTGTTCTTCTTAAGACGTACTGAATATGTCTTGGGACGGTATGGAGCTGTGGTTATATAAAGTTTATTGCCTTCAAATTTTACATCACCGATACGTTCTTCAATGCCGTTAGTTTCACTTGCCACCTCGATAGGCTTTACAAACTCAACTACAGCGTCTTTAACACCTTTATTGGCTGTTTCATACACTCGGAGAATATACTCATTGTCATTCTCAGACTTCTTGAAAGCCTTGATTTCGATGTTAGGGGCGTTGACTTTCAACATAGAGAAATTCTTGCCGAGAACACCTTTATGCTTAGTAGTATTGAAAGTATATATGATGTTATTTTTAGAATCTGCCTTGAAAGGAATTCCTGCAGAAACAAGGTCGTTCTCATGTCCTATAATTGAATAGGTAAGACTGTGAGTTCCAAAATCCTGTGTATTGGAGTGAGGATGCCTTTTCGGAGTATGAGGAGTATGAAGAAGGGTAAGTCTCAAAGTATTGTCTGCAGGCTTATCCCAACCGACTTTATAGTCAGTAATGATTGATACGCCGTATGACTTGTCTTCAGCAGTTATGTCTGCCCATTGCTGTGCAGGAACCTCATAAGCTGTCTCTGTGTTGTTACAACGCTGTATCGTACCGATTCCAAGGTCATATGTAGCCATTGGATTTGATACGCTCATAGGAAATTCTGCCTTAAGAAGAGCATCTTTCTGACACCAGTCTATATCAAGACGTACATCGATTCTGTCGTCTGCACCTCCGTCTGTAAGTGAAACATAATACACAAATGTAGAATTATTGTATTTCTTTTCAACTTTAAGGGCTACACGCGCCTTTCCTTTCTCTGCAACTGTGATTTTCACATCTTCATCAATAGCCACGGACGGTGTATCGATTGCTTTTTTGTAGATTTCCCATGCAGGCCAATTGGACGATTCGTTACCATTGATTACAGCAAGGCGCATTGGTTTATCCTTAGCAACCAATTCGCGTCCGTTTCTTTTGTCAACGATAGATGCTATATCTCCATTGTTATCAAGAGTTACCTTGTATACACTGTTCTCAATCCAGTTTTTGCCGAATTTAAGGACACTTGATTTTGCATCTGCAGAAGCAGGGCGTATATCATATACAGAATAGCTCATCGGAGCGACTTCTGCAGTAAATACAATCTCAGCCATGCCGTCGACGTATGAAAGTAACTGTGCATTTACTTTCACACCTTTGTCTGAAAGAACATTGACTCCGGCAGGTTTTGTTGCCATCGGTACAAATGTGTGAACTTGATCCTTACGCTGGCGACCTAATGAGTTGAAAACAATTACAGGCGAACCGGAAACGGCAGTATTGAGCATAGATGCAACTTCTTTAGACGCTGTTGTAAGTATATCGGCAAACTGAGTCTGCGATATAAGTTCATCATTCCATGAGAACTGGTATGCCTCAGGGATACTTGTTCCTGTCAAGTCATCATGGAACTGATGCCAGATAAAGCGTTTCCATGCATCATTGAGTTTATTTGCAGGATATGTACCGCCAAGCCATTCTGAAATTACGGAAGCCCTTTCGGCAGCATCTGCAAGTACTTCATTGGCTCTGTTATATCTCTTCATAGCAGCCTGCGAAGTATAGCATCCTGTACCATGAGTATCCATCAAAAGTTCACCATTGAAACGTGGAAGTTCAGGATGGTCTGAGAAAGGAAGATACTCTTTAAAAAGTTCGTCAGAAGGTACGCATCTTACATTGATCGGACCTTTTCCGTCTAAAATACCCTCGGTAATGGATTCTACAGTCGCAATGGTAGGAGCCCCCCCTCTGTCGCCAGTTCCGAAGTAATGGTATCCTTTGTTGTTCGGGCTGTTTTCAACAACTTCTATCAATTCTTTGTTAATGCTGACATCGCCGTCATGGAATTTCTTCGTATATCCTCTTGCATCGGTAACGGCCAAAATCTCAGAGCCGTCGACACCTTCCCATATCCCATATCTGAAAGGAATCTTTGAATCACCATAGAAAGGTTTAAGCCTCCATCCGAGCTTCTGGGTAGAGAAACCTATAAGCCCGCAATGAGAAGCTATTGTAGGCAAAGTATATCCGAAACCGAAGCAGTCTGGAAGAAATATGTCTGTAGATTTTATTCCAAACTCATTCTTGTAGAACTGCTGTCCGAGAAGAATGTTACGGAAAAAAGACTCTGTGGAAGGAATATTGGTGTCAGTGGCGTCCCACGATGCTCCGCTGACATGCCAGCGGCCTGATCTTACATATTCATTGACTTTGGCATATTCGCGTGGATAATATTCCTTCATCCAGGCATATTTGATACCCCCCTCGAAATTGAATATGAATTCAGGATATCTCTCAAGCAGATAAAGATTCTGTGTAAGAGTATTTTTCAAATATACATCAATGGATGTCTGTACATCCCAGAGCCATTGTGTATCGAAGTGAGCGTCAGACACAAGATAAATCGTACCTTTTTTCTCCTTCTGCGCATTAGAGCATAATGTGCCGAATGCCAGTAAAACTGATAACAATATTTTTGTTGTTTTCATATAATTTGTTGATTGATTTTAACTGTTATTGTTCCATTATAACAACTGCACCCTGAGGGCCTATTTCAACACTGCCGTTAAAAGGCACTGCCTCATGATTCAACGGAGAAGCCATCATTAAGGCTCCTGTGGCAGGAGTGTCAAGAGTAACTTTTGCTATAGAACTTTTATCTGTGCTTAGGTTGACGACAACCACAGCCCTTTTTCCGTCCTTGCGAACAAATACTGAATGTAGTATATTGTCTCCTGTTACTTGGGCGCCTTGAGTATCACGGAATTCTGCATACCAAAGATAGTCACTGTATTTTTTCCTCAGGTCATCCATCTTCTTTCCATATTTCATCACCTTTGGATATTCGTACAGATGCCCTTTGAAATTCCTTGGTTCATAACTTATGATATAACGGCACCTCAAGCACATATTGACACGGTTAAGGTCATTATGGTCCATAATCGCACAACTTATAGGCATATCCGGATTAAGATACCTCATTGCCGCATGATGGCTTGGCTGCTGGCGGGTGTATGTTGAATAATACTTGCTCTGAAGATCCCAACAAGCCTCTCCTACCATAAGAAATTCAGGACTGTACTTTCTGGTCATTTCATAAAATCCCTTACCGAGTTTCTCCGCTCCTCCATACAGGAAGCCAGGATATTCGTGATTATGTTCAGGATCAAAGCAAAGTATCTGTCCTGCATGATGCTGATTCTCGTCATATACCATCCCGAATGCACCCAGATCAAGCACTTTCTTGAATTCATCGTAAATAAGCTCCCTGCTGTTGTTATCGGCAAAGCAAAGTACGCTGAATCTGCGGTTGTTTATCCCTATAAGCTGAGTTGCAGTGTTGTAACTATATCCTCCATGAACAGCTTCTGTTCCATCATACTTTTTGACACCGAGTTTTTTATAGCTGTCATATACAGGAGAATTATAGTCTGCCCATGTAAACTTTGTAAAAGGAAGAATCTTTACTCCATATTTATCACATTCGGCAATTGCTTCCTTAAACTCTTCCATGGTACCGAGCCTTGGATCTATAGTATGGTGAGGAACTCCTCTGTCCTGTCCTCCCCAGTTCCATCCTGTAAGCTGAATCGCATCGACGCCATATTCCTTACACTCTTTTGCATAGTTTACAAGGTCCTTTACAGTAAAATTTATACGGCTTTCCGAACTATTTATCTGAAGCTGCTGCCATGCGTTTACCTTTGTCACCCATTCAGGACGGTGAGGAGCTTCGAACCAGGAGTATTTCCATTTCTTGTATATATCAGCTCCCTTATGCCATGTGCCTTCGTACGTTTTAAGGCAAAGAGGAACAATTGGGCGCACTTCGCCGGTTCGCAGATAAAGACGCCTGTAGGTCTTGGCGTCATATTCCATACCGTTGTCTTTCATGGCTGCCGGAGTTTTTGCATCAATCTTTCCGAGATTGGCGTGGAAATTTTCAGTATATATTGCAGAACTCTGGAACTGTATATATTCAGTAATATCCTTATCCTTGCTCATTGCACACAGTCCTTCCTTATCATTTCCTATAAGTACAAAAGCCTGCTCGGGAAGATTACAGCTTGCACTGTTAAAATAAATATTCGGATAGAGGTCGGATATTGCGAGCCTCGAATATGTAATTGTAGTGAACTTCATTACATCATTTTTGTCAGGGACTGTAACCCTGCCCAAAAACGGCCATACAAGAGTCTCCAATGTATATCCACTGTTATTGTCAACATTTCCAGAGAATACAAGTCCCTCTGAATCGGAGAACCTTACAGTACCGGTAAAGCGGATATCCACTTCTTTTGTACTGTTTTTGGCATGTACACCGTCCCATGTGAAAACAAGTTCCCCATTAGATATTTCGACAAGTGGGGATTCTTGATCCATACCGTTAATATACATGGTATTGCCTTTGGTGTCCTTCAAGAACATCTCAAATGACCTTCCGGTATTCTCAGGTACGACATCCCATCCTGTATTTTTATTTTTCAAACTCAGAAGAGCTCCGTCATTAAGGTCGAAGACAACTTTCATGTTCCCGTTTTCAAATATATGGCGTTCCTGCGCAAATATCATATTCGACATCAGAGCTGCAGCCATTATCATTAGTATTTTTTTCATAATCATGTACTTAATTTGGATTATTTTTCAATGACCACTACAAGCGAAAGGCTTGGCACAGATACATTCCCCGACGCGGAAGAAGGTTCCATGTTTTCAGGAGAAACTGAAAACATACCGGAGCCGTCTGTAAAAGATACTTTTGCATTACGGGTATTTCTACTGTCATGGTTTACAATCACTATTGCCTTTTTACCGTTCTTGCGATTCTTATATACAGACCACTCAAGTCCATCACCTGTTACTTCTTCTTCAGGAGAAAGCATATCTGCATCCCATATATAGTCACGATATTCTGTCCTCAATTTTTCCACCTTTGAAGCATACTCGACAACTGAAGGCATGTCATTTATGTCCGATGTTCCTGCAAGGTCATTATAGCATACAGTATAACGGTTCTGCACGCATGTATTTATATCTTCGCGTGCGTAACGTACATTTATGGCAGCAACGATATTCGAGTAAGGGTTGATGTACCTTATGGTGCCTTGGCGTGGCGCGTTATTCAGATACATAAAGTCAAAAATATCAGACTCGGCATCTATATGGTAGTTACCTCCTACGAGAAAGGCAGAATTGGCAGCCCTTGCATCAGTGGCAAACTGTCTGTTGAGGTCAGCGATGCCGGAACCGATAAATTTAGGCGCTTTATGCCCATGCCCTTTGGCGAAACAGTATGGAGTGGAAGTACGGGCATTCTGCTCTGTACACAAATAACCGTCAATACCGAGTTTATTATAGACGATAGGCCAGTCTGTACGGATAAGCTCGTTGAGCGTATTGTGCATTGTACACATCAATGAGTGGTCATAGGAAAATCCGTAAGGATCTTTCTGAAGATAATTTCTCAGTTCTCCATACTTCGGCCCATTTGGATCTGCTTTAAAGAAGTCTCCCTCAAGAATTACCTTACAGCCGAGTTTATGAGCTTCATTCACAGCCCTTTTAACGTCAGGATATATCTGCATCAGCGAATATGGCACACTTCTTTTCCAATTATTTACAACAAGTGTAGAGATACCGTTATCCACACACTGACGTGCATATCTGATTATATCTTCCGGTGATGATATTGTAACTCTTCTCCATGCCTTAAGATCGGAAGCCCAGTTATTATTTGAGTTCGGCTTCTTCATCATTTCCCTGTAAGGTGCAAGACCTTTGTACCAATCTCCGCTGTAAATAGAAACCCTGGTAGGGGTAAGTCTACTTTTTTCGCCTTTATTTGTATATAGGACATGGTTCAAAGATGCCTGCATACGTGTTTTTTCACCGTCCATCTCATCAGATTCCGGCCATTTGCCAGGTAGCTCGAAGCCGGGAATAAGCTCGAACATTCCAATAAGAAGTTCATCATCGGTAGGAGCCGCCTCGGAAATCAACATACCCTGATTGGAATTATGGAGTAACATGAATCCGTCTGACGGTAGAATAATTATATTCGTGTGCCAATCAACTCCCCAATAACCTTTTTCGTTTGGGAATGACGGATAGAACTCACGAGTGAATTCCCTTGTCTCACAATAAAATTTTTCAGGCTTGTCAGGAACAGCGATCTCACCGAAAAACGGCCATCCGATATATTCTACGACATAGTTGCTTCTATTCTCAACTTCTCCTGAAAATAGGAGTCCCTTATCGGTGAGCGTAGCTGTTGCCGTAAAGGAAATATCAAGATTTGAGATATGTTCACTCTCTATGGAATTCCATGTGAATGATACGGTATTGTCACCTCGTTGCACTTTCGGAGCAACCGGCTGGTTGACTCCAATGGCATTGTTGTATCTGATTTCTTTCTCTATAGGGAAATCAGGTCCATCCAAAGGAACAAGCATGAGGAATGACTGGCCCAGTTCCGGCCTTGGAATAAAATTCCAGCCTGTAGTCTTGTTGACAAGACTTACAAGTGCTCCGTTTCTGTCATCAAACTCAGCCCTTAAACTTTCGTTTTCAAGAACGGTACGTTGTGCATACATCACAGTACCTGTAAGAAAAGCCATTATCGGCAATAATATCTTTTTCATTGTCTTCCGATTATCAATTAACCTTAACAGCACTCTATTTTATGTGAATTTGAAGAAAGAACGAATCCTGTAATATCATGATACTTGTCTGTTGTCCATGCTTGTGTTGTAGGATGATATACATGATAAACAGTCGGAGAATCTACGCTCCACAAAGATGGAGATGTAACTTCAAGGATTGTCTCATTACAGTTGACACCCGGTTTGAGATCCATATTTTTAGTCGTGCGGGTAACTTCTTTACCATTTACATCTTCTATAACTGACGTAAGTTGGGTTTTTACCATGGATGTACCGAGATTGTCAAACTCAGACTCTATTTTGACACATTCTTCAATATTCCAGTTATGAGGAATATCCATAATCTTCCATTCCGAAAAGTCGATTATGTTTTTACCCGGCTGCATATCTCCAAGATGAAAATACCAGTCGAAATCAATGTTCTTCTCTGTGTGTTGTGTATCCGCATAAAAAGCGGAACACGGCATCACAGATACGACCGTTAGGTAATACTTCAGTTTATAATTCATAATTTTTTATTGTTAGAGTTTTATTGTTAACTGTTAATTAGTATTTATTTCAAAAGATATTGTTCGATCTGTTCCTATGACTTTCCCTTTGTTTCGATAAAGAAGTCTTTTATAAAAATAAAACAAGGTACGTACATCGCGGTATATATTAAATGTAGATACTCCTACGATACATTTGAGCAGGATAGGGGCACAGACTTCCTGAAATTCATTAAGCCCGAATTTTGGTGTAATGGAAACAATAGCTCCCGATACGACCAATGTGTCAAATCCAAAAAGGAAGTCACCGGTTGCAGCTGTTAAAGAGACGAGAATAAGATATGGTTTCATATATACATATTGGAAAAATCGGTTTTTCATGCTTGTAAATATATTAATATGATTTTAAATTTGCAAATATATTTACAAGTACCGAACTCACTTAATCATCCTAAATACCAAATATACAACAAACTTTATTAAAAAAGTGCCACATAATTGCGTATAAGCATATTTTTGTGTAAAAAAATGCAAAAATGAAAAATGTTTTTTTTATTCCTTATAGATTATTTTTAATTTTGCATAGTTAATAATACACGTTATGAATACTACTAAATCGATTTTTTACGGATTATCTATTCTTTCGTTCACATTTTTTCAGTCATGCGTGGACAAAATACAGCATGAAAATAAATTCGTACAATGGGAAAGGCCACAGATACAACAGAACGGTATGGTATGGCCAAACGGACAGATCGTACCGCAATTCGCTGAATTGGCAGATACTCTTGATGCCATGTATATAGACAGGCCTCCGCTTACGTCAGGAGACGTGCTCATGCTTACGACTCTTCAGGGAGCAGTCAACAGGATAAAGCCGCGTATTATGCTTTTCTCTGAAAAAAGAGGGGGAAGAGAAGAATGGGCGGACAAACTCGGGATGAACACAAGGATGCTTCCGATTGAAGAAAGATGGAATCTAATAAAGAAATACAGCAGTGATATCAACGGGGCTGTATTATACAATGTGGCCAAAAGCGTGCATTATCAAAACCTTGCAAGTACTGTTGCAAGTATCAACGGATGTATTGCCGTTACATCTACAGAATATAAGGCATTACATGAAGCAGGCGTAGTTCTTCCAATAGTAGAAGATCTTACTGGGCTCACGCTTACGGAACCTGCCGAAATTTACAGCTATCTTTATACACATTATTGGGACAAATGTACGAGACGCATACTTTTAAGTCTCAGTCCGAATGTAGTAAATGACATAAGGGATATGGCGGTAGCAGTCAATGCGGCATCCGTATGGCTTGATCCTCGAAAGGAAGATGAGAAGAAAGTTCTGGAAATGTTTTTCTCAGACATGGTGGCAGGAGAAAGCATCGTACTCGGATGGTGGCCAGAAGAAAGATCCGGAATCGGCATCGGGACATCTTTCGGAATATCCACGATACCTTCCGATTTCTATGACAATTCCACTGTATTCGCTGCAGGATCTCATACGATATTCCACTCTCCGGTCCCTAGGAGAAAAGCACTTGAGAACAAAGTCTATATAAGCATTTTCCTGAGTGACGGCGATAATGTACAATATTGCCAACATACGATGCAGAAACTGTGGAATAATGAAAAAAGAGGTATAATCCCGATAAACTGGACCGCAAGTCCGGGTTTGGCTGATTTAGGTCCGGGGATACTCAATTATTATTACAGGACAGCAACGGAGAATGACTGTCTGTCATCAGGCCCGTCCGGTCTTGGTTATGCGCTTATCTATGATGCCCACAATAAAGTCTGGTTTGCTTCCGGACGCGAAAAGATAGACCCATACACAAGGTTTACACAGCAATATCTTGAAAAAAGTGGTATGAGATCTATTACAATATGGGATGAAATCGACGACGAACAGGCTCAGTCATATGCTGACAACTGCCGCTATTTGTATGGTCTTACACAGCAGGACTGGAGGAGGGGGGAAAAGGTAAAGACAGTCATCAAGAACGGAAGACTTGCCGTACTGCCGAATATTCCTTGTTATGAAAACAACATCGATGCAATTCATAATTATTACAGGGATACCATTTCTTCATTCAACGGTTCCAATCCTGTTTTTCTGGCAGCACAGGGTATCTCATGGAAACTTGGTCCTCAGGATCTTGTCCTTCTTCAGGAAAAACTCGACAAACTTGCACCGGGAAAAGTAGAAATATGCCGTGCCGATCATTTCTTCTCTCTGTACAATGAAGCCAACGGGCTCGACTTCAACATTGCTATGTCACAGGAAGTGGAAAAGACATCCGGAGAAAACGGAACAGAAATAAAATTCGATTTCAAAAAGGAATATGAAATTGACAGATATGTTGTAAGGCATGCAGGTTATAAAGGAGAAGATTCCAAGTTAAACACAAAAGCATTTTCACTGTATGCAAGTGTTGACGGACAAAACTGGGTACTTGTTGACAGGCAGAAAGGAAACAGAAGCGATGTGTCGGACATCGACTTTCCTACTATAGTAGCCAGATACGCAAAAATAATAATAGACAATCCTGGTAAAGACGGTATTGTGAGAATTAATGACATTGAAATATACGGAAAAACATTAAAAACAAACTGAGATGCTTAAAGGAATACTACCAATCATTTCTTCGTAACTCCTGAAAATCCTGATGGAGATGGGATACGGGGATGGAAATTTTCCGGCAGCGTCCAATGCCCAGAGGCTTGTAAGGGGGACGGATACGGTACTGTGGAACTGTTAAAGCCATAGCGGGGTTTATGCCACTTGACACGTTTGTGGAATATCCTGCCCCCTCATACAGGTTGTCGTAGGTGACTTACTCCTAAACAATGGGCTGTCTACAAGGAAATACGATATAGCATTTATTTAATCAAATGGGTCGATGACTCTTTCAAGTTGCTGATTCAACTTTTATAGGGCATTTCTTATCCCGAACTCACGTTACAAGCAATTGTATTATTAGTTACTTGTAGACTCTACACTCTTTAGTATTATCTCTCCTATTTTACAAAAGTGTTAACATTGTTTATTTTTTTTCTTGAACAAGGTTCTTTGTGTGTTAATTTGTAAAAAATAAATAAATAATTATATTTTACTCCAGGGGGCTCTTGAAAAGTAGTCTGAAAACTGATAAAAGATTTATATTATCCTAAAAGATATTTTTATTTGTCTTTTATGAAAAGAAACTTTCCTCTTTTGAAAAGATAGAATTTTATAGTTTAAGTTAATATATAATAGAGTATGAAAAATTGGAGTAAATTAATCTTATTTAGCGGATTGTTAGGTATAGTTGTTACATCTCCGCTATCTGCTCAGACTGCATTAGGTGACGTTGAATTGCAACGTGAAGCCATGAAGCAATATGAGCGTTTGGAAGCTTTACGCACTGGGAAATTACCGATGAGTAAGTTTGCTACACCGGATAAGGTGCATAGACAAGAGTCGTTAATCCTTTCCAGCGATCGTGATCCGGCTGATATTGTGGTTCGTCGTGTTCGTGCATTGTGGCGCGACTTAACGAAAGATGGTACGAATCAACGTGCACTGGAGTTGAGGAAAGACATTGATATGTTGGAAAAACAGTTGAAGGAAACTCCGGTAACTGAAGTTGAAGCCCGTAAGAATTTATATTTGAAGGCTTGTAAAGTTCGTCGCCAGGTTGCATTTACCAATCCGCTTTTGGATTTTGATGATATTTTATTTGTTCATCATAAAAGAAACGGAACGGATGAACGTGGTGGGGACCATATGGCTGGACAGTACTATGGCATGCACGCCACTAAAGGTGAAGGTTTGTTCATCTTACATGATGCATTCAGTAACAAATCGAAATTACAGAATGTGATCGGAGATCAACTTCCTGACGGAGCTTTCTTATCTCCTGAACTTTCCTTTGATGGAAAAAAGATTTTGTTTGCTTATACCGAAGCAGAAGGTTACAAACCGAAAGTTTTAGCTCCTGAAGATGAGAAAGGTTTCTTTAATTATTCTGGACTGGAAACTTCTTTTACGGATAAAAACTGTTGGCATATTTATAGTGTAAACACCGACGGAACCGGTTTGACTCAGTTGACTGACGGCGCTTTCAATGACTTTGACCCTTGTTGGATGCCGAATGGTAAGATTGCGTTTATCTCTGATCGTCGTGGTGGTTTCGGTCGTTGTCACTTGTCTGCTAATGGTGGAGCTCCCTGGTATACCTATACGTTACACCGTATGAATGCTGATGGATCCAAAATGGAACGTTTGAGCCATCATGAAACTTGCGAATGGCAGCCGAGTATCCTGCATGACGGTACGATTGTTTATACCCGTTGGGACTATGTGGATCGCGGTTTCTTCCAGGCTCACCATCCTTGGACAACCATGCCTGATGGACGTAATGTATTGTCTTTACATGGAAACTATCCTAAGCATTGGAAAGATCGTCCTTGTATGGAGATGAATATACGTGCTATTCCAGGATCGGATAAGATTTCTGCGCTTGCAGCCGCTCACCATGGACAAACCTATGGTTCGGTCGTTTTGGTCGATTATAAAGTAGATGATGACGATGCTATGTCTCCTGTTCAATTAATCACTCCGGATGAACGTTTCCCCGAAACGGAATATGGTTACTTCTGTCGTAACGCTTGTTATTCTACTCCCTATCCTTTGAGTGAGGATTATTACCTTTGTGTGTTTGGTTATCCTGAACCTTTTAAGAAATTCAGTAATAACGAGCCTCAACTTTCTGTAGAAAACTACGGTATCTATCTGTTGGATGCTTTCGGAAATTTGGAATTGCTCTATCGTGACAATAAGATTTCCAGTTTAGATCCTATACCGGTTAAGGCTCGTCCGATACCTCCGATTATACCTGATTTGGTTGAGCCCTATCAAGTGAATATGAACTATAAGCGTACGAATACTTCTCGCGAAGAACAGATTGTTGTGGCTGAAGCTCAGATGGACAAAAAAGAATATGAACCATCTGTCGTTTCGATCATGAATGTATACGAGACTCGTCGTCCATTCCCGAAAGGAACGAAGATTAAAGAACTTCGTATCATTCAAGTTTTACCGAAAGCTAATCCTGGTCGTCATAATCCGGCTATCGGTCACGGTATAGAGAAGAATGCACGTGTCGTTTTAGGAACAGTACCCGTTGAAGAAGATGGTAGTGCTTGTTTTTATTTACGTCCTTATATTCCTGTGTTCTTCCAGTGTATTGATGAAGAAGGTAATGCAGTTCAGTCTATGCGTTCTGAAATCTATACCGCATCTAAGGAACAATTGAGTTGTGTGGGTTGTCACGAAGATCGTAAGCAAACCCCTTCTTACCAACGTACAGTAATGGCTATGAAACGTAAACCTTCTGTGATCAAACCGGAAGTAGAAGGTTCGAATCCCTTTAACTATGCCCGTTTAGTACAGCCTATTTGGGATGAAAAGTGTATTTCTTGCCATACGGAAGATAAGAAAATTAATTTATCAGGTAAACCAGACAAAGACAGATGGACACCTTCCTACCGTAACTTGAAGCCTTATGCTTTCTTTTATTCGGATGGTGGTTTTGTGGAATCTAAAACTTATCCTGGTAAATTCGGAGCACGTGCGTCTAAATTATATCCGATGTTGAAGAAGGGGCATAGTAATGTGAAGTTAACAGATGACGAATTGCACCGTATCGCTCTTTGGTTAGATTGTAATTCAGATTTCTATGGAGCGTATGAAGATTTGGATGGTCAACGTCTTGGAAATATCGTTAAACCTGTGCTCGAGTGATAATCTAAATAATCAGAGAATAATAATTATGAAGAAAATAGTTGTAATGTGTGCCGCGCAGTTGTTGGGAGCTATGACTGTTTGTGGACAAAAAGCTTACCTTTCACCTACTCATATGGCTGTTGATACCCAAGAAGGAAAAGGTTATGTAGTGCTCTCAACGGCATCCGCTTTGTCTCAAATTGATTTGGATTCGGAGCAAGTACTCAATACGATCCCTTTGAATTTCGAACCTTCGGATGTTTGTGTTTCTCCAGATGGCAAGTCTTTGTATATTACTGAAAATAAAGCAGATGGTAAATTGTTTATCTATGCAACAAACACGTTAAAGAAAAAGGGGAATGTTTCAGTAGGAGCCTATCCTTTCGCTGTTTGTGTGAATGCAGAGGGAACGAAAGGTTGGGTTGCCAATCGTTTCTCCAACGATTTATCTGTAATCGATTTGAATAAGAAAAAGGAAATAGCTCGTATTCCGATGGTTCGTGAACCCAAATCGCTGGCACTCTCTCCCGACGGGAAGATTTTGGCGGTGGGTAACTATTTACCGAACCAAGCTTCAACTGATCAAACCGTTTCTTCTGTGGTTACCTTGATAGACACAAAAACGAATCACGTGATTGCCAATGTCCCTTTACAAGACGGTAGTCAGTCTGTCGAAGATGTTTGTTTCTCCAAGGATGGTAAAGTCTTGTTCGTTTCCCATTTGCTTTCCCGTTATCAATATCCTACTACACAGTTGGAACGGGGTTGGATGAACACTAATGCTGTTTCTATCATTAATGTAGCTAAAAGAAAAGCAGATCGTACATTCTTATTAGACGATATGTATCAGGGAGCAGCTAATCCTTGTGGTTTGGCTCTTTCTGAAGACGGAGAAGAGTTATATGTTGCTTTAAGCGGAAGTCATGATTTAATGATTGTTTCCATTATGCCTATTTTGCGTGATCTGAAGGAATCTGATTTCTTAGATCCTTCCAATAATTTGACCTATATGAACAGTTATAAGAAACGAGTGAATTTGAATGCGAAAGGTCCTCGTTACATTATGGTCAATGATGGTAAATTATTTATCTCGGATTATTTTTCCGGTGGTTTGAGTGTCACCGACTGTAAACATCCTGAAAAAGTTCGTTTTGTTAAGTTAGGTGAAGAACCTGAAATGGATGACATTCGTAAAGGTGAAATGATTTTTGCAGATGGTAGTCTTTGTTTTCAGAAATGGCAAAGTTGTGTGAGTTGTCATCCGGGGGCAAGAGCCGATGGTTTAAATTGGGATCAAATGAATGATGGTATGGGTAATCCGAAGAATACGAAAAGTATGCTTTATGCTCATATGACACCTCCTGCCATGATTACCGGTGTCCGTGCTGACGCTGAAACAGCAGTCCGTGCCGGTATCAAGCATATCTTGTTTGCTCAATTCCCTGAAACTGATAATAAGTGTGTAGATAAGTATTTGAGTTCAATAAAGGAATTGCCTAGTCCTTATTTAGAAAAAGGGGAATTGAGTAAATCCGCTCAGAATGGTAAAAAACTTTTCCAACAAGCCGGTTGTGCAGATTGTCATAAAGGTGATTATTTAACAGATGGTAATAAGTATAACGTTGAAACTGGAATTGAAGAATATGACGGAGCTTCATTCGATACTCCGAGTTTGCGTGAAATTTGGCGTACCGCACCGTATCTCTATGATGGCCGTGCGAAGACAATTAAGGAAGTGCTTACCACTTTCAACAAGAATGATAAACATGGTAAAACATCCAATTTGTCAGAGAAAGAAATTGCTGATTTAGAAACCTACGTTCTTTCTTTATAAGATGAATATTTTCGAGCAGGAAGAAGTTTGTAAATTCTTCTTCCTGTTTATTTTTTTATTTTCCTCCAAGGTGGTTGGTTCTGTTTGTTTTTGTCACTTGAAAAAGTATATATTTTTCAGGAATTTTTTTCATCAAAATCTAATTTATTTATCATTATGAATAATTGGAAATATATTTTAGTTTTGGGAGATTTGTTAGTTTTTTCTTCCTTGACTTCCTCAACGGCTCAAACTACCTTTAACGATAACGACCTCCTCGAAGTATGATCGTTTGTCTGCGTACTGGAAAAATTCATAGTTAAGTCGCTTTCTACAATCCTTTACTCGATTTCGACCCTTGTATAGAAATGGATATTCGGGCTATTTCTGGCTTGAATAAACTGATTTCAATAGCAGCACGATATGCTACTCCTTGGCCTTTAAGCGAAAATTATTATCTTCTCTATGAGCTGAATATGGCAATGAAACAGATCAATACGGCACGTCCTGAATAGATTTCTACCGCACAGAGCCAATTAGACACTAAAGGGTATGATCCGGCGTTGTTTCTATTGTGAATATCTATGAAAATCATCACGAATGGCCGAAAGACGGTAAGAACAAAACTCTTCGGAGCATTCAAGGATTTCCTAAAAGTAATATAGGACATAATAATCCGACAAGATAGATAGGTTGTCTAATTTTTTGTACTGGAGGAGAAAAAACGCTTATTTACATTTAATAACATGTCAATTGTAATTTTTTAGTGCTTTTTATTCTTTTTGATTTAATTATTTTTTTACTTAAGAGTATTAAGTAAAGTTTTAGTTTGTATATGGAAAAATATATTTTAAATATGGAAAAAGATGAAGATGTTTATAAGGTTCCTAGTTTGGAGAAAGGTATTGCTATTATTGAATTCTTATCCAATCATTCTAAAGGATGTACCTTGCTGAATATAAAGTCTGAACTTGGTATAGCTCAGACTACGGTTTATCGTATATTGAATATATTGGTTCGTTCTCAATTTTTAGACTATAATGAGGATACTAAACGCTATAGATTATCCAATAAGATTTTGTCTTTAGGATTTAGAGCTCTCATCGAACATAATGTATTGGAAACGGTTCTACCTAATCTTTGCTCTTTGCGTGATAAAACGCATGAAACGGCGTGTTATGGTATATTAGGAGACAAGAAGGGTATCTTGATCGAGCAAGTTACCGGCTATCATCCGTTCAGTTTTACGATGTCGCCCGGTAAGTCCTTTGAACTCCACTGTTCTGCACCCGGTAAGGTTATTATGGCATTCTTACCTAAGGCTGTGCGTGACAAGTATCTCTCTTATATGGAATTTACTCGGTATAATTCTCGAACGATCACAAATACAGAGGTTTATCTGAATGAGTTAGATAAAGTTTATCAGTTGGGTTATGCCTTAGATAATGAAGAAGAATTTAGTGGATGTATCTGTATAAGTGCTCCTGTTTTGAATTATATTGGTTATCCGTGTGGTGCGATTTGGATTTCCGGTCCGAAAGATCGTCTGAATAATGAACAACTTAAAAAGTCTATTGAATTTGTGAAATCTACGGCTTATGATATCTCTTATAGTTTGGGATTTCATGGGAAACGGTGATTGGATTTTTTAATGTTTAATTGAAATGAGGACTCTCAAATAAAGGTATGATGAATTATTGCGAAAAAATAGAATATTCGATCTATAAATCAAATAAGAAATTTTCAGCGAATTGTGTTGATGAACTATTATCTCGGTTGCCTAAAGGTAAAAATATCTTGCGATTGGTGTTTTTTGATAGGATCTGTGATAATGAAGAATATGAAGCTAAACTTGTATTATTACGCGAGAAAATTAATTCTTTATTTTTTGAAAATAGGCCTGTATTGACGTTTGTTTCGCAAGCTCCATTGGATGCGGAAGTTGTATTGGAAGTTCAAAGTTATATGCTGGAGAAAGGGGAACATCTCTCATATCGAAGTTATGAGGATTATTCTTATGTCGTATTAGAAAATCACGATGGACGTTTTTTATTTGTTGGCGGAATACAAGGAAAAGTAACTGAGCAAACGATAAAGAATCAGGCGGATTTTTTGTTCAAACCTTTGGCTAAAATTTTGAAATATGAGCAGATTCCGGTACAGAATATCATTCGCCAATGGAATTATATAGAACAGATTACTAAAATTGTCGATTCGGATCAGAATTATCAGCTTTTAAATAATGCTCGTTCTGATTTTTATCGAACTGCAGACTGGTCAAACGGGTATCCTGCCGCAACCGGTATCGGTACTCAGTGGGGAGGGCTTTTAGTTGATTTGGATGCAGCACAATTTTTTTCTGAAAATTGTTTTGCGACTCCGATCGATAATAAATTACAGATAGCTGCGCA
The DNA here is from genome assembly GCA_019417325.1 of Parabacteroides sp. Classification (GTDB taxonomy): domain Bacteria; phylum Bacteroidota; class Bacteroidia; order Bacteroidales; family Tannerellaceae; genus Parabacteroides. The sequence continues at coordinate 113,062 of DXVO01000029.1, read as the reverse complement.
TACTTATTCAACTCAAGTTTTAGAAGTTGCCGGACAACGAAAGATGACTCCTAAGTTTGAGCGGGCAAAGAGCATTACTTTTGGTGATCGAAGGATTGTTTATATCTCTGGAACAGCTGCCATTCGTGGTGAAGAGGCTTTGGTGGGAGTAGGGTTGAAATGTCAACTTCAGATTACTATGGAAAATATAGCTCAACTTACTGGTGATGCAAAACTTCGTTTTTTGCGTGTGTATTTGAAAGAACATTCTTTTTATGAAGAGGCTCATCGTTTGATGGAGGAGTATCGTCTTGATATCCCAATATCCTATCTGCTTGCTGATGTATGCAGAGATGAATTATTGATTGAGATTGAAGGGATAGCTATAGAATAGAACAAATATTATTTAAAACACATAGAAATGAGAAAAATGGATTTTAAAAAATTAGTAATGGGACTTTTGTTAGGTTCCATGGTAGCTTGCTCCGGCAATGCTGTGAAAACAGATGAAACGGCCAATAATGCTAGTCCACAATGTGCAGAAGGACAATGTTCTTGTCTGCAGACTAAGAAAAAGCCTTATTCTAAAAAGTATACGAACAAGGACTTTTATAAAGATGGTATATTCCAAGAGGACGTAGCTATGGCAGCAATGAAAGATATGTTTGCATATTATGATGTTCCTTTTACCGATTTCATGGCCAAAGAAATGTGGGTGACTGATTTTGCTCTTGGTGATTTTGAACATGTAGGTATGGGGGGTGTTTTCTGGATCAACGATCCGGTTTATAAGTATTTTGCTCATACGATCTATTTACTTCCCGGCCAGATGATCGTTGAACATGCTCACTTGAAAACACCAGAGTTCGATGCTAAACACGAATCTTGGATGGTAAAAAATGGATGGGCTTATAATTTCTCTGAAATAGGTGATGAAACACCTAATGCACCCGCTATCCCTGTATCTTTTGGTCCGGTGAAGAGTAAAAATTTTGAAGTACAAAAAGTAGGTGATATCCTTCGTTTGAAAAAATTGGAATCTTTCCACTTTTTAATGGCTGGTCCTGAAGGAGCTATTGTAGATGAATGGGCATCCTATCACGATGGTAACGGTTTTCGTTCTTCAAATCCGAAAGTAAAATTCTAATTCAACTATAATTTTAGTATTATGAGCTATTCAAAAAAGTATACAAACGCAGATTACTACGAAGATGATGTTTTTCAGAAAGAGGTCGCTATGACAGCAATGAAAGATATGTTTGCATATTATGATGTTCCTTTTACCGATTTCATGGCCAAGGAAATGTGGGTGACTGATTTCGGTTTGGGTGATTTCGAACATATTGGTATGGGGGGGATTTTTTGGATTAATGACCCTGTATATAAATATTTCGCACACGCTATTTATTTGTTACCAGGTCAGATGATTGTAGAGCATGCTCATGTTAAAACTCCGGAATTTGATGCTAAGCACGAATCATGGATGGTTGAGAAAGGTTGGGCTTACAACTTCTCTGAAATAGGAGAAGAAACTCCTAACGCACCCGAAATTCCTGATACTCACGGACCATACAAGAGTAAAAACTTCACGATACAAAAAGTAGGTGATATTCTTCGTTTGAAGAAATTGGAATCTTTCCACTTCTTATTAGCTGGTCCTGAAGGTGCCATTGTTGACGAATGGGCTTGTTATCACGACGGTAATGGCTTCCGTGCTACGAATCCTAATGTGGTCTTCTAATTTAGAACGTTCTATGTATCTATCTATTCCTGGCTACAGGAATAGATAGATTATCCACAAAAATTTATTTTTCCTACATTCTATTCTTATAAATTAATGCGAGTAACTTTCTATAAAATATCTTCTTCGTTTGTAACGACTTTAGGGTTGTTGTTTGTATATGCCCTTTGTCTAGCTGGAGCTACTTTCATAGAAAAGTATCAAGATACGAATGTAGCAAAATCGATGGTCTACTATGCTCCATGGTTTTTTTTGCTCCATGGTTTGTTGGTCCTTAATTTTATTGCTGTTGGAATACGTTATCATTACTTTAATTGTTCCAAGTTTGGATTCATGATCGTTCATGGTGCATTCGTCGTTATCATGGCAGGAGCTCTTACTTCTTTCTTGTTTAGCGAAGAAGGTATTCTTCATCTGCGTGAAGGGGAAACCAGTAATCAAATTCTAATAGGTAAATCGGAGAATGATATCTATCGAACATTACCTTTTACTGTAAAACTAAAAAAATTTACCTTAACCCGTTATCCGGGCTCCAACAGCCCCTCTTCTTATGAAAGTGAAGTTGTTGTACACCTTGATGGTAAGGATTTGAATAAACGAATCTTTATGAACAATGTATTGGACTTAAAAGGTTATCGTTTTTTTCAGATTTCATACGATAAAGATGAATTGGGAACTGTTCTTTTAGTTAACCGTGATAGTGCAGGTCGTACGATTACTTATGTGGGTTATTTATTTCTATTTATAGGTCTCATTCTTAGTTTACTTAGTAAACATTCTCGTTTTATGTATTTAAATCGCCGTTTAAAAGAACTGCGGTATCAAAATGGAAGACTTCTTTTATTTTGTATTTTGATTTCGTTATCTACGACTTCTTTTGCATCAAACGAGTCTGTCCCTAAGGTTCCTGTGGTACATGATTTTGCTGTTTCTATAGATCATGCTTCCCGTTTCGGTTCGTTGATGCTCCAATCCAATAACGGACGTATGATGCCGGTTAATACTTTTTCTTCTGAAATTCTTCGAAAATTATATAAGGATGACCATTACGGTCATTTGAATTCCGATCAATTTATGATCAGTTTGTTGGCTTTTCCAGAGATATGGATAGAAGTCCCGCTTTTTTCTTTCTCAAATACAGAACTGGCTGAGCGTTTCGGATTGTCTGAGGATGCATGCTCTTATGTTCAATTGTTCGATACAATCGGGAACTATAAATTACAACAGTATTTAGATGAGGCCTATAATCGAAATCCGTCGGAAAGGACTCGTTTCGACAAGGACTTGTTGAAGTTGGACGAGAAAGTAAATATTTTTAATCAGTTGATCAACTATCAAATGTTGAATTTGTTTCCCAAAGAGGATGATCCTAATCATCGTTGGTTCGCTCATGGTGATGATTTATCTGTTTATTCGGGTAAGGATTCTTTGTTTGTTTCACATATTTTAGGTTGGTACTTGGCCGAAGTTCGATCTGCGTTAAAAGACGGAAATTGGGAGAACGCAAATAAGTTGGTCGGTATGATTTCGACCTACCAACAGACTAAGGATAAATCTGTAGAAATCAATCCTAAACAGATTCAAATTGAGTTGTTGTATAATAAACTCGATGTCTTTTGTTTTTGTAAAATAGGTTATTTGATTTTGGGTAGTTTCTTGCTTCTCATTACTTTTTTATCTCTCTTTAAATCTTCCCGCTACATTAAAGTAGGGCAGTCTCTTTTGCAAGGAGTTGTCGTGGTTATCTTCCTTTATCATTTAGTAGGTCTCGTTATGCGTGGATATATTGCCGGTTATGCCCCTTGGAGTAATTCGTATGAAACGATGGTTTATGTTGCATGGGTAACTGTATTGGGTGGTTTTTTATTTGCTCGACGTACTCCGATTACTTTGGCGTTAGCTACCCTTTTTGGAGGAATAATTCTTTTTGTTTCCGGCTTGAATTGGATGGATCCGGAGATTAGCCCGCTTATTCCTGTTTTAAAATCCCCCTGGTTGATGTTTCATGTAGCTGTGATTGTGGCAGCTTATGGTTTTTTCGGAATTAGTTGTTTGCTCGGTTTAACCAATATGTTTTTGATGACTTTTTTAAAATCAAGAACTCAACAGATTATTCGAGCAAGAATTGAAGAACTCAGTATTGTCAACGAGATGGTACTTTGGATCGGATTGACATTGATGACTATCGGAACATTCTTGGGAGCTGTATGGGCCAACGAATCTTGGGGACGTTATTGGGGATGGGATCCTAAAGAGACTTGGGCGTTGATTACCATGGTCATTTATGCAGTCGTTACTCATTTACATCTTTGGAAACGAGGTTATACGGTTTGGCTGTTCAATTTTCTATCCGTAATTGCTTTTTTATCTGTTTTAATGACTTTTTGGGGGGTGAATTATTTTTTAAGCGGAATGCATTCCTATGGACAAAATGGAAATGTTCAGGGTGTTTTTACTTATTCTTATATCGTATTACTATTCATTATCCTATTGGCCTTTATTTCTAATAGGAAATGGAACAAAATAATTAGATAATATATAATATATACTTTAAATTTTATACTTATGAGAACATTTAATCATGTCGGAATTGTAACTACAGAGAAGGTAGAAGGTGCTTTCTTGAATAAAGGTTTGAATGTTTGGTTGACAGACTTCAATAAAAGTGAAAATAAGATTGAATATCTTAGATTTGAAGGTGAGAGTTGTTTGCCTGAATTAGTGCAAGTTAAAACACACTTGGCTTATGTCGTACCCTCTTTGGAAGAAGAACTGAAAGGTAAGAAAATCCTTTTTGGACCTGTCGTTTGTGATGAACATTTGGACATTGCTTTTATTGAAGAAGAGGGAATCGCTATTGAATTAATGCAATTTAAATAAAATGGAGGAAATAATATGTCTGAATTAAAAATTAAATTTATAAATGATCCGGAAAAAGTTACTCCGGAACTGTTGGAAGGTTATGTGTTTGCTTATCCTGACCAGGTTAAATTAGGTGGTGAAAATATCATTGTTCGCGCTAATCCTAAAAGTGAAGATAAGGTAGCAATCGTTACCCTTGGTGGCTCAGGTCATGAACCTGCACTCAGTGGCTATGTAGGCGAAGGTATGCTGGACTGCTCTGTCGTAGGTGATATTTTTGCGGCTCCGGGTGCACAACGTGTTTTTCAAGCTTTACAGTTAATGAAACGCGATGCCGGTATTCTTTTGGTTGTTTTGAACCACGCTGGTGATGTGATGAGTGCAAATATGGCCTGTCAATTAGCAGAACGTGCAGGTATTAAAGTAAAACAAATCCTTACACATGATGATATCAGTGCAGGTATTAATGCTCCGATCGATGATCGTCGTGGTTTAGCCGGATGCGTTCCTTTATATAAAATTTTGGGTGCGGCTTCGGAAGAAGGTAAAACGTTGGAAGAATTGGTTGAGATCGGAGAACGTTATAATCAGAATTTGGCGACTTTGGCCGTTGCTATGCGTTCTTGCACGCATCCTCAAACCGGTGGAACCATCACTGATCTGCCTACCGGAGTTATGGAAATTGGTATGGGGCAGCACGGTGAAGGTGGCGGCGGGCAAAAGCCCCTTGTGTCTGCCGATGTTACTGCTGCTGAAATGGTAGACCTTTTATGTCAGCAATTACAACCGAACAAAGGCGACAAGATGATGCTCATTATCAATGGTGTAGGTGCAACGACATACATGGAATTGAACATTGTTTTCCGTAAGGCTTACATGGAGCTTAAAGAACGCGGATTAGAAATCGTAGTAAGCCGGATCCAAGAAATCCTTACCGTTCAAGAACAAGCCGGATTCCAGATGATTATGGCTAAGTTGGATGATGATCATATTGACTATTTAAATAATAAGAAGTCCAATGCTCCCTATTGGATTTCATTAGGCAAATAAGCAGATGGACAAACTTACAGTTGATAATTTTAAGTCCATGTTGGACAATGCCTTGAAGGAAATCACTTTACGTAAAGATGAATTCTCTCATTTGGATGCGGTCCTTGGTGACGGTGATCATGGTGAAGCCATCGTTACAGCTTTGACAGCAATTGTGGCTACCGCTCAAAATGGAACAGAATTTAAATCTATGTTGAACAATATGGGTTTTGATGTTATGCTTCAGGTAAGTGGTTCGACAAGTACCTTGCTTGGTGCATTCTTCTTAGGTATGAGCGATAAAGTATCTGGAACAGAATTAGATGTATCTGAAGTTAAAGCCATGTTTGAAGGAGGTTTGGCCAACGTTAAAAAGCAGACCAAAGCTCAAAGAGGTGATAAAACGATGATGGATGCGCTTATTCCTGCTGTTGAAGCAATTCAAGCCAGTGTATCGACCGACATAAAGGAGGTTCTTGAGGAAGGTGCAGTCGCAGCTTTGGCCGGTGCTGCTGCAACTGTGGACATGAAAGCCAATTTTGGTCGTGCGCGTAATTACGGAGAGCGTTCTATCGGTTATGCTGATAGTGGTGCTTCTTCATGGAGTTGTATGCTTAAGGCTTTTGCAGACGCTTTATAAATGATTTGAATCATAGTAATTTTTAAGTGGAATATAAAATAGATTAATAGGGTGTGATTGACTAAATAATAACAAATTAATAAAAGAAAAACGGTTGTTTCAACTGTTGATTCGCATAGATAATAAATAACTTAGTATTAATCAATAAAAGAAAGGATTTTTATGGCTGATATGGATGGCTTTAGAGAAGCTAAAGATTTTGGCTTTGGTCAGGCTTCTCAAAATGACAATTTTCACGTGAAGGGTGCTTCTTGTATGCCTTGGGGTATCAAAAACCGGTTGTCTCACATCTTTAATCCGAAAACCAGAAAAACGGTTATGTTGGCATTTGACCATGGATTTTTGATGGGGCCGACTTCAGGTTTGGAACGTATCGATCTTAACATTGTTCCTTTGACTGAATACTCCGATTGCTTGATGTGTACAAGAGGTATTTTACGTTCTTCTATTCCCGCTACAGTAAATAAACCCATCTGCTTACGTTCGGATTTAGGTACAACAATCTTAACAGAGCTGAATGATAATTTACTGATTGATGTTGAAGAAGCTATTCGCCTGAATGTTTCAGCGATGGCTGTGATGTTCTCTGCCGGTGATGGCCCTCACGAAGCAATTACTATTCGTAACTTAGTTAAAGCCGTAGACTTTGGTAGCCGTTACGAAATTCCCGTTATGGGGGTTACTGCCGTAGGTAAACAGATGACTCGCGATGCCCGTTATTTTGCTTTAGCTTCTCGTGTTTGTGCCGAAAGTGGTGCTTCTATCGTGAAGACTTACTATTGCGACGGATTTGAACGTGTGGTTGCCACATGTCCTGTACCTATCGTGATAGCAGGTGGTAAAAAACTTCCTGAGAAAGAAGCTCTTGAATTGTGCTACCACGCGATTAGTGAAGGTGCAGCCGGTGTGGATATGGGACGTAACGTATTCCAAAGTGAAAATCCTGTAGCAATGATTCAAGCTGTTCATGCTGTTGTTCATGATGGTTTGACTGCAGAACAAGGTTATGAGATGTTTCAAGACCTTTCAAAGTAAGGACAATTAGAACATGAATAAGTTCATTGGTGTCCTCTGCTCAGCTTTGTTTTTATTCGCAATATGTTCTTGCCAATCGAAGAAAGACGATCAGAAGTTTCTTTTGGCAGGTTCTCATTGGAATAAAATTGTCATTCTTGATAAGCAGGCTAAACAAATAGAATGGGAACATTCATTTGATGAGAGTTGGGAATGTAATTCCGCAGTGATGACTCCTGAGAAAAATGTCTTATTCTCTTATCGTCGTGGAGCCATGCTTATCACCCGTGATCATAAGCAGCTTTGGAATATAGCAGCTCCGGATAGTTGTCAGATGCAAACGGCAGCTCTTTTGTCTGATGGAAATTACTTGTTGGCTTGGACCGGACATCCTGCCGTAATTATGGAAGTTAATTCGAAAGGGGAAATCCTTTCGAAAACTGAGTATGAAACGGGTATAAGCAAACCTGGTCTTCAATTCCGACAAATTCGTAAGAACAATCATGGTAATTATTATATTCCTATCTATTCCCGTTCGGAAATTCGCGAAATTACGCCTAAGGGAGAGTTGGTAAAGACCATAAAAGTGGAAGGAAATCCTTTCAGTATTATGGCTCTGAATAATGGTAATTACTTGGTGTCTAATGGCGATGCCAATTGTTTGACTGAAATGAATCTTGATAATGGAGAAACACTTCATCGGATAGGAAGAGATGATATTCAAGATTTCGTTGTCTTTTTTGTCGGTCAAGTCTGTCGTTCTGCTAACGGTGGTCTTTATGTGACGAATTGGCAAGGACATGATAAAAAATCGAGAGAAGCCAATAGCCCGCAACTTTATGAGTTGGATAAAGACGGAAAAGTTGTTTGGAGTCTGAATGATAAGACGAATATTGGTATGTTGACATCGGTCCAAGTTATTGAATAATGTAGATCCCTTTGAAACCTTACCTAATGGGTTTTGATATTATAGTTTATTTTTTTTGTTAATTTTATTTAATTATTATGAAACATTTTTCCTTTTTTTTAAGGAGGGGAGGGATAATTCTCTGTTCCTGTGTAGGTTTTATAAATGCATATCCTGCATCGGAAAATATTTATCCTAACACATTTAGTAACACCCTCCAATCCAGAACTACACAAGAAAAAGAGGTTTTTGGAACTATCGTAGACGCTTCTACGGGTGAAGTTTTAGTCGGAGTAAATATCCGTGTTAAAAACACAGATATAGGTACAGTTTCGGATATGGATGGAAAATTCACGATCTCTGTTAATCAAGGTGCAGAGTTGATATTTTCTTATATTGGATATAAAGAGACTGTATTAAAAATTGGAAATCAAAATACGATAAAAGTGTCCATGCTTGCCGATAATGAAATGTTGGACGAAGTGGTTGTCGTTGGTTATGGCTCTCAAAAGAAAGTTAGTGTTACTGGGGCGGTTGCCAGTATTTCTGGTGACGACATAAAGACTTCCAAGACCCCTTCTTTGATGGTAGCTCTTCAAGGTAAAATACCTGGACTTGTCATTCGTCAGAACAACGGTGCTCCGGGTGCTTTCGATACGAATATCAGAGTACGTTGTATGGGCGAACCTATGTATGTTATTGATGGGGTTGTTCGTAATGATGGTTCTGAATTTCAGCGTTTAAATCCGGAAGATATTGAGAGTATATCTCTCTTGAAAGACGGTGCTGCAGCGATTTATGGTATAAACTCTCAAAATGGTGTCATTATTGTAAAGACCAAAACAGGAAATAAAGGTCCAGTCAAAGTATCCTATGATGGTTCAGTTGGTTTTTCCAAACCGACGAGAGTCACAGAGATGATGAATTCTTCCCAATACTGGGACATCCGGAATGAAGATAGTTTCTTCTCTACCGGAACTCCTTATTTCTCATCTCGTGAAGCACTTCAAGAATATCAGGCTCTTCCTTCTGTGGATTGGTACAGTGCGGTCTTTAAGAAATCGGCTTTTCAGCACCAACATAATGTAAAACTTGAGGGAGGTAACGATCGTATTCAAAGTTATGCAAGTTTAGGTTTTATGACTGATAACGGTTTACTCCAAAGTGGAGATATCGGTTATAATAAGCTTTCTTTCCGTAGTGGAACTACTATTAAAGTAAATGACCGTTTATCTGTGGACTTGATTTTATCCGGATTTACGGATTTGCGAAAACAACCCGGTACATGGAATGGTGCTTTCTTCTATTTGAATAAGGCGACGAATGGAACCATTCCTTCAGAAACGATTTATGCAAACAACAATCCGAACTACTTCAACCGTCCTATGCCTTTGAATGATAATCCGGTTCAGTTTGCAGATCGTGATGTGTTCGGTTATCGGGAGTGGCGTACACGATTGTTTCAATCTACCGTAGGTGTGAACTATGCAATACCTTATGTGCCGGGTCTTAAAATTAGACTTCAGGGTGCTTATGATAATAAGGGATATACCGATACGAAAGTTCAGAAACGCTGTGTCAATTATACCTATTCGGCAAGTAATGACACCTATTCTCCCTCCGATAATTATAATCCCAGTATTTCGGATGAAACGACTAATACCACGCGTGTAAATATGCAGGGGCAATTGATTTATCATAACGAATTTAACAAGAAACATTTTGTGGATATGACCGCTGTCATTGAGGCGCGAGAGGATAATAGTAGATACATTAAAGCTTATCGAGAATATGAAGGTGATTTCTTTACTATAGATAATATAGACCGTGCACCTACCAATGGTCAGCAAACAAGTGGATGGACAGACAAAATAACGCTTTTATCTGTCATAGGTAAATTTAGTTACGATTATGCACATCGGTATATGGTTGAGTTTGCTTTCCGTGAAGATGGATCTTATCGGTATGCACCCGACCAACGTTGGGGATTCTTTCCTGTTGTATCTGCCGGATGGCGCATTAGCGAAGAATCATTTATCAAGGGCCATACTGATATTGTAACAAACTTAAAGTTGAGAGGCTCTTATGGCGTTTCCGGAGAAGATGCCGGTAATCCTTTCCAATATCTTCCGAGTTATACGGGGTATAATGGATATGTAATTTCTTCTGACGGTAAATTTACGAATGGTTTTACCAATTCCGGGCTTGTCAATCGTGAACTCACTTGGGTAACCTCCAAAACGATTAACCTTGGAGTTGACCTGACTTTGTGGGATGGTAAGTTAGATTTCTCTGCCGATATTTATCGTAGGGATCGGGAAGGTCTTTTAACTACGCGTGCGAATTCCTTGCCCAATACTTTCGGAGCTTCTCTTCCTCAAGAAAATTTAAATAGCGATCGTAATCAAGGATTTGAATTTATGATTGGGCATTCCGGAAGTGTCAATGATTTCAGATATTCTGTTTCTGGTAATATGAACATCGGTAGATGGCAGGTCATTTATTCAGAAAGAGCACCTTTTAAGAGTAGTTATGATCGTTGGAGAAACAGTAATATCAACCGTTGGGGAGATATCGGTTGGGGATACAAAGTAATCGGTCAGTATCAGAATTATGATCAAATTCGGAATGGGGTCATCGAAACTACTAAATTTGGTAATTCAAAGACCCTTCCGGGAGACTATATTCATCAGGATACCAATGGTGATGGTGTAATTAATGATAAAGATCAATTACCGGACTTTTTCACGGGACAACCTAAACTTAACTTTGGTATCAACTTTAATGCTTCTTATAAGGGATTTGATTTTACGATGTTGTGGCAAGGAGCCGGAATGTATTCATTGCGATATGGTGAAATATTAGGTGAGGTACTTGCTAATAATTATGCAAATTCACCCTCATTCTATTATGACCGTTGGCATTTGGAAGATATATATGATCCTAACAGTGAATGGATACCTGGAAAATATCCGGCAGCACGCCGTACGAACGATGACAATGGGGCGAATCGTCTGGAAAGTGATATTCGTCGTGTGAATGCCACTTATTTACGTCTGAAGAATGCCGAGTTAGGTTATACTTTCCCTAAAGGTTGGTTAAAAGGAACGGGATTGTCTAATCTTCGTCTCTATGTGAACTGTTTCAATCCGTTTGTGATCTGTAATAGTTATCTTAGAAATTTTGATCCGGAAATCGTTGACGGTAACGGATTCCAATATCCTCTTCAGAAGTCTTATAATTTTGGTGTAAATCTCACATTTTAACTAAGGAAAAGATGAAAAAAATATATAAATCAGTTTTCGCTTTCGGATTGTTGGCAACTATGATCTCTTGTGATTTTTTGGAAGTAGAACCCAAAAATAAACTGACCGGTGATAATCTTTTTGCGAGTGACGGTGGAATAAATGCCTATATGAGTGGTCTATATTATGATCTGCCCATGGAAGACTTTCGGTATAATTATTGTGGAAACTATAATGAGAACAACCCCCGTATGGGTAGTAATAATACTACAGGTTCTCCCGATGCTATTCATAGTGAATACAATGATTTTGCCGGAGAAACCAGTCGGTATAACAATTGGAATGTGCTTTATCAAGATATTCGTAAGTTTAATGAACTAAAGTCTGTCATACCCAATATGCATCCTTCTGACCCACAGACATTAGTTACACTACGTGGAGAATATCATTTTATGATGGCGTATGCTTATTTTGCTTTGGCCCGTCGATATGGAGGTGTCCCTTTGATTTCAGAACTTCAAGAGTTTAATGGAGACAATGAAGAGGTTAAGGTTCCCCGTAGTACGGAAGTGGACACGTGGAAGTTCGTTTTGGCGCAATGCGATAGCGCTGCCATGTATCTTCCGGACAATAATGTACAAGAGCGAGCCAATAAATACACAGCCTATGCGTTGAAATCAAGAGCCGCTTTGTATGCAGCTTCTGTTGGTAAATTCTGGGATCGTAACAGCGCGGCTTTGACCGGTGAAGCGGTAGAACGTAAGTTGGTCGGAGGTTTTACTCAAGCAGACATCCAGGACTTTTACCAGCAGTGTATCGATGCTGCTGCTGTAGTCATAAAAAGTAACCTTTTTGCATTGAGTGGGGGTACATCTCCTACTACGGTCGATGAAGCTGTTGCTAACTATTCTAAAGTATTCACTGACGGGGTGGGTAATCCGGAAGTTATTTTTATCAGACGCTATACCTATCCGGGTGTCGCCCATAATTTTGGAAAATACCAGGAACCCAATCAATTGTCGATCGACTGGGGAGGGCGTATCAACCCTACGCTTGAATTAGTTGAAAGCTATCAGACGATGGATCCGGAAACAAAAGCAGGAACATACAACGTTAAGTATGTGACTAGAACGGACGGAAATGAAGATTACGAAGGATATCATAACAATATTCCCTATAAACGTTACGACAATGTTCGTGATATTTATAAGAATCGTGACCCTCGCTTATATGCTACGGTGTTACTTCCAGATGATGTTTGGGGACAAAAAACAATCGTGATTCAAGGTGGTATCGTTCGCCAAGACGGTAGTGCCATTTGGTTAGCGAATGATAAATATGAATTTAATGGTGAAACTTATAATGGTAAGGGTAATTCTGATGAAACTCTTGTGTCCGGTTTTGTCAGCAACCGTAACAATGGAACTCGTTCTGGTTTTTTGATTAAGAAATACCTTAAGGGTGATAATTCGGATCAGTTGGAGAATCAGGTCGTGACTCCGTTCCCCGAAATTCGTTATGCTGAAGTCCTACTTAATTATGCCGAAGCTGTGGCAGAAAGTGGGTTGGCTGATGCACCGGGTACTATCACAGCTAAGCAGGCCATGAATGAAGTCCGTCATCGCGCCGGTTTCCGGGACAATCAAGATCTTACACCGGAACATGTTCGTCTTGAACGTCGTTCAGAGTTTGCCATTGAAAATATCTCTGTTTGGGATTTCTTCCGTCGTAGAGAATTACATACCTCTTTCGATAATGTTCATCAACGTCAAGGAATGGTACCTATGGCTGATTTTACGACTGGTAGCTTGAAGTATATCTTTGTTCGTGCCAATGTCGAGCCCAATAATGCAGCTAAAAGTTTCTTACCCTTGGCTTATTATCGTCCGATTCCGGGTATTGAAGGAAACTCTTTGATTCAGAATCCTAATTATTAAATTTCTATTTTAAAAATATGAAACATATATCTAACTATCGAGAGAAGAAACTGAGTCGTTTGTTTTTGGCTGTTTCTTTTTGTATGGTCACGTTAGCTTCTTGTGAAGTAGATAACTTTGACGGGCCTAATGCTTCAATATCTGGAGCGGTAAGAGACATTAAAGACGGATCTTTGATCGAGCAAGACATTGAAAATGGTTCAAAAATCATTTATAAAGAACTTGGCTGGGAGGTCTCTGAAGAACAACAGATGATCTTTAAAGTAAACGGTGAGTACCGTAACGATTTAATGTTTGTCGCTGACTATGACATCTATTTCAACGAAAGTAACTTTGTGAAACCTGACACACTGAAGGCATACAGGGTAAAGAAAGGTGACAATACCTTGAATTTTGATGTCCAACCTTATATTCGTGTTTCGAATGCTTCGGTTCGACAAGAGGGAGAAAATATCATAGCCTCTTTTACGATTACTCCCACGGTAGAAAACAAAGTAAAGGAAGTAGGAGTGTTTGGACACATAGATAGGATTGCCGGCAATCAATTTGCTTTGGATAAAAAAGTGGAAAATGTGAACCGGTCTTTTAAGGATAGAGGTGAAACTTTTACGTTGAATTTATCTACATCATCTTTTAAGAAAGGTGAAACCTACTATTTTCGTGTCGGAGCTTTGATCGATGTTCCTAATGCAAAGTATAATTATGCTCCCTCTTTGCAATTGAAAATACAGAACTAACCAATGAAGGGGCTTAATTAAGCCCCTTCATTAATTATGAAAGTCGGAGATTCCGCTTCCGTTTCACTGTACACACATATCGTTATCGGTTTACAGGAAATGTGGATAGGGATAAATCGAATGAATTTAATTATTTTTAATCTAATAACAATGTCTAATTGGAAGTCGTATGTAAAGTTCATGGCTTGTTGCTTTTTAACATGTACAGTGGTTCCCTCTTGTACTGAGGCTGAAGGAAGCTTGGACTATGTGAAGTATGTGGACCCAATTATAGGGTCAGGTGGTCATGGCCACGTGTTTGTCGGTGCGAATGTGCCGTTTGGAATGGTTCAAGTCGGACCACAGAATATCCATAAAGGATGGGATTGGTGTTCAGGCTATCACTATTCGGATAGTGTCATCATAGGTTTTAGTCATACGCATTTAAGTGGAACTGGATGTACCGATTTGGGTGATATCCTGTTGATGCCTTATACGGGAGAGGTACGAACGAAACGGGGTGAACAAAACAATATTGAAGGTTGCTGTTCCTCCTATTACTCGCATGACACCGAATCAGTTTCTCCGGGCTATTATTCCTTATTGATGGATAATGGGGTCAAGGTAGAGTTGACTGCCACAGAGCGAGTTGCCTTACATCGATATTCTTATCCGAAAGTAGAAACACCACGTCTGTTGATTAATTTGAAAGAGGGAAATGGAGACCGTTCAGTTATGACTTATTTGAAGAAAGTCGATGAGAACACAGTGGAAGGATATCGTTTTTCAAAAGGCTGGTCTCCAATGCAGAAAACTTTCTTTGTTTTGAAGACGGATGCAAAAATCAGTGAGTTGCAAGTTTTTGATGATGACAAGGAAGTTGGAAAAGATGAATTGAAATGTGCTGGTTCAAAAGGAGTTCTCACCTTTAAAGACAATCCCCGTAAGGTGAGTGTCAAGGTAGCTCTTTCATCAGTCAGCTGTGCAAATGCAGCGGCCAATATGAATGCCGAACTTTCGGGATGGAATTTTGAGAAAGTACATAAAGAGGCGATTCGTAAATGGAACGAACAATTGGCTTGCATGGATATCTCCACATCAGATGAACGGGGGAAAAAGATTTTTTATACTTCCTTATATCATGCCTTTATCGCGCCTACACTCTTTTGTGATGTAAACGGGGAATTTCGTGGTCAAGACGATAAAATCTATTCCAACAACACATGGACGAACTATTCTACGTTCTCTTTGTGGGATACTTATCGCACGTTGCATCCACTCTATACCATCATTGCTCCGGAAAAGGTGAACGACATTGTCAATTCGTTCTTGAGTATTTGTGATCAACAGGGTAAGCTCCCAATCTGGCATTTACTGGGAAATGAAACCAATTGTATGCCTGGCTATAGTTCAGTGCCGGTGATTGCCGATGCCTATCTGAAAGGTTTTAACGGATTTGATGCGAATCGAGCTCTTGAAGCGATGAAAAAAACAGCGCATTCTTCAATTCAGCGTGGCACACACAACGTTCGTGACTTGGGTTACATCCCGTGTGACAGCCTTCGCGAAGCGACATCCGTTGCCATGGAGTATGCGGCAGATGATTGGGGAACGGCTTTGATGGCAAAAAAAATGGGTAAGACAGAAGATTTCTATGCTTATATGAAACGGGGTAAGTATTATGCCAAGTATTTCGATAAAGAGACCAATTTTATACGTCCGATCTTAGGGAATGGTAAATGGTTTGAACCTTATGATCCGGCCGATGCAACGAAAAAGTATCATCTCTTTACGGAAGGTAATGGATGGCAGTATACTTTCTTCGTACCTCAAGACCCCTATGGATTGATCGAATTGTTTGGTGGAGATGAACCTTTTACGAAAAAATTGGATCAGTTCTTCGTGACTGAATTAAGCCTCGAAGGCGTTGCCTTGGATGTTTCCGGACTGATCGGACAATATGCTCACGGGAATGAGCCGAGCCATCACATTGCTTATCTATATCCTTATGCCGGTGAACAATGGAAGACGGCAGAAAAAGTCCGTCAGATCCAAGAACAATTTTACACGGATCAACCGGACGGAATCATTGGTAACGAAGATTGTGGACAAATGTCCGCTTGGCATGTGATGTCCGCCATGGGATTTTATCAAGTGAATCCTTCTTGTGGGGTACTGGTCTTTGGCAGTCCCTTGTTTGATAAGATCTCGATTCGTTTGCCAGAAGGAAAGACTTTTGAAATCGTTGCCGAGAATAACAGTAAGGAGAATATCTATATCCAATCTGTAACGTTCAACGGCCAAGCTTACGAAAAGTCGTATATCCTTTATGAGGATGTAATGAAAGGTGGAAACTTGACTTTTCTCATGGGGGCCCAGCCGAACAAACAATTTGGGGCATTGCCTGCCAATCGTCCGTTAGATACGGATACTGAATAATTCTTGGAATTATCCAGCCATAATTCAGGTCTACTAACTTATTTTTCATCTAAATTCAATGGTCCCATGCAAAGAAGACACTTTATGAAACTGACCGGGCTGCTGTCCACTTTTCCGGTTATCAACACAATAGCTGCCACCTCCGGACAGACTGTTTCGCTCAAGAAACAGTTATACGAATGGCGCATCTACACATTGGAGAAAACCGATAGCGGTCTGGACGACTTCTTCCGTAACATTTTGATCCCAGCCTATAACCGAAAAAAGATCAAGGTTGGCGCTTTCATCCCTTATCAGAAAGAGGAAAAAGAGCGACGTATTTTACTGTTCATCTATCCCGATATCACAACCTACCTGCAGGTGAAACGAACGCTCTGGGACGACCCGGTCTTCCGAAAGGAAGCACAACCTTATTTCGACAAGACGGCTCCCAATCCGGCCTATTTCAACATTGAAGGTTATCTCTGCGAAGCCTTCGACAAAGTTCCCGCTCTGTTGATGCCGGACAAGAGCCGGACATTGTTCGAACTACGTACCTACCACAGCCCCAACGAAGAGGCCAACCGGCGGAAAGTCGAGATGTTCAACAAAGACGAGATAGCGGTCTTCGACAAAGTCGGCATCAACTCTGTCTGCTATGGCGAAGTTTTGGCCGGTCCGGTTATGCCGGCAGTTATGTATCTCACTTGGTATAAGGACGAACCGGCACGTAATGCCGCCTGGAATCGATTTCGGTCACATCCAGACTGGATAGAAATCAAGAATTTACGGAAATATGCCCACACGGCCACTCGGAATACTAGTCTGTTTCTTTCACCGTTGCCTTATTCGCAAATATGAAAAGATTAATAAAAGAGTCTGTTTAAATTTTCGAATTTGAAGTAAACAGTATGTTTACTTATTATTGTGGAAATGATTATTTTTAGTAATCTCTGCAAAATATGCAATGAATATAGCTTTTTTTCCTTCTGCTTCTTTTTCAAATTAGTAGCGGTAGTAAATTAAATTAGTAGCGGTACTAATTCAAATTACTATCGCTACTAATATTTTTTAACATTTACTCGCCAGTCAGTTCTGCAACGGTTGCACGCGTTTCCCGTATCAAGTCGGCAGGCGCAATCTGTATTTGTAGTCCCCGTTGCCCGGCGCTGACGTAGATTTTGTCGAATGTTTCGGCTGTAGGATGGATATATGTCGGGAAATGCTTTTTCATCCCGATAGGAGAGCAGCCGCCCCGGATGTAACCGGTCAGAGGCAGCAGTTTTTTTACCGGAATCATTTCACAGCTTTTGTTTCCCGAAACTTTTGCCGCCTTTTTCAGGTTTACCTCTTCCGCTCCGGGAATGACACAGACAAAATATCCGCTTTTGTCGCCATGCAAAATCAATGTTTTGAAAACCTGTGCCACATCCTCGCCTAACTGTCCGGCAACATGCGTGGCGCTCAGGTCGTTTTCATCTACTTCGTAGGGCACCAGTTGGTATGCAACTTTTGCTTTATCCAACAGGCGTGCCACATTCGTCTTGTTAATCTTCATTTTTATATACCTTTCATTGTGAGTTGTACCCGCTTGCGGGCAAGGTCCACACTCAGAACTTTTACTTTTACATGCTGGTGGATAGAAACGATTTCCGTAGGGTCGCTGACAAAGCGGTCGGCAAGCTCGGAAATATGAACCAGCCCGTTTTCTTTAATGCCCACATCGACAAAACAACCGAAATTGGTAATGTTCGTCACGATACCCGGCAGGACTTGTCCTTCTTTCAAATCCCCGATGGTTTTCACTGTCGGGTCGAAAGAAAATACTTGGATAGCCTGGCGCGGGTCCCGTCCCGGTTTGTCCAGTTCTTCCATAATGTCCAGTAAGGTAGGCATTCCCGTTGTATCGGTAATGTATTTCTTCAAATCCAGTTTCTTCTTTAACTCCTTGTTTGCTATCAAATCGGAAACCGTACAATTCAAATCTTTCGCCATCTTTTCGACAATCGGGTAGCTTTCGGGATGGACGGCGGAGTTGTCCAGCGGATTCTTGCCGGCCTGTATGCGAAGGAAGCCTGCACTCTGTTCGAAGGCCTTTTCGCCCATACGGGGTACTTTCAGTAATTCCCGGCGCGACTGGAAAGGGCCGTGTTCGGTACGGTAATCCACGATATTCTGAGCCAGGGCAGGGCCTAAGCCGGAGATATAGGTCAGCAGGTTCTTGCTTGCCGTATTAACATTTACCCCGACCAGGTTCACGCAGCTTTCCACCGTCTGGTCGAGGCTTTTTTTCAGTGCGGACTGGTCTACATCGTGTTGGTATTGCCCTACGCCAATGCTTTTGGGGTCAATCTTCACCAGTTCGGCAAGTGGGTCCATCAGGCGGCGTCCGATGCTTACCGCACCTCTTACCGTGACGTCGTATTCCGGAAATTCATCCCTTGCAATCTTGGAGGCGGAATAGATGGATGCGCCGTTTTCGCTGACTACGAAAACCTGCACTTTCCGGTCGTAACGTATATTCGTAATAAATTCTTCCGTTTCGCGGCTCGCCGTACCGTTGCCGATAGCAATCGCTTCGATGGCATAGGTGGATACCAGTTGCGATACTTTGGCAGCGGATTTGCTTTTCTCGTTCTGCGGCGGATGCGGATAGATGGTTTCATTATGCAGCAAAGCCCCCTGTGCGTCCAGGCAAACCAGTTTACAACCTGTGCGGTAGCCCGGGTCTACCCCCAATACCCGTTTTTGCCCCAAAGGGGGAGCCATCAGGAGCTGGCGGAGGTTGCCGGCAAAGACACGGATGGCTTCTTCATCCGCTTTCGTTTTGCTCAGGTTGGAGAATTCTGTTTCGATGGAAGGCTTCAACAGGCGTTTGAAAGAGTCGTCTACAGCATCGGAAACCTGCTCGGAGGCTTCGTTCCGGTTGCGGACAAAACGGCGTTTTAAGCGGTCGAGGCAGTTATCCGCATCCGGCGAAATGCTGACACGTAGTATGCCTTCCGCTTCCCCGCGGCGAAGAGCCAGCAGGCGGTGGGACGAGATACGTTTCAGCGGTTCGCTGAAGTCGAAATAATCCATATACTTGGCGCCTTCTTCTTCTTTTCCTTTGATAATTTTAGCCGTAATGATGGCGGTATGCGAGAAAGAATTGCGGACGATATTACGAGCTTCCTCATTTTCGTTTACCCATTCGGCAATGATGTCGCGGGCGCCCTGCAACGCTTCTTCCATGCTCTTTACTTCCCCTTGGATAAAGGCTTTAACACGTGCCATCAGGTTCGGTTCGTTCTGCATCATCACTACTTTAGCAAGTGGTTCGAGCCCTTTCTTCCGTGCTATTTCCGCCTTGGTAACCCGTTTGGGCTTATAGGGGAGATAGAGGTCTTCTATTTCCGTGCTGTCCCATGATTCTTCGATACGTTTTTTCAGTTCAGGGGATAGTTTACCTTGGTCCTCTATAGACGAAAGGATCGTTTCCTTACGCTTTTTCAGTTCGGTAAATTTGTCCAGTTGGTCTTTGATGTTTCCTATCTGAACTTCGTCCAGGCCACCTGTCACTTCTTTTCTATAACGGCTAATAAAAGGGATGGTCGCCCCTTCGTTCAGCAGACCGATCGTTTTTTCCACTTGTCCCGCAGGAATATTTAATACTTGTGAAACCAGTGTATGGAATGATGTTGCCATATCTATATTTTTCAATTTGAGGTACAAAGATAATCGTTTGGCTTTTTATTTAGTTTTCCAGGCTGATTTCTTTGGATTAAAATATTTGTTTCTTTCATTTATTTTAAAGACTTTTGTGGCGATAACATATAAATATCATGGCAAATAAACACTCTGCAGAACAATCTTTGGAACGAGATTACAAAGATTTGTCCGGGCTTCTGGAAAATATAGTAGAATCTATCCCTTTGTATCTTTTTGTGAAGGA
Organism: Parabacteroides sp.; assembly: GCA_019417325.1. Taxonomy (GTDB): domain Bacteria; phylum Bacteroidota; class Bacteroidia; order Bacteroidales; family Tannerellaceae; genus Parabacteroides. Next base: position 92,640 of record DXVO01000029.1, on the reverse strand, counting down.
TAGCGGAAACGATTTCCGGTATGTCTATTCAAGTCCGATGATGAAACTCCTTTATGGAAGGTATCATGATGAGATAGTGGGAAAAACTGATTTCGATTTGTTTCTGGATCCGGTTGCAGCGCAGGCATTTCGCGACATGGATGAAAAAGTTGTCAAGTCCGGAGAAATGCAGCGTTTTGTGGAGCAGATGGTCGATCCGAAAGGTATAATCCGCTATATGGACACGATGAAAATACTGGTTCCCCGCGAAGGAAAAAGTCCTTATTTGTTGGGTATCTCGTGGGATATTACCCAGCAAAGACTCTATGAGGAAGAGCAACGGGAGAATAATAAACGTTTAGCCATGTCGTGTCAGGCAGGTAAGATATATCCGTGGATATGGAATGTAATAGACGAAACGGCAGAGCTTTCTTATGTAAAAGACGGGGAATTAGTTAATACATTTATTACCCATGAAAGCTTTACAGAAAAGATACATCCGAACCATCAGCAAATGTACAGGGATATTACCGGAGCGTTTACCAGGGGAGAGGTGGAAACGATACGATTAAGTTTTCTCTGCCATTATTTTTCCGACGAATATGTTTGGCTGGAAAAAATAGGGGAAGTCCTTGAATACGGTCCCGACGGCAAGCTGGCGAAAGCCATCGGTATTTTGCGTGATATTACGGCGGATAAACGCCATGAGGAAGATATCCGTGCCAAACGCCTTGCCGAAGAGAGCGACCGGATGAAATCGTCTTTTATTGCGAATATGAGCCATGAAATCCGTACGCCGCTAAATGCCATTGTCGGTTTCTCCACTCTTTTGGCACAGGCTGAAACGGAAGATGAGAAACAGGAGTATCTGAATATCATCCAGTCGAGCAATGAGTTCCTGTTACAATTGATAGGGGATATTCTTGATATATCCAAGATTGAATCCGGCAAGCTGGAATTTCTGTATACGGCATTCCGATTAAATGATGTGTTCCAGACCCAGCAACAAGCTTTCGCCCTTCGTGCAGACAGTGGTGTAAACGTTATATTCGAGAACGATGGAAATAATTATACCATTGTTTCGGAAAAGACCCGGTTCACGCAGGTATTGGTGAACTTCCTTTCCAATGCAATAAAATTTACTTCGAGCGGTTCTATCCGTTTTGGCTATAAAATTATGGATAATGGGGTTTATGTTTATGTCTCGGATTCGGGGTGCGGCATAGAGAAGGATAAACAAGCCGCCATATTCGACCGGTTTGTCAAGTTGAATAACTTTAAGCAGGGAACGGGGCTGGGACTTTCCATCTGCAAGACCATTATAACGATGTTGCGCGGGGAGATAGGCGTGGATTCGGAGCCGGGCAAAGGTTCTACATTCTGGTTCCGTATCCCTTGTAATCCGATGAAAACGGTTTAATCTGTTTTCAGGCGGACTGTTTCGTCTGCCAGCAGTTGAAGTTCTTCCGGATTATGGGACGTAAATAAAACAGTCTGCCCGCTTTCGGATTGCCGCTGGCGGATACGCCCGATAATCCGGCGGCAAAGGGCTTCGTCGATACCTTTGAAGGGCTCGTCCATTAACAGTAGGGAGGATGGATAGATTAAGGCACGTGCCATCGCCACCCGTTGTTGTTGTCCGAAGCTGAGCTCTCCGGGAAAACGTTCCCCATACGTCTCCATTTCCATTTTTTCCAGTATGCCGGCTGCCAGTGCAAGCGCTTTCTCTTTGCCGGTAACTGCCGCCAGTGGCAAAGCGATATTTTCGGCTACCGTTAAATGGTTCAGCAACTCCGGTTCCTGGAATACGGTGGCAATACCGCCGCAATCATTCATTTCAATCTTTCCCTGGAGGGGATGCAGGATATGGCCTATCAGTTGCAGCAAAGTAGTTTTGCCTGTACCGGAAGGAGCCGTAATGCCGTATATATGTCCTTGCTTGAATTGATAATTGAAATGGGTGAGGATCGGTTTGTCCCCGTATTGGAAGGAGAGGTCTTTTATGCGGATATCGCCGACAGGCATAGGCGGGGGCATCTCTTTTTCTTTGGAGGTATAAGAGATGCCTACGGGCATTTGTCCGAGGCGGGCAATCCCTTTGTCGAACAGGAAGCTGACGAGGATAGCGACGATGGTCCATGCCATCAGTTCGGGGACGGCTATAAAGGTCTGTGCCCGTTTCATTTCTCCCCCGATACCGAGGTTGCATTGCGCTAATACTTCTCCCATAATGATGGCGCGCCAACCGAATCCTGCTGCCGAAGCAAGTCCGCTGTACAGGAACGGTTTCAATTGGGGATAAATGATTTGTGTAATCCGGTTCCATCGACCGATTTGGAAAGTACGGGCCATTATCATGTATTCTTTCCGTTGGTTGCGGATTCCCTTGGTCAGGTTTTCCGTCAGTAGCGGGAACATGGTCAGGAAAGCGATGATAAGGGGGATATTTTCCGGATTAAGGAAAATCAAGGCCAATAAGATAAAGGAGATAACTGGGATGGAACGCATGATTGCCAGCATCGGGCGGAAAAGTTCATAGAGCCATTCTTTCCTGCTGAACAAATAAGCCATGCAGATAGCCGCTGCCAGTGATATCAGCATACCGCCGATTCCACGCGCGACGGTTGCTGCAACCGACTGGTAGAACGTTGCGGAGGTAAATAATCCGGCAAGTGTTCCCACTAATTTCGGGATGGACGGAACCAGTTCCGGCAAATCCACCGTCAGGGCGAATAGTTGCCAGAGCAGTAGTAGTATCCCGATGGATAGTAATGTGAGCAGGCTTTTTTTCATTGTTTGCTTAGTTAAAATCAGATAAAAGAACGATGGACAAAGGTAAGACAAAGTTCAATTGCCACATCATTGCCCCCGGTAAAAATCCAAATTGGTTATAACAACTTAACTGCTATTTGGCTATACAGTTGAAAACTAAACGGTAAGTAATGATGCTTTATCTGAAATTTATTGATAAATTTGTATTTCATATCTCAATAATCCGACAGTGGAAATGAACTGTTTGGGTTATAATTCTAAGACACAAATCGTATGTAAATGACTAAAAAAAAGAAACTACAAATCCGCAATAGTACAGCAGAATTCCTCATATTTACAAATCAGGTTAAAGAGGATGGTATTGAAGTACGAGTTCAGGACGAAACAATATGGCTTAGCCAAAAACTAATGGCAACTTTATTCGATTGTTCGACAGACAATATATCGTTGCACCTTAAAAACATATTCAAGGAAAATGAATTAGACGAAGATGCAGTTACCGAGGAATTCTCGGTAACTGCATCGGATAGTAAAACCTATAGGACGAAGCATTACAATCTGGATGCAATTATAGCAGTCGGATACCGTGTTAATACTAAACGAGCAACAGCCTTTCGCCAATGGGCGACATCTGTTTTGCGAGATTATGCTATTAGAGGTTATGTAATTGACAAAAAGCGAATGGAGAACGGCACATTTCTCGGAGAGGATTATTTTGAACATTTACTTGCCGAAATTCGTGAAATTCGATTGAGTGAACGTCGTTTCTATCAGAAGATAACGGACATTTATGCTACAGCTATGGACTATAATAAGGATGCTGTAATCACAAAAGAGTTTTTTGCCAAAGTTCAGAACAAACTGCATTACGCAGTACATGGTCATACCGCAGCCGAGTTGATCGTCTCAAGGGCAAATGCTGAAAAAGAACATATGGGATTGACTTCATGGGAAAAAAGTCCTGATGGTAAGATCGTGAAAACGGATGTCTCCGTAGCAAAAAATTATTTAACAGAAACAGAATTAGAATCATTAGGGCGTATTGTAAATGCTTATTTGGATTTAGCGGAAGACCGGGCAAAAAGGCGTTTTCCAATGACAATGGAAGATTGGGCAAAACGGCTTGATAAATTTTTGGAAGCCGATGACCGTGATATATTGCAGAACAATGGAAAGATTACCGCATTAATGGCAAAATCTTTTGCCGAAAGTGAATTTGAGAAATACCGTATAGTACAAGATTATTTGTTTGAATCTGATTTTGATAAAGAATTAAAAAAAATTGATAAGAGAAGATGCCACCCCAATGATTGAAAAGCTATCGGATTTTTAAGGAATAGAATAATAGGTTCTTCCCATAAGATAATTTTATAAAATATAAAAACGTCCGTCCGGAAGTTTTCCGTTCAGGGCTTTGGGTCCATAACTTTCTATCAGTTGTAGGAAAGCGGCAATGCTGCCTTTTGCTTCCGACGCTGATTGGTAATGGATACGGCAACGTTCGATGCCTTCGGGGGTAAGCATGCCCGGTTTGAATATGCCTTGTTTCTCCAATATGCGGATGGCTTCTTCCGGGTGTTCCGTGGCAAAGCGGCAGGAAACTTGCAACAGGCTGTCTATCGTACTGCTTTTGTCAGCCAAAGCGGGGGAACAGACAATGGCTGTCTGCGGGAATCCCGGTGAAGCGCCTCCCTGGTTATTTAAATCGGCTAATATCCGTAATGTACTGTCTTTTCTGAGTGCCATGCTGAGGAACGGTTCTCCTAAAACGGCTGTTTCTATTTTTCCGGCAAGCAAGCCTTGCAGGATTTCGGGGGCGGTGGAGAAGGTATAGTTTAGCTTATAATCCAACCGGTTTTGTTGCAGGTAGTACCGGGTAAGTATATCCGGTGTCGTTCCTGCGCCGAACAGGTATAAATCCGGTTTCGGGGCTTTCTTTTCCTCATAAGTTTGCCGTCCTGCCATATAAAGCGTACCCCATACCGGACATCCCAGCAGGTGGAAGGATATGCCTCTGTTGTAAAGGTTGGCTGCACTAATCATGGGAAGGGCTGCAATATCCGTTTCCCCTTTTACAAGCAAAGCCTGTATCTTGTCCGGCGCATCTATTACCTGTATATCGAGCGGTTTACCGTTTATCACCGGAGGATTTTCTATCCATCCGGCAAATGCAATGGCTGATGGCCCGCGAAGGATGGAAACACGTATCTGTTCCTCTTCTTTATAGGAACTGCTGCAACTGCACAAAGTTAGTAAGAATAAGAATACAAGCCGGATAATCATTTGAGAATAAGTTTAGGGCAAAGATATGAATTTTCCCGTCTTCTTCCGCAGTTTGATCTGATTCTTGCCCGCATCAAGGTAGAGTTCGAAGTTGTCTTCAAATTCCAACCAGTCTTCCCCCGTCGGACGGTCCTTCAGGCATCGTAATGTCGCCACCCAGCGTGATTTCCGTAGGGTTGTCTGATGTACCGCCCGTCTTTAGAGCTACAAGCAATGCTTCGGCTGTAGTTATCCCGTTGCACCGCTGCTGGTCAACTTGAGGTTCACCACCTGCTCCATTCCGCTTTGCAGCTCGGTAAGCCCGTCAGGGACGGGGTAGGTGACGGTTTTGCCGGCCACGGTTATTTCTATCCACGGGGTTCCGGGGGTGACATTCTGCGGCAGGAGGATGACATGGAACGTATTACCGGGGGCGGTGGCGGACTTCAGGGGAGTGAAGTCTCCGGTCGATGCCGTCTCAGGGTTGTCAAATCCACCACCAGCTGTTAGCTTTCTGTGGTACACATATTCTTTATCACGACCGTAGCGGCATCTACATCCCCCTGCGTCAGTGTGCCGGGAGTGGCGGACAGGCTGAGGTTGACCGTGAGGCGGTGCATGATGTGGTGGAACGGCAGTTCCACAGGTTGGTTACTTTCTGCCACTATCGCCGTGCCCTGCGCATAAAGCCGATCGGCAGCGGCATACTGTGCCGGGTCGCTTTGCACGGCAGGGGGACTGATCGTGTAGAAGCCTTCTTCAAAATCGACTGAAGATAGTTTCGGGAAAAAGACGGAGAAAAGGACCATTTCCCCTTCGTCGAATTCATCCCATGTCATGTCGGTGATCCATGTTCCGTTCCGGTAGGTGGCCGGGTGGTATTTTACGGACAGATCTGTAAGGTCGAACACGATTATCGCTGTTTCATCACCGTTCTCGAAGCTGCCCGTGTCGTCTGCCGGGTCGATGGCGGCGCGTGTGCCGGGGGTATCATCGCCCATGAAATGGTTGATGGTGGAGGTGAAGCGAATGGCGTTGCCGTCCTTCGTGCCGCCCTCGGGAGCCGGTGCGTCGTCCTGCGAGCAACCGCCCAGAAGGAGAATACACGCCAGCCCGGCAGTGGAGACGAATGCCGTAATGTTTGATTTTCGATTCTTCATATTGTTATTGTTTTTAAAAGTTGTCTTTATTCTGCATCGTAAGGCTGTTTAATGAACCCTGAAAGTGAGATAACGGTGGTCGGAATGAAACCCCGTAGAGTGATTCAGATCTGTCACCAACGTATCGCTGTACACATAGTCCAACCGCCCACCGCCCTGATGGGTGGGTACACCCGGGGGAGTAAAGGTGAAAGGTGCAACTCCGCCGGGATGACCGGCCGTCAATTCTTCGGGCGACAGGTTGTAGTCACCGGCAATGACATGCGTTCCCGGTCCCGTTACAGTTAACAATTCATTCCTGAAATGGTCAAACCTGTTCCACATCGTCCCGGGAGCAGCGTGGGAGAGATGGATGCTCGCCACATAATAATGGGGCGCCACTCGTACCCAAAGCATCGGCCGCTGACCGATACCTCCTAAAGGAGCCGGAAGGGGTATCACGCCGTATGCAAGTGAGGGAACTCTCGTATAGATTGCCAGACTGCACCGGGGGTTGGTTCCCCATTGTCTGTAGTAGCAGACGTAGTTGTTCCGCAGATGAACCTTTCCTCTTGCTGGAGGAGGCGGGCTGGCGATTACAACGCCATCGTGTCCCAGAGTCTGGATACTGAACGAACTCAACGGATTCGTCACTTCCTGAAGGCAGATTGCGTCATATCCGGCGGTGAAGAATTGTTCCACTATCGAATTCTTAGCCGTGTCCGCCCCGCCTCCGCCTTGCATGTTCCATGTCGCTATTTCCATCATGGCAGATCCGCTTTTAATAAGGATAAATTTTATTGCGTATGCTTGAGGTGTAACGTTTTAAGTCAATGACGGTCTGCATGGCAAGCAGTGATTTATCCGCCAGATGTGCGTCGATCAAGTTCATGCAGTCGTTGAGCAGACATGCCCCTTTGTGATCGTCCTCATACGCACGGAGCAGCATGAGTGAAGGATAGAAGCTGTCAAAGCCCACAAGATTCCATCGCTTGGGGTCGTACATGGAGGTTGCCCAATGCGTGTAGTCGCAAGAAGCGCCGGCGGCTCCGCCTATCTGGTAAAGGATTTTCTGCTCGTTCTTCTTGCTTGAAGACGAACTTTCGTCGTTCTCCCAGCTTCCTCCGTAAGCTCCCGACCCGCCGATCCGGCGGAACGAGGTGCTGAACGAGGCTGAGAAGTCTTCCCTGTCGGAACTGGCTTTTTCCATTTCGTCCACGGTGGTTATTTCCTCGGCATACAGGATGCCGCCAAGCGAGAATGACTGCGGCACATAATATCCCCATTCGTTCAGCGCTTTGACGAGCGCAAGGCAATGTTCCCTGCTGTCAGCCTCCTCGTCATGCACGGCATTTCTTATCGCTTGGTAGAAACCATCGGTAATCCGCACCCGGTCGAAATCAGTCATGAATTTGCATTTGTATAGGATGTGCTGCGACAAGAGATATTCATCAACCGATGATACGCCTTGCCGATTCTCTTTCTGGTGCTTGAACTCGGATTCGGCTGACGCGTAAGGAGAAGTAAACGCGAGTGACTCGGTATTGGCGTTCATTTTCTTCACTTCGTGCGTAATCTTCGAGAACGAGTAGTCCGACTTTTCAACCGTATTCACGATGGGGTTAAGGTAAGCCGGTAAATCCCCGTCTTTCCACTCGAAAAGGTCACGGAAGCCACGGCTTACACCCTCTTTTTCAGAAAACCGGAAACCGCGGAAGATATTCACGTTGTTAAAGAGAAAGGCTTTTTCCTCATCCGTAAGCTGAAGATAGCTCACGGCATTGTCATATCTGTCTATCATGTCGTTCGTTTTTTCAGTTATCATTCTCCATAAATATTTAACCCCAAACTGTTAAGCTGCTGGACGGTATTGAGGGCTTCTTCAAGTGTCTTGAACACCATAAAATGAACTGTCACCACCCCCAGTGGGGCGGGGGCAAACTTGGCGTCGGAAATTGAGCCGAATGCCTGAGTGGATTCATCGCCCTGCACCGGAATAGCCGGTTCCACGCTGTTGCCATCTATGAACGTATTTTCATTCATATTTTCTCTCGTACTCCCCAGCATCGGATATGTGTAGTCCCCTTTCGCTTTTGGTTTCGGAGGTTGGGTATCGGAAAACACAGTCTTCCCGCCCTTTTTATAGGAAGTGACAGAATAGGATGTAAAGGTAATCTCGCCATAAGACGACTTGTAATCACTATCGATATTCTCCTGCTGACCCAGCGGTTCGATGACAATTGTTTTACTGACATCTTGATAGCGGCGGGAGACAACGGTATAATAATCATTCTTTTTTGTTCCATCCGGAACTGTGCCATACAGTTCACGAACGATGGGGGTTCCTTTGCTCGGCGCAATGGAGTAACAGAAACCGACCGCGCCCCACGACCGGAGGGTAAACTCGACAACCGAACCGGCTACGCACACGCATAGGAATCTCATAGCCGCACCATTGTAATTGGTGGGGACGACATCTTTCAACATGATGGGGGCGAACGCCTTAATATTCTGGTTTTCGGTCTTGGCGGACGGGTCCGTCATATTGAGGCGGCACACGACTTGGAGTTCCCCGTTATTCCAGTTGTCGCACGAAAAGCCCACAAGGTCGGATTTCTTTTTGAGGATGTTGGAAAGCACGATTTGATGGTCTTCGCCCCAAATGCTTTCGATGGTACACATTGGATTCGTTTCCAAACCTATGGGTACTAATATATCATCCAGACTCGCCTCCAAATCGCTAATGGGATTATCACTATTGGGTGTTTGCTTAACGATAAAGCGGTATCTTACCGAATTTGTATCGGCAGTTATAAAATTCACCTCGGTGAGCATCTTACGCACTTGACTCAAAGACATGTTCTTTGTCGCTTCAATTACGGTTGCATCGGTATCCTTTGCTCCTTTATAACAATGAATTTTCAAAACTTTGTCATCTTTCATATTGTCTGATCTATATCTGTTTATACTCTGTTTTGCTTCCTGTTTCCCGAAGTTGAACTTTGACGATGCCAAGGTTGAACTTTGACCGTGCCGAAGTTCAACTTCGGGAATAGGCTCTCTTTTATCGGTAGGTAATAGTTCTCCATGCCTTGCCGCACCACTGATATGTACTCATGACTTGGGGGTAAGCCAAGCCGCCCTGTTGCTTGTCCGTGTTCAGCACAAGGTCGCAATTGGCGGGTTTGAACGGTATAGGAGAATTCGTGTCGTCAAAGGGGGCGGAGCCGATGGTTTTACCCGAGAGGTCGGTTAATGTTCCGGCAGCGGACAGTTCCAAGCTGGTGAGTTCGGCGCAAGCTTTTACGATGCCGTCGCCCAACTTCGTGGCGGCGGGCAACTGTATCTCCGTCACTTCCGAGCAGCCACCGAATGCTGCATTGCCTATCGTGGTGGCTTTGGGCAGGCTTATCGTTGTCAAGGCCAGGCAAGTATTGAACGCAAAATTGCCTATCGTTGCGGCACTCTCCAACCCAACGTTTTTCAACGCTACGCATTGATTGAAAGCGTTATCACCGATGGTTTCAGCCTTCGGTGCTTTTACTGTTTCGAGCTTCGGGCAGCTCATGAACGAATTCTTTCCTATATTCTTCAGCAGGGGCGCATCAAAGGAGATCAGTGCCTCACAGTTGCTGAAGGAGCCAGTGCTACTGCCCACGCTGATGGCGGTAGCCTTGGGCAGGAAGACGGACGTGAGGCCGGTAGCATTGAAAGCGCTTTCATAAATGGTGATGGCTTCGTCCAACGAAACAGTGGCCAGGGCGGTGCAACTATTGAATGTCGTCCTTCCGACATGGGTGACGCTTTCCAGGTTGATGGTCGTCAGTAATGTACAGTTCTCGAAGGCGTTCTGGCCGATTGCTTTCACTCCGGCAGGGAGCTTCACCTCCGTCAGGTTCGAGCAATGCCTAAAGGCGTAAGCCGGAAGCCCCGGTACGGTTTCGGTGGTCTGGAGGTTGCCGTCACACTCCACTGCCGGCCAGTCGGTCGCTTCGGTGAGGTCTATCTTCGTGAGTTGCTTATTTTGGTAAAACGTACCGTTCGTCGTGCCGTCCATCCCACTGTTGGCAATGGGGCCAATCAGTTTCAGTTCGGTGATGCCTTTGCTGAGGGCGACTCGGATATAGGCTTCTACGTCTCCGACGCTCTTTCCGTTCATGTCGATGTCGCCGGGTTCCGCCGGGGCGTCTTTGCCCACTTGCAGCTTGACGGAGTTGCTTGCGGCATCGAAGTAGAGGGACGATTCGGCGGTGACATCGACCCCGTCCGGGCTCGTGGCCAAAGCGATTAAAAACCTATCACGGTCGAAAGCCGTCAGTGTGTAGCCCGCTGTTTCCTCTATCAGTGTCAGTCCGTTGGTGGCAAAATTAATAATCAGCTTGCCGAGGAAATCATTCGGCAGGGCTTGGGCAACAGTAACACACGGCGCGGACAGACCAATATTTCCCTGTACCTCCCCTCCTTTCAGATGGAGCTTGGCGAGAGAGTAACTCAAAAATACCGCATAGCAGACATCACTCGGGCAGATGACTTTCGCTCCCTCTTTGATGGTAACAGAGCCTTCAGTGACATTGACGGCTGCGACACTTGCGGTGTTGCCAGAGGGCGCCAGTGACACTGTTGTGCCGCTTTCCAATATCACCGCACCTCTGTTAAGTAAGATACATGACCTCTTGTTCCCCATCAGAGAGATGTTCTTCAATGTGAGCGATTGGTTCTCGTATATCTGGAAGATTAATTGGTCGTTGACACTACTCAGTTGTTTTCCGCCTCCGTCTATCTCTATGTAGCGTGTGGTGGCGTCGGGGTGTTGCATGTCGATGGGCGAGGTGACGGCAATATCGCATCCCAGCGTGATGCGGGTGGGGTTTGCCGGGTCGGTGCTGGTGGCGTTGGCCACAGCGGCTTGGAGGGCGGCGAGGGTGTACACTTTGTCGGCGTCGAGGTCTGCATTGATATCGTCGGTACTGCTCCATCCGGAGATGTCGGAGCCGGATAGCTCGACATTGGTTTCTCCCGTGGGCGATTTCTTCAGGGTCAGCATGAGAGTCAGCTGCTTTCCGCTTTCCAGTTCTTCGAGCGGCGTGCCGTCCTTCAGGGTGGCGTGCATGGGGTAGATGAATGTAATGTCGGCAAGCTCTATCTTGATCCAATCCTCACCGGTGGCCACTTTCTGGGGGGCGATGATGAAGTCGTATAAATTCATTTTTGTGCCATAGTCGCCATCGGGCTCCGATGCCTCGCCGGGGGTTACGGTTCCCGTTTTCAGGTCTACCGCAGCGGCAGCGTTCATGTTGAGCAGGGAGACTTTGGTAGCGTTGAATTGATCGATTGTAACGCCTAAATTAACCAAATCGCCGGTCAGATTGATTATCAACCGGTGCATGGCGTGGTGGAAGGGGAGATTCACCGTTGCGCCCTCGGCCACCGTAGCCGGTACGGCCAGCAGCAGGTCGGGGTCGCTGGCGGTGGCGGCGTTGAAGGTAGAGTTGCTTATCGGGTCGATCGCAAAAGGGTCGGTGTTGTACCATCCACAGAAGGTGTACGTGTCCGATTCTCCGACACCGGCTTTAATATACTCCCAAGTCAGCGGTTTGTTCTTGGAATAGTCGCAGCTTATCGGGTTGGGGTTCGAGCCATAGATTTCCAGCTTTATCACGTCGTCGTCATCGAACGTGCCGCTTCCGTCGGCGGGGTCGAGTGTGGCACGGGTTTCTACAGCGGGAGTGCTCACAATGGAGGTGCGGATGTCCACTTGTCCCGGTTTGAGGCCGCCTTCCGGGGCATCGTCGTCTTTGTTACAGGCCGTTAGTGCCAGCATGACAAGCCCAAGGGCGGTGATATATTTTGTTGTTTTCATATACTATAGCGTTTTTGATGAATTATCATTGTTGTATGTCAGCATCTCCATTTATGATTCCCTGCGTGTGCCACGCTTGTATACTGGTGGTCACTTGTCGGGGTTCCAAGTACTGAGGGATGCACAGGGCAGGCTGATATCAGCACTGAAGGTCGCCGGAATGCGGTTGTTGTCTATTCCGGTTTCATTCTCGTCGTTGCTGCATGAGGCAAACAGCAGGGATGCCAGTGCGAAGGGGAATAAAATCTTTTTCATAAGCAGTCGTTTTGTTTATTATTTCAGTTATAGGTAATGTGATAAGTACCACACTTCATAATTATTATGGTATGACAAGTGTTTATATAAGAAGCCTTCCGGCTGTTTTTTTCGGAAAGGGTTGAAAAAATGTCTCAGAAAGACAGGTTGTATTCTATAAAAGTATTGGATTGGGAAATTTTCACCAAATAAAATCAATTGTCTTTTGTTCAAATGCACATAAAACAATTTTGGGGTGTTGGTTGAGGGAAACAAATGCACATAAAACAATTACACGATGCACATAAAACAATTTTCAGGCGAAACAAAATATCTGTTAGTAACCGCTTACGGATTCATGGGTATCTCCGGCTTCGCTTTTGATTTGGTACGCACCTGCATACAATATTCTTTTGGGGTGAGGCCCATCATCTTTTTGAAATCCCGGCAGAAATTCCCGTTGTCGGTGTAACTGACTTTTTGGGTCATGTCCGCAATGGAGATACCGGGAGCATTTTTCCAAAGTATACATGCTTCATGTATACGTAACTCATTACGCCACGTGCTAAACCACATGGCGTAATGAGTATTCATATATCGGCGAAGAAAAGGTTTGGTTGTTCCCAACGATATTGCCACTTCCTCCGAAGGAATATCTTTCTGGCAATATTCTTTCCGGTCTATATATTGTTGGAGCCTTTCTTGTAGTATTCGTTCTTTTTCTGTTAGTATATTTCCGGATGTCGGTTCCTTCTTGCTCTCTTCTTCAACATCGTCCTCCGAATACACTTTCATGTTTTCGCTGTTTCCTTTCAGTTTGTTCGTAATGGCTTTTTCATTCCGGGATGTTGTTGCAATGACCGGAATCGCAAATTTCATCCTGTGGTAGTAATTGACAAACCACATCACCATGAAACTGTAAAAAAGAACATACAAGGGAACGAAAAATTTGTATAAGACCGGATAAAACAGGATGGACAGTGCCATGATTCCAATAGCTAAAGCACTATAGAACCCGATTTTCACCCAACGCAGACGGCTTTCCTCATTATCATCATAGTAATCTTCCACTTCTTGTACGGTTTTGCGGTAAGCCAACATGAATTTTCGCGTATAGAAAACCAATTGGATGGCATAAGTTATAATACCTGCGTAAAAGAAGCACAAATAATAATCGGTAAAACAGAACAGAGCGGTAAACAAGGTAATGCCTGCAACAGTGATTCCCCCTGCATGCCGGAATACGGTTTTCCACTTTATCTCGGCAGGACGTATAAAGATTAACATGGACATGGTAAAAAGCAGCGCCTGGAACGATGCGACAAAAAGGGTGCTGGCTGGTTCAACGCGACGATCATATCCCGTCAGGCAGCATACAAGGCTGAGAAGTGCCAATACGAAATAAGAGGGAACAAGGATATTACGGGCCTTTCGCAATTTATCCAATCCGTCTTCCGGTAGTATCGTAGTAGCCAGCATGAACCCCAATATCGCAATCATGAACGCCGAAGCTCCCATTAGAAACTCGTATGTATTTGTATCCATATATTCAAATCTGTTATTATTACAAAAGTAGTTTTTTTGCAATTTGTACCAAACATTTTGTTTTTTAAGAATTATCTTTGTCCGGAAATTCTAAATATTCACGTTTTGGGAACCATTCTTAAATTTATACTGGTTTAATATTAGCCTCATTAACCACAGGCTAATGATTCTTTCGTTCGGGTAGTCCTGCTTGAACCGGTTTCTTATTTCAATTATTTATTCACAGCATTGCCCTTTTTAGGGCATAAGCATTTGCTATTGTTGTTTGTGGCGGCTTTTTTGTTTGCCATAAGTGGTAATGCTGTGAATCCGAATAAAACCTTTCCAAAAATATTAAACACAGTATATATAATGAGAACTGAATATATATGGGAGATAAAAGTAAAAAATACTCCTGCCTTAAAAAGAAAATGTAATCACTGTAGTAGCAATAGATTCTATTGTAGCAACAAATTCAGAATGAATGCACAAAAAAGGAACATTGATGTATGGCTGATTTATAGATGTGCGGAATGTGACAGTACATACAACTTAACGATTCTATCTCGTACGAAACCCGAGCTGATTAAAAAAGAGTTGTTCTTGAAGTTTTCGGAAAATGATGAAGACCTTTCCCTGGAGTATGCTTTTTCTTCTGAAATAGGACGGAAAAACAACGTTGAACCGGATTATGATAGCGTAGAGTATGAGATACTGCATGCCGGTATTTCGATTAATGACATCCTGAATGCAGAAGATGCGCTTGTAGCATTCAAAATTCAAACCCGTTTTGAGTTTGGGCTGAAGTTATCATCGGTTGTTAGGCTTTGTTTAGGGCTGTCTGCAAACCTGTTAAACCAAATGATTGAAGCAGAAGCTATTTTTACACCTGAAGGTTATCCTCTAAAGAAACGTAAAGTCAAAAACGGAGATATTGTGTTTGTAAATAAAGAGAAGTTGCAAAGTTTCTATGCAAAGAGGGCGGGGGAGTAAGGTATATCATATGTGATTTAAAAAGCCCGGTACAATGAAGTGACCGGGCTTTTCCTTGTTGATAATGTCAGTTATCAATGAACTCCCAATTCAAGAGCTGTATTTCTAATGTCACCACTCAGGTCGAATAGAGCTTTTTGTAGTTGACTTAATTCTTCAGGGGTAAACTGAACTTCTTTTCCGTTTACAAGAAAATTATTCAGGCGTTGATTCAGCCATGAACGGCTTTTACCAAAGTATGTTTTTGCAATATAGCTCCAAGAGACTGCATCATAAACTTTTTCTAATACCTTTCTCAATCTGGTTTCCCGTATCAATGCATCTGCTTTTTCGATATCCTCATTAATACAATCCAGCATGATATCTGCAATCATTTGAGTTTCTTCTGGCGTTTTATGCGCCAGATATTGACTTATATATTCTTGAAAAGAGTTTTTCTCGTTTTCTTCGGAATTATTGAATTTCTCTCTCATAGAGAGGAAATCTTTTTTTAGTTCTTCGTAATTAGCCATATATAAACCTCCTTTACATGTATTAGTCAGTTTGCTCCCCTTAACGAGCCTTGATTAACCTTTCAACTCTTTTGTCAGCATTAAACGCTTATCTAATAAAACATCTAACCTTCTAAAGAGTTCTTCTTTTGATATGCCTTGCTTCTGCAAAGTATCCCAGTAAGAAGAATAAAACAACAGATTGTTATCTAATTGTTTTATTTGAGCCTTTAGCTCTTTTTCTTGGTTCATCATTATTTAACTGACGATACAAAGATAATATACGATTGTATATTAAGCAAGGGTTTAGAAGATTAGTTTTTTGTTGCTGTCTTTTTTGAAATCTTAGAGAGGATTAAGTGGAGCTTATCGCTTTTGGATTTACACTGTGTATGGAATTGTATTGAAAGGTGAACAGACAATATCTTTTCTTGGGGAGAAATGTTACCTGAGCCAGGTATATAAAAAATTAAAGGCTGTCTCACGACAACCCCTAACCAACTTTGTTAACCTTAAATCTAATACTATTATGAAAAAACCACAATACAAATATAGAGGTTAAATATCATATTGTCAATAGATTTGTCGTTAAAAAGTCTATTCTTACAAATAAGAATAGTTAAACTGGTATATTTTTATGCCTGAATCAATCTTTTTTCCATGTCATCAGGCTGATAACGTAAATACTTAAAGCCGATAAAGGCAGGGCAAACAGGATCGGGTCGATGGCATGCCAGGGGTATACATCGATCAGCACTGTTTTCCCAAACAAGGCATTACATAATCCGACTGCTCCGGCTTCCGCTTTGTGCAGGAACAGCATGGCAAACAAACTTGCCAGTGCACCTACCCACAGGCTTGCCAATGCTCCCTGTTTGGTTGTTTTCTTCCAAAACAGCGAACAGAAGTAACCGGGCAGGAAAGTTGCCGCGCAAATGCCCATAAATAATGCCGTACCGCGCGCAATAATGCCGGCACTTAGTGTATAACATATGATATAACTTATCAGAATGGAACATAAAACGCCGATACGTACACCCATTGTTGAATTCGGATTCTTATTGCGTCCCAGTTTCGGGAACATGTCGGCTCCGAAAGAAGCTCCCATTGTATGGAATTGTGCACTCAGGGTAGACATACTTGCCGAGAGGATACATAACATGAATACGGCTCCGAACCATTCCGGCATGGCACGATTGATAAACAGCGGGATGATTTTATCCATATCCTTGACCGCTTCGGAGGCTACGACACCTTCCGTTTTCAGGAAGAACAGGTTGGATAATGCGCCTACGTGGTAGATGGCGCCTACCGTTACAATCAGGAAAATACATCCGATTAATACGCCACGGTTCAATTGCTTGGTGCTTTCCACCATCATGAAACGTACCACTAACTGTGGTTGCGCCAAACAGCCGATACCTACACCCAATATCAGGGAGCTGACCAATGTGTACCATTGTGGAGAACCGGTAACCGGCATTGCCGTCCATCCCTGGTGACCTAACTCTTTGAAACGTTCCGGTACGAGAGGGGCGATTTCCGTAAGCTTTTGGTTTGCTTCGATAAAGCCCATGTCCATTATCCGGAAGAACCAGAAGAGCAGGAACAACATACAGGCAAACATGATAACTGCCTGTAAAGCATCCGTATAAAGCACCCCTTTGATACCTCCCGTAATGACATAGGCGGCAACAATCATTGTGAAGATAAGCAGTGCAAAATGATAGTCTACATTAAACATCTGCTCGATAAATACCGCACCGCCTTTCATTACGACTGCCGCATAGAGTGGCATGCCGATAAAAATAACGGTTGCGATGAATATTTGTATCGGGCGTGATTTGTAATGCAACCCTAATAACTGGGGAAAGGTACGTGCATTGTATTTTTCCCCTATTTTCCGGGTTCTGCGCCCGAATAGGATAAATGCAACGACTACTCCCATAAACATGTTCAGCAGGCAGAGCCATTGTATGCCCATTCCGAAGGTGGCGGCTACTCCGCCGAATCCGACAATTGCCGAAGCGGAGATAAAGGTTGCCCCATAGGACAGTGCCATGATGATGGGGTTGACCTTTCTTCCTCCCAGCAGGTAGTCGCTGGCATTTTTGGTCTGTTTGTAACCGAGATATCCCAGCCATGCCAGGACAAACATGTAGATAATTACGATAACTCCTAATGTAAGTGTGCTCATTCTTCGGGCTTTTTCAAGTTTGTACTGTCTTCGTCGTCTTTATTCCAATGGGTGATACCGAACCATATGGAATATAGCAGGCAAATGAAGGCTAACAAATAAGCAAGCCAGATTCCGGGATCTTCTATTCCGAACATTTGTATGTGTGTTATAATTTAATTAAATCGCTTTCGCAAATATATTCCAGGTTCTGGCGGCGGATTACCTCCCGCGCTGCTTCCCGGTTGTTGGTACGGAGAATAAGGACTGCTTTTCCGTTTACGGAGAAACAATACATATATTCAATGCTGATACCGGCTTTTGTGAAGTAGGACAGGGTCTCTGCAAAACTACCGGCACAAGAACTGGTAGAGATAGCGAGCACATCCGTCAGGTTTGCACTTACATTATTGCTTTTCAGTATTTTATATGCTTTCTGCGGGTCGCTTACAATGATACGCAGGATGCCGTATTCCGAAGTGTCTGCAATTGTAGCTGCTACTATACGTATGTTTGCATCTGCAAGCAAAGCCAAAATCTCGCTAAGTTTTCCATATTTGTTTTCCAGGAAAATAGAAATCTGATTTACTGTCATAGCTGCTTATTTTATAGGTTTAATAATTTATTACTTATGAGAGCTTACGCAAGTCTTTTACACGGACAGCTTTTCCTTCCTGAGTGGGCAGGGAACCTTTGGCAACCAGTTTCAGGCGCGGGGTGAGCAGCAACTCGTCTTTCAGTTGGCGGGTGATATCTTTTGCCAGGCGCTGAAGGACTGAATAATCGTCGGTAAACAAATCGCTCAGTTCCACTTCGATAAGCATTTCGTCGCTATTTCCGATTGTTTCGAGGGTAATCAGGTAGTTGCTACCTAATTCCTTGAACTGCATCAGTATCTTTTCAATCTGGATAGGGAAGAGGTTAACCCCTTTCAGAATAATCATATCATCGCTACGTCCTTTGAAACGAGCCAGGCGCTTATGGGTACGTCCGCATGCGCATTCGCCCGGCAAGATACATGTCAGGTCGCGGGTACGATAACGGATAAGTGGCATTGCTTCACGGTTGATTGTGGTAAGAACCAGTTCGCCCACTTCGCCTTCCTTGACAGGCAGAAGCGTTTTCGGGTCTATGATTTCCACAATTACATTGTCTTCCCAGATATGAAGTCCGTTTTGTTCGGTGCATTCGAAAGCCACACCCGGCCCGTTCATTTCCGACATTCCGAAGCAGTTGTATGCTTTTACACCCAAAAGTTGCTCGATGCGACGGCGTTGTTCTTCCGAATGCGGTTCGGCGCCGATGCAGACAGTATGCAGTTTAGTGTCTTTTCGCGGGTCCATACCCATTTCGTACATCACTTCAGCCAGACGTGTTGCATAGCTGGGAATAATATGCAGGCAGGTGGTACCGAAATCTGCGATAAACTTAATCTGCCGTTTGGTATTTCCTGCTGCTGCGGGGACAGTCAGCGCTCCTAATTTCTCCGCTCCGTATTGGAAGCCAAGTCCGCCGGTAAACATTCCATAACCGGAGGTATTCTGGAAAACATCTGTGTCGCGTATTCCTACCATATACATACAACGAGCTACCTGATTCGCCCACTGGTCGAGGTCTTTTGCTGAGTGCAATACTACGGTCGGGTTGCCGGTGGTTCCACTGGAAGAATGGATGCGTACGCAATCTTTGATAGGTATGGCAGCCATTCCGAACGGGTAATTATTACGAAGGTCGTCTTTTGTAGTAAAAGGAAGTTTCTGTAAATCTTCTAAAGATTGGATACTGTCGGGAGTAATCCCTTTTTCTTTGAAAACCTTATTGTAGAAAGGAGAATTTTCTGCGTGTTTAATCGTTTGTTTCAACCGCCCCAACTGGAATTTCTCCAGGTCTGCACGGCTCATGGTTTCAATGTCTTTTTGCCAGTACATCATGTTTTTTTATATTATAGTGTGTTCGTTTCATGAAATTAGTTTGCAAATGTATCTTTTATTTTGGAGGAATTGTATGTTTTTGCTAAAAAAATGTAACAGGAAGTCCCAATTAGAGAGGTATTGTGGGTGGGATATGGATAAAAAACAGACGTTTACTTTTTCGGAATAGTTTTTAATTTTGTCAATATCATTTATTACGTGATTTACTACCAGTTTGTATTTTGATTCGTTTACTTTCATTTTTATTGTTTTAGATGCGCAAAGATACCTCTAAAGAATCAAGCTGGTACGATCTGGTCTATGTTATTAACATGATTAAAAAAATAAAACCAGTTCGTACCAGTTGTGTGAATTATGTATATATTTGTTGCCGAGATCTAGTACCATAACAAAACATATCATATTTTGAAAACTAATAGATTAAAAAAGTGCATTCGTATATATTTGTTTTTTTTGCTGTGGCGATGTTGTTCAGCTTCTTCTTCGCATTGAAACTACCGGAGCCTAAGAACAAGTCGCTGGAGCAGATCTAAAAGGATCTGACTTAATCGATAAAAATTCATATTAATAAATATATCATGAAAAAGACAATCACCCTTGCCCTTATCGCTCTACTCTGTATTTTTCAGGGAAAAGCGGCAAATGAGGGGAAAAGTAGGATACATGAAGTCCCTTTCACTTCTGTACATTGGGACATGAAGTGATTGAGATGGCTTTAGTCTGGCTCTACGAAGCTACCGGCGATGAGAAATATCCGAAGCAATCCCGCGCGCTTCACTGGCTTTGGAAACGCAACATTTCCCTGATAGTCCCAACCAGCCGTCATTCCCATCGACTGTACTGATGCCGGGCGAACAATACAAACATATTTGCGTATATAAATTTGAAGTTAAATAATTAATAAACAAACGTATGAAAATACATACACTACTTCTTCCGGCACTGGCTTTGCTCGGTGCCGGATGTTCACCGGAAAACAAGGTGGATAATGAAAACCGGAATATAGAATTCCAGAAAGTGAATGAAGTAAAAGTACAGGATGCCTTCTGGCGTCCAAAGTTTGAGCAATGGCGGCAGGTAACAGCCAATGATGTCCTCGACAAATTCGAAGGTAAACATATCCATGATGCCAAGGAATGTAAACTACATGATACTTTCCGCAATTTCGATCTGGTAGCCCAGGGTAAAAGAGACATCAACGAACATGCAGGTGCTCCCTGGTTCGACGGCCTGGTGTACGAAACGATACGCGGTATATCCGACTTTATTTCCTCTAATCCCGATGCCGGAATGGAGAAACGCCTGGATGGTTATATCGATCGTATCGCAAGTGCACAAGCCTCGGAAACAGATGGCTATATTAATACCTATACCCAGTTGATGGAATCAGATCATCGCTGGGGAGAAAACGGTGGTATGTTACGCTGGCAGCATGATGTTTATAATGCCGGTATGTTGGTTGAGGCCGGTATACATTATTATAATGCAACCGGGAAAACAAAGTTACTGGAAGTTGCCACCCGTTTTGCAAATATGATGTACGACACTATGGGACCGGAACCAAAGAAAAACGTAGTACCTGCCCATTCCGGCCCGGAAGAACCACTGATTAAATTGTATTGGCTATATAAAAGCAATCCGGAGCTGAAAACTAAGATCAATGTCCCTGTCAAAGAGGACAATTACTATGAATTAGCTAAATTCTGGATTGAAAACAGAGGTCATCATTGTGGTTATCCTTTATGGGGAACCTGGGGTAATCCGGTTGCCGAACAGTGGATCAGAGATGCAAAATATAATAACCCGGAATATGGTACGCATCTTCGTCCTACCTGGGGGGATTATGCGCAAGACTCCATTCCTGTTTTCCAACAACAAACGATCGAAGGCCATGCTGTCCGTGCAACTCTACTGGCAACAGGTATTGCCACAGCAGCACTCGAAAATCAATCTCCTGAGTATATCAATACTGTTCAGCGGCTTTGGGATAATATGGTTGGCCGCCGTATGTTCGTGACCGGTGGAGTAGGTGCTGTTCATTTCGATGAAAAGTTCGGTGAAGATTACTTCCTTCCAACCGACGCTTACCTGGAAACCTGTGCAGCCGTAGGTGCCGGCTTCTTCAGCCAGCGTATGAACGAGCTGACGGGAGATGCCAAATATATGGATGAACTGGAACGTGTTGTATATAATAATGTGTTGACAGGTATTTCACTTTCGGGGGTAAACTATACTTATCAAAATCCGTTGAATGCAGAAAAGCATGGGCGTTGGGAGTGGCATGACTGTCCTTGCTGTCCGCCGATGTTCCTGAAGATCGTATCGGCCTTACCTGGTTTCATTTATTCCCATAAGGGGAATGAAATCTATATCAATCTCTTTATCGGTAGCGAAACCTGGATAAAAGCCGGAAAGACAAATGTCCAGCTAAAGCAGGAAACCAATTATCCGTGGGACGGTGCAATCGCCCTATCTGTCAATCCGGAAAAAGAATCGACCTTTACATTGAATGTCCGTATTCCGGGATGGGCGAGGGGAATAGAAAATCCGTATGGTTTGTATTCATCTAACTTGAAGCAGTCTGTAGAGTTGAAAGTGAACGGAGAGCTTGTTGCCATTAACTCTCAAAATGGTTATGCCGCTATTAACCGTAAATGGGCGAAAGGGGATAAGGTCGAACTGTCTTTGCCGATGCAACCTCGCGTTATCAAGGCAAATGAGGCAGTAAAGAACCTGAAAGGTATGGTTGCCATTGCTGCCGGCCCGATTGTCTATTGCCTGGAAGGTTGCGATAATAATGGTTTGTCTGATCTTAAACTGGAAACAAATGTTCCGATGTCGATGGATTACAATCCGGGCCTTCTTAACGGAGTAAATGTAATAAAAGGAAAGGCATTGAATGCGAAATCACAGGAAGTCGCTGTATCAGCTATTCCATATTATGCTGTAGGAAACCGCACGGAAGGAAATCCGTATAATGTTTGGATACCAGTTAAATAGGAAAATATTATTTGGTTTCCGGCCTATTAAAAAATGAAGTGACTCCAAAAAGTTGTACAGGTTAAACATTAATTGGTAATGGAAAGAGTTCGGTATTGTACCGGACTCTTTCCATTTAACCGGGACTTTATTCTTTTATTGTTCTAATAATCAATGTATTCCTCTAACGCTTTCCTGCTTGATATTATTTATACATTTTTTCCGGTTTCATAGGCTTCTTGCATTGCCGGAGTATCTTTGATTTCTCCTACTTTCCATGCACCGATGCCATAGATAGTTGTTTTTTCAATTGGATTTTCCAGACAATCCAGAAAACCCCGGAAACCGTCGATGGTGCGTTCCATCATTTGTTTATTATTTTCAGCAGCAGCAATGATAAAATAAAACTCCTTGTTTTTGATTTCCAGATAACGGGCGCAACAGCGGTCAATCATTGTTTTCATTTGTCCGCTCATTGTATAAAAATAAACAGGGGTAGCCATTACAATCACATCTGCGGCAATCATTTTATCTATAATTCCGGCAGCATCGTCTTTTTGGGGACAGGGTTTGCCATACATGCTACATACGCTACATCCTGTACAATAATTGATTGTTTTGTCTTTCAGAAAGATTTTTTCCACCTGATTGCCAGCCTCGTGTGCGCCTTTTAGAAATTCATCACATAGCAAATCCGAATTACCTCCTCTACGGGGGCTGGATGATAATATTAAAACGTTCTTGCTCATACCTTTATTCTTTATTATTATAGTAAGCTTCTTTTTTGATAAGGCAAAAATATCCTGATTTCTCCGAACCGTTTGTATACAAATTACAGATAATATTATCCGAATTACTTTTTTTTCGATTATTGCCAAATAAACATGTAAATTTGGGGCTATATATAAAGCCTTTTTAATGGAGACAAGAAAGAATAAAATCATACGTGTTACCATACTCGGGTCGATTGCGAACTTTGTGCTGCTGGTTTTTAAGTTTATAGCAGGTGTGATAGGACATAGTAGTGCTATGATAGCCGATGCTGTGCATTCGCTATCGGATTTTGTGACGGATATTATTGTGCTGATATTCATTAATATTTCATCCAAACCGAAAGATGAAAGCCACGATTATGGGCATGGAAAATATGAAACGTTGGCAACATCCATTATCGGGATTGTTCTGCTTTGTGTGGGCGTCGGCCTTTTCTGGGAGGGAACGAACAAAATTATCGGCTTCTATTTTAGAGGTGAAGAATTGGAAGCACCTCGGATGATTGCTCTGATTGCCGCTTTTATATCTATCCTTATAAAGGAGTTGCTTTACAGGATTACCGTCCATGTAGGAAGAAAGGAGA
This sequence comes from Parabacteroides sp., assembly GCA_019417325.1. Lineage (GTDB taxonomy): Bacteria > Bacteroidota > Bacteroidia > Bacteroidales > Tannerellaceae > Parabacteroides. Next base: position 68,943 of record DXVO01000029.1, on the reverse strand, counting down.
ACAGCCAGACAACGATTGCAAATGCATGGCATCACCGTTCGGATGCTTTGTCGTCTATTGGTACGGCTTTGGGTATCGGCGGTGCAATCCTGTTAGGGGATAATTGGCGGGTGCTGGACCCTATAGCTGCTGTTATTGTGAGTGTCTTGATTATAAAAGTATCGTTCCAGTTAATCCTTCCGGCTATTAACGACTTACTGGAAAAATCCTTACCGAAGGAAGTCGAGGATGATATTCTTACTGTCATCAGCGAAACTCCGGGGGTGAAGAACCCGCATAATTTGTGTACCCGTCGTATCGGAAATGATTTTGCCATCGAGGTACATATTCGTGTGGATGGAAAAATGACAGTGAGCCATGCGCATGAAATGACCCGGGAGATTGAGAATAAATTACGTACTAAATTCGGTGCAGGTACCCATATAAATTTACATGTTGAACCGGTAAAAGATGAATAAATATGAGAACTCAAATACAATTATTCCGTGGTGATGTATTTTATTTTCTGCTATCACCTAAAGCGGGGTGGAAAAACTATCGCTATATTCCGGATGGCGCTCTGGTAGTACATCAGAAACGTATAGTAGATGCCGGACCATTTGATGAAATGAAGAAACGTTATGGCGAATCTGTCGAGGTGACCGATTATACGGGCCGGTTAATTATGCCGGGATTGATAGATGCGCATATCCATTATCCCCAGTCGGAAGTGCTTGGCATGTATGGTTGCCGGTTATTGGACTGGCTGGAGGGATATACTTTTCCGGCAGAACAGGAATTTGTTTTTCCGGAACAGGCGGAAAAGACAGCCCGCTTTTTTGTGAGCGAGTTGTTCAGGAATGGGACGACAGCCTGTATGGCCTATTCCACGGTTCATGCCTGTTCAGCATCTACATTATTTAGTGTCGCTTCCGAGTGGGATATGTGTTTGCTGACAGGAAAAGTCTTGATGGACAGAAATGCTCCGGACGGATTGACTGATACGGCAGAGACAGGGATAGATGATAGCCGGCAATTGATTGAAGCATGGCATGGAAAAGGTCGTAACCGGTATGTGATAACCCCTCGTTTTGCTATAACTTCTTCGTTTGAACAATTATTGAAAGCCGGTGCTTTGCATAAGGAATACCCGGATACATATATCCAGACGCACCTGTCGGAAAATAAAGAAGAAATTGCCAGCACACTCGATTTATTTCCGGATTGTTCCGATTATTTGGAAGTTTATGAACGTGCCGGATTGGTGACGGACCATACGGTGTTCGGTCATTGTATTCATCTTTCTCCTTCGGAATTGGAACGTCTGGCACAGGCTGGTTCTATTATAGCCCATTGTCCAACATCAAACCTATTTCTGGGTAGTGGTTTGTTTGATATGCATCAGGCGGACCGGACTAATGTACACAACGTATTGGCTACCGATGTGGCGGGCGGTACCTCTTTCTCTATGTGGCGTACGATGGGAGAGGCGTATAAAGTCCAACAGTTGAACGGTTATTCCGTATCTGCATTGGAGCTATTATATAAATGTACGTTGGGAACTGCGATTGTACTACAGATAGACCATGAAACAGGAACTTTTGAGAAGGACAGATTCGCTGATTTTATTGTATTGGATGATGCTGCGACTCCGGCACAGCAATTAAGGAAAGAATATTTGATGAGAAATGACAAATGGACGCTCGAAAACAAACTTTTCGGACTGCAAATAACCGGCGACGACCGTAATATTGCTGCTACCTATGTGGCAGGAAATAAAGTCTACGAAAAATAAGTATTTCTAATAAGTAATTTTAATAAAAAAGTTATATTTGCGGATATAGCTAAAACACTAAATTTTACAGCAATATGAAGAACATTATTATTTTGCTTTTATTATGCTGGTGCGCATCCGGTGTATATGCACAGCGTAAGGTTATAGAAGTGGAACCTCAGACTTCAACGCAGGCTGAGTCTACAAAAGGGTTAAAACGGAAAGTTGCGATTAGCCGGTTCAGCAACGAAACTCAATACGCCAAAGGACTTTTCTACGATAAGAATAATGACCCGATGGGTAAACAGGCACTCGATATTCTTTCGGCAAAACTGGCTGCTTCAGGAAAATTCTTATTATTGGAACGTAATGATTTGGATAAATTGATGGAGGAATCCAAAGCTACTGAGGGCGGATTCCAGAAACTAGGAGCCGATTATTTAATATTGGGTTCTATTACAGAGTTTGGTCGTAAGAACGTAGGAGATGTAAGAGTTTTCTCGTCGACTAAAACTCAGATAGTGGAAGCGGCTGTCAGTATCCGTTTGGTGGATGCTTCAACCGGATTGATTATTTACTCGGATGAGGCAAAAGGCGATGCCGAACTGAAAACAAAGTCTACTTTGGGCGTTGGTGGTAGGGCTGATTTTGATGCAACCTTGAGCGACAAAGCTATTTCTGCTGCTATCTCTCAATTGGTTGAAAATATTATCAATAAATGTACGGACAAACCGTGGAAGGCTTATTTTCTTTCATATGATCCGGATGCTATCATTGTTTCAGGTGGTAACAGTCAGGGGATAGAAGTCGGCAACCAGTTTATAGTAAAGGAAAAAGGTAAAACCGTGAAAAATCCGCAAACTGGCATTAATATCGAGCTTCCGGGTAAAACGGTAGGCAAAGTGGAAGTCTTGTCCGTTGGTGGCGATACTCCGGAAACTGAATACTCGATAGTTTCCATGAAAGAGGGGACTGTTGATGCTCAAAACTTGCAAAACTATTATATAGAGGAGATAAAGTAATGAAAACAAAATATATTTTAGGCATATTCGCCGTTTTCTGTTTGTTGTTAAGTGGTTGTAAAGTGGGTAATGTGGCTTCCAGCCAAGGATTGTCCGACCAGGCATTTCTATTTTTCACGTCTACCCATAAGTATAGCACTCCAGTGAGTGTAACAATTGATAAGACAACACTTTTTGATGCAAAGGTTGTAAAAGAAGGCAAGCATACGGTGAAAGGGGATACTTATGCTGTTGCTACCGGCAAACGGCATGTGGTAGTTAGCTATCAGGGAAAAATCCTTTTTGAACGGGATGTATTTTTATCTACTCAGGAAACTAAGAAAATTGCATTGCCATGAAGAAAATCCTGTTATTCGGTTTCTCATTGTTCATGTTGACTTCGTGCATGACTTCTACCAGTTTATATGATTGGAAGAATTACGAGACGACCTCTTACCTGTATTATAAAAAACAGACGCCGGAGGCTACCGAGCAATTAATGAAAACTTACGAAGCAATGATTAACAAGCCGAACGGTTCCCGGAAAACAATTGCTCCCGGAATTTGTGCGGAATATGGTTATTTCCTTTTGCAAAACGGTAAAAAAGCGGAAGGAGTTGCCATGCTGAAAAAGGAGAGGGAGTTATATCCTGAGTCGAAAGTATTTATGGATCGTCTTATTAATCGGTTTTCAGAATGAAAAAGTTAGTATATCTTTTATTGATAGTAACCGGGCTGGTTTCATGTACGACAAGCAATACGGTTACCCGGCAGAAGAATTATCCTAAGATGTATGAGGATAAGCCTTTGAGTATTTTGATTATGCCGCCCATCAACAAAACAGTAGATGTGGATGCCAAAGAGTATTTCTATACTTCAATGGCCAAACCTCTTTGTGAAAAGGGCTATTATGTAATTTCTCCTTTCGTAGCGATGGATTTCCTGAAAAGCGAGAGTGCTTACGACAGCGAATTATTTATTGATGGCGACTTGGCTCCTTTCCGTAATATTCTGGGAGCTGATGCCGTTCTATTTACGGTCATCAATAAATGGGATAAATCTACTATAGGCGGAAAGATTACCGTGAATATTGAATATGTATTGAAATCAACGGCTACCCGTGAAGTTTTGTTCGAAAGGAAAGGCGAGTTGACTGTGGATACGAGTGTTAACTCCGGAGGTGGAGGTTGGGGTGCTTTGATTGACTTGGCGGCTTCTGCCCTGAGTACGGCACTTACAGATAAAGTGGTGGCTGCCCGCCGTTGTAACAATTACGTTTTACGGGACTTACCGGAAGGCCGATATTCACCCTTGTTTGAAAAAGACCAGGATGTAGAAGCTGGAGGCCCGGTATTTTCGGGAGTGGTAAAATACTAATCATAACTATCATTTTTTTAATTCATAACTATGATTTCGGAAAACCATAGTTATGAATTAAAAAAATAGAGCAAGCCGGGTTTCGAATGATTCAAAACCCGGCTTGCTTTGTTTTTTAGACAATTCTTCGATCTCTGATTTTAAAATAGAGGGATTGCGTTTTTTATTTTTTTGACTCCAACCAGACGGTCGTAGCGGGCACCTTCCGGACGATGGTAAACGTAGATAATGTATTCGTTTTGTGTCTGGAAATAATCTCCTTCCAGAGGAGCAGTTTTACCGGTTGTCCCGTTTGTTGGGACAAAAAGATACTGGTAATCGTAGTTCCCTTGTTTCAGCAAAATAGATTTTTCGTATTGTCCCTTCTCTGCATTGTAATCCATTTTACTCTTTTTGTTCAGGGCATTGCATAAGAAACCACCATTCAGATGAACGTCTCCACCTGGGAGAGAATCGCTGATCAGTGTGAAATGTACGATAAAATAATCTGCTTCCGTATCTGCATCCATGCAATTGTCGCAGCGGATAATAAAACGTCCGTTCTGGTCATGGTCGTATTGATAGACCTGGTTACTGCGTTTATAATCCGGCATAAGTATAGCATGATGTTGATATTTATGGACGCTGGTTTCCTGTACGTGCAATCCATTATGATGGGAACTGAGGAAATCCATTCGCCGGTATTCGTTTCCTGCAGGAAAGATCAGGGCAGGATTGTTTGTATAAGAAATCCGGTTGTCCCGGATTGAGGTTGGTTCCGATACATGTGCTGCATTATCCGGGCGGTTGTTCTGGTATACAAATACATTCAGTTCCGTTTCAGGATTTACGGGAGAGAGCTCCCGCATATCTATATCCAGATTAACTTGTTGGTGATGAAGGTTCGTATCTACCTCGGTGTTTCCACTTATGGAAGCCTGGATGTCGACTAATGGCTCTACAATAGAAAAACAAGCGGTAAACATAATATTCCCCGGATCATCTTCCCTATATACCTGTAAGGCATAATTCCCGGAAATCTTAAATTGAATATCTTGGTTCGGCAGGAAAAGACGATAGTTCGAATAAATCCGACTTGTTTCGAAAGAATTTCCGAAATCATCGATCGTCATACCTTGCAGACCATCCATATATTCGATAGGAGACAGACCAGACGGAGTCCAGTCCCCGTTGCAATGAATAATTTTATAAACATAGCCTAAATAGCCGTTACCCATTCCATCGAAGTTGATTTCAATTTGCTCGTTTCCACCTAATGGAATACAAGGAACTGAAGTCATATTCCCGGCAACTTTGATCTGTAATGTTTTTATTTGTTTGCCATTGATGTTTGTGTGGTATTTTTCTTGTGCGTCCGTCGTGCCGGCGGCGGCAAATAACCACAAAACAAACAGGCAATACACGCTCTTTTTCATATCAGTTTCTTTGACGGTGCAAAATTATGGAATTATTTCTCTAATTATTTCCTTTTCCCTGCTTTTAAGCATAAAAAAATGTTTACTTTTGCGGGAAAATTACATATAAACAATTTTAGTTGTATCATGGCAAATGTGATTAAGATTAAAAAGGGTTTAGACATTAATCTGAAGGGTAAAGCTTCGGAGGCACTGTTAAACGGCGGGAAAAGCGAAACTTATGCGATCGTTCCCGACTATTATAACGGTATTGTGCCGAAAGTTGTTGCCAAACCAGGTGAAAAAGTCAAAGCCGGTTCTGTATTGATGATTGATAAGAACCGCCCCGAAATCAAGTTTGTTTCGCCTGTAAGTGGCGAAGTAACTGCCGTTAACCGAGGAGAGAAGCGTAAAGTGCTCAGCATTGTTGTGAAGCCGGATGCGCAGATCGAATACGAGGAGTTCGGTAAAAAGAATGTAGCTTCCCTGAAAAGAGAAGAGGTAAAGGAGACCATACTGAATGGAGGTATGTGGCCTTTTATCAAACAACGTCCTTATGACATTGTTGCTGTACCAACGGAAACTCCGCGTGATATTTTCGTTTCTGCATTTTATTCCGCACCGCTGGCTCCGAATTTCGATTTCATTCTGAAAGGGCAGGAAGTTGATTTTCAGGTTGGATTGGATGCACTTGCAAAACTTACCGATGGTAAGGTATATGTAGGTGTACGCAAAGGTTCTGCCGTTAAAGCAAATGGTGTTGAAATTGTAGAAGTGGAAGGTCCGCATCCTGCAGGAAATGTAGGTGTACAGATTAATCACATCAAGCCTGTAAATAAGGGTGAAGTGGTTTGGACGGTAAATCCTGCCAATGTCATCATGATCGGACGTCTTTTCAATAAAGGTGTTGCTGATTTCAGCCGCTTGGTTGTGCTGACTGGTTCTGAAACGACAGAAAGAGGATATATCAAAGCTATTTCCGGTTGCACAATTAACAGTTTGGTTGCAGGAAAAGTTCTGGACAATGAACATATCCGTATCATCAGTGGTAACGTTCTGACTGGAACGAAGGTGAATAAGGACGATTATCTGGGTGCTTACGATAACCAGATTACTGTTATTCCGGAAGGCGATGACAATGATGAACTTTTCGGATGGGCAGTTCCCGGTTTTGGAAAATATAGCGTAAGCCATTCATATCCTACCTGGTTGATGGGTAATAAAGAATATGTAATAGACGCCCGTATCAAAGGAGGTAAACGTGCGATGATTATGTCGAACGAGTATGACAAGGTATTCCCGATGGACATCATGCCTGAATATTTGCTGAAAGCAATTATCGCTTATGATATCGATAAGATGGAAAATCTGGGTATCTATGAAGTGGCTCCGGAAGATTTCGCTCTTTGCGAATTTGTAGATACTTCAAAAATCGAGATACAGAAGATTGTCCGTAACGGATTGGATCTGTTATACAAGGAAATGAATTAATAACAATAAAAAATTAGAATACTTTGAAAGCGTTAAGGAATTACCTCGACAAGATTAAGCCTAACTTTGAGGAAGGCGGAAAGCTGGCGATGTTCCGTTCTGTATTTGATGGCTTCGAAACATTCCTGTTTGTTCCGAATGCAACATCCAAATCAGGCGTACATATTCATGACAGTATTGATTCAAAGCGTACGATGACTGTGGTTATCATTGCTTTGCTGCCTGCTTTGCTTTTTGGTATGTATAATGTCGGTTATCAGCATAACCTCGCAATTGGTGCTGATCCGGGATTTTTCATGACTTTTATTTTCGGATTTTTGGCTGTATTGCCTAAAATCATCGTTTCGTATGTAGTAGGTCTGGGTATCGAATTCATGGTTGCCCAGTGGAAGAAAGAAGAAATTCAGGAAGGTTTCCTGGTTTCCGGTATCTTGATCCCGATGATTGTTCCGGTGGATACTCCGCTGTGGATGATTGCCGTTGCTACTGCATTCGCTGTTGTTTTTGCGAAAGAAGTATTTGGCGGTACAGGATATAATGTATTCAATGTTGCTTTGGTAACACGTGCATTTTTGTTCTTTGCTTATCCGGCTGCAATGTCCGGCGACCAGGTGTTTGTTCGTACAACCGATACATTCGGAATGGGAGCAGGTCAGGTAGTAGACGGTTTTTCCGGAGCTACTCCGTTGGGACAAATTGCTATTGCAGGCAAGGATCTGATCAATTCGTTCCAGTCTGTTGACGTATTGGGTAACCCTCTTTCTACATGGGATATGTTTATTGGATTGATTCCGGGTTCTATCGGTGAAACTTCCGTACTGGCTATTTTGATTGGTGCGGCTATTCTGTTGTTTACCCGTATTGCAAGCTGGAAGACAATGGTATCTGTATTCGTGGGTGGTGCTTTCATGGCTGCAATCTTTAATATGATCGGTACAACGGTTGCAATGTGTATATCTCCGATAGACCATTTGTTCCTGGGAGGTTTTGCATTTGGCGCCGTATTTATGGCTACCGACCCTGTTACTTCCGCACGTACGGAGACAGGTAAATATATCTATGGCTTTCTGGTTGGTGCCCTGGCTATTATCATCCGTGCATTGAACCCGGGTTATCCTGAAGGTATGATGCTCGCTATCCTGTTGATGAACGTATTTGCTCCGCTGATTGACTATTATGTAGTTGAAGCTAATATTTCACGCAGATTGAAACGTAGTATTACAATGAATAAATAAAAGGAGTATGGCTACAAAAAAATATATTTGTAAAGTATGTGGCTATGTCCACGAAGGCGATAAGGCTCCCGATACATGTCCTGTATGTAAGGCTCCGGCTTCTAAATTTGAAGAAGTAAAAGAGGCAAAGAAAGGATTGAACCGGGATAGTAACGCATATACTATTATATATGCTTCTGTAATGGTTGTTCTTGTTGCTGTTGTTTTGGCTTTTACATCTCAGTCATTGAGATCTTACCAGCAGAAGAATGAGGAAAATGATAAAAGACAACAGATTCTTCGTTCTATCAACGTGAATGTTCCTTCTTCTGAAGCAGAAGCTAAATATAATGAATTGATAAAGGAAGCATTCCTGGTGAACAACGAAGGAACAAAGGTGGAAGGCGATGCATTTAATGCTGATGTAGTAAAAGCAGCAGCAAGCAACGAGTATCCGGTATTTGTTGCTTCTGTCGATGGAAAAACTAAATATATCATGGCTCTTCACGGAGCAGGTCTTTGGGGACCGCTATGGGGGTATATTTCTTTGGATGAAGATAAAAACACGATTTTTGGTGCAGACTTCAGCCATGCCGGCGAAACTCCGGGTCTGGGTGCTGAAATCTCCAAGCCTGCATTTAGCGATGAGTTTAAAGGCAAGCATATCTTTATGAATGGAGAATTTAAATCTGTTGAAATCGTTAAGCCGGGTAAGAGTGTTGCTGGTCAGGATTATGTAGATGGTATTTCCGGTGGTACAATTACAAGCCAAGGTGTAAATCACATGATTTTCGACAGCTTGAACGGCTATGTTAAGTTTTTAACCTCACAAAATCAGTAAGAAATGGGATTATTATCTAAAAAGAATAAAGAAACGTTGTTAGGCCCGTTGAGCACTAATAACCCTGTTGTCGTTCAGATGCTGGGTATTTGTTCTGCTTTGGCTGTAACATCGAAGATGGAACCCGCTATTGTGATGGGGCTTTCCGTTACTGCTGTCGTTGCATTTGCCAATGTGATTATTTCATTACTTCGCAATACGATACCTAACCGTATCCGTATTATTGTGCAGTTGGTAGTTGTTGCCGCTCTGGTGACAGTAGTTAGTGAAGTATTGAAAGCCTTTGCTTATGATGTAAGTAAGCAACTTTCCGTATTTGTCGGTTTGATTATTACGAACTGTATTTTGATGGGACGTCTGGAAGCTTTCGCTCTGGGTAATGGACCGTGGGAATCTTTCCTCGATGGTATCGGCAACGGTTTGGGATACGGCTTGATTCTGGTAATTGTCGGTTTCTTCCGCGAATTGCTGGGTTCAGGAACATTGATGGGCTTCCCTGTTATTCCGGAAGCATTCTACAATATGGGTTATGTGAACAACGGTTTGATGATTTTGCCTCCGATGGCTTTGATTGTTGTTGCAGTAATCATTTGGGTTCACCGTTCTAAGAACAAAGAACTACAGGAAAATTAAGCTAAACCATTAAACAGAAAAATAGAATGGAACAAATATTAAGCACATTCGTCCGCTCGATTTTTGTGGATAACATGATCTTCGCATATTATCTGGGTATGTGTTCGTTCGTGGCTGTTTCCAAAAATGTGAAGACTGCTTTGGGATTAGGTATGGCGGTAACATTCATTCTTGTATGTACCCTGCCTATTAATTATATGCTTGAGAATTATGTATTGAAAGAAGGCGCATTAAGCTGGCTGGGAGCAGACTTTAAGGATGTAAACCTGAGCTTCCTTGCATTTATCCTCTTTATTGCCACAATTGCTTCGTTTACACAGTTGGTGGAAATGGCGGTGGAAAAATTCTCTCCGTCGTTGTATGCTTCACTGGGTATTTTCTTGCCGTTGATTGCCGTAAACTGTGCCATCCTGGGTGGTTCACTCTTTATGCAGCAAAAGGCATTCCCTAATGTGGGTGTTGCAACTGTTTACGGTTTAGGTTCCGGTATCGGTTGGATGCTTGCTATTGTCGGTATGGCTGCTATCCGCGAAAAACTGGCATACTCTGATATACCGAAACCTTTGAAAGGTCTGGGTATTACCTTTATCATTACAGGTCTGATGGGTATGGCATTTATGTGTTTCTCGGGACTTAAGATATAAGTATTAACGCATTAAATAAGAAATAGAAATGACTTTATTAATGTCAGGCGGACTTACTATTGCAGCCGGAGCTATCGTGTTCTTGATAGTAACACTGATTCTTGTGGGTGCATTATTATACGCAAAAGAAAAATTAGTACCGTCCGGTAATGTAAAACTGGAGGTAAATGGAGAAAAAGATATTGAAACTCCGATAGGCGGTACACTGCTGGGTGCCTTGCAGAGTGGTGGCATTTTCTTATCGTCTGCTTGTGGTGGTGGCGGTAAGTGCGGACAATGCCGTGCTCAGGTTATTGAAGGCGGTGGCGAAATTCTGCCTACTGAAAAAGGGTTCTTCTCTCGCAAACAGGTAAAAGACCATTGGCGTCTTGCTTGTCAGTGCAAGGTGAAGGAAAATATGACGGTTCATGTACCGGATGAAGTATTCGGTGTAAAAGAATGGGAATGCGAAGTTATCAGCAACAAGAATGTGGCTACTTTTATCAAGGAGTTTATTGTTGCTTTGCCTAAAGGTGAACATATGGATTTCGTTCCGGGTTCTTATGCCCAGATTAAAATTCCGGAATATTCAATGGACTATGACAAGGATATCGATAAGAGCCTGATTGGTGACGAATATCTGCCGGCATGGAAGAACTTCGGTTTGTTCGGCCTGAAATGTAAGAATACAGAGCCTACTATCCGTGCTTATTCTATGGCTAACTATCCGGCAGAAGGCGACCGTATTATGTTGACTGTACGTATCGCTACACCTCCGTTCAAGCCGAAACCTCAGGTTGGCTTCCAAGATGTAATGCCGGGTATCGCTTCTTCTTATATCTTTACCCTGAAACCGGGTGATAAGGTGGTAATGAGCGGTCCTTATGGCGATTTCCATCCGATTTTCGACTCTAAGAGAGAAATGATGTGGGTCGGCGGTGGTGCCGGTATGGCTCCTCTGCGTGCTCAGATTATGCACATGACGAAGACATTGAAGACTACAGACCGCAAGATGTCATACTTCTATGGTGCCCGTGCATTGAACGAAGTATTCTATCTGGAAGACTTCCTGGAAATCGAAAAAGAATTCCCGAACTTCACATTCCACTTGGCGCTTGACCGTCCGGATCCAGTAGCAGATGCTGCCGGTGTAAAATATACGGCTGGTTTTGTTCACCAGGTAATTTATGATACGTATCTGAAGGATCACGAAGCTCCGGAAGATATCGAATATTATATGTGTGGTCCGGGCCCGATGTCAAAAGCAGTGGAAAATATGCTGGACAATCTGGGTGTACCGCGTGAAATGTTACACTTCGACGACTTCGGTGCTTAATTGCCATAAGTCGGAAATTATAAGGAACCGGAAAGAGATTTTTCTCTTTCCGGTTTTTTTGTTAATATGTGTATGCTTATATAAGTTAGGCCTGTTATCATTCATCCGTTTCTTTTATATTATAACTGGCAGTAATATTTATATTCGATAAGAAAAGATGTCTTGTAAAAGAAATCATAAAAAACATCTAACTTTTTAACCGGATAATTTGTTTAATAGATAAAAATTACTATGTTTGCGGTTACATATTTTATAATATTCAGATATGCAGGATTTTAAATCTAATATATATACATTCTTTTCGATGATGGTGAATGCCTTGGTCAAGCTGATCCGTCTATTTTTAATCTCTCCATCTTTTGAAGATAAAGAACGGAAAAATGAAAGAGGATATAATCTGTTTGTTCCGATGATGGTTTTTGCGGGGAAACCGGAAGAGGAAACAGGGTATAGGATTCTGTTTTTTCGAAAATTTTCATTACCTGAATTTTATATAAAAGTAATTCCGGATCGATTGGGGTGAGAAACCCTTATCTATCGCTAAACCGCTGAAAGATAAGGGGAGAGAACTTGCTGTTTTGTTAATAGGGTAGCTTTTAGAAGTTATCACAGTTTTTTTTATTCTTCCAAGTCAACATATTCAGGGATATTTTCTAAAAAAATGTAAGTTTGTTTTTCATAATCTATTTTGCAGCAGAAGTGGCGGAGTCCGTTACTTACTATCAGGTATTTCACATGTAATACCATGTTATAGCGTACAATCTGGTCAAATACGGTACTTGTTATATTTATTGCAGGTGCTTTATATTCTACAATGACTAAAGGAGTGAGGAAACGATTATATACAACAGTATCGCAACGTTTTGATGTGTTATTCAACTTTACCTGGACTTCGTTTGCAATAAGTTCTTTTCGATAACCCTTATTGGAAATCAGATAATTAACAAAATGTTGACGTACCCATTCTTCCGGGGTTAGCGCAACATACTTGTTACGGACTGGATCGAAAATGAAATGCTTTCCTTCTTTTTCGACTACTTTAGGTGTGTAAACAGGCAGGTTTAATGCGAGCATTTATTATATTTGTTGTTTTATTCTGCAAAAATAAACTTTCAAAGGGATGATTTATGAAAACAAAGCAAGAAATTGTAGAAAATTGGTTACCTCGTTATACGGAACGCCAGTTGGAAGACTTCGATAAATATATATTGCTGACGAATTTTACTAAGTATATAGAATTGTTTGCGAACCATTTCAATGTGCCTATCTTGGGTTTGAAAAATACAATGCCTAATGTTGCGGCAGAGGGGATTACTTTTATAAATTTCGGGATGGGTAGTGCAAATGCAGCTACTATAATGGATTTATTATCAGCTGTTAAACCTAAAGCCGTCTTGTTTCTCGGGAAATGTGGGGGTCTTAAAAAAGTAAATCATTTAGGCGATTATGTCATGCCGATTGCTGCGATTCGTGGTGAAGGAACTTCAGATGAATATCTGCCTCCTGAAGTACCGTCGCTTCCTGCATTTTCTATGATGCGTGCTATTTCGTCAGCCATCCGTGACCGGGGAAAAGATTATTGGACCGGGACGATTTATACAACTAACCGACGTGTCTGGGAGTATGATAATCATTTCAAAGAATATCTTGTTTCAACCCATGCAACAGGAATCGATATGGAGACAGCAACCTTGTTTACAGCAGGTTTTGCGAATGAAATCCCGACCGGAGCTTTGCTTATGATTTCAGACAAGCCTATGGAAGAAGATGGTGTTAAGACAGAAGCAAGTGATAAAGCAGTAACTAAAAATTTTGCAGAAGAGCATGTAATGTTAGGAGTGGAAGCTTTACGACAGATTATGGATGGAAAGAAAACAATCCGCCATATCCGTTTCAGTTGGTAATAAAACGAAGATTATATGGCTAAGAAAGAATATGTTTTTGAAGAAATCTACCGGGACATAAAAGCCAGGAAATTCGTTCCTGTCTATATTCTTATGGGGGAAGAGCCCTATTTTATAGATCAAATCACCGATTTGCTGATTGAGAATGTACTGGAAGAATCGGAGCGGGATTTCAACCAGGTAATTATGTACGGTGCCGATACGAACGGTGCTTCAATTATCAATGCCGCACGCCGGTTTCCTATGATGTCCGAATACCAGTTAGTTGTTGTTAGGGAAGCACAATTAATCAGGGATATAGAACTTCTTACGAATTATGTGAAAAATCCGTTGAAGTCTACCGTCTTAGTGATAAACTACAAATATAAAACGTTGGACCGCCGGAAATCCTTGGCTGTAGCAGCGGATAAAACCGGAATTGTATTTGAATCAAAAAAGATACCGGATTATAAAATGCCAGGTTTTATTACCGCTTTCTTGCAACAACGCTCCATAGGAATAGAGAATAAAGCCGCTCAAATGCTTTCTGATTACCTTGGAAACGATTTAAGCCGTTTAAGTAAGGAATTGGACAAGTTATCATTAATCCTGCCTGAAAACGCCCCAAAACGCGTCACACCTGAATTAATCGAACAAAATATAGGCATAAGTAAGGAATATAATAATTTTGAGCTAATAAAAGCTCTGGCAGTTAAAGATGTTCTGAAAGCAAACCGTATCGCCCAATATTTTGAGAAGAACCCGAAAAGCAATCCGATACAAATGACACTTCCTGTATTGTTCAACTATTTTTCTAACCTGCTGATTTGTTATTATACCAAGGATCGCTCTGAAACAGGGTTGATGACTGCGCTTGGTCTGCGGGGTACTTTTCAGGTGAAAGATTATCAGACCGGCATGCGGAATTATTCTGCAATGAAAATCTTTAACCTGATAGGTGATATCAGGACTACCGATGCCCGGTCGAAGGGAGTCGGTAATACCTCCGTCCCGGATGCTGAACTTTTAAAAGAGTTACTTTATAAAATTTTACACTAAACGCTTCACAAAAGTATTTTTTACAAAAAGAATTGAGGTAAAAGCCATTTTTTTCTGGAACGTTCAAAAACAGGAACAGAAAAAAGTGGCTTTTCTTTTTGTATTTCAGAAACTTATACGGATTTTTCCCCTCTGAGATTTTAATATTTTCTTTCTTCTGTCCCTTTGTCCACAAATATTACAAAAATACCGCAGAAAAGGGTAAGGTTAATACAAAAGTATACTTGTTACAAAAAGATACAGATAATAATAAGACATTCTGGCAGCTCTATTGAGAGACATAAATAAAGTTTGGATACAATTGTATTCAAACAGGACGGGTTACAATTGTATCCATACACACTTGTAATAAGAATCTGTTTTTATATCTATACAAATGTAATCACAGTTAGGGTTTTACAATTGTATCAATACACATTACTAATCTATCAAATAAAAATAGATTACATAGAGTCTCTATTTAAATTTATCTATTACTTTTCTATGAACCAATCATTTGTTCGCTATTATTAATGAAATACATTAATACATTTATCACATTTGTGTACAAAACTAAGTTAAATCATAAATATTCGCTCTTTATTTTATATATAATCGTTAGTTAATCATATAGTTATGAAAAACAAGTAAAGTTTAGCTTAAATGGTATTTTCCTGTGAAATATAGAAATGACATTTGTGTATTATACAAAACTGAATTGTGAGATACAAATGTACCCGTTTATGTTTATAAAAATAAATTGCACATTTGGAAATTATAGTTTATATTTGTGTCGTGATTGATTTGTGTACATTCTTATTTGTAAACAGTCACAATGGCAGTATTTTTATAAACAATATGAAGATATACAAGAATGAGAGAACGTATTAAGATGGTTATGGACCGGGAAGGACTTACTCCTGCTAAATTTGCAGAAGAAATCGGTATTCAACGTTCAGCCATGTCACATATCATGAACGGAAGAAATAATCCGAGCTTGGATGTACTTGTTAAGATTCTTGAACGATTCACTTATGTGGATTCCGACTGGTTATTGTTTGGAAAAGGCAACATGATACGTAATCTGATACAAAATGAGCCGGATTTGTTTACAAATACGCCCATAAATCCGCCCGAGGTACAGGTTGTTCCCGAAAATCGCAAGGAAATTAGGGTTGACACACCTGTAAACAGTGTAAAACAGCCTGTAATTGAGCGAATTATACAGGAAGAAAAGCCTTCCAGAAATGTGAGCAAAATAATGATTTTTTATTCCGATAATACCTTTGATACTTTCGTCCCCGAAAAAAACAAGAAAGAATAAGCCCTGTTGGTAAAATACCAACATTCATGTATCTTTGCATGGAAATAGAGTAATCATATTATATGAAAAAGTACATGTTAGACATGAAGGTGACTGAAAACAGCCGCCTGCATAAAAATTACTGCCTGCTGAAGCTAACATCCGACGAGGCTCTCCCCGATATGCAACCTGGACAGTTTGTTGAAGTCCGTGTGGATAATTCTCCTACAACATTCCTACGCCGCCCTATCTCTATTAATTATGTAGATAAGGCAACCAACGAATTGTGGCTGCTTATCCAGTTGGTTGGCGATGGTACACGCCGGATGGCTGAATATAGACCGGGTGACACTGTAAATATTATGTTGCCTTTGGGTAATGGTTTTACTGTCCCGTCTCAGAAAGAACAAAAATTATTGCTGATTGGCGGAGGTGTCGGTACGGCTCCGATGCTATATTTGGGTGCCATACTGAAAAATGCAGGTTTCAATCCCACTTTCCTGTTGGGTGCACGTTCAAAAGATGATGTGCTGCAACTGGAAGAATTTAAGAAATTCGGAACTGTATATATCACTACTGAAGACGGCTCTTTGGGTGAAAAAGGATATGTAACCAATCATACGATCTTGAAAAAGACTCATTTTAACCAGATTTACACCTGTGGTCCGAAACCGATGATGGTTGCCGTTGCTAAATATGCGGCATCTGCCTCTATCTCATGTGAGGTTTCCCTTGAAAATACAATGGCTTGCGGTATCGGAGCTTGTTTGTGTTGTGTGGAAAAAACAGTAGATGGCCACATCTGCGTATGTACTGAAGGACCCGTATTTAATATAGATAAATTGACATGGCTGAATTAAACGTAAACATAGGAAACTTGCAGTTAAAGAACCCGGTTATGACAGCATCGGGTACTTTCGGATATGGAATTGAATATTCCGACTTTATGGATATTTCCCGTTTGGGCGGTATCTTCGTAAAAGGAACGACTATCCAGCCACGGGAAGGGAACTTGTATCCCCGTATGGCGGAAACTCCTTCCGGAATGTTGAACGCTGTAGGTTTGCAGAATAAAGGTGCAGCCTATTTTGCTGAACATATTTATCCGGAAATCAAGGATATTGATACGAATATGATTGTGAATGTAAGCGGTTCTTCCATAGAAACTTATGTGGAATGTGCCGAAAAGATTGCCGCATTGGATAAAATTCCGGCTATCGAATTGAACATCTCCTGTCCGAATGTGAAACAAGGCGGTATGGCTTTCGGAGTGACTACTTGCGGAGCCTCCGAAGTAGTAAAAGCCGTTCGTAAAGTATATCCTAAAACACTTATTGTAAAGCTTTCCCCTAATGTAACAGATATTACCGAGATCGCAAGAGCGGTGGAAGCCGAAGGTGCAGACTCTGTATCTCTTATTAATACAATGTTAGGTATGGCTATCGATGCAGAGAAACGTAAACCTGTATTATCTACAATAACCGGCGGTTTGTCGGGACCTTGTGTAAAACCGATAGCGTTGCGTATGGTATGGCAGACCTATAAAGCAGTGAAGATTCCTATAATAGGTTTGGGGGGTATTTCCAATTGGAAGGATGCAGTGGAATTTATGTTAGCGGGTGCAACTGCTATCCAGATTGGTACATACAACTTTATTGATCCGGCAGTCGGCATTACAGTGATTGACGGAATGAATGAATATTGCGACCATCATGGATTTAAGAGTGTAAAAGAACTGATTGGAGCACTTGATGCTTGATTGAAGACATATTTCATCTATATTTAAAGAAAAAAGGCATCTACGTTTGTAGGTGCCTTTTTTCTTTTGTTAAGAGTTACGTTGGCATTTTAGATAAATATTCTATCTTTGTTTGCATATTTGTTTATTAATACCATGAATTTATTGAGTAGTTCAGTAATTTACTAATTGAAAAATATCGTGTTACCTATAAAATCAAGAAAATCTAACATTATTAATTAAACAAGAACATGAAAATCAGACACATTCTATTCGTGTGCATGGTTGCATTTACTACTGTGTTTCATGCAAGTGCTAAAACAATCATTCCGATCACAACAGACAATATCAGCCTTATATATAAGGTAGATGAAGCCAATGGTCGGTTGTATCAATCTTATTTAGGACAAAAGTTATCTTTTAGCTCAGACATCGACCAGTTGCCATTAGGAAGAGAAGCTTATCTGACACATGGTATGGAAGACTATTTTGAGCCGGCGATCCGTGTCCTTCACAATGATGGTAACCCCTCTTTATTGCTAAAGTACGTATCCCATGAAACGAAACAGATGCAACCGGGTGCTAATGAAACTGTAATTATCCTGCGTGATGAAGTTTATCCGGTAGAAGTAAAATTGCATTTCATCGCTTATCCGAAGGAAAACATTATTAAGGAATATGCCGAAATATCCCATAATGAGAAGAAGCCTGTTACATTATATAATTATGCGTCTTCCTTACTTCACCTGAACAGTGACAAATATTATCTCACTGAGTTTGCCGGAGATTGGGCACACGAAGTAAATATGAGAGAAAGCGAACTTTCTTTCGGCAAGAAGATATTGGATACAAAATTAGGCAGCCGTGCCAATATGTTCTGTTCTCCGTTCTTTTTACTTGCTCTTGATGAAAAAGCGGAGGAAAATTCCGGAGAAGTATTGTTCGGAACCATCGGATGGACAGGCAACTATCGTTTTACTTTTGAGGTAGATAATTTGAACGGTCTGCGTATCCTTTCCGGTATTAATCCATATGCTTCGGAGTATACATTGAAACCGGGTGTTGTATTCCGTACACCTGAATTTATCTTTACCTACAGTTCGGAAGGAAAAGGAAAAGCAAGCCGTGACTTCCACCGTTGGGCTCGTAAATATCAATTGAAAGACGGCGAGAAATCCCGTATGACTTTATTGAATAACTGGGAGGCTACCTATTTTGATTTCAATGAAGATAAACTGGTGGAAATCATGGGAGAAGCAGCAGACTTAGGTGTCGATATGTTTTTGCTAGATGATGGCTGGTTTGCCAATAAATATCCCCGTAGCAGTGACCATCAAGGATTGGGAGACTGGACGGAAACTGTTACAAAATTGCCAAACGGTATTGGCAAACTGGTGAAAGAAGCAACCGATAAAGGCATTAAATTCGGTCTTTGGATTGAGCCTGAAATGGTAAATCCGAAGAGTGAACTGTATGAGAAACATACGGACTGGGTGATTCATCTGCCTAATCGCGATGAGTATTATTTCAGAAACCAGATGGTTCTCGATCTGAGCAATCCGGAAGTACAGGATTATGTATATGGTGTTGTCGATGGGTTGATGACGAAATATCCGGGCATTGCATACTTTAAATGGGATTGCAACAGTCCGATTACCAATATCTACTCTGCTTATCTGAAAGACAAGCAATCTCATCTTTATATAGAATATGTACGCGGATTATATAGCGTATTGGAACGAATCAAGGCTAAATATCCCAATCTGCCGATGATGCTTTGCTCCGGTGGTGGTGGACGTTCTGATTATGAAGCATTGAAGTATTTCACTGAATTTTGGCCAAGTGATAATACCGATCCGGTAGAACGTCTTTTTATCCAGTGGGGATTCTCTCATTTCTTCCCGGTAAAGAGTATGGCAGCACATGTTACCAGCTGGGGTAAGCAGCCGGTTAAGTTCCGTACGGATGTTGCTATGATGTGCAAATTAGGTTTCGATATCCGTCTGCATGAAATGGAACCTGCTGATTTACAATATTGCAAAGAGGCTGTTGCCAACTTCAAACGTCTTTCTGATGTGATTCTGGATGGCGACCAGTATCGTTTGAAATCTCCATACGAAAGCGACCATGCAGCCTTCCTGTATGCCAATGAGGCGCAAAGTAAAGCAGTCCTTTTCGCTTTCGATATCCATCCACGTTATGCAGAAATGCTTCAACCGCTTCGTTTGCAAGGCCTGAAGAAAGATGCCCGGTATGAGTTGAAAGAGATAAATCTGGTTCCCGGAACAAAATCAAGAATGCCCGGTACAATGACTTATTCCGGTGAATTTCTGATGAAGGTTGGTATTCCGGTTTTCTCAAGCCGTCATACGGTTAGCCATGTAATAGAGATTACGGAAGTAAGGTAAGAAATAATTCATTTAAAGGAAAAGAAGGGCTTGCCAGGCAAGCCCTTCTTTTTTATTGTATAACGGACTATTATTGTAGCAATTTATACGAGACGAAAATGAAATGAAAGAAAGTCATGTATCCAATAAATATATACATTTGCGTATAAAACCATATATTTTCTGAACGCGAAGCGCATGTCTTTTGTTTTTAAAGTATATAGGGATTGAAAAAACGAACTGAATAATATGATTGAGCTATGTATATAATTGAACATCTGAGTGAAATATTAGAGAGCACCACAATAACCCCGTATACGGCGGGGATAAGGTTAGCCTTCAGTTTTTTTCTTGGTGCTATTGTAGGTATTGAACGTCAGTTCAGGAGACGGGAAGCAGGGATGCGTACGTTTACCCTGATATGTATGGGTTCTACTGCTGCTATGTTGATTTCCATCTGGATACCTCAAATATATCCAAACTTTCTGAATGGAGACCCCGGACGTATTGCAGCCCAGGTTCTTACCGGTATAGGTTTCTTGGGTGCCGGAGCGATTATGCAAAGCCACGGAAGTATCCACGGACTGACCACCGCTGCCTGTATCTGGGTAATGGCTGTAATTGGGTTGGGGGTAGGTGCCGGCATGTATTTACCTGCCATATTGGCTACTCTACTGACTTTATTTATATTGATAAGCTTGGAAAGACTGGAAAAACGGATGTTCCTGAACGGGGTGAACAAGATACTTACGATTACCTGTTCGACAGCTACCCCTGATTTGAAAATGGTTCGTAAGATATTGGAGAACAGGAGTATTTATATTGTAAGCGTATCCTTCGAATCACTATATGAACAGGATAAGGCCATCATAACCTATAAAGTAAATGTGAAGGCACAATCCTCGTATACAAGTTTATTCAGCGATATAAAAAGCCTGGGGTATGTAACACAAATCAGATTGATAGCCTGAGCTATCAATCCAATTCACCTTTCAGCATTTTTCCTGCTATGCGTGCGGCGTCTTCTACAAACTTTGTACACGGGCGTCGCGCATAATATTCTTTAGTACGGATCTCCGGAGCCGGAGAGCTATCAGTATTTATTGACTTCAAAAGATTCCGGCATATAATTGTTTCGTTCTTTTCTTTAAACATCTCTGCCATTTGCTGTACAATACCATAATTCTTTTTACGGGCTTCCTGGTCTTGCGGGTCCATTACAGGATATTTGAAACCTGCCAGCATAGCCATTGCACTGACTGTTCCGCAGACTTCACGCATACGTCCTAATCCTCCCCCGAAAGAAACAGACATCTTTTTAGCTATTTCCAAATCCATTTCAAAGATATCGCTATAGGCAAGAAATACAGACTGGGCGCAATTGTAACCTGATTCAAAATTACAGACCGCCTGGTTTACGCGGTCCTCCAAATCAAATTCTCTCATAATATAATAGAGTTCCTGTTTCTTAAAATTCGTAATCCACGCAAGCTCTGTCTGCTTTAACCGGTCCGATGATGCCTTTAGATACGGCAACATGTTCGGGGTGGTTAGCATATGTGCTAACGTCTTCCAGCGAATCGAGTTCTGTTGTAAGAATGATGTCCCAGGTTTCGGCCGGATTGATATTGAAATCTACCCGTATCAGACGCAGAACATCGATTTTATGGATTAATGCTTCCAGTTTGGATTTAATCTCTTGCATTTTAGCTGTTTTCTCAGCCGGAGTGGCAAACTCTGTCAGTTTGAACATTACGATGTGTCTTACCATATAGCTACTTTTTAAAGTTTAATTATATCTGTTCATCTAAATGAGAATCTTTGTATCCCAGGAAATATAAAATACCATCCAGCCCGATTGTCGAGATAGATTGTTGGGCGTTGGCTTTTACTTTCGGTTTGGCATGAAAGGCAATACCCAGTCCGGCAATACTGATCATCGGCAGATCGTTGGCCCCATCGCCTACAGCTACCGTCTGGCGAATATCCACATTTTCTACCTGCGCAATCAGGCGGAGGAGTTCGGCTTTACGCTTGCCGTCAACGATATCACCCAAGTGACGTCCGGTCAGCTTACCGTCTTCTACTTCCAACTCATTGGCATATACGTAGTCGATATTATATTTCTGTTTCAGGTAATTTCCGAAGTAAGTGAATCCTCCGGAAAGGATGGCAATCTTGAATCCGATTTTCTTGAGGATACGCATCAGGCGGTCCACACCTTCGGTAATCGGAAGGCTTTCTGCTATTTCCTGCATGACAGAAACATCCAATCCCTTCAGCAGGGCACAACGCTGGCGGAAACTTTCATTAAAGTCGATTTCCCCGCGCATGGCGGCTTCGGTAATTGCCTTTACTTGGTCGCCTACACCGGCACGTATGGCCAGTTCGTCAATAACTTCTGTTTCAATCAGGGTAGAGTCCATATCGAAACAAATCAAGCGGCGCATACGGCGGAACATACTTTCCTCCTGGAATGAAATGTCCATTTCCTGTTCAGACGAAAGTTTCATGAATGCAGCCTGCATTTCTTCCTTGTTACACGGGGTGCCCCTGACAGAGAACTCAACACTGGCTTTTGGTGTACGGGCATTTTCATCCAAGGGGATACGTCCAGTAAGACGCTTGATATCGTCGATATTCATTCCCTGCTCGGCTACAATGCGGGTGACGCCCGCTATCTGTTTTGCTGTAAGTTTACGTCCTACAATCGTGATGATGTACCGGTTCTTTCCCTGCATGGAAACCCACTGGTCGTAAGCCTCTTCTGTAATCGGATTGAAACGGATATTTACATCCAATTCATAGCTTTTGAACAATAATTCTTTCAGAATATCTCCCGAATTTCCTTCACAACTTTGAAATAGAATGCCCAGAGATAAATTATTATGAATGTCAGCCTGACCTATATCTAAAATAACCGCATTATTTTTTGCCAGAATTTCGGTAAGTGCCGCAGTTACTCCCGGACGGTCTGTTCCATTAATATTTATCAGTATTATTTCGTCTTTTTGTTGCATATTTATTATATTTGTGGACAAAGGTACAAAGTTATGTACATAATTTGACGATTTAAGTAACAAAAAACACTTTGTAATTGTTACACATAAAGAGATATTATTGTCTAACTATAGAACCTGGCGACCTTAAAAAGTCCTGACTGGCAGGCACACAGAATGAAGATACAGTTTGAAATTAAGGAAAAAATGCCTGAAATTATCGAGGAAATAATGCATTCTGATAAATGGCAGACAAATGTATTTGAGAAAATGCAAGGTTTGAAGCGTGTTAAAATCAAAGATCCTCAGTTTGATTCCGAGGCATGTATCGAGATCTGGGACCGTGAAATCCATATCCGGACTGCATGGTCTAATTATACCTATCGTATCTTTATGCGTGGGGATTCCGTTTGGTGTGAGTATATAGGTGCTTATCGTGGATTGTTGGAACAGAAACTCTTGCCGACTCTTACTCCCAAATTGAATATTTTGGATTCGGAAGTGGTAGAGAGCTCTCTTACCGGAAATAAAAAGGAAACTTTACGTACCTATGGCACAGAAAATCTTAAATTGAAAAACTTCCGCCGTGGAAACTTCAAGGAAGAATATAATAGAGCATCACCTATGGATCACCCAACTGTAGTATATGATGAGTATATAAAGGAAGGAATGCCGATGCCTTCGCCATATGATAAAAAAGGGTAAAACCCTTTTTTATAGTTGACAGTTGACAAGTGACAGTCATTTCGGCTTTCTGCCGATTTATATACCGAGCGCAAAGCTCAACTGTCACTTGTTAATTTTGTTTTATGAGATGGCATAAAACAGGCATATCAGGAATGGCAAGAGATATAAAGTTGCCATCAACAGGAAAAATATCTTATTACTTTTTTTCATGACTTTTCTGTATTAATGGATGTATATAATGTGTAAGCTTCTGTTAGTTCATCCAGACTGATTCCAAGTAAATTCATTTCTTTGAAAACAGAAGGGAGGACCTCTTCTACAAATTGGTTACGCCGCATACGGCGTATTTTGTTTTCTGCTTCCGGAGAGATAAAATAACCGATACCACGTTTATTGTAAATGATACCATGTGTTTGCAGACGCTCGAATGTACGCATGATTGTGTTCGGATTCACCTCCATCTCGACAGCCATTTCACGTACCGACGGAATACGTGCTTCTTCTTGGTATTCACCGCTCAATACACGGTCGCATATCCGTTCGGCTATCTGGATAAATATGGATTGGTTTGTATTATAGTTCATCGCAATTCTTTTTCTTTAAGTTTTAGATAAGCCACATAAAGAATTACTATGGTGGCGATAATTAAAATACGCCCATAATATAGCCATATGAACTTGAACATGTTCATTAAAGGAGATTCTGCTGTAATCGTTGCGGGATCAAAAAACAACATACCATTGAGTAAGAAACGTGCAAGCAGTGTCCCGGCAATCATCATCATCGCAGAACCGCATATGGCAATCAGAAAGGCATGTTTGGAAAATGTGATATACGAAAGGAAAAATAAGGACGACATAAACAAGGCTATCGGTAGAAAAAATGGCAAAAGGTCGCTTATTTTTTGCCATTCAATAGCTATATTTTCCTGAGCAATTATTATTGTTGTAAATGTTGTAATATGTACCAAAAGAATATAAATCAAGGCAATAATACTACCGACTGTCAATATGGATAGAAATTTCTCTAATGTACTGGCGGGAAGAGTCATATAAACTCCTTTAGGGAAATGAACCTTCTTTCCGGCATAGTTACAGTAATAAATAAATGTCCCCAATCCGCCTAAAATGTAGAAGCCTTGTAGCTGTTCAGACCGGAATATTACCGTGCCGGAATTAATAACAGAGACAATAAATATAAGAAGTGCAGCCATATAAGCCCCCATTAAATAGAGGAACTTAGTTTTATTCTCCATCCAGTCCGCCAACAGTAAATATTTTATGCGTTGTAAACTTAATTGATTTTTCATGTCGGAGTATATTTATCGGTTGAATAATCTTTTTATTTCAGCAGAATGCTGGGTGGCAGCATTGAATAAGAGTTCCAATGATACGGAAGTAGTTTCCCCGTCCTGGTTTTCGCCAACTCCCATCGTTCCCATCGGAGTCGTTTCCGAGTAGAGGACTTTCTCATCTGGTCTGACCAAGTGGAAAAACAGTTTGGAAGAAACCTCGTTCAGGCTGCAATTCATCAGGAAATCCTTATTATCCAGTATTAAGACCGAATCGATCAGACTTTCCAAGTCACGAACCTGGTGGGTAGAGATGATAATTGTCTGGTTTTCTTCCGTGAAAGAGGCGACCAATTTGCGAAAAATAGTTTTCGACGGAATATCCAGCCCGTTTGTCGGTTCGTCCATCAGCAGGAGAGGGGTATGTGCCGAAAGAGCAAGAGTGATTGCCACTTTTTTGCGCTGCCCTTGCGACATTTTGTTTAACCGTGCGGTAGCATCTATTTCCAGTTGGTCAAAACAGCTTTTGAAAATATCTTCCCTGAAAGAAGGATAGAAGGGAGCATACATTTTTATATATGCCTCCGCTGTTACATCAGGCGAAGAGATTTCTTCCGGAAGCAAGAATAGCTTTTGGAGCAGGCTTACGTTCCTTTCCGCCGGGTTCTCGTCGAATACTTGGCAAGAACCACTGTCCAGGAAAATCTGCCCACTTAATATGTTTAATAAGGTGGTCTTTCCTTCGCCATTTTTGCCTAATAAGCCATAGATACAACCGGAGGCTATATCCAGGTTGATATGCTCTAATATTGGCTTATTCTTTTTATAACAGAGCGTTGCTTCTTTTAATGTAATCATAGATTATCTGTTTTAGTGTATTAGTTTAATAGTACACAGCAAATGTAGAACTATTTTAGATACAAACAAGAGGTTTCCGGATTATTTTCTTGATTTTAAAAAATATTTTCCAACTTGGGAAAGAAGCAAGGAAAGAGGCATAAATGTTAAAAAATATTAGTACCGATAGTAATTTGAATTAGTAGCGGTACTAATTTGAATTTCCTATGCTACTAAATGTATTTACCGAGGGCCTAAAAATAATTGCTTCCCGAGGATTTGGAAAATGTTCCAATAAATTTGTTTTATAAATAACAACTCCGTACTTTTGTAACACTTCCAGCTAGCCAGAGGGTTAGAGGGAGGCTTTTATTAGAAAGACGTTTACGAAACGTTATCTTCTGAACTCAAACTTCGCAACTTTGAAATCTACAAGAAGATACGGCAACGGGACGTCCACTAAAGGTGTCTTATCAAACATTATGCTTCGGCGTGGTGTTCTGTATATCTCATCTTGGACGTGGGCTAGCTGCGTTGCTTATCCTTGTAGATGGGCAATGCGAAGGCCTGAGTTCGGGATAAGCGAGAGTACAGACTCCCACGTCTTTTTTTGTTTACCGCCGAACCTGAGAGTCTATCGGCTCAAACTCAATTATTATGAAAAGAAGCGAAGCGAACTATGAACTACAGTCCAGACGCGAATTTTTCAAAAAAGCAGCACAAAGTACATTACCAGTTATTGCATTGACAGCATTGGGAGGGCTGTTGGGTGCCTGTGAAAAAGATGATCCAGAAGGAATGGATGATGAAGGGTCTTCGAGTGGTGGGTCCAGTAGATGTCCCGGAAGTTGTACTGCAAATTGCCGAAATGCTTGTAAAGGAAATGCCTATTGGTTTCCTGCCAGTTGTAATGGCACTTGTAAAGGAGCCTGTATGAGTGGTTGTAAAACAGCTTGTATAGGAAGTGCAAAGCATTATGTTTAAATATGAAAGTTTTTGCTTATCTATAAATAAGGATGTCAAAATGTTTTTGCTTGAATAAGCAAGTTGGCATCCTTTTAAATATACAAAATTGGAAATAATACATAAGTTAGATAAAGGTTGGCAATCTGGGATTGCCAAATCTATCACTTTTATTGTCACCAAAGACTGTCAGCTTGCCTGTAAGTATTGTTACTTGGTAGGAAAAAATTCGAAGGAGCGTATGTCTTGGGAAATCGCAAAACAGGCTATCGATTATATATTGGACAATGAGCAGGATTTCCGGGAGGCATCTGTTGTCTGGGATTTTATAGGTGGCGAGCCTTTTCTGGAAATTGATTTGATAGATAAAATCTGCGATTATATAAAAGTGGAATTGTATCGGAGGGATCATCATTGGTTCGATTCGTATCGCTTTAGCTTCTCTACCAATGGGATTAACTACCATGAAGAGAAGATACAGCAGTTTATTAAAAAGAACCGCGAACACCTCAGTATCGGTATTACGATTGACGGAACGGAAATAAAGCATGATTTGAACCGTATTTATAAAGCAAGCCATAAAGGTTCTTATGTGGATGTGGTGCGCAATATCCCTCTCTGGCTCAGTCAATTTCCTGATGCGGCGACAAAAGTGACAATCAGCAGTCCGGATATTCCTTATATCAAAGAAAGCGTTTTGCACTTGTATGGGTTGGGTATCCATGAGGTAAATATCAATTGTGTATTCGAGGATGTATGGGAGGAAGGGGATGATTTCCTTTACGAAATGCAGTTGATGCAGCTTGCCGATGCAATTATCGATGGCGGGTATTATAAAGAATATGCCTGTTCATTCTTCAATGAGATGATGGGGAAGCCGCTGGACTGTGTGCATCAAAACCAAAACTGGTGTGGGGCCGGCATGATGCTGGCTGTTGATGCTGCCGGAATTTTTTATCCATGTACCCGTTTTGCCCAATATTCCCTTCGGAATAAAAAAGCATGGGCAATAGGCAATGTACGTGAAGGCATCGATAAGAATAAGCTTCGCCCTTTCCTTACGCTCGACCGTTGTACGCAGAGTAAGCAGGAGTGTATCGATTGTGAAGTTGCCGAAGGATGTGCCTGGTGCCAGGGTGAAAATTATGATGCTGCCGATACGCCTACCATTTACCAACGTTCGACTGCTATCTGTAAAATGCATAAGGCGAGGGTTCGGGCCAATAATTATTATTGGAATAAACTTTACCGCAAATTAGAGCAGGATGGAGAACGGGAGGAGTTTGAGAAAAGTGAGAAAAAAGAGTTCAATGTAATCTGTTAAGCCCATGTTGCAATATCTTATTATATTATTGGATGATACTTCCGTGCCTTATTGCCAGTATTCTAATCCGAAAACCAAGCGGAGGCTTATATCGCCGGAACATCTGAAAGCGGGTATCCTGTATGGGATGAAAGAGAATATGATGATACAGTTTATATATCCGGATTATAAACTGCCACTTGGATACGAGAGTATTATCGAGACAATAGACCATATAAACATAAAGCCTTCAAAGTGCTCGGAAGGTGCAGATGTTATTGTTTTCGACAATTGGAATGAGTGGCGGAATCGGCTTTGGGAAAAAGAGAAGGTGTATGTTTTACGAACAGGCAAGAAGGAGTTGTTTGCCAATTACCGGCAGATTGGAGCCTGTTTGCCTGAAATTACAAGGTTGAATCTGGTAATAACGGATTTGGAAACTTTTACAGAAGCTGATTTTGAAGTGTATAAAGAAATGCTGGCCGATTTGTCGGATGTGTTAGCTATTTCTTACGGGCAGGGAGGAATGCTGCAATTAAACCTGTTGGCGGATAGGATGGCGCTGGATAAAATGAATAACTGCAATGCCGGTTGGGAAAATATAACTTTAGCTCCGAACGGTAAATTTTATATTTGTCCTGCATTTTATATGGAAGATGAAGCCGGCTCAATAGGAAGTCCGGTGGAAGGATTGGATATAAGGAATCCCCAGCTTTATAAATTGGCTTATGCGCCCCTTTGCCGTAAATGTGACGCTTATCAGTGTAGGCGTTGTATTTATCTGAACCGTAAGACAACCAATGAAGTGAATACTCCTTCGCATGAACAGTGTGTTATGGCGCATATCGAAAGAAATGCAAGCCGGGATTTATTGGCAAGTATACGTAAAAACAGGACATTTTTGCCGGATAAGGAAATAAAAGAAATCACTTATCTGGACCCATTTGAAATAAAAGAAGAATTATGAAAACAGTAGTAGGAAAAGTTACAGAAGAAGAAAAAAGAGAGATACAAGCCTTGTTTGAACGCCGTAACGGGCTGAATGAACTGGCAAAAGTGATATCGGCTGACGATGATGCTTTGTATGAGAAGCTGGTGAAAGATATGGGGGAGACCGGAACCAAATTTCAAAACTGGTGGGACCTCATGGCTGCTAAATACCAGTGGGAAAGCGTGGAAGGCGGCAATTGGGAGATAGATTTCAGTACAAACAGCGTATCTTTGAACAGGAATTAAAGGACCATTGAACTTTTAAATGTAAAAGCTATTTATTTACTGGATAATCAATGTTATACGAATTAATCATTTATTTACGAAAAGTTAGTAATCTGGTTGCTTTTAAGAAATTTATCGTATTCAAAAGTTCATGTGGTGCATAGTCAAACAAGAAGGATAGTTAAGTTTATTTGCAAATAACTGTTAATATTGTGCTATAAAACAGGCTATTTTTGTCTAATGTGTGCGGTAAAACATATAAAAAAACTTGTTTTCTATCAGAAAAGTGTTATATCATTTGGAGGAAAGAGGACTTTCCCTGTATCTTTGCTGCCGTTAAGAACAAGAAAACGATTCCTTAGCGAAGGAAAAAGCTCTTGTTTACTTCCTGAAAATCAGGAGTCGGAAGAATGAAACTCCCCTGCGGAGACGTTGTTCCGATTAAGTTTAACGTAAAAATGATGATATGAAAGTAAGAGCTTATGTTCTCTTTGTTGCGGCTGCGTTACTTGCCATTTCAGCCGGAACAAAAAACGCGAGACCTACTGAGGGTGCAAACCCTGGAGACCTTGCGCCGAGAATAGAGTTTTTGGGAAACGGAAGTGATTCCAGTTTCCAAAATCATTCGGGACGCTACACTTTGCTTAATTTTTGGGCAGCTTACGATGCTGAATCGCGGGCCCGTAACGTTCAATTATGGAATGAAGTTAACAAGATGAGTTCTGACAAAATTGACATGTACTCAATCTCGATGGACGAGAAGCCGTCTATCTTTACCGAGACGGTAAAGGCTGACAAGCTGGAAGGTACAAAACAATTTCATGAAGGACTCGGGAGAAAGTCAAAGTTGTATGGGGAGTATAAACTGGATAAGGGTTTCCGGAACTTCCTGATAGACGACAAAGGAGTTATTATAGCCGCCAATGTAACTCCGGATCAATTGACAAAGATGCTTGAAAAGATTTAATCAGTAGATTATTTATTATTTTAGAAAGAGTTGTTTCGTTTATTCGAGACAACTCTTTTTTATTTTATAGTTTAATAATTCTTTTACCTTTGTATGCGTAACTACATACGTTATGGATAAGGAATCACATCACATCTGTAATCTTAGAAGAGGAGATATCGTATCTTTTGAATATCTGTATAATTGTTGGAGTGGCAAACTATACAACTTTGTAATGCGTATATCCCGGAATGATATTTATCTGGCTGAAGAAATCGTACAGTCGGTATTTATAAAGGTTTGGGAGAATAGGGAACAGATTGAGACAGATAAATCGTTTGGTGCTTATATCTGCACTATCGCCAAGAATCAATTAGTTAACGTCTACCAGCACCGGATGCTTGAGTCTCTTTATCAGACAAAGATAAAGACATCCGAACCCATAGAGAATACAACAGAAAAAGAAGTCGACTACCATTTACTGGAAGAATATATCGATTCTTTAATAGAGCAATTACCTCCTGCCCGAAGGGAAATATTTATACTGAGCCGTCGAAAGTTATTGACAAACAAAGAAATAGCAGCAAAACTCAATCTTTCTGAAAATACAGTAGAGTCACAATTAACTAAAGCAACCGCTTTTCTTCGTAGCAAGATAGATCGTCACTATGGTTTATCTATCCCTTTACTTCTTTCTTTGCTGATTAATTAATTAAAGTTAAAATGATAAATATGGGTAACGGATTTTATTCCGTTGCCTGTATACCTAATAGATACAATAAAATGGGAAAGACAGATTATATACAATTATTCGATAAGTTCTTGCAGAAGCAGGCTTCTCCCGAAGAGGTACAGATGCTTATCCTGTGGCTGAAAAATGAAGGTGAATTTCAGGATTGGGCTGATGAGCAGTGGAATGCTGTTTCATTCGATATAGATACAGATTTACAACAAAAGTTATTTGGCCGGATAAAAGAAAAGATAGACCGGAAGAACAATACACAGGCATTTACAAAACAGGGTAAATCCCATAAGATTTATTTATGGACGGCACGTGTGGCTTCGATTGTAATACTTCTGTTGTCGGCGGGTTTGTCTGCCTACTATTATGCAATGAATTTGCAGGACATGAAAGATATGATTGTTTTGGTAGAGAAAGGACAAAAGGCGAATGTTGTACTTCCTGACGGTTCTAAAGTCTGGGTAAACTCGGACTCTAAATTATCATATGGCAGCCGGTTCAACCGTCATGAAAGAGTTTTATCTCTGGAAGGAGAAGCCTATTTCGAGGTTACGCCTGATAAAGAACGTCCGTTTATTGTAGAGACTAAAGACATAGCAGTTCGTGCATTGGGTACCAGTTTTAATGTAAAAGCCTATGCAGAAGAAAAAGATGTATCGACTGTATTAAGAACCGGAAAAGTGGAGGTGACATCTGGGGATGATAGCTTAATTTTAAGTCCGAACGAAAAGATTGTTTTTAATAAACAAACTGGCCGGATGGAAAAAAGCACAGTCGATGATGCAGTCGATTACATCAACTGGAAATATAATGAACTGACCTTTAATGGGGAAACTTTTGAAAATATCGTTCATACGCTGGAACGTAATTATAACACACGGATTGTATTCGAATCCGAGTCACTGAAAAAGTATCGTTTTACCGGAACTCCGGGCAATACGAGTCTGGAAAGTATTTTGCAAATATTATCCCTGACTTCGCCATTATCGTATGAGGTGCGTGACAGCGTGATTGTCTTGCGGGAAAATATGAGCCAAAAGGCTTATTATGAGAGAGCGTTAAAATAATATGGTTTGTCTAACATTTAAAATACAGAGCATGGAAGATACAGGATAAAGTAAAAAAGGGATAGTGACAGACACCATCCCCTAATTCGTGATTTATAAACAGCACTTCGGTATCTCGCAAATAACAAGTGCAATTAATAAATACCTTTAAGTCTACAAAATTATGAATTATTTAATTAGTAGGGCTATTTATGTCCTTAAAAAACGGCAATTTAGGTCAATTAAATTAATATTGCTTATTCTGATACTTACCCCATCGTTGTTTGCTCAAATAACGATTCATGTAAAGAACCAATCAATCCGTCAGGCATTAAAAGAGATAGAGCGTTTAAGTAATTATAAATTCTTTTATAATAACGATTTATCAAGTTTAGATAAAGTCATTTCTTTTTCTGCAAAAGATGAGAATATAGATTCGGTAATGAGTAAACTTCTTGCAGGCTCGGATATTACTTACAAAGCGGATGATAACAACCTGATTGTTCTTACCTTAAAGACTACTTCTCCAAAACAAACGAGTAATGACCGTAAAATAAAAGGTTCCGTTGTTGATGAAACCGGCCTGCCTGTTATCGGTGCAAATATTGTAGTTGAAGGCACAACAAACGGCACTATTACCGATTTGGACGGAAACTTTTCTCTTCAAGTTCCGGAAAAAGCAGAATTGCGTATCTCTTATATCGGTTATTTGGATCAACGGGTAAAAGTTGGAAATAATAATACGCTGCACATTATCCTAAAAGAAGATACGCAGGCTTTGGATGAAGTGATAGTGGTAGGTTATGGGACGATGAAGAAGAGTGATTTGACCGGTTCCGTATCTTCTATAAAAGTGGATGAATTAAAAGAGGGTATAGGTACATCTGTTGACCAAATGCTATTTGGTAAAAGCGCAGGTGTAAGTGTTATACAAAACAGTGGTGAACCGGGAGCTGGATTTTCTATTAATATCCGTGGGGCAAGTTCTATTAATGCAGGAGTTGAACCTTTGTATGTAATCGATGGGGTTCCGATTGATAACTCCCGTGCAGTAGAATCAGGTTCTATTGTCGGTTTTAACAGTAACCGTACCCCTCGTAATCCGATGTCCACTATTAATCCGGCGGATATTGAATCGTTAGAAGTTTTAAAAGATGCATCTGCTACAGCTATCTATGGTTCAAGAGGTGCCAATGGGGTTGTTTTGATAACAACGAAGTCCGGAAAGACTGGTAAGCAACAGGTCAGTTATTCTGGCTCAATCAGCATTTCCAGTCCTGCAAAAAAGTTGGACCTATTGAATGCAGCTGATTATAAGAGAGTATTGAATGCCATTATTGACGAAGGTGGCGAAAGTGAGATTTATAGGGTTGGAGATATTGCAAACAATGGCTTGGGTACGGACTGGCAAGATGAAGTGACCAAACAAAATGCAATTAGCCATGAACATCAGCTATCGTTTACCGGAGGAAATGAGAAGACATTCTATTATGCGTCATTGAATTATGCTAATCAGGACGGTATTGTTAAGAATACGAGTTTTGAACGCTGGGGGGCACGTCTGAACCTGAAATCGAATATTAACAGCCGCTTAACCGTTAATTTTAATGTGTCCGGTAGTTATGTAAAGGATCATTTTGTTGCTAATGGTTATGGTGTAAATGCAGAAGCCGGTGTTCTGTATGCTGCTTACAATTATGACCCGACTCTTGCTGTAAAAGATGAAGACGGAAACTATGTCCGTTCTACGATTCTTTCTGTTGATAATCCTGTAGCCATCCAGGAAGGAATGAAATCACATTCGGATACTTATCGTATATTGGCTTCTGCTTACGGAGAATATCGTATCATCGATGGACTGACTGCCAAACTTAGCCTGGGTACTGATTTTGTAAATGAGAATAGAAAGAATTTTATTTCCAGTTTGACGCAATATGGAGAAGATAATGGTGGCATAGGTTCTAATCAGAACTCAGAGAAGAGTAACTATATTATAGAAGGTACATTGAACTATGCCAAGACATTTAAAGATAAACATTCTGTAGGTGGTTTGTTTGGAATGAGTTATCAACGTTTTGTTAATACCAGTATGAATAGCCGTGCCGCAGATTTCCCGGATGAGTCTTTAGGTGCTGACAATTTGCAATTAGGAAATCAGGAAACTTTTAGGATAACAAATTCTGTGACCGGAAATCGTTTGGCATCTTATATTAGTCGTTTTAATTATGGGTTTGATGATAGATATTTGGCAACTATTACTTTTCGAGCTGATGGTTCTTCACGTTTTGGTACAAATCATCGATTCGGTTATTTCCCCTCTGCAGCATTAGCATGGAAAATCTCAAATGAATCTTTTTTAAAGAGTTTCAATGCTCTTTCCCAATTAAAGATGAGATTAAGCTGGGGACGTACAGGTAATCAGGAAATAGGTAATTATCCTGCTCTTAGTACGTATAGTTCGGGAAATGATGCTATTTGGAATGGTCAAGCGGTTACAGGAACTAAACCCTCGAAAATACCTAATCCAGATTTGAAATGGGAAACAACAGATCAATATAATATTGGAGTCGACTATGGTTTTTTCAATAATAGATTGAATGGTAGTATTGATTACTTTTGGAAAAAGACAACAGATATGTTGTTGGAACTTCCGATTCCTCAGTCGACAGGATACAGCAATCAGTTAACTAATATTGGTCGTATCGATAACCGGGGAATAGAATTGTCATTAAATACAGTCAATATTGATAATCGTGATTTTAGTTGGACTTCTAATTTCACGTTCTCTGCAATGAAAAATGAAGTGAAAGATTTGGGAGGGATAGATGAAATTATCATTGGAGCTGGCTATACTCATGTTGATCAGGTTGTTATCCGCCGTCCGGGAGTTCCTTTGAATTCTTATTATGGATATGAAGTGGAAGGGGTATGGCAAGTAAATGATGATTATAGTAAAATGAAAGAGGACTATGTTCCCGGTGATTTGAAGTATGTGGATCAGAATGGTGATGGAGTAATAGATGATAAAGACCGTGTTGTTTTAGGTAATTCATTCCCTGATTTCTCCTGGTCTTTCGGTAACACTTTTACTTATAAGAATTTTGGTCTTTATGTTTTCTTTGAAGGTGTTCAAGGTGTAGATATGTTGAACGGAAATTTGATTGATAATTATTTCCCGATTAGTTTCAGACGAAATAAATTTTCTGAACTGTATTTGAATAGATGGACAGTTGATAATCCGACTAATGAATATCCATCTTTTGTTAATCCTTTGAAGTTTGGGCGTAAAGTATGTAATTCGAGAACCATTTCAGATGCATCTTATGTTCGTTTAAAAACAATCCGTTTGAGTTATACATTCCCTAAAGTATCAAAATATATTGCATCCTTGCAAGTATATGCTACAGCGGAAAACCTTTTCACATGGACAGACTACATCGGACTGGATCCAACATTGAATTCAAATAATAACTCGAATTTCCGTATGGATTTCAACTCCTATCCAAGCGCAAGAACATACATGTTTGGAGTAAAATTAGATTTTTAATACGATTAATACAATGTCTTATGAAACGATTATCAATATATCTGTTCTCAATATGTGCTTTATCTTTGTTTTCAGGATGTGAAGCTCTATTGGAAGAACCTGTTAAATCAGAATACACAGAAAGTACGTTATTAGCTTCTAAATCCGGATTAGAATCTGTGCTGGCTGATGCCTATGGTAAAGGCAATGATATCCGAAATATCGTAAAACGCTCAGATATGACTACGGATATTTTAACGCAAAGTGGAGGAGGAGAGAATGGAACCGCAGTCCCTTTGATTAACTTTCGTTGGGATCCGTCAAATGAATTGGAAGCATTTAGTTGGATGCAATATTGGGAAATGATACGTAATGCGAATGTTGTATTAAGTAATATATCTAATGCTTCAGGATTTACAAAGGAAGAGGATAAAACACTAATGGAAGCTGAAGCTCGTTTTATTCGTATTTGGGCCTATTATTATCTATGGGATCAATATGGGCCAATGCCCATCCGCCGAAGTGTGGATGACCCGTTGGAATTATCCAGAGCTTCAGAAGAAGAATTTCTTGAATTTATGGAAACGGAGTTGACTGATATAATAAAAGTCCTTTATCCGGCAGATAGTGAGCCTGCTTATGGAAGAGCAAATAAAGGTGCAGCATTAGGGTTTCTGTGTTTATGGTATCTGAATACACATCAATGGCAAAAGTGTGTAGATACAGCCCAAGAAATTATAGATGGTAAAGCAGGCAAGAAATATGAATTATTCAAAGACTATAATATGTTGTTTGCTTTGGAAAATGAGAGAAACAATGAATTTATATGGGAAACAACATGTTTAGCTAATAGTGGGTCAACTAATATTTTGTTAGCAACAGATTTGCCTTTGGATTTTAAAGAAGGAATAGATGGATATCTGGAAGGAGTTATAAATTCTAAATGGTCGAATTTTGCTTCCAATTATAAACTTTATGATGACTTTTATTATAGTTTTGAAGCGAACGATCAACGGAAAGGTCGAATAGTAACAAAATATAAAGATTCAAAGGGTAATACGATTGATTTATTGGATGCTTCTCACCAAAATGATACGAGAGCTATCAAATTTCCACCGGATCCTGCAGCTTCTGGTAATGCTCATGGTAATGATTTCCCCCTTATCCGTTATGCAGAAATATTGTTGGCAAAAGCAGAGGCTTTATTAGAGTTGGAAGGTGTTAACCAAACAAGTATCGATTTAATTAATCAGATCAGAAATAGAGCAGGCCTTACTGATGTTTCATTAAGCGATTTCTCGTCTAAAGATGCTTTATTGGAACAAATATTGAAAGAACGTAAATGGGAATTTTATCATGAAGGAAAACGCCGTCGTGATTTAATTAGAACAGGGAAGTATATTCAATGTGCTCGAGACCGGGGTATTACAAATGCTCGGGAGTTTCATGTTTGGTTTCCTATAAGGCAGTCTGCTATAGATGCTAATTCTTTATTAAAACAAAATGAGGGATATTAAACCTGACAATCGATGAAACATTGTTTATGTACATGTTTAACTTTAGCCGGTTGGGCTGCGACTTCAGTGTCAGCCCAGCCGGCTAAGCCCAATATTGTATTGATCATTACAGACCAACAACGGGCGGACCTCTGCGGGCGTGAAGGTTTTCCTTTGCCGGTTACTCCTTATGCCGATTCGTTAGCTTCTCAATCTGTATGGTTTAATAAAGCATATACATCTGCTCCGGCAAGTGCTCCGGCTCGTTGTTCTTTGTTATCCGGGAGATTTCCCAGTGCAACTCATGTGCGAACGAATCATAATATACCTGATGCGTATTATGAGAAAGATCTGTTGGATATATTGAAAGAAAATGGATACCATACAGCTTTGATCGGAAAAAACCATACATATCGAAATGCAAATACGGCATTTGATTATTTTGTCGGCTATGGACATCGCGGTAAAGATAAACCTGAAACAAGTGATGAAAAAGCATTTGCTCAGTTCTTAAATAAAGAAGTACCTGGACATTATTTGGAACCGGCGCCTTTCTCTGTCGAACAGCAACAGCCTTATCAAATCGTAAGTCACGCATTAGAATGGATTAAACAACAAAAAAATAATCCGTTTTTTATCCAGGTATCTATTCCTGAACCTCATACCCCTTCCCAGGTATGCGATCCTTATTTTTCAATGTTTCCTCCGGAAAATTTACCTCCGCTTCTGACATCCCGTAAAGACCTGGAAAAGAAAGGTGAAAAATACATGGCACTGGCAGCATTGGAGGATAAAGCCTGCCCGAACTTACAGCAACAGATACCTCTTCTAAGAAGCATCTATTTAGGGATGGTCCGTATGATCGACGATCAAATGAAACGGCTGATAGAAGGGATAGAGTCGTATGGCTTAGGGGATAATACATTGTTCATTATTTTATCCGATCATGGAGATTATTGTGGTGAGTACGGACTTATCCGCAAAGGTTCAGGTGTGGCAGAGTCTCTTACTCGCATTCCTATGATTTGGTCTGGATATGGTATTAAGCCTCAAAGTAAACCGATGGATGCACATGTATCTATTGTCGATATATTCCCGACATTATGTAGTGTTGTAGGTGTAGAGATTCCAGTAGGAGTGCAAGGGCGAAGCCTTTGGCCAATGCTGAAAGGAGAAGAGTATCCTCGTGAAGAGTTTTCCAGTATTATGGTAGAGCAAGGGTATGGAGGAGAAGACTTTACCATGGATGAACCTCTCACTTTTGAAGAGGCCGGATGTTGCAACACAAATGTAGAAGGTAGCTTTGACGGCCTTAATCCCTGGACACAAAGCGGTTCTTTGCGGATGGTGCGTAAAGGAGACTGGAAATTGGCTATGGATAATAACGGACGGGGAGAACTATATAACCTGAAGGAAGACCCTTCTGAAGTAAATAATTTGTTCGATAATAAAAAATATGTATCTGAACAGCTTGATTTGTTAAAAGAATTATTAATTTGGAACGTTCGTTTGCAAGACCCCCTGCCTGTTCCGCGCAGACAGTACCCTTTCAAACGAAATCCTTATAATTATCATAGAAGTATACCATGAATAAAGCAGTTTTATTATTAACAGCGTGTAGTGGTCTGGTCCATATTGTGGATGCGACTGCTCAGAAACAGAGGCCAAATATCATCATTATTTATACGGATGATATGGGAATAGGTGATTTGTCTTGTTACAACAGCGGGTGGGTGAGTACCCCTAATATAGATAAACTTGCATCGCAAGGGTTGAAGTTCAACCATTATTATACATCCTCGCCGGTCAGTTCACCTTCCCGTGTAGGGCTGACTACCGGAATGTTTCCGACGGAATGGGGCATTAATACTTTCCTGCACGAACGGAAAGGAAATGCCAATTGTGAACAATGTGACTATTTGGACAGTAATGCGCCTACAATGGCCAAGTCGCTGAAAGCCGCCGGTTATGCAACCGCACATATAGGGAAGTGGCATATGGGAGGCGGACGGGATGTCGACGATGCGCCACAAATACCGAAATACGGTTTTGACGAATATGTTACCACGTATGAGGGACCGGACCCGGACCCGCTGATTACGGCATCCAATTGGATTTGGAGTGAAAAGGATAGTATCCAGCGTTGGGATCGTACGGCTTATTTTGTAGATAAGACATTGGATTATTTGGCCCGCCATAAAGATAAACCGTGTTTCGTTAATCTTTGGCCGGACGATATGCATGATCCATGGATTCCATCATCAGGGTTTTATCCGATCTCTGAATCCTGGGCAAGCCGTAACAATTTTGTGGCTGTACTTACTCAATATGACAAGCAGATCGGGCGTTTGATGGAGGGACTCGAACGGTTAGGAATACGCGAAAATACCTTGGTTATCTTTACAAGTGATAATGGTGCATTGCCGACTTTCGATAATGCACGAACCAATGGACACCGTGGGTCAAAAAACAGTATTTATGAGGGAGGCGTCAATATGCCGTTTATTGTCAGTTGGCCGGGAACCATTAAAGCCGGTGAAACAGATAATGAAAGTGTAATTAATGCGGTAGACCTTTATCCTTCTTTATGTCGGATTGCAGGGGCAAAACTGATTGAAGGTTTCGAATATAGCGGAGAAGACATGAGCCAGGCGTTGTTAGGCATCAAGGAGCAGCAGCGGACCAAAGATATGATGTGGGATTTCGGACGGAACAAATATTTCAATAAGCCCCAGAAGAAACAACGGAGTCCGCATCTGGGTATCCGGCGGGGTGATTGGAAACTGTTAGTTGATTCGGACGGGAAAAATCTTGAACTTTATGATATTAAAATAGACCCGAACGAGACGACCGATCTCTCTGCCAAATATCCGGAACTTTGTTCGGAACTGAGCCAGAAGGTAATCAACTGGTATTTTACCAAAAGGAAAGTACGGACAAAATAATCTTCAATAAATATATAAATGTTATATGAATAAGAATATTTTAAAATTAGGCTATCTGGGAGCAATGGCAACATTGGTTCCCAGTCTCTCAGCCCAACAGGATTCCCGACCGAATATCCTCGTTATTTTGGCAGATGATATGGGATATTCAGACTTGGGATGTTATGGCGGTGAAATTCATACTCCCAATCTGGACAAGTTGGCGGCGGAAGGGCTTCGCTTTACCCATTTTTATAATACAAGTCGTAGTTGTCCTACCCGGGCTTCATTGTTGACCGGACTTTACCAGCATCAGGCAGGTATCGGACGTATGACGTTTGATGAGCATCAACCGGGTTATCGCGGCACGATGACCCAGAACGGGGTGACAATTGCCGAAGCACTAAAGGAGAATGGTTACCAAACAGCTTGGGTAGGTAAATGGCATATTGCCGAAACGCCTTTACGTCCGGACCAGCGTCAGTGGTTAGCACATCAGGTACAACATGATGAGTTTACCCCGAAAGAAAACTACCCGATCAACCGTGGTTTTCAGGATTGCTATGGAACGATTTACGGAGTAGTGGATTATTTTGATCCATTCAGTTTAATAAGTGGAGACAAACCTGTGAATTCCGTTCCTGAAGATTATTACAGCACGATCGCATTAGCTGATACGGCGGTAGCTTACGTAAATAAATATGCGGAAACAGATAAGCCCTTCTTTATGTATCTGGCATTCCACTGTCCGCATTGGCCGTTGCATGCACTGCCGGAAGATATTGAAAAATATAAAGATACATATAAAGACGGTTGGCAGGCTATACGTGAATCCCGTTACCAGCGAATGAAAGAAATGAAACTGTTTGGTGATGCCGACAATTACCTTTCTCCTCGCCAGTTCAACGACTCTTGGGAAGAGAACCCGACCAAAGAATGGGATGCCCGTGCGATGGCTGTTCATGCAGCAATGGTCGACAGGATGGACCAGGAGATCGGTCGCGTAATAGAAACGCTTCATAAAAACGGTCAGCTGGATAATACCTTAATCCTTTTTATGTCGGATAACGGATGTAGCAACGAAGACTGCCAAAATTATTCGGAAGGCGAGAATGACCGTCCGGCGGAGACACGTGATGGACGGAAAATCGTTTATCCCCGTCAGAAAGAGGTGATGCCCGGCCCGGAAACCAGTTATGCATCTGTAGGGGCTAAATGGGCGAATGCAGCCAATACCCCGTTCCGTTTCTGGAAGGCAAAATCGTATGAAGGGGGGATTTGTACTCCGATGATTGCCCACTGGCCGAAAGGTATCAAACAGCCAAAAGGCTCGATTACAACGCAGATGGGGCACGTAATGGATATTATGGCAACTTGCCTGGATATCTCCGGAACGAAATATCCGGCAGAATATAATGGGCATAAGATAATTCCTTTAGCCGGTCAGAGCCTGGACCCGATATTTAAAACCGGTGTACGTAAAGGGCATAACGAATTATGTTTCGAGCATTTTAATGAGAAAGCCCTGATCGATGCTTCCGGTTGGAAGATTGTTTGGCCAAACAATAAGAAAAGTTGGGAACTTTACAATCTGAAT
This sequence comes from Parabacteroides sp., assembly GCA_019417325.1. Taxonomy (GTDB): domain Bacteria; phylum Bacteroidota; class Bacteroidia; order Bacteroidales; family Tannerellaceae; genus Parabacteroides. Next base: position 27,359 of record DXVO01000029.1, on the reverse strand, counting down.
GAAGATCGCAGTGAAATGTATAATCTGGCAGAGCAATATCCGGATAAGGTAAAAGATATGGTGGCCCGTTATGAAGAGTGGGAGAAAGATTATATGGTTGTTCCCCGCCCGAAGTGAAAGATAAAAACTTGAAAAAAAGGAAAGGACTTCATCTGTTTTACTGGCATACGAAGTCCTTTCCTTTTTTCTATTATAAGAAATATCAACATGAATAGTAACGGTTTGAAGCCATAAAGAATCTCCGGCAACGCTTCCTTTTATTTTATCTTTCCTTAATTATTGGGAAAAAGCCGTATATTTGTCTTAATTTCTTGTTTATATAGTATACATATAATAAGGAAACAAATCTATGGAAGAAGAAAACAACATATTTAAGAAATTTCAGGAGTCCTTCAATCATTTGAACGGACATTTTCACATATTGGAACAGCGTGTACCGGTGGAGCTTCAAATGGAATATTTTAAATATTCGGAAGAGGTAAAGAAAAATAAATCGGAATTGACAGATTCTGATTATATGATTTTCTCGGAAGGTTTGGAAGACCCGGAGGTGACAACGGAACGTAAGAAATACATATTATCCGTATTGGCTACTTCCCGCCAGGTTAAAGCCTACCGTATGCTTGAGGATTATGTAAAGTCGCCGGGGCAGGATGTCAGAGACTGGGCAAGTATGGCATTGATGGAAAGCCGTATCTCGCTGGAATCCGAATTGTCGGACGAAAAACAGATTTATATATCTACCGGTTTAGGTGGGAAAGGGGAGAAATTGCGTTTTTATGTGTTGATACTCGCAAAAGAATTGAAACCTTTCCAGGATTATCAGCGGACAGTAATCGAACGTGAGTTTGCTTATTCTTTGCCAAGGGCTGATTGTGAAATCGAACGCCTTAGCATACACGACGAATATGTAGAGTTGGTATTCCTGATACCGGTACGTACAGATATAAAACTAACACTCGACAAAATAATAAACGAATGTAACCAATACGGAGATTTTCTTTCGGATGTTTTTACCATAACAAATGTAAAGGAATTGACGGAAGATGAAATCACAGCAATTTTAGAAAAAAAACATGGGGGAGACAATCAAGCAAGCCGTTAAATACGGCTTAGTAGGAGCGAGTAATACGCTTATTACAGCAACTGTCATATGGGTTATGATGAAGTTGTGCGGTTTTTCAGAGGTAACATCCAATATCACCGGATATGTTGCCGGAGTTTTAAACAGTTTCATATGGAATAAGCAATGGACATTCCAAAGTTCGGCAGGATGGATTAGTAGTGCCGTACGCTTTGGCGTCGTGTTCGGTATCTGTTATTTGCTGCAACTTAGTTTCCTTATGTTTGTCTTGATGCCTTATGTGCCGATAGACCCGTATTACAATCAGTTGATAGCAATGGCTTTCTATACAATGATTAATTTTTTGATGAATAAGTTCTATACATTCAAAAATTAGAGTTTGTATTAATTAATAAATACCTATTAAATGGAAAACCAAAAAACACTGGGCCCTGTACAGAAGACTGTAGTAGGTGTCCAGTTTCTTTTTGTTGCATTTGGGGCAACTGTTCTTGTGCCATTATTAGTCGGCATGGATCCTTCAACAGCTCTTTTTACAGCTGGGTTAGGAACTTTATTATTTCATCTGGTGACCAAAGGGAAGGTTCCTATTTTTCTGGGAAGCAGTTTTGCTTTTGTTGCACCGATAGTAAAGGCGACGGAATTATATGGGTTGCCCGGAACCATGTCGGGGCTTGTTGCCGTAGGTGCGGTTTATGCGATTATGAGTTTACTTATCAAACTGAGAGGTATCGGATTTATCAAGACGTTATTTCCTCCGGTTGTGATTGGTCCGGTTATCATATTAATCGGTTTATCGTTGGCTGGTTCAGGGGTGAATATGGCAAAGGAAAATTGGGGATTGGCATTGGTGGCATTGTTGACTGCTATATTAGCGTCATTGTTGGGTAAAGGTATGCTTAAGCTTATTCCTATTTTTTGTGGGATAGTTGTTGGTTATGCAGTGGCAAGCGTATGTGGCTTGGTCGATTTCGAACCGGTCGTGGCAGCTCCCTGGTTTGCTTTTCCCCAGTTTGTAAAGCCAGCGTTATCATGGGAGGCTATTATTTTTATGATACCGGTCACGATTGCTCCGATCATTGAACATATAGGCGATGTATATGCTATAAATGAAGTCACCGGTAAGGATTTTGTAAAAGATCCTGGACTTCACCGGACTATGTTAGGGGATGGCTTGGCTTGTGTTGCCGCCGGCTTTATCGGAGGCCCTCCCGTGACCACCTATTCAGAGGTAACCGGAGCTATCTCACTTACAAAGATAACCGACCCGGTGGTAATCCGTATAGCCGCCGTAGCGGGTATTGTGTTTTCTGTATTTGGAAAAGTAAGTGCTTTACTTAAAAGTATACCGCAGTCGGTGCTGGGTGGAATTATGTTGTTGCTGTTCGGTACGATTGCCGCAGTCGGTATTAATAGTCTTATTCATAACCGGACAAATCTGGGTGATACACGCAATTTGATTATCGTATCTCTGATTCTGACATTCGGTATCGGTGGAGCAGCTATCGAATTCGGAGGATTTACAATGGCAGGTATCGGATTGTCAGCAATGCTCGGGGTCGTCTTAAATCTGTTATTACCCAGGAAAGATAAAGGGAATAGTTAAGGTAACTGATCTTTTAAGCGGATTTACCATTTTATAAATTAAAAGAAAAAGGACATTTATAGTGTAGTTTAATACTTCTGTAGCGGATTAGATGCTGTAAATCTCCTTTAATTTATCTACCTTTGTGCCGCTTTTACTAAAAAAGCTTGTATGTTTAATCTGTTTCGATAAAAGAGGCATAGCCTATGCAAAAGTCAGACTGCATCATCGGAGTGGAACATGTGTCCAAACATTTCGGCGATAAAGCCGTACTGAATGATGTGAATTTGTTGGTCCGTAAGGGCGAGTTTGTAACGATATTGGGACCTTCAGGGTGCGGTAAGACCACCTTGTTGCGATTGATTGCAGGCTTTCAGACTGCTTCGGAAGGTATAATAACCATAGCGGGGAAAGATATAACGCAGACACCTCCTCATAAGCGTCCGGTTAATACCGTATTCCAGAAGTATGCTCTTTTTCCTCATCTCAATGTTTTCAATAATATTGCTTTCGGTTTGAAGCTGAAAAAACTTCCTAAGGCGGTTACCGAGAAGAAAGTGAAACAGGCTTTAAAAATGGTAGGGCTTACGGATTATGAATATCGTGATGTGGATTCCCTTTCCGGAGGACAGCAGCAGCGTGTGGCGATAGCCCGCGCGATTGTAAATGAGCCTGAAGTGCTTTTGCTGGACGAACCGCTTGCAGCTCTTGACCTGAAGATGCGTAAGGATATGCAGATGGAATTGAAGGCGATGCACAAAACATTGGGTATCACTTTCGTCTATGTAACCCACGACCAGGAGGAAGCACTTACTCTTAGCGATACGATTGTCGTAATGAGTGAAGGAAGAATCCAGCAGATTGGTACGCCTACCGATATATATAATGAACCGGTTAATTCTTTTGTTGCCGACTTTATCGGGGAAAGTAATATCCTGAATGGTAAGATGATTAAGGATAAACAGGTCTTCTTTGCCGGACATGAGTTTGAATGTGTGGACGAAGGTTTTGGAGAGCAAGCTCCTGTCGATGTAGTGCTTCGTCCGGAAGATATATACATATTCGAACCATCCGAGGCAGCTATGCTTACCGGTACAGTCACTTCTTCTATATTTAAGGGTGTCCATTATGAAATGATGGTACAGACAAAAGAGGACTATGAATTTATGGTTCAGGACTACCATTATTTTGAAGTAGGACAGGAAGTTGGTTTGCTCGTTAAGCCTTTTGATATACATGTAATGAAAAAGGAACGAATCTGCAATATGTTCGAAGGAAAGCTGATAGATTCTACTCATGTGGAATTTTTAGGCAGTACATTCGAATGTAAGGAAATACTTGGTATTGAAGAGGGTTCTCCGGTACAAGTACAGGTAAATTTTGAACATGTTATTCTGGAAGATGACGAAGAAGACGGTATTCTGACAGGAGAGGTGAAGTTTATCCTTTATAAAGGCAATCACTATCATTTGACTGTATCTTCCGACTGGGATGAAGATATCTATGTGGATACGAATGATGTATGGGATGATGGGGACCGTGTCGGTATAACCATTGCTCCTGAAAATATACGAATTGTTCAAATAATAAAGGAGGAAGGTGGTGATCAGTAAGTTTTCGGCTTTTTTCATGCGGCGAAGGAACTGGACGATTCCTTATGCATTGTTCCTTTTTATTTTTGTGGTGATGCCTTTGCTGCTGATCGTGTTCTATGCTTTTACGGATGCGGAAGGAAGTTTTACTTTCGCTAATTTCCGGAAGTTTATGGTTCACCCGGAGGCAATCAATACATTTGTCTATTCTATCGGAATTGCGATTATAACGACACTGGTCTGTCTGATATTAGGTTATCCTGCTGCTTATATACTGGCGCATAGACATTTCAATGTTTCCCGCACAATGGTTGTTTTGTTTATTCTGCCGATGTGGGTAAATATTTTGATTCGTACGTTGGCTACCGTTGCTTTATTTGATTTTTTGAATCTGCCGTTGGGAGAGGATGCTTTGGTATTCGGTATGGTTTATAACTTCCTGCCGTTTATGATTTACCCTATTTATAATACCTTGCAGAAAATGGACCAGAGCCTGATAGAAGCGGCTCAGGATTTGGGTGCAAACCCATTCCAGGTTTTTATGAAAACGATTCTTCCGTTGTCATTGCCGGGAATCATGAGTGGGATTGTGATGGTATTTATGCCGACAGTTTCTACTTTCGCTATCGCAGAACTTCTGACAATGAATAATATAAAGTTGTTCGGTTCTACCGTACAAGAAAGCATTTACAACGGTATGTGGAATTACGGTGCGGCACTTTCTTTAATAATGTTGCTACTGATAGGTGTTACTATCCTGTTTACGAATGAGGATGACAGTGCTTCAAATGAAGGAGGAGGGGTGATATGATGAAGAAATTTTTAGCAAAAGGCTACCTATGGCTGTTGTTGGCTATTCTTTATTCTCCGATACTGATTATCATGATTTTTTCGTTTACGGAGGCAAAGGTATTGGGCAACTGGACCGGATTTTCAACGAAACTTTATAGCTCACTGTTTGCCGGAGGAACCCACCGTTCGTTGGTTAGTGCCCTGTGGAATACATTTGCTATTGCAATGATTGCCGCAACCATATCTACTATATTAGGAAGTATCGCTGCGATTGGAATTTTTAATTTGCGTTCCCGTACCCGTCAGGTGATGAATTTTGCAAATGCAATTCCGATGATGAATGCCGATATTATTACTGGTGTGTCTTTATTCCTGTTGTTTGTGAGTTTTGGTATTTCACAAGGGTTTACGACGGTAGTTCTGGCACATATTACGTTTTGTACTCCGTATGTCGTATTGAGTGTGATGCCTCGTTTAAAGAAAATGAACCAGAATGTCTATGAGGCGGCACTGGATTTGGGGGCAACTCCTTTTCAGGCATTACGCAAAGTAATTTTTCCGGAAATCCGTCCGGGAATGATCAGCGGTTTTATTCTGGCTTTCACATTATCTATCGATGATTTTGCCGTTACGATTTTCACCATTGGCAATGAAGGGCTTGAAACATTGTCAACCTTCATCTATGCTGATGCACGTAAGGGAGGATTAACTCCGGAATTGCGTCCGCTTTCAACCATCATCTTTGTTACCGTGTTAGTATTATTGATTGTCATCAATAAACGTTCCGGCAAATCAACGACATAATCAAGTTATAAAGAGGAAATGAAGACCAGACTGATTCATATATTCATAGTTTTGCTTGCCTGTTGCGGATTATTTTCTTCCTGTAAGGATTCGGAAGAAGAACGTAGCCGGATATTGAAAATATATAACTGGGGGGATTATATAGACGAATCGATCCTTGAAGAATTCCCTGCTTGGTATAAGGAACAGACCGGGGAGAATGTCCGTATTATCTATCAGGTGTTCGATATTAACGAAATCATGCTGACTAAGGTTGAACTTGGGCATGAAGATTTCGACTTGATCTGTCCGTCCGAATATATTATTGAGAGGATGTTAAGGAAAAATCTCCTGTTGCCTATTAACCGTAATTTCGGAAAAACACCGGATTATATTAAGAATGTGTCTCCTTATATTCAGGAACAACTCGATAAATTAAGTTATGACGGCAGAAAAACGAACGACTATGTCGTACCTTATATGTGGGGAACTGCCGGCTTACTTTATAATAAAAAATTTATTTCCGACGAGGAAGTAACAAGCTGGGAATGTCTTTGGGACCCGAAGAATAAGGGACGTATATTAATGAAAGACAGTTACCGGGATGCCTACGGGACAGCCATTATTTATGCAAATGCCGAATCGCTGCAGAATGGGACTGTTACTGTTGAGCAGTTAATGAACGACAGTTCTCCGGAAGCAATAGCCCTTGCTGAAGAATACCTCAAAAAACTGAAACCGAATATTGCCGGATGGGAAGCAGATTTCGGAAAAGAAATGATGACCCGTAATAAAGCTTGGCTGAACCTGACCTGGAGCGGAGACGCCATGTGGTCCATACAGGAAGCGGAAGCGGTAGGGGTGGACCTTGGCTATGATGTTCCAAAAGAAGGTAGTAATATTTGGTACGATGGATGGGCTATCCCGAAATTTGCACGTAATGTGAAGGCAGCCAGTTATTTTATTGATTATCTTTGCAGACCGGATATAGCTTTGCGGAATATGGATGCAATCGGTTATGTGAGTGCCATTGCAACTCCGGAGATTCTGGAAGCGAAGATGGATACTACTATTACGACGCTTTCCGATTTGAGTTATTTCTTCGGGCCGGAAGCCAAAAGTATCCCGATTAATCATGTGCAGTATCCGGACCGGGCTATAGTGGAACGTTGCGCCATGATTCGCGACTTCGGTGATAAAACAGAACAGGTACTGGAAATGTGGAGCCGGGTGAAAGGTGATAACTTGAATACGGGAATCGTATTGCTTATCTTCACTGTTTTCGGAGTCTTGTTTATCTGGATTGTATATCGTAGAATTGTTGAGTATAAGCAGAAGAACCGGCATAACCGCCGCCGCCGTAAACACCCTGTAAAATGAAAAAACTATGGAAGGCATTAAAAATTTGATTATCGACCTTGGAGGGGTAATAGTTAATCTCGCACGTCTCCGTTGTATTGAAGCTTTCGAATCTTTGGGTGTGGATATACGTGAGAAACTGGTCAATAATTATCAGCATAAAGGCCTTTTCATGAAATTGGAATTGGGAACGATTACCCCGGAAGCTTTTTATGATGGTATTCGTAGTCTGACCCAGCAGTATCTTACAGATGACCAGATAGATGGAGCCTGGATTGCCATGTTGGAAGATGTCCCCGATTATAAACTGGACCTGCTGCTTGATTTACGGAATCGCTACAATACGTTTTTATTGAGTAATACAAATCAAATTCATTGGGAATGGTCCGAACGCGCTTATTTCTCTTATCAGGGGCACGATGCCAGTGACTTTTTTAATAAGGTATATCTTTCCTACCAGCTTCATATGTTGAAGCCTAATGCCGATATTTTCGAATATGTGTTGAAAGATGCCGGTCTTAATCCGGAAGAAACCTTGTTTATTGATGATGCAAGCCAGAATTGCCGTACTGCTGAACGTTTAGGGATGAGTACCTATACGCCTCAGGCAAGAGAAGACTGGTCGCATATATTTAAATAAAAAATATCCCGGCCTGATATAAGCCGGAATCTATTTGTTATTTACACCACCGTTTGTAATCCTCAAAAGTAGAGTTGGAAAAATCGGGAATAACCTTATATACTTTATCTTCCAGCGCCTCTGCCGGATTGGTCGTACTTAATCCGATTATACGCATTTTCGCCAGAGTTGCCGCTTCCACACCTGCAAAAGAATCTTCGAAAACCAGACAATCTTCAGGTGAAACATTCAGGTCGGCGGCTGCCAACTGATAGCACATGGGATCCGGCTTACCTCTGGTAATACGGTCGGCTGTAACTACCGTATCAAACATATTATGCAAGTTCAGAACATTGAAAGCCCGTTGTACTTTTGCATTGTCCGAGCTGGTAACCAAGCCAATGGTAATACCATTCTTTTTTAGTGTTTCCAGAAATTCCAAGGCTCCCTTTACCGGAGGAAGAGGCATGATTTGATCAAATTCCATAGATTCCCGGAGTACCATCTGTCTAAACTCTTCTGAGAACTGGGAGAAGTATTTTTTCAATATGTAAGGCATTGTAGTACCTTTTATACTGGATGCAAAATCTTTGATATTTAATCCATACCGTTCACTGGCTTCGTTCCAGTAAACATCATAGATAGGTTCGGAATCAACAATCACACCGTCAAAATCAAAAAGGGCTGTCTTCAGTTTTATATCCTGCATTATAATGTCTAATTTCAAATTCGTAAATAGTATTATTTTTCTTTGGAGAAGCTGTAGAGTACAATTCTTGCACTCAACTCACCGATAACATTCGGAGTAGCAGTAAGTAGCTCAAATGCATATGTATCTCCATAGTTGCCTATAAGTGTATCGACATTCTTTTCCGAGATGAACAAATAACCTTCTTCCGGTTGGTCTGTCTCAAAATTATGGAACTTGTTGCCCATATAGAAATTCAGTCCGTATAAGTTCCGGTAATATTTAAGGTTATTCATTACATACATGTTCGAATCATTCAAAGGAAAATCTTTTACTACCTGTTCTGCGAAAGGACGGGAGGAAACCCCTTGGCGTATTCCACGCATGATAACTCCGTCGATCAAAAGATTCACACAGAATGTCAGTGCAATGGTTGCATACAATATTTTGATATTGATTTTCTTGAACATCTGATAATACACTGTACCCAAGGCAAGAAGCAGAATTAACAGAATACAAATTGTCAGTCCGTTTGGAGCTGTAAACATATTGGCTACATGTGATACGGTTTCAAGAACTTCCATGTTCTGTGTATACTGTCCGGCTATTATTACCGGATTGATGATACCTGCCATTGTCAGGATTATTCCAATCATAACAACTGCTACTACCGATGCAAGGAATGCGGCAAACACACGGGTTACTTTAGTCCGGTATTCAGTAATATACAGTGCATATTGAGATAAAAAGACTGCGATAAACGGGTAAGCAGGCATCAGGTATGTACTGCGTTTGCTAAGCGGTATTGAATAGAAGAAGAGAATACAAACAACGGCTACCAGGCTGAACAGTTTTTCTTTTTCCATGGAAAGAATCCCGTGCCAGCTATCTTTTAAGATCTGTTTGAACGACTTTTCCGGCTTGCGGTATTTCAATCCGAACAAAGAGAAAAAGAAAAATATTGTCCAGGGAATAAAGCCGGCGGCTAAAGTAACCAGATTGAACCACGGACCGTTCTCATGTCCCAAATCATACTGGATATTCGGTGTGCTTAGGTGGAAGAAGCGTCCGAAGTTTTCGGCTAAAACTACATTCAGAAAATCATCTCCTCCCTGCTTGTATGCCGAAACATACCATAGAAGAGGCAGGAACATGGATGAAACCCCCGCATATAACAATGCTTTAAATATTGTCAGCAAAGAGTATTTACGCAACATCAACAGGTATACGCCAAATACAAACAGTGGCAATACCACTCCAACGGGACCTTTGGTAAGCACTGCACATCCCAATAAAGCAGGGATAATGATAGGCACGCCTTTTAATTCCAGTTGGTCTTCCCATCGATATAACTGGTATAGTCCGATTACCATGAAAGCAGTCAACAACATATCCACCCGTGTTGTCATTCCCGCGCGGTGTATCTCCACGCAGGTGATAAGCAGAAGTGTCGCTATAAATGCTTGTTGGAAACGCAGACGTCGTCCGAAGAAGATTAATGTAAAACCAATCAGAGAGATAAAAGCAAGTGCCGATGGCAGGCGGGAAGTAAATTCCGATACATATCCCTGTGGATAAGAAAAAGCAGCCATCAGCCAATGTGCCATCGGTGGCTTATATGCAAATTCATTTGCATATACCTGAGGCAATACCCAGTTACCGCTTTCCAGCATTGAAACAGCTACCGCAGCTTCGCGGGGTTCTCCTTTAGTGGAAAAGTCTCCTAAGCCAATCCAGGGTAAAACAGAAATAATACAAATGACGATTATCATTGTTACCGGCTTCTGCAGGTAAAGATATTGAAGAGTAGGTGTACGCATATTCTTAATAAGAAAAAGGAATTATCCTATTAGTTATTTAAAATTTAAATACAAAAGAACGACTTTTTACGGACATTACCGCATTTTTAAACACTTTTATGTCCCTAAAGATTCCTTGATCGCGGCACGGATAATTTCTGCATCTTCCTTATTCTCCTTTAAAATAGAAAGGATAAGATTCAGATAACTTTCCTTGTTGCTGATACCGCAGAGGTTACATAACCGGGATTGAGGTAATACACCTTTCTGATTGTATACACGAAGGATATTTTTATAATCGCCGGTTTCTGCATATTGTATGAAATCTTTTTTTATTTTGCTATAGATTTCTTCCACGTGCACATTTTCACGGATACTTTCCACATGTTCTCTTAGTTGTTCCATTGTAGTAATTTTCCGGTCCACCGTTGTTTCCAGTCTTTTCCGTACACGGTGTTTGGCATGGAGGATAACCTGGCTATCCAAATCTTTCAGGAATAGTTTGATTACATTTTCTTTCACCTGGCTAAACACTGCTTCCGGCTCTCTCATCAAGCGGCGTGCTACTGTTTTTATAACAGGTTCCAGCAGTAATAGGTTTTCCACTTCGGCTACATCCGGCACATAGATATGCTGTTCGCGTAAATAATCAATTTCTCCCTGTGTGCGCCGGTCGCGGTCTACGATTCCTTTCGAATCGAGTGTATGGAAATCTTTTAACTGGGCAAAAGCTTTGGTTGTCTCTATTACTTTCTGGCAACCACCCATCGGCTTAACCATATAATCCGGAAAGATCAGCGGATACAGCCGGTTATCTATACTATTGGTATCAGTCCCTTCGATGAAAAGAATCGGTTTACGGCTACCGATAATTTCCATATAAAGTTCTTCGGGGAAATCTTCCTGGCTCTCTATCAGTTCGTAGTCCCATATTCTGGCATCTGCATCGTAGGAACGGACCCAAAGGCGTTTGCTTTCGCGACGTGAAGAAGAAAAATCGATGTCGTGAGTAAGATATACATATGTACAGTCCGGACGCATATCTTCTATATCATCCCAAAGCTGGTTTTTAATGGAGTCATGCAGCAACACTTCCGGCTCTTCGATAATCAGGAGAGAGTCGGGGGGAGCACACAACACCGCACCTATCAGGTAAAATACCAGTTTCTCGCCGTCACTCATCCGTCCGGCGGTATAGGAATCGCTGTCTTTGCTTACCGATGCCAGTTCGATAAAACCGGATTTACGTACCAATCTGTTATGCGGGAACATCTTTTCCCAAATCTTTTGTATACGGTCGATATGGGTGACAGGAGGAGGAAGTTCCGGATTTTGCTTACAAGCTTCTTTATAGTTTACTGCCGCTTCAAACTCTTCCGTTTGCAAGCGAAGGATTAATTTTTCATATTCAGACATACGCGGCATGAAGATACGTTCCGCAATCATCGATTGCAAACGTGTCAGTTCGTTTCCTTCTTGCGGTAATTCGTTTTCGTTGCTGGAAATGAAAAGCGAGTGCATTCCGGATATCCGTATGCTTATATCATAACGTCTTTGCAAATCCTTGCCGAATGAAGTTTTTCCAGAGCCGTTTGCACCTATTACTACCAGGACTTTGGTGTCCAGTACCAATGGTTCGGGGCTATATTGCCGGGTTGGGAGGATAAGTTCCATACAAGTTCCGATTTTGTTTCTCCTCAAAGATAATAAATCATTTTTACGTATAAATAGAACGTAGTAATATTATAATAAATTCATCAACTTGGCAATCCGGCATGCTTCGATGGAATTTTTGACATGCAGTTTCTCCAGTATATTCTGGCGATGCCTGTTTACAGTATTTATGCTTATCGACAACAAATCTCCGATTTCCTTGCTAATCTTTCCCTCCTCGATCAGACGGAGTATTTCTTTTTCCCTGCCGGAGAGGATGTCGTTGCATTTCTGCTTGTCCGGCTGGATAATATCTCCGGTGGAGGAATTGACAATGATTCCTTCGTATGTTTCATGAGCGGACTTTTCGTAAGAATAGTTATACAGGCAAAGGGCCAGCCACAAATTACCACGGGGCGAACTGCATACATAAAAAGTCCGGTGATGAATCGGTATATACTGTCCGGAACGGTCGAGCATACGTATCTTGCTTATAATGTGATAATCGGAACGTTCGGAAACCGGCAGTTTCTTCAGTAAATGAAAAAAACGGAGCTCCAGGAGATGCTTTTCCGTAAGATCGTCGGGGTGGATTTTAGAGAAAATCTCTTCCTCCCAGATAGAATTGATTTCTTTACATTCTTCCGTAGAAAGCCCTAATCCCGCAGCAAGCCCGCCGTTGTAGATATAGCTTTTATTCGACCTCAGATCACTTAAGACAGCAATGGAATTCTCCGTTTCTGCATATTTGCATGCCGTTTCTTGGTGTTTAGCCAGCAAGGCAGGTTGAAGCAAATCTTCTTCAAATGGCTGTTTTAAAAGTTTTTCATTCAGAGTAGAAACGATATTCATCTTTTTATGCAAAATGGTTATTAATCAGTATTGCCAGTTAATGTACGGGATTATACCTTTGCAAAGGTAATTTTTTCCGGTTATTCTTTGATGTTTAAAGGGGCTTACCGGATAAATAATGTATTTAAAAAACTATATTGTATGAGAAAGTTGATACCTGTGGCGGGTTTGTTGCTTATGACTGTTTTGTCCCAGCCCGTAAAGTCGCAAAGTTTAGAGAAAATGAACTGGTTTAACGAGCCGGAGAAATGGGAAATAAAAGACAATACACTTTCCATGTTTGTGACTCCCCAGAGCGACTACTGGCGGATATCCCACTACGGATTTACAGTGGATGACGCACCTTTCTATTATGCCCTATATGGTGGGGAGTTTGAAGCGAAGGTGAAGATTACCGGCGATTACACAGCCCGTTTCGACCAGATGGGGTTGATGCTTCGTATCGACCACGAAAATTATATTAAAGCAGGCATCGAGTATGTGGATGGGAAATTCAACTTGAGTACGGTTGTCACCCATAAAACCAGCGACTGGAGTGTGATAACTCTGGACAAGACGCTTCCGTATGTCTGGATAAAAGCTGTAAGGCGTTTGGATGCGGTGGAAATATTTTACTCTTATGACGATAAGACTTACACTATGATGCGTAATGCCTATCTGCAGGATAATACGCCGGTTATGGTAGGGTTGATGGCTGCATGTCCCGATGGAAAAGGGTTTGAAGCAAAGTTTGAACATTTTACGGTAAAGCACCTGCCGGACTTACGCCGTCTGGAATGGTTGAAAAAGAATGCGGAATAAAATAAGATTTTGATAGAATGAGAATAGAACATTTAGCCGTCTGGGTAGACGATATAGAAGCAATACGCCAATTTTACCTGACTTATTTTGAAGTATCCTGTGGTTCGAAATATTTCAACCCTAAAAAGAATTATACTTCATATTTCCTTGCATTCAAGGATGGCGACTGTCGTATCGAGTTAATGCACAAGCCGGATATTGCAGATAATACGGTAAAAAGAGGACTACTGAAAGGACTGGCACATTTGTCCATCTCCGTAGGCAGTAAAGAAAAAGTAAACGAACTGACGGAACGTTTGCGTAAAGACGGATATACAATAGAAGGGGAGCCGCGTACTACAGGCGACGGATGTTATGAGAGCGTTGTGTTGGACCCGGAAGGTAATTATATTGAGATTACCGAATAAAGAAACATCTTTCTTATCATTATGAGAACTTTTTTCCACCCCGATGAAATTTTTTTCTCATCGGGGTGAGAATTTTCTCTCATAAGGAAGAAACTTTTGAGAAACTATAGAAAAATATCTCAGATTAAAAGTAATCGGAGAAATAGGGTTTCTTTGTCGGAATAAGTTTTTCCAGCAAGCGTAATGTTTTTGCATTCGTTTTTAAACGTTCGGTCTTATGTAAATAGGCTGGCGATTTATAACTCATCAGCATCGTTGAAAGTGTACGGATATCCAGTTCTACTGCATCTCCAATGGGATCCTTAACCACTTCGATTTCGTTGTTTACATTTTGACGGACTCCGAAAACACCATTATTCCATTCGGCAGTCGCATCTTTAACTATAAAATGAAACGGCCTGATTTCATCATCCCAGGGATAAGTCTTCAGAAATTCGGCAACATCGACAATCCGTGCCATATAATAGGGTTCTATTGTTTCGACAATATGGCTGTCTTCCAATTCAAATGCTATAGGTTCGTTTAAATAGCTGTCGCCCCGTACTTCATCAATCATAGAAAAATGAGCACCTACAAAGTTCCATAAACCATGTTTTGCCTCCTGCGTAAGGTAAAAGGCTTCCTTAATATGGAAAATATCTCCTTCCACCCAATAAAACAGGCAACCCTGAGGTTGGTTGTCGGAATCATAATAGACGGCAGCCGTCCGTTCATCCTCATTTTCCCAACGCCAATATTCGTCCCATTCTATTTTATTACGGATAAGAGCTCCGTGCATTTGATGGGCGTAGCGGTCGTATACGAGTTTAACGTCTTCATCGGTTACATCCAGCCTTTCCACAAATCCCGGAACATCCACATGTTTGGGTAGTTGCGTATCTTTAAATGAGTAAGTCATATGGTCGGAGATGATTTCCCAGCCTTTACGCCGGTAATAGGGAATGGAATAGGGGAAAAGGTAAGAAATATACTGCCCGGCTTGACGCATCTTTTTCAGAGCCTCTATTATCAGATCGTTCATCAATCCCATATTTGCATATTCAGGGTATGTGCCGACTCCGGTGACGCCTCCCATATCAAATAGTTTACCATGTATATTTACCTTACAGGGATAAATACAAATCTGCGAAATCAATTCATCTTCGGGTGTGAACCATCCGAATACTTCAGCTTCCTGCAAGACGGGACGTTTCGAACGGATAAGTTCGCCGTCCTGGTATCCGCTTTCCTGCAAATCCCGGTCTGTGACCTGGAAAACATACCGCATTAATTCATTGTACTGGTCTATATATTTAAGAGTTACCGGCTTTATTTGTAGTTTATGTTTCATCCTGTCTCTTGTTTTATTTGGTTTGCTTTATTCTGTTTTCATTGTCGTGGCAAGATAATGCTTTTTCTTCAAAAGACGGAAACAAAAAATGTCAAACAAGTGCAGACAGGGCCAATTTTGTCAAAATGATAAAATACCCTATCTATATATCGCCTGTACGGGATAATTCCCGGAGGGCTTGAAAATACGCAACTCTCGTGAGGTTTCGTTTTATCTATTTGTCGTTGGAAATGACGCAGAGCTTACTTGTTGAATTGGACGCGGAATTAATTTATTAGACGCGGATCACGCGGAAAACGCGGATTAATACATGTATTATATTTCTTAATCCGCGTTTTCCGCGTGATCCGCGTCTAAATATATTGTTGTATTTTATGGAAAATAATAATCTATTTAACATTCGCGTCCGGTTTGGTTTTATAACCATTCCAGAACTGCGTTTCTGCTCAATAACATCAAAAAACGAAACATATATGCTTCGATTTCAAAACATATATGTTTTAAAGTTAAAATATAGGTGTTTTTATATGCAAAAATAGTAGGAATTAGTACCGGTACTAATTGAAATTACTCTCCGGGAAAGTAAGAAAAGGTCCCGGACAAGTATAAAAAGCCTGCTTTTTAACATGAAAAAGGAGCTGATTCTTCCTGAAATCTCTTTTATTTAAAAATGCAGAGTCAGCAGAAAGGTAATTATTGTGCCAAAGTGCTATTTGAGATGGTGAAATAATAATATTTTGTAATATGGAAAAAGGGGAGGTATGCCGGAATATCCGTATTGGTTTCCGGCACATCTCCCTGCCTTTTTATTGGGATACCGCAAATATAGAACTTACAGGTGCCAACTGTAAATTTATTTTGGTATAGGTTTCACCTTGATTGTCTTTCTGGTATTCGATATTTTTCCATTTTTCAATCGTTCCGGTATGCGGGTTCCAGCATTCCAGCTTCAAATCACCTTTCAGAATAACCCATGTGTTTACCGCTTTGTCTGTAGAGTTTGCGAACAGATAAATATCCTTTCCGTCTTTTTGTTTATGGATATAGGATAACTGTCCCAACTTCTCGGACGGAAGATTCCGGTACTCATTCACTCCCAGAAGCGGACGGGTTAAAGCATCCGGTTGATTCAGGGCTTCTACTACATCGATTTTCACATCCGGATCAGGGAGTAGGGCTGCAATAGCTTCTGCTAATGCATCTTTTTCCGCCAATGGCAGGAAGATAGCTTCCCCTCCTTTGTCATTCCGGGTTGAAGTGCTTTCCTGCGGCATATTTCCCATCGGGTCGATATTGAAAATTTGCCGGATAATGGTAACGACTTCTTCATCCCTTCCGAACTCGGACGATTTGGATGGTAGTAAATGGGTAGCCAATATTTTTCCGCCGGCATTATAATATGCCTGGATTTTCTTTAGTGTTTCTACGGAAAGTACTTTGGCTGCCGGCATAATCAGTAGTTTATAAGCCTGATGTGTCTGTTTCGTATCCAGGAAGATTTTACCATCTTGTATCCGGTATTTGTCTTTTTGCAGCTCTTCCGGATGGACAAAGGTAAAGTCCTGTCGTATCTGTCCGGTCAACATATCTCCAATCCGGTTGTAATCGGTATAGGGAGGTACATCTTTGCCGATGGTCGGACGGTTGGGATTATCCTGTTCGTACCAAGCCTCCAACGATTCGATCGGGTAGAGGAGTGCTATATCCGCAACACGGTTTCCTCCTTCCAGTAAAGATACCGAACGGCCTACATAATCGCTGTAGTGGTGTAAGGCCGGGCCGAGTAACTTACTGTAGTGGGCAATCAACGGCGGAATTTTTACAATATCCGGATTATACCACATGCCGTGAGGAACGAGGAAGTTTACACCGCGAACCATTACTTCCATAGCTCCGCGATACAACATAAACGAGTCCATTTCTGCAATATAATTACCATAGATTTCTACGGCAACATTCGGACGGTCGTGTACATCAGCGGCAGAACTAATCAATTTGAATCCTGGACGGCCATAAGGGTATCCGTGAATGGCATCCATTAGGGGTACCGGGGTATGACGGTAATACTTAAAGGGATCGCCATACATGTCGACGGTTGTCGGTTCATAATTTCCAGGCGGGTGCCCCATGCTCAATAGCCCGTGCTGTGTACTCCATTCCGCTACTTTCTTCGGATAGCCTTCGCCTACCATTTCAGCACGTAAACCATAGAATGCGACACGGGTGGCTTCTGTTTCTTCACCTATATTATACCATAAAGCCGGATAATAGAGGACAGCCTTTTTATTGTAACGTTTCTCGAAGTTTTGTGTCAGAGCCTGGTTCCAGAAACGGGAGTTGCCCAGATACCCAACATCATCGAAGAAAGTCCTTCTTACCGTATTCCCAAAATAGTCCTTGAAGCGGGCTGCATATTGTTCGTACGTCATGGAGATGAAATGGTCGATTGCTTCCGGGTCCATATAATCCAGGCGGGAATCTACATTATATTCCAGATAGAAAGACATGATTTTCCATTTTCCTGAAGGGGCATTCCATTGTAGCATGCCATTGTGTACATTGTCTGTTAAATCAATGCGTTCCAATGTTTCCATATTCATGGCTACCGCTCCCATGAAAAGGTCTTTAACCGGCACCTCCATATTTATAGCAATAGGACCGGAAATATCCTTTTCCTGCTTGGACAATCTTTTCTGGGTATATTGCGGGTATTCTTTCGTTAGTTTGCCGCCCATCACTCCACTGGGAAAATCCACATCATCATATAAAATCACTTCTGTTCCCAGTTGATGCGAACATTCGAGGATATCCCGGTACCGGTCGAAATATCCGTCGGACAGATATTCCGGTGTTGTTCCGGGGCAGATACCTGTTCCTCCCCACATCTGGGCGGGGGTTAACGGCAATATTGCCACTCCGCCGAAACCATCTTTCCGGTAAGCATCTGTTATTTGTTCATAAATTCCTTCCTTGGTCAACTCTCCGTTGATATGCCAGAAAGGTTGCGGCCGATACTTGTTGGGCGGGCTTGCGAAGTTGGTTCTCCACTCTTTTTGATTATCAGATGTGGAGTTGCAAGCCCCACATCCTATTAATAGAAAGAGTATTCCCGCTACAATTTCTTGATTGCGTTTTCTCATTATTTAAGTATTATAATTAATTATATCCCGGGTTTTGTTCCAGGCTCTTGTTACTTTTCTGTATTTCGGAATAATGGATAGGCAACAGGTAAAATGCGTCTTTCCATTCTTTCTCGCGCGAAGTTAATGATAAAGTATAACGTTTGTACGAATATGCATTACCTTCTTTTTCAATAATTGTTCCGATTATCGGAGTATTATCCGCAATTTTCCAACGACGTAAGTCAAAATAACGGTGTCCTTCAAATGCCAGTTCTATTTGCCGTTCATGGTAAATCCGTTTCAGCAGGTTCTCTCCTGTATCTTCAATGTCCGGCATATCGACACTTTTACGGCTTCTTACTTTGTTTACATATTCACGTGCCACATCTTCATGTCCCAAATGATATTCCGCTTCAGCATAATTCAGGTACATTTCAGCCAAACGGAAATAGGGGTGAGGGGTTGTGTAGTGATAATTGAAAGAATAAGTGCCTAAGGATTCGTCCTGAAATTTCCTCATGTAATAACTTGTCATTGTCATATCCTGTGTCAGCATATCCGCACCTTTCTGGAAGGTTTCAATGATACGTCCATCAATAGACTTGGAACCGTTGTAGTAAATGCAATCATAGAAACGCGGGTCCCTGTTCTTGTAAGGCTCTGCCGGGTCATAGATTGAATTTGGATTTACTTCGCCTGTTGTGCTGTTCAATACCGGAATTTCTCCATCGGTTGTTTCATACGCATCCACGATATTTTGAGAAGGTGTACCCCAACCACGGCCACCATCGGCAGGTGAAGCAAAATAGGCATCCCGTACGTGGCTGTAGGTTTCACTGAACTCACGGGCGAATATATATTCGCTGTTTCCGGCATCCAGAAACATTTTCCGGTAATCGTCGCACAATTCATATCCCTTGTCGAATAATTCTTTTGCTGCATCGGATGCTTGCTGCCATCGGTCCTTATCGTTGTTCGGATTGTTTAACGGGCTGGCATAATAAAGCAGGACTCTGGCTTTTAATGCACGGGCGGCATTGGCACTAGCCCGGTTCCGCTCGTTCGGCCGGTCGGGTAATGTTTCGATTACATCCTTCAAATCTTTTAGAATATAAGTGACACATTCGTCATAAGTATTCCGTTTTACCTGCGACCAGTCGCTATCGATACTATATGCTTCTTCAATAATCGGAACGCCTCCGTATGCCCAAATCAGCTTGGCATAGGTATAAGCCCGGAGAAACTTGATTTCTGCCGTCATTTCTTTTTTGAAATCGTCCGGCACTTCCGAAGTTTCGATATTCTTAAAGTAGGTATTGATATTACGGAGATAGCTATATCCAGTGTTCCAGAAATGCAGGATATCATTTACACCGCCTATATTATCCGAAGTCAGGATATTTTCACGTATATTATTGCAACCTCCGTCATTATATTTTTGATAAACTTCGTCGGTAAAGAATGGCAGGAAGAAAAAGTTTCCTGTATTCCCCAATGTGTTATACTGGTCGTTCACGAACATTTTAATCAGATTCTGGTCCTGCCATAGAACAGGGTCGGAGTAACTATCTGTCGGAGTTATATCCAACACGTCGCTACAAGAAGCCAAAAACATCATCGAACAGGTTAATCCTATATATAATTTCTTCATAATGTAATTCCTTTAGAATGATATATTTATACCTAAGTTAATCAATCGCTGCGGGTTCAAAGCCCAACCACCATAACCGGCACCGGTAGCTTCCGGGTCGATACCCATGTTATGCATGTGGTCCAAAGAGAATAAGTTTGTTCCACTTATATAAATGCGGGCATTCTCTACGCCTAATTTGCTCTTAACCGTGTTTGGCAGCGTATAACCGATTTCTGCATTTTTCAATTTAAAGAATGCTGCACTAATATTTGTAAATGTTGTACCACCTATACGATTGGGAGTTCCTAAGCGAGGTTTTGTTCCATCCGGATTTTCAGGAGTCCACATATCTTCAGTCCACCATTCCATTAAGTTGCCGGCTCCACCGGATGATGGATCCACCCAAGCATCATTAATCGTATTAATTACTCTGGCTTGTCCCTGGAACATCAAAGCAATGTCAAACTGTTTCCATGTAAAGCCAAGGTTTAAACCATAAACAATTTGTGGAATATCCGTCAAATCCTGTCTGATCTGGTCTAAAGAAGTAATATCTCCGTCACCGTTTGCATCCCATATCTTAATGTCGCCAGCCATAGTTCCCGGACGTTTCGGTACGCTTGGGTCATTAATATCCGCTTCACTATAAATACCGATTGCTTTGTATCGTAAGGAACTGCCAATAGGATGTCCTTCTGATTTCTGATATTCTTCAGCCATCGGCACTTCATCGGAGAATACAACTTTATTCTTTGCCAATGTGAAGTTTCCGGAAATAGAGTAGGAGAAATCTTTCTTAATGGTATTCTGGTGATTAATCATAAATTCAAAACCATTATTCTCTGCAATACCTATATTTTCATCCGGCAACGATAAACCTGTAAAAGCAGGAACGGAAGCATTACGCTTAGCCAGGATATCTTCACGGCGTGATTTGAACCAGTCTACTTCAAATCCTAAACGTCCGCCTAAGAAACGGGCTTCCAAACCGACATCATATGAAGTGGCTGTTTCCCAAGTGATATTAGGATTCGGCGTACCTTTCTGATATAGGCCGGAGGCTTGCGAACCGTTGAACACGGCACCCGATGCCAAACCGTACATCACTAAATATTGATAGGCGGCAACCGCATCATTCCCCATCATACCCCAAGAGGCACGCAATTTCAGGTTATCCAGCCAGTTTACATTTTCCATAAACTTTTCGCGGGTGATGGTCCAACCGGCAGAAACCCCAGGGAAGAAACCGAAGCGGTTTCCTTTCGGGAAATTCTGGGAACCATCATAGCGGAACTGGAATTGTAGCATGTACTTGTTGTCGAAATCATACAACAAGCGACCGAAATAGTTTAAACGGGCTGTTTCGCTGTAAGAGCCACTATTCGTTTGTGTGTTGCTGTCACCGAAGGGTAATTCATCCAATGCACCGCTGGGGAAGTTGCCCCGGTATCCATTCAGCATATTGGAATTGAATTTATTTTCTTCAAATCCTAAGAAACCGTCCAAAGTATGCAATTCGGCAAATGTATTCCGGTAGTTAATACGAACATTGCCTGTAATGCTTTCCGTACGTTTTTCTTCTACAGTCAGAGATGGGCTTGTAACGGTTGGAACAATTACTTTGGAATAAACATCTGTAGCCTGGTCGTAATTATACACATAAGCAACATTCTTGAATTGTTTATATTTCTGGTGATAATAATCGTATGCAAAACTACCATTTAAAGAAAGTCCCTTAACCCAAGGTATGTCGATCGTGATATTTGCCTGTGAGTTTAATATCCAGCGATTGGTCTTTGTATAACCAGCTTCTCCGGATGTTTGAACCAGTGGGTTATCCCCATCGCGTGCCGGAGCAGCAAGGTCTGTTCCCGGATATTTGGCAAGAATGGTCGGAAGGTTCAGTGCCACATGGGAATACATGGAACCACCGTTTACGGAACCATCTCTCGGTAATACACGGTCAAGTTTCTTGGCGGATATATCCAAACCTACTTTAATATAGTTATTAACCTTTGCATCCAGATTGGAACGGACATTAAACTGGCGGTTGTAGGTAAAACCATTATTAAACGGAGTTCCCTGATTCAATATACCACCGGACATAAAATACTGCACTTTTTCCGAACCGCCACGTAAGGAGATGTTTGCCTTATCCTGGTGTGTCCATGTTTTCTGTACGGTCCGGTACCAGTCCGTATTCGGATAATTCAAGGGGTCTGAACCATCGGCAAACTTCTGTATCTCTTCCGGTGAGTAGGTCGGATCCAATCCTTTCGACTGGTTTGCCCAGTTATGAGCTGTAGCATAAGTCGCTGCATCCGCCATTTTTACAATCCGGGATGGCTGTGCAAAAGAATGGTTGTAGGTAATGTTGATGGTCGGCTTCATACCTGTTACCCCTCGTTTGGTTGTAATCAGGATAACCCCGTTTGCTGCACGTGAACCGTAGATGGCTGCGGAAGCATCTTTCAATACGGAGATAGACTCGATGTCGTTCGGGTCTATCCGGGAGAGAAGGCCATCTTCTTCTGTGCGGGCAATACCGTCGACAACATATAAAGGTTCCGTGCTTCCTCCATATGTGCTTCGTCCGCGGACAAAGATGGAAGTACTTTCGTTTCCAACTTCACCGGAACGGGTATTGATAATCACACCCGACAGACGCCCTGCAAGACCTGCAGCTACGTCGGAAGAAGGGCTGACTGCTATCTGGTCTGATTTTACAGTAGTGATGGCGGCAGTTACAACTTCTTTTTTCTGAGTTCCATAACCAACAACGACTACTTCATCCAAAGCCTTAAGGTCTTCTTTAAGGACGATATTCAATACCGGTTTTCCGTTGGATGATAATTCTTGCGTATTGTATCCGATGTAAGAAACCTGCAGAACACTTCCTTTAGGAACTGTCAGACTGTATTTCCCATTAATATCGGTTACTGTTCCGTTCGTTGTTCCTTTTTCCACAACGTTGGCACCGATTATCGGTTCTCCGCTTTCTGTTTTTACCACGCCGGTTACTACAGTTGTTTTGTCGGATGCCTGTCCCGTTTGTTTGGTAATAATGATATGCCCGTTCTTAAACACAACCGAACATCCTGTTCCATCGAGTAATTGCTCCAGTACGGCTTTCACATTATTTTCCCTTGGGACATTTCTTATTATCCGGGAATCGTTTACTTCCTGGACTTTATAATCCACAAATAATTTTGTTTGTTGTTCTATTTGTTTGAATGCGGCTTTCAATGTTAGATTGTTTCCTGACAAGTTAACCCGCTGTTGCTGGGCATAGGTAAACAGACAAAAGGTTGATAAAGCTGCAGTTAATATGAACCTGGACATACTTTTCCCAGGTTTTATATGTATTAGATTAGTTAAATTCATATATTTGTATGTTTGATAATTGAATATTAATTAATGCTTAACGACTTATAGTCGGAATTTTTTATACAATTCGATTTCAAACGCCGGGAAGAGGGATTTCGCAGGTTCATCTTTCCGGTTTTCTTTTGCTCATATTTCTGGTTCTCCTTTCTTTTTTAATGGATGAATACTACATTCTTTCTTATTTTATAATGCAGTCCGTTCAACTGTTGTAATACATTCAATAGGTCTTCCAGTGTTTCGTCAGGTGCAAATTTGACATTGTAGCTTTCTTTCATATATCTTTGTGAATTACACTGGATTACTACATTGAATTTTCTTTCGATTGTTGTAATCAACTGGCTGAATGTGGCATTTTCAAAAATCAAATATCCTTTTCTTTCCATACTATATAATGTTGCGTCAACAGCGTGGATATGTATGCTGTTGTCTTTATGGGAGTAGACTAACTGTTGGTTGGGTTTCAGTATGGACGACAATAGCGGTTGCCCTTTTATATCCACCCGTACACTTCCTTTTTCCAGTGTGGCTTCCGTATAAATGTCGGAAGGGTAGGATTTGACAGTAAATACAGTGCCTAAAGCCTCAACATCCATGTAAGTGGTTTTTACAATAAAAGGCTTTTCCGGATTCTTTTTTACGGTAAAAGAGGCTTTTCCTGTAAGGTAAACGGAGCGGGTGTTCATGGATGTAAAATCCTGGGGATATACCAACATAGAACCGGCATCTACCCAAACCTTGGAACTGTCGGGCAAGGTAATCATTTTGCTTTCCCCGAAGGGAACAAAAAATTCGGCCATTTCGACGTGCTTCTTTGTCGCAGCCCGGTTTGTCAGATAATAAGTCGTAGAACTAACTATAAACATCAAGCCGATTATTGCGGCATATTTCAGCAAGTTCCGGTAAAAAGGATTGATTTTATTGGTATCGGGAAGTAAGTAAATGCGGTTTTGTAGTTTTTTCCAATCATTACGGGTTTCGTCGGTAACCTCTGCCGGGCTTTGTTCCCAGAGTTCCTGCAAGAGGGTTTCTTTGAGTATAGTATCCTCTTTTCCTCCAAGCCAATGCCCGAACAGGTAGCGTGCCTTTGGGGAAAAGTGTTTTCCAAAGTATGAGTTTATAATATTTTGAGACTTATTTCCCTTCATAAAAAATATCGTATTTATTATGAAGTAGGTTACCGGTTGAAATACACACAACCGAAAATCAAATTTTTTCAAATATTTTTTATACGCAGAATCAGAGCGTGTTTCTAATGAAAAGGAGTAGCAAAAAATACAAGATAAAGAATCTTGCGTAAAATGGCGAGAGCGGCTGTCAGATGATTTTCTACAGTCCGTTTACTAAGGTTTAGTTTTAGGGCGATTTCTTCGTTGGATAAACCTTCTTCGCGGCTCATCCGGTATATCCGTTGCCGTTGGGGAGACATTTGGGATACAGCTTCGTTTATTATGTACTGTAATTCCCGGACAAAAAGGGATTCTTCCTCAGATTCTGCAATTACAGGATTTTCCAATAATTCATTTGCATATTTTTCAGAAATAGTCAAACGGTCGAAATAGTTGTAAACGGTGTACCGTGCCATTTGGAAGAGATAGGAGGAAAAGGATTTGACGTCAGCCAATTTACTCCGGTCTTTCCAAAGAGTGAAAAAAATATCCTGCGCCATATCACGGCTTATTTCTTTATCATGTGTCAACCCTGTCAGAAAATAAACCAGGCGTGGCTGATATTGAAAAAATAACCGTTCAAAGGCTTCCGAGTTTCCTATGGCGATCTCCTTTAAATCCCTATGTTCCTGTGGTAGCTCCATTTCGCCACTAAGTACTGAAAAATATTAGAAATGTCAAAATAAAATTCAGTACAGACTTTTATTCATGCATCAAAAGAAAACATTCCGCCTGCTTTTTTTCTTTATCCTCAGAAAACAGGATGATACATTCAAGGGTATAAACATTTAGTTTGTTTAAATATGGAATCATTTGATTATGAAGCTGAAACATTAGTTCTCCCTCTGTGATATCCTTTTTGTTGTAAGGGATGATTTTTATATTCAGGTTATTATTGCCTTTCACATCATTATCGAACAGATTGATTGAGATAGCAGATTGTTCCAGAATTATTAGATTATCAGGATTCATGCATTCTTCGGGTTTCAAATTCTTTTGTTTTTCCGAATTTCTTACATCATAAACAAACGCTTCTAATGATTCATACTTTTGGGAAGTGAAGGTCCAGCAAGTAGAAACTAAGCAGGGCATTTCAATAATAGTTTCTTTTTTATTATTCTTCCCGGCATTTTTTTCGATTATACTTTTTACTTTATCCAACAGTTTGTTAAACTTGCCACAACAGAACAATAGAATCACCAGTAGGATAAGCCCCATTGCAAATATCCAATTCAGATTTTGCAGAAAGTAGGTATTGTCGTCGACCGATAGTTTTTGTGCTGCCGAATCATATCTTACATTGACTTTTATATCCTGCTCTGTATCTCCATATATATCCATATACTTCTTTGTATCTCCGTATTCGTTGTTAAATTTGGCATTTCCCTGGTTTACGCTTATCCGTACGCCATCCTCCCGGAGAAAGTGGAAAGAATATGCAATATACCAGGTTGTATAATTATATCTACCGCTATGTTTTATCGATTTCCACTCTCCGGATAAAGTTGCGACTTTTTCCTCTCCATATTTTCTAACCAGGATATCGTCCAAATTAGCATACATACAAGCAAGAATGGGGTAAATAATCAAACAGCCTATAATATAGCGGAAAATGTGTATAAATAGGTTCGTTTTCCCTTTGATTACATATTTATCCATTAACTTGGAAAAATTGTATACAAGTAAAAGCGTAATTGCCAATAACAGGCAGATAATGCCTGCCGTTTTATGTCCCACTTTGTTCTTAACGGAATCGACGCGGGGCGTAGCTTTTATTTTAGATGTTACTGTCTTATCGGATAAATCAATCGAGGAGTATGTATTATAAGTATATCGAATCGTATCTGCTTGTCCTGTTGCCAACAAATTTTTAAGGCTGTCCTGCTCACGCTGTTCTGCTTTTTTCTGCATCAGTGCCTCTGCATAGGTGTTTTGCAATGAAATAATTCGATCGCATATTTGATCTGGTTTATTGTAGGAAGAAGGCAGCCCTTTTGTTGCCAATAGTTTGCATTTCATTAGTTCTTCTCTTTCCACATGAATATCTTGCAGGATATATTTTATGATTTGTGTGGATTGTTCGTCTAAAAAAACTCCTTGGGCAGCCATTACCATGATGTTTATCCTGTCTTCGTCTGTGAGGATTGCTCCTTTTTCCACCAGATAATATAGCATCTTATAGTTTTTATATAGCCCGCATTTATACACGGGCGACATACCGGACGGGTCTTTCTGGTTTATATCGACACCCTGTGCAAGCAGTAAATCGACAGCCTGTTTTTGATTTCCATATGCAGCATAATCCAACGGAGAATTATACATCATCAACATATTCTTTTTATTCCGCTGATTTATATCGGCACCGGCAGCTATGAGAGACTTCATTTGTGACAAATCGCCATTAAATGCAGCAAGCATCAATAACGAGGTTCCTTTTTCGTTGGTCGTATCTACCGGAAGCCCTTCTTTTCTCATTTTATGTAAGGACTGGGTATCGCCTAAAATTAAATGGATATACTTTTCAGAAAATTCAGTTTCTGATGTCTGGCTATATGCAAAAGTTGAAAAAGTGAATAGAAGACCTATTAATGTTCTAAAGAGTATTTGTTTTATCATTTCAATATAGAGTTTTATTTATCCTTGCCGGATTTCTTTAATGTAAAAATCGGAAGATAGAAAAATATTCCCAATATGGACATAGCCAGAC
>DXVO01000028.1 GCA_019417325.1 Parabacteroides sp. | reverse complement strand
ATTTTATTTACTGCCAGAGCCGCTTAGGCTTGGCGAATTTTTAACGAACTATTGAGAAATATAACCTTCCGTTTAATGAAAGTAATGTTTATTGCGGAAATCCCGAAGATGTGAAGTTTGTGGAACAGATACCGGTTATTCCGGGAAAAACAGGTATAATCTGTGCAAATGATTCTACAGCTGCCGTTTTAATGTCTACTATTGATGCAATCGGACTGAAAATTTCATCGGATTTGCTGATTTGTGGTTACGATAATATGAAATACTCCCAGCATCTTAAATATGCGTTGACTTCTTTTAAACAACCCTGTGAAGAAATAGCCAACGTCAGTGTAGAATTGATGATACGGCGGATAAAGAACCGGAATGCCGTTCCCGTTGCAGTCAATCTTACCGGAGAAATTATTCCCCGGGATTCGAGTTTTTTTATACGGAAGAAATAAAGATTCTTTTATAGCGCTCTAGCGCTATAAAAGCAACATTAATACCAACTGCGTAGTTATCACGCGTATAAACATTGAAAGCGGATATACGGTAGCATAGGAAACAGAAGGTTCGTCGCCTTCTACAGTAGTGTTGGCATAACTCAGTGCCATCGGATTTGCCATGCTACCACAAAGCATACCGATATTATGACCGTAATCCAGATTGAAGAAGCGAGCGGCGATAAAGCCTATAATCAGTACTGGAACAATGGTTAGCAGGAAGCCCAATCCGATCCATAATAATCCCTCGGCACGGAATATCGTTTCAAAGAAATGTGCCCCGGATTCAATACCCAGCCCTGCCAGATAGATAACAATACCCAATTGGCGCAGCATCAGGTTGGCACTCATTGTTGTATAAGTGGTAAGATGAAAACGCGGACCGAATGCACCCATCAAGATACCTACAATGATCGGACCTCCGGCAATACCTAGTTTTACCGGAGTAGACATTCCCGGAAATGTGATAGGCAGGGCTCCCAATAACATCCCTAATGATATACCGACGAATACGGATAATAAGTTTGGTGTATCCAATCGCTTGATTTCATCTCCTAATATTTTGCCTACCGTATTTACAGAATTAGCTTCTCCTACAATCGTTAATCGGTCGCCAATCTGTAGGCGGAGGTCGGGAGATGCCAACAAATCGATACCTGCACGATTTACACGAGTGATATTAATGCCATATAGGTTGCGGAGGCGAAGGGAACCCAGTTTGACTCCGTTTACCCGGTTGCGGGTAACGGCAATACGACGTGAAACCAACTGGCTGTCGATAGCATTCCAATCGATGTCTTCTTTATTCCAGTCTACATTTTCCTGTTCTCCGAATAACGCCTTGATAGATTCTACGTCTGCTTTGACTGATATAATCAGAAGGTGGTCGTGTTCTTTTAGTAGTGTATCAGATGTCGGGATACTGACTTTTCCATTGCGCCATACCCGGGAAATAACGAAATGCCTGTCGGTTAATTTCATTATATCTTTGATACTTTTATTATAGATACCCGGATTGCTGACATGAAATTCGGCGACATAGGTGGTGGTATCCCGTTTATCTTTAGTACCGGTTTCCTGCTCTCCCGAGAAGAATTTTCTTAGCACAACAATAGCCAGTATCACACCCACAACTCCTAACGGGTATGCAACTGCACATGCCAATGCCATATCTGTAACCCCTCTTGTGTTGGATGGGTCTAATTGCAGCAGAGCTTGTTGCGCAGCACCCAGTGCGGGGGTATTGGTTACTGCCCCGCAAAGCAAACCGATCATATTAGAAAGTGAAATACCTGTAATAAAATGAAGTCCTACAGCGAGGAGAAGCCCAAGTATGACTACACTAAGTCCCATCATATTCAGGGCGATCCCTCCTTTCTTCAGGGAAGCAAAAAAACCGGGACCTACTTGCATACCTAAGGAATATACAAAAAGTATCAGCCCAAAGCTTTGGGCAAAATAGAGCATATCTTTATTGACAACAATGCCAAGATGTCCGGCAAAGATACCGGCAAAGAAAACAAAAGTGATACCCAGTGAGATACCGAATATCTTGATTCTTCCTAAATATAAACCCAGTGCGGATACCAGTGAGATGATAATAACCGCCTGAACCATTGATGGCGTGAAAAAGGCTTCTTGTAACCAATCCATACGAGTGTCTTTTTGTGGCTACAAAGATAGAGCTAATATCCCGAAATAAACAAATGAAGAGGGATCAAAAGCAATCCTTATTCCTTATGCCATTAATGGGGGATAGTATCAGCCATGATTGCATAAACGAAGAAAAAAGTAGGCATATAAAGGTTTTTGTCTATATATCTATTATCTTTGGTACAATACTTTTATTTTTACAAACGGATTCTGTAACATATTTTCCGGAACAACGGAGAGACATATGTTGAGTCAAGCGGGAAAGTTGTTTGGTATATTCCGGCTTGATAGACAATAATATTACAATGTAGACGTTTATAAGCTATAAACTAAAATGCTACATTTGCAATGGGAAAATGGTAGGAACAACAGGAAGTAAAGAAAGAGGGGAAGCTTCTTAAAAGATTTCGTCGTGAGAATTTAGGTAAGTTCTTTTTTGATTTAGCTAAATTGAGCTTTGTCGGTTTAGTTGTAGGAGGAATTGTTCCTTTGTATGCTGAATTGAGTAAGTTAGATAATTGGTATATTATACTTACGGGTATAATTGCTACGTTTATTTTAGCGTATATTGGTAATGAAATTTTAAAATCATAAAATGATGAGTATGTTAGGTATGATTTTTACAGCTTGTATAATTGTAGGAGGTGGTTTTATTATCTATTTGAAAACCCCATCTGGCAAAAAATGGCTAAAGGATTTGTAGGAAATTATGTCTTTGAAAATAATACATACTGCTGATTGGCATCTTGGGCAGACTTTTTTCGGTTACGATCGGGAGGAGGAACATGATGCTTTCCTGAATTGGCTGGTAGATACATTAGAAGAGCAACAAACTGATGTGTTGTTGATTGCCGGGGATGTTTTTGATGTGGCCAACCCTTCCGCTTCGGCGCAACATCGATTTTTCCGTTTTCTCAGGGAAGCCAATAGGCGTTGCCCTAAATTGCAAATAGTTATCATAGCTGGTAATCACGATTCGGCCGCACGTCTCGAGGCCCCTGTTCCTTTACTGGAAGAATTAAATACCACAATAACCGGTATTATCCGTCGGAAAGAAGATGGAACCATCGATTTCGACTCCCTTCTAATACCTTTATACAATAAGCAAAGTGAAGAAGAGGCTCTTTGCCTTGCTGTTCCCTATCTCCGTCAAGGGGATTATCCTCCCTCTGAAGAAGAGGATACTACTTATGTTGGGGGTGTTACCCGCATGTATCAACAACTTGCCGCTTATGCAAAAGAAAAATGTTCTGCCTGCGAAGCTTTGATTGCAATGGGGCATCTGCATGCTACCGGATCGGAACTTTCGGATGACGACAGGAGCGAACGGGTGATAATGGGAGGTTTGGAGTCTGTTTCAACCGCTGCATTTGGAGAAGAACTTGCTTATACGGCATTGGGACATATACATAAAGCCCAACGGATTGGAGGAAAAGAAAATATCCGCTATTCGGGTAGTCCTCTGCCGATGTCCTTTTCGGAGAAAAACTATCGGCATCAGGTGGTAGCAATCCATATAGAAAAAGGAAAAGTGGGGAATATTATTCCACTTGAAATCCCGCTTTTAGCTCCTTTGAGACGAATGCCGGAACGTCCGGCGGCTCCGGAAGAGGTTCTGTTGCAACTTGCCGGTTTGCCGCTTGCTGATGAAGCGTGTGATAAGAAATGTATGCCTTATTTAGAGGTACAGGTATTACTGACCGAACCCGACCCTTCTTTCCGTCATAAAGTAGAGGAGGTGTTGGAGGATAAAGCTGTACGCCTAACAACGATAGTCCCTTCCTATCCTGAACGGGAAGATAAAACAGAAACTACTCTGTTGTCGTGTACTGATTTACAGAAGATAGATCCGCTGGATATGCTGCGGCATACTTTTACCAATCGTTATGGAGGAGAACTGCCTGAGGAACTGGAACATTTGTTTAATGATGTAATACGGGAGGTTTCCCAATGAAAATATTAGCGATACGAGGTCGGAATCTGGCCTCTTTGGAAGGAGAGTTCGATATTGATTTTACAGTAGAACCCTTGTTTTCGGCAGGAATATTTGCCATTTCGGGACCCACAGGAGCTGGTAAATCTACTTTGCTGGATACGATGTGTCTGGCTCTTTTTGCCCGTACACCCCGTACCAATCAAGCAAAAGAAAATAATGTAAAATTGCGTGATGTGAACGATGAGGTCTTACCACAAAGTGACCCTCGTTTTATGCTTCGCCGGGGCACGGCCTCAGGATATGCTGAAACAGATTTTGTAGCATTGAATGGTCATCGTTATCGTGCGCGCTGGTCGGTTTCCCGTGCACGCGATAAAGAGAGCGGTCGTTTGCAGCAACCTCGTACAACCCTGTATAACCTGGATAAAGAGGAAGAAGAGCAGGGGGGGCGTTCTGACTTGCAAGCCCGTATTATAGAATTAATCGGACTTACATTCGAACAGTTTACCCGTTCCGTCCTTCTGGCACAAAATGATTTTTCTACTTTTCTGAAAGCTGAACAGGGAGAAAAGGCATCTTTATTGGAGAAGCTAACCGGTACTGAACTTTATTCCGCTATTTCCCGTTTGATATTTGAAAAAAATGCAGCAGCAAAAGAGGCTTTTGACAGAATAAATCAGCGGATACAGGGAATAGAGTTGTTAACGGAAGATGTAGAGGAGGAAATCCGGATCCGTTTATCTGCAGCAGAAGCCACATTGTTGCGTCTTGATAAATCCAGAATGGAACAGCAGGCTCTGGAAGAAGCTGTACGCTCTGCTCGTCAGCAAATAACAGATCGCGAATCCCGTCGGAAAGATGCTGCTGTTCGTTTGCAAAAAGCAACAGAACTATTGCTTGCCGCTCGTCGGGACTATGAACTTGGCATGGAGGAGCAGCAAAAGTCCGAGACTGCATTTAATCTTCTGAAGCAGGAGATACAACAAGCCAGGCGAGTAGATATCCAACTGGATAATGCGATGAAAACCGTATCGGATTCAGAATTACAAATGAAAAGAGCTGCAGGTAGTTTGAAAGAAGCGGATGATAAATATCAGGCTGCTTTTAAATTGTGGCAGCAAAGAAATGAAGAGATTACTCACCTTGCTGCTTGGCGCGAACGGTATCGTAGTAAAGAAAATATAGCGGAGCAGTTATCAGCTCTTTTACTTCATATTGATGCGGCATCTGCAGCACGTGAGTCTATTGATAAGGCAAACCGCACAATTTTATCCATACGTAGTGCAGACGATAAACAGGCATTAAAATTGAAGACTCTACAGCAAGCTGTCGAATCCAAACGTGTGGAATTAAGTAAGATAGAAACTTCTTCCCGTTCTATGGAAGCGGAATTAAAAAAGGTTGATATATCCCGGTTAGATCAGGAAATAGAACAAGTCAGAAAAGAACGCGAACAATTACTGATAGAACAGGCGCGCCTTGCTGCATCAGGAAATATACAGGAATTGCGTGCACGGCTACAGGAAGGGGAGCCTTGCCCTGTATGTGGTAGTGTGCATCATCCGGCTCTTTCCACTCTTCCTTCCGTGTCGCCGGACCAACAAGTCGCTCAAATGACATTGCGTCTTCAACAATTGTCAGAAAAGAAAACGGCGTATACGGCACTTTCCAGACAGATAACTTCCCTCCAGCAACGGCAACTTGCTTTTCATAAAGAATTGACAGAAGCAGATGCTGCTTGTAAAGATATTATGACCATGAGGAAGTTGTCGGCAACTCAACTTGCACATGAAGATGAGACGATAAAAGAGCAAACAGTTCGGCTTTCCCGTTCTTTAGGGTCGGCAGATTTATTGTTTGGAAGCAGTGACTGGCAGAAAGGATGGCAACAGGACCCGGTTGCTTTTCGGAAAACATTGACCGATTTTGCCCGTCAATGGCATGAAAATAATGAAAAACTCCGTGGACTGGAGCGTGAACAGAGTGCGCGAAAAGCAGAAAGTGACTCATTGGCTTCTTTTCTTCCATCATTACGCAAACGTTCGGAAGAAACTGTTCAGGAGTTAGAAAAGAATAAAGCAGTTCTGGCTGTTTTACAAAAGGAACGTTCCATTCTTTTGAATGGTCGTCCGGCAGATTTGGTAGAGCAGGAGTATACTTGCCACTCTGAAGAGTTAAAGGAACGGTTGAAACACTTACTTGCCACACAGACAGAACAGGCAGGGATAGCCGAGCAGATGCGTGGTATTTCCGAACAGATAGAAAAAGACTTGATGGAAGCATCTGCTAATTTAACTAAATGTCAAGAAATGCTTGACAAATGGATGGCTAGTTATACAGAAGCTTCCGGTGGAGAATCTTTGGCGGATTCTTTAGCTCGCATTACTCAAGAGAAAACGGAGCTGAGTTTTCGTATTCGTGTCCAGAAAGAGAATAAGGAAAAGGTGGCTGGATTGCAAAATGAACTTATGGCTAAGCGGTTGGATAGTGAACGCTGGGCGAAATTAAATGATCTGGCTGGGTCTGCCGATGGAGCTAAATTCCGGCGTATAGCTCAGGGATATACACTGGATTTGTTGTTGAATTATGCAAATGTGCAATTAAGGAACCTGACACGACGTTACCGGCTGGAACGCGTTCCTGAGACATTAGCTTTACAGGTAATAGATCGTGATATGTGTGATGAAGTCCGTTCAGTGCATAGTCTTTCTGGTGGTGAGTCTTTCCTTGTTTCTTTGGCTTTGGCTTTGGGTTTGTCATCATTATCTTCTAACAGGATGAAGGTAGAGAGCCTCTTTATTGATGAAGGTTTCGGTTCACTGGATGCGGAAACGTTGCGTGTGGCGATGGATGCTTTGGAAAGTCTCCGTACGCAAGGACGTAAAATAGGTGTAATATCCCATGTACAGGAGATGACAGAGCGTATTCCTGCCCAAATTCGTGTAAATCGTGCCGGAAATGGACGTAGTTATATCGAGATTATCTAAATTTGCAAGATATAACAGCGCGGAAAATGAAAAGATCGATAAAACACTTCAGGAAAAATACGCGGGAAGAACTTGAGTTCCTTCTACATATGATTAAGAAGCAGATAAGTAGATGTCATATGGTTATTCTTTATGGCAGTTATGCCCGTGGAGATTATGTATTATGGGATGAACGTGTGGAGTTCGGCATTCATACATCTTATCAAAGTGATTATGATATTCTGATTGTTGTATCGGACTTGAATATTCGTATAACGGAAAATAACCTCCGTCATAAAGTTTTGCCTGTTTATAATAAAGTATTTGCCGGCAGACGTCATGCCATTCCTCGTTTTATTGTAGAGAATATAAATGTACTGAATGAAAATCTGGAACACAGGCATTATTTCTTCACCGATTTAGTGAAAGACGGTATTATGCTTTATAATGATAAAGCATTCAAGTTAGCAAAACCTTGCAGTCTCAATTATAAAGAGATAAAGGATATTGCCGAACGTGAGTTTAATATCTACTATCCTTCGGCTGTTAGTATGTTGAAAGGAGTAAAGTCTTTCTTCTTGAAAGACAAAGACTA
This sequence comes from Parabacteroides sp., assembly GCA_019417325.1. GTDB lineage: Bacteria > Bacteroidota > Bacteroidia > Bacteroidales > Tannerellaceae > Parabacteroides. Next base: position 122,884 of record DXVO01000028.1, on the reverse strand, counting down.
TATGAATGCTGCTTTTTTATTGCATCAGGTGGCAGAAAAATTCTATTATGCTATTTTGCTGGTGTGTATGAATTATCGTCCGAAGAACCATAAACTGGCAGAGTTACAGGCTATGGTGAAAAGTCTCTCCCGCGATTTGTCTTTTGTTTTTCCTATGGATACGCAGCAGGCGCAGATTAGTTATGAGCTACTTTGCCGTGCTTATATAGAAGCACGTTATAATATGAATTACCAGGTGAGCCGTGAACAGATTCAGTATCTTATTTTACGTCTTGACTTTCTCCGCGAGGTAACTCACCGCCTTTGTCAGGAAAAACTTAGCTTTTATGAAAGTCAGATTGAAAACAAGGGCAATGGATCAGGGTCGGATATGGATGAAAGCGGACCTATGGCGGCTGAAAATTAAATTAGGCTGGTTGATATTTGCTTGAAGATTTCACAGTATTATTTTGTCGTATAAAAAATAAAATGCGGCATATCAACATTCCGATAATGTTTGATAATGGTATCGATCTTTTTCATTCCATTTCGTAAAGCTACTTTTTGGGATGCAATATTGTTATCCCGTATGATCGAATATACTCCATCCAAATTGAGCTTATCGAAAGCATATTTTTTACAGGCTTTTGCTGCTTCCGTCGCATATCCTTTGTGCCAGAATTCCTTTCTGAAGAGATAACCTATTTCCGGAACTTTTTTGTCATTGTAGTCTTGCATGGTCACGCCACACTGGCCGATAAGCTCTCTACTGTCCTTATCTATTACAGCCCATAATCCGAAGCCGTTATTCCGGTATCTTGTATATTGTTTGTTCAACCAATCCTGTACTTCCTGTTTGCTGAATGCCCCTTCATATGCGTACATTACTTCCGGGTCTTGTAATAATTTACAAACATCATCAAAATCGCTTTGCTTCAGCTCTCTTAATTGCAACCTTTCTGTTTCGAATATCATATTATTTTAATGTGGCTATTTTATGTTAGGCACAAGCCTTTTCAAGAGTCAGAAGTGACGATTATTATTTCTCTACCATATTCCCTTTGAACTGGTTTTTGCTGAGAATAATTGTTGATGGCATTTTCTGCAATGCTTCTTTTCGGTGTTCTGAAACATCATTCCATGTATTATAACTAATCAACATAAAGTTGAAATTAGTGAATAATTCCGGTGTAAGGTCTTTGTCAGGCAACAATGTAGCTTGTTCGATTGTCTGCATAAAATCGTTAATGGCACTTACGATCTGTTCATATCCGGGAGTAGTTGTACTGGTTTTATTTAAAATGGATACTGAACCGTAAGTCGTTTTCAGCAATGTAGAAGCATAATCCAGCAAGAATAAATCATCTTCGGAGGATATAATAACAATTGTATTTGATGCTTTTACGAAGTTGCGGTTGATGAATACACCTACATCGCAATTACTGCGTGCGATAAACATCTTGGTTTTATCTTTCAATAAAGCCCCCGGATAGAACCAGGATTCCGGAGCTTTGAAGCGCTTGAAATAACGATTGTAGAAAGATGTGCGATAACGGTTTGCTTCGATATCTTCCGGAAGGTCGCTCATAGATATCCCTGCGCCTACCAATAAAAAGTCAAATCCTTCATTATTTACAATATCGCATATATCTTCACCTGCATTGTTTGATACTTCATAGCGAGTATGGATATGCATACCTAATTTCTTTGCACCGTAAAGGATAGGCCCAAAGCTGACTTCTTCAAAGTTATCCGTATGTAAAGGATTTACATCGGAGCCGACAGTAAGGTGTAATGCCGTCAGGTCTAATTTATTTTTGTTGTGTGCAAACATTTGGTGTGCGACGTCAAGCATAATCTGTCCGTTACCGGCACGTCCGAAAGAAAGTAATACTTTAAATGTTCCATTGGATAACGTTTCGGTGTGCTTATGCAGGATAATTTTAGCACGGGCATGAAAACAGAATTTGATAAAAGAAATCAGCGGAGTAGTCATGAATGTCGTGACTAAAGTCATTAACACCAACATAACAAAGATAGAAGGAGGTAAAATTTTCATTTCATAACCGATGGTTAAAACAACTAACTCCATCAATCCACGCGTATTCATCAAAGCCCCTATATATAAACTGTCTTTCCAGCTTTCTCCTACAAAACGGGCAGAAACTAATGCCCCGCCAAATTTTCCAAGAATTGCGACTACAATAAATATTCCGCACATACACCATAAATCAGGCGTATTTAATAAACCTATTTCCGTACGTAATCCGGTGGATACGAAAAATAAAGGAAGGAAAAGTGCTAAAGATACATCTTCGACCTTTTCCGTCATAATCTTGCGGAACTTCATATTACCAGGCATTACGACTCCGGCAATAAAAGCACCGAATAAAGCATGTAATCCTAGAATTTCTGTAAGATAAGAGGATAAGATGAGTAATAGAAACATTAAAGCAACCAATGCTTTGTCTATTACCTCTTTATTGTGGTAAACATGACCGACCATCTTGAGGAATGGACGGACGGCAAAAAACATAAATACAATATAAAGTACCGAAAATAATATATTATAGATGGCACTTAGCATGCTACCCGCTTGTGCAATAGCTATTACAACAGCCAGCAGACACCATGCAGTAATATCCCCATTAGCGGCACTCGCCAAGGAAATTGTACCCAGATGAGTTTTGGTAAGCCCTTTTTCCTGAATAATGCGTGCTAGCACAGGAAATGCCGTAATACTCATTGCAATTCCAATGAACAGAGCAAAAGAGAGAAATGGCGTTCCTTTATGAGCGTAAGATTCATAAACATAATAAGCCGTCAGCATTCCAAAGAAGAAAGGAACGATTGTACTTGTATGGCTGATTAATATAGTCTCTTTTAGCTTTTTACGAACTTCACCAATATCCAGTTCCATGCCAATGGCAAACATGAAAAGTATAAGTCCGAACTGGCTTAATATAGTAATGTTACCGAGTGATTCCGGAGGGAAAAGGAAAAAAGATACATCCGGAGCCAAATGCCCCAGTACGGAAGGTCCCAGTACGATACCGGCAACGATTTCTCCAATAACGGTGGGTTGCCCGATTTTCTGGAACATCCATCCGAACAAACGGCAAATTAATAAGATCGCTATAATTTGGAGTAGCAGGATACCAATCGGAGATTGAATATGATGGAGCATAGAATCCCAAAATACCAGAAACCCTTCCTGCATATTTTTCGGAGTATTATACTCAGAATGGGAAGTCAGATTGATTTCGTAATTTTCACCCTTCTCCGCAACGAGATACATTAATGAACCGAAAACCAGTATCATCAACAGGTAAAAGGTTATATTTTTACTGCCTTTACTCATCCTTTATTTTATGGTTTGATGCAAAAATAACCAAACTTCTTAAATATTTGAGCATATAGGCGGGTAAAAGTGCATTTTATTTTTAATACTTCTTAGGGCGATATTTGTTTTTCTTTTATCTTTGCAGGAAACCAAATTCAAAAAATCATGGAGTCGCTAAATCTAATAAAGAATGACCCTTGGCTGGCCCCCTACGAGGAGGCAATAGAAGGAAGATACCAATATGTATTGAACAAGGAGAAGAACCTGACCAATAATGGCAAACTGACATTATCGGAAATGGCTTCAGGGTATCTGTACTTCGGATTGCATAAAACAAAGGACGGATGGATTTTCCGTGAATGGGCACCAAATGCTACGGCTATTTATCTGATCGGTACTTTCAATGACTGGAAGAAAGACGAACAGTATAAATTGAAGCGGTTAGGTGGTGGGGTCTGGGAGATTGTGCTTGCAGAAGATTTGCTGCATCATGAAGACCTCTTCAAACTCTTTGTTGAATGGGAAGGCGGCAGCGGAGAACGTATACCAGCGTGGATACGCCGTGTAGTCCAGGATGAAAATACCAAAATTTTCAGTGCTCAGGTATGGAACCCAGCCGAGTCTTATGTGTTCAAGAATAAACGGTTTAAGCCCAATGTATCCCCATTACTCATTTATGAATGCCATATAGGTATGGGGTCTAATGAGGAAAAAGTAGGCTCATACGATGAATTCCGTCGAAATATATTACCTCGCATAGCAAAAGACGGCTACAATGCTATCCAGATTATGGCGATTCAGGAACACCCTTATTATGGTTCGTTCGGGTATCATGTAAGTAGTTTCTTTGCCGCCTCTTCCCGTTTCGGTACCCCGGAAGAATTAAAACAACTGATTGATGATGCCCATGGTATGGGTATTGCCGTGATTATGGATATTGTACACAGTCATGCTGTGAAGAATGAAGTGGAAGGTTTAGGACGTTTTGATGGTTCTTATACTCAATATTTCTTAGGTGGTACCCGTCGTGAACATCCGGCATGGGATTCGCTTTGCTTCGATTATGGAAAAAACGAAGTGCTTCATTTCCTTTTGTCAAACTGCAAATTCTGGTTAGATGAATATAAGTTTGACGGTTTTCGTTTTGACGGGGTAACTTCTATGTTATATTATAGTCATGGATTGGGTGAAGCTTTCTGTAATTATGGCGATTATTTTAATGGTCATCAGGATGGAGATGCGATTGCTTATCTTACGCTTGCCAATAAGCTGATTCATGAAGTCAATAAAAATGCGATTACTATTGCTGAAGAAGTCAGTGGTATGCCGGGACTTGCTGCTAAATTTGAAGATGGCGGTTATGGTTTCGATTATCGCATGGCAATGAATATACCTGATTACTGGATTAAAACGATCAAGGAAAAGAAAGATGAAGATTGGCATCCGTCTTCTATCTGGTGGGAAACAACCAACCGCAGGGCAGAAGAAAAGACGATCAGTTATGCTGAAAGCCACGATCAAGCGCTGGTTGGTGATAAAACGATCATTTTCCGTTTGATTGACGCAGATATGTACTGGCATATGCAGGCAGACGATCATAACTTCATGGTGGAACGTGGAATTGCTTTGCATAAAATGATTCGTTTGGTAACAGCATCTACTATTAATGGCGGTTATCTGAATTTTATGGGAAATGAATTCGGTCATCCGGAATGGATTGATTTTCCGCGTGAGGGTAATGGATGGTCGCATAAATATGCCCGTCGTCAATGGGACTTGGTTGATAATATGAATCTGAAATATCACTATCTGGGCGATTTTGACCGCGAAATGTTGGAAATCATTAAGAGTGTGAAAAATTTCCAGTCTACACCGATTCAGAAAGTTTGGGATAATGATGGTGACCAGATTTTAGCTTATATGCGCAAAGATTTAGTATTTGTATTCAACTTTAGCCCCAGTAAATCATTTACTGATTATGGATTCCTTGTACCGAAAGGTGAATATGAAGTTGTTTTGAATACAGATGCATTACGTTTTGGTGGTTTCGGACTGTCTGACGATACTATTCATCATTTTACCCAGTTCGATCCATTATATAAGAAGGATAAAAAAGAATGGCTTAAAATATATATACCGGCACGAAGTGCAGTGGTATTGAGAAAAGTAGGAAAATAATTAATAGGAAAATTATGTTATATCCAATGACATTTAAACCTATCCTCAAAAGTGTTATTTGGGGAGGGTCAGAAATCTGCCCGTTTAAGGGTATCACTCCGGTACAGGAAGGTATCGGTGAAAGTTGGGAACTTTCTCATGTAGAAGGTAATTATTCAATAGTAGATAATGGTGAGCTGGAAGGCAAGACTTTGGATGAATTAATTCGTACTTATGGTAAACAGTTGATAGGAGAGAAAGTAATGGAACAGTTTGGCTCTACTTTCCCACTATTGATTAAATTTATTGATGCACGTGATAATTTGTCCATCCAGGTACATCCGGATGATGAGTTGGCTAAAAAAAGACATAATTCATTTGGCAAGACAGAAATGTGGTATGTTATTAATGCTGCAAAAGGCGCAGGTTTGTATTCCGGTTTTTCCGAACAAATAGATGCGGAAGAGTATGTTAAGCGTGTGGAAAATAATACAATTATGGATGTCCTGCAACGTTATGAAGTAGCTCCCGGAGATGTATTTTTCCTTCCAGCCGGTCGTGTGCATGCTATTGGTTCCGGATGTTTTATTGCAGAAATACAGCAGACCAGCAATATTACTTATCGTATTTATGATTACGATCGTAAGGATGCAAACGGTAAAGGTCGTGAACTGCATACCGAATTAGCTAAGGATGCAATCGATTATACGGTTTATCCTGATTATCGTACACATTATAAAGCACATACCAATGCAACAGTCGAATTGGCTAACTGCAAATATTTTACAACAAACTTGTTGGATATAGATTCTATTATGGTACGTGATTTTTCAGAATTAGATTCGTTTGTGGTTTATATCTGTATGGAGGGTAAAGCTTCTCTTCGTGATAATAAAGGCAATGAAGTTTATGTTCATCAGGGGCAAACGGTTCTTATTCCTGCAGATACGGAAAGTGTAACGATTTCTCCGGTTCCGGGGGCCAAGTTTATGGAAACATTTATCGGATAAGATAGTTTCGGTATATAAAAAACGGAGGATCGTCCAATAAATACTGGACAATCCTCCGTTTTTTGTATTTAGTATATATTATTTATAGTTATGGTTTTTCTAATTCATAAGTATGATTTTTGAAAATCATACTTATGAATTCCTTTTTATTCAATTATCAGTTGTATACTTTTCAGTGCTTTGTCATCGGATGAACCTCCATACAGGATCTGATATTTACCGGGACGAACTTCCATGGTCTGGGTTTTGTCGTTGAAAGACCAAAATGTTTCCGGTTCCAGCTCAAAACTGGTTTTTTGTGTATCTCCAGCCTGTATGTTGACACGTTTAAAGGCTTTCAGTGTTTTGATAGGACCTGCCGGATCGTTCGGGTTTTTGATATAAATCTGTACAACCTCATCTCCATCCATTTTTCCTGTATTAGCGATATTTAAAGTCAGCGTTACAGATTCATCTTTTTTGATTTTGTTGAAGGATAGTTTTGCATCCTGATAATCAAAAGATGTGTAGCTCAGACCATATCCGAATGGATAAAGAGGTTTTTGTGTCATATATCGGTATGTACGTCCTTTCATATTATAATTCTGGAAGTCCGGTAATTGGTCTATAGATTTATAGAAAGTAATAGGTAAGCGTCCTGCCGGATTATAATCGCCAAATAAAATATCAGCAACAGCAGTTCCAGCCTCTTGTCCGCCATACCAGGCATTCAATATGGCATCCACATTTTCATCTTCCCAGTTGAGGGCTAGGGCGCTTCCGGTACAAAGCACATATACTACCGGTTTACCTGTGGCTTTCAATGCTTTAATCATCTTTTGTTGTACCTTCGGTATTTCGATATTGAGGCGGTCTCCTTTTTTGAAACCTTCTGCATCTACAGGCATTTCTTCGCCTTCAAGACGGGGTGAGATACCTCCTACGTAAAGAATTACATCTGCGTCTTTTACTTTGGCAGCGGTTGCTATATAATCAACAGGCTGGCGTGTACCAACCAACAGATTTAAGTCTGCACCGCCAGCACGTTGCATGTATTCAATCTTAACCGGATATTTCTTGCCTTTTTCTGCGTGAAGCGTATAGGTCCGTTCTGCTCCATATTCATTTTCCCAAACTTCGGCAACTTTTTCGTCCCCAATGAAAAGGCGGAATGCGTCATTACCCGATAGTTTAAATTCAACAGAAGTTGTTTCCGGAGCTTCAAATTCACCAGTGAACCGTGCTGTGAAATTTGTCAGGTTCACATTAGGGGCAAACTGGGTATTTCCCCCTGTTGTGTAATGTAACTCTCGGGAATTCCCTTTGTATACGGCTTCTCCTTCAAAATTTGTGTTATTGAAAAATTCGGAAGCAAAGCCCTGCCCTGCCGGAGAGGTTATATATTCTCCCAAATCTTTCATTATAAAGTCGTTTGTATGATTACATCCCAATTCGTAAATGATTTCGGCATTCGGCATTTTATTACGTATTCCTTCCAGGATGGTAACCGTATGTGTCGGGAAACCGTTGTAGTTAGCCCATAGCATGGTAGAATCCACGGCATTTGGTCCTACAACAGCAATCTTTTTGAGGTTTTTGCTGAGAGGTAGTGTGTTATTCTTGTTTTTTAAAAGAACCATACTCTTGCGTGCCATCTCTAAAGCTTGAGATACATGTTCGGGACATTCCACAGCGCTGTATGGTATTTGAGCATAAGGAACCCGTTCGTCCGGATCGAACATGCCTAATTCAAAACGTCCTTTTAATACACGGCGAAGAGAAACATCCAAATCTTTCTCTGTAATTTTTCCATCTTGAAGGGCTTTCTTTAAAGAACGGTAGCTATTGCCACATTCCAAATCCGTGCCGCTTAACACTGCATTTGCAGAGGCGGATTCTGCATCCGGGTGTGTTTCATGCCGGGGAGTGTTCGGGTCTCTTTCCCAGAAGTCGTTGATAGCTCCGCAGTCTGATAAAATAATATTTTCGTATCCCCAGCTATTCCGTAAAATGTCAATCAGAAGTTTATCGCTGCTACAGCAAGGTTTTCCTTCAAAGCGGTTGTAAGCGCACATTACTTCCTGTACGTTTCCTTCTTTTACTAAAGCTTCGAATGCAGGCAGATAGGTTTCCCATAAATCGCGTGGAGTAACATCCACATCGAATTCATGGCGGTTCCATTCCGGACCGCTATGAACTGCGTAGTGTTTGGCGCAGGCGTGTGTTTTGAAATATTTAGGATCATCGCCTTGTAATCCTTTTACAACAGCCAATCCCATCCGTTTTGTCAGATAAGGATCTTCACCGTATGTTTCCATGCCTCGTCCCCAGCGTGGATCACGGAATATATTGATATTAGGGGTCCAGAATGTGAGCCCTTTGTAGCGATCATATTCTTTGTCTCTTTGATATTGATGATATTTGGCGCGAGCTTCATCACTTACCATTGTAAATGTTTGGAGTAATGCTTCATCATCAAAAGTGGCAGCCATGGCAATGGCCTGTGGAAAAACCGTTGCTTGTCCGGCACGTGCCACTCCGTGCAGGGCTTCATTCCACCAGTCATATTTAGGAATGCCTAACCGTTCGATGGCAGGAGTACTATTCATCATCTGGCCAATCTTTTCTTCCGGAGTAAGACGGCTTAATAAATCGTCTATACGCTCCTCTATTGGCAAATCTGGATTTCGAAATGGATACTTTTGAGGATTTTCGCTACAGGAGGCGATAAAAAACATCGCCAGGATACCAGCCATGAAGTATTTCTTTTTCATGCGAATGGAGTTTAGTATTAGTTATTTTTTTAGATACGGTAAAAAAGCTTATTCTTAATAGATTCTTGCATCTTTTAAGAAACAAAACTAATAAATTCAGTAAAAAGACCGAAGTGCAATTACTTAAAATAGGTTACTTTGGCAATTATTTTATGAAATATCCTACATTTGTATTGAATAGGATGAAGAACTCAAGTTTATTTTAAAGATTAAAAGCGATGAAGAACTATTTATTTGCATTATTAGCTGTAACTTTCGGATTGATTTCTTGTAGCCGTGATAACAAAGAGCTACCAAAACTTAACAAATTGACGAATGTTAGTTGTACGAAAAACGGTCAGAACTATTTCTCAGCAGATATTTCTTATGAAAATGCTACTGGGAATATTAGTCGTATAGTATTAGATTTACAAAGAGAAAATGAAACGGTAAAGTATAATGATAATTATATATACGCAGGAAATACGATTTCAGTGGTAGGAACAAAGAGTAATAACTCTTCAGGGAATTCGTTTATACATACTGTTTATACAATAGATGGAGATGTGATATCACAAGAAGAGAAAAGGATGGAAAACCCGGATAAAGGATATGAAGTTTATACTTCTGCATGGATAACCAACCATTATCTTCGTTTTCAGTTGCAATCCATTTCAAGTAAAATACAATGGTATGATAGTAAAACGTCCAGTTATCAAACCCGCGATTTGGGAGAAATTTGTACTTACAGTTGGGATAATGATAATGTGTCACGTTTTGATTTCAATCTGAAAGAGATGGCATATGAGTATAATACCCAAATGCGTCCTGAAACATTTCCATTCCGGATACTTGAAACAATTTCTACCGAATCTGTTTTACCCTTGCAACCGGAGGAAGCTTATCGAATTGTTTCTCCTGTTAATTTCTTATATTCCAATATGAATAAGAATCTGGTACAACGCGCTTACTGGTATAAACTCAGTGAGCCGGGAACAGTATGTGGGGAATATACGTTTACTTATACCGTAGTAGGTGAATATGTTACCGGCATGACTATCCGTGAAAAAATAAATGCCGGCAACGGAATTGCCGCACAAGATAATACGTATGAGTATAACTTTACTTATAACTTTTTACTTCAATAAATCCGGGCGCAGGCGGGCTGTTCTTTCCTGAGCCTGCTGCAGGCGCCATTCATCTATTTTACGTTGGTGTCCGGAGAGTAAGACTTCGGGCACTTTCCATCCATTATAATCAGCGGGGCGGGTATATACAGGAGGTGCCAGCAAATTATCCTGGAAAGAGTCGGAGAGGGCACTTTGTTCATCTCCAATGGCTCCAGGTATCAGGCGTACGACTGCATCGGTAATGATGGCGGCTGCCAATTCCCCTCCGGTGAGTACATAATCTCCTACTGAAATCTCTTTTGTAATCAAATGCTCGCGGATACGATAGTCGATCCCTTTGTAATGTCCACATAGAATAATCATATTATTCAATAAAGACATACTGTTTGCCATTTGCTGGTTGAATGTTTCGCCATCTGGTGAGGTATATATGACTTCATCATATTCCTGCTCACTTTTTAAAACAGAGATAGCACGGTCTATCGGTTCGATTTGCATCACCATTCCGGCTTCCCCTCCAAATGGGTAATCATCTACACGACGCCATTTATTAGTCGTGTAATCACGTAAGTTGTGCAGGTGAATTTCAGCAAGTCCTTTATCCTGTGCTCTTTTTACAATAGAACAGTTCACCATTCCTTCGATCATTTCCGGGAGTACGGTAAGAATATCTATGCGCATAAGGTTGTCTTTGTATTATATTTGTTACAAAAGTACATGAAATAATCAATTAAGTAAATTACTATTTATACTTTTGTCGCTAAGAACAATGATTGTTAATCTTTTTGGACGACTCATAGGGTAAATTCCGGTCGAATCTGGGATAAATAACAAATCTTTTATGAAGACATATCGGAAAAACAAATACGATCCAATGTTTTTGGGTGGAATAATAGTACTCGTATCGATTGTTGCCATATATAAATTATGTGCAGGGGATAGTACTATTGTTTTTATTGATGATACAACAATGGATAGGGAAGATAGTACGGAGTTGGTCCTAAAAGATATGAAACTTCGTCACTCCGAAGAATATAAAAGCTGGAAACATACGGCCGATACAAGCTTTAGTAGCTTATATAATGGCAATCAAACTGTCGATGTACTGGCATCCCGTCCTGATATGGTTATTTTATGGGCTGGTTATTCTTTCTCTAAAAGTTATTGCAGTCCAAGAGGACATATGTATGCAGTAGATGACTTTCGTCAGAGTTTGCGTAGTGGTGCTCCTTTGGAGAAGGGGGAAGGTACACAACCGTCAGCTTGTTGGGCATGTAAAAGCCAGGATGTGAATTTACTGGTTGAAAAAGTCGGGTTATCTGCTTTTTATAAACAGAAATGGTCTTATTGGGGAAGCGAAATAGTGAATCCGATAGCCTGTTCAGATTGCCATGACCCGGAAAGTATGGATTTGTATATTACTCGTTCTTTTTTTACGGAGGCATATCAGCGCTCGGGTCATCAATTGGAGAATGCTTCGGAACAGGATATGCGTTCTTTAGTGTGTGCCCAGTGCCATTCCGAATATTATATAGATACAAATGATAAAGCAGTTGTTTTTCCGTGGGACAACGGATATTCTGTGGAAAGTATAGAAGCTTATTATGATAGTATTGAATTCTCGGATTATACGCATAAGTTGAGCCGTGCTCCTCTGTTGAAAGCACAGCATCCGGACTTTGAACTTGCCCAAATGGGTATTCACGCGCAACGTGGTGTTTCATGCGGAGAGTGCCACATGCCTTATATGGGAGATGATGTGAAGCAGTATAATAACCACCATATACAAAGTCCTTTGGCTATGATTGACCAGACATGCCGCTCGTGTCATCGTGAAAATGAGGAAACCTTATACCAGAATGTATATGACCGGCAGAATAAGGTTATGGAAGTACGTAACCGTTTGGAAGATGAATTAACCCGGGCGCATATCGAAGCTAAATTTGCCTGGGACAGGGGAGCTACGGAGAAACAGATGAAAGGTATTTTAAAATTACTCCGTCAGGCACAATGGCGTTGGGATTTCGGAGTTGCTTCGCATGGAGCGGCATTCCATGCTCCGCAGGAAGTTCAACGTATATTGGGATGCGGGTTGGATAAAGCAATGCAGGCTCGTATCTCTATATTGAAAGTGCTTGCGGAATTAGGTTATACAGGAGATGTCCCCATGCCCGATATTTCGACAAAAGAGAAAGCGCAGAAATATATCGGTTTGAATATGGCAGAAGAAGATGTGTCCAAAGAGAAGTTTTTGAAAACCGTTCTTCCCGAATGGATTAAGGAAGCAAAAGCAAATAATCGCCTGCTTAAACAATAATCCTTGTTAATTACTGCAGACTTGTACCAGGTTTACATCGTAAGGTAAAACAATGGTGAACTTACTGCCTTTTCCAACTTCCGATTCCAAACTAATGCTACCGTTAAATGTTTTGATAATGCTTTGACTGATTGCTAATCCCAAGCCTGTTCCCTGGGCAAATTCATCCAGTTTCTGGAAACGTTCGAAAACCTGTTGTATTTTGTCGGAAGGAATTCCTTTTCCTGTATCTGCTACCGAAATATGAATATACTGGTTGTCGTCGCTATATTGATATTTAAGTTCTATATATCCTTCTGTAGTAAATTTTGCTGCATTATTGATAAAGTTTGTAATCACTTGTGTAAGGCGTAAGCGGTCTGTATGAATGATAGCAGCATTACAGGGAACTTGCTTACGCAGTTCTACGTTTTTAGGCATCAATACTTTATGTGTATTGAATATATCATTAATCAATTGATTTAAATTACAATCTTCGTATGTAAAGGAAATTTTTCCGGACTCGATACGTGATAAATCAAGAATGTCATTAATCAATTTAAGAAGCAAGACACTGTTTTTATTAATCAATTCGCTGAATTCGGTTTTTTCTTCATTTTCCAAATCGGTATTGGACCCCAATAATTGGGAGAAACCAACAATGGCATTTAGTGGCGTACGGATTTCATGGCTCATGTTTGCCAGGAAAACAGATTTCATTTTGTCGGATTCTTCAGCTTTCTTCCGTGCTTCCATCAGTTTTATTTCCGTCTCTTTTATTTGTTGGATATTCAGGCAGAGTCCGTTTAATTCGACAGATTCTGTATTTTCTGTAGAATCTTGTATATGTGTATTCTGCGCATAGCGGAATTCCCACCATTGGTACCCTTTACCATTGAAATCATATCGCCTGATTGTTATTTGTCTGGAAGAAAAGCCGTGATCCAGCTTGTACTTGTTTAAAAGGAAATTTTCCTGTTCATCCGGATGAATGGCACTCTGGAAATGGGCGGCACTGATCGGTTTTTCCGGCATATCCAGATAATGGTAAAACTCTTTATCAAATTCGAAAATACCATCCTTATAGCGAAAAGTAAAGATATTACCACTCTCCAAGGCAAAAGCGAGGAATTCTTTTTCCCTTTTTAATCTCTCTTGTGCTTCTTTTTTACGTGCAGCTTCCCGTTTATATTGTATTCTTTGATAGAAAAGAATGATTGATATTGAAATAATAAACAGAATGCCTATAAGCATAAGAAGTGTTTGGTAACGAACATAGAAAGGCATATTGACAAATACAGAACCTGCAGGCAACAAGCTTGTACTGATATTCCATTGTTCGAGTGCTTTATAATCGAAAATGTACCTTTTGTCTGTTTCCATTGTTTGGGGGAAATTGGATACAGGTATACCGTTCAATATATCAGCCATACGGTTGGCCGCCCTCGCTGTTTCATCTTTAATCGGGGTGACGTATCCTCCGACCACTCCATTATTGTAGCCTATCATTTCATTTACTACGGAAAAACCGGGGAATGAACTGAAACGTCCTAAAGAAAGAGACAGATAGTTTCTTCTTGTAGCCAGATAGGCTTTGTTGTAGTAATTTTCGACAAATCCTCTCATTAACGACCTGGTTAATTTACCGTTCAATGTACTTATATACATATCATCCGGTTTAATTTTTTTGTCTTTAGATAATGAAAGGGCTCTTTTTCCGGATATGCGTATTCCGTCAAGGGAGGATATATCGTTTATTTTACAGATATTTTTTATCTGTTCATCCATATCAGTAAGAATCTCTTCATCATCCAATGTTTCATTCGTTACTCTGATAACGATACATTTGCCTAAAAGCTGTTCTATCAGTTTAATATTTGTTTTATAATCCGGTTTGTCGTAAAAGCCTGTTAGATTCGGGTAGTTGCGGATGAAAGAGATATTCGGATAGTTTACCCCCATAAATACGGTTGGGATCGTTTTTATCCAGGGATGTTTGCATGTCAGGAATATGTTTAAAGCCTGGTCGTTGTTAACCAGTATGGCGTCCGGTTTCCAATCGGAAAGTTCTGTCATTTTCCGGAACAGTTCCAGTCTGGCTTTTTTCTCCGAGGTTTGTTCGGAATCCAGGTAGATAGAATAAATCTCAGCTGGTATTTCCCTTTTTACCAATTGTTGGGCCAATGTTTGTTTAATCTCCTTGTATGCAGGAAAATTTGCTTCATAAGACTGAATAACCAGTATATGCTTTTTAGGAGTATTTTGCGAACAGGAAACGGAGAGAAGGCAAAATACGATAAATAGTATCAGATGTCGTGCCGGCAGAGTCTTGTTGAACATAGAGTTATTATTAAAAAATACTTAAGTCCGGAGGTTCTCCCTTAATCAACCTGCCTGGGCATAATAATCGACTAAATTATATGATTTTTTTTAGTTAAACAAATAAAAGATGAAAAATGAGTTTTGGGAGTAAAACATATATCTTTTGAATTATTATTTGTACTTTTGCCCGTCAAATTACGTTAGGATGAGGTTGTTCTACACAACCTTGATATTATTTGAAAGAATAAATTTTATAACAATGAATATATCTTACAACTGGCTGAAAGATTATCTTGATTTTGATTTACAGCCTGAAGAAGTATCAGCGGCATTGACTTCCATCGGATTGGAAACCGGAGGAGTGGAAGAAGTTCAAACTATCAAAGGCGGACTGGAAGGTTTGGTTATCGGTGAAGTTCTTACTTGTGTGGAACATCCTAATTCCGACCACCTTCATATTACAACTGTAAATGTAGGAGGTGACGAACCTTTGCAGATTGTATGCGGTGCCTCGAATGTAGCTGCCGGCCAGAAAGTGGTTGTTGCCGTAAACGGCACGAAACTGTATGATGGCGATGAGGTTTTTACTATTAAACGTTCAAAGATACGCGGTGTAGAATCTAACGGTATGATTTGTGCGGAAGATGAAATCGGTATCGGAACAGACCATGCCGGTATTATTGTTCTTCCGGCTGATGCGGTTGTAGGTACTCCTGCCAAAGAATATTATAATGTAAAAAGCGATTACGTCCTGGAAGTGGATATCACTCCGAACCGTGTGGATGCTACTTCTCATTTCGGTGTGGCTCGCGACCTGGCTGCTTACCTGAAACAAAACGGTAAGCCGGCGGAACTGAAACGTCCTTCTGTGGATGCTTTCAAAATTGATGATGAAACACCCGCCATTGAAGTAATCGTAGAAAATACGGAAGCTTGTCCGCGTTATTCCGGTGTGACTATCAAAGGGGTAACGATTAAGGAAAGTCCGGAATGGTTGAAGAACCGTTTGAATGCTATCGGTTTGCGTCCTATTAATAATGTAGTAGACGTAACCAATTACGTACTGCATGAACTCGGGCAACCTTTGCATTCATTCGATGCAAGCAAGGTGATAGGAAATAAAGTAATTGTAAAGACACAACCTGAAGGAACGAAGTTCGTAACGTTGGACGGTGTGGAACGTACTTTGACTGACCGCGACTTGATGATTTGCAATACGGAAAATGCCATGTGTATCGGTGGTGTATTCGGCGGTTTGGATTCCGGTGTTACCGAACAGACTACGGATGTATTCCTTGAATCGGCTTGTTTCCATCCTACATGGATACGTAAAACAGCCCGTCGTTTCGGGTTGAATACGGATGCCTCTTTCCGCTTTGAACGTGGTCTGGATGCTAACCAGACTGTTTACGTGCTGAAACGTGCAGCCCTGTTGATACAGGAGGTGGCAGGTGGTAAGATTACAGGTCCTATCCAGGATGTTTATCCTTCCCCTGTAGCTCCTTACACTGTAGAACTGACATATAAGAAAATAAATACACTGATAGGCAAGGTTATTCCTGTAGAAACAGTGAAAAGTATTCTTGCCAGCCTGGAAATGAAAATCGTTTCCGAAAATGAAGAAGGCCTGACAGTACATGTGCCTGTATATCGCATAGATGTACAGCGTGATGTGGATGTGATTGAAGATATTTTGCGTATTTACGGTTATAATAATGTGGAATTCAGCGAAAACGTGAAATCGAACCTGAGTTACCAGGCTCCTGCCGACCGTAGCTATAAACTGCAAAATCTTATTTCCGAACAATTGTGTGGTTGCGGCTTTAATGAGATTCTGAATAATTCGTTGACCCGTTCTGCTTATTACGACGAATTATCTACTTATCCGGTATCCCATTGCGTTATGCTGATGAATCCGTTGAGCGCGGACTTGAACGGTATGCGTCAGACATTATTGTTTGGCGGTCTGGAAAGTGTAGAGCACAATAGTAAACGTAAAAATGGTAATATCCGTTTCTTTGAATTCGGAAACTGCTATGATTATAATGCCGACAATAAGAAAGACGGTGAGACATTGGCAGCATTCACTGAAAACTATCATTTAGGATTGTGGGTGACTGGAAACCGTGTGGAAAACAACTGGGCACACCCGAATGAAAAGTCTTCTGTATACGAACTGAAAGCATATGTGGAAAATATACTGGTTCGCTTGGGTGTAGATATGAAGAAAGTAATTTTCGGAAACCTGGCTAACGATATTTATTCGGCAGGTTTAAGCATTACAACTACATCCGGCCGTCAGTTAGGTACATTAGGAATCGTCAGTTCCAAAATATGTAAAGCAATGGATATTGATATGGAAGTATATTATGCCGAACTGTCCTGGACCTTGTTGATGAAGGAAACTAAGAAGAGCAAGGTTACTTTTGCTGAAATATCCAAATTCCCGGCTGTAAAAAGAGACTTGGCTTTATTGTTGGACAAGAGCGTTCAGTTTGCTGAAATCGAAAAGATTGCTGCCGAGAGCGAACGTAAGTTGTTGCAGGGTGTTTCCTTGTTCGACGTTTACGAGGGCAAGAACCTGCCTGCCGGTAAAAAGTCGTACGCTGTCAGCTTCTTCTTGCAGGATAAGGAAAAAACATTGAACGACAAGCAGATTGATGCGATTATGAAGAAAATCCAGACTAATCTGGAACAGAAACTGAGTGCACAATTAAGATAATAATCAAATTAAATATAATAGAATAACAATATGGGAAGAGCGTTTGAATTCCGTAAAGCAAGAAAGTTTAAACGTTGGGGTAACATGGCCCGCGTGTTTACTAAGTTAGGAAAAGAAATTACAATAGCAGCTAAGGCAGGCGGTCCGGATCCTGAGAATAACCCTCATTTGCGTGCATTGATGCAGAATGCAAAGAAGGAGAATATGCCGAAGGAAAACGTGGAACGTGCTATCAAGCGCGCTGTCGAAAAGGACTTCTCCGGTTATAAGGAAATGAACTACGAAGGATACGGACCTTTTGGTATCGCTATCTTTGTGGAAACAGCAACAGACAATACAACCCGTACGGTTGCCAATGTCCGTAGTTATTTCAATAAACATGGCGGTTCACTGGGTACAAGCGGTAGCCTTGAATTCCTGTTCGACCACAAGTGCGTATTTCATATCGTTAAGAAAGAGGATATGTCTCTTGAAGACCTTGAATTGGAATTAATCGACTACGGAGTGGACGAATTGGATGAAGACGAAGGTGAAGTAGTAATTTATGGTGAATTTTCCCAGAATTCAGCTATCCAGAAATATCTGGAAGAAAACGGTTTCGAGATTACCAGCAGCGAATTTGTCCGTATTCCGAACGACTTGAAGGAAGTAACTCCTGAACAGCGTGAAACTCTTGATAAGCTGATTGAAAAGCTGGAAGAAGATGACGACGTTCAGAACGTATTCCATAATATAAAGGAAGACGAAAGCGCTGACGAAGAATAATCGTCAAGAGTTTTTACATAAATAAATAAGAAGGAAGCCGGCTCATGTGTTATTGTTAGCCGGCTTCCTTTTTTTCTGGTTTTAAAGGTTTGCAACCAGTCATTACATCCTCGATAGAAATGTTATGGCAATATAACTATCATAACTGTCATACTTCTGGCAATGTGTTATTTTATAGCGTGTTATCTTATGATAGTTGCCGGATTTAACTATCATGGCAAACGATCATACTATCATAACACTTTATTCGGAAATCTCATATATACTTGTCTTTCTTATTAGATATATATATTAATATGAGAAGCATAGTATGTTTTTGTTCCCGACACCCAGGTGTCGCATTCATCGGGACCCGGATGGCAGAAGTTATGAGATCCGGGTCCCGGTATGTGCGGTATGTGGGTAAAAACCAGTCAATAGACCTTATTTTTCAATTTTTTCTCCAGAGTTTACTCATCTCTTCCAGCGTTTTGCCTTTCGTCTCCGGCACCCAGCGCCATACAAAGATAGCAGCCAGTACACAAATTATCCCATAGAGGCTATATGCGAACATCGGGCTGAAGTCATACAGGGCAGGGAATGTGGAGGAAATGATATAATTGAATATCCACTGGAAAGCTACAGCTATGGCAATCGCTTTGCCACGGATTGTGTTGGGGAAAATCTCGGCAATCAACACCCAGCAGATCGGTCCCCATGACATCATAAAGAAAGCAGCATACACGATAACGGACAATACGGGAACGAGTCCTTTGATAGCCAGTTGGTCGCATATGGCAACAGCAAAAGCCCCTAACGCCATACCGATGGAACCGATAATCAATAAAGGCTTGCGTCCGAATTTGTCTACAGTAAAGACTGCAACCAATGTAAACAAAATATTAACAATCCCCATTATAACCGTTTGCATCATGCCGCCGCCTTCGGCTCCGGCACTTTCAAAAATACGCGGTGCGTAATAAAGTACGGCATTGATGCCGATGGCTTGCTGGAATACCGACAGTAAAATGCCGATAACAATAACCGTAACACCATACGTGAATAACTTCTCCGTCTTTTCTTTTGCCGTGGCTTTAATCTCGCTTAATATCTCTTTTGCCTTGGATGCTCCGTTTACTTTCTCTAAAATAGCATACGCTTTTTGATCCTGATTTGCCATCACCAGGAAACGTGGAGTTTTAGGTACGAAAAACAACAGTATGCCGAATAGAATAGCCGGATAAGTCTCCGAGACGAACATATAACGCCATCCCTCCATCACAGACCACATATCGGAGTCTTTGCTGACAGACAGTATACCTGTTGCATCTTTCAGAATAACCGGATTCTGATGGTTTCCCATAATCTGATAATTGACAAAGTAGACAACCAGCATACCGAATATAATAGCAAACTGGTTGCAGGAAACCAACGTTCCCCGGATATTTGAGGGAGCTATTTCTGCGATATACATCGGGCAAACGGCAGAGGCAAGTCCGACCCCAATGCCACCAATGATACGGTACAGGTTAAAGGCTATAAGCAGTCCCATATCCGGTTTGCCGTATTCAAAAAACAACATTTCGGGGTAATACGAACCAATTGCCGAGATAAAAAAGAGAACGGCAGCCAACCGCAATGAATTACGGCGCCCTAACCGGGATGCCGAAATGCCGGATAAAAGACTTCCCAGGACGCATCCTATCAGTGCACTTGAAGAAGTGATTCCGTGCATCACTTTGTCGTACCGGAAGTCTGTTGCCATAAGGAAAAAGGCTTCAAGCCCTTTCTCTGCTCCAGAAATTACTGCGGTATCATAGCCAAACAGCAAGCCGCCCAAAATAGCGACGGAAGTTATGGAGTACAGATAGAGCTTGCTACCTTTGTTCGTGTTGTTCATGGTAGTAGAAACCGGCTTTATTTAACAATACATATTGACTATCGCTTCGTATAATTCCTGTTTACCGCTGATTTGCTTCGGCTCTCCGTTTGCCTTGGCATAGGCAACGATATCTTCCAAGGTCAATTTGCCTTCTTCAAATTCTTTTCCTTTGCCGGAGTCGAAAGAAGCATAGCGGTCGGCGAGCATCTTCTTGTAAGGCGATTCGTTCAGAAGGGCAGATGCGTTTTCGAGTGCACGTGCCATGGCATCCATACCGGCGATATGAGCAATGAAAATATCGTCCAGGTCGGTAGAGTTACGACGGGTTTTAGCATCGAAGTTCGTACCTCCGTTTCCGAATCCTCCGTTACGGATCACTTGCATCATGGCTTGGATAAGGTCGAAGTTATCAATTGGGAACTGGTCTGTGTCCCATCCGTTCTGATAGTCTCCGCGGTTGGCATCGATAGACCCCAGCATGTTGTTGTCTACAGCAACAGCTAATTCGTGTTCGAAGGTGTGCCCGGCCAATGTCGCATGGTTCACTTCGATATTCACTTTAAAATCTTTGTCCAGTCCATGTGCTTTCAGGAAGCCTATTACGGTTTCCGTATCTACGTCATACTGGTGTTTAGTCGGTTCCATAGGCTTGGGTTCAATCAGGAAAGTACCCTCGAAACCTTTTGCACGGGCATAGTCCCTGGCCATTGCGAGCATTTGTGCAAGATGGTCTTTTTCGCGTTTTTGGTCAGTATTCAGTAAAGACATATAACCTTCGCGTCCGCCCCAGAATACATAGTTCTGACCGCCTAGTTCAATGGTTGCATCGATTGCATTTTTAATCTGTACGGCGGCACGTGCCACAACGTCGAAGTCCGGATTGGTTGCTGCACCGTTCATATAACGGGCATGGCTGAATACGTTGGCAGTGCCCCACAATAGTTTTATGCCTGTTTCCGCCTGTTTCTGTTTGGCATAAGCAACCATTTCTTTCAGGTTTGCTTCATATTCCTCGATAGTGGCAGCTTCGGCTATCAGGTCTACATCATGGAAGCAGTAATATTCGATGCCTATTTTCTGCATGAATTCGAAACCTGCATCCATTTTGTTTTTAGCAGCTTGGATTGGGTTGTTGTCTCCGTTCCAGGGGAATTGTTTAGTACCGCCGCCAAACTGGTCGCTACCTTCGGCACAAAGCGTATGCCACCATGCCATAGAGAATTTCAGCCAGTCTTTCATCTTTTTTCCGTCTATTACTTTTTCAGCATCATAATAGCGGAAAGCCATCGGGTTTTTACTCTTTTTTCCTTCAAATTTAATCTTTCCTATTCCCGGAAAATACTCTTTTGTTGCCATAATCGTTGTATTTTTATTAGTTAATATATGATTTAAATTTTGTTCCCGTCTTTCAGTGGCATAGGCATGTTCCTTACCTTATTGTATATCTTCTTGTCGAATTTGTAATAGCGGGCTGCACGGTGGGCTACGCCTTTTTGTTTTTCTTCCAATGGAACCACATATTCCATGGTTGCAATCTTTTTATGGAAGTTGCGGACATCCACCGGCTTGTCATATATGAGTTCGAAAAGTATGCGGAGCTGGGCTGCTGTAAACTTTCGCGGTAACAATTCGAAAAGCATAGAGGGATTGAACTCCACGATTTGCCGGATATGAGCGAGGGCTTCTTTTATAATCAGATTATGGTCGAACGCCAGGGTTTTTATATCTCCCAGTGCGATCCAGCATGCCTGATGTTCGTCCAGGCTTTTATTGAGGGTACTATCTATTTTTACCATCGAGAGGTAGGCGATGGTAACTATCCGTTCCACTCTGGATTGCATGGCTCGTTCCAGCCAGTGTACATCTTTCGGATTGCTTGTCCTGTTTTTGGAACCGAATGCTTTAAATTGTATGAGGTTTAAATTCTTAATACCGGTCAGTTCGCATAATACGCGGCGGGCAGCTTCGTCCAGGTCTTCATCCATATAAATAAGGCTTCCGGGTAGTTTTTTGTCATGGTATATTTCGCCATTCTCTTCTCCGACACGGTTTATCAGCAGAACTTTTAGCTGTTCGCCATCGAAGCCAACTACAACGCAGTCTACGGATATATGATTATTTGCCAGTGGCAACTGTTGCTGTTTGTCTTGCATATTGATGGTTTTATTACAAATATGCAGATGATTTTTTGTTTGTATAAATGAAAGAGGTATGCTTTAAAGCATTGTTTTTCATTAGTATACATATCTTGTATTTTACAATAAGAAAAAAGGTCTTATCTTATTGTATACAATATGTTTTTGGAAAGAAGGGAAAGGAACCTGCCGGGCATCCCTCAAATAATTTATTAGTCGTTAGTTCGGGCATATTCTATTGGAGGCCGGGAGGAGGGACTTATTGTATTTTGTACGATACGTAAACAGGTGGCTTTTGTGTTGTGTTTTTTGTCTGTTAAAAAATTAAAATCAATAGAAAACGTTGTTTATGCCTTCAGCTTTATGATAAATAAGACGGGGTTGCTGTCTGTTGTCCTCTCAGGGAATAACTCTTCCACATCTTTCCCGGTTTTACAGTAGCAATAATAATTGCTGTTTATATCCATAGGCTGTAATTCGGGAACATTGCCTGTCTGGTAGAAATTGTCTGTTAATCCGCCGGCTACATTGTAGGCCTGGTTTTTAAGGCGGTCGAAACAGAATGTGTAACTTTTTTCTTCCACTTGTGCGTTGTAATGGGTGGAGATTAGGAAACGTTTGTTGATGCGTATGGGAAGGATATACGGATAGTCGTCAGTGATATCCAGTTTGTTCTGGTTTATCAGGTATAAGGTATCCCGTAATAATAAATCCGGTTGCATGGATGGCGATTGTACATAAACCTGCTTATTGGCTACGGCAACTTCCGGGGCGAATGCTTGCCCTAAAGTGAATCGACCTAATTCGGCATTGGTTAGCTGGCGTGTCTCCACTTCATTGAATGTTGTATCGAATTTATATAACCATTGCTCTACACAATAGCGGTTGCCGGCTTCTTTTCGCTGTATTTGCCGTTCTGCAGTGGCATATAAATGATTATCGTAATAGGATAGTTTGGATAAAGAATTCCAGGTGCGGTGTTTGGATAAATCGATTCTACCTAAATAATCACCTTCATAATTGAAGTAGTGCGCATTTAGTTTGTCGTCCATTACAATCAGTTGTTTATGGATGGCGTCTACTACATAGTCGGATACCGTAAAACTATTCTTGTGGAATTGTCCGGTATAAGTAATTTGGTTGATGAATTTTCCGGAACAACTGAAATGGTAAAGCTGGCGTTTGCTCAGTAAAAATAAATGATTGCCATCCCGTTTAATCCTGTGGACATGTCCGAGTTGGCAATGGAGATTCGTTTCCAAAGGAATGGCGATTACCTCTTCGGCTACATCAGACAGGTTACCTGTAGCGGCACATTTAACAGGAGCATCTGCCGTTATCAGTTCATATCCTTCTTTTAGATAGAATACTAATATGGACAATAGGATAAAAATACAACTTCGTTTCATAGCCTGAAAGAATAAGATTTTCTTACACAAAGTAAAGAATTTACTTAGATATAATATACAAATTTTCAAATTTAGCGGTAAATATAAAACAAAGTATCAGCTTTTTTGTTTACTTTTGCATCGTTTAATATATTTTGGTAATTGATATATACATACTACTATGTTAATGAGAGGTAAAATTTTATTTCAAGCTCTACTTGCAATTGTGTTTTTTTGCACTGCGTGTGTTGATAGCAAGTATGATTTGTCGAAAGTGGATACAGACGATATAACGATAGGGGATGAATGGGTCGTTCCTTTGGGTTCCGGTTCTGTCGAGGTAGACGATGTCATTAAGGTGTATAAAGTTCCATCTATCAAAATAGAGGAGGATGGGTCTTATACAGCCCGGTATGAAAAAGAGTTGAATATCGTGCCGGTTCCCGGTGTGGATGTTGGAATACCTCTTACCGATAATTATGAACCGATTGCATCTGGAACGGTAGATTTGAAAGATTTACAGGATCTTTTTGATGAAGGTTTTGTTTTGGGCCTGGCTGATCCTCATATTCTGTTAAATAGTGAACTGACTACAGGGGATATAGATTGCCAGTTTACAATAGAAGGAGGAGAAAGTCGTGCAACCGCAAATTTTGTATTGGAGAAGGATAAACCAAATGCATGGATCGGACCGAATGAATCGTCAGTAAAAGAAGGTTATATCTTTGCAGGATGTAAAGAACTTCCCTCAGTAATAGAAAATATCCCAGCCACAATAGAATTGAATTTATTAGGGAAAAAGAAAACAACGGATAATGTTTCTATTTCTTCAATCGGTTATGAACTGGAAATCCCTTTAGTTCCTTCTGCAAGTTTTCAAGCGGTAACTACCGAACATGTGAAGGATGCTTTTGACGAATCATTTGTAGATTATCTGTTTTCCGGAGGGACTGCTACCATATTCGGAACAGTAACGAATACGATGCCATTTGACCTTTCTATTATTATGAAAATAGTAGATAGTTATGGTCGTCCTTTGGATATTGTATTTCCTGAACAAGAGATAAAAGGGAATACCGGTGAATTTTCTTTTGAGATTAAATCTGAAGATATGTACAAGATGGTTAATGCAAAAGATATTCAGTTTGTTATGGAATTGAGTGGCCGCGAGCAACCTGAAGCGTTGAAAACAAACCAGAAAATTTCCCTTGAACTTAAATTGAAGAAAACAGGTGGTATCTCCATTTAATCTATTAACTAACAAATTATACTGAAGCAAAATGAATACTATATTTAACAGACAGGCTAAAGGATTGCTGACTTTGGTTTTGTGCTTATTTATCGGAACATCTGTTTCTGCCCAGCAATTGCGAACTTCCTATTTTATGCAAAACTCTCCGCTGCGTACGGCGCAGAACCCGGCATTCAGACCTGAACGCGGATATGTGTCTATTCCTGTATTGGGTGGGGTAAATGCTGCTTATACAACCAATGGAGTGGCATTGGACAATATCTTGTTTTCTAAAGACGGCAGATTGGTTACTTTCATGGATAAATCTGTGAATACGGAATCTTTTTTGAGTGGCTTGAAAGACCGTAACCAGGTGAATACGGATTTCGGTACTCAGATATTATCCGGTGGCTGGTATGCAGGAAAAGGTTTTTATTCTGTGGATATTTCTGTGAAAGGTTTGGCAAGTATCGGGGTTCCTAAAAACATGCTTGAATTTGTAAAACGGGGAAATACGGTTGCAGGTACTACCTATGATATTACTAATATGAAAGCGTATTCGGAAGCATATGTTGAAGCCGGAGTAGGTTATTCACGTCCGATTACGGATAAATTGACAGTCGGTGGTAAATTGAAAATGTTGTTTGGCGCCGGTACAATGGAGGCACAGATCGACCATTTGCATGCCGTGATGAATGAAAATAACTGGGAAATTACTTCGCAAGGTACAATGAGTGCAAATGTGAAAGGCTTGACTGCTGAAAACAGTTATGATGATCAGGGACGCCAGTATATTAGCGGTTTCCAATATGATTCGCCGGGATTGGGTGGTTTTGGTATGGGTATCGACTTGGGTGCTACTTATAAATTACTTGATAATCTTACGCTATCCGCATCAGTGCTTGATCTGGGATTTATAAGCTGGAATAAGAGTTCTAATATTTATGGCGAAGTAAACGGCCAATTCGATTTTGATGGCTTCGACCTAGCTCTGGGGGATAAAGTGGACGGCAGTAAACCCAGCATGAGCGACCAGTTTGATACGATGAAAGGTAATCTGGAACAATTATTCCATTTTACTCAAAAAGATCCGGTTAAGAATACGACTTCTTTACGTTCTACAATCAATATAGGAGCTGAGTACCGGATATTAGATAATCAATTGGGATTCGGTTTATTGTCGAGTACACGTTTCTATACTCCGAAGGCTTATTCAGAGTTGACAGCTTCTGTTAGCTATCGTCCTGTATATTGGTTTGAAGCTGCTGCCAGTTATTCTTTTATTCATAGTAATTTTAAGACCTATGGCTTGGCTTTGAACTTTACTCCGAAATGGATTAACTTCTTTATCGGTTCCGACTATATGTTTACAAAGGTTACGCCACAGTTCCTGCCGGTAAGCGGAAGTGCAGTGAACCTTTATATGGGGATAAGCGTTCCGTTGAGGAATATGATGTGTGATTGATAATCCATAGAAAACATTACCGAACGCAGACGACAGAATGCGTTCGGTAATAGAACTGTAACCTTATTTGCTTTTTTGTTTAGTCCTGTAAGAATACCCACCTGTCTTTTTCTGACATATCTTCTTTATAATGAAATCCTTCCCAGGTAAAAGCTTTTAATTCTTCAGGATCACTTATTCTGTTTTTGATGATATAGCGAACCATTTGTCCGCGAGCCATTTTCGCATAAATAACAATCGTGTTTGCTTTTCCGTTTTTCCATACCCTGAAATCGGGAGTAATGATACGGACTGCCTGTTCAATACTTTTCCAATCGAAAGAGGGCTGGATATCCATACTTGCCAGGTTGATTAATGTCTGGTCGTCTGCTTTAATTTCATCGATAAAAGGCTGTGTGAGTCTTGAACGCCAGAAATTATATATATTCCCTTCTTCCAGTTCCGGCAGTTTTACATCATATTCCATTCTATAGGGCTTGATGAGGTCGAGAGGACGAAGGAAACCGTAACAAGGAGATGCCATGCGTAAGTGTTCCTGTGCAAAGAGGAAATCCTCTGCTGTAAAATCTTTGGGATTCATATTTTTAAAAACAACACCAGTATAGGCAAGAAGTGCTTGCAAAGGCTTTTCTTCCGCATGAAAATCTTGAAAACGCTGATACATTTCAATTGCGAGTTTAGGGCTGAGTTTTAATGCCCTGGCTAATTCTTCAATCGGGAATTGTGCCATATTCAGTGCGATTTCCGAGGCTTCTTTTCGGAAGAAAGGGACTGTCCCTGTGGGTACTTTTATTTTGGATGTGCCTGCCATTGTTTTGGCTGGAGAGATAATAATATGCATAGTCCGTATGATTATAAGATTTTGTTTGTAAAAATAATCATTTTATTATTCAGGGGAAAAAGAATATCTTTAGAACCTGTTTAGCAGATGAATTATGGAAATGTTAGATGATTTTATAGAGCAGCAACGTCAGATTTATCCTTTTTCGGATGAAGCGGCACAACTCTTTTTAAACGAGCTGGAAGATGTGTCTTTCCGGAAAGGAGATTATTTGGTCAGGGAAGGAGAACATGATTCATATGTATGGTTTGTACTGAATGGATTAGTCAGGGCTTTTGTGGAAAGAGAGACGCGGGATGTTACCTTATGGTTCGCATCGGCCGGAGAATTATTAAATAGCTCTTACCGGAAGACTGCCGCTTATAATATCGAGATGATAGAGGATACGGTATTGCTTCGCATTCATACGGATAGAATGGAAGCTCTTTGTGAGCAATCGCTTGGCCTGTGCAATTATCTGAGGAAACTACAGGATAATTATCTTCGTGAGTATGAAAACTACTTTATAAATGATAGCTGGAATGATGCACGTGCCCAATATGAAACCTTAATGAAGGACCATCCGGATTTGTTCCAGCGGGTTTCCCTGAAACATATTGCTTCTTATTTACAGATTACTCCTCAGTCGTTGAGCCGCATCCGTTCTTCTTTTAAGTAACTTTTCGAAGTTATCTTATGGTAACTTTATTCTGTTCGGGATGTCCTATTTTTGTGCCTCGAAAATAAAAGGTAGAAAATATGACGGAGAATAAAAGTGTGGCTTACCACCTTAACAGGGAAAAATTATTGTTGAACGGACCTATTCCTCATTTATTTGTAAAGTATGCCCTTCCCGGTGTGGCCGGTTTGCTTTTTATCGGATTACAGTCTGTTGTCGATGGGGTTGTATTGGGACATTTTGTCGGTGCAAATGCATTGGCAAGTGTAAACCTGATTCTTCCCTGCTATAGCTTATTTACAGCATTTGCTATTATAATTGGTGTCGGATGCCAGACCATTATAAGTATAAGTTTGGGGCAGCGCGACCGGAAAAAGGCGAATAATGCATTGACTTCTCTTTTTATCTTTCTGATAATATCGTCGATACTGGTGAGTGGGCTTATTTTTATTTTTGCCAAAGATATTGCATGGATATTGGGTGCAAATGATGTGCTAATAAATGACTCTGTTGCTTATATACAGAGTTTGGTTCCTTTTTACCCGATTCTTTGTGTGATGTTCCTGGGGGATTATGTTATTAAAGCTATGGGGCATCCTCTCTATGCGACTTCAGTAATGGCAACCAGTGTGGTGATAAATATTGTTTTGGCAATATTTATGGTCGGTGTATTGGGCTGGGGTGTTAAAGGTGCGGGTTTGTCTACAGGTATCGCCTTTACAGTAGGTGCCATATTAAATGTTCCGCGTTTATTTAATCCTTTGGGGGTGGTGGCAGTTCAACGTGGAAAATTTGACAGGAAGTTAGTTTGGCAGGCTTTTTATAATGGTTCGTCCGAAGGTGTGTCGGAGTTGTCGGTTGCTGTTACTGTCTATCTGTTTAATCTTACGATGATGAAATATATAGGGGAGAATGGGGTAGCAGCATTTACGGCTATCAATTACACACTATTTATTGGAACAACTTTTTTCCTGGGTGTATCGGATGGAATTATTCCAATTATCGGATATAACTTCGGGGCTAATAAAAAAGACAGGATTAGAGCCGTATTGAAAATAGCTGTTTTTACTAATATGGCTATCGGGCTGTCGCTATTCCTTTTGCTCTATTTCTTTGGAGAGCAGGTGATAGGGATATTTTTCAAGAGTGATGATACCCAGGTATTGCAAATAGCATCGTATGGGGTTTCTATCTATTGTTTTGCTTTTTTATTGATGGGATTAAATATATTGGCGTCCAGTTATTTTACAGCCATCGGCAATGCAAAGGTTTCAATTATTATTTCAGCTTTGAGGGCTTTGGTTTTTGTTTCAATAGGTATTCTTGTTTTACCGACATGCTTTGGTATTGAAGCAATCTGGTTTGATATACCTATAGCGGAAACTTGTACATTGTTTGTTTCTTTCTGGTTGGTAAGCAAGTCTTTGAAAAAATAATGCAGCGTTTCTATTTCCCGTTGCATCTTATTAATAAAGGCTATGGGCCGTTAAATACTATAGATGGTTAAAGTCTATGTAAATCATTGTTGATTAATAGTAAACGCTTATATTTGTAAATAATATAGTCAGGCGGAAAGAGTATTTAAACCTTAGCCGTATAAATTTGTCTAAGCAATAGAATATAATTAGAGGAGAAACGAATATGAAACCCATGAAATTAATATCATTGACAGTCATGCTTCTGGTTGCATTCGGTGCAACAGCCCAGGAGGAATTCTTCGATGATGTATATTTCTCTTCCAGTAAAAGCAAAAAGAAAGAAAAAAAAGAAGAGAAAGTTATACATCCTAAGCAGGAAGCAACGCGGACTGTAACATATGCATCTACGTCTTCAGCCCGTCCGGCAACTGATGGTCGGGATGTGGATGAATATAATCGCCGTTATTCTTCAGTAGAGGTGGAAGAACCTTATAAAGAAGATAGCAGTGAAGTGCTTGCCGAATATAATGATGATATAGCGGCAAAGAATGACAATAAGGTTGCTGCAAAATCATCAGATAAGCGTCGTTCGGATACGGAATATACGGAGCGTATTATCCGTTATCATTCGCCCAGTAAAATAACAATAGCCGGTGCTGACCAGGTAGATTTATATTTGAGTGACGGTTATTATGGATATGGTTATGATACGGACTATTCGGATGGCAGGACCAATGTCAGCTTTAATATCAATGTCGGCAACAACTGGGGTTGGGGCGGTTGGTATGACCCTTGGTATTATAATTGGTATGATCCGTGGTATCGTTACAGCCCTTGGTGGACTTATTCCCGCTGGTATTATGGCCCGAGTTGGGGCTTCGGTTGGGGTGGTTTCTATGCAGGCTGGTATGATCCTTGGTGGGGACCTGGTCCTTATTGGGGCGGCGGCTACTGGGGTGGCGGTCATTATTGGGGACATAACCATTATGCAAGGCGGACTTACAGTAGTGGTGGTGGTCGTTCTTCTTATGCTGCCCGGAATAGTGGTGATGGAGGACGTAGTAGTTACCGGGGAAGTAGTAGTAGGTACAATGGTTCAGCCTCTTCTTTAAGAGGTGAGAGTGTAAATTCATCTTCAATAAGAGGATATAGCAATCGTTCAGGACGTCCTTCTACTACTCAGGGTTCATCATATATTCGTAATGAAAATAGTGGAGGTGGCTCAATATCGACACGTCCATCGGGAAATAGTAGTACCAGAACCCGGGTAAATCGCCGTGATGATAGTGGCATATCAAGTTCAACCCGGCAATATTCAGCTCCGTCAAGGAGTAGAAGCGATTATAATTCAACTCGCTCTATCCAATCACGTGAGAGAAGTCAAAGTACTTATACACCTTCCAGAAGCAGTTCTTCATCCTTTGGTGGAAGCAGTATTCGCTCTAGCGGCGGAGGTAGTAGCCGTTCCAGTGGTGGAAGCAGTGGATACAGTAATAGAAGCGGTGGCGGAGGTCGTCGATAAGTTTGATATTTGATAGAGTCTTAATATTAAGTAAGGGGCAGACTACTGCCCCTTTATATATATGGTATAAGTAAAAAAGAAAATAGATGAATAGGTTAATATGTTTATTGGCTTCGGCATTTGTGCTTAGCGGTGGTGTCGTATATGCTCAGGGTGAATTGGATGCCTATAAGTATTCCCAATATGATTTGAATGGGACAGCTCGTTATTTGGGTATGGGAGGAGCTTTTGGTGCATTAGGTGGAGATATATCAGTGATGTCTGCTAATCCTGCCGGACTTGGTATTTATCGTAGTTCGGAAGTTGTAACAACGATAAGTTTGTCTTCCATAAATGCAAAATCAGACTGGAATGGTTCAACCGCCAGCGTTAATAAAACCAAGTTCAACTTTGATAATATTGCTTATGTAGGTTATTTCCCTACTGGTAATGACGAAGGGCTTGTAAGTTGGAATGTAGGATTCGGGTATAACCGATTGAAGAATTTTAACCGTTCTTACCGCATGTCGGGAGTGCAAAATTATTCACTTGCAGATTATGCCGCAGCTATAGCTACACTTTCCGGAATAGATCAAAATAAAATGCCTTCGTTAGGTTCTGGTAATAATTCGGCAACTCGTTCTATTTATGAATCTTTGGCTGGATCTTGGTTGCCGGCGTTAGCCTACCAAAGTGGTATTATCGGAGGGGATAACGAAGTTGGTGGAAACACTTATCATTCATCTTTTGCTGAATGGGATGAAAAGAATCAAAGATGGTATTCGGATAGCCGCCCGGATCATTCATTATTGGATGTAAATGAAAGGGGTGCTATCGACCGTTATAATATTTCATTTGCAACGAATATATCCAACCGAGTATTTATAGGGGCTACCGTAGCTGTGACAGATTTGAATTATAGATTATCTTCAGAGTATACAGAGGAATATGCGTATACGGATGGTTCTGTAGACCGTTTACTTTGGGATAATATTAAATCGACAGATGGTACAGGTTATTCATTTAATATCGGTGCGATTGTTCGTCCAAGCGATTTCTTACGTTTGGGAGTCGCTTATGCTTCTCCTACATGGTATAAAATGAAAGATAGCTATGTGGGATATGGAACTTCTGAGATTGGATATTATGATCCTCCTGTAGAAAATGGGCAAACTCCTAGTAATCCGGATCCTTATACGGACTATAAGCTTAAAACAGCAGATAAATGGATATTTAGTGCTGCCGGTATTATTGGTCAGACAGCATTGATAAGTGTGGATTATGAGTTGTCTAATTATAAATATATGAAATTGTATTATCCGGACGGTTATGAATATGACGATAATAAGGGGTTGATTCAAAAGCGTTTTGGTCTTTCTCATACAGTGAAAGTCGGAGCGGAAGTAAAAGTGACTCCACAATTTGCAGTGCGCGCCGGTGCGAATTGGACTACAAGTCCGATGAATGCAGAATTACGTAATGGGGAGGTTGAAGTGTTTACAGCAGGAACAGTGGCTCATTACACTTTAGATAAAGGTTCTTCTCTTTATTCTGTCGGTTTAGGTTATCGGTTTACTCCTCATTTTTATATGGATTTGGCTTGTGTATACCGTCAATATAAAGAGACAGCTTATGCTTTCTCAAATGTGATAGATAAAAATGATAATGTTCTTGTAAAGTCAGAAGGTGCTAATTTGAAAACAAATACGACTCAAGTAGCTCTAACTTTAGGATATAAGTTCTAATTTGTAATTAGAATTAATCGGAAAGGCTATCCAATTTTTTATGATTGGATGGCTTTTTTTATGAGAAAAATGTTAGAAAGTTTGCCTCCCTCAAATACATTTTGTTCTTTTGTCACCGAATTGAAAAATATTGTATAAACTTTAAATATCATCGCCTATAGCAAAATCGTTACTCAATTATTTTAAATAGTGTAAAAATGAAAGAATTGAGAATGATGACCGACTATGAGTTGGTTGTTTGTTTTGTTGAGGGCGATAATGTTGCTTTCGACGAATTGTTATGCCGTTATGGAAAAGCCGTGTATTCCTATATTCGTGTTATTATATCGGATAAAGAATTGACGGAAGATCTTTACCAGGATACGTTGATAAAGATAGTAACCAGTATTAGGCAGGGGACATATGCAGAACATGGGAAATTTAAATCGTGGGTTACCTGTATCGCACATAATCTCGTTGTCGATTATATCCGTCAAAATAAAAATGAGAATATCCGGTTGATGGAAAATCTGAATTACAATTTATTCAGCCAGTTAGAATTAAGTGAGCTGACGATTGAAGACCTGATAATTCATCAAGAAATAGTATCGGATATACAAAGCCTAATCAAACATTTACCCTATCTTCAGAGGCAAGTTGTTGAATTATATTATTATTCGAGGCTTAGCTTTAAAGAAATAGCGGAAACAACGAATGTTAGTGTAAACACTGCATTAGGACGAATGAGATATGCAATACTGCATATGCGGCGTATGGTTGAGGAAAACAAAATAGACCTGGAGTGGTTTCCAAATAAATAGAGCTCTTCCATGGAAATCGAATAATTATTATATTTGCAAAAAACATAAAATATGGAACATAAAATAGCCCCATCTCTTTTGTCTGCTGATTTCCTGAATTTGCAGAAAGATGTA
Source organism: Parabacteroides sp. (assembly GCA_019417325.1). GTDB lineage: Bacteria > Bacteroidota > Bacteroidia > Bacteroidales > Tannerellaceae > Parabacteroides. Next base: position 89,271 of record DXVO01000028.1, on the reverse strand, counting down.
GAAATGATAAATGCAAGTGATGCCGATTGGCTTCATATGGATATTATGGACGGAGTATTTGTCCCGAATATTTCGTTTGGTTTTCCAGTATTGGATGCTGTAAAGAAAGTTTGCAAGAAACCAATGGATGTTCATTTAATGATTGTAGAACCGCAGAAATTTATATCGGAAGTAGCTGCAACCGGTGCTTACATGATGAATGTTCATTATGAAGCTTGTACACATTTGCATCGTACGGTTGCCGCTATCAAAGAAGCCGGTATGAAAGCCGGTGTTACATTAAATCCGCATACCCCCATCTGTTTGTTGGAAGACATACTTCAGGATTTGGATATGGTTTTATTAATGTCTGTCAATCCGGGTTACGGCGGACAGAAATTTATAGAACATTCAGTTGAGAAAACAGCCCGTCTGAAAGATATGATTTTAGGTAAGGGGTTGAATACCCTTATCGAAGTGGATGGAGGGGTAAATATGGAAACCGGAAAACGCTTGGTTGATGCAGGTGCAGATGTGCTGGTTGCCGGAAGTTTTGTTTTCCACTCTCCGGACCCACAGAAAACTATTCGCGAATTGAAAGATTTATAAGATATATTGTAGCATATAGGTAACACGCTATTTATTTAGCCAGTGTTACTTGTGTGCTACTAATTTTCTCACCTGAAGATGAATCAGGCAAAATAACCAAACCTCTGCTTTATGATAAAATATTTACAAATGAGGCCTTTTTCCAGGCCTTTGATTGTGTGGGTTACCGGAATCTTATTACAAGTCGTATATCCCTCCTTTGTTTATATTCTCCTCTTTTTACTCCTTCTCCTTTTTATCTTTTTATTTTTTCAATGGATTATAGCCCGTAAGATTACTTATGTTTTCAGCTATGATACCCGTTGGATGTGGGGTATTGTGTATTGTTTGTTATTGTTTTTCTTGTCTGTACAGAAAACAGCATGTTCTCAATTAGAGTGGAAGGATGAACCAAGGGGATCCGTTATTAGGCAATGGGCAGAAGACAGACAGTCGCAATTACTCTCTTCTTTGAACTGTTTACGGCTGCCGGATCAGGAGAAGTCTGTATTGGCAACAATTACGATTGGTTACCGTAAATCGATGGATCGGGAAATACGGAAACGATTTTCTATAGCCGGTGTGGCACATATCCTGGCTGTAAGTGGTTTTCATGTAGGTGTTGTCTGTGGCTTTGTCTCTTTTATCCTTTCTTTTTTACCACGGAGTTTGTTGTCTAAGTGGATAAAATATCTCTTTACAATTTTACTGTTATGGCTATTTGTAGTTATTACAGGGTTATCTGCTTCTGCTGTTCGTGCAGCTTTAATGCTTACAATTTATTTGACCGGATATTTGCTGAGACGTAATACCGATAAATACAATATCCTGGCTGCATCTGCTTTTTGCATGTTGGTTTATGAGCCTCTTTACTTGTTTGATATAGGATTTCAGTTAAGTTATATCGCGGTGTTTTCCATATTGTATTTACAACCTCGTTTGAAGCAGATGATAGAAATACGGAATCCTTTATTGGCTTATCCTTGGGATTGTATCACAGTAACAGTTGCGGCACAGATGGGAACAACCTTTCTTTGTCTCTACTATTTCGGGCAGTTTTCTATTGTTTTCCTGTTGGCTAATTTACCCCTTACTTTTTTAGCATTATTGTTGATACCGGCGGGGATTATATGGATGTTACTGCCTGCAGGATTTCCCGGATACGGTTACTTGCAATTGGCTGTTGAATATCTGACTGGGAGTATGCTCAGGCTTGTCGATTTATTTAGTCGTATATCTTTTTCCTCTTTGACTTTTCGTTTTAGCTTTTCTTTATTGCTGGCAAGTTATGGAATCTTATTCCTTTCGTTATTATATATCCGGAGTAAGCGTCCGGTTTATTTGTTGGGAGCTTTAGGTTTGGTGTTAATTCTCTCTATAGGATTGCTTATAGAGAAAATAAAGCAATGCTGAATATAAAAAAAGTCGTACCTTTGTTTCTGAAAATTAGATACAACATGATTACGAAAATCATTCACGAAGAGAAGATTCAGAAGGCAAAAAAGTATGTCGAAAAAGGAGAAAGTTTTGTTATAGTGACCCATGTAAGTCCGGATGGTGATGCATTGGGTTCTGCTTTAGGACTTTATCATTTTCTTCTTAATTATGGAAAAGACAATGTTTCTGTCATAGTTCCCAATGAGTTCCCCCGTTTTTATAAATGGATGCCGGGACGCAAGGAAATAATTATTCATGAAAAATATCCTGATTTTGCAGAACAGCTAATTAAGGATGCAGATGTTATATTTTGTCTGGATTTTAACGAACCTAAACGTATAGAGAAGTTGGCTCCGGCGGTTGTTGCTGCGGAAGGACGCAGGGTTTTGATTGATCATCATCTGAACCCGGCAGATTTTTGTAGAGTTACCATGTCATATCCGGAAATGTCTTCCACCAGTGAAATGGTTTTCCGCTTTATATGCCGGATGGGCATGTTCGACCTGATTAATAAGCAATGTGCCGAATGTATTTATACAGGCATGATGACAGATACCGGTTCGTTTACGTATAACTCCAATAAACCGGAGGTATATATAATCATCAGCGAGCTTATTAAGAAGGGAATAGATAAGGATGAGATTTACCGTAAAGTAAACCAGGTATATTCTGAAAGCCGTCTTCGTTTGATGGGGTATGTACTTTACGAGAAAATGAAAATTTACCCTGAACATAATGCCGCATTGATAGCCCTTTCAGAGGAAGAACAGGCACGCTTTAATTATGTAACCGGAGATACGGAAGGTTTTGTAAATATACCGTTAAGCATAGAGGATGTCTCTTTCTCTGTTTTTATTCGTGAAGATAAAGACTATATAAAGATATCTCTTCGTTCCGTTGGTGATTTCCCTTGTAATATTTTCGCTAACCGTTATTTTAACGGAGGTGGACACAAGAATGCTTCGGGAGGAGAATTTTACGGTTCATTGGCTGATGCGGTCGCCACCTTTGAGAAAGGATTAAAAGAATTTAATCCTAATAAAGCAGAAGAAATAAAGAAAGATGTATGAGATATGGCAGAGAATGTATACATTTGTCGCTCATTTACAATTAATATATAGCAGATGAAGAAAGGTTTTTATATCCTGTTGATTATGTTTACTGCCATGATGGTGGTATCGTGTGACAAGACAAAGTCATACACCGATATGTTGAAAGCAGAACGGCAAGCTATTGACCAATTGATTGATGAAAACGGCTTTGAGATTCTGGATGAATTTCCCAAAGATACAGTTTTTAAAGCGAAACAATTTGTCGAATTGGAGAACGGAGTCTATCTGAATATTATAGACCGGGGTACTAAAGATACGGCAGCTTTGTATACGACAGAAGTAATGGCACGTTTTACAGCCCGTCTGTTTTTAAATGGGGATACGACAGAAGTAGATAATCTGGGGCCGCATTCTAACAATACATATCCGGTAAAATTTAAATATGGTTATAATACAGGTTTGGAGAATTACTACCTGAATTCCTTTATCTCTCCGGGAATGGCATCTGCTTTGAAATATGTAGGCGATAGTTCACGTGTAAAACTGATTGTGCCTTTTAAACAAATGAGTTCTGATTTCCAGAGTAGTGGCTTACCAGTTTTTTATAAAGAAATAAAGTTCGTATTTTTAAAATAATCTAACGTATGACACTGATTAAATCTATTTCTGGTATCCGTGGCACAATTGGAGGAAATCCGGAAGACGGGCTGAATCCGTTGGCTATAGTTAAGTTTGTAGCAGCCTATGCTACATTCATAAAGAAAAACACAAAGGTGACAACCAATAAGATCGTTGTAGGTCGTGATGCCCGTATCTCCGGTCCGATGGTAAAACAGGTTGTCTTAGGAACATTGACAGGTATGGGATTTGATGTTGTCGATATTGATTTAGCCACAACTCCTACTACTGAATTAGCCGTTGTTATGGAAGGTGCATGCGGAGGTATCATCCTTACTGCAAGCCATAATCCGAAACAATGGAATGCTTTGAAATTATTAAACGAACATGGTGAATTCCTGAATGCTGCCGAAGGTGCGGAAGTGTTGGCTATTGCTGAAGCCGAAAGCTTTGAATTTGCAGATGTCGACCATCTGGGAAAAGTTATCGTAGACAATTCATATAAACAAAAACATATAGAAAGCGTACTCAATCTTGACTTGGTGGATGTGGAAGCTATTAAAGCTGCCAATTTCCGTGTGGCAATTGATTGTGTAAATTCTGTAGGAGGTATCGTATTACCAGACTTATTGCATGCATTGGGTGTAAAGGAAATCTTTAAACTGCATTGTGCGCCTCATGGAAACTTTTCCCATAATCCGGAACCACTGCCTGAAAATCTGACTGAAATCTCTGCTTTGATGAAACAGGCAAAGGCTGATGTCGGTTTTGTTGTTGACCCGGATGTAGACCGTTTGGCTATTGTCAGTGAAAACGGTGAGATGTTTGGTGAAGAATATACTTTAGTGGCTGTAGCCGATTATGTATTGGCTCATACTCCGGGTAATACGGTAAGTAATTTAAGTTCAAGCCGTGCTTTGCGTGATGTAACCTGTGCTCATGGCGGCGAATATAATGCGGCTGCCGTAGGTGAAGTAAATGTTGTTGCTAAAATGAAAGCAACAAATGCTATTATCGGAGGCGAAGGCAATGGCGGTGTTATCTATCCGGCAAGCCATTACGGACGTGATGCTTTGGTAGGTATCGCATTATTCCTGAGTCATCTGGCAAAGAAGAAAATGAAAACAAGCGAATTGCGTGCCAGCTATCCTCCGTATTTTATCTCTAAACAGAAGGTACAACTTACTCCGGAGATTAACGTGGATGCAATCCTTGCTAAAGTAAAGGAGAATTTCTCTCAATATGACATAACTGATATAGACGGTGTAAAGATTGATTTCCCTGATAAATGGGTACACCTGCGTAAAAGTAATACCGAACCGATTATCCGTATCTACTCGGAAGCTCACACAATGAAAGAAGCTGAAGAAATAGGAGGGGAGTTGATTCATATTATCAACGAAATGTGTAAGTAATCATATAGGATATACATATAAACGAAAGGTCATTCTCTAAAAGAGGGAATGGCCTTTTTTTATATGGCATAGTCTCAGGAGTATCTGGTAGAAGTTTTATTTTTATATTTCATTTTTCGTTTGGTAGCTAAATGCTTATTTTATACTTTCGTGGCTGTTTTCTAATTATTTACAATATTATTATAACCGTTTGATAGTAAAGAAAAAGTAGCATAGAGTATGATAAAAAATAACTTTGTTGAAATAGTAGCCCGCAATTATGCTTGGATAAAAGATTTTGAAGCCGCTGCATTCGAAATCCATGACCGGGTAAATCAGAAATATGGAGACATATTGCCGTATGGTTTTCACTTGAAGATGACTGCATCCTATGTTTCCCGGTACGGTTATCTGGTGGCGGAAACGGAAGAAGATATTCTGATTCTTTATGCTGCTGCCTATTTGCACGATTCCATTGAAGATGCTCGGTTGACATTTAATGATCTGGTAAGGTTTATTTCCGAATTTAAGGTAGAAGGTTTCATTTTACCCGAAAATATTCTCCAGCAAATCCGTTGGGATGTTCCTGAAATCGTTTATGCTTTAACAAATGAAAAGGGGCGTAACCGGAAAGAAAGAGCCAATGCCGCCTATTATGAAGGAATCCGGAATACGAAATTCGCTTCGTTTGTAAAGATGTGCGACCGCCTGGCAAATATCCATTATACTACATTATTCTTTTTTGCCAACCGTATGCTGGATGTGTACCGCAGGGAACATGAAGATTTTATTATTTCTATCAGTGAAGGGGCGGTTACTCCAGTTCCCGAAGAAATGAAAAAAGAAGCGCTTCGATTGTTGCATGACGAGTGTTACGTCATTTCCAATAAAGTGTTGCTTTAATACTCTTTACAGTCGTTTTTAAAACATAGGTGTTTTGATTTCAAAACATATATGCTTTGCATTCAAAACACCTATGTTTTAAAAATGGGGCATGTATCCCCGGTTTATAAGAAAAGGCGTTGGTATTCTTTTTCAAAGTTAGGTGTGAAAATGTTTTTTCCTAAATTGTCTTTTATCTCTGTTGCTGTCCAAAAACGTCCTCCATCCAATTCGGAAGGGTCAGGGGTAATTGCTCCATTATAAATAGTGCGGAATGAGTTGACCAGTTCCTTTTCAATTTCGGATTCAAAGATATAGCGGGTAATAAGTTGAGGAATGAAATCGGTGATACCCAACTCTTCCCGTACTTCCCGGCGTAGTGCTTCTTCCACTGTTTCGCCTAAATCGACATGGCCGCCTACTGCCGTATCCCATTTTCCGGGTTGAATATCTTTGGTCATAGACCGTTTCTGCAAATATAAGTCACCCGCATCATTGAAGATATGCAGATGAACGACCGGATGTAATAATTTGGAACCGCTATGGCATTCTTTGCGCGTTGCTTTCCCTATTGTTTCGCCTGCTTCGTTAACGAGAGGAAACCATTCTTCTTTCATAGATTGATAAACTATTATTTTTATTGTACATGCAAAAGTACATATTTTGGCTTAGTATGGATTAAGAATGCAATCTTTGTGTTTCAAATCTATTTTCCAAGCTCCTTGATGATTTTTATCAGCTCCTCATCACTCAGTCCTTCGCCGTAAGTAGCATAATCCATCCGGAAGGCACACCCGTTCTTATACTCGGAACAGCCATAAGCCGTTTTGCCACGTAGGATACTTCCTTTTTTGCAAACAGGACATATGGGTTTTGCCGGAGGTTGCTCTGTGTTCTCTGGCTGTACTTCTTTTTTTGCACGAGGTTTACGGGGCTTTTTTTCTTTCTTTTCTTTTTCTTCCTTAGGAACTTCCTTTGCAAGTGTTTCAATTGTGATGGTTCGTCCTGTCTGGTCGGATAAAACATTGAAGACCACTTGCTGTACCATAACTTTCAGCTCTTCAAGGAATGTACGGGCTTCGTAAGTTCCCCGTTCAATCTGGCGAAGTTTTTTCTCCCAAAGGCCGGTCAGTTCCGCACTTTTCAGCAATTCTTCGTGAATCGTACCAATCAGTTCCACACCGGTAGCGGTAGGATACAAGTTCTTTCGTTCCTTACGGATGTAGTTACGTTTGAATAATGTTTCTATAATAGCAGCACGGGTGGAAGGACGGCCGATACCGTTTTCTTTCAAAGCATCCCGCAGTTCATCGTTATCAACCAGTTTTCCTGCTGTTTCCATTGCACGGAGCAAAGTCGCTTCCGTATAAGGCTTGGGAGGTTGTGTCCATTTCTCACCCAAAGTAGGTTTATGCGGACCGCTTTCACCTTTCACGAAATCAGGCAGTACACCTTCTTCCTCATTCTGCTCGGCATCCGGATCTTTTTGTTCGGCACCGAATACAATACGCCATCCCGGTTTAAGGATTTGCTTTCCGGTTACCTTAAATTCTACCTTTCCGACTTTACCTAATACGGTAGTGGTCGATATTTCGCAATCCGGATAAAATGCAGCGATGAAGCGACGTGTTACCAGGTCGTATACCTTCTTCTCATTCTCTGTCAGGTTACGTGCCGGGACTCCGGTAGGTATGATAGCGTGGTGGTCTGTTACTTTTGAGTTATCAAATACTCTTTTGTCTTTCCTTATTTTAGCTTGCAGGAGTGGTGTTGTCAGTTCCGTATAGTCGACCAGTCCTTTTAATGTAGCCGGTACTTTCGGATAGATGTCATCACTCAGGAAAGTAGTATCTACGCGAGGATAGGTTGTTACCTTCTTCTCGTAGAGCGACTGGATTAACTTTAATGTATCATCGGCAGTGAAAGCAAACTTTTTGTTGCATTCCACCTGTAATGATGTAAGGTCGAAAAGGCGGGGAGCATACTCTTTCCCTTTTTTTTCGGATATGCTGGTGACGGTAAAATCTTCCTGTTGTACGATTTCCAGAAAAGCTTCCCCTTCTTCTTTCTTTGTAAATTTACCTTTGGTAGCGGAAAAGGTCGTATTGCGGTAGACTGTTTTCAATTCCCAGTAAGGTTCCGGTTTGAAATTATCGATTTCAGCTTGCCGGTTCACTATCAGGGCAAGGGTAGGAGTCTGGACTCTTCCGATAGAAAGCACTTGCCGGTTTTGACCGTATTTAATGGTATATAAACGGGTGGCATTCATTCCCAACAGCCAATCGCCTATCGCTCTTGAAAGTCCGGCTTCGTATAGTTTGGCAAATTCCGTCTGATCTTTTAGTTTCTGGAAACCTTCGCGGATAGCTTCTTCAGTAAGCGAAGAAATCCATAGGCGATAAACCGGGCATTTACATCCGGCTTTTTGCATCACCCAACGTTGTATGAGTTCTCCTTCCTGTCCGGCATCACCACAGTTGATAACCATTTCCGCATTCTGCATCAGATTTTCAATCACTTTGAACTGTTGCTCGTAGGTAGGATTATCAATCAATTTGATACCAAAGCGGGGAGGTATCATCGGAAGGGCACTGAGGCTCCATCGTTTCCAGCTTTCGGTATATTCCTGAGGTTCTTTTAGTGTACAGAGATGACCGAATGTCCAGGTTACCTGGTATCCGTTTCCTTCGATATATCCGTTCATCTTTTTCGTCGCCCCGAGTACTTCGGCTATTTCGCGTGCTACACTGGGCTTTTCAGCAATACATACTTTCATCTGTAAACTAATCCTTTCGTAATAAGCATACAAAAGTAGGAAAAAATTACGAACTTTGCCCACTGTAAACATTGTCATACGGATTAATGTTGTATAGGTAAGTAGATTCATAATCTATGTTATACGTACAAAACAAAATAGGAGAAAAAACATGGAAACTTTTAATGACATTATAAATGGCGATAAACCTGTGTTGGTAGACTTCTTCGCTACCTGGTGCGGTCCTTGTAAAGTATTGAGCCCGACAGTGGAAACTGTGGGAAAAGAATTAATTGGACAGATACGTGTATTAAAGATAGATGTGGATAAGAATGAAGCCTTGTCCGCTCAGTACAGGATACAGGCTGTTCCTACATTGATCGTCTTCAAAAAGGGAGAAATCCTTTGGCGTACTTCCGGAGTGATGGATAAAAATGCTTTGACACAGCAATTGAAAAAATTTATAGATTAAATAAGAACTTACTCTTTGTAGATATATTTTATGCGGTTCCAGCTATTCTTCATTGCAAGAATAACTGGAATTTTTTTGTTTTGATCGTTATTTCTCCTTTTAGTATTATATACCGATTGTGTGAATGATATAATGAGCTATATATCAATCTTATGTGATGGTTTGTATATAAATGGATATACATATTAATTTTAACTATTGCTTATAATAGTTGTAAAATAGACCGAATTATGTTAATTGTGTTTTTGTATTTGTTTGTAATCTAATTAATTAGATTAAATCACAGGTAATTACCTGTGATTTAGGTTTATCTATATGAAGAATTTATGTATAAAGTAGAATGGAATATGAACTTATATTTGTATCACCTTTTTAATGCTATACTTATTATGGAAACAAATGATATGAAAACAAAGCAAATATTTCAAAAACAGAGTCGAATTATCCTTTTTCGTCTTGGAACCATGGTTCCATTGTTTTGTACAACAAGCAGCATTTATATACAAAAAAGATATAGTCGGAACAACCGCTGTTGATGGTTGCTTTTTCGACAATGCATCTCTACTTGGAGCTATGGCTTCATCACAAATCTTACTGTTAGGAAAAGGAGTAATTTATATAAGCTTCGAAAGAGTTTGAAGTAGAATTGAATGTTTATATAATAAATCGGAGATATCATGAAAAAATTAATTCTCACAGCGTTCTCAGCAATTTACTTGCTGGGAGTTGTTTCCTGCACCCCAAACAAGCAGGATCAGAAAAATAATAAAACTACTTATCCGGTTGAGTTTGCTATTAGCAAAGAAAAATTAATGGATAAAATTAAAGGAGGATGGGCAGGCCAAACCATTGGATGTACCTATGGCGGACCTACTGAATTTCGCTATTGTGGAACGATGATACAGGATTATGTTCCAATAGAATGGCCGGATGGTTACATTAAACAATGGTATGAAAATGCTCCCGGATTGTATGACGATGTGTATATGGATTTGACATTTGTGGAAGTCTTCGACCGTTTAGGTCTGGATGCCCCTATCGATTCATTTGCTATGGCGTTTGCAACTGCCGGATATACACTATGGCATGCCAATCAAGCAGCACGTTACAATATTCTTCAAGGTATTATGCCTCCGGCATCCGGACACTGGCTTAATAATCCCCATGCAGATGATATCGACTATCAGATAGAGGCCGATTATGCCGGTTTAATGTCTCCTGGTATGCCGAATGCTGCATCTGAGATTTCAGATAAGATCGGACATATTATGAACTATGGCGATGGCTGGTATGGCGGGGTTTATGTAGGAGCTATGTATACGCTTTCTTTTATCTCGGATGATATTGAGTTTATCGTAACAGAGGCTTTGAAGACTATTCCGGAGCAGAGTTCTTATTATAAATGTATGAGCGATGTAATTCGTTGGCATAAAGAATTCCCGAATGATTGGAAGCGGACTTGGTTTGAATGCGAAAAGAAATGGAGTTCGGATATAGGCTGTCCGGATGGTGTCTTTTATCCTTTTAATATAGATGCAACGATTAACAGCGCTTATATCCTGATAGGCCTGTTGTATGGCGAAGGAGATTGGTTTAAAACGATGGATATTGCAACCCGTTGCGGACAGGATTCTGATTGCAATCCGGCTTCTGCTGCAGGAATATTAGGAACAATCTTAGGATATAGCCAAATACCTGACCGTTGGTTGAAAAACCTGAAAGAGGTGGAAGATATGAATTTTGCCTATACCGATATATCATTGAATAAAACATACCGGATGAGTTTCAACCAGGCATTACAAATGATTGAACGTCATGGTGGCTCTATTGAAGGAGATAATATATTAATAAAATGCCAGCAACCTGTAGCTGTTCGTTATGAAAAAGCCTTCGAAGGAATTTATCCTGTGCGAACTATAAATATCGATGAACCGATAGATAAAGCTGGTATTGAGTTTGAAGGAACCGGAGTTGTTTTTAAGGGTGCGGTTGATGGCAATGATGCTCAATATGTGGCTGTGGTAGAAATGTATATTGATGGTCAATTGGTTGAAAAAGCGAATCTGCCTGCTTCTTATACCACCCGCCGGCATGAGTTATTCTGGAAATATCAATTACCGAAGGGAAAACATACGGTAACATTCAAGTGGCTGAATCCTCAAAAAGATGTCACGGTTAATTGTAGTGAAGCGTTAATCTATTCTGATACAGATAAAAATCATTCATAAAATATCTTTTAAACTTAAAACTAAAAGTTATGAAATCACAGATTGTTTTATTCCTATTTTGTTTGTCTGGTATCTATGGTTTTGCCGAGAGTCCTAAGAATAGTATCGGCAAAACAAATGTTCCAGTGGAGAAAGTGCAAACGACTGTTACAGGACAAGTTATTGATGAAGACGGCTTTCCTATACCGGAAGCGACAATTATTGTAAAAGGTACTTCAACCGGGGTACTAACCGATTTGAATGGGAAATATTCCATTAATGTAAAGAGGGGAGATATTCTTGTATTCTCATACTTAGGATTTCTTACTCAGGAAATAAAAGTTGAATCTCATACGACAATCAATGTTACGTTGAAAGAAAATAGCCAGGCTTTGGACAATGTAGTTGTCATGGGATATGGAGTACAACAGAAAAAATTAATAACAGGAGCTACAGTCCAGGTTTCGGGTGCTGCTATTGAAAAACTAAATACCGTTGATGTATTAGGGGCCCTTCAAAGTCAATCTCCGGGTGTAAACATTACGCCTAATTCAGGTATGCCGGGCGAAGGGTATAAAGTAAATATCCGTGGATTGGGTACAACCGGAAATTCAACTCCGTTGTATGTTATCGACGGTGTCGCTGGCGGTGATATACAGAATTTGAATCAATCGGATATCGAATCTGTAGATATACTTAAGGATGCCGCATCTGCTGCGATTTATGGAGCCCGTGCTGCCAATGGTGTTATCCTCATCACTACCAAACAGGGAAAGGCCGGTAAACCTAAAATTTCATACGATGGCTATTATGGAATACAGAATGTCTATAAAATGCCTACAGCATTGAATGCAAAGGAATATATGGCTATGCAGAATGAGGTTAACTTCAATGAAGGAACCCCTGCTTTTGATTATGCAAAAAGATTACCTGTTATATACAAACAGATAATGGATGGCACTTTCGAAGGAACAAACTGGCTGGATGAAATACGAAATAAAAATGCGTTGGTATATAGCCATGCTGTAAATATGACCGGAGGAACTGATGCAAGTACTTATTCATTAGGTTTTTCTTATACCTCTCAGGATGGTGTTTTAGGAAAACAGGCAAGTCCGAACTTCGAACGTTATACAGCCCGTATCAATTCAAATTATGTATTCCTGAAAATAAAAGATTTTGATGCAATTAAGATTGGAGAAAATCTGACTTTCACCCATAAACTGAAAAATGGTATCGGAATTGATGATATTTATTGGAATGATATTCATAATATGCTGACAACTTCCCCATTGATGCCTGTATATAATAAGAACGGAGGGTTCTATGAACAGGCAGATAAATTGGCAGATCAGTGGGATATAGAAGGTACGACTTACAACCCCATCGCTGAAATGGTTTATAGCCGCGGGATGAATAAGGATAAAAGCTATTCTTTGTCTGCAAATGTTTATCTGGAAATCCAACCGATTAAGAATTTGATATTTAGAAGTAGTTACAGCTATAAAAAAGAAGATGGGATGTATCGTCAGTATGTTCCGGCTTATCAGTTGTCATCTTCCAATACACGTTCGAACGACCAGGTAGACCAGTCCGCTTTTAATGGATTCGGATGGACATTGGACAATACGTTATCTTATGTCTTCAAAATAAAGGATATTCATAATTTTGATGTTGTATTAGGCCAATCATTGGAGAAAACAGGTATCGGCGAATCTGTTGGCGGTTCGAATGCAAATTCATTGTTCCCGGGTTCATTTGAATATGCTTATATTAATAATACAACCAATACGAACAGTAACTTAAAATCCGTTAGCGGTTCACATTGGAATGAAGGTTCTTTGGCCTCTTTCTTCGGACGTATTAATTATAACCTGAAAGAGACTTATATGCTTTCTTTGATTATGCGTATGGATGGTTCCTCAAACTTTGCACGGGGAAACCGATGGGGCTATTTCCCTTCAGTTTCGGCCGGTTGGGTGATGACGAATGAAAAGTTTATGGCTTCCACGAAAGACTTCATAGACTTCTTCAAAATCAGGGCAAGCTGGGGACAGAATGGTAACTGTAATATCGGCGCTTTCCAATATTCCCCGCAAATCAATCTTTATGCCCCTTATGGCTTCGGATTGGATAAAGACCAGTATTATACAGGTGCTTATTTGAAACAGTTGGCAAATTCCGATATTAAATGGGAAACTTCGGAACAAACAAATATCGGATTCGATTCCAGGTTCTTAGGTTCTCGCTTAGGTATCACATTTGACTGGTATGTAAAGAAAACAGTAGACTGGTTGGTCCAGGCTCCGGGATTGGATATTTGGGGAACAGACGCTCCGATGATCAATGGTGGAGATGTGAGAAACAGAGGTGTGGAAGTTGCTTTTAGCTGGAATGACAGAGTACAGGACTTTAATTACGGGTTGCAGTTCAATTTGACTTCAAATAAAAACGAAGTACTGTCTATTGCCAATGAAGAAGGAATTATCAATGGTCCTGCAAATGTATTGATGGATGGTACTCCTGAGATTTTCCGCGCACAAGTTGGTTATCCTATCGGTTACTTTTGGGGATATAAAACTGCTGGTGTATTCCAGAATGCAGAACAATTAGCGAATACGCCTGTGAAATTAAATGGAGCAAAAGTTGGTGACCTTATTTTTGTGGACAACGACAATAGCGGTGTGATTGATGAAGGCGATAAAACCATGATAGGTAATCCGAACCCGAAAGTAACCATCGGCTTTAATGCAAACTTCTCATGGAAAGGTTTAGATTTGGCTATTAATACGTATGGGGCTTTTGGCCACCAGGTAGCACGTTCGATACGTTCCTTTAATACACAAGACATCTTCCAGCGTTGGCATGGGGAAGGTACTTCAAACCGTTATCCGCGTTTGAATAGTGCCAGCCATCCGAACTGGAACTATTTCTCGGATATAAATATTGAAAATGCGGATTATTTTAAAATCCAGAACATTACCCTCGGCTACGATTTCAAACAGCTAATGCCGAAGATTCCAGTGGGTCAAGCCCGGCTTTATATCACAGGACAGAACTTGTTTACATTTACAAAATATCCAGGTATGGATCCGGAAATCGGTTATTCTGCCGGAACAACATGGGGTAAGGGTGTAGACTTGGGTTATTACCCGTCCGCCAGAGTGTATATGATAGGTGTTAACTTGAAATTTTAAATACTAAACATATGAAACGAATATTATATTTTATTTCTACAGCTATCCTTGCCACTTTGGTGAGCTGTGAAGATTTTTTGGATACAAAAAATTATAATGAAAAGGACTTAACGAATTTCCCGCAGACGGTAGATGATGCTAATCAGATGCTAACCGGGACGTATGCTTCGTTGAATGTGGATGTTCTTTCCGGATTTTATTTGGCAGAGTTAGCTTCCGACGACCGGTTCGGCGGTGGTGGTGAAGGGGATAAATTTATGCATGCAATAGACCGCCTGATGCATGTCGGGACAGATATGTGCGGTGGTTTATGGACTGCACGGTATAAGGGCATTGAAAGAGTTAATCTATTGTTCGAAAATATAGACCGTGTAACAGGATGGAAAAATGACCAGGAAAAAAATCAACTTTTGGGAGAAGCCTATTTCCTGCGTGCTTTATTCTATTTTGAACTGGCACAGGTATATGGCGAGGTTCCGTTGGTTTTAACTACCGAGGCATTGAATTTACCTAAATCACCGGCAAGCGACTTATATGCTCAGATTACTACCGATTTGAAGAATTCGATAGGATTGATGAATACAGCCCAGTACGATGCAGACCGTGCAGGCCATGCTACAAAATGGGCGGCAGAAGCCTTGATGGCACGTGTATATCTGTTCTATACAGGCTACTATAAAAAAGATGCGTTGCCTCTGACTACGGAAGGTAGTGTAACGAAAGCTGAAGTAATCAATTGGTTGGAAGATTGTATTGCAAATAGTGGACACGGGCTGATAAAGGATGATAATATTCCGGAAAACAGTTTTTATAATCTCTGGCCTTATTCAAATGAATATACTGCAAAGGATTATGAATGGGCACAAGATAAAGGCGTAAAATGGGTAGGCGACGGAAATAAAGAAACTGTATTCGCTATCAAATATAATAACTTCGGTAACTGGGATTATACAGGGTATACGAATATGCATGCAACTCATTTTGGATTGCGTACACCTAATGGCAATAAGTCCACATTCCCATATGGCGAAGGCTATGGTGCAGGTCCCGTTAATCCTCAGTTGATTAGTGATTGGAAAGCAGCAGAACCGGATGATATCCGTTTATGGGGTTCTATTATTGATGTAGAGAATGAGCTGCCGGATTTTCAATGGGGAGCAGACTTGCAGATGGAAGAAACCGGTTATTTCCAAAGAAAATACCTGGCAATAACAGCCTATGACCATAATGTGATAGATGATGATGGAAATCCTCATTTCCTGACCTCATATTCACATCTAATGTATAATACATCGGAAGCACCGGTAGAATTGGCTTGTACTCAGGACTTGGTTTTAATCCGTTTTGCAGATGTCTTGTTAATGCATTCTGAATTGACAGGAACCGCAAATGGAATTAATGAAGTAAGAAAACGTGCAGGGTTAAAAGAAATCGGACAATATTCAATAGAAGCCCTGAAGCGCGAACGCCGCTTTGAACTTGCATTCGAAGGACTGCGCTGGTACGATTTGATGCGTTGGGGAGATGCTGCAACAGCATTGGAAAAACAAGGAAGTGCCATGGTTCGTAACATGGGTAATGATGCAGTACAGATGGCTTCTTACGGAGGTGGTTGGGCTGCACGTTATGCTGCTACCGGCGGTTTCTGGCCGATACCACAAACTCAGATAACAAGATCGGGTGGAACGCTGACCCAAAACAAAGGTTGGGATACTTCTGAAGCAGTATATATGGGCTGGTAATTATTAATAAGACTTATATAAAATACGTAGATTATGAAAAAGATAACAATATTACTTATGTCCCTGATAGCTCTTGTTTCGGCATGCGAGCCTATTCAAAAGAGCTATCCGATGGGTGAAGATTATACCGCGGATCAACTGGATGTAACAGTTAAAGCCATTGTTGTTGATGGAAAGAATACGAATAAACTGGTTTTCGAGAATCATTCTCCTATATTGGGTGAATTTGATTATTCTTTTGGCGTGAGCAGCCAGCAGGTAGTGGATACGGCAGTTATCGTAGTTGAAGGTCCGTTAAAGGTTACGTTTAAAGGGTTAAACCCAAGTGGTTCGGTTGTAACAAAAGAATTTGATATCACTGTTGATGAATTATACTATCCGGTGCCGGAAGAATGGGGCTTACTTTGTGGAAAAGGCACAAAAGTCTGGGAATGGGAAGTTGATGATGTAGAAGATGGTCCATTTGGCGCCGGAGGTTATAGAGATACGCACGAACCTTGGGACCCTACCGATTTGGGTGATCTTGAAGATGGCTGGTGGAATCAGGCCGGATGGGGAGAAGGTGCAACCATGTCATTCTCAATACGAGGGGCTGAGTTTTCTAAAACGGATGCTACCGGCGAGAAAACTGAAAAAGGAACCTTTACATTCGATATGTCTCAGAAACTCACGAATATCTATAATCCGGATGAAATCTGGTCGCATGGTAAACTTCGTATAAATGGAGGAACATCTATTATTGCCGGACGGGTTCCCCATTATGAAGAATGGTATATCTATGATGTTTACGAGTTTGAAATTGTAGAATTAACCGAAGACCGCCTTGTGTTAGCTTATTGGTTAGAGCCGAGGGAATGGTGTGATGAATGTTATTTCTGGATTTTCAGACCTAAAAAAGACTAAAATTCTTTCTCCCTGAAATACTGAGAGTAGCAGGCGTAAATCTGCTACTCTCTATAAATTTCTTTTATTTGATTTTAATAGGCAGAGCTGCCTTCAAAGGAAGTCTGTGTCACCGTCATTTGAAAATAAACAGTTATGTATAGGTTCTATAAATTACAAATTTTACTGTTGTACCTGGCAGGTATGGTGTTTTCTTTTTGGAGTTGCAGTGAAGACGGAAAGCCGGTACAAATTATTCCTTATCCACAGGAGGTGGTTATGGGGTCAGGACAGTTCACCCTTTCTACAGATCTCCCGGTTTATACGAATTTGACAGGTAGCGAGAAATCTAATATGCTGGATTATATACAGCAGTCCCCTTTGCAACTAACTAATGTCCAGGATAACCCGGCTACAAGAGCTTTACAACTCTTAATCTCGGAAACGGATAAGAAAGCGCCGGAAGCCTACAACTTACAAATAACATCAGCCGGAATTAAAATAGAAGCCTCCACTGGTGCCGGCTTATTTTACGGTTTGCAATCACTTTTACAAATAGTCGGTCAATACGAAAATCAAACTATTCCGGCTATGACAATTAAGGATACCCCTTATCTTCAACACCGGGGTATTATGCTGGATATATCCCGGCATTTTTATCCGAAAGAGTTTATAAAAAAGCAATTGGATATGATGGCTTATTATAAACTGAACCGTCTTCACTGGCATTTGGTAGACGGTACGGGATGGCGCATTGAAATAAAGAAATACCCGGAACTGACGGAAAAAGCGGCCTGGCGTCCTTATGAAAGTCTGATAGAATGGGGAGAAAAGGGAAGGTCTTTCTGTTCCAAAGATACCCCGGGTGCTTATGGTGGGTATTATACCCAGGAAGAGATAAAAGAAGTAATAGAGTATGCTTCAAAAAAATATATAACGATTATTCCGGAAATAGAAATGCCGGGACATAATGAAGAAGTTTTGGCCACATTCCCCAATTTATCATGTGCAGGCAAGCCCTATGTCAATACGGACCTCTGTATAGGCAATCCGGAAACCTTCGTTTTTCTGGAAAATGTACTTACCGAAGTTATGGAACTCTTTCCTTCCGAATATATACATATAGGTGGTGATGAAGCTGAAAAGAAGGGGTGGGAAACCTGTTCTAAATGCCAAGGACTAATGAAACGGGAAGGCATGAAAAATGTGGATGAACTTCAAAGCTACATGATACATCGGATAGAGAAATTCCTGAATGAGCATGGGCGCAAGCTCCTTGGATGGGATGAAATTATGCAGGGCGGATTAGCCCCCAATGCAACAGTCATGTCGTGGCGAGGACCGGAATATGGCATTGAAGCCGCTCAAAAAGGACATGATGTAATTATGACTCCGATACAATGTCTTTATTTCAATTTCTATCAGGATGCTCCTAATGCACATCCGCTTTCCTGGGCTGGTTATACACCGATAGAAAAGGTTTATGCTTATAATCCTGTTCCCGACTCGTTGAGTACGGAGGCAAAGAAACATATATTGGGATTGCAGGCGAATGTCTGGACGGAATATATACCTACGGAAGAGAATATGGAAATGATGATATGGCCCAGGGCTTTGGCGGTAGCTGAAACAGGCTGGTTGCAACCGGAAAAGAAATCATATCCGAGATTCAGGGAAAACGCATTATTGGCTGTAGACTTCTTAAAGTCGAAAGGGTATCATGCGTTCGATTTGAAAAACGAAGTAGGCGAGCGCAAGGCCTGTTCGGATACTATCGCTCATCTGGCTTTTGGAAAACCTGTCGTATATAAGCAGCCGCATACGGAGGATTATCCGGCAGGCGGAGTTACGGCGTTAACAGATGGTTTACAAGGAGGATGGTCGTGCGACGACAATCGTTGGCAGGGCTTTTTCGGCAATAGCATGGATGTGGTCATTGATTTGGAAAAGGAACAGCCCGTTCATTCCATACAAGCAACCTTTATGCAGGATGGCTTTGGCTGGTATTGGCTGCCGAAAGAGGTAAAGATTTATGCATCTTCCGACAATCAGGATTTTTCTTTGCTGGCAACAGTAAAAAATGATATTCCATTCGTCCAAACAGGTTTCTTCCTGAAAGAATTTGGATGGACAGGAGATATTCGTGCCCGGTATATACGATATATTGCGGCTCCCGACAAGGATAATCCGAAAACAGGATATATCTTTACGGATGAAGTGATAGTAAAATAAATAAGAATAATTGGTAAGTAAATTTTAAAGGGATGGATACAGTTAATACAAAATCAAATACCCGCCTTTTGTCATTGGATGTAATGCGGGGCATCACTATTGCAGGAATGATTATGGTAAACAATCCCGGATCTTGGGATGCCGTTTATACCCCTCTCGAGCATGCCGCATGGAACGGGTTGACTCCTACGGATCTGGTATTTCCTTTCTTTATGTTCATAATGGGTATATCTTGTTATGCCTCATTGAGAAAATTTGATTTTCGTCCGACCGGGCAAGTGATATATAAGATATTAAAACGTACAGCCCTGATATTTCTTGTGGGGCTTGTTTTAGCCTGGTTTGGCTTGTCTTTGTCTACCTATAATCAATTGAAAGCAGAAAACTTACCCTTTTTCAGCCATGTGTGGGGAGCCGTTACTAATTTTGAAAGTGTACGTATATTAGGTGTTTTGCAGCGTTTGGCTCTTTGTTATGGATTTGCGTCTTTGATAGTTGTGTTGGTTAAGCATAAATATATACCCTATATCATAATAGGCGGTTTAGTCGGTTATTTCTTTATACTGGTAGGAGGGAATGGTTTCGAGCCGAACGATACGAATATTTTAGGTATTGTAGACCGTTCCGTTTTCAGTTTGAAACATCTGTATCTTGACAGAGGGGTGGAACCAGAAGGCTTACTGAGTACGATACCTTCGGTGTGCCACGTTCTGATTGGTTTTTATTGTGGAAGGATGTTGATGGAAACCAAAGATAACAAGGAGCGGATGCTGAATCTTTTCCTGGCAGGAACAATCATGACCTTTCTGGGATTTCTGTTAAGTTACGGATGCCCGATTAATAAGAAGATATGGTCGCCGACCTTTGTTCTTGTTACTTGTGGACTGGGTTCCTTGCTATTGGCGTTGTTAATATGGATTATAGATGTCAAGCAATATAAATCGTGGAGCCGTTTCTTCCAGGCATTTGGTGTAAACCCGCTTGCCATCTATGTTTTTGCCGGTATTCTGGCTTCTTTAATTGATTTTATAGTAGTAAATTACAAAGGGGATGTTTTTGATTTAAAAAGTCTGTGCTATGAGGCATTAGCTTATTGTTTTAATCCGTATTTTGCATCGTTGGTTTTTGCCTTGTTGTTTATAGGCGTTTGTTGGGCTGTAGCTTATGTCTTATACAAGAAAAAAATCTATATAAAACTTTGACATTTGTTTCCCTTTAACCGATGAATGATTGATTAGCTAAAAGATGATAGTATGAATAACACGAAAATTGATTTTACCCAACGGAATTGGGGCATAGATGCGTTACGTGCAGTTACTATGTGTGTAATGATTTTTGTAAATGATTTATGGACAGTGGAGGGTGTTCCGCATTATTTGGAACATGCCGCTCCCGGTGAAGATTTTATGGGATTGGCTGATATCGTTTTTCCTGCATTTTTATTTGCTGTGGGAATGTCTATCCCTTTCGCCATAGAGAGGCGGTTCAGTAAGGGGATGACTACGGAGTCTACTATTCTTCATATATTATCCCGTACCTTGGCATTATTGGTAATGGGTGTTTTTATTGTTAATTCGGAAGCCGGTTTGTCATCGGATGTCGGTTATCCGGGGAGCGTGTACTTGATTCTGATGGTGATAGGCTTTATGTGTATCTGGAACCAATACCCGCGAACGGACGATCCTTTCAGGCAATACCTGCACCGGGTGTTGAAATGGATTGGCGTAGGTTTGCTGCTGTATCTTGCCTTTACATTTAAAGGACAGCATAACGACTATTTCTCAGCCCGTTGGTGGGGGATTCTGGGACTGATAGGGTGGACATATTTGGTTTGTGCCCTGATTTATGTTTTTGTTCGCGAGCGGTTAAACCTGCTTATCGGTATATGGTTCGTATTCCTTTTGATAAATATGGTTACCACGCCTTTAAATGAAGCGCATGGAGGCGCTACTTTGTTCGCACTTCCACAGCCTAACTTTTTTCAGGATATGTTGAAGCCTTTACATATTGATAATGCGGCATTTCTTGCTTTGACTATGGGCGGTATAATCTTGTCTTTACTCAGTACGAAATATGCGAAAGCCGATAATAAAGTAAAACTGGTTTTTGTCTTGCTTACCGCATTGGTGCTTTTTGCTGCCGGATATATTAGCCGGCAATATTGGATATTATCCAAGCTGACAGCTACATTGCCCTGGATATTTTACGTATCGGCTATTGCTACGTTAGTCTATGCTTTCTTCTATTGGTTAGGGGAAAAAGGATGGACCGGATGGTTTGCCATTATTCGTCCGGCGGGAACCGCTACATTGACGACTTATCTCGTACCCTATGTTTTGTATGCAGTAAGGGACTTGACAGGTTTTCGTTTGCCGGGTTTTCTGACAACAGGGATAATGGGAATTTTAAGTTGCATAGGATTCTCATTAATAGTGGTATGGATTACCGGGCTGTTGGGTAAGGTACATATTAAATTGAAAATTTAAGCCCGCTTTTAAATGGTCTGTGTTTATAAATACATAACGATACATTATGAAAAAAGTAATTAAACTGTTTCTTTTATTTCTCTGCTTAGCCGCTACACCGCTATCGGCTCAGCAGAAATCCATAAGTCCTTTGGACAAAGCCGTACCTGTCAGGGGCTTGGCTATAGCCGCCCCGTCCGCGCAGAAGTTGGATCGGTTCCTGAAGTTTATCCAAGAGGAATTGGCGCCAAGCCATTTCAATTTGCTGATTCTTCGGATAGACTGGAACTACGCCTATGAATCGCATCCGGAATTGCGGGACCCCAATCCGTTGACCCGGGCGGATGTGAAGAAAATTGTAGAGGTATGCCGTCGTAACCATATCCGTATTGCCCCGCAAATTAATTTGTTAGGCCATCAGTCCTGGGCGGAAACCACCTATGCCCTGCTTCGTGAATATCCGGAATTTGATGAAACCCCTCATATCGATACCCGGAATTATTCGGAATGGCCTAATCCGTACGGTCTGTATTGTAAAAGTTATTGCCCGCTTCATCCGGAAGTCCATAAGGTAGTCTTTGCATTAGTGGATGAACTGACCGATGTTTTTGAAACGGATTTGTTCCATGCCGGTATGGATGAAGTGTTTTATATAGGGCATGACAGTTGTCCGCGTTGTTGCGGGCATGATAAAGCCGAATTATATGCCGGTGAAGTGACTAAAATACAAAACCATTTGTCCGCGCAAGGCAAGCGTTTGATGATTTGGGGAGACCGGTTGATAGATGGCAAAACAACAGGATTGGGAGAGTGGGAAGCCAGTATGAACAATACACATCGCGCAATCGATTTAATTCCTAAGGAGGTGTTTATTTGTGATTGGCACTATGAACAGGCGGAACAAACGGCTGTATATTTTGCAATGAAAGGTTTTGATGTGGCAACATGTCCCTGGCATAAACCACAGGTAGCTCTCCGGCAATTGGATGATATGATTCGTTTCAGGAAACATTCATCGCGGGAGTTAGCCGACCATTTTCAGGGGATGATTTCTACTGTTTGGGCGGGAGCCGATCATTTTTTAGATGCATATTATAATCCGGATACTTATAAACAGGAAGTTTCGGATGTGGTTACAGTGAAAAAGCTAATCGAAGCCTATAAGAAAATAAAATAGGGAGAGAAAGGGTATCCGGATGATGGCTTCATCGAAGTTTAGGATGAGCACTTCATCCGGATTTTTTATTTGTACCTTATCCGAGGTTGTCGTCAGCCTCTTCTTTGATTTTCTTTATTATTCGATATTCTTTCTGATTTTGGTCAGATACGCTTTCATCGCATCCGAATCTTTATTTTTGATAATATCCTGAAGGATGGATAATTCTTCCTGGATACGTTCAATTTGTTTCGGAGTACGCGGGTTGAAAAGAATTTCGGTCAAAAGATAATCGTCTTCCGACAGCAAGCCGCGGGCAATCTTCATATGACGTTTGAAGGTGGTACCCGGAGCGTCCTGATGTTTCATTGTTGCAGCGAATACCATTGTGGAAGCAAACGGGATACCTAATGAATAGGCTACCACCTTGTCGTGTTCATCAAATGTATATTCGCAGATGTGCAGGCGCAGGCTGGCATAGATATCTTTAAAGAAGATTTTCCCCAGATGGTCTCCTTCGGAAATGATAATCGTATTTTCTTTTTCCAACTGTCCGAGATTGGCAAAGGTAGGACCGAACATCGGGTGAGTGGAAACATACGGGAATCCGCATGTCTCATAAAACTCTTTTAAATGAGTCTTCACGGATGCAATATCCGAGATAATGCAGTAAGGCTGCAAGTATGGCATAATACTTTTGAAAGCCTCAATCGTATAACTCAGCGTCACACAGTTGATAACAAGTTCAGGAGCAAACTCCGCCACCTCTTCCGGCTTTTGCAAGCGTAGGGCATTATATATAAACCGCATCCGTTTCGGATCACTTTCCAGTACGGCTACTTCATGTTGAAAGCTAAGCAAGTCGGTGAAGAAAGAACCCATCTTTCCGGCACCCAGTATCAATATTTTCATTGTTCGTTCATTATAATCATTTGCTGACGTACCGATTCTTCATGAATCTCTTTCAGTATCTCTTTTACAAATTCGGTGTTCAGATCCATTTGTTCACCCATGCTGGAACGTTTTTCCAGGATTTCGCTGTAGCGCGGTGATTGTAAGATAGGCATGTTATGCTCTTTCTTATAGATACCGATTTCACGGGAGATGCGCATACGTTTGGCAAGAAGTTCCAACAACTGTTCATCGATACCGTCGATCTGGCGACGCAGTTCGCTAAGGTTTTCCGTTGTCTGGTTTTCGTTACGGATAACCAGCAGGTTCAATACGTAATCCAGTACATCCGGGGTAATCTGCTGTGAAGCATCGCTCAGCGCACAATCCGGGTTACAGTGAGATTCTATAATCAAACCGTCGAAGCTCAGGTCCATAGCCTGTTGGCATAAGGGAGCAACCAGTTCGCGTTTGCCACCGATATGGCTGGGGTCGCAGAAGATAGGCAACTGAGGCATACGGCGACGCAGTTCGATAGGAATATGCCACAAAGGCAAATTACGGTAAATCTTTTTATCGTAAGAACTGAAACCACGGTGGATAGCACCTAAACGACGGATACCGGCATTGTATAAACGTTGGAAAGCACCAATCCACAATTCCAAATCCGGATTTACCGGGTTCTTAATCAATACGGGAATATCAACGCCCTTCAAAGCATCTGCAATTTCCTGTACGGCGAACGGGTTCACTGTTGTACGTGCACCAATCCACAATACGTCGATACCGGCTTTCAATGCTTCGAAAACATGGTCTTTTGTAGCAACTTCGGTGGCTACATACATGCCTGTTTCTTTCTTTACGCGTTTCAGCCATTGCAGCCCTTCTGCACCGATGCCTTCGAAACCTCCCGGTTTGGTACGGGGTTTCCAAATACCGGCACGGAATAATTTCACACCTCTGTCGGCAAGCCCTTTGGCGGTTTCCATTACCTGTTCTTCTGTTTCGGCACTACAAGGGCCGGCTATAACAATCGGACGTTGGGGGTCTACACCCGGCAACAATATTGATTCTAAATTCATTTCCATCTTGATGACTTATTATTTTGTTTTCTATTCTTCTGATTATAAACTTTCAATTCTTTTCAATGCCTCTGCCAGCGTTTCGTTTTTACAGCAGAGAGAAATACGGATGTATCGTTCGCCACGGCTTCCGAATATAAATCCGGGGGTCAGGAAAACATTCGCACCATACAGTACCTTGTTGGCAATCGCTTCGCTGCCTTCCGCATCCGCTGGGATTTTACCCCAGAGGAACATGCCCACCTGCTTTTCATCAAATTCGCAACCTAAAGCGTGCATAATCTGACCGGCAAGGTCGCGACGGCTCCGATACGTACGGTTCATAGTGTCGTACCATTCTTTCGGTGCGCTCAATGCTTCAACTGCTGCATACTGCATCGGTTTGAACTGTCCGGAGTCGATATTGCTCTTTACTTTCAATATCCATTGTACGAATTGTGCATTGGAGGCAAGCATTGCCATACGCCAGCCCGGCATATTGTGGGCTTTACTCATAGAGTTCAGTTCGATACAGATGTCTTTTGCACCCGGAACACTCAGTATGCTGATAGGATGTTCGTTCAGGATGAAGCTGTATGGGTTGTCGTTGCAGATGATGATGCCATGTTTGCGTCCGAAAGCTACCAGCTTCTCATAAAGCTCCATGCTTGCATTGGCTCCGGTAGGCATGTTCGGATAATTAGTCCACATCAGTTTTACGTTCGACAAATCCATCTTTTCCAGTGCTTCGAAATCCGGTTGCCAGCCTAGTTCTTCTTTCAAATCGTAGTAAACCAGATTTGCTTCTACCAATTTACTAACCGAGCTATACGTCGGATATCCCGGGTTGGGAACCAGTACACCGTCGCCCGGATTCAGGAATGCCAGCGAAATGTGCAGGATACCTTCTTTGGAACCAATCAGCGGCTGGATTTCAGTCTTCGGATCTAAATCGACATTATACCATTTTTTATACCAGTCGGCGAAACCTTTACGCAGTTCAGGTATACCCACATAAGGCTGATAACCGTGCTCGTTGGAATGGCAGGCATGTTCACACAGTGTTTCGATTGTCTTTTCCGAAGGTGGAAGATCCGGACTGCCCACGCCCAGATTAATCACGTTCTTACCTGCTGCGTTCATTTCAGCAACTTCTTTCAATTTCTTAGAGAAATAGTACTCTTGTACGCTGCCTACCCGGTTTGCAGGTGTAACCTTACATACTTTGTCTTCCTTCTGCATATTCGCCTAAAATTTTTAAATCCTTTGTTAATGGTCTGATTGCATCCAGCGCTTGTTTGTAGCGGGTGAAATCTGTGAAAGTGAGGTCTATATAAAATAAATACTCCCATTCCCGTCCGATGATGGGCAACGATTGTATTTTGGAAAGATTCATATCGTAAAAAGAGAGAACGGAAAGAACTTTGGAGAGGCTGCCGGCGGTGTGGGGAAGTGCAAATACGAGGGAGGATTTGTTGATGTCGGTTCCGTGCAGCATATCTTCCGCCGTCCAACGGTCTGCTATAATCAGGAAACGGGTGAAGTTACGCTTATTTGTTTCAATCCCTTCGGCAAGCACTTCCATCCCGTATATCTGGGCGGCAAGTTTACCACAAATAGCAGCGTGTCCTTCCAGTTTGTTTTCGGCAATCCACCGGGCACTTAACGCCGTATCCTCTTTCTCCACCACTTTGGCATGAGGCAGGGTGTCGAGGAAATCACTGCACTGCATCAGGGCTATCGGGTGGGAGTTCACTTCTGTAACATCGTGGATGGAAGTTCCCGGCAGGGCAACCAGCGAGTGGGAGATACGCAGTTTGTATTCGCCAATCACACGCAGTTCGCTTTCCCGAATCAACTCATGGTTTTGCAGCAGGCTACCGGCAATCGTATTCTCAATGGCCATAATACCCAATACGGACGGGTCTTTCTTTATGGTTGCGATAACATCTCTGAATGTAAGACAAGGGATAATCTCGACTTCTTCACCTTCAAAGTAATTGCGGCTGGCTATATCATGATAGGCACCGGCTATTCCCTGGATTGCTACTTTCTTTTTCATCTTCTTTCGTTTTTTCTTTGTTTCATCTGACGGATGTATATACGGCATAAAAAAAGTCCCACCGGAACGGCAGGACTTCATATTGTTTTATTGATATATACTTTCTATCATCAACGCTTTACATATAAATTCCTGCCTTCACTCTGCTAAAGTAAAAGTAATAAAAGAAATATGTAAAGCTAAATCGATTCATTATGTCTCGTTTGTTTTTTATACGGGGCAAAAGTAACGCTTTTTTGGAAACTACAAACAAAAAGTGATATTTTTTTTCTGAGAGAGGCAAAATAAAATCATTTATCGTTCTTTCAGTTCCCGTTTAATCAATCGGCGAATCGCCCGGTAAGTAGGATGAATGGCATATTTGGGGCGGATATTGCTTTCTTTCACCATAAAGGCGAGCAGGCAAAACAAGGCGAGTAAAGCCAGCCAACCGTATAACTCTTTCATCGAAACCATCAGTGCCTGTTTTTGCAGTGCACCGTATAGTTCGCCGGGAAATAATTGATTGGCAAGCGGATTGACATTATCCAGACCGGCGCCCAGTAATAAAGCGTTTTTCTTCATCGCCGCTTTGAGGGCATGTTCGAGAATGGCAGAACCTAAGACTCCCCCGAAGCCCGCACTCACAAATGATTGTATCGTGATGGCCTGGAAGAAATTCTCGAAAGGGACCCGCGACAAAACCGTAAGGAAACAAATAGCAATGATGACGTACCCGAAGCTCCGCAGGAATATCGGAAATACCAATGATTCTTTGGACTGGTTGTAATCTATATTAAAGTAGAATAACATCAGATAACCGGTGATTGCCGAAAAAGCGATAACGGTCATTGTCTTATAACTCCATTTGCGAAGGGCAAAGGTACGGTAGGTAAGGAATGCCCCGGTTATAATCCCCAGCAAAACAATCCAGTTCATGGAAACCGTATTTAAAGAATCATATCCTAAAACGCCTTCCATATAAATATGTTCCAGCAAATGGGAGGGGGCAAGCAACAAGTCTATTACGATGTAAAGCAGAAAAGTCATATAGACTACATCGAACTTCCAGGTTGCAAGCTGGATAAACGGATGCCGTATAAATGACGCCCTCCAAAGGTTCAACAACAAAGTAATTATACCCATAACTGCCGCCATCCGTATGTAGACAGACTCGAACCATTCATAATGTTCTCCATACACACAGATAAAGATAATACACATTACCGTCAGTCCCCACAGTAGTGCACCCATCCAATCGATGCCGAAAAGGGGAAGTTTCCGCATGAACCGTTCGCCCCGGAAAAGAACCAGTGTAGCAAGCATTACCAGTCCGAGCAGTCCGATGGCAGCCCAATGCATATATTCCCACTTTGCCCAGAAAGAAGTGTAGATGGTTATCAGTCCGGATAACTGGATGCAGCTTTGTACCAGCAAGTAAATATAGCAGAAGAAGATGGATAAATCCCGTTTGGGGGTAAGCCATAACTGGATGGTAGAGTTACATTCGAAAGTAGCCCACATCCTGAAGATTCCGGCTATAAAGCAAGCAGCCACCAAGACCGGAACACTACGGGTGTACATGCAAATCAGGTTACATAAGATGATGACAGTACCGCAAGTAAGGAATGCCACTTTAGAAGTAAAGCGGAACTTCAACCGGAACATAATCGCAAAGGTCAGTCCCATCCCTACCATAGAAGCATACCCAGCCATCATAATATCTTCCTGCATCAAAGCCATCGAGCCCACCATCTCGCTGACCGCAGCCAGATAAACACCGCCTGAAAGCTGAAAAACAATGACAAAGAGGATTATAATCCACGGTTTAACTTTCTCCGGTATGAAATTGCGGATGGCCGGAATAGAAAAAGGTCCTGTTTCGTGCATTGAATTAATAGTTTACCACACATTCTACATTCATGCCTGCACGAAGCCTGCTTAAATCTTCCGGTCTGTTTTCTCCGGAGAACTCGATACGGATGGGAATGCGCTGTTCCACTTTGATGAAGTTTCCGGCAGAATTATCCTGGGGAATGAGAGAGAAGCTCGCGCCGGTAGCGCGTGATATGGATTTGACAGCCCCTTTGAATGTAATGCCGGGAACAGCATCCACTTCAATATCTACCGGCAGGCCTTCGTTTATATTTGCCGTTTGGGTTTCCTTATAATTGGCAACAATCCATATGTCGTTGGCATCTACAATATCTACCAGGGTTTGTCCGGGTTGTATCAACTGTCCTTCCTGGATATTCTTTCTTCCGGTAGTACCGTCGCAAGGAGCAACAATCACCGTATAGGAAAGATTCAGTTTGGCTAAGTCCACAGCAGCGGCAGCCAGTTTGATACCGGCTTCTGTCTGGTCCAGGCGCTGGGTTTGTTCCTGTTTAACCAGCGAAGTGGATTGTTTCTGGCGCAGAAGCAGTTCGTATCTGGCTTTCGATGCTTCATAGTTTGTTTTGATAGCATCGTATTGTTGCTGGGTGACCGCTTCCTGTTCATGGAGCTTTTTATACCGGTTATATTCTCTTTCCGCATTGTCCAGACGTATTTTGGCTTCTTCGATTCCAGCATCCGAAACGGAAAGATTGTTTTGTGTAGTGTGGATAGTCGTGGTCATCGCCGATTTGCCGGACAGTGCATTCTGGTAGTCCGCTTCTGCCTGTGCAAGGCGGTAACGGAATTCCGTATCTTCGATAACCGCCAGTGTATCTCCTTTCCGTACGGTCTGGTATTCGTCAAAATAGATTTTGGAGATAAAACCCTGTACACGTGAGTTTACCGGGACAATCAATTGCTTGATTTGTGCATTGTCCGTATATTCCACATTGCCCAGATGGATAAAGCGGGCGCTTACCCAGGCGATACCTCCGATTATTAATAATCCGACAACAATATTATAAATTAGTTTCTTCGTTTTCTTCTTCATTGCTTTATGATGTTTAATAGGTTTCTTATAAGTTTCCGGCAGCCTTTTTCAGTTTATAATAATTGAAAAGGATGTTGATGCGTGCATTTGCCACTTGCAGTTCCGCACTTAGTTTGGAGTTGCTGGCATCCAGCATGTCGGTAATCAGTGCCAGTTTATTCAGGTAACGGTTGTTTACCACTTCGTAGTTTTGTTCGGCCAGTTCGAGGCTCTTCATCTGAGTATCGTAGATGGTGAACGATTCGGCAAAACGGACATGGGCCGCCTTGATTTGCGTCTGTATGTTTTCTTGAAGCAACTCCCGGCTTTCTATCGCTTTCCGGGTGGATAACCGGGTCTGGCGGGTTTTCTTGTTTGTTTTGTAGAGGGAGGCTATATTGTACTTGATACCGACCCCTACATACCAATAATTAAAATTCTTGTCGATGGGAGGAACCTCAATGGTTATCGGCCCGTCCAGATGGTCGCCGGCAAACAGGGCAACAGACGGCAGACGTTCCGCTTTGGTTATTTTCTCATTCTGCTTGGAGATGTCGATACCCAACTGGGCTTGTTTCAGCAAAGGGGAAACCTCTGTGGCGGTTTCCTGCCAGTGCGCTTCCGCCATCAGTAACGGCAACTGGTCTGCTATGGATGTTTCGATATCAATCACAGTTTCCTGCGGAAGCCCCAGGACGGTAATGAGTTGGTTGTTGATAATAACCCGGGAGTTTTGTACCTGGGTTAACGCCAGTTCGAGTGATTTTAGTTGCAGCTCATACCGGGTGATATCGTTTTTCAATGCAAGCCCTTCACTTTGTTTGGCTTTGATATCCGATAAGAGCCGTTGGGTCTGCTCGATATTTTTCATGTAGACTTCCGCCTGGTTTTGCAGTTTGTATAGTTCCAGATAGTTTCCGACCAGCAGGAAACGGATATCCTGCCTGTTGTTTTCTTTATCCAGCCGGGCTATTTGTTGTTGCAGCTTGGCAATAGCAATACCTCCGGTAATAGCTCCCCCTGCATAAACAACCTGTGTGGCCTCTACCGCAAAGTTGTTGCTGAAATGAGGCATGGGTGCATTGGTTCCGTTTGAAAAATTACGGTCTGCCATCCAACCGTCTCCTAAATAACTGGCGGACAGTGAAACGTCGATGGAAGGGAGCAACTGGTTTTTGGCAACCTTGACGGCTTCCTGAGCTTCTTCCTCTGCGAAACCGGCCGTGCGGATGCTCTTACTGTTTAATTCGGCTAAATTGAACATTTGCTCGATACTTAACTTCTGGTGCTGAAGATTTTGCGCAAACGAGGTACCTGAGCTACAGAGTATGAATACCCATATAGCCCCTCTGAACATTCTCATATGTTTCTTTTGATTTACTGTTTATTAATCTTGCTCAAATTCGAGGACAAAGTACGGGAAAATCGAAAGGGTTTGAAAGTTTCAAAATACACGGAATTGGTTTAATTTGGACATATCCGGGCTTTAAATTACCTTTGCCTCAGGATAAAACCAACAGAATGAAGAATACTATTCATATCAGAAATATAGTGGAAATACTACCTCCATCCGACTTTCAGGAAGGGGTAGGGAATAAAATAGCCCGTGTATCCTTGGATTGCCGGACGGTAAATTCGCAGTTGTCGGAAGCTATGTTCCTGAATGCGGCTATTGCCATATTGGTTTTATCTGGAACCGGCGTGTTGTCTGCCAATTATAAGTCGCATACGATTCAGCCTGATTCTATCCTGTTATTATCTGCCTCCCATTTATTTAAATTGAGTGATTGCAGCGACGATTTTAAATGCTTGTGTTTGTTCGTCAGTAAGGAATTTATGGAAGAGATGGATTCAACGGATATGATTTACAAGCGGATTAAATACGGGGTCCGGCTCTTTAACGCCCCGGTTGTCCGTTTAAATCCGGACCATACCCGTTTATTGGAAAAGAGGATACATGCCGTAGGCGAAGCTATCGGCAATACGAAGCATCTGTATTATAAAGAGATGGTATTGAACTGCCTGTTTACCTTTTATCTGGATTTGAGTGATATTATAGACCGGCAATTGAATTTTTACGAAGAAGGATGCCTGAACCGTTATGAAAGTCTGATAAAGTCTTTTATCGAATTATTAATCAACAAGTATCGCAAAGAGCATAAAGTGGAGTTTTATGCATCCGAATTGAATGTCTCCGCCCATTACCTGACACTGATAGTAAAGCGTGTCACGGGACAGAGTGTCTGCGATTTTATCTTTGAGATGCTATACAGCGATGCCCGTACTTTATTGATTCATTCCAAATTATCCATACAAGAGATAACCGTTCTTTTAAACTTCTCCGACCAATCTTCCTTCGGCAAGTTTTTCAAACGCAAATCGGGTGTTTCTCCGGCTGATTTCCGAAAGAACGGAATATGAAAATGTTTGTGTTTTGCTTTATTGGTTGACACTTTGATGAGATAATCTCCCTTTCGCTGACTCAGCATATGCGGATGACCGCTGTTTTAGGGAAAAGATGGCTCTTTTTTGCGCTAAAAAGGAGTTATTTCATACAATCCGGCACCTTTTTTCATTTACCCTGAGGGTAATTTCAATTAGTACCGCTACTAATTCCAACTGTCTGCGGACCAAAATACAACTATTTGCGCGGACAAAGCACCTATATTTTGACTTTAAAACATATATGTTTCGATTTCAAACCATATATGCTTTGTTTTTAGATGTTATTAAGCATGGACACAGTTCTGGAATGGTCGGAAAACCAAACTTTGTGCAAATATTAAATAGATTATTATTCCGGAAAAATGACAATAATATGATTAGACGCGGATGACGCAGATAAACGCGGATTAAAAAACATATAATATGTATTAATCCGCGTTTATCTGCGTCATCCGCGTCTAATAAATAAATTCCGCGTCCTATCTTTTAGCTACCTAAAATCCATCTGTACCAACAAACTGATAAAGCTGAACTCCGCGAGAGCAGCCTATTTATAATGCCTCCTGTGTCTGTATCCATAGAATCCGCGTATTCAGGGGATGTTTTGTCATTTTGACACTTTGCCGGATACGTAAGGGCGAATCAACACCGGACCCAATAGCCCTGAAGTCTGTAAAGGTGAATCCTTATCCCAATGTTTCCAGGTAGCAAACGTGGCATGTTGGGAAGGTGCTTTCGAACCATTCAGTAACCAGTCCGGCCAATGCTTGGGAGGATAGCTGCGATTGTCCGGATATCGCTCGTCACCAATCAACCGGTTAGGCCATAAATTGGTAACCCGTATTTCTATTTCATTCATACCTTCTTTTACCGCTTGGCTGATATCCATGCGATACGGAGCTTTCCATGTCACGCCTAAACCTTTCCCGTTGACAAACACTTCTGCCATAACTCCAACATCTCCTAAATCCAGTTCCAACAAACGGGCTTGCCGGATAAGTGTGGCAGGCACGAAGAATTGTTTCCGGTAAGCAGCCGTACCCGAAAAATAACGAATCCTTTCATCGGGGATTTTCGTCCACGACATTAATCTTTCGAATGTTGCATGAAAAGGAGTATCCAGTTTGGAAGTAAAGAGGATATCCCAGTTACCTGCCAGTTTAATCGGTTCTGGTACCGAGTTCACTTCTATCCGTTTCTTTTTGCCCGTAGAGGTGGTATAGATGAGTTTTCCGGGAGATGGAGTTATCCATACCGGTTTGCCCTCTTCCCATACCAGTTTAGGGGCTGGCGTACTCTCTATCAGTTTCAACTCTTGTCCCTGGGGAACGGTCAATTCCCGTATTTCACCTTTGGCTTCGTACGTTAACCGAAGTTCCTTTCCCGGTTCCTTGACAGAGCCGGAGTGGTCTCCGGTTAAGGCATCGTCGACCGGAATGATATATTGCCCGTTGGCAATCAGAGAAGACAAATAAGCCGTCACATCGGATGCCGGAGTATATACCGGGATACTTTTGAGCCGGCGGTCGAACTTACCATATGCAGCCTTTATCACTTTTAGTTCCTCTGCCGGATTCGCCTTTACGGCAAACGGTTCGTTTTCCAGGATGCTGGCCTGTTTATGTCGATTCCCTATTTTATATTCCACCCTTAGTTCTTTAATGGAGCCGGGGGCCGGGTCGCACGATGCAAGATGATTGCCGGCGGAAACTTGTATCTGGCCCTGCCGGATTTGTTTGTTCAATGCCTCGGTGACGTCGGCCAGTCCGTTCGGGAAAAATGTACCGTATTCGGCTTTGATAATCTTCAGTTCGGGCAAAGGCGTTATTTGCTGCGGGAGAAGCTCCATCTTTGTTCGGACAATGTGCTCGGTTGCCGGTTTGCGGAAAACAACAAAGAGCGAACCTTCCGGGTCAAACGGGATGGGAACTGTTGTCGTTCCGTCTGCATGGCTTTGCCATACGGCGGCATCTTTGATTTCTCCCGTTAGCGGGTTCCATATTTCCGGTTGTTTGCCGGAAATCCGGAAACGGCAGGTGTCCAGGCAACCTACCTTCTGGGAGTTTACAATAAAGTAGATGTCCGCATCATCCGTAATCCGGTGGACAAAACTGAATGCCTTGCCGGTTACCTTCGCAGAACAGTCGGGAACTAATCCTTTCTTATCCAGTATTTCCCGGATGGAACAGTCGGTAATCCAATGGCTCTCCCATAGCTCATCCGCCAGGCGGGCAACTTGTTTATCGCATTGGGGATATCCGCATAAGCTGGGGGAATGTTGCGGCTTCGGTCCGATAATTGTAGCACCGGCCTTGGCAAGTTCGCCTATCTTTTGTAGTAATTCCGGGGTTATCCATTTCGTTTCCGGTAGAACCATAATCTGGTACTTTCCTCCAACCGGCGTATAAATCCAGCCATCCTTTACGGTTAAAGAAGCCATATTGGGTGTTCCTATCAAATCGTAGTCGTAACCTGATTCCCTGATTTCCGGTTTTAGAATGGCGTCATTCGGAGATGATTCGCCGGCAAAGACTAAAATATCGGCTGCATACCGTCCTTGTTGAAGCAGGAATTGGGAGCGGGATAGATAATTCAGGAAAGCTGTGCTTTGTTCCCACCAGGTATTCAATCGGTTGAAGTCGAAACCGTAGGTTCCTAATGTCATACCGGGAGCAGCATTCCAGGGTTGATGCACATAGGTATGGAATATCAAACGGTTGATTCCTTCCGTCCAGGCTCTGTCTCCAATCGGTTTGAGGCTTGCCGGATGGTCCGACCATCCGCCCAGGTTGGTAAATGATTCGGCTCCTACAAAAGGTTTGCCGTTTATATGTGCCGCAGATGCAACAAATTTAGGAGAATCGAAAAAGATATTCTCGCCGGACCAGAATTCACTCATCACAATATCTCCCATAGCCCCGACCTGTAAACATTCGAAGGGTCCTCCATACGGTTCTATGGAAAGTTTTAATCCGGTCTGATGGCAAAGTTCCCTGAAATAACCGTAATAGTTCTCCGCCATCAGGTCGCCGATGGTCCGCCGGAAGTCCCAGAGAAAACGTTCCGTAATTTCTCCGCTATCTACATAATACCCTGCCAATGCCGGCAAGTAGGAGAGGCAGTCATATCCGCGAAGCCGTTTAAAGGCATCCCTGAAACCGGATGTCCAGTTATTACAGCCGACCTCGTAACTGTCGATAATGCAATTGACGAGAGTCGTGCCTGCCAGTGAACCCAGTTTATCCAGAATCGGTTTGATGCCGCCTTGCCAGTAAACATCTACTGCTGCGCGGCTCATTTTATCACATTCCAATCCGCGTCCGCCGATGACGGCAGGATGGTTTTCTTCCCCATTAGGCGTATGTCCCAACCGTAAGATAATCCAGTCGCCTTTCGGGGCATCCCATTCTAAGGTACCGTCACTTGCTAACTTGGAAGTCAGGTTCAGTATCCGGTTTTTATCTACCAAAGCTGGTTGAGGAATTTCTTTTGTATCCGGTTCCAAATGATTCCGGAAAGAGTGGCCCGATAAAGATTTTAATGCCAAATCATCAATCTTTGTTTCCTGTTGCGGCTTGGGAAATGCCAGGACGGCAATGTCTTTGTAATAATTCAATTTGGTAGGGGGTAAAGGTAATTTCCCTTTGAACCTGTTTCCGCCTTTGTGCTGTACTTCACTGTAAACAACCGTTTGCATGGCATATTCGGGAGTGACCCACGGTCCGCCGCTTGAAGACCAGCCGGCTCCGTTATGGAACCCGATTTCAAGCCCTAAACGTTGAGCCTCCTGCACGGCGAACTTAAAAAGCTCCAGCCATTCAGGACTTAGATAAGTGACCGGTCCTTCCGGATACCCCATATCGCCGTTAAATATTTGGGCTTCCTGGATTCCTACCCGTTGCATCGCTTCCAGATCGGCGGTAATCCCTTCTTTGGAAATATTCCCGTTCAACCAATGCCACCAGGTTCGTACCTTAGCCGATGCCGGTGGATTGGCAAAGCCTGCCCGCAAAGAATCACTGGCAAGCACTATTGAAGTGCTTGCCAGTAAACTCAAACTTACTAAAAGTATATATTTGATTCGATTCATAGTCATAAACTGCATGTAATCTGATAATGTCCGGATTGTATTTGGAACGTATTCAGTTCATCGGATTGTTCCTTGTTGATAGATACTGTTTTCGCTTCAACCGGCAAAGTCAATGTAGCCTCGCATCCCACTGGTATGTAAATATCCATATTGAAGGAAGTATCTGTTTTTTCCCATTTTACTTTTAAAGGTCCGTAAGGCGTATCTTTTGAAACATCTACCCAGGTGAGTCCGTCTACTAACTGAGGTTGGATAAATACATGTTTGTATCCCGGAGCCTTTTCGTCCGGCAGAATACCTCCTAATGCCTGATAGAACCAGGAACCGATGCCGTTATAGCAGTTGTGGATATGGCTGCGTTCTCCATTCCAGTGTTCCCAGGTCGTTGTCGCCCCATTGTCCAACATATAGAGATAACCCGGATAATCTCTTTTCTTCAGCATCTTATACATGAAATCGGCTTGCCGGTTCTTTACCGCCCATTCCGTAATCACGGGGATGCCGACTAATCCGGTTGACAAATGTCCTTTAAAGCGTTCTGCCGTAACGCTGAATAATGTATTCAGCACCTTCGGCAACTCTTCCTGTGGTGTGACGCCGGCTAACATCGGATAAATCAAATCGATCTGGGTTCCTGTCGAATAGCTTTGCTTTTTAGTATCATAAAACGTTTTATGAATGAGTGCTTTCAGGTTTTCTGCTTTTTCCTTGTAGGGCTGTACATCCTGGCTTTTCCCTAATACTTCGGCTATTTTGGCCATTGTCTGGTAACAAACCACCATAAAGCTGTTGTTCACGACGTCGATTGACATCGGATTGGTCTGGTCTATTCCGATAGGCGTTGCCCAGTCGCCCAGATACCAGTTGCGGTATTCCGTACTCGGCCAGGGTCTTAATAACCCGTCCGGCGAATATTTTTGGGCGTATCCCAACCACTGTTGCATATACGGATAATAACGTTCCAATAAACGACGGTCTCCATAATTTACATACGTCTGCCATGAACCGGTAATAATAAATCCGCACCAATACGGGCCGCCGCCTGCTGAGAATGGATTCGGTGCCGTGTGAGGCATACTGCCGTCTTCGCGTATGCAATCCGCCCATGCCTGCATCCAGTTGGTATAAAGAGGCGCCATATTAAACATTGTCTGTATGGTTAAAGTCGAGGCATTGCCGTCTCCACCATATCCTAATCTTTCAACATGCGGACAGTCTACCATATCGCCACCCAGAGTCAGGCAACCTAATGTGTAGTGTATCATCTGATGGATTGCATTCAAATCTTTATCCGAAGACGCGAAAGAAGAACTTCCGTCATAATCCGTGTGAATCAGACAGGCGGTAATATCCGATAATGCGGGTGCTTCTTTCAGATTGGATACTTTCAGATAGCGGTAAGCATGGTAATTGAACTTGTTGGTAAAGGATTCGTTTTCCTGACCGGAGGCGATATACATATCACAGTTCGAATTGTCTCTGAACTGGCCTTTTTCATCCAGGAAATCGCAATAGCTTATTTGTATCTTTTGTCCCTTTTCCAAGCGGGGAAATTTAATCTTTGTCCAGCCGGTAAAATTGGTACCCATATCGAAAGTCCAGGTTTTATCGCCTGCCGATTTGAATGAAACCGGATGGAACTCTTTTTTTATCCGATTCAGCTCAACCATTTGCGGGGTGGTAGGATGGGAAGGAATCGTGACTTCTTTGGCTGCTCCCCAAGTGGCTTTGTTCAAAGATTTGGCTGTTAAATCCGGAAGGAATTTGGAGGCGTCTACAATCTCTCCTCCTAACTGATATTTTCTCCAGGTCGATTCATATCCGCTTTCCCGGGCAGTCCAGCTACCGTCTGTTACTAAAGAGGTAGTCCAGCTACCGTCCTTTTCGGTTTCCAATTGGGCACGAACGAACGGACCGCCTTCTATCACACCGGGCAGGTCTCCATGATACCAGCCTTGTCCTAACCAGATGACCAGATTGTTTTCTCCTTTTTTAAGGAACTTGGCGATATCGTAGGTTACGGATAATGACCGTTTATTGAACTGGGATACGGCCGGAGTCAATACAGCGTCACTTACCGGTTGCCCGTTCAGATAAACTTCGTGGTATCCTAAAGAATTTACGTGCAGTAAGGCTTTTTGTCCGTCATTATTCCATTCGAATGTTTTCCGGAACTGTGGGGAGCAAGGTGGTTCCTGTTCGTAACTTATGCCGATGTATTTGGCTTTCCAATCATTTTCATTCAGGAGCCCTACGGCAAAAGAAGCCGGTTTGCTCCATGAAGTGGCATTTCCGTCTTCGTCCCATACGCGGACTTTCCAATAGGCGAAACTCTTGGAGGCTAACGGAGTTCCCTGATAGGCAACCCAGACGGATTCGTCCGAATCTTTCTTTCCGGAATCCCATAAGTCCGTTTTCCCTTCGGACAAAAGTTTCTCTGAAGATGCAACGAGGATTTGATAAGCGGTTTGTTTACTCTTCTGCTTGCCGGAGTGAAGCTGCCAACTAAAATGGGGCGATGTATTATCGATTCCCAACGGATTATCCAGTTCTTCACACTGTAGCTTCTCTATCTCCATAGACGAATCCGAATTGCAGGAGATGACAATGAGCGCCACGAATAGCAGGTACACATTTCTAATTAAAAGGTTCTTCATATTAGCGGTTTTTTTAGATGTTTCAAAGATAAAACATTTTGTTTAAAAAAAACAGGCTGTACCTTGACTTCCTGTGAATGAAAGGTACAGCCCTTAATACTTACCAACCCGGATTCTGTTCCAGTTTCACATCTTTATTTGTGTCTATAACAGTCTGGGGAATCGGCCATAGATTAAATGTTTTATTAAGAGTTGTACGGGGATAATCCCAGTAAGCGTACTTTTTAATACGGTCGACAGCAACAGTTCCGCCCATTCGTAATAAGGTATTCCAGCGGCATTCCTCATAAACCAGTTCTCTGGCCCGTTCATCCAGAATCAAATCCAGATTTATGTCGGCTGAAGAAACTTTATATTTACATTTAGCCCTGTCGCGCAACCTATTGATATCCGAAGCCGCTCCTCCCGTGTCGCCTAATCTTAATTTAGCTTCGGCTCTCAACAGAATAGTTTCCGGTAAACGAATCAGGTAATCGTCTCTGAAGCCATGCGAACGGTTTTCTCCGTCTTCTATGCCGACATATTTGTCGGGACCGACTTTGCAGGATATAGGATATAGCTGGGTGGTTGCCACATCATTCTTTTTACCGGAAGCATCTTCACGATACAGTACGGACCACGGTATCTGTTTGCCGTAGTAGGGAGTACCCGGTACGTTTCCTAATATCGTGCGGCGAAAAACAGCATCGGAATTTCTCATATCTTCATTCCATTTGTCTTCATAAATCACATCCCGGGTATAGAAAGTAGGTTGCACGGCACAGGTTCCCAAGCCACCTACATCTTCCATGGAACCGGTTGCGTATTCACCCCCCTGGTCTCTGAATACCGGACAATAATATCCTGTATATATCGTACCTTGGGCACCTTCCTGTTTGTATACGTCGTAATCGAACTGAGCCACCCAGATAGCCTCTTTGTTACCGGATTGATAGTCTTGGTTTCCTACCTGGTACAGGTCCCAGAATACATTTCCTTCGATTTTATATCCGGCTTTTTCATATAGGTGAGCTTCTGTCTGGTCAGCTTCTGTACTGGCATAATAAAACTCAGGATTTTCTGTTGCACGTGTTCCAAAACGTTCGGTCATCAGATCATATACTCCGCCGTCGATGACTGCGTTGGCATATTCTACTGCTTTTGTATAGGCAGCAGTTGCATCACCACCTTCGTCGGATAGAACGACGCCTTTGTCTATATATAGTTGGCATAAATTATGCTGGGCTGCGGCACGAACCAGTCTTCCGGCTTCGGATGTCGTTTCCGGCAAGTCATTCAAGCAATCTTCTAATTCGTCAATGGCAAACTGATAGGTCTCCAGACGTGTGGAACGGGTGTAGTCGTAACGGGGTTCCGTAGTTAAGTCCGTAACAATGGGGACACCTCCGAACAGTTCGCCTAAATTGCGATAGGCAAATGCCCTGAAAAAACGTGCTTCTGCTATAATCCGGGCTTTTTCTTCTTCTGAAGCCCAAACAATACTTTCCAGATTTGCCGCAGTAAGTGCCGTATTGGCAATATTGATTAATTGATAAAAGGCGGAATACGTACAGAAAAAGCCTTTCGTTTGCGAATTTAAAATACTGTAGTCGTTGAAGCGGTTCCCTAACCGGATTGTGGCAACATCATACATATCCGTACCGTTTCCCAAACGGTAAGCGTACCAGTCCAGGTCCCAGTTCTCATGAGGGCAATATATCAGGCGGACATGGGCATAGCAACTTGTGACAACCTGGTTAACCTGGCTCGACGTAGTGAATATATTATCTATTGTATAAAAAGTTTCCGGATTTTCCGTTAGAAAAGCATTATCGTTACAACTGAACAGGAGAGAGGATAATGCTAATATTCCTATATTAATACTTGTTTTCATAACTGTATAGTATTAAGATTAAAAACTAATGTTTGCGCCTAATGACAAGGTTGTCGCTACGGGGTAAGTACCGCTTGTCAGAACATTTCCTAACTCCGGATCACCGCCTTTCCAACCTGTTATGGTTGCTAAATTCTTACCGGAGAAGAAGACTTTCAGTCGATTGATTCCGATATTTTTAATTCCCGGCATATTGAATGTATAAGACAAGGTTATGTCTTGCAATCTGACGTATGCCCGGCTTTGCAGGCCTAAGAACTTACTGTCTCCGGTAAACCAGGCTGCAGGATACTTATTACTTGGATTTGCTTCCGTCCAGTAAGGAACATAAATATTATTGGCACTGAAGAAATCGGCTCTGCCTGCCATATAAGCCGGTAAATTACTTTCCTGGAAATAACCGTTGCCTCCGAATGTACCGGTAAATAAAACATATAATTCCAGATTTTTCCAAGAAACCGTGTTCCCGAGGCTTAATTTGAAGCGTGGGTCTTTATTTCCAACAATGACACGGTCGTCTACAGTTATTGTACCCTTACCATCTATGTCAACGTATTTAGGAGTTCCTGCTTCTACACCATTGGCTTTGATATATTCGATATCGCTCTGTTGTACAATGCCGTCTTGTTTATATCCGTAAATAGAATGAATGGATTCCCCAATGAACAGGTTGTTTCCGATGTCGTCATCTTCTTTTCCGTCACCATCCAAATCTTCTCCGTATAAACGGGTCAGGCGGTTACGATTCAGCCAGAAGGTCACACTTGTGTTCCAGTTCCAATCTTTTGTCTGAATGTTAACCGAACGCAGTGTCATTTCGACACCCCGGTTCTTTACTTCTCCCATGGATGATTTCATTTCGTTGAAACCGGTCATCGAGGGTATGGTCCGGTTGAATATCTGGTCATACGTTTTGGAGAAGTACA
This sequence comes from Parabacteroides sp., assembly GCA_019417325.1. GTDB lineage: Bacteria > Bacteroidota > Bacteroidia > Bacteroidales > Tannerellaceae > Parabacteroides. The sequence continues at coordinate 47,321 of DXVO01000028.1, read as the reverse complement.
CATCCAAATCTGCAAACAACCGGTTATTTAACCAGGAAGATTCAAAACCGATATTCCAGGCTTCGGTTGTTTCCCAACCAAGCAGGGTATTACCAATTACCTGTTGTTTGATTCCATATGAAGGAGTTCCCGTGTTACCGAAAGGATAAAAGATTCCACCGGAAGAACCGGCATTAACCGTAGATAATGTTCCGTAAGCATCTATTCCCTGATTACCGTTCTTACCCCATGACAGTTTGAGTTTTAAGTCATCCAGGAAGTCTGCTGATTTCATGAAAGACTCATTGGAGATACGCCAGGCAGCTCCTACTGCACCGAAATTACCCCATTTATTCTGAGAACCGAATACGGATGCTCCATCCCTTCGGTAAGAACCTGTTATATAATAAGTATCATTAAATGAATAAGAGACTCTGGCAAAATAACCGATATTTCTTCTTAACGTATTATTGTTGTTCAGTTTCTGTATTTTTGCATAGTGCAAACCGTTTGCACCTAAAATCGTATTACCGTTGGCGGAAAAATCAGAACCTGTCATCTTTTCATCTTTAATCCGTTTGCTATCCCGGGTAGCAACAGCGGTTAAATCGATCGTATGTTTGCCAAAGGTATTTTTATAGTTCAGAATGTTGTCCAGTACCCAACTTGTTGTTTTTATGTTCTGGGAAGAACCGTTTGCATTAGCCAGATAATTTTGTTGAGTCGTTATGGAATAACGGGATTCATCATCAAAAGGACCGATTGGTGCATAATAGGATTCATGATAGAATTGCTCGACCCGTTTGTAGTCTAAATTTCCTGAATAATTTAAACGATAACTTAATCCTTTAACCCAAGGCAGCTTTACAACCATGTAAGCGTTTGCTCTGAAATTATTCCTTAAATCTATATCGTCCAGATTATCCGATTCCACACCCCATAACGGATTCATCGCTTCACTTTGCCCGTTCGGGTATTTTTCCAGTAAGGATGTAGAGTTGCCACGATACATCATGTCATAGGGGGTAAGAATTTGTGCATTGGTCAAATTGGCTCCCACACCAGAATAATCGGAATATGTATATGCAGCATCAACACCGATTTGCAACCAACTGGTGATATCTGTGTTTATCTTACCGAGAACAGTCATTCTGGAAAAATTATCTCCTTTTACAATACCTTGGTTATCGGCATATGAGGTAGATATATAATAATTCATCTTTTCACCGGCTCCGGATACCGACACCTGATAATCCTGTATCCAGCCTGTTTGAGTCGCTTCGTCCAACCAGTCGATCTCACGTCCTGCATCGTAATTCAATTTTTGCTGGCTGAATAAAAAACTGTAATCTTCGTATTTATTTTTATCTCGTACCATGTTCAGCCATTGTTCGCCGTGCATCAGTTCCGGGCGGCGATGCCAGTTTTGCATGCTACCTGTTACATTCATATTGATGACGGGTTTGCCCACTTTTCCTTTTTTGGTGGAAATAACGATGACACCATTGGCTGAACGGGAACCGTAAGCGGCAGCGGATGTCGCATCTTTCAAGATATCAAATGAGGCTATATCGTTGGGATTGATATCACTGATATTTCCCATAAAGATAATTCCATCGACAACAATCAGCGGATCATTGGAACCCGAGATAGAATTTTGTCCGCGAATCTGGATTGAGGGCTGTCCTCCTGCCGAGTTTGTAGCACCGATATCCAAACCGGAAACATTGCCTTTTAAAGATTCCAAAGCGTTCATGTTCGGAGAAAGGGCAATCGGGGAGTTTTCAAGTTTCAAAGAACTGACAGAACCGGTGAAATCTTTTTTAGTGGTGGTTCCGTAACCTATTACAACCACTTCGTCCAACGCTTCTGAGTCTTCTTGCAGGACAATCTGCAGGGCACTTTGTTCCTGTGTGCTAATATTTAACGGTTTATAGCCAATATAGGAAATTGTCAGTATGGCTGTCGAGGGTATATCGGAAAAGGAAAACCGGCCTTCCGTGTCGGTGATGGTTCCGTTTGTTGTTCCTTTCACTATAACATTGGCACCAATGATCGGTTCTCCATTTTCATCCTTTACGGTTCCTGTAATTTTTCGGATAGCTTGTTGGAGAGCGTTTGTATAGCTTCCCTCTTTTTTCATTAGCATGATATTGCTTCCTTCTATGGCATAGGAAATATCTGTCTGGTTAAAGACAGAATAAAGGACATCTGCAACAGTCTGGTCTTTTGCATTCACAGAGACTTTACGGTTCAAATCGACTTCCCGGGTATTGTAGATAAAAAGATAATCAGTCTGCCTTTCTATCTCTTCAAGGACTTTCTGTGTTTTAGTATTGTTCAGATGAATACTGACACGCATGTTTTGTGAGTGGACAGAAGCCAATAACCCTGTGGTAAAAATAAATAGTGTTATTAAAGTTAACTTCATGACTCGGAGTGTTTTATTTTTCATACATTTGTAATTCTTAATGTTAGTACTAATGATTTAAGTTGAAATCAGTGCTGACTTGCACCGGGAGATGTCGCAACCATTTCCCGGTTTCTGTTTCAGACTGATAATGTTGTTAACTGTCTTGTTTCATAGGCATATCGATTTAATGGTGAACAAATAAGTTTATTGTATGACAATCAGGTTTTTTTCATCATTTTTCGTATAAGTGAATTTATGTTTTAATTGGAGTACTTTCAGTACGTGGTCGATACCATCCTTTATCCTGAATTTTCCGGAATAACGGTATTGGAGCAAGGAGGAACGTTGTACGTCGATTTGGATATCATAATAGAGTTCCAGTTTTTCTATGAGGCTTTGAATCGACTCATCCTCGAAACAGAATAAACCTTCTTTCCATTTGAAATAGTTGTAATTCGGTATTAAAGATGTTTTTAGGACTCCATGGTCTGCTGTGGCAATCTCATTGGGGCTCAGGCGCAGTTGTTGAGGCATATCCGGGGATGATATTTCCACACGACCCTTTAGGAGAGCTGTTTCAAATAAAGGACTGTTATGATATGCTTTCACATTAAATTCGGTTCCCAGTACATGGATTGCATATTTTCCGGTTTGAACGGTAAAAGGGCGTTTAGGGTCGTGGTGGACAGAGAAGTATCCTTCACCGTCGAGCTCTACATTCCGGGTATTGGCACTGAACCGTTCCGGGAATTTTAGGGTCGAGCGGGAATTTAACCAGACATGTGTCCCGTCTGTTAATGTCAGCTCTGCCCGTTGTCCGGTAGGGACATGTATCGTTTGCATTTGTATCTCTTCCGGTTCTTGTAGCATGAATTGTTTGATAGCAAAGAAACCGATTAAAAGAATTGCTGCCGTTTTTAATACTTCGATAACAATCCTGCGTATGGGCAAGAGTGGCTTTTTATGTGTGGTCTTTTCCTTAGGCTTAGTTTGCCAGAGTGATATATCGTATAGTTTGCGCATTGCAAGAAACTCACGCATATTGGCCGGATTTTCATTCAGCCATTGTGCAATACGTCTCCTTTCTTCATCAGAAACTTCGCCTCGTATATATCGTTGTAGCAGTTCTTCCATGGTATGTTTTCAATTGCTTTCTTATTTAATAACGAAGCAGTGGCATCATACCCTAGTGGAAAAACGAAAAAAATCAGGAAAAAATAAAATAAAACAACGGAAGGTAGTCTTTTAAACCGATACGTAAGACTTTTAGTGATTTTGTGATGTGATATTCCACGCCTTTGACTGTGAGGTTCGTTTCATTAGCGATTTCTTTCACCGTTTTATTCTCGAAACGGCTCATTTCGAATACCCGGCGTGTCTGTTCAGGCAACGATAGCAGTGTTTTGTGAATAATTGTTTGGATTTCATCAGAAAATATTTCTTCCGGGTTACAAACTTCAAGTGTAGAAATACGAATATTTAATTCCTGGTTATTCTGTTCTGCCAGGTTTTCAATAGCAGCATCGTGAACCGCTTTATGGCGCAGATAGTCCAGTGATTTATTTTTTAATATCGTAAGCAAGAAGGCTTCTGTTATCTCTCCTTCCTCCATGGAAATTGCTCTCCAGTATCTCATCAGCGATTCGACTACAATGTCTTCCGCCACCATATCATCATGTACATATGATTTGGTAAAGAGGAGGGATCGCCGGTAATTTTGCTCGTAAATAATGTTGAAATCTTTATCTTTCATCTCCAATGTCCATTCGGCGGTAAATGTAGAAATTTTTGGATAGAAAAATGATTTTGTAAAGAAAAAGATATTTCTCTTGAATTTTATAAAATACAAATGCCGTTGGCTGCATCGAATTTTGCAGCCAACGGCATTTTCCAGAATCAAATCCAGATTTATACGACTTTTAATCCGGCCTGTAGTGTCAGCATTTCTTTAGGTACCGATTTCTTGATACTTTCAATCAGGATGCCGGAAACACTGTGACGGATGAAATCTTTACGGGTTACGAATACGATTTCGCGGGCTGGCTTAGGTATGGCAAACGGACGAACCAGTTCTTTCTGCTCATTGCTTAACTGATAGGTTGCCAGTTCGGGAATGAAAGTGATGCCGTTGCCGCTTTCCACCATGCGCATAAAGGTTTCGAGGCTACCCAGGCGATAAGAAGCCTGATGGAGTTTCACCTTTTCCATTTGGCAGAAACGCATTAACTGGTCGCGGAAACAATGCCCTTCGTCCAATAGCCAGAGACGTTCGTCGCTGATATCAGCAGTGCGGAGAAGGTCCTTTTTGAATACCGCTTCGTTCTTGGCTACGTATCCGTAGAATTGTTCGTAGAAAAGCACGTCTCCCTGTAATTGCATTTCCGTAGGCTGATTAGCGATAATAGCCGCATCCACTTCACCATTCAGCAAAGCCGTCATGGTAGGAGCTGTTTTCATTTCCAGAATACGTATATCCAGGTCAGGGTGTTTTTCTGCAACTTGTTGGAAGAAACGGGGCAGGAGGTACGGCGCAATAGTCGGTAGCACAGCCAGACGGAAGGTACCTTTTAAAGATTGTTCTTCCTCATTTACGATATCTTTTATCAGAGATGTCTGGTAAAGGACAACGCGTGCTTGGTCTATCACCTTACGCCCTGCCGGGGTAGGACATACCGGTTGCAGGTTACGGTCGAACAGTTTGATACCCAACTCGTCTTCCAGCTTCTGAATCATCATACTGAGTGTAGGCTGTGTAACCCTGCAATGTTCTGCTGCTTTGGCGAAATGACGGTAGGTATCTACTGCCAGGATGTATTCAAGTTGTTGTATATTCATTTTTTATTTAGATGTATTGATTAGTATCTGAAAACAGCGATTTAAATCTTGCTATTTGCAAAGATAAAAAAATCTGCAAGTATGCAGGCGCTTCTTTATAGTTTTGTTTCCAGATGTTCCATCATGACACCTGTTTTGCGGCGTGCATCGGCAACATCCGTGCCCCGTGCCAGCAAAACAGCCATGCGCCGATGCCCGTGTACTTCCGGTTTGCCGAACAACCGCAGTTGGGTATCCGGTTGTTCCAGTACTTTGTCCAGATTGCCGAATGATAATTGGTTACTGTCGCCTTCTATCACAACAGCGCGTGATGCTCCGGGACCATGGAAGGTTATGTTTGGAACAGGTAAACCCAATACAGCCCGCGCATGTAGGGCAAATTGAGATAAGTCTTGGGTAATCATCGTTACCATTCCTGTATCGTGGGGGCGTGGAGAGACTTCACTGAAGATAACATCTTCCCCTTTTACGAACAGTTCGACTCCGAAAATGCCCCGTCCACCTAAAGCCTCCGTGATTTTGCCTGCTATCATACGGGCTTTTTCTTTCGCTACAGGGCTCATTACCTGCGGTTGCCAGGATTCGCGATAGTCTCCGTCTACCTGGATATGTCCTACCGGTTCGAGGAATGAAGTACCTCCTATATGGCGAACTGTCAGTTGGGTGATTTCATAATCGAAATCCACAAACCCTTCCACAATGACTTTACCGGCTCCGGCGCGTCCGCCTTCCTGTGCATACAGCCAGGCATGGTTTATATCTTCTTCTTTACGGATTACACTCTGTCCGTGCCCGCTCGAACTCATAATCGGTTTTACTACACACGGCATGCCGATTACTTTTACTGCTTCGATAAATTCTTCTTCTGTAGAAGCAAAGCGGTAAGGAGACGTTGGCAAGCCCAGTTCTTCGGCAGCCAGACGCCGGATACCCTCTCTGTTCATTGTCAACCAGGTTGCTTTGGCGGTGGGTATCACGTGAAAGCCTTCGTTTTCCAGTTCTATTAATGTCTGGGTAGCAATAGCCTCCACTTCAGGGACGATATAATCCGGCTTTTCTTTTTTTATGATTTCACGCAGGGCCTGCCCGTCGAGCATGGATACGATATATGAACGGTGGGCTACCTGCATTGCCGGGGCATCCGGATATTTATCCAAAGCGATTACTTCAACGCCGTAACGCTGTAATTCGATTACAAATTCTTTTCCTAATTCACCGGAGCCACATAGCAGCACTTTTGTAGCCGTTGCCGATTTTGGTGTTCCAATTGTTACCATACTATAATTCTTATTATTGGGTTATATAAAATAGGGTTTACGAACCTTTTTATTTTTTAAGCATACAAAGGTATGTTTTTTATCTCGTTCTTCATATGGGGAACAGATGATTGTTGAAAGCTATTAATGTAATAGATACTATCTATGTTGATATAAAAATTATCTGTTTGACAGGTGTTTACATCTGCCGTATCTTTGCAGTATAAGAAAAACAAAAGTATAACAATTAAAAGAATCGTAATATGAAAACATTAGATTATCTCCATTTGAACGAATCATCAGTAAATAACGTAGTAGCTGCTTTACAGCAATTATTGGCCGACTACCAAGTGTTTTATACAAATCTTCGCGGTTTCCACTGGAACATCAAAGGACATGGTTTCTTCATCCTTCACAGTAAATTTGAAGAGATGTACAATGATGCCGCAGAAAAGGTGGACGAACTGGCTGAACGTATCCTGATGTTGGGTGGCGAACCTGCTAATAAATTCAGCGAATATCTGAAAGTGGCACGTGTAAAAGAAGTTTCCGGTGTATCTTGCGGCGATGAGGCTTTGAAGAACATCCTCGAAACCTACGGACAGTTTATTGCTGAAGAACGTAAATTGCTCTCTTTGGCTTCCGAAGCCGGCGACGAAGCTACTGTAGCTTTGATGAGTGATTACCTGAAAGAACAGGAAAAACTGGTTTGGATGCTGGTTGCATTCTCTACCGGTACTTGCAAAAAATCATGATGTGTAAGTGATTATTAATATTTTATTCATTGCGTTTGATCAAAGTCACCTCCGTGAGGAAGTGGCTTTGTCGTTTTTATGCCTTGCGTTATAAAACCTGCTTTCCTTCCACGAAGGTGTCCTTTATGTTTATGTCTTCGTCGAAAATAATAATGTCTGCATCTTTTCCCGGTTCAATCGTCCCTTTCCGGTCGAGTATTCCCATGATTCGTGCGGGAGTTTCCGATGCCATTCGTACGGCATCTTCCAGTGGGATTTCTGCCTGTTCCACCATTGTTCGTATCAATCTATCGGCAGTAGCAATACTTCCAGCCAGAGCCGAATGGTCTGCAAGTTTGCAAACTCCGTCTTCTATAATGACGCGCGGGTCGAAGATGCGGGAGGTTTCCCGGCAGGCGCCTGCCGCCATCGAATCCGTAACCAGTGCCGTGCGCTCCACTCCTTTGAATTTGTAAACCAGCTTTAATAATGCCGGGGGGACGTGGATACCGTCTGCAATCACTTCTACTGTCATTCCGTCTATCAGGTAAATACTTTCAATTGTGCCTTCGTGTTTATACTCCCTGTCTTTATGTAATCCTGTCATGGCATTATAGAAATGAGTGACATGGGTAAAACCTGCCTCATAACCGGCTTTTACTTCTTTGTAGCCGGCGGTGGTATGTGCCAGCGATACCACTACGCCCCGTTGGGAAACATATCTGGCAAAGTCCAGAGCACCCGGTAGTTCCGGTGCTGCACTCCATCGTTTGATGCATGATGTGGAATCGAGTATTGCCTTGTACTCTTCCGGGCATGGAAGGGAGATATATTCGGGTGGCTGTCCGCCTTTCATTTTGTCGTTCAGATAATTGCCTTCGAGGTGAAGTCCGATAACACTGGCTCCGCCGGTTGGGTGTGCCTGTATATATTCGCAGGTTTGTATGGCCTGCCGGAGTGTATCGGGAGAGAAAACTGCCAGGGTTGCATACAGGGCTGTCGTACCATGCAGGGCATGTGCCTTTGTCACGGCATTGAATGCATCCGGTGTAGTTTCCAGGAAATCGTGTCCGCCACCGCCATGCACATGCATATCGATACAGCCCGGGGTAACAAACAGTCCGGCGGCATCGATTACAATGGCTCCTTCAATGGGTGGGGTGGTTGTGGAAACTTCCGCTATTTTCCCGTCTTTCAAAACTATGCAACCTTCTTTCAGCCATCCCGAAGGAGTAAGCACGTTGCCGTTTATAATCTGATATATTTTGTCCTTCATTGTATGTTTTTATCCGGTGTTTTATTTTTTCCGGAACGTACAAATGTAATCAAAAGGTATTTATCTTCTATTGAAATTGCTTCGCCTGCCAGCGAAAGCAGGACACAGCACTGTTTTGCAGCACTGTATCCTGCTATTGGATACCTCCGGGGAGGTAAATTAAATAAATCGAATGCGGTCGACAACCGAAGAACAGCCTTAGCTAATTCGCCGACCTTTTTTATTCTTGCAAACAGCGAACGGAAAACCCGTCCGCCCTGTAGTTCGTACCTTGGCTCAACGTAGCACTGTTGAAGTTCACGCTGCTGACGTTCGTACTACTCGACGGAATCGACGATGACCAGAAGTAGCCTCGGGAACCCTGATCGTCGGACGAACCGTCTGCATAGCGGCGAAAGCCCGCAGCAGGCAAAACGAGCTGGGGGTAGCCGCTCTCTGCATTTACTTTGAATAAACCGCCGCTGTTATCATAATTGGTCGCATTACCGATAGACATTAATTCATCTATAGTAGGTACACGGTATCCTGCCGGGCAAGGGTCGTTTACTCCTTTGCTGCTACCGTTCCACAAACTGTTATTTTGGCTGTTGAACCAGTTGTAAGGGTTGTTGGGCGCCTTATAAAAGGTATTATTATTGGGTTTGGAATTACTTGTAGGACCGGAAGCGGTAGAACCACCATGGTTTGTGGCATCCTGACGCCCCCACTGGTAGATATTGCCGATTCCGGCTACTGTTCCGGGACTTTTTCCGTCACCAGCCTGAGCCACGCGGGTTGCACCGCAATTGACGGGAGCCCAATAGTAAGAACCTTTCCTGATAGCTGTATAATAAGGAGAAGCACTGGCACTCCCCATCGGATAACCCACATAAGAAGCACCACGCCAGAGAGTATAAGATTTAACAGTATTCCCATTATGTGTGATATTCATGGTTGCCTTATGAAGCTGGTATGCTGCATCCGTTCCACTTGATTCCGCCACTTCTATATGGTAAGTATATTTGCGACGGTTGTTAACAACCTCTGTTTTTAACAGTTTGGAATTGTTTAGCCATGTATTTCCATTGTTCTTTGGGGAACAATAAGTGGCATCGTAAGAAGTAGATAATTCAGGGGCGGCAAACATCCCATAGAAAGATACAGTCATCGTTTTTCCTATTGTTTTCACACGATATCCGTCTGATGTCTTTTCATTATAGTTTGCAAGGTCTTCCGCCAACCATGCGTCCGCCTCTGTAAAACTAACCGTTACTTCGGTAGTCTTACTTGCATCCGTTTTGTTCTTAATCGTGATGGTCTGTGCAGAAGGCAATGCATCGGGGAAGTTTGCTTTAGAAGGATTCAGTTCGATGACATAAGAGAAATCTATTTTATCTGAGCTTGTTGTTTTATAGGTCAACCACTCAGGACCTTCTATGGTGGAACCACCGATACTTTTGCCGGTGATTGTTAGTTTCGGGATAGTATTATCCGCATTGGCATGGAGGGCTACAGCAGCAGGAGAGTTCAGGCTGGGGGCTCCGCTGGGTTCTACTATTACTATATTTTCATCTCCGTTCATCCCATTTGTAAAGCGAAGGACGGCTTTCGGATAATCATCCTTATCATAACCGGCTTTAACCGATACTGCATATTGATAACCCGAAACGGCAGCTTTGGTAACAGGGGTTGCCGTACTTACTTCCAGCCAGTCGTATTGCCGGGCTGCCACACTGCCGGGATAGTTTTTCTGCAACTTGGGTTCACTTCCGGTTCCTACTTCAACCGTAAAGCCATCCCCGGCATTCAATGTTCTCATTGTTACAATACGGGTAGTGGCATCATAACTTATCTTATCCTTCAGAGCATCAGAAATAATAATGGTAGTACCTGAGCCGTCAGTGCCTGCATTCGGGTCGTACTCGTCCAAATTACCTCCTTCATCCCATTCGTTCACATCCAGAGAGAAATCCAAACTGTATTCGTCTGCCTTAGTGATACCGATAGTATACCGATGATTGGGGTTGATTTCCAATTCAACCGAGCCTCCATCGGCAGTTTGTTGCTTGAAAGGAATCTGATAAGTTACCTCTTTCTTCTCCGTCAGGTTTACCTGATAAGTACCGTTCAGAATCAGGTAACCTTCATCTTCCAACAAACTTGGATAACTGTAGAAAGCGGATACCTGCAAGCCTGTATTTGCTTTATCCCCTTCAAAAGCACGTGCCGGATAAGTAATTAACTCCCCGTCTACAGCAGGAGTTGCACCATATACCTTAACCGGAAAGAAGGTGGTTCCTCTCCGTCCGTTACCCATAGAGATAGATTCCAGATGGAATTTAGAGTCAGCCTCTATATTGCTTACATCGAAGCGTGCCATTGTACGAGTCAATTTAAAACCTACCTGTACACGTGCCGAGGAACCGAAGTCTGTTAAATCGATAGGAGTCGTTTGTGCGCCAGTCATTGGGAGGGGTAAGCCTAATGCCGGGGAGTCATTGGTCAGTAGTGGGGAATGGAATTTCTGAAATTGTAGCTCGGTTGGGATACCATCTGTCAGGAGTCCCGTTTCTATATCGTAAGTAAGCGGAGTAAAATAAGTATCTGCTACTATATTTCCATCGACCGGATTAATCAAGTCTGTTTGATTGGCAATACAATAAAGGCGAACGAATAAGCCTTTTTGCAGTTCCAGCAATGCGGTAGTGGTTGCATTATCCGTACTTGGTGTAAGATTGAGTTCTTTCGCTCCTGCCGGAAGTGCCGAACCGTCCTGTCGATAGGAGAACCGTTCGCGGAAAGTATAGGCGTCACCTTCTGCTTTTGCTCCGAATACATAGATATCCAGAGTTGTAATTTCATTCTCCGCTTCGGTGGCAATGAGAGCATCTGCTTTAGTCTCCGCCTTGGTTGTTTTCACTGAGAGTTTGTTCTTAAAGGAAAGAAGTACCTCACGTTTGTTAGCACTGCCCGCCTTTTCTGTAGAGCGGTCTGTTTTGTCCACCTCTGCCGTACAGGAGGCAAACAGCACAGCAGCAAGCAGATATATACTTGCCGCGAGTGCCTGTACCGGTCTGATAGAGGGACATAGACCTTGTAGTTCTGTTTTCATCTTCATAGATATTTATTGTTTGTGTTTGTTATTACCCTATTCCCGTAATCTTTAATCCGCGTTTTTCGCGGCATCCGCGTCAAAAATCTATTTACCTCTGATTACTATCTAATCGGATGGATTATAAAATCGGCAGTTCACTTAAGACTACGTTAAAAATTAGGATATCTTAATAAATTTCATGCCGTGAAAGTTGTTGAGATTCATAAATCCTCACGATTTTGAAATTTTTCTATAAGCAATAAGTATTAATAATCAAAGGCTTATGGTATTAATATGTAGTAATATCTTTATATATTTGTGAAATCTTAACGTAGTCTTAATTGGACTCAACGAATTCTTTTCAGCGTATTGTTCCAATCATACATAAAACAAACTCATAGTTATGGTTTTTGAAAATCATAGTTATGATTTCGGAAAACCATAACTATGAATGAAAAATATATCTCATGAATAATTCATATTACTTCTCATCGCGAAGAACTGTTACCGGTAACAGTATTTTAATGTTAATCTTAGCAGTTCCATCCCTGTATTTATGTAGTTGGCGGATAAATTCTATTTTGCATATACATCATTCCATTATTTCTCCTGTAATATCAATCGGTTCACTGTTGAAGGGATCGATAATCGTATCTAATAAAACAGCAAATTCTTTCCGGCTGATTGTGCGGTTGGGGTTATAATCCGTCAGTCCTACTGTTTTCCATAAGTTGCTGGCAAGTTCAGGAGAAATATCTACTTCCTTATGGCTTGCATCTTCTACGATCAGGCGGATTTCTTCAATCAGTTCAAAGGCTTCATAGACACTTGCCGGTTTATCGGACGGGGCGAGATCGATATCCGGATAATAATCTTTCAACTCTGGTAGCAGAGCGTTGGCTGTCAGGCAGGAATCCGCATCGAACCAAGTTTGATTTGCCCAGCCGCTATGCGTTCCGCGCCCTTTCAAAATACCGGTGGCACCAATCCGTTGTACCGCTTTGAAATATTTGTCCTGAACCGGAAGGTCGAGGTAAGGTAATAGATAGCAATTCGCATTTAACAAGGCACGTTGGACTCTCCGTACCGGAACTTCCGCCACTTTCAGATCTTTTTTTACTGCCAGTGCAGCCAAAGCCCCTGCAGCCTGGCCTATTTCCATTAATACCGGTTGCAGGCGGGTAGTTCCATTGGCAAGGTTGGATACGGAAATGGACTTTTCTGTTACAATCAGGTCATCGGTATTTTCGGGAATCAGGGTACCCAAAGGCAATCCGAACGAAGGTACCGGATAAAATTGCAAATCTGGTAGTTCAGTCTGTCCCTGATAGCGACCATGATGATGGTCTACCGGATAGTCGCCTACGGCAATTGCTGTGCGGTATAGTTTTTGAGATTGTGTATATGGAGCAGTAATATCATTCAATGTGAAGCGGACTTTGCCATGAATACGGCGTGATTCGCGGTTGTAAGGGATAAACGGCAGTCTGTCGGCTGTAGGAAACTCGTCGTCTGCCAGCCCGAGGGTATTGTATCCTAATGCGGTTTGTAAATAGTAGAGATAACAAAGCGTGAAGTTTTTCGCTTTTTTCAAAACATTTTCCCGCTCTTTGGGAGAAAGTTCTATCAGGTTGGCATAATAGTCGTTTCCTTCAATAGGCCAGTTCAACATGTATTTGTTGTTTGGCAGTTTGCCATAGCTCATCATCCGGTCGCAGTCCCATAAATGACTTCCTTTTTGAAAATTGGTACAAAGGTGTGTTTTACAGGTGCAATAAAAAAGAGAAGGGTTGTAACCTTCCGGTTCGGGAATGATAACATCTTTGCCATAATCTTTCAGTATGGCGACATAGGTGATGTCTTGAATGATCTCGTTTGCTTTTTCCGGTGCAATCGCTTCGCCGGTGGTGTCGCGTGCATCCATTCCTATATCATATTTCACACCACACATTTTGGCAACGTCCCCCAGTTCCGTCCCGTCTATCAATATCCGGGTGTGAATGGTTTGCAGGTCATTGTTCCTGTCTTTATAAGTAACCGTCCATCCTTTGGGGGCCTTTTTTATTTCCTGAACCACTGATTTATACCGGATATTGAGGAAAGGTTCGGCATTAGCCATTTCCTGTAAGACTTTGTTCATGGCTGAAGGTTCGGCTGCTATTGCCGATACCCAGGAGGTGTGCATGGCATTTTCATTTCCATAGTGGTTGATTAATTTGTTCCGGAATTCACCGAATAGTCCGGAAGGCAGTTTGTAACATCCGTCGATGCAGCTTACTCCGGCGGAAGTGAGGGCACCGCCCAGCCATTCGTACTCTTCTAAAATAAGGGTTGGGACTTCCATTCGTGCAGCTTGGATACCGGCAGCGATTCCACTCGCTCCTCCACCGATAACCAGTACATCTATTTCTTGTTTCTGCTTGCAGGCAGTAAACAAAAACATTAGTATTAAAATAAAAGTAAAGGGGTAGTTTTTTATCATCATCGCTATTTTTCTTTCTGAACTTAATTAGTTTATGTAGTTAATATTTCATTGGCAAACCGGGCATAATGTCCTTCCAGGCCTTGCGCATACCGCCGGAGCACTTTCTCTGCCGCATGGTTTTGGTCTCCGCACAGATACAGGCTTTTAGCCAGGTGTAGTTCTTTTAGAATCCGGTTCCGATAAGTAATATCGTGGATATAGGGGATTATTCTCTCGCGTGCGACCGTGTATAAGGGTAAGTCATTGTAGCGCATGCCTTCATTTGTAAATAGACGGTATAAGGCTGGCACCGCTTTCCGGCTGCCGATAGCTTCGCATGCCATGGTAATTGCCCTGAAATGGGAGAAATGATCTTCTGGTTTCAGTAATTCCGCTTTTTCCAGAATAACAGGAAGTATAGTCTCGTCTTTCGTATTGCCCAAAGCAATAATCAGACTATCGAGCGGGCTCATACACTCGCCGAACTGGGCGGATGCCGTATAATGCCATCCTTCATCCCATTGAGGATAGGAGCGGATTTTATCAACCAGAATACCTGCATGTTCTTTGTTGCCGAGTATACAGAGGATGCTGGCGTAAATCAGTTTGTCGTGTTCGGGAAGGGAAGAAGGACTTATCTTTTCTCTTATGAGTTGGACGCATTTTTGTGGCTCCGTCAGCAGGATTTCCAATCCTTTATACTGGTCGGTGACGGTTTCGACAGCTTGCCTGAATACTTTGTTACTGAATGTACCGGTATCTTTGTCTGCCAGTACACGTTGGGGCAATATTTCTTTTTCTACCAGGTGTTTCTGGATTTTTTTCATATTCATTTTCCGTAAGGGAGTTTGTTCCTTTACGGAGAGGGCGGCAAGATAACCGACGGAATATCCCTGGTTTTGCAGACAAGGCTGCATGCGAATAACCGGCATGGCATCGCGGTGCGCGCTTGCTCCAAGACCGGTTACGATAATGCCTTCGAGCCCTTTAGGCAATAAGGCGCGCAAAGGTACATCCGCATCATAAATAACATGTCGTTTGCCCGGAGGATTAAGGGTGAAATAATTGTCGACCGTCATGCCGTGTGTGTCGAACGAACTTTGATGGTAGGAGATGGTATCCGGGTAGCGGCGATGGTTAATCACATCGTAAACGGATATTGTATAATCTCCGGTGATGCGCCTTCGTTCGCGGGTCTGGGGGAGTTTGCCGATGTCGTAATGACCGTTGTACTTGGCTTTACCCTGTACATACAGTCGGCTTACGTCCAGGATATCGGTGTCGTCTACCAGTGTCCAGTCCGTATTGTTATAGTAATCGTTCAGTTCGAAACGGGAAAGTCCCGCACCTTGTACGGCAAGTGTCTTTTTCCCTGTATATTCATATCCGGCTCCTGCGGCGATTGCGATGTCTGCACTCCCTGTACTGTCTATAATACAATCGGCAATCACTACACCCCTTCCTTGTGGGGTGGAGACGATGATACCACTCACTTTGTTGTTGTGTACCAGTGCTCCGCAACCTAAAATGCCATACCAAAGGTCAGCTTTATTCTTTCGTAATTGCCGGCGATACCATTCTATTTTCCAGTCGGCACGGAAATCCGCATTCGATTTAAATTGCCGCGGATGATCTGCCGGAGCCATGGCACGTACTTCCCTGTCTATCTCGGCAGTGAAACCATTCCGGTAACCGTCCCAATAACGTCCGATGAATCCGAGAGTAGTCAATCCTCCCAGACCGTGCAGGTATTCCAATACCAACGTCCGTGCTTGTTGGCGTGCAGCGGATATGCCAGCAGGGGCACCACTGGTTCCACCTCCCATAACAATCACATCATATTTTCCTAATACAGGAAGGGTCCCGGCCGGGGAGTGAACGGAACCATAATCGGGATGGGGGCGCAAAGGATGAAGGATTTCTTTTACTTCTCCGCAATAACTACCGGTGTTTGAAGGATAGAATACACTTGTCTCCCGGGATAACGCGATGTGTGCAACACTGTCGGAAGCATGTTCTCCGATAATTTCACCCAGGATCATACTCTGGACGGGACGTGCTATCCAGGCTGCCACTTTACGGGGCAGGGCGGCACAGGGACCTGTCACCCACAAATTAGGAATGCCTTTGCAGCAAAAAACATCTTTAGGTAAGGAACGGACAGACGGAATCGTCTCAATTCCGTCCGGAGTATATTTAATAATATTGTGGACATAGTGTGTCCTATCCAAAGATTCGGGTGATGTTGGTATATCCGGATGTTCCTTTTCAGAGATGATGTGCCAGGACGGAGTGTACCAAAGCAGATCGGAACTATCTACCTGGTCGGCATCCCAGGTTATATCGCGGATAAATTGTTCTGCACTCATCAGGGAGGCATACGACTTATCTTTCAGTTCATAATTGAATATGTATCTTATTACCGGATATTCTTTCCCTTCCGACTGGAATGTAAAAGGCAAAGTTTCGGCCGAAACAATCGCCGGATTTGCTTTTACGGTATTTCCTACAACCGTATATTCAAACTCCTGTGTGCCGGGAGTGAAGGTGGTAAAACGTGCGTTGCACATTTCTGCCACTACGGCGCAGGGAGTTGCATCGATTATGCCTTTACAGCGTATGGCTTGCCTGCCGGAACGGTTCGCTATTACGATACCGGCCATGTTGCCGCTTTGGTCTTTCAGCACGTTTGTGACGTAACTGCTGTACAGGAATTGAATGCCGTTGTTTATCAGCTCATTCTCCAAGAGAGTTTTTACCTGTAAAGGAGTAGGGGCTTTGTGTTGGGTGTAAAGCAATTCTTCTTCGGAACCCGCCCGGTATATTTCTCTCGGATCACTTTCCGGCAAGAATATCTTACGGGCAAGAGCTGTCTGCGGTTGTTCTTCCTTTTTATTTATCCGGTACATAAAGGAACCACATATGTCATCACCCAGATAAGGCATACCGGCGACTAAAAAAACATGGCTTCCGGCTACCGCGGCTGAAAGGGCGGCGGATACGGCTCCGGAGCTACCGCCAACTACCACGATGTCTGTTTCTCCGATGACAGGAATATCCCGTTCCTGTTCTGTACACCAAGCGGGAGTTTTAGTCACTTCCTTTATTTTATTCCCGGCTTCCGCCACGTTCCCGAAAGATGCCAGGGCACCACCGGCTGCTGTTACTTTTAAAAAATCTCTACGCGTTAACATGGTTTCTTTTTTTAATAACCTTCATTCTGGGTCAGGTTCGGATTGCGGTCGCGTTCCAGTTGGGGAATCGGCCATAGTGCGAATTTCTTATCCCAGAATCTGTTTTTATCTCTTACTTTCAGTTTCTCTTTATAAGCATTATAGTTCGGAATGTCGTTCAGGTCGGTACGTTCCGATGTTTTGAAGTTCGGAATGTCCGTCACGGAGAGACCTTCGTAGCGGATACTCGGCAATGGAAGTCCGTAACTGGGTTGTTCATTTTCCAAATCGCCAATGCTCCAGCGCCTCATGTCGACATGATGCAATCCTTCGAGGGCAAGTTCCACTTTGCGTTCACGACGTACCAACTGACGCATTTTTGTCTGGTTACCTATCCGGTCTTCCGAGACATTGGGCATCCCGGCACGGTTTCGTACCAAGTTGATGGCATCGTATACTGAAGGATCGAGTTCTCCGAGTTCGATCTTCGCCTCGGCATAACTCAGCAATACTTCCGCATAACGCATAAGAGGAATATTACAGGATTGTGCACTTACGTTTTCTGCCGTTTCATTGCTGAACTTTGCCCATATATATCCTACACCTGCATTACAGAAGCTTGCCCAGGCTGCTGCGCTGTTAATATCGGCATTATTTGCCGAATACCATTCTTTTGTGGCAAAATTATAGAATTTTGTTTCTGCGTTATAGGCTTCCAAGATGTGGCAGACAACGGTACCATTGTTGACAGTTACCGTGTCTCCGTGCATCCATAGGGTAGAGTGGAATCTCGGGTCCCTGTTCTTTTGTGGGTGTTTCGGGTCATACAGCGGGGATTCGTCGATACGTTTTCCGTCAGTGCATTCGTAAGTGTCTGCCAGTATCATGGATGGGTGTCTTCCGGTTTGTCCCGTATTTCTAGATATTTGCCCGAAGGCTACCATATGAGTTTTCTTTGAACCTAAGTTGGAATACATGATTTCAAATAACATTTCTTTGCGGACATCGGCTTTCTCCTGCCCGGTGATATTAAACAAGTCGTCAAAATGAGTGGCAAGTGCCCGCTGTCCGATAACTTGTGATGCCGCCGTAGCTGCCGTACGGAAATATTCGATTCCTTTTCCTCCGTAATCGAGACTTCCTCCCAGTAGGGCTGCACGTGCTTTCAGACCGTAGGCAACAGCTCTGTCCACGCGTCCCCGTTCGGTTGCAGTCCAGGGCAGTTTGGTTGCAGCTTCTTCCAGGTCTTTCAGAATGAAATCGAGGACTTCTACTTTAGATACTCTTTTATCGGAGTATTGTTCGATCGATACCGGTTGAGTATAAAAAGGAATATCTCCATATGTCGCAATCAGATTATAATAGGCGAAGGCACGCAATACTTTTATTTCTGCCAGGTATTGATGTGCTTTGTCGCCTAATCCGTCGATATAACCTTTGGAACCTTCGATAACGGAATTGGCACGTGCAATCATTCCGTACATGCTGCTCCAAAATGCTTGTACAGTTCCATTGTCAGGGTTTAAACCGCCTCCGGCTCCGATGGTCGTATTTTCATTACGTTCCAGGGCGATTGCCGTTTGATGGTCGAGTGTGATACTGAAAGGGGTGGCATATGCCAGTTCTATGCTGATGGCATTGTATACGCCCGATGCCCCGGCTTTTATCGCCGCTTCGGTTTTATAGAAGTCTTTGGATGAATAGTCGGATGGGTTTCTGTCCAGGAAATCCGAACAGGAAGTGCATGCAAGTCCGCTTGCTAATAAAATAGATATATGGGTGAGTAACTTTTTCATAACTGTATAGATTAAAAACGAATGTCAACGCCTAAAGTGAATGTTTTCAGAAGAGGATAACAACTGCCGTTGCTCACGCCGCTTTCCGGGTCGTAGCCCTTATATGCATTGGTGATTGTGAAGAGGTTCTGACCGCTTACGAAGAAACGCAGGTGGTCTATTTTCGCTTTGCTGATGATATGTTTCGGAAGCCTGTAGCCGACTACGATATTTTTCAGACGCATGTAGGCACCGCTTCTGATCCAGAAATCGGAAACGATATTGTTCGGATTATTGCCGGAACCGTCGATAAGCAGAACAGGAAATTCCGCATCCCTGTTTTCCGGAGTCCAGTAATCCAATTGGTTTTTAAAGATTGTGCGTCCAACCCAGAACGGGCGTGCCCCGGCTCCCGTATATAACAGGTCTTTTTTCCCTACTCCCTGGAAGAACAATGCAAAATCGAAGTCCTGCCATTCGGCAGACATATTCAGCCCGAATTCAAAATGCGGATACGGGTCGCCGATTACGGTACGGTCGTAATCGTCTATTTTTCCGTCCGGTTCTCCATTGGGACCGCTGATGTCCTTATATTTGATATATCCCGGTTTGATATTGGCTTTGTTGCCGCCATAAACAGGCGAGTTGTCTATATCTTCCTGCGTCTGGAAATATCCGTCGGATACATAGCCATACCAGGAATAGAGGGGCAGTCCCTCTTTGGTAATCTGGGTACCTATATATTCCTTGCCAAACAGGTTGGTTACTTTGCAGGTCACATCCGACAGGGTTCCGGTGATGGAGTAATTGACCTCTTCGATACGGTCGCGCCAACTGATGGATAAGTCCCATCCCTTGTTCCTCATCGAACCGGCATTTTCCCAGGGGGAAGAAAGCCCTACATACATAGGGATAGGGAATTGTTGCAGCATATTGTTGATGTTGCGGATATAATAATCGAAAGTCATGGTTAGCCGGGAGTTTAACAGTCCGGCATCCAAACCGATATTAAACTGGGTAGACTTCTCCCAGGATATTTTTTCATTGGCAACTTGCGTCTGTCCGACTCCTGTTCCCAGTT
The DNA here is from genome assembly GCA_019417325.1 of Parabacteroides sp. Classification (GTDB taxonomy): domain Bacteria; phylum Bacteroidota; class Bacteroidia; order Bacteroidales; family Tannerellaceae; genus Parabacteroides. The sequence goes on along the minus strand of DXVO01000028.1, from coordinate 27,262 downwards.
TCTTATCGAACCAGTAACCGAAACCGGTACCGATAGATGCGGCATAGGGATGGAAGATAGCATTACCACCCAGTATAATATCCTGATTACCCAATGTACCGTATGAGGCTCTGAGTTTTAAATTATCTACAATCTTCTTTGCCGGTTTGAAAAAGGCCTCTTCCGAGATTCTCCAACCAGCCGAGACAGACGGGAAGAAACCCCAGCGGTGTGCTTTCAGGAAACGGGATGAAGCATCCCAGCGTCCGTTTAGCTCCAGCAGGTAACGTTCTGCGAATGAATAGTTGATGCGGGCAAAATAGGAAACCATTGCTAACTCCGAACGTCCGCCGGAGTTGGTTGCCGTAGATACGTCCCCGTGGTTTATTTCGTTGTGCCCGTCGAACTCATAACCTTTGCGGCTGGCACTGAAACTATGTATTTTGCGTTCTTCGGTCTGCATACCTCCCAACATTTTGAAATAGTTTTTGGCAAAGGTTTTTTCGTAAGAGGCTTGCAGGTTAAACTGGTTGTAAACCGATTGGCTCCAACTTTCGTTTTTATAATTGCCTGTAGCTGGGTAACTTGTTTTGAATACCCCTTTTTCGTAGGTATCATAGGGTTGGATAAAATAGTCCGATTTGTATTCTACCTTCCGGCTGCTGTAGCTTGCCATGGCATCGAAGCCTTCGAAAGGTTTCAGTTGGATGGTACCTTTGATACCTAATTCAGGGGTGACTCCGGTTTTGATGCCTCCGGCTTTGGCAATGGCTATCGGATTGTCTCCGTTCTGACCGAATCCCCAGGTTCCGTCGTTGTTTACACCGGAAAGGACAGGGGTGAAAGTCAATGCTTTATTGATAATGCTTTCAGGGCTGTCCATGCAGGGATTGACGGCTTTGGACTGGCGGACGTTTACATCCAGACCGATTTTCATCCATTTGGTGACTTGGGCATCGGAGTTCAGGCGAAGCGTCATACGGGAGTAATCATTGTTGGATACTAAACCGTCCTGATAGAAGTATCCGGCATTGGCATATAAATGGAATATTTTGGAACCTCCGCTCAGGCTGACGGAGTGGTTGTGGCTGAATGTCTGCTTTTTTATTACCTGGTCTTTCCAGTTCGTATCATAATAGTTGAAATTGTCGGCACCCTGGTTTTTGTAGATGTTTATGATTTCCTGTGTATACTGTGGGTCCATGTTGGCATTGGCGCGTGCCACGTTTACGGCTTCCATATATTCGATGGCATTTACCGGTTCGGGCATGAAGGTAGGGGTATTGAGATTGGCATATCCGCTGTAAGATACTTTGATTCCTTCTTGCCCGGCTCGTTTGGTGGTTATCAGGATGACACCGTTGGAAGCTCTCGAACCATAGATAGAAGCAGAGGCGGCGTCTTTGAGTACCGATATGGATTCGATGGCATTCATATCGACATTATTCATATCTCCTTCCACGCCATCGATAAGTATTAACGGGGTGGTGGATGAGTTCAGGGAACCGGTTCCACGCATCCGGATACTGCCATAGTCGGCTCCCGGTCGTCCGGACGACTGAATGATAGATACCCCGGGTACTAATCCCTGCAATGCTGTTGAAACGTTCGGTACACTGCGTTTAACCAATTCCGAATTGGTTACATTTTGAACGGAACCGGTCAGGTTTACTTTTTTCTGTGTACCGTATCCCACGACAACGACTTCTTCCAATGCCTGGGTATCTTCAATTAATGTAGTGTTGTGTACGTTTTTTTGTCCCACTTTGATTGTATGCGGATTATAACCTATATACGAAAAGGTGAGTGTTCCGTGCTCCGGTACATCCTCAATGCTGTAATGACCGTTCTCATCCGTAATGGAGCCGTTGGTGGTTCCGGTGACAATAACATTTACACCAATCAGTGGATCTCCATTCTGGTCAGTGACATAGCCTGTGACTTTTTGGGGAGTGTGATTTTTGTTTTTTTGGTGTATAGCGGTCTGGGCTTGTGCCGCCTGGAATAAAAAAAGAAGCAAGCTTAGGCAAAATAGCAGCCTTCGCGGGTAAAGAGGGATAGTCATAGTAAAATAAATTTAAGATTAAACATGGGTTATATTTTTATAAGACACGATTACTTCGGTGACTACTTACACAGTTGTAGTAAAAAATTTTACTTTTGTGGAATAGACACAGTGTATTAACCTTATAAATAAAAGAAAAACATGGCACGTCCTGTAACATTATGTACTCTTCAATGGGGGGATTTACCTCTTGAGGCTGTTTGCGAGAAAGCAAAATCTTTCGGATATGACGGTTTGGAACTGGGACTCCCCGCACATTTGGATGTCCGCAGTACGGATCCTGCGTATTATGCAGGGATAAAAAATCTGCTGGACAGATACGGGTTGAAATTGTTTTGTATTTCCAACCATCTGATAAGCCAGGCTGTATGCGATACTATCGACCTGCGTCATAAAGCCATATTGCCTGCATATATCTGGGGAGACGGCGAGCCGGAAGGTGTCCGGAAACGTGCGGCAGAACATCTTGTCTGTACGGCACATGCGGCAAAAATGTTAGGTATTGATACGGTGGTCGGGTTTACCGGCAGTTCAATCTGGCAATGGCTCTATTCTTTTCCTCCTGTCACGGAGGAGATGATAGAAGAAGGGTATGCCGATTTTGCCCGCCGTTTTATTCCTATTCTGGATGCGTATCAGGAATTAGGTGTCCGTTTTGCTCTTGAAGTACATCCTTCGGAAATAGCCTTTGATACTTTTTCTGCTAAACGGGCGCTCGAAGCGGTGGGGCATCATCCGGCTTTCGGTTTCAATTACGACCCTAGCCATTTAGGATATCAGGCAGTCGATTATGTGGATTTTATCCGTCAGTTCCCGGACCGTATATTCCATGTCCATATGAAGGATGTTTATTGGAGCGATACCCCTAAGCAAATCGGCGTATTCGGCGGACATTCGACCTTTGGCGATTTACGGCGTTATTGGAATTTCCGCAGTCTCGGACGCGGACGGATTCGTTTCGAAGAAATTATACGTACTTTAAATGATATTGCTTATCAGGGACCGCTTTCTGTAGAATGGGAAGATAGCGGAATGGACCGTGAACACGGGGCTTGCGAATCCTGTGCTTTTGTTAAGAGAATGGATTTCCAGCCTTCTGCACACGCCTTCGATGCTTGCTTCGAAAGATAAAATACGTACATTTGCGAAAAAAACAGGAACTATGCTGAAACATATTGTAATGTGGAAACTGAAGGCGGAAGCCGAAGGGAAAACAAAGGCGGAAAATGCCTTGTGGATGAAAGAACATCTGGAAGCCTTGGTGGGCGTCGTACCTGAAATACGTTCTTTGCAGGTCGGTATCAATGTGAAAGAGAGCGATATGGCCTATGATGCCGTGTTGATTTCTACCTTTGACGACGAACAGGCTCTTGCCGCCTATAAAGTAAATTCTCGCCATGTGGAAGTCAGTTCGTATTGTAAGAAAATACGTGAGAGTCGTGTAGTTGTCGATTTTTATGAATAAGCAAATGGAAAATAAAATCATATTACCGGCTGAATGGCATCCGCAAAGTGCCATTCAGCTTACCTGGCCTCATGAGGATACGGACTGGGCACCGATATTGGATGAAGTAATCCCTTGTTTTGTCTCTATAGCCAGGGAAGTGATTAAACGCGAAAAACTCCTGATTGTCTGTGTCGATGAGCAAGCGGTCCGCGAGCAGTTGAGGGAGGTGGATTATAGCCGCGTCCTGTTCCGGGAAATGGAAACGAATGATACCTGGGCACGCGACCATGGAGGTATCTCTGTTTTTGATGAGGGTGTACCTTGTGTCTATGACTTTGTTTTTAATGGTTGGGGAATGAAATTCGCCGCCAATTACGATAATCTGATTACCCGCAACCTGTTTGCACAAGGAACATTTCCCGATTCCGTATTGCCGGTAAATATGCAACCGTTCGTGTTGGAAGGCGGTAGTATCGAAAGTGATGGAAAAGGTACTTTGCTGACTACCGTCGAATGCCTTGCTTCCGTAAACCGGAACGAATACCTGCAAAAGGAAGAACTGGAAAACTACTTGAAAGAGGTGTTCGGATTCGAGCGTATCCTTTGGCTGGAAAACGGTTATCTGGCAGGGGATGATACGGATAGCCATGTAGATACATTGGCTCGCTTCTGTAGTGAAGATACGATAGCCTATGTACAATGTACGGAACCGGAGGATGAGCACTTCGATGAGTTGCAGGCGATGGAGCAGGAACTACAGGCTTTTACCCAGGCAAACGGAGCACCTTACCGGCTGATTGCTTTGCCGATGGCGGATAAAGTCGAATGGGATGGCGAAAGGTTGCCTGCCACCTATGCCAATTTCCTGATTATGAACGGAGCTGTTCTGTTGCCCTTCTATAACACCTCCAAAGATGCCGTAGCAAAAGCCGCTTTGCAGGAAGCTTTTCCAGACAGGGAAATAGTAGGTATCGATTGTTTGCCTTTGATAAAGCAACATGGTTCGTTGCATTGCGTGACGATGCAATATCCGGAAGGTTTTATCGATTAGTCCCGGTTTGGGTAAGAGACTTGCGGAATAAATTGTCAAACTGTTTATAGTAAAGTGATGAAAATAGGATTAGTCCAGCAATCAAACAGCAGCGACCGTGCTGCCAATATCGCCAAATTACAGCAAAATATACGTGCTTGTGCCGCGCAAGGCGCAGAACTGGTTGTTTTACAGGAATTACATAATGGGCTTTATTTCTGCCAGACAGAGAATACGGAGGTTTTCGACCAGGCTGAATCTATCCCCGGGCCTTCCACCGAGACATTCGGAGCGTTGGCAAAAGAATTGGGAATCGTGCTTGTTCTTTCTCTTTTTGAAAAACGTGCTCCCGGTTTGTATCATAATACAGCGGTGGTTCTTGAAAAGGATGGGACCATTGCCGGCAAATACCGTAAAATGCATATACCGGATGACCCGGCTTATTATGAGAAATTTTATTTTACCCCGGGAGACCTGGGCTTTGAGCCGATAGAAACTTCTGTAGGTAAGTTGGGTGTTTTGGTTTGCTGGGATCAGTGGTATCCGGAGGCTGCCCGCCTGATGGCTATGAAAGGAGCCGAACTGTTGATTTATCCGACTGCTATCGGTTGGGAAAGCAGCGATACGGATGAGGAGAAACAACGCCAGTTGGGTGCTTGGGTAACTGTTCAGCGAGGACATGCCGTAGCGAATGGTTTGCATGTAGTAACGGTAAACCGTGTGGGACATGAAACAGACCCTTCAGGGCAAACGAATGGAATCCAATTCTGGGGAAATAGTTTCGTGGCAGGCCCGCAGGGTGAACTGATTACCGGGTTTTCAAATGACCGGGAGGAAGTACAGGTAGTTACCATCGATAAAACACGTAGCGAAAATGTCCGCCGCTGGTGGCCGTTTTTCCGTGACCGCCGTATCGATGCTTTTGGAGGATTGACAGAGCGTTTTCTTCTATGAATTTCTTGAATCGTACGGAAGCCGTCGAGCAGATGAACCGGTTGGGAAAGGCTGGACAGCAATTTCTTTTTATTATTGATTACAAACAGGAATGTATCTGGATTGAGGAAACGGATAAAGTAAACCCTTCCGAGGTATTATATAACTTGAATGGTTATACGAATGCAGGGAATGCCACTCTTTTCCCTGATAAAACAATCGAGTGGGAAACATTTCCTGTTTCAAAGGAAATATATGCCGCCTCTTTTCGTAAGGTAGCCGATGCTATCCATGCCGGAAACTCTTATCTGGTAAACTTAACCTGTTCGACTCCAGTTCGGACAAACCTTACATTGGATGAGGTTTTTTTCCGCTCCAAAGCCCGTTATAAGCTCCGGGTAAAAGATATGTTTACCGTATTTTCCCCTGAGATTTTTGTGCAAATGCGTGATGGTTTTGTGTATTCCTATCCGATGAAAGGAACGATAGATGCCACCTTGCCCGATGCCCGGCAGCGGATACTGGATGATCCGAAAGAAACGGCTGAACATGCTACCATTGTAGACCTGATCCGGAATGACTTGAGTATGATTTCGGAGGAAGTGACCGTTTCCCGTTACCGTTATATCGATGAACTGCAAACAAACAACGGACGTTTATTGCAGGTAAGTTCCGAAATCCGGGGACGGTTGCCGGAAGGCTGGCAGTCGTGTCTGGGAGAGTATCTATTCCGTCTTTTGCCTGCCGGTTCCATTACCGGGGCCCCTAAAAAGAAAACGATGCAGATTATAGTGGAGGCGGAAACCTATGAGCGGGGTTTTTATACTGGTGTAGCAGGCTATTTCGACGGAATGCAACTGGACAGTGCCGTGATGATACGCTTTCTGGAAAAGCAGGGCGAACAGTTCCTGTTCAAAAGTGGGGGAGGCATTACGTCCCGGAGTGATTGCGATAGCGAATATAACGAAATGAAACAGAAAATATATGTCCCGATATATTGAAACCATCCGGATAGAAAACGGACAGATTTATAATTTACCGTACCATAACTGGAGGATGAATGAAACACGGCGGAATATCTTTCAAGCGGCGGATGAGCTTGATTTGTCCGATTATATCCATCCTGAAGCCTATCAAGACAGGACTAAATGCCGTGTCGTGTACGAACAGGAAATTGTGGAAGTAGAGTATGCTCCTTATTCTATCCGCCAGGTATCCTCTCTGCATATCGTGGAGGATAATACACTTAGCTATCGGTATAAAAGTACCGACCGTGATGCCTTGAACAAGTTGTTTACCTCCCGTGGAGTTGCCGACGATGTGTTAATTCTACGAAACGGTTTGCTTACGGATACCTCTATTTGCAATATAGCACTTTGGAATGGCGAGCGTTGGTTTACCCCGTCCTGTCCGTTATTGCAAGGAACGAAACGGGCTTCGCTTATGGATGACGGAAAGCTGTTTCCGTTAGAAATAAAGGTAGATGATTTAAAGTTCTATTCCCGTATTCGTTTGTTTAATGCAATGATTGAATTTGGAGAGATAGAGTTTCCCGTCGAGAATATAGATTAAGCAGTAAGTCCGGGATAGAGGATGGTACTGCTTGCCAGATAGCCTTTATCGTTTGCATAGATAAACAACAAGGTGCCGTTTTTAATCGTGTTGATAATAGGTTTTGTCAGGGATTGGGGAAGGGCGGGGCAACCGAAACTCCTACCCAAGCGTCCGCCAGATGCGGCAACGGAAGGATTGGCATAGGCGGCTCCGTGTACAACGATGGCACGCTCTTTGGCTTTGTCGTTAATCCCTTTTTCCAGTCCGTTGAGGATGAGGGAATATCCGTTCTTGCCCTGATAGGTATTTTCCGTTACATAAAAACCGAGTGAACTTTTGTAAGAACCGCTTACATTGGAGAAGGAGGTCGCATAATTTCCCCCGCTGTTTTTGCCATGTGCCACAACAGAAGAGAACAGCAGCTTTTTGTGGCGTACATCCATCACATAAAGTCGTTCCTCGGTGGATGGTTTGGTAAAATCAATCAGGGTGATAATGTCTTTGTTGGGACGCTCGATTGTTTTGCTGCCTATGATAATCTGTTCAAAAGCCGTATAATTTACAATATCTTCCAGCCCCATATCCGTGTAAAGCTTCCTACATTCGGTCTGTATGGCAACAGACGGGTCGGCAGGCAACGACGCGGAAGAGCCTCTGGTTATTGAATAATTTACCGGAAGAAATAAAAGAAACAGATATAAACAGATTCGTAATAACATAAAAACAAAGGAAAAAAAGATTGGCGCAAAGTTAGTGTTTTTATTCAAAAACAAAAACAATTGCCTCATTTACAGGTGCCCAATCATAAATAAATTTAGCATGCGAGGTGGCATTCCGTACGCACATATGGGAGCGGGGAATGGTTCCAAGCGTTGAACTGTATTCGATGAGCGATTTTCCGGGAGCATTGACCGGAACCCCATGTATATATCCTCCGTTTGTGAAACGGCTTGCATAGGGTGCAAATCCGCCAGTCTCTTTGGAACCGTCTACGAGGTATATCATCCGCGACTTCTTTTCTTGTATCACATACATGCCCGGAGGCGTTTCCTGTGCGTGGGGGGGACGGTGTTGTCCCGTTGTTGCCGGATTCATGCTTCTGATAAGCCATTTGGAACCGACATGTTCGAGCGTTGCAATATTCTGGTTGGTTACATCTACGAAGATGGCCTTTTTAAATACGACCGTATCCGGTATTGTCTTGATATATTTTTCGGGAGCAAACCATTTTTCGTCCGGATTAACTGTCTCGATAAGGCGCAGTCTGCCTTCGTCCGAAAGAAGCCTTATCAGCGAACCGTCTCGTCCGTAACGTTCTGCCGTTATCGTATCGGTTGGTAGGTAGAGGGGGACGGACTGGTAGCGTTCAACACCCAGTGTATCGGATATGCGTTTGTAAGCATCCCTGCGGAACTTGTGGACAAGCGGGGCTTCCCCGTTCCTGTTTTTGTAGTTTTGCAGGATAGCCCATTGTGCCGGTTTGCATTGAATGGATTCGAGCAGGGCCAGACGTTCCCGTATTTTATCCCATTGGAACTGGCGGGTGGTATCTTTATACGGATAACTGTCGACTAAGGTATGTTTGTCATAAAGAAGCTCTTTTTCTATTGTAATAATAATAGGAGGGGGAACGGTATCTATCGCTTTTGGTTCTGCAACAACCGTCAGGCTGTCTGTTATGGGATTTTTATTTTTTGCCGCGTCCGGTTTTGTGGAACAAAAGGAGAATGCAAAAAAGCCAAGAAGCAAAAATACGGAGCTTATCTTCATTTTGTATGTTCTGATATTGTTTCTGTTGGATAAAAGTATGATTTATATTAAAACGAACAAAAATAAAGAAACATTTGTTTACTCTTGCTGCTATAAATAGCCAATGGCCGGGAATAAATTTCCCAGCCATTGGGGAAACGTCTTCCCAACCATAGGGGAAACACCTTCCCAGCCGTTAGGGAATGCTCTTCCCTAACATTGGATGAGTTCCGCCTCCGGTACCGGATGAACACTGCCTTCAACGGTGGAGGAGAGCTTCATCCGGATTTTTATTCCCGGATACACCGGATAGACAATCCGCTCGCCCTGGGCCATGCTCCTTGTTTCAACGTTGCATCGATGGCAAATATGTAACTGGCGTCTGTACTACCTGACGGAACCGATGACGACCAGCAGTTGAACTGGGTACCCTGGCTATTGGACAGACCATCAAAGTTACTGCGACCACCCGCTGCAGGTAAGATAAGTTGAGGATAACCACTATCTGCATTTACTTTAAATAGACCGCTTCCCCAACTATTCGCATTTCCGATAGATTTCAATTCATCTATTGTTGGCACACGGTATCCCGGAGGGCAAGGGTCGTTTGTCCCTTTCCTGCTGCCGTTCCATAACGAGTTATTTTGAGAAGTTAACCAGTCGCCGGGGTGATTGGGGGCATAATAAAAAATATGATTATTGGGTTTGGAATTACTTGTAGGGCCAGAAGTCGTAGAACTACCGTGGTTGGTATAGTCGGCACGTCCCCATTGATACATATTGCCTGCACCGGCGACTATCGCATTCCATCCGTCACCAGCCTGTGCCACACGTGTAGCCCCGCAATTGACGGAAGCCCACCATCTACCTCCTTTCTTGATAGCCGTATAATACGGACTGCCTTCTCCTGTCGGATAGCCATAGTAAGAAGCGCCACGCCAGATGGTGTATGATTTGACTGTATTTCCGTTATGTTTGATATTCATTGTTGCTTTATGAAGTTGGTACTCGGCATCAGTTCCGCTTGAATTGGCTACAACTATGTCATAAGTATATTTGCGGCGGTTATTGCCAATTTCTGTTTTTATCAATCTGGAACTATTCAGCCAGGTGTTTCCTCCGTTTTTTGAGTTGCAATAAGTACCGTCATAGGAAGTCGATAATTCCGGGGTTACAAACATACCATAGAAAGAAACTGTCATTGTTTTACCATTTGTTCCCACCCGGTAACCATACGAGTCGTTTTTCTCATCCTGTCCTGCAAGGTCTTCCGCTAACCAGGCTGTCGCTTCACTGAAACTTACCGTAACAGGTGTTTCTTTATCTTTTGCCAGCCCATTGATGACTTTAATCGTCTGGTCGGCAGGTACGGTGGTAGGGAATCCGCTTTTGGAAGGGTCGAGTTTCACAGTATAAGAGAAATCATCGGTTGGGCACTCTGTTTTGTCATAGGTCAGCCATTCGGGACCTTCCAGGGTGGAACCTCCGATACAATTACCGATAATCGTTATAGAGGGGATATCGTTGTTCGCCTCTGCATCGAGAGTGATGGATGCCTGAGAGGTCAGTACAGGACTCTGGAAGTTTGATTCGACAAAGACAACGGTTTCATCTCCGCTTACTATATCCATGAAACGCAGGATTGCTTTGGGATACTGTTTCGTGCCGTATCCCGGTTTCAGGCTTAAGTTATATTGGAAACCGGATACATTTGCTTTAGTCGTTGTTTCTACCGGTTCGCTCACAACCAGCCAGTCATATTGTTGGGCGGAAAGTCCTCCCTCATACGTTTTCTTTACGCTCAATGGCGTGTTGCTATTGAAGTCCAGGTTAAAGTTACTGCCGGTTTCCACAGCCATGGTAACAGTACGGGTATGTGCATCATAAATGGTTCTGCCTTTATAAGCGTCCGGAGTAGAGAATGTCATGCCTGAGGAATTTCCACCTTCATTCGGGTTGTAGTCGTCCAGACTGCCGGCGTCATTCCAATCGTCGACTTTTAGCGTAAAGTCGAGATGGTATTCGTCCGCTTTTGTGATACCGATGGTATACCGGTGGTTGGAGTTGATTTCCAACTCAACCGAGCCTCCGTCAGCGTTTTTCCGGATAAACGGGATTTGATAAGAGACTTCTTTTGCCTCTGTTTGGTTTACCTGATAAGTACCGTTCAGAATCAGGTATCCTTTATCATCCAAGGGGCTTGGGTAGCTATAGAAAGCAGATACCTGCAAACCTGTATTGGCATTATCTCCCTCAAATGCACGTGCCGGATAGGTAATCAGATCCCCGGCTGTCGCTGTGGCAGCGCCATATACTTTAACCGGGAAGAAGGTGGTTCCTCTCCGTCCGTTGCCCATCGAGACGGATTCCAGATGGAATTTGGATTCAGTTTCTATATTCCTTACATCGAAACGAGCCATTGTGCGCGTCAGCTTAAAACCCACCTGCACACGCGCCGAGGAACCGAAGTCTGTCAAGTCTATAGGTGTTGTTTGTGCTCCTGTCATCGGGAGGGGTAACCCTAATGCCGGAGATGCATCTGTCAGTAATGGTGAATGGAACTTCCGGAACTGTAGTTCGGTCGGTTTGCCGTCTGTCAGGACTCCCGTTTCTATATTATAAGTAAGCGGGTCGAAATCGGTATCTGCAACCGGGTTGTTACCGACCGGATTAATGAGTTCCGTTTGGTTGGCAATGCAGTAAAGGCGGACAAACAGTCCTTTTTGCAGTTCCAGCAGTGCGGTAGTGGTAGCATTATCCGTAGTTGGTGTAAGGTTCAATTCCTTTGCTCCTGCCGGAAGTGCCGAGCCATCCTGCCGGTAGGAGAACCGTTCACGGAAGGTATAGGCATTGCCTTCTGCTTTCGCTCCGAATACATAGACATCGAGTGTTGCGATTTCGTTCTCAGCTTCGGTGGCAATGGGAGCATCCGCTTTAGTTGTAGCCTTCGTTTCTGCCTTGGTCGTTTTTACTGTGAGCTTGTTCTTAAAAGAAAGAAGCACTTCGCGTTTGTCCGTACTGTTTGTTCCGTCTGTGTGTGTTCGGTCATATTTGTCCGCTTCCGTCGTACAGGAGGCAAACAGGACAGCGGCAAGCAGATATACACTTGCCGCGAGTGCCTGTACCGGTCTGAAAGGGGGACATAGACCTTGTAACTTTGTTTTCATATCCATATATATTTAATTGTTTGTAGTTTGTTATTACCCTATTTTTTTGTGGTGTCTGATTCATATCTGATAACTATTTAACCATATGTTTGCTTTTAATAAGAGATAATTGTGAGTTCTGTGTAGACTACGTTAAATATTAGGGTAAACAAAAAAAATCATTCCGTGAAAGCAGTTACGAATCATATATTTTCAGGGTTTTAGGGGTGATTCTATAAGTGTTATATCTTAAAAATCAAAGGATTTGTGAAATAATATCTGATAATTAGTTTATATATTTGTCAAGTTTAACGTAGTCTACACAGAACTTATTAAATAAAGATTCAAGAAAGGTTATTCAATAAGTATTGTCACCCTCTAAAGATTTATTAGTACGAAATGCTCCCGAATGAGCATCCAAATAGAAATATGTCAAAGGGGACTATCTTCAACTTTTTGTTCGGATAGTCCCCTTGGTATTTAATACTTTTGTATTTGTATTTTTGTCAGGATTCTTTCGGCAGTTTGAGCACGAAACGGATTAGAGCAACAAATATTTTTCCGTATTTATCCAGTTTTAATTGCCCGACTCCCCGTATTTCGCTGAAAGCATCCAGTGTAACAGGCTTTTTGTTTACCATGTCTTCCAAAGCGTCGTCAGAGAAAAGTACATAAGCAGGAATATGTTCTTTTTCCGAGATTTGTTTGCGAAGCTGTTGCAGGGAATCCAGTAAGGTGGTATCGATATTATCGGATTGGATAGGACGTATGGGCTGATATTTATATCCCCCTCTCTTCATAGGCAGTGCAAAATCTTTGGTTTCCTTGAATACGGTAAGAAGTGCCGGTTGTTCTCCAAAAAGGATTTTCCGTCCTAAAGGAGTTACAATTAACCTGCCCGCCGAGATATAATCGATTTCTATATAGCCTAATTGCAGCATTTGGTAAAGATATTCTTTCCATTCTTTGTAACTGAGGTCTTTTCCTACTCCAAATGTTTTTAGTTTATGGTATCCCTTTTCTATCAATTCTGTTTTTTCGGAGCCACGAAGGATATCTATTAAAGCGGACATCCCTACAAACTGACCGGTACGGAAGATTCCGCTCAGTGCCTTTTGCACTAACACGCTGCCGTCGAAGCGTTGGGGAGGGTTTTTACATACATCGCAGTTTCCGCAATCTTTATCCGCTTCTTCCCCGAAATAACTCAACAGGATACGACGGCGGCAAATATCCGCTTCGCAGTAACGGCGCATCCGGTTCAGCTTTTGCAGGTTTACATCCTTCTGGCCGCTATTTTCGGCAAAACGACGGAGTATTACCAAGTCGCCTACCGAATAAAACAATAAGGTATCGCTATTCACCCCGTCACGTCCGGCACGCCCTATTTCCTGATAGTAATTTTCTATACTTGCAGGCATATTGAAATGAACAACCCAGCGGACATTACTTTTGTCTATCCCCATGCCGAAAGCTACAGTGGCACAGACCACATTTACACGGTCGTTGATGAAGTCCTCTTGTGCTTTTTCACGTTGCATGGGAGGGAGGCCGGCATGATAAGCTACGGCACGTATGCCGTAGTCTGCTAATTTTTCGGCAAGGTCTTCCGTACTGTTGCGGCTCATGCAATAGATAATACCGCTTTGGCGATGGTGTTTGTTTATAAAATGGACGGTAGCGGCTATCTTTTCTTTTTTATTTAGTCCCCTGCGGATTGTGAGTGAGAGATTCGGGCGGTCGAATGAGGAAATAAATATTTCCGGTTCGTTTAATTTTAATTGTTCCACAATGTCCGTGCGGGTTACTTTGTCTGCTGTGGCGGTGAGTGCTATCAGCGGTACTTTCGGGAAATTCTTCTTTAGTACGGACAGTTGTGTATATTCCGGACGGAAGTCATGTCCCCAATGGGAGATACAGTGTGCTTCATCGATGGCTATCAGCGATATGTCCATTCGCTGCAATAACCAATGCAATTCCCCCATGATGCCTTCGGGCGAGATATAAAGAAGTTTGATTTTGCCTTGTATGCAGAGTTGACGGACGCGATGTCTTTCTTCCTCGGGCATCATGCTGTTGAGGGCAGCCGCCGGAATACCGTTAGCAATCAAGGCTTCTACCTGGTCTTTCATGAGAGCGATTAGCGGGGAAACAACAACTGCTGTCCCCGGTAGATAAATAGCCGGCAATTGGAAACAGATCGATTTACCACCCCCTGTAGGCATTAATACAAGTACATCCTTTTTGTGTAAAATACATTGTATGATTTCTGCTTGTAAGGGTCGGAATGATGTATATCCAAAAAATCGTTTAAGAAGTTGCAGTAACTCTTTCATATATTATAGAAGGGGTACTTATTTGTTCATAGCGTGCAAATATAGAAAATAATTAGAGTAGTGACGGGATTTTACCTATCTTTGTGGCATTATTTATTTAAGGAGCCGGGACGGCTCATTTTTTTAACATGACATTTGAACAATTAGGATTAATCGAGCCGATACTGAAGGCTCTTGAAGAAGAAAGTTATAAAACCCCAACCCCTATACAAGCTGAAGCAATACCTGTTATCTTGGATGGTTATGATTTATTAGGTTGTGCACAAACCGGAACCGGTAAAACTGCGGCATTTTCCATACCTATTATCCAACGGATAGAAGCTCAGTATCGTAAAGGACGCAAGCCGGGTATAAAAGCCTTGATTTTAACGCCTACCCGCGAACTGGCTATTCAGATTGGCGAAAGTTTTACGGCATACGGCCGGCATACGCATGTACGGCATACCGTTATTTTCGGCGGTGTAGGACAGAAACCTCAGACGGATGCTCTGGAGAGAGGTGTGGATGTGCTGGTTGCAACTCCCGGACGCTTACTGGATTTGATTAACCAGGGGTTTGTCCGGTTGGAAACATTAGACTATTTTGTTTTGGATGAAGCAGACCGAATGTTGGATATGGGCTTTATCCATGATATTAAGCGAATATTGCCTCTTCTTCCTAAAAAGCGGCAGTCTCTTTTCTTCTCGGCTACTATGCCTCCGGAGATAGAACGTCTGGCAAGCTCTATCTTGCATGAACCGGAAAAGGTGGAAGTTACGCCTCCTTCTTCTACCGTAGATAAAATAGAACAATATGTCTATTATGTGGAAAAAGCGGAGAAAGTTAATTTATTGAAGACACTTTTGGAAGACAAAGCCTTGGAGTCCGTATTAGTTTTTACCCGGACCAAATATGGCGCGGATAAAGTAGCACGCGTATTGAATAAGTCCGGCATTGGAGCCGAAGCGATTCATGGCGACAAAGGGCAGAATACCCGTCAAAGGGCTTTAAGTAACTTCAAGGACCATACAACCCGTGTATTAATCGCCACGGACATAGCAGCCCGGGGGATTGACGTAGACCATCTTTCGCATGTTATCAATTATGAATTGCCCAATGTTCCCGAGACATATGTACACCGTATCGGACGTACCGGTCGGGCAGGACGTGACGGGGTCGCTTTTTCTTTCTGTGATGTGGAAGAAGTTCCTTACTTGAAAGATATACAGAAACTGATTGGTAAAGAAATCGAGGTAGCGGGTGGAAATGCTTTTGAAACAGCAGAAGTAAAAGTAGCTGTAGCTGAAAAGAAAAAAGCGATTAAAGATGAATCCAAACGCAGGAATATGTTTGGAAGCAAACGCGACGGGTCTTATTGGAGGAATAAAAAACGGGCGGCAGGCAATACTGCGGCTAAACCGAAGCGGAAATAACTCTGAAAATAGAGTGAGGATCTGTTTTTCTATTTCCTGAAAGATAAATAAAGATATGGCATTTGATATTCATTTTGTTGCAAAGTTTTAAAATATAATTCTTAGTTTTGCAGAAGTGTGTCCAATGCTATATCATAAATATTTTAGTGCTTGAAATAAAAGAAAATATAATAGACCGTATAAATGAAGGTGATGTGAAAGCTTTCGAACAGCTTTATATGACTTTTTATGTCTATTTATGTGCTGTGGCAACAAAATATGTTTATGATCCGGAGGTCGCAAAAGAGATCGTAAATGATGTGTTTTTAAATATATGGAATAACTCTTCTCTACTTACTTATCCGGTGAATGCTTATCTGGTTCGTTCCGTACAAAACCGTAGCTTGAATTATTTACGCAAAAAGCGGTTGGAAGAAGTTCCTTTATCTGATGTCCAGGAACAATTATTAACAATACAGGAGCAACAGGTTTCTTCCGCTTCCCATCCGTTAGCTTATCTGGAAAATAAGGAATTGGAAGAAAAAATATATAAAGCTGTAGATTCTCTTCCCGAAAAATGCCGTAATATATTTATCCAGTATCTTTATATGGATAAGTCATATGAAGAAATTGCTCAAATGAACCATATCAGTCAGAGTACCGTGCGTGTACAGATTAAGATAGGATTAGCCCGGATGAAAGAGACTTTAGGCAATTATTATTATCTATTTCTTCTTATATTTAATTTTTTTGAAAAATAATCGTATTTCTCTTAAACGGAATGACTGATTGAGGTGTATATATTAGAAACAGTGTTAACAAATCTGTTTTTTAATATATATGGAGAAATCAGAAAAAGACATAGAAGGCCTGATATATGACTACCTTGCCGGGCAGTTATCAGAAGAGGAACAGAAAGAACTACTTGCATGGATTAATGCAGATGACGCACATCAGAAAATGTTTTCTGATGCTGTAGATTTTTGGGCAATAGCTCATGTGCCTTACTTTTCAGCTCAGGCAAAAAAAGATTTTTCCCGTTATTTTACTACTCCGTCCACACTTAAAAAGCAAACAAGTAAATTCTTCTTATCAAATCGCAGTAAATGGTATCAAATTGCAGCAGCAGTTCTTTTATTATTCGTTGTGAACTTTGGTTTTTTCCGTGCCGGACAATACATGCAGAAGGATAAAGAGACTGTTTCTTATTGCGAAACAATTGTCCCGATGGGAAGCAGTACCAAAATGGTTCTTCCGGACCAGTCTGTGGTTTGGTTAAATGCCGGTTCGACATTCAGATACAGTACTGATTTTAATAAAGATACCCGTACAGTGGAATTGAAGGGAGAAGCTTATTTTGAAGTCGCACATGATTCTTTAAAACCTTTTGTTGTAAAATCATCGCATTTGGATATCCGTGTTCTTGGAACGCACTTCAATGTGAAAGCTTATGAAGATGAAGAAAATACGCAGGTTTCTTTGGTATCCGGTAAAGTACATGTACATGTGAATAGTGATGATGCAACTGTAAGTAATGATATAAATCTTTATCCTAATGAACAGTTGAGTTATAATAAGGCTGAAAAGACTTTGAAAATACAGGATGTGAAAGGTAGTGATACATATACCTGGATAAAAGGAAAAATACAGTTTGAGAATCAAACATTCGATAGAATAGCAAAAGATCTGGAACGCAGATTTAATGTACATATTATTATAGAAAGCTCTTTTCTTCCAAACGAAGTTTTTACAGGCAGTTTTTCATTGGATTATTCTTTCTCGGATATAATGAGGGAGATCGATATGGATAAAAAATATGTTTGGATGCGCAAAGGTGATACTATTATTATTGGAGATAAATAAATGCTTAATTATTAACAAATCTAACATTTCATGGAAATGAATTATTTAAAGAAGTCTGGA
Source organism: Parabacteroides sp. (assembly GCA_019417325.1). GTDB lineage: Bacteria > Bacteroidota > Bacteroidia > Bacteroidales > Tannerellaceae > Parabacteroides. The sequence continues at coordinate 9,709 of DXVO01000028.1, read as the reverse complement.
AAATGGATGGTAGCAGTATGCTTGTTGGCTGGTTCTCCATTAATCCCAGTGAACGCTTATGCGTCCGATATCCAGACACTAACGATGTCTGTCCAAACGGAAAGCACAACATTGAGAGCCCTTTTTGATCAGATTGAGGCCAAGTTTAATTACACTTTCCTTATTCGGAATAATGACATTAATCTGGACGAACAGGTTACCTTGAACATGGAAAACCGTTCTGTCGAAGATATTTTGAAAACCGCATTAAAAAATCAGCATGCTGATTTTATTGTAAACGATAACCGAATTATCGTTTACAAGATTAATTCTAAACAAAATGAACCCTCTGTCAGCGAAGTATCCCAGCAGACTATAAAAATAAAAGGGGTTGTTGTTGATGCAACAACCGGAGAGCCTGTAATTGGAGCAAATGTGCTTGTGAAAGGTTCTATGAACGGAACAAGTACGGATTTGGATGGTAAGTTTGACCTTGAAGCTCCAGCCGGAGCTACAATTTCGGTATCATATATTGGTTATCTGCCTGTAGAAATGAAAGCTACAAGCAATATGACCATTAAAATTAAAGAAGACACTCAAAATCTTGAAGAAGTAGTTGTTGTCGGATATACTGTTCAGAAAAAAGAAAGTTTGACAGGTGCGATGCAAGTTGTATCCAGCGACAAATTGTTGGATGCTACGACACCTTCTGTTGAGAACCTTCTGTCAGGTAAAGCTCCCGGTGTATATGTAATGAGTGGTGGCGGACAGCCGGGTGCTTCTGGTAAAGTTGTGATTCGTGGTAAGTCTACTGTTAATGGTAGCACTGATCCCCTATGGATTGTTGATGGTGTTATTGTCGGTAGCAGTGCCGGCAGTTTGAACCCTGCCGATATTGAGTCAATGTCTATTTTGAAAGATGCTGCATCTACTGCGATTTATGGTTCTCAGGGAGCTAATGGTGTTATCATTGTAACTACGAAAAAAGGTAAATCCGGAAAAGCTTCTATCAATGCTTCTGTTAAGTTAGGCGTTAACCAGTTGCATCGTGGAAACTTGAATATGATGAATGGTGAAGAGTTATATGATTATTATAACTCATTCGCTAATAAAGAAGCTATTCCTTCCTATTTTGTACCGGAATTACGTAATCGTAATTTTGACTGGTGGAAAGAAGGTACGCATCTGGGATTAGCACAGGATTATAATGTATCTGTTTCCGGTGGTTCCGATAAAATCAAAACCTATACTTCTATCGGTATATATGATGAAAACGGTGCTGTAAAAGGATATGATTATACGCGTTATAATTTACGTTTCAATGTGGATTACCAAGCTACGGATTGGTTGACAATCAAACCGAAAGTTTGGGGTACGCGTAGTGATATCATGGACCAGCAACAGGATGTAGGTTCAATTATGTATGTGAATTTCCCGTGGGATTCTCCTTATGATGAAAATGGCGAACTGATCCAGCAATACAAACCGTCCAACTGGATTAATAGCGATGCAACCAATTCGATGTATGATTTACAATGGAACTATGAGAAAAAGACTTCTTATGAGTTCATGGGTAACTTTGACTTCGATATTAAATTTACAGATTGGTTGACTTTTGCTTCTGTTAATAGTTATAAGTATGGTAGCACAGCTTTGAAAAACTATTCGGATCCGCGTTCTCAAGCCGGTAAAGCTGACCAGGGTTTATTGCAGGATAAGAATACTTCTTATTACCGTATTTATAGTAACCAGTTGCTCCGTTTTAATAAAGTATTCGATAAGCACTCAGTCAATGCTATTTTAGCTTATGAATGGAATGCTTATACACAGGAAATCCAGGACCAGACAGCTGCAAGTTTTGCTCCGGGCTTCTCTGTTGCTGATGTGGCTGTTACACCTAAAAAGACAAAAGGTAGCCAGAGTGAATGGGCTGTTCAGTCTTATTTGTTCAATGCGAACTATGCTTATGACAACCGTTATTTGTTCTCTTTCTCATTCCGCCGCGATGGTGCTTCGAACTTTGGTAAAGAAGCCAAATATGGTAATTTCTTCTCTGTTAGCGGAGGTTGGAATATCCATCAGGAAGAATTTTTCAAAGCTAAAGATTGGGTTCAGCAATTGAAATTGCGTGCCAGCTATGGTTCTGTTGGTAATCGTCCGACACAATTATATCCTCAGTACACTTTATATAGTTTAGGTTCCGGTTATAATGGAAATCCGGGGGCTTATCTTTATCAGGTAAAGAATGATAATCTTACTTGGGAAAAAACCTATACGGCAGGTGTGGGTATCGATGCTATCTTATTTGATAGATTGACTATTAATCTGGATTATTATAATAAAAAAACAACTGATTTATTGTATTATGTTCCGTTACCTGGCGTTACGGGTGTTACTGGCGTATATCGTAATGTCGGTTCTGTAAAGAATAATGGTTTTGAAGCATCAGTGAATGTAGATATCCTGAAAGGTGGAGACTGGAACTGGAGTATCGCCGCTAATATTGGTTTGAACCGTAATAAGGTAACAGAACTGTATGGTGGTAAGACCCAGATTATCACGGGTAACGCTGGTACAAACACTTATATTTATATGGATAAGGTTGTTATGCCGGGTGAAGATGTAGATACATGGTATGGAACAGAGTGGGCTGGCGTTGATCCGGAAACAGGATCTCCGTTGTGGTACACTACAAATGAAAATGGTGAACGTGTAACAACGAATAGTTACGGTGAGGCTTCTAAGCATCAGGTTGTGTTAGGAAAACAAACTCCTGATTTTTACGGAGGTTTCTCAACAAACTTATCTTGGAAAAATATAGATTTATCAGCTGTATTCGGTTATTCTGTTGGTGGTAAGATTTTTAACTACGACCGTTCAATGTATGACTCTGACGGCGCTTATGTGAATTATAACCAGATGAACTTAAAGAGTGGTTGGAGCCGTTGGGAAAAACCGGGTGATATAGCTACACATCCGAAAGCTGAATATGGAAATAAGAGCCAGTCAAGCCGTGGTTCTTCACGCTATCTGGAAGATGCAAGTTATTTGCGTTTACGTAACCTGACATTGGGTTATACAGTTCCTTTAAAGGTTCAGTTTATTGATAATTTACGTGTCTTCTTCTCTGGTGAGAATTTATTTGTTGTTTCAGGTTTTTCTGGTATAGATCCAGAGCTTTCTGTTAATGAAACAAGCAAGGCTGGTCAGAATGGTGTGGCTATTGCTCCATATCCCCAGACTCGTAAATTTATGTTCGGTTTGAATGTTACATTTTAATTAAAGGAAAAAAGGAATGAAAAAAACAATGATAGTGGCATTAGCGGCAGTTGCCACAATGATAACAAGTTGTGATATAGATCGTGCTCCGTATGGTTATTATACGGATGACAAGATTATGTCAGACAAAGAAGCAGCCGTAGATGTTTTGTTGAATGGATGCTATGCTAAATTGAAAACAGCATCGGAACATCTTCATTATTGTGGTGAGTTCCCCAGTGACAATGTTTGTAAAGACAAACCTACGACGAACCCGTTCGGTACTTATTTTACATATCAGCATACGGTAAATAATTCCGGACTTTCAACTGTATGGAATAGTGCTTATAACATCATTTCACAGACCAGTTCTTTAATGGATATGATTAAAGAAGGAGAATCTCCGGAGTTAGACCAAAAATTAGGTGAAGCTTATTATATGCGTGGTATGATGTATTTCTACCTTTGCCGTGTATTTGGACGTCCATATTATCAGCAGCCGGAAAAGAATTTAGGTGTACCTATTGTAAATGGTATGCCTGAAGATTTGACTAATTTGAATCTTCCGGACCGCTCTTCCGTTAAGGATACTTACGAGCAGGTATTGTCAGACTTGAAAAAGGCTGAAGGTTTGATGTCCGGCTTCACTTCTGCTTCTTATGTCTCTAAATATGCAGCTCAGGCTTTGCTTGCTAAGGTGTATATGTATATGAGCGGTACATTCGAGAATCCGAATAAAGATTATGCCCAGTTATCTTATAATTATGCAAATGAAGTGATAACAAACGGGCCGTTTGAATTGCTTAGTCATGACATGTTCAAAAGATATAATGAATTTGCACCGGATGCCGCTTCACAGACAGAAACTATTTTTGCCGTAAAATATATTGCTTCTGATGTTTCTGATTGGGGCGATCCTATCGGCAGTATGTATGCGGAAATTGACGGACAAGGTTGGGGTGAAGTATATGCAAGTTCTGAATATATGGATTTATTGCATGAAACAGGAAGAGATAAGGATGCTCGTGAAGCTTTTATCCATCCTCAATATAAGGAAGATGACAAAGGAGAAAAAATACCTGCATTCCGTTTTGTGGCAGAATTGTCTACAGATGGAAAAGTGAGCAGTTATGTTTATCGTCAAGGTGAAACGAAAGAGAAAGATGGTAAGTTAATTGCGACGATTGATAACAAAGAATATGAGTTGACACTTGTCGATAGTAATAGAAAGCGCTATTCAATTATATATGATGGCAAAAAGTATGAAGGTGATTATGATTATTTAATGTTGGAAAGCCAGGGTAACCCTAAATTTTTCAGCTATAAATGCTCTAAACAGGATGGCTACCCTCATTTATACTCTCCGATTATTTCCCGTTTGGGTGAAATCTACCTGATTCGTGCCGAAGCAAGTGCTAAATTGAATGATTATAAGGGTGCTTTGTCTGACTTGAATGAAGTACGTGAACGTTCTTTGCCGGGTGAGGGATATAAATCTCTGGATGCAACTAATGCACATAAGCTAATTATGAAAGAAAGGCAATTGGAACTTGCATATGAGGCTGACCGTGGATTTGATGTGTATCGTGTAGGTGATACGATGGTTCGTAAGTACCCAGGTATCCACGATGGAACGATAGAATATCCTGCAACAAGCCCGTTGGCAATTCAATATATTCCTCAATCTGAAATTAATGCATATCCGGGTACATTAACTCAGAATCCTTAATTTCTGGTTTGGATGTAGAATTGTATTTATAAAATGGGCAGGAGATAGTCTCCTGCCTGTTTTGTGAAATTGTTATTATTCATATGGTATATCTTCTTTTAGTTCAATCTTTTTGAACTTTTAATTTATTATTATAAATTTGCTCTCTTAAAATAATTACTAAATAAAGAACATGGAAAACACTCGTCGTTCATTTCTGAAAAAAATGACCGCTGCCGGAATTGGTACAGCTGGTCTTGCATTAAGCGGTAACGCCGCCGCTACAGTAACAACAGAAGCTACACAGGCTAAGAAAAAGCCGGCTGGTAAGGATGATGGTAAATTACGTTTCGGTTTTATTGGAACAGGTTCTCGCTGTCATGAACATATCAACAATGTGCTTTCAATCCCCGGAAATAAAATCGTAGCTATTTGCGATATTCAACAGGGCCCTATCAAACGTACATTAGACCACATTGCCAAATTTAATGTTCCAGCTCCGAAGGTTTATACCGGTAGCGAGCGTGAATTTGAGAAGATGTTGAATAATGAAGAATTTGATTGTGTAATTATTGCAAGTCCTTGGGAATGGCACGTACCGATGTCGGTTGCAGCAATGAAAGCCGGCGTTCCTTATGTTGGCGTGGAAGTATCTGCAGCAAACACTCTTGAGGAATGCTGGGATTTGGTTAATGTATCCGAAGCTACAGGCAGTCATCTGAATATCATGGAAAATGTTTGTTACCGTCGCGACTGTATGGCTGCATTGAACATGGTTCGTCAGGGCTTGTTCGGTGAACTTATACATGCTACTTGTGGGTATGAACACGATTTGCGTGAGGTTAAATTTAATGATGGCACACATTATAACTATGTTCCGGGTAGCGGTGATTTGCGTATGGGACCGACTGCTTTTGCAGAAGCTCAATGGCGTACCAACCACTCTGTACATCGTAATGGTGATATTTATCCGACCCATGGTATCGGACCGGTTGCAAACTGCTTGGATATCAATCGTGGTAACCGTTTCCTTTCTTTGTCTGCTATGGCAACACAATCCCGTGGTCTGCATAAATTTATTGTAGATAATGGCGGTGAAAATCATCCGTTGGCAAAAGTGAACTTCAATTTGGGTGATATCGTTACATCTATGATTAAATGTTCAAACGGACAAACTGTCATCGTAACTCATGATACAAATTCTCCCCGTCCTTATTCTTTAGGTTTCCGTATTCAGGGTACTGAAGGTTTGTGGATGAATGATGGAGATGGTGTATATGTACAAGGCAAATCTAAACCTCACCGTTGGGATAGTTCTGATGAGTGGTTCAAGAAATATGATCATAATTTATGGGCTAAACATGCCGGTGAAGCTGCAGAAGCAGGTCATGGTGGTATGGACTATGTAATGATGTATGATTTGATTGATGCTATCCACAACAAGAAACCGGCTCCTATGGACTGCTATGATGCTGCTGCATGGAGTGCTATTTCGGGATTGTCTGAAATGTCTATTGCTCGCGGTGGTGCATTAGTAGACTTCCCTGATTTTACTCGTGGACAGTGGATTCATCGTAAACCTGCATTTGCGTTGTAAGAATAAACGGAAATAACAGATATAAATACTACATATCCGGATAAAAGCTTTTTATAGCTTCCGGGTATGTAGTATTTTTTTTGTAAAGAGATTTCATTTTTAGTTTTACTTGTATTATATCTTTATTAAATTTGTGAATTGTAGAGATTTTCTAATTAAAAGATTCCCTAAAAAGTAAAGAATTAGCAACTTATGGTATTGGGAAGGATGTTGATAAAATAACAAACTATGTAAATCTAGACAAGTATTATGAGAATTCTTACTGTTGTTTCAAGTATTGCATCTATTTTAGGATTATTCATTTCTCTTTTTTGTAATAAAAAGGGAGAATTGTCTGCATTGGAGTGGATTGCCATTGTTGTTTTTTGTCTTTCTTCTTTATATTGGTTTATAGATTGGTTTAGGCATAGACCTATATCATATGACGAAATGAATCTAAGAAAACTAGCGCTTTTAACTTTGGCCAAGCTGTTTTTTTACCTGTTTTCGCCTCCAAAAGGGATGTTTGCTATAAATATCGACATTGTATACACACTCACTTCAACGAAAGTGGCTTAATCGTATTTTTATAGGCCAGCCGGGAATATGTTTATAAAAAAGAGATCATCTAACTTTTCGTTGTTAGACAGCCTCTGTAGTTTTCTATTTACATAAAATACTGGACAGTGCCGCTTCTTATAACTGCCTACATTCCCATGAAAGCAATAAATGTTCCTGATAATGTACCAGCAATTCCTCCCAATTGTGCTCCTGTTCCGCTTATTTCACCAGTATTATTCGTTGCTGCAGCTACTCAGGCAAGTTCTGCACGGGTATTAATTGTTGCTATCTTTGTAGTCCGGTTTATATTTTCAGGTTCTCTGATTGATGCATCTATAGTCTGAAATATATTCAATACTAATGTATTAGTATAACTCTTGCCTGCCTCAAAAGTAACCGAAGATGCACTAACACTCAAATATTTCTTTGTACCGTTATCATTTACATAAACTCTTACTTTTAAATCTCCAGAAACAGGGTATGCAACCATGTAAGCCATTACGGACACACTATTGCTCAGAACCGGTTGTTCGTCAGGATACACAAGACTCAGCTTATTGCTCGCATCGCTTGTTGCTGCCAGTTTTTTGGATGTCACGTCTAAATCCTTCTTATTCACAAGTTTCGTTGCAGAAACTTCAATGCTTTCCTATGAGATATTATCGGCAGCTTCTGTTAAGGTAAGTTCAAACTGCAACAAAGCACAAAGGTGTTCCATTACAAATTCCATTTCATCATTGGCATTCAGATGACTGGCTTCTTTACTTATCATATAAGTATATATGGACAGATGTTTCAGATCATTGGCTATTGCCGTTTGTTCCATTAGAGATGGAAGCGGAACTGCTGTCTCCTATGCACTTTCATGGTTGCTATTCCAAAGGTAAACCACATAATAATTGCTCTCTGTATTCTCAAGAATGTTCCCGACGAAAGACGCTTTTTTAGCTCTTTCACCAAGTTTGGTTGAAAGGAAACCTGCATACGTAGCATTTCCAAATACACTCACCTGGTTACCGTTTATCCAATACACATTCGCTCCTTTATTCAAAGGTTCCACATCCACTTTAGTTAGTATGCCTTGTGAAAGGCTGGCTGTTACATGTACTTTTTCGCCGTCTTGTCTATTATTCTGAATATCGTCTTTATTACCCAGCAAGCAATAAGGTTGCCGATAGGGATACTAACAATGTCTTCTTCATGTTCTTTTCTCTATTATTGTTCTTCATTATTAGTTTACCAGATTCCGCCATCATCAAAATCAGGGGTACAGCCATCCAAGATAACTCCTTCTATTTCCATTTCAACTACCTCAACAAAGGGTTTTTCATAGGCTAAGTTAGCCCCTTCGTCTTTTTTCATTGGTCTCACAAAAAGTATTATTTAACAATTAATAATCAACTAATTTTACCCAAACATATGATAAAATCATGTACATTATGGGGACAAAAGCAATCCTATATTATTAATAATATACTACATTTTATTCTTGAATACAGCGTGTGTAAACATACTCGTAATTTTTACTACGCAATTCAGAATGTCCCATATAGTCACTAATTACATTGATATTCACTACGGCATAAACCACTACTCTTTCATCCCATTCATATTCTCTTTTTGTAGATGACCAATAGTAAGTGTTATCGCCTTGGTCATGGATCTCCCAATCATCATCCTCATAAAGAGGAAGTATAAGTGTTTCTGAAAACAATCCCGTTTTAAGAGAAAGGTATGGTATAGATTGGAACCACCAATGAATAGAATGATACCAATAATCAAACTCGTTTGTACCAATGGAACTCCATTCATTTTTAGTAGGTACACGCCAACCTGCAGGACAAGGATCTGACTTGGATTTGGCGGGAACGAATTCCGTACCACTATTCCATGGATTAGACGGGTCCGGTTTTATATGCTCATCCCCATCAGAACCACGTCCTGTTATAGCTGTTGCACCAATATTTACAGGTGCCCAATATTTTCCTTTTAAATATACCGGACTAAATTCTGTATCATCATATTTTGGACGATACTCAAATGTTATAGTATCCTTTACTTGATTTGATGCATCTTTCAAAATCATATGAATATCCAGAGGAACTTGCCTTTCTTTTATTTGAGAAGGTATGGACGTTATTGTTACATCAGACACGTAATTATATGTTGTACCAGCATCTGTTGTACCATTATAAATTGACGTTATATCCACTTTTGGAACCTTACCGTCTACAGAAAGTCCTTCATTATCATATTCATAAGCAAATTCAACCATAGGCTTCTGCACAGATTTAACTTTAAAAGTTAAATAGCCAATGCCTAAGGTTCTGCCTGTTACCGTATCTGTCAGCAAAATTGTTTGGGTATCTTCATTCCAGGATGCTTCTGAAGAAGACAAACTAAAATCGTACAATAAGACATCCGAATTATCGGAGCTTCTCCCATTTTGATTTACAAATTCATGTTTATGACATGAAGTGAGTGACATAATAACTACCACTGACACTAATGATAATTTTTTCATAAGATATAATTGAAGAATTTTATTTATATTACATTGGTTGAATTTAAACTTAGTCCTATAAGAACTGTAGGTAAGTATTTATACTCAATTGATAGAATAAGAA
>DXVO01000027.1 GCA_019417325.1 Parabacteroides sp. | reverse complement strand
TTTTTTTAACAACAAAAACGGTTATTAATGGTACACGTACACGCGACGGATTTTTACTGAAACTGCCCTTTTTCTTCCCCCTGGATTCTTATTTGCGCCACCAGTTCCAGGAAATCCTGCAAAAGTTCGGCTTCCGGAATACGCGACAGGTACTGTCTTAATGTATCCAACATATAGCGGTAATCAATGATTAAAAGGAACAAACTTGCCGGATGGGAAGGCCGAATGGAAGATCAGATAAGGCACATAACAGCCACGGTTGCACCTTAAATAAAGATAAATGTTCTACCGGAACAGAAAGAGATGAATCAACCAATATTAGCCTATTTTCTATTAAATAGAAGACACTCTTAATGTATCCAACAAATCGCGGTTTATCGGTTTATCGTTCTTTATTGCTTTCGAAAAAGGCACATAAACAATTTTATCATCCTGAATACCCATCATTACATTACGCTGGTCATCTAACAGAGCATCAATAGCAGCAACTCCCATACGGGTAGCAAGAATACGATCCTGGGCCGTAGGAGAACCACCACGCTGCAAGTGACCAAGAATGGATACACGGACATCGAACTGAGGATATTCTTTTTTCACGCGTTCGGCAACCCCCATAGCACCACCGGTAACTTCGCTTTCGGCAACCAACACGATACTGCTGTTTTTAGATTTGCGGAAACCATTCTCTATCATTTCAGCCAACTGGTCTTTTTCCATCGAGATTTCAGGAATAATAGCGGCTTCAGCACCGGAAGCGATCGCTCCGTTCAAGGCAAGGAAACCGGCATCACGTCCCATTACTTCTATAAAGAAAAGACGGTCGTGTGAAGTCGCCGTATCACGGATTTTATCCACACATTCCATAATGGTGTTCAATGCTGTATCATAACCGATCGTAACATCCGTTCCAAACAAGTCGTTATCGATTGTCCCGGGAAGCCCCACTATGGGGATATTAAACTCCTGGGCAAAAATACGCGCACCGGTCAATGTCCCGTCGCCACCAATAGCAACCAATGCATCGATCCCATGCTCCACCAATCTATCATGTGCTTGTTTACGGCCTTCCGGAGTTTTAAATTCCATGGAACGTGCCGTTTTCAGAATTGTTCCGCCACGCTGGATTATATTACTTACATTTTGAGTCTTAAATTCCTCGATCTCATTAGTGATTAAACCCTTATAACCACGGTAAATCCCTTTTACGGACATCCCGTTATAAATAGCAGAACGCGTCACCGCGCGAATTGCTGCGTTCATTCCCGGAGCATCACCTCCGGAGGTTAATATACCAATACATTTAACTGCAGACATAACGGTCTAAATTTTATTTTCGAGGCAAATATCATCTATTTTTCAAACCTTACAGTTTTCAGATATTCCGCACATTTTTCAATTGAAGTTTTACTGTCGACAGGAGGAGTATCCATTTCAACAATATAGTATTTAACCTTGGCTTTGTGGGCCGCGGAAAATACAGCTTTATAATCGATTGTTCCCAACCCCAAATCTTCAAATGTTTTGCCGTTGGGTTTAAGGTCTTTCAGGTGAAGCGACAACACACGTCCAGGATTATCATTAATAAATTTAACCGGGTCGGCACCACCCCTTATGGCCCATGCAACATCAAGATAATAGTTTACCAGTTTAGGGTCCATCACTTCTAGCATAACTTCACTGGGGTTCTTACCATTTATAAGCTCAAACTCTTTTGCGTGATTATGATAAAGTAACATCAAACCATTTTCCTTACAGATCTTACCTGCCTTATTGAGAATATACGCCCAGTCTCTCCAAGCCTCTATCGTGTTACGCGAACCGCCAGTACTACTGTAGCATACAAGATATTTGACACCCCAAAATTTAGCATTCTCGATGGCCTGCATAAGTTCCGTACGATCTTTTTCATTAATAATAGCCTGAGGACTTACAGAAGTGATAACGGGTTTAATACCTAATGATTTGAGATAGGGTTTCAACTCTTCACGTGTCATACCCCATTCCGCCGGGATAGGGTTATCCATTTGTGTATATCCCATTTTTGCCATATACTCAAGGCATTCTTTGGGATTCGACTTTAACCATTTTCCTCCAATACGCTTGGGAATTACACCGAATTCTTTGATCTTTCCTTTGGGCTCTTTGGGTCCTTTGGCTGATGCCATGTCAGTATAACTGGTTCCAAGCGCAAAAACAAGCGCTGTAAACAAAAGCTTAAATGTTATTCGTTTCATAATTTCAATTAGAATTTTCCTACATGAATTAATTATATATGTCAGATATAATACAAATTATATACCCCTTCATACTCACTACTCAACCGTATGGAAAAGGATTTACTAGGGGATAAATCTTATACCGGAATCTTATCAATTCTCCGTTGATGTCGCCCACCTTCAAAAGGAGTATTCAGGAATGTTTCCACCGAACGGGTTGCTTCTTCCAGGCTGATAAACCTTCCTGGCATAACAAGAATGTTCGCATCATTATGCTCACGAGCCAAACGTGCTATTTCTTCTTTCCAACACAAAGCAGCCCGTACGCCCTGATGTTTGTTTAATGTTATAGCTATTCCATTGCCCGTTCCGCAGATAGCTATTCCGGGATATACTTCTCCAGCTTCAACAGCAACAGCGAGAGGATGGGCAAAATCAGGATAATCGCAACTATCCGTAGAATTTGTTCCAAAATCTTTATAAGTGATTCCTTTAGAATCGAGTAATTGTTTTACATGCTCTTTAAGTTCGTACCCTGCATGGTCACAACACAAACCTATTGTTTTCATATTTGTTACTTTATAATTCTTTTACTTGTGTATATCATTCTGTCTGTTAAAACCGAACTCCTCCCTATTTAAAATCTTATAAGCTGATGATATTTAAATAAGAATTCGTATTATTTACAAAATTGTTATTTTTTATTTACACTATAATCCTCTTTTGAAACAGATTATAACTCGTCAATCACTATTGAAGCTGGGAGCTTACAATCTATTAATTTACTTTCCTTTGAATTGATTTGTTCCAAAAGAATATCAAATGAATTTTTACATATTTCCTCCATTGGTTGTTTGACATAAGGAATAGGTATTTCTGTGGCCATTTCCATTCTACCGAAACCAATCACTTGAATATCTGCCTGGACTTTAACCCCCATATTAACCAAACAACGCACTGCTATAGACGAAATACCTCCTGTTGCCAGAAAGAGACCGTCGATAGCCTGTTTATTCTTCAACTTTTCATTAAAGAATACAGTAATTTCATTCTTTGAATTAAAATAGTCAACTTCACAAACAAGTGTTTCATCATAATAACCAAGAACAGATAAAGCGTCAACAAAACCTCGTTTTCTTTCTTGCATGTGCATGAGACTCTCCTTATAAGTAATCATCGCTATTTTTTTACAACCTTTTCCTATTAAAAGTTGTGTTGCAGTCTTGGAGACTTCATAGTTATCAATGATAACCCGACTTGTATGAAAATCTTTAAAATACCGGTCTATATAAATCATCGGAATTTTTGGATTCAAATTTTCAATAACTCCCTCTTCTATATTAGAAATTGGAACCATGATTATGCCATCAACAGACCTATTTGTCAACATTTTAAATATAGGTTCTAAACGTTCTCTCTTTTCTCCTGTATTGACCACAATCAATGCATAACCCTTTTTCTCTGTATATTCTTGAAGATGAAAGGCCAACGTTCCGAAAAACACATCCGCTATATTTGCGACTACAAGCGCAATCGTACGAGTACATCCTGTACGGAGACTACGAGCAACCTCATTGAATTGATAATTCATTTCCTTTGCAGCCTCCAATACTTTCTTTGCAAGTTCATCACTTATACGACCCTCTTTTTGTTTTCCATTTAACACAAAAGACACTGTCGATCGAGCAACCCCAGCTACATCTGCAATATCCTGCATGGATACTTTTCCAACCTTTTTATCATTCATATATTATTTGATTTTTACAAAATTAAGAAATTTCACAGATAACAGTAAATAAAATTCTCAATTATGTAAATAACACACATGATCATTACAAATAACCTAATAAATACTCTACTCAATCCCCCAATTATAATTAGGAGATTTACCCAACCATAATTCCAATATTCCTCCTTTCACTAATTCATTGTGAGGAATTTTAAAAGAATTATGAAACTTTCCATTTAATTGAGCTTTTTGTATATAACAATTTTCTGTAGAATTATTATAAGTCTTTATCTTAAAAACCTTTCCTTCATAATACTCCGGAGACAAAAATATTTCAACTTCATCAAAAATTGGACTTGTAATTTCATACGATGGATTTAATGAAGATCCACCATTAATACAAAAAAGTCCTATTGCCATCAATAAACTATTAGCTCCTAGTTGACCTTGATCTTCATCCATCCCCCCATATCCTTTTTCAGGAGTAACCAAACCATAAGCTTTTTCATGAACTTGTCTTATCCAGTACTGAGTTTTCCAAGGTTGGCCAACGTGAGAGAATACATGTCCTGAAGATAAACCCGGTTGATTTGAATAGCTAACATAAGCTCTAGAGTAACCATACATAAAATCGGTTTTCTCTGATTGCTCAAATGCATAATTCAATTTACTACACAATGAATCTGCACCTCCCATTAAATCAGCTAATCCATCCAGATCATGTGACAAACCAAATGTTGCCTGCCAGGCATTTGACTCAACAAATCCTTTTACTATTAATGGGTTATCACTAGACCATTCCCCTTGAGCATTTTTAGGCATTAGCAATTTGATATCTGGATGAAAAAGGTTCTTCCATCCCTTTGAACGTTTCATAAAATGAGTAGCATCCTTTTTCTTACCCAGTTTATTGGCCATTTGAGCCAAAGCCCAATCTTCAAAGGCCCATTGAATAGTAAGTCCAGCTTGTGACGGAACATATCCATTTTTTTCATAAAAAGATAAATATTGAGGCACTTCATATGATTGCATTCCTCCTTTATTATGATTCCGTTTCATCGCCGAATATCCTTCCGATATATCCCATTTTTTTGTAATAGATCTCTGAAATGCACTTGTTATCAACGAAGTTGCCGGGCATCCATTCATTATATATGAATATCCTCCCATTGAAGGCCCCCTTGGCAGTAATCCTCCATTTGCATCATATTGAATTAAGGATGCCGCAAAATCATCCAATATATCAGGATACACAAGTCCCCATAAAATATTCAAATTCCATTGGGTTAACCAAAAAGCATCTGAATTATACATATTAAATTTCAACCTTCCATTTGTATCTTTCGGTAATGTCCTTACTTTAAAATCTGCTTTATATTTAAACTGATCCCATCGTGTCTTTCCCTCAGATATTTTTTCACCATGTGTCAAATCTGGATAATCTCCGCTATAATCATTAATCTTATGGCGCCCTAACAAGACATGCCATAAATCAGTATAAAATTTTATACGTTGTTCATTCGAACCTCCCTTAACATTGATTTTACCTAACCATTCATTCCATTCATTCTGAGAACTCCTTCGTACTTGATCAAAATCCCAATGATCACAGCTCATCCGCATATTATTTCTGGCATTCTCAATACTTGTAAATGAAACTGCAGCTTTTAATTGCAATATATCACCGGTAGAGAACTGATAATTCAAAACAACTCCACCATTCTTTCCTGAAAACTCATCTTGTTTTTCAAAAATCTCTTCACCATCCCACCCATTTACTGTATCAAAAGGTTTATCCAGTTGTATTACAAAAAATACCTTTGCATTTTGAGGACCTCCCCACAAACGGTCTGTTGTCACAAAAGAGCCTTCTATTTCATAATCCGAAACAGGTTTAACCTGAAAATCCTCCATCGTCACATTTCCCAATTTTCCACCTAAACTGACAATTATATTAGCTTTTCCAGCTTCAGTAAATCTGTATCGATAAAAACTCGACCTATCTGTCGCAGTTTGTTCCACCCATATTTTATGTTTTTGTAAAAATAACCGATGATAACCTGGTTGGACAATTTCTCCATCATGACTAAATATTGATTGCCAACCCAACATACCTTTTCTAGGATCTAAATTCCCTGTAGTAGGCATTATATTTAAACCGGACTGCATCCAACAATGCAATTGTCCAAAACCTAATATTTGAGGTGAATTATAATTATACCCACCTCCTCCCTGATTTTTATTTCGAGTAATTGGAGCCGCCCCTATCATACCATATGGCTGATTTCCTGTAATAAAATAAAAAAAACGTGTAGGAATTGTCTCAATAAAAGGGTCCACATAAGAAACCTTATCAGTATATCCTTCCGGTGAAGGATATACTTCTATTTCTGAAAAACCCAAATCTTTTCCATCTCCGTCTATGGCATAAAAACGCAACCAAGAAATTTTACACGCTGGAAAATCAATTACACGAGGTAAACCATTGTTAGGAATACCATGGACTATCTGACGAAAACCATCTGAACCTTCTATTCGGACAGCTGCTATATGATCGTATTCATTTACCCGGTCATATATAATGATTCTATTTATCCATTGTTCCTCTTCCCATTTTAATTCTATCCAAGGATAAGTTGTACGTCCCCAGTAATTGTCATTACCTTTAGCTGCCCATTCTCCAATATTATCAGTCCCTATCACCCCATCTATTACATTAGCAGGTAAATATTTCTCCGAAAGAAACGAAGAAGCTTTAACATGAGCTTTCGGAGCTATATTATAAGGTCCCGCCACTATTGGTAGCCTGGTACAGGCTAAAAATAATCCTATAATCAATATTCTCAACATATAAACTTGGTATTATTATTTTATAAACTCCCATTTTTTAATAGAATATCTTTTCTTTTTATAATTCCCATTCCGTTTGACTTTCCCTTTTCCTTTTTCAACCCACAATGATAATTTATTGAAATCTCCATTTCTATAATTATAACTTACTCCATCATCTTCAAATAAAGAAACTGGTCTATCAGCATTTCCATAGACACAACAAGTAATATCAAAAGAAGTCGTATTCGATACGAATTGTACAGGATCCGCCAAAGGCAGTATACTCCCACCTTTTACAAACAATGGCATTTCATCCATCTTTACAGTTACTTCATATTCACGTCCCCCTTCATATTTTTCATTCGTGTTAAAATTATACCAGATACCCTCCGGCAAATAAAGCTTACGTTTATTCGAATCGTCAAACAAAGGAGCAACAAGTAACCTATCTCCCATCATATATTGATCAGAAAGATTCTGCACTTTTTTATCTTTTGGATAATCCATTACTAAAGGACGAAAAGGAGGAACGCCCGCTTCATAATAAAGAGCAAAAGCATCATATAAATAAGGTAGTAATTTCATACGAATATTTACTAACTTTCTTGTCATACTCTCCATTTCCAACCGATTATCAGCAAACTCATTCTTGTTATTCTTATTTTTATCGAATTGAAGCCAAGGCGGATTTTGTAAATACCAACTATCAACTACAGCGTGAGGAGACAATAATACTGTTTGTAACCGATGAAAAAAATCAAATACAGAAGAAGATTCCCTTACTTCTGGTGACCACAATAATCCACCAAAAGCAGCATTACAAACCATTTGGACATAATCCTTATGACCATATATATCACTATAAATCGTTGCTGGAAGAGAAGATACAAAAAGGCCTGATGAACGATAATCTTGATAAGTTCTTCTATTTTCTTTTCTGAATACATCATTTAATGTATGCAAATATAAAGTTCCAAATGCTTGATGCATCTGTTCTCCATCAATACCAGAAGGGAATTTACTCATATCCGGAAATCCCCAATTTGCAGTACCTTGCGAAATATCAGAATTATCACATTCATCCAATTTAAAACCGGAAATGCCTTCATCAACTAAAACCTGATGATGATCTGCAAAAATTTTTCTTGCCTCAGGTAATATGAAATCTGGAACCAGCCCTCTCCAAACAAGAAAATCACCAGAATATTCCTGAAGTGGTTTCCAGATAGGCGATGTAGGGTGGACATATGCATGTTCCCACAAATTCACCCTGAAGTTTCGTTCTTTCAGTGTAGTCAACATATCTCGATGCTTTGGAAAACGGGTCTTATTCCATACATAGGAACACGAATAAGCAGCCGAATGCCAACCAGGTTCTAGACCTATAACATCACAAGGAATTTTTTTTTCTCGAAAATAAGAACTAACCTGCAATACACCTTCTTGGGAACAATCTGTTTTTGTACGATATTTAAAGCCTAATCCCCATAATGGAGGTAAACAACCTCCCCCTGAAAATAAATTATATTTTTGAACAACAGACAATAGATCTTTTCCTGTAAACACATACACTTCTACACCTTTAGCACCCGGGATATCCACATAAACACGATTACTATTTTTTTCATTTTTATACAAATCACTAACTGAAGAAGAGACATTCCCTTCAACCTTTATCTTTTCCTGATTTTCACTCTTTTTTTTATTTGTTCCACAATAAAAAGTAGTATAACGCAATGTATTAATTAAAATACCATATCCTAAACTCGATACGTAAAAAGGTTGGGGAGCATGTGAATATCCTAATGTATTTAATGGATAAGCATTTACTATCGGTTTCTTTTTAAGACCTCTTTGTTGGAAAGAACCTATTTGCAATCCAAAACCATACAGTTGTTCTTCAATTTGAAGTGGAATACTAATCTCACAACCCCTTTCTGACACAAAAATATCTATACTTTCCAACGGAAAAGGCAAAACTCCCTCTTCCAACTTAGTTAAAGCTTCACTCCGGGGACGCTCCGAACAGAAAGAATAAGGAGTATATTTATCTACAATACCTGATTGCAGTTTGATTATTCCTTTTTCAACAACCAGTTTATCAATATCTGCAGTTACTCCAAAAGCAGTACTAATATTTAGACTTAATAAAGCAAATAAATAAATATACTTCATTGTATTAGATTAAATTAATATCAAAATAAAATAGTAAAACCTCATTTCCTCATAATCTGAAATGTAAGTTATCTAAAGTCAGCTCATCCTCTAACAAAATAAAAAGGATGAGACTGACTAGATAGACACCTTTTCCTACAATTCTACTTTCATCACTTTAGTCATATTATAGCGATTACTAGGATTTTTTGCTCTTGCAGCAACCCTTACATAGTAAGTTCCAGGAGACAAATCTTTAATTTCATTTGTAAATTGAACCCCTGAATCTGTTTTTTTCAATGTTCTTTTTACAGACTTTGTTGAAAAATTCACTCCAATATTAGGATTATTCAAACCGATATAGACAATTGCTTCCTGTAAATCCGTATTTCCACGATTGATAACCTTATAAGTAACTTTTATAGCCTTATTTTCCGCTTTAACTTCTACAATATCTATAGAAACATAAGGAGTTACTATAAAATCCTGTTCAACAGTTCCTTTTATATCCAATGTTACACCTTTAACAGGCAAAAAGGCCCCTTCTACCGGAGTAACAATATATTGACTGGCCATAACTTTCGTATTCTGAAACGTTCCATCCGGTTTTCCCCAAAAATATAAAGGGACAGGAGTATCAGACCAGCCTATATCCTCCAACTTTATTCTATATCCATTCGGTTGTTCTGTCTGAATAGGTTCATTTGTGAACTCATCAATTACAGCACCTTTAAGTGTTTCGCTTGGTTCTGCAAAATCATCCATACCACACGCCCCTAAAGAAAGCATTAATATTACACCTATAATATTGAATAATTTATTCATATCTATCAAGTTTATTTTAAATTAATAACCAGGATTTTGTACCAAGTTTTTATTACTATTTATATCACTAGGATTAAGTGCTGTATAATAAGTATGGGGAAAGAATGTATAACTCCTATTCACACTTGATTTCTTGAAAATATATTTCTTTTCGTCATACACATAATACACCTCCAGAGTCTGCCACTTGCGATTCACAATTTCCTTATCTGCAACACGCCATCTAATCAAATCCCAAAATGTTTGTCTTTCAAAAGCAAGTTCACAACGTCTTTCTTTTCGTACCTTCTCCAAATCGAATTTATCAGCAGAAATAGCTTTCGTTCCAGCTCTATCCCTGATTTCATTGATAAGTTCACGCGCTTTCTCTACATTAGCGCTGCCACCCAATTCAACCAAGGCTTCAGCACGATTTAAAAGGACTTCAGCATAACGTAAATCAATCCATGGGTGAGCTTCCATCTTATCGCAATTGACACTTGGTAAAGTTTCATCACAATATTTACGGAAATAAAATCCGGAAGTTGTTGTTTCTGCAGTGCCAGGACCACTCTTTCCTATAATGGGCATATCTTTATACATCGCATTAAAATCCGAAGATATCAAAGGTTTTTCAGTTGGTGAAAATGTAGGATAAATACCATTCTGGACATCTATAACCTCATTTTTGAATACATCACCCGGAAATATTACCGTAGCTCTTAAACGAGGTTCCGCTTTTTCAAACAAATCCATACGGTCTTCATAACGAATAGGATTATTTGCCGGTCCTGTTTCCAAAACAAAAGGATTACCATCTACATCATCATACATTTCTATTAAATCCAAAGTAGGATTCATACGGGAAGAAGAATTGGCAGGACTACGCATTTGCCAAGGAATGAAAAAGCGGTCATATCGATGCGTTTTCTCTGGATATTGGAAATATTCAGCAAAAATCACTTCCTTATTCGCACTTGTTTCGTCATAAAAAATTGCATAATAGTTTGCAAATTTATCCGGATATTTCTGTTTATATAACTCGTATTTTCCACTTTTTTCCAGTTCTTCAGCTGCCTTGACTACCAAATCAAAATATCTGTTAGCCTCACTTGAAGGAATACCTAAGATTCCATCCATATCAGGATCAACTGTTCCATACTTGGCGATCGAACCGGCAAACAACATAGCCCTTGTTTTCAAAGCATAAGCAACCCCTTTATTCATCCGCCCTTTTACAGGAGATTCCCAAGAAAGATATTTCAGAGATTCATCAATATCCTCTGCTATAAAATCATACACTTCCTGCTCCTTCGCACGTGGGACACTCAATTCTTCAATTGTCATCTTTGTAGGATCTTGAGGCTCTTTAATGATTGGTACCCCACCATAACGTCTTACTAAGCCAAAATAATAATAGGCACGAATCAAATACGCTTCACCCAAATAAGCATTATACTCATTCTGAGAGAAATTATCCTTATACTTGGGTAATTCTTGAATAAGATAATTCACATCTCTAATGCTATTATATCCCCACCAACGAAATTTAGTACCGTCATAATTGTTTTTAAAATCACCGGTACAAGTCAATGCCTCGCCAGACCAAAAGTCACAACCTTCTTTTTGATATCTGAGAAAATCTTCCCAAGGCAAATTTTTATAAAGTAAAGATATATAAGCATCCATACCTGATTTACCTTGAAAAATATCACTATCCTTTACTATATTGATAGGTGGAACATCCAAGTCATTACAACCTACAAATACAGATAATAACATTAATATTGCTAAATTATATAACTTCATAACCTTTAGTTTTAAAATGTAAGATTTATACCGATATTATATGTTGCACTCGCCGGATAAGTATAACCATTGTCACTATTATCTGGCCGCTCAGGATCTACAATACCATTCAGAGGAGAGAAAGTCAGCAAGTTATAGCCATTCACATATATTCTTGCAGCCTGGATACTAACCTTTTGTAATAAAGATTTAGGTAAAGAATATCCTATTTCCAACGATTTTAAACGTAAATAAGAACCATCCAATCTATTCATTTCTGAAGCTCTATTGTATGAGTTCCATGCTTGTGTATCACGAAATGTTGATGGATATTTTCCAGGTACCCATTCACTATTCGGATCAAACTCATCGGCTCGATGCCAACGATCTAAAAAACGAGCCAATCCATTTCTACCCCAACACAATGGTGCAACATGCTGTTCCGGATATGTGCGAACAACTATACCGGATCCTTGGAATACAGCAGAAAAATCAAACCCTCTATATGAAGCTTCCAAAGTCAAACCATAATTAATACGGTTACCATTGGGCAATATCGGATGCATGTCATTACTGTCAACTATACCATCTCCATTCCAATCTTCATAATTATAACCTCCAGGGAAAAATGTTGAATTACCTTTAGAGTCCATAATAGGAGCATTATATATTTCATCAAAGCTACCTAACTGTCCATCAACTCCATAACCCCATAAAAAATCCCAGTAACGATTCGAATTATTATTTCGCCAGTTATCATAATGGCTAGTACTTTCTGCACGTTCCCGATACAAAGTCTTATTTCTGGTAAAACTAAAATTTCCTGAAATTCTATAACTGAACTTGTTAATTTTATTACTATGTGATAATTCTATTTCAAACCCGTGTCTCCTATCCGAATTTAAATTTTCCTGTGACATGCTTGCCCCAACCGTTGAAGGTAGCGCATCAGCTCTATCTGCCAAAAGACCGGTCTGTTTTCGTATAAAATAATCAAAAGTACCACCTAATAAACCATTCCACATAGTAAAGTCAAATCCCATGTTTGTTGTTTTGGATTTATACCAGGTAATATCTAAATTAGGTAACCTGGATGGAGCAACTGCACCAATATAAGAATCAAACATATAACCTCCGGAAGGATACGTATAACCACTTAAAAATTGGTAAGAGGATGAGGCGTCAGATCCCATAACACCATAGGATAAACGTAACTTTAAATTATTTATAAATGGTAATTTATTTTTGAAAAAACTTTCTTCTGAAATTCTCCACCCCCCTGATACTGAAGGAAAAAATCCCCACTGATGTCCCGGGGCAAACTTAGAAGATCCATCATAACGTGCACTCACCTCAAATAAATATTTAGACCTGTAATCATAGTTCACCCTTCCGACAAAACCTTTATTTGTTCGTTCATAAATATTACCGGAATTCTGTGTTGCTTGTTGATTTGCTGTATATCCTGCAAACATCTCATCTATGACATCCATAGTCGTCTCACGTTGCCCGGCAAAGTTATCTGCCCTTTGTATTCCTTCTTCATACAAGAATAATGCATTAATATTATGATGTTCCAAAAAACTTTTTTTATAAGCTAGGCTCAACTGGAGCAAAGTATTTTCACTTTTTATATACTCACGTTTAATTTTGGAAGGAGACATATATGCCGATGATTTATAAGTATCGTTATCTTTATTATACTCCCACAGGTTAAACGCTTTATTAAAAATTTTATTATCTTGAACCTGATAATCATAACTATACGAACCTCTTGCTACTAATCCGTCAATATATGGAATTTTATACTCCAGATTAAATGTACCTGAAAAGTTCTTTACCTCTCTATCATTATATCCGCTTATATCTCTATCAGTGATGGCCAATGGGTGCAAACCATCTGCCACTTTATTCAAATATTCAGGATTATCATTTGCATATGCTGGAACTATTGGCTCTATACTCCATATACCTTTATAAAGCTGACTTGCATTTTGACTCATATTCTGTTTTTTATCCATCCAAGCTCCGATAAATGCTTCAGCTTTTATACGTTTCGTCAGTTGAGCACTGAGATTTGAACGAATATTGTATCGCTGATAATTTAAAGAATTGCTTTCAAAGAAACTTTCCTGATCAAGATAACCAAAGTTAATGAAGTAAGTTACTTTTTCTGTTCCACCATTTACACTCACATTATGTTGTTGTTGCGGAGCAAACTCACGTTGTCCCATATGAGCCCAATCGGTACTCTGTTTTGTCCCGTTACGGTATTCATCAATCTGCTCTTTTGTAAAAAGGATTGGACGCTTATTATTTAGTTCCCGTTCATTCATCAATGTCATATATCCTACCGCATCCAGAACATCTGGTAACCCTATCGCTTTCTGATACCCGAAAAAGCCATTATAATTCAGTTGCGTTTTTCCTACGGTTCCTTTTTTAGTCGTAATCAAAATAACTCCATTAGCAGCTCTTACTCCATAAATAGCAGCAGAAGCATCCTTGAGTACAGAAACAGATTCTATTTCATTCGGATCTAATCGATTCATATCCGAACGAGGAACTCCATCAATGATAATTAAAGGGGCACCCATTCCACGAATCTGAAAATCTTGCATACCTGTTGCCCCAGGTTCTGCGGTTTTTTCCCAAACTCGTAAACCTGGAATTTTACCTGCTAAAGTATTAGATACAAACTGATTTTTAGTTGTTACAATCTGGTCTGTATTTACAGCAGAAACAGCACCAGTCATCGTTACCTTTTTTTGAGTACCGTATCCAACAACCACAACCTCTTCCAGTTTTTGCAAATCTTCTGATAATACTATTTTCAAAGGAGTTCCTGCTTTTATTTTAATCTCTCTACTCACATAACCGATATAAGAAACTAATAGAACATCCCCAGGAACTGCATCTATAGAAAATGCACCATTCATATCAGTTATTACTCCCGTATCTTTCCCTTTTAATATAATATTAACACCAACAAGTGGTGAATCTGATTCATCAATGACCGTACCCACAACTTTCCCCGCTTGTTGTTGAACCATTCGCTCAGATACTGAATTCACGGCAGGGGTTACCATAAAGTCTCCTGCAAAAAGAGAACCAGGAAATACACCAGATAAAAAGAACATGACAACAAATCTGAGATCAAGCCATGCATGGGCTTTCCTGATTTGTTTTTCTTTAGAACTTATTTTTTCAATAATCAATGTCATCTTGTAGTTTTTTTAATTTATAGGTTGACAATTATATATATAAACCAGAGCTATAAAAGCTCTTTTGTTATTCAAAGCCACAATCAATAAGAAAAGTAAGCTATCAGAACTTACTTTTAGAGTTCCCGAATCCATATATTACGAAAACTAATGGGTGCACTATCATCTCCATGTGCTTGCAAACGGATAGGTCCCGCGCCATGTTTCACAACTTGAGGTAATCCGATATAGGGAGTTGTCCCCTGAATGTCTGTATTATTTTGTATTAGAACCCCATTATGCAGAATCGTTACTTTCGGACGTGAGCGGTAAGTGCCATCCGATTTAAAAACAGGGGCTGTATAAATAATATCATATGTATTCCATTCACCCGGCTGACACATGGCATTAACCAAAGGAGCCGTTTGCTTGTAAATACTTCCGCTTTGTCCATTAGCATATGTCACATTCTTATAGGAATCCAGTATCTGGATTTCATAAATCCCCTGCAAAAATATTCCACTGTTTCCACGTAATTGGCCTTCCCCTTTTATCCCTGAAGGGATACGCCACTCTACATGCAACTGGAAATCATTAAAGGTTCTTTTTGTCTGAATATCCCCAGCTTCCTTATTTACTGTCAACACTCCGTTTTTAACAGTCCAGGTCGAATTATTTTTTGCCGAACTTTTAAACTTCGTCATATCTTTACCCTTAACCAGCACATTCTTATCCGGAGCCTTTTCCCACTGAGATAAATCTGTACCGTCAAATAAAATGATTGCATCAGAAGGTGCAGACAAACATCCGTCGGATAAAATCTGGCACGGTGAAACAACTTGTGGCTGTGGAGTCCAAAACTCCGTCATCTCATGTGTCATGGGGGGAGGTACCGGATATTTATCCTCCTGTCCATAAGCCATAAACACACTGCTTAAAAAAAGTAATACCAAAATTTTTCTCATAACTCCTTGTTACATAAATAATACTAGTTTTTTACATCTCTGTTTTTACCTGGTACCGGTACCGGATAAGTACTCAAATCCAAATTCCGAAGGGACAATTCTTCCGGTACTAAATCCATATCCGAAGCCATCATTTGCTCCCAGGATATTTCCAGCCCTGTATAAGCTGATATACGTCCCATAATAGCAGTCAACGCTGAAATAGCAGACTCTTCCGCCTGGCTGAAAGGCTGTTTATTCCGGATATGGTTAATCCAATTGACATGTTCAAGAACATAAGGATTTGTCTGTTGGTATTCCTTTTTCTCTTTCTCCACATCATATTGCCATAAAATATTCCCTTCCAAATCCCGAATGGTACCATTATTCGACCACGAACCTTTACTTCCTTGGATTATTTCGAAAATATTATTCCGGCAACCGTCTATCTGGCGACACATACTATGGACATGAATACCCCCTTCATATACATAATCAATACTAAACATATCATATTGGTCTCCTGTCTGACGACGTTGACGGGCACCCATACCTACAGCTTTCGTCGGTTTTATCCCGGAAAACCAGTTAAAAACATCCAAATTATGAACATGTTGCTCCACTATATGATCCCCGGATAGCCAGGTCCAGTTTCCCCAATCCCGGATCATCCATTCCATTTCTGTCCATTTGGGATCTTTCATCCGAAGCCAATGAGATCCGGTATTCCAGCAAACATTAGCTGATATGATTTCCCCAATCAATCCGCTCCGGACTTGTTTGTATCCTTCTATATATTTTCGATTATGGTGCCGTTGCGTACCGGTAATAACAGACAGTCCTTTCGAAACAGCGACTTTAGAAGTAGCAATAACCGAACGGGCTCCCACCGGATCCACAGCTACAGGTTTTTCTAGAAAAGCATGCTTGCCGGCTTCCACAGCAGCTTTGAAATGAAGAGGTCTGAACGCCGGTGGTGTCGTCAGCAGAACAATATCGACTCCTGAATCGATCACTTTCTGATAACTGTCAAAGCCTGTAAAGCAATGATCGTCAGCTACATCCTGATTAAACTTTTTTTTCAGCATTTTACGAACCTCGTCAATCTGATCCTGAAAGACATCCCCCAGAGCAACAACTGTGATACCGGATGCCGCCTTCAGCAAGTCAACCAAGGCGCCAGCCCCCCGTCGTCCACAACCAATCAATCCGGCCTTCAAAGGAATACCGTCCACAGCCTTATCCGGTAAAGATTCAGGAATATACCATTCCTTTCCTGCCTTTAAAGGAACCGGCCTTTCAGTCGCTGTATTACTACAGGACGTCAATAGACTGCTTCCCGTTCCCAGTAAACCTGCAGTTCCGGTCAAAGCCATTCCCGACAAAAAAGCTCTCCTGCTCAACAAATTATCTTTTTTCATATTATTTCTTATTTTTTATCAGGTATAGATAGGTTTCAGTTTCGTACTGATGTATTTCATACTTTCCGTTGCAGATTCTGTCGGAGTCAAAAACGTATGGTCTTGTTCTACATTCAACCAGCCTTGATATTTAACCTCCTTCAAAATCTCCATTACTCCCGGAAAATCTACTTCTCCTTTTCCCAATTCCCTGAGATTAGGACCAAAAGAAGGACGTTTAAACACCCCTGTTGTATCCTTCAGATGAAAATAGCCAAGTCTGTTTTTATACTTCCGGACAATGTCGACAACATTTCCTCCCCCTAGTTGAATATGTCCTGTATCAGGAGCCATCAAAACATAATCAGGATCTGTAAGCTCCATAATCAAATCTATTTCGTCCGGTGTTTCCACTATCGTATTAACATGTGGATGCAAGCAGATTTGCAATCCGGAGTCTTTGGCTATCTTGCCCAGTTCATTTAGAACAGGAGCAGTCCCTTTTATCATTTCATTTATATCCCCCTGTGCACGTCCGGGAGGACCGATAACCACCGTCTTGGAATTATAAAAACTCAGATTCTCCATTGTCTGCTTAAAATCTGAAATTATGGTATCTTTCTGCGCCGGATCGTAAAATTTGCGTCCGAAATAATTACCGGTCACCGACAATTTTTTTTCCGCTAACAAATCACGGAAACTTTCACGAGTGAAACCATGCTTACTTAATTCATCTTTACGGGGGGTAAACTCGATCCCATCCAATCCCAGGTTTGAAATATCCTCAATAGCTTTAGATAAAGAGATTTTCTCACTTTTATAATCACGCCACAATATCCAGCCCATCGACCATCGAATATTAGGTGTTACCCTTGAGCAAGAAGATGAGACGAATCCCGTTCCTGCCAACAACAATGAAGACATTGCCGCTCTTTTTATAAAATTTCTTCTATCCATATTTTACAATTTTATAAATTAGATAATTATGCATCCGGGTCAACTTCCCGATAAGCTTTAATAACAGCCAGCTCACCTTCTTTACCCGGCTTACTTTTCCCATGTTCACACGATAAAATATCGTTATACCCCCTATTATGAAGATACCGGAATATATTCGTATAGTTTATCTCACCGGTTGTCGGTTCGTTACGGCCCGGATTATCTCCTATATGGATTGAACCAATATGATCCCAACACATTTCCAGATTAGGTATTAAATTTCCTTCCGTAACCTGCTGATGATACAAGTCATCTACCAACTTACAACAGGGATGGTTAACCGCCACACAAATCATTTTTGCCTGAGACGTTCGTGTAAGAAATACTCCGGGATGATTAATCAAGGTATTTAACGGCTCTAAAACTAATTCCAGTCCTGCGTTTCCAACTATATCACAACACATCCGTAAATTATCAATAACATTTGCCGTCTGATATTCTAAATGCAACTTCGGGTCAATGTTCCCCAAAACAACAAGCCCCTTATTTATTCCAGTCCGTTTTTGGACTTCCAGACCTGCCTCCATCTTTTTTTTCATCCATTCTCGGCTGGAAGAATCATTCAATACAAAATGTACGCCCCCTGCTGTTTTCAGGGAAAACTGGCCCAATTCCAACCCTAGACGCTGTGCCTCATTCGCTATCTTTTCCTGCTCGGCTGGCGGACGGCCTACCAATCCTAAATCGTAAGCAGCCCGGAAACCCTGATCTGCTATAAACTTAAGATTATCAATAGGGTCTTTACCGGCATGTGCATTAAACATTTCCAATGTCGGAGCATACTTCATTGTAAACTTCGCTTTATTGGAAGTTATGGGCCTTGAAGATTCCGAGGTGGTAGAAAAAATGTTTCTACTTACACCGGTAAACGCTATACCACAAGCGGCCTTCTTGATAAAATTCCTTCGTTCCATAAGTTTGTTCTTTATTTATTATACCATTCTCCCTAAACAACCATTGCCACACCAACCAAAAACAAGGATGAAAAAATAAGCTTTCGAAAAAGGATCTCGCTAACCTTCTTATGAATTAATTCGCCAACTACAATACCTGCAATCAAAAAGGGTAACAAGAACAATAAGTCCTGTCCGATTTTCAAAGTCAGGCTCCCTTCATTCATATATTGTAGAATCAATACTGTATTTAGAGTTGTCCATAAAAGGCACATCGTTGCCCTGAATTGTGATTTATCAGGCAATTTACCCGCCGAATACAATACTATCAAAGGTCCCCCCACGGCAAACGCTCCATGTACAATACCTCCGACAAAAAGAAATAAATAACCTACAAACGAGGGAAGCTTCCAATTACCCTTATCCGGTACATAGCATTTGAACAATTGTACAGCAGCAGATATGATAATAAAAACGCCCAGTATTTTTTTCAGAAGAGCTGCATCCAAATTTTTAAACATCAGAATTCCCAAAGGCAACCCCAAACCTGCCAGTAACAGGATTATTCCAAATTGTTTCCAATTAATAGAACTAAACTTCGTTACTACAAAATAGGCTGCCAGTGCCCAAGCCAAAATAGATAACACTATTTTAGCCTGCTCCAAATCATCCATCAGGAAAATCACAAATGGAAAAGCCAAAACCGTACAACCAAAACCTGTTATCGCTTCCAGTGTATGGGTGACAAAGATGATGAGCCCTACCAAAAATAAAATCTCAAACATTGACACGATCAGACGTTTTATTTCATTTTACCTTTAATCAATTCGAAAATTATACGAGAGTCTACCTTGACACTGTTATTTTTCATTTTCGGATCATCCAATGATTTATCAAACAATTCATTTACCTGTTCATCCGAAAGTTCTATGTTCAAGTCCTTCAAAGACAACGGTAATCCAAATTTTTTCTTCAAGGTTATAATACGATCTAACAAAGAAGACAGTAACGCTTCTTCCGTATCCCCATCAAACAACTTACGAGCTATCTGTACCAGACGCATTCTTGTTTTCTCATCCCGAAGATTCAATTGAAAAACATCTTCCAATGTAAAAGCACAAGCTACTCCATGAGGTACATGCCATTCTTCCGAGAAAATAAATGAAAGGGCATGAACTGCTGCTGTTCCTGTAATATTAAAGGCCGTACCTGCCATACAAGCACCCTCGAGCATCTCCTTCCTACCTGCTGTTCCTCCCGAGATGGAACTATCATAAGCGATTTCCATCCATTGCAAAATATGTACGGCACTCTCAATCGCCATTCTGTCCGTCAAAGGAGTCGCATTCTTATTCCATAATGTTTCCAAGGCATGAGATAAAGCGTCAAAAGCAGTTGAAGCTGTGATAGCCGGAGGAAGATCTTTCACATAATCTGTCACCAGAAGTGCTATATCAGCCTGCATTAATGGAGAGCCCAATGTATATTTCCGGCCACTACGGGAAGTATAGACTCCCACTTTGGTTACTTCAGAACCGGTTCCGGCTGTAGTCGGTATCAAAACTAATTGAACATCACGTTTTTCAATTTTTCTTGTGGCTGAAGCTCCCAAGTAATCGTCCAAATCCCCTCCATTACTTAAAATTACAGCTACCCCTTTAGCAGAATCCAAAGAACTACCTCCGCCAATACCTATAACAATATTGATATCCTTGCCTTCAAGAGCATTTACCATCGACATGATATCTTCGACTTTCGGATTTGGAAAGACTTGATTCAATACTTCTACTTTACGTATTTTCTGTAAATCTGCCAACATCTCATCCCGTAATTTTAATGAATTATTATCCATTATAACACATACGTTAGCAGCGGCCCCTTTACAATAAAAAATCAATCTATCCAGATCATCTGCTGCCAGATGATCTGTTCCTATTATTTTTGTTCCTGTTATAATCTGTTCAAACATTTCGTTTTCATTTTAGATTTATATCTTCCAACTCACCGATTTCTTTGACACAATTGGCTAAGAAAATTTTCCAGTCGTCTGCAACTCCATCCGTAAAGTTGGTTTCCAGCCAGGCATCAAGCATCAGACATGCATGTTTGCCCGGTGTCAGCCATTCACCAAAAACAAGCACATTACAATTATTTACAGCTTTTGCTTGTGCTGCCATGAATGTATTAGTCACATGCACAGGATAAACCCCTTTGAATTTTGCAGCAGTAATTACACTTCCGGCTCCAGTACCGCAAATAATGATACCTTTATCATATGCACCGGAAGAAACACCTTTGGCCACAGCCGCCGCCGCTTTATGATAAGGGACAAACTCGCCATCTTCTTTCATTCCAACATCTTCCAACTGATATCCTTTATTTTCAAGATAAGCAATCAAATCTTTTTTCAGAGTCAATCCCGCACGTGTACATCCGATTATAATCTTTTCCATTTTTCTACTTTTTATATGATGATTGTTTTAATAAATTCAAGGTCACTTCCACAATATGTTCGGCTGTTAATCCAAATCGTTCCTGTAAATAACTCTGCGTACCGACTTCCCCGAACTCATCTTCAATCCCTATCCTTTTCATAAGAATCGGATAATTCTCAGATAAGACTTCCGATACTGCCGATCCCAACCCGTTCATGATCTGATGGTTCTCGCAAGTGACAATCGCACCTGTTTGCTTTGCATACTTCAGTACCAGGTCTTTGTCGATCGGTTTAATTGTATGCATGTCAATAACTGCTGCGGAAACTCCTTTCTCTTTCAATTGTTGCCAAGCTTTCAACGCTTCACCAACCATAATACCACCACATGCAATCAATGTTACATCCGATCCGTCTTTTAATACTTTTCCTTTTCCTAATTCGAAAGTTTCATTTTCGTCATACAGTTCCGGTAATGGTTTCCTATGTAAACGCATGTACGTGCATCCTTCATAATAGGCACTCTCTTTTACCAACTGTTTTAATGATACCGGATCGCTGGGTTCAAAAACAACAAGCTTTGGAACATCCCGCATAATACCCATATCTTCAAAAGACATATGGGTACCTCCGTTGAAAGCTGCAGATACACCCGGATCCGTACCGACCAGCTTTACATTCAGGTGAGCATAATTAGCCGATATAAAAAATTGATCATACGCTCTCCGGGAAGCAAAACAACCAAATGTTGTGGCAAAAGGTATTTTACCTCCGGCAGACAAACCGGCTGCAGCACCAGCCATATTAGCCTCGGCTACACCCATATCGAAAGTTCTATCGGGATACTTATTTTTAAAGCAGGTAGTTCCTGATGCTTTCATCAAATCAGCTTCAAGGATGACTATCCGATCATCTTTCTCAGCAAGCTCTATCAATGTCTGTGCATAGACTGCTCTCATCTCTTTCTGGCTCATATCATTTTCTTTTTTGATTTATTTATTTTGATCTAATAGCTCACATGCTTTCCGCGCAGTATCATAATCGAAATTCATATTATGACTTTCCAATTTCTTTTCTGCGAAAAAGGCACCTTTTCCTTTTATCGTATCCAAAATAATCATAGAAGGACGGATAGTTTCTTTTTTAGCCCGGTCGATAGCCATTGCCATGTCTTCAAAATCATGTCCGTTCACTCGCTGTACGAACCAACCGAAAGCATTCCACTTTGCCCCTATATCTTCGATATCCATGACATCGCTTACATAACCATCGATCTGCATTCTATTATTATCGGTAAAAGCAATCAGATTATTCAGTTTATAGTGAGATGCAGCCATAGCACCTTCCCAAATCTGTCCTTCATTCGATTCCCCATCTCCAATTATCAAATAGACTTTGTTATCTATCTTATTCAAACGATTTGCAAGGGCAAGTCCTATTGCCGTTGATATGCCCTGTCCCAGCGAACCGGTAGTCATGTCAATCCCTGGAGTACGGTTCATATCACAATGACTGGGTAAACGAGTACCTCCCACATTTAACGTATGCAGCCATTCCTCTGGGAAAAAGCCTTTATTAGCCAATACACTGTACAAAGCCGGCCCCGCATGTCCTTTGGATAAAACTAATTTATCCCGGTTCTCTTTTCGAGGATTATCACAGGAAACATCCATATACTTATAATACAGGATAGTCAAAACATCCACTATCGATAATGCTCCACCGATATGACCAACTCCCAAATACCCAATCGTATCGATTGTTATTTTTCTAATCTCCCTGGCTTTTTCTTCCAGTTCTTTCATTTCTTCTTTTTCCATAACGGATTTTTTTTTTGAATTCTATACTATTTTAATTTCTATATTCTCACCTTTGATTCCCGGATAAGCCCCCTTCTGAATTAAAGGAATACGCTGCGGATGAGCTATCAGCCATTTATTCTTTGCAAATAGAAGAACGTCTTTTGGAGCTGCCGCTTCAAAAGTTTTCAGTTCCGTATTCGTACCTTTCGGCAGTACAACCACACATTTAAAGCCTGAACCGGAGACTTTACAAGGGCTAAAATGCAAAGTCGTTTCATACAATTGCAAAGCTGTCCCTTTCGGTACATAAAAGATCTCTACATCCTTCACATCATACTCCTTATCCCGGACTTGTTGAAGTTTTCCCAGCATAAGTACTAAATCCGTAACTGCTATATCCACTTCACTCCCTTTATGGTATTCCAAACCGTTCAATGTCGAATTTTGACCATTGCAATAACCGATTTGAATAGGCATTTCTCCATAAAATTCATTTTCCAACTCTCCTTTTACCGGCATCTCCTCCAATTTAGGAACAGAAGCGATATAGCAATTCCCTTCAGCTGGTATTTCCGTATTCCTCTCCATAAAAGAAATCAAATCGGAAAAGTCATATTCTGCAATCAATTTTCCATAAGGAGTAAAAGCATCGTCACATATCTTTTTTATTGAAATATGAGGATTTAACTTTTGTAATTCTTCCAGCTTCATTTCATCATTTTTTAACTCATTAATACTCTATTAATTCAATAGATAGATACTGACAAAACATTTTCAATTCTTCCATTATATCACCATAAGCCACAACAAAATGAGGTTCCCATCCATCTTCCGCAATTTCTCGAACCTTCCCTGAAGCATTTCCTTTCGCAGGACGGACAACAACAGATGTTCCGAAAAATTTTTGCGGTTCGTCCAAAGCTTCTCCATGCATAGCAAAGAAACGGAAACCGTTTTTCCCCTTACCCAAACGGACTACTGTCACCTCTCCTGCTTGCAAACCAAACTCCATAGTTGGTCCTATTTTTCGATTCGGATGTACCCCGATACCAGCTCCTTCTTTCTTACGTGACAAACAAGTTGCACCTGCCCCGCAATGCCAGAACACAATACCGTCACAGCTCTCATCTACAGCCACTGGATCTCCGAAATAAACAGATCCTTTAGAAAATGCAGAAGCGATAAACATGGTTATCACCCCACCCAAATCAGTTTCACAAGATGCCGGAATACCATTATCATTCAACATAGACAGAACCGCACAAACAGGAGCTCCGAAACCTGTGAAGAAATCTGGCCAACAACGGGATGCAATAGCTTGTATTCCATTCCGGTCAATGAAATTTTGATATGCCTTACGTAACCGGGCATACTTTTCCTGATTTTCACTTGGAATTTTATCCAAGCCATTCGAACGATTTTTTAATTCCGATAATACCGGAAGATATTCTTCAGAGGACAACGCAGCCGCCTCTTTCATTATTTCCGCAGCTTCAGTCTGTACCAACCGAATACCAAAAACTTCCGACAACAAAGATTGGTCTATAGCTCCGAACGAAAAACCAGGAGGCTGGGTACCTACAACACCTATCACTAAAGATTGCAGTTTTTTTATAAGCATCAATGATGCCTCAATTTTCTTAAATTGCTCTACAACTGTAGTATCCTCGGGATTACCAAACACGAACCGGAATGGTATACCTTGGGTAAACAAACAATTTCCTGCAGAAAAAGCTCCGGTTAATGAGTTTAGCTTCAAACGCCCCCCGTCAATTGAAGGTTCTCTTACAGACCATATCGCAATCGGGCATTTAAACCGGCGAGTTATTTCGGTCATAAAATCTGCTCCTATAAATGTTGTACACTGATATATAATCAAATCAGGCTGAGTAAGTGTATCGGCAAACTTCCCCACCATTTCCGGAGCAGTCAACAACTCCTCCGAAGTCAAAATCCGACCAAAAACGTTCTCCAACATCCTAACAGAAGCTATTCTATTTGCTTCTGCATCTGGAACAGAAAATGTTAATCGTCCATTAGAGAAAAATGCAACATTTAGTTTCATATCCATTTTATTATTGATTTATACTTGTTGAACCTTGTTTTTTCCGTTCATCCATTTCCCGTACGATCTCCTCGTACCGTTTATCAGTAAGTTTATACCCGTAATACATAATCAGAAAAGTTGCAATTGCTAATGCCCCTGGATAAAGGAACATTAATCCACGAATACCTTCGATCGCCTGGGGTGTCTGTTGTTGATTGGCAACATAACCTACTGCCGCCAAAATAACTCCTGGGATGAACCCTGCCAAAGCCTGAGATAGCTTACGGAAAAATGTAAAAAATGAATAAATCACACCTTCCGAACGTAAACCCGTTTTCCACTCTCCATACTCAACAGCATCTGAAATCAAAGCCCAATTTAACGTATTGATAAATGCTGTTCCGTAAAAAGCAATACATGCAAAAATTATAAATGAGATTGTATTGTTTGCTAAAAATAATGCCGCAATATCGGCACCACCCCAAATTATTGCTCCTAATACATAGGTAGCTTTCTTTCCCATACGACGTACCAAAGGTTGTACGCACGCTATACCTATGAAAACACAACCAATTGAAAAAAAGCCTAAATAAGGAACAACCGAAATATCATGTAAAACATATTCACAAAAATAAACCTGGACAGCAAGTTTCACATTGAAAGCTGAAAATGTTAACAAATTGACAAGACAAAGTATCAATAATGGGGCATTCTTTGCTATACCAAGATAACTCTTTATAAGGCTTCCTTTTACTTCTTTCGGTTTTTGTTCAACGTATCGTTCTTTAACGTTCAAAGTGCATGTTAACTGGAGAATACAACCCACCACTGCAAATACACTAGCTGCAGCAAAATAACTATACCTCGGACCAAACAAGTCTGATGTAATTGTAACCAACGGAATAAATGCAACAGAAGTAATTAATAAGCCCATAGTGGCACCAGCCCAACGAAAAGATGCCATACTGGATCTTTCTACCGGATCCTTCGTCATTGCCGGTATCATGGAACCATAAGGAATATTAAATATGGTATATGCCAACCCAAATAATGCATAAGATAAATACGCCCAAATAATCCGACCATTAAGTTCGAAATCCGGTACATAAAAACTTACAGCTGTACACAGTGCCAAAGGAACTGTGGCATAAAGCATAAAAGGACGAAACTTCCCGAGTTTTCCATATTTCTTTCTGCTGTCAATCCATGTTCCGACCCCAATATCAGTAAAGCCATCCAATAGTTTAGTTATCAGGAAAAGCATTCCTGCCACAGAAGGCGGAAGCCCTAAAGAATCGGTGTAAAACTTGAGCAGGTAAATCTGCCCCATGTCAAACAGAAAATTATTACCCACATCTCCAAGGCCATATGAGAACTTTTCTCTAAATGACAAACGGGAAGCTATTTTTTGTCCTTCTTTCATAATATACAATTATTTAAACTGTTTGAACTTTCAACTTGTCACAATTATTTCATTTTAATTATATCCGGGATTTTGCTGTAGCTGAGGAGCTCTATTTATTTCTTCACGTGTAATAGGAAGCCAATAGAAAGCATTATTTTTCCATTCCCGAGTATCCTCTTTGGCATTATAGTCTAAGAACCATTCCATATCACCATTTACGAACTCTTTGACTTTCATAGCATAAATATTCCGTATTACTTTATCACAAATCATCCAGCGCCGGATATCAAAAAAACGTTGCCCCTCACCAAAAAATTCAATAGCTCTTTCATGGCGGAGATATGTTCGGGCCTCAGATTGATTCTCGGTAACACGACTGGGTAAACCCGCCCGGTGTCGAACCAAGTTCAATGCCGACAAACCATTCTGGATATTAACATTATCCCCCAGTTCTATACAAGCCTCAGCATAATTGAGAAGCACTTCTGCATAACGATACTCTACCCAGGTATTTGTATTATTATAATATTGTCCGACTGTTTCCGGATCCATAAATTTCTTCATGTAATATCCTGTCTTTGTTCCATTCCAATTATCAATGGAACTTTGTCGCGTATCAACACCAAATTTTGCAATAGAACCATCAAGATTATAGATATGACCCGTCTGAACACGATTATTCGGTTCTAATTTTGCAACATCTTCAGGACGTTGTTGCCAGGGTGCCCCATGATACAGGATAGTTGCATAAAAACGAGGTTCTCTCCCATTATATGGATTTAAAAGAGGGTTATTTGCCAACTCTTCCTTTGTCGCTTTCCGGATCGTCTCATTCTCTGGGGATTGAGCGTCCCATACAAACTTGGAACCATCAGCCATTTCAAATTCACGGACAGCCCATTCTACGGGTTCATTATTTCCATAATTATGATAACCATTCGGCCCGTTCCATAAATTTACCTGGTTTATCTTTCCGTCTTTCAAGGGGTACTGTATGCCCCAGATCGTTTCGCTATTCCAGGCTCCTTTTTGATTGAATATATTAAAATAAGTCGAAGCATACTCTTGTATCTGAGCTTCTGTCAGAGGAAGCACTGGTGCTGAAGTCTCACCGACAAGTGCATAATGACCGTATTTTCCATCCATAATATCTTTGGCCGCATCACGGGCTGCTTCCAGCAAAGCTCTCCTACTGCCAGCCGGAAAAGAGACCAATTCGTTATCCGCTTCAAACCCGCCATTGGTCAGTTCACTGGCACAGAATAACAACATTCTTGACTTAATCGCAGCAGCAGCTCCCCTTGTACCACGTCCCTGCTCCATTTTTTCTGGAAGAAACTCAATTGCTTTTTCTATATCACGGAGAATAAAGTCTTTCGTTTCCGAAATAGAAGAACGCTTAAAACTGCTGAAATCATCATCCAAATTAAACGGTTTATCAACCAGAACAACACCGCCGTTCACCATCAAAAGATGCGTATACATCAATGCCCGGATAAAATAAGTTTCTCCTTTTATCTGTTTACACAAGGCTTCATCCGTTGTCGTGTTAAGAGGAACTTCATCGATATGAGCCAATATAGTATTCAAATTTTGGATATTTTTATACAAGTTTCTCCATAAAAGCCATGCTCCATGTGCATCGTTATTAAAATAGCCCAATTGGTCAGGACTCAATCGGCCGTTAAGATGAACATAATTTTGCGCACGGAAAGGATTTAAAGAATGATCGGTTCCTGAAGTAAGCATATCCCGATGCAGGCCGAGCACACCATCATCATTTGGTCCTCCCATCTGGCTATAACAGGTTCCCAGATAAGCTTTAACAAGATTGATATCAGAAAATACGATATCTTCATTAAAAGAATCCACTGCCTGTTGGTCAAGAACATCGGTACAGGAAGTCCCGAATAATATAATTATCGCTAATAAATATCTAATGGTTTTCATAACTATTCATTTTTAAAAAGATATATTCGCCCCGATTGCAAATGTTCTCATGGTCGGATAAACGCCTGTACCATCCACTTCAGGATCAAATTTTTTAGTCGCACTATATAGAAGAGCCAAATTATTACCGGATACAAAGACATTTGCTCTTGTAATACCTATCGACTTGAATATTTTAACCGGAATATCATATCCTAATACCAAATTCTTCAATCTCAGATAGGCAGTATTATCCAACCAGAACGTATTCATATTAGAACCATAGGTCCAGTACTGGTCTACCCGGTTAAAAGGACGTGGATTCTTTCCCTCAATATTATCAACAGACCATCTGTCTTCATATTGCCATTTGAAATAATTCCCTGCTTCTCCACGGCGATCATCCGATATATTCTGTTTATAGAAAGTTCCTTGTCCTTGCAGAAGAACCGAAAGGGTAAAACTTTTCCAACGAAGATCGAGATTAAGGCCATAAGTAATTTCAGGTGCATCTGTTTTATCTATCAGAATCCGGTCATCTGAAGTTATACTTCCATCACCACTTACATCCTCAAATATGATATCACCCGGCATCGCTCCAGCCCAATGAGGATAAGATTCCACATGCTCCTTATCTCTAAAGATCCCTATCGCTTTATACATTAGTTTTGTTCCATAAGGATGTCCGGTCGTTTCCTGCCAAGGGACAACTACTTCAGGTTCGTCTTTAAACACCACTTTATTCCGGTTGAAATTAAAATTACCACTAATATCCAGACGGCAATCCTTATTAAATGTTTTATGAAATCCGGCTTCCAACTCAAACCCTCTGTTATCCACACGCGCAATATTTTCATTGGGCAATTTAAGACCTGTAAATACAGGAACAGAAGCATTTCTTGCAGCTAAAATATCTTCACGTCTATTATAAAAATAATCAAAATTCAAATTGAAAAGCCCATTCAAAAACTGGGATTCAAAACCATAATTTTGAGTAGTTTGAGTCTCCCAAGTAATATATGGATTAGCTATGGTAGGCGGCCCTACTGTTGTTTCTATATTGGAATTTGTACCAAACACCATTCCTTTCACATCTGCCAAGGTATATTTGTTGATATACTGGAAAGATTCTCCCGGATCCATTCCCATTACCCCATAAGAAGCTCTTAATTTAAAATAGTTAATAAAAGAAAGGTGTTGTTTCCAGAAACTTTCTTCCGAAGCACGCCAACCTAACAAAAAACCGGGAAAATTACCCCATCTACTTTCTGGCGGAAACTTTAAAGAACCATCACGTCTATACAAAATCTCTACCAAATATCTGTCTTTAAATGAATAAGTAGCCCTTCCTATCAAAGAACGTCTTGCATAAATTGTCATACCTCCGGATGCATTTTTATTCAAATTTGCTCCAGCATCCATTACTTGGATAAGATTAGATATATACCCTTCACGATATCCTAAGAAATTATTTGTATCACTGGTGTACTGTTCAAACCCTAAATAAGCAGTCACATTATGTGCTCCAAATGTTCTTGCATAATTTATATTCACATTCCAAGTCTTGTTGATTACACGTTCATAATCCTCTGTATTACGAGGATCGGATAGTCCTCTTAATGTCGGAACAACCGGCATATCTATAATAAAACCCGTTGAAGGATCTCTTGTCGCTTCCGACCAATTTGGATAATAGAG
Organism: Parabacteroides sp.; assembly: GCA_019417325.1. Lineage (GTDB taxonomy): Bacteria > Bacteroidota > Bacteroidia > Bacteroidales > Tannerellaceae > Parabacteroides. The sequence goes on along the minus strand of DXVO01000027.1, from coordinate 30,963 downwards.
TGTCCAGGGATGATAGAATCTCTTTCGGTAAAAGTTATTAATATCGTAATCAAAACTACCGTTTAGTGCTAAACCTTCAATAAAAGGTGGTGTTATAGTCACATTCAATGTATTTTGAGAACGATAAGTCTTCTGATCGTTTTTCCCACCATCAAGTGAAGATGTTACAACCGGATTGTCACCATTCTCCACATCAGGACCAGGTAATCCGTTTGGCCAGAATGCTGGACTTGTCGGAACAATACGGGTAGCCGAACCAATAATATCACCTGCGCCTCTATATGGAAATACACGATGTGTTTCTATATAAGAAGTATTAAGATCAGCCTTAAGCCAATCTGTAATAGGGAAATTTAATTTTGCTCGAATATTATATTGATCATATTTCGTAGACGATTGTTTATAAATGGCGTCATCCTTCTTGTATCCAAGAGATACATAATAGGTCATGCCTTTAAAACCTCCGTCAATAGTCAAATTATGACGCATAGTCGTAGTCCATTTTTTTATCAGTTCACCATACCAGTCCGTATTCGGATGTTCCCAAGGATCAGCACCATTCCTGAATAATTCGATATCTTCATCCGTATACGTACGGGCCGCCCCTTTATAAGTTTGATACTCCGATAGCATGGTTGCATATTCAGCAGCATCACATAATTCCGGAACCTGGGTAGGAGTCATAAAGCCTTGATAAAAATTATAATTCAGTCTCGGCTTTCCGGCTTCTCCGCTTTTTGTAGTTATCAAAATAACACCATTTGCAGCCTGGGCGCCATATATGGCAGCTGAAGCATCTTTCAATACAGATAACGAAGCAACATCGTTCGGATCAATCTCATCCATAGAACGCCCTTGTACTCCATCAATAACGACCAATGGCCCAGTATCACTACCGAGTGTAGAACGTCCACGCACCATCAACCTGGAACCCAAATTTCCAGGCTCTCCATTTTTCTGTATAGCAACAACGCCCGGAAGACGTCCGGCTAATGCATTTGTTACGGATGTTGCCGGAATAGACTGTATATCCGCTCCTTTTAAAGTAGTCACAGAACCTACGACATTTGCTTTCTTCTGCGTACCATACCCGACTACCACCACTTCATCCAATGATAAATCAGAATCGGGATGTAATTCTATTTGAATAACTTTGCGGTTATCAACCGGAACTTCAATTGTAGTAAACCCTATATAAGAAACAATAAGTGTACCCTTTTCATTTTCTATTTGGAAAGAGAATTTTCCATCGCTATCAGTAGCTGTACCGATTGTACTTCCTTTTACCATTACAGTGGCCCCGATAAGAGGCTCTTTTGTGCCTGCATCAATTACCTGTCCACTTACAGTTATTTTCCGGCTATTTTGCTGGGATATTGGTTGCATATCCGCTATCACTTCCCTTTCAGAAACTAAATCGGAAACATTTGCATATGAAACAAGCGAGGATGACATCAAAATCAAAAACGTATAAAAACGCTTAATAATGTGTTTTCTCATAAAAGCATGATATAAAAAGTAATAATTAACAATATCTTAATACTGAATATATTCAGTCACTCATTAGAAAATCGATACACAGGGAAATATCCGGTATACAGAAGAACTTATAAACGGATTATTTCCCTGATAATCAATCCATTTTTATCCTAAATCCTTTACATCTATCACTCTTCTTTCTTGGGCTGCACGAACGGAACCTTCCAATATCTGGATAGTCTGACGTCCGATGTATCCATCAGGATATGCTTTTTCTTTTCCTGCCAGAACTTTAGCAAAATGTTTTAATTGCATAGTAACTCCATCACCCTCGGCAGGATCTACACCTGTAGTCTTAATTACTTCCGGTTTCGGCATATTGGCTGGCTTCGGAAATCCGCTCGGACTACCATATTTGATCGCGATCTCACCTGCTCCCATCTGTATCGTACCATTTACACCAAAAAACGTATCAAAAGCCTTAGAGCCATAATTATAAACATTTCCCCCATAATTCATCAAAGCACCATTTGCATATTCTACTAATACGCCCGCATGATCACTCGAATCTCTTTTACGCAATGAATAATTATTTACTCCCTGAAGACTGCAAACAGATATCGGTTCACTATCAAATACCCAATTGTTCACATCAATAATATGTGCCCCCATTTCATAAACCACACCACCACTTAAAGCCTGGTTCATCCTCCAATAAGGAGTACCTGACGGATATTCATCAGCCGCCGGTACGCGCCAGTCACCACGATAATCAAAAAGACTGGACTGCAGTATCTTCCCTACCGGCTTATTCCGAACCACTTCTACCAACTTTTTATATTCGCTGGAATGACGACGCTGAGTTCCGATCTGTAATGCTTTACCTGTACGTTCGACAGCTCCGATCATTTCATTGCAATCTGCAACAGTCAAAGCCATCGGCTTTTCACAAAACACGTTTTTACCAGCTTCCAAACACGCAATTACAATATTTTTATGGGTATTATTAGGAGTAATAACAGCAACAGCATCCAAGTCTAATTGTAATAACTCTTCCAAACTATTTATAAACTTGGGTTTTACGCTACTTTTAATCAATTGGGCACGTTGTTCCATTTTGTGAGGAACAATATCACACAAAGCTGTAATTTCAATTTCCGGCACCTTATTTAAAGCTCCGATAATTGTTTTACTACGATTACCACATCCAATTACACCCATTTTAAATTTTTGCCCGGAAACAGCCTCAATAGTTGGTACGGATGCCATTACCGGGTTACTACCAGAAAAGGCCATACCCAGGCCTGCTAGACTACTTAACTCAAGGAAACGACGTCTTGACAAATTGTTCGTGTCATTCATAATACTTTTTTAATTTAATGGTTTATATTAATGTTCCATCTAACAAAATCGATTTTTCAAATTTGGTTAACAACAGTAGTATTTCATCTTATATTTTATCAAATCAGCTTAAACTTTATATTACCTATTAGAAAAAGAAGATTTATCAGATAGGATTATACAAAAAAATTAAGTAAAGCACTGTTATTTTCCTATTGATTCAATTTTCCATACACACCACATGAAAAACCGATTTTTCAATGACTCAAAAGTATAGTGTCTTTTTTAAAAAAACAATAGTAAGCGTTATTTTATTGTATAATTTTTGTTAAACAACCACATTTGCATAAAAATATAAATTATATTTTTATGCAACGCTAAAAGAAATTATTACGTAGAGAGATCAAACTTAAACTTGTATAGTCCCATCACTTAACAAATATACAATCTGATTATCACTAAAAACCTATATATCAACATCACTAGAATATCATGTAGAAAGAATATGTTTGTAAATAAAAAGCTCCAATCAAAATTCCAACTATTTACACAATAAAAACACTATACTCACTTTTTTCAATAACCAATATACAATAAGTAAAATTTATACTTATATTTGTCACAGGTTCAAAAAAAACATACACACAGCGGAATACCGCATCAAAAATATTGAAGAGATAAAACTTTTTTTATATTGGCACTTCTCATAGTAGTCAAGTTTTGTCGTAAGTAAATTTACAGATAAAAACAGATATGGAAAAACATCCATCTCAATATCATTCATAATAATTGTTAACGACCTCACACACTGAGATTGCGGATGTAAGTATGAATCCATATACTTCAATGATAAATTTACCAGTAGAGCAGGAATGAGTAACTAACTTCATACAGATTACTCTGATAAGCTTCTGATTGGTTACTGTCCCACGGCAGAACTTAATTCAGTAAAGTACAAAACATACCTACACCATAACAGGCACGTTGCCTACCGTACATTATATATAATGTAAGGTTGAACTTTACAACATTGCCGAAGACATAAACGAGACAACAAATGTCGCCGAGCAAAACCCAAAAATAACGGAAAAACTGAAAAAACAGGCTATCGACTGGTTCAACGATTCATTCCGCAAGCATGCGGGAAAATTAATAAACCCTGATTTGAAATAAGGTTGCCACAAAAATACGACCGGTCCGGGGATTCATAGTTATGGTTTTCCGAAATCATAACTATGATTTGTAAAATGTGTGTTTTTGGAAAGAGTACAAGGATATGTTTTTCATGCAATCGGACTAACCGGAAAAATGATTATCTTTGGCAATGTCAAACATAAATTCTAACAAACAATGCTAAACACAAATTCGCTCTTACTCTTCGGGTTAGGATTAAGCATGATGCTTTCATGTAAAGAAGCGCCAGCTCCTGCACCTGTATTGCCGGTTCCCACACCTGAACAAGTGGAATGGCACAAAATGGAAACTTACGCCTTCGTTCACTTCGGTCTGAATACATTCAATGATTTGGAATGGGGATATGGCAACACCCCCGCCTCTACATTCAACCCTACAGATTTAGATTGCGACCAGTGGGTACGTACCATCAAGACTGCAGGATTAAAAGGGGTTATCCTGACAGCAAAACATCATGACGGTTTTTGCCTCTGGCCCACAGCAACTACCGAATACAGTGTAAAAAATTCCCCGTGGAAAGAGGGTAAAGGAGATATGGTCCGCGAATTATCGGACGCCTGCCGGAAACACGGGTTGAAATTCGGCCTTTACTTATCTCCCTGGGACCGCAACAGCGCTAATTACGGTACACCGGAATATGTAACAAAATTCCATGCCCAAATGCATGAACTGGTCACTCAATACGGTCCGCTGTTCGAATATTGGTTTGATGGAGCCAACGGAGGAAACGGATGGTACGGAGGAGCCAATGAAACCCGCTCTATCGACGCAAAAACATATTACAAATACGAGGTAGCCCGCGATACGATAAAAAAACATCATCCGAACGCCATGATATTCGGAGGAACCGTACCCGATATTCGCTGGATTGGTAATGAAGAAGGATGGGCAGGAGACACTCAATGGAGTCTTTATTCGCCGGACAAGGAGACCAATTATCGCCAAAGCCAGTGGGGAATGGAAAACGGAGACGAATGGCTGGGAGGCGAATGTGATGTGTCTATTCGTCCGGGATGGTTCTATCACGCACGTGAAGACCATCAGGTAAAATCGCTGGCACGCCTGGTCGACCTTTATTACCGGAGTGTAGGTCATAACTCGAATTTCTTGCTGAATTTCCCGGTTGCCCTAAACGGGAAAATAGCTCCGGGCGATTCTATCCGTGCCGTTGAATGGTTCCAAACGATTCAGAACGATATGAAAACCGATTTGCTAAAAGGAGCATATGCTGAAGCCAGCTCGGTAAGAGGAAGAAAATACAGTGCCAGCAAAGCAAACGATGGAAACTGGGATACTTATTGGGCTACGGAAGATGGTGTAACAACCGGCACATTAACATTTACACTACCCACCCAATCGGATGTAAACCGTTTACTTATCCAGGAATACATTCCATTGGGACAACGCGTAAAATCATTTAATATCGAATATGAAAAAGAAAGCAAATGGTATCCAGTAAAGACAGCAGATTCTACGACCACCGTAGGTTATAAACGTATTGTCCGCTTCCATACCGTATCAGCAGAGAAAATACGAATCAATTTTACTGATGCACGCGGTCCTTTGTGTATCAATAATGTAGAAGCATTCCTGGCACCTGCCCTAATAACAGAACCGGTTATTTCCCGTAATCTTTCCAACAAAGTAACAATCAGCACCGGAGACAGCAATGCCGAAATCCATTATACGACAGACGGAAGTAAACCGACCAAGGATTCTCCCATATATACGGATCCATTCGATTTTGCACAAAAAGGAATCATCAAAGCAATTGCTTATGATAAAACATTTGACAAATCAAGTCCCGTATCCACACAACAACTGGATATTCCTTCAACCGATTATACTGTGGTCAGCCCGAAAGACGATAAAACATCCGTTATATTCGATGGAAACGGCTATACCACTTATTACCTGCCAAAAGGGAACAGGGATATTACCATCCGGTTGAATAAAGAGCAAATGATTTCCGGTTTCCGGTATACTCCCAACCAGGGACGCGATGCAGGCGGCCATATCTCCCACTATCAGCTATATGTAAATAATAAGAAAGTGGCGGAAGGCGAGTTTTCAAATATCAAACACAATCCAGTGGAACAGGAAATACGTTTCCCTGCCACCCGCGGAAATACAATCCGGTTCGTAGCAACCAGTATCCTGGATAATGCGCCACAAGCCGGTATCGCTGAATTTTCTGTTATTACGGAATAAGAGGTATCAGGAAGAATAGGTCATAAACCAATGCGTGACCTTTTCACTATATGTTTTGGAAATGGGAATATCGGGAACACCGTCTATTCCCATTTCCATATATACCCCATCCTTTTCACGACGTATCACCTTCACCTGGTCGAAATTTACCATATAAGAACGATGGCAACGCAACACATTCGTATTGGCAAGGCTCTCTTCTATCGTTTTCAATGAATTACGAAGCATAAACTTTGTCAATGTCCCTTTATTCATATACCAGATACAAACATAATTATCTGCCGATTCGATATACAGTAAATTACTCCGTTTCACCGACAGGCGCAATTCATTCTTCTCATCGTAAAAAGAAAACACATTCTGCATCTTTGCCGCATCTTCCTTTTCTTCCGCCAATATCAATAATTGCCTTTCCTTTTCCTTATAGGAAAAATACAAATGCAATGCCGAATAAGGGAGCAGCAGTACCAGGCTGGTATTTATCGCCGACTCTTTAAATACTCCCAGATATTCCCGTTCCGGATTGAGTACGAGTGTATAGATTGTATAGAACAAAGACATAAACAGTATTTCCAGTAAAATCCAGACCGCATAGCCCGTACGCGTCACTCCATGTTTCCTGCCCCAATAATACATTACAATACGGCTAATAACAACAACCAGTACCCCGGTAAGGATAATCAGGCTCGAGAAAACAAAGAACTTAAATTCGGAAACCGGATACCAATTTGATGAACTGAACGGTTTATAAATATTGATGAATACCAATGCAAAAAATGCCGTCAGTAAAACAAGGCGAACCAGGTTCGACCGTTCATAGAAATATTCCGGTATTTTATGATTTCGCATACCTACACTTTTTTCAAAAATTTCAGAAACAAATGTACGTATATTTCCCTTTACATCCATCCGGCATTCGCCCCACATAGCAAAATTTCGCCCCTATATAGCACTTTATACCCCCAGAAAAAGATGGTTAAACCATTTATTTTGAGAGATTGTTTTTGTATTGTTAGTTTACGTCAAAATTAAAACGCATCTATGGATATTTCTATTCGAACACAACAACTAAACAGTCTTTTTTCCTATGATAAAAAGACCAGCCTGGAAGAAAGCCATCTGGAAATCCAGCCCTATCGCTTTACCCAGACGACCGGGGCAAGTGAAATTAACGAATTCCAGCGGGCACTTTCCTCTACCGAATTTTGTCCGGTTACAGATAATTACATACAGGAGAACAAAGACTTCTCCTATACGATTTTCACTCCGGCAGGAAAAGTAAAAAGAGACCAGGCAATTATTCTATTACACGGTCTGAACGAACGCTCCTGGGAAAAATACCTGACATGGGCGGAATACCTTGCCAAGCATACGGGAAAGCCGGTTATACTTTTTCCCATCGCTTTCCATATGAACCGCACGCCCAGTCAATGGTGCAACCCAAGGGAAACGCTATCCTGGGTAAACGTCCGCAAAAAAGAAATAGAAGACCTGGGCAATGCATCCTTTGCCAACGTTGCACTAAGCAGCCGGTTATCCCAGAATCCGCTACGTTTCTATGCATCCGGCCGCGAATCGGTGTATAACCTCTGGCAACTGGTACATGAGATAAAAGACGGACGGCACCCCCTGTTTAAGGAAGATACCTCCATCAACCTGTTTGCCTATTCCATCGGCGCATTATTATCACAGGTACTGTTGCTTGCCAATCCGGAAAAAATGTTCAGCGATACACGCCTTTTCATGTTTTGCGGAGGTTCCATCTTCAGTGAGATGAACGGGAATGCACGCGATATTATGGACCAGGCGGCATTCGACAGCTTGCAGCAGTATTACCGGAATGACTTTTTAGAACAACGCACTTTGCCGACTTCATTTAAGAATGACTTTATGGAACAGGCATTCAAAGCCATGATTCGTACCGATGTGATGCAGGAATACCGCGAATCGTTCTTTTTGCGTGCCTGCCACCGGATACATGCCATCTCCCTGAAAAAAGACATCGTCATGCCAACCAGCGGTATTATAAAAGCATTAGGCAAAGCATCGGAAAAAATACTGGAAGAACTGGACTTCCCGTTCCATTACAGCCATCAGGTACCCTTCCCGCTTCGTAGCAAAACAGAACCCACTTTGCTGAGCCAGGCTTTCCAGCGTATATTCAGCAGTGCCGCCGCATTTTTATAACCGACCTGCCAGGCATTTACAAAACTCTAACGGAATTCTAATACCCTTGTAACTCTTTTCTAATACCTGCCAGCCTTGTAAACCGGTAGTTTTGCCCCCGGAAAACAAGATTAACAGGAATGCGTAAAAGAGTTCTTTTTTTATTAATGGCAATTGCCTGTTCTTCAGCCAAAGGACAGTCGCAACAACTCCGGCTCACAGTCGGAGATGCCGAAAAATTGTTTCAGGACAACAATCTGGAACTGGTAGCCAACCGGTTCAACGTAGATGCCGCCGAAGCCAAAGTCGTCCAGTCGAGGTTATTTGAAAATCCCTCCATAACGATAGAGCATAATATCTATAACCGTACCAACGGGAAATATTTCGATTTCAGCAAAGAAGGAGAAAGCACGGTCGAAATTGAACAGCTTATCTATATCGCCCACCAGCGCGACAGCCGTATCCGGTTGGAGCGGATGAACAAGGAAGTAGCCGTACGCCAGTTGGAATTGACGATGCATGTCCTTAAAAACGAAGTAGACCGGCAATTCTTCAACCTGTACTATTCGCTCAATGAAGTCAAAATCTACCATACCGCTATCGAACAATTACAAAAGATTGTAGAGATACTGAAGGTACAAGTGGAAAAAGGCAATGTGTCTTTAGCCGAAAAATCCAGAATCTCCGCTTTGCTCCTCTCCTTGCAACAGGAATCGAACCAACGGCAGGACGAAGCACTGGAATACCAGGCAGCCCTGAAAGTATTACTGGGTATCCGCCAAGACATAGAACTGCTTCCGGAAGTGGATGAAACTTCGCTTGCCGCCTCTCCGCTCGATAAAATCGATTTACAGGATTTGATTGTCCGGATAGAGGAACGCCCGGACCTGAAACTTGCCTCATCGGCATGCGGGGCTGCCTATGCCGATATAAAAGTGCAGAAATCGGATGCCTTCCCCAAAGTCAGCGTACACGGATTTTATGATAAGCATGGTCCGATTTGCAACGATTATTTCGGATTAAGACTCTCTTTCACCCTGCCCGTATTTAATCGTAACCAGGGAAATATACGAGCGGCAAAAGCGACTTACGAAGGGGCACAGACCAACTATCAGAACCAGGAGCTGAATGCAGTATCCTCGCTCACCTCCACCTATTACAAGATGTTGAATGCCTGGAAACTCTATAAAACATCCGATATGGAAATATCCGGAGACTGGCAAAAAATCATGGAAGGTGTAAACGACAATTTTATCAAACGTAATATCTCGTTACTGGAATACGTAGACTATTACCAGACCTATAAAGAAACGATTATGAATATAAACGAACTGGCACGCAAAAGCTGGCTGGGCATGATAGACCTGAACCGGGAAGCCGGTTTCGATGCGATCAAACTATAATCTTATTATTTACCATACAACAACGCAATAGCATGAAAAAGAAATTAATCGGATGGTTGCTGGTAAGCCTCTTCTTCTACGGCTGCAAACAGCAAGCCACCGAAGAAAAACAAGAGGGTATGATGCTGGACGACCACCTCGCCAAAATGATAAGTATCGAGCCTGCCGTTTCCTGCATCCCGCCGGAAGAAACAATACTGAACGGGCAAGTGGATTTCGACCCGGATAAATCGGCACAGGTATACCCGATTTTCGGAGGGACCATCACAAACGTAAGTTGCGGAATAGGCGACCCTGTAAAAAAAGGGCAGGTACTGGCTGTTATCAAAAGTGCCAATGTTGCCGAACTGGAAAAACAAAAAAATGAAGCAGACCAGAAAGCGGCTTATGCCAAACGCAACCTGGAGGCAGTAAACGACCTTGCCAGTAGCGGTATGAGCTCCGAGCGGGAATTGCAAATGGCACGCCAAGAGCTTGCCATCGCTAAAGCCGAACAAAAACGACTCAGCGAGTTCTTCTCCCTTTACCACATCACAGGAAACTCTACATATGAAATACCGGCACCGGTTTCCGGGTTTGTTCTCGAAAAAAACATAAGCGAGAATATGCAGCTCAGGGATGACCTGACAAACCCGTTATTCGTTATTTCCGGACTGGATGACATCTGGGTGATTGCTGATGTTTACGAAAGTGACATCACCAAAATACATCCGGGCGACAAAGTAAAAATCACCACCATCGCCTACGGTTCACGTATTTTCGAAGGGAGCATCGACAAAATATCTAATACCCTCGACGATAACAGCAAGACAATGAGTGCGCGTGTCCGGCTGAAGAACGAAGGTTACCTGCTGAAACCCGGCATGTATGCCAATGTGTACGTTGAATCTGCCGGAAGCGGAAAACCGGTACTGCGCATACCTGCGCACTCCGTGATTTTTGAAAATGGCAGGAATTACGTAGTAGTAGTCAATACAGACAATTCGATTGAAAAACGGCAGGTTACCCTGTACAAACAAACCGATACGTACGATTATGTAGCCGACGGACTGAAAGAAGGAGAAAACGTAGTCGACAAAAATGCAATATTAGTGTACAACGCACTATAAAACAAAAGATTATTATGCACAAGTTTATCGATAATATCATTACTTTCTCGCTGAGAAACAAATTCATTATCTTTTTCTTGACGTTTTTGGTGACGGTGGTTGGTATCTTTTCATTTATCCATACTCCGGTAGACGCATTCCCGGAGGTGACCAATACCAAAGTTACCATTATCACCCAATGGCCGGGACGCAGCGCAGAAGAAGTAGAAAAGTTTATTACGATACCCATCGAACTCTCATTAAATGCCTGCCAGAAAAAGACGGATATACGCAGTACGACACTTTTCGGGCTTTCCGTCATTAATGTAATGTTTGACGACGATGCGGACGACTTTTATGCCCGCCAGCAAGTATATAACCTGCTGACGGATGCAGACCTGCCGGAAGGCATTACCCCAAATGTCCAGCCATTATACGGAGCGACTGCCGAAATTTACCGCTACACCCTCCGGAGTGACAAACGGAGTGTACGCGAATTGAAGACATTGCAAGATTTCGTGATAGAGCGGAAGCTCCGTTCCGTACCCGGTGTTGCCGACCTGGTCAGTTTCGGTGGAGAAGTCAAAACGTTTGAAGTCAGTGTCAATCCCCAACACCTGACCGACTACGGCATCTCTACACTCGAACTATATGAAGCCATATCCAAAAGCAATATCAATGTAGGAGGAGATGTCATTAATAAAAGTTCGCAGGCATATGTAGTCCGTGGCATGGGACTTGTCAACGACATTAAAGATATAGAAAATATCGTAGTGAAAAACATTGAAGGCAAACCCATTCTGGTAAAACACCTGGCTGACGTGCACGAATCCGCGCTTCCCCGTCTGGGGCAAGTCGGACGCATGGAAGAAGATGATGTTGTGGAATGTATCGTTGAAATGCGTAAAGGCGAAGACCCGGCAGTGGTAATTGCCGCATTGAAAGACAAACTGAATGAAATACAAACAGACGATTTGCCTCCGGATGTACAGATTGTCCCTTTTTACGACCGGCAAAACCTGGTGAACCTCGCAGTACACACCGTAACACATAACCTGATAGAAGGGATTGTACTGGTGACTTGCATTGTAATGCTTTTTATGGCGGACTGGCGCACTACGGTGACTGTAGCTGTTATCATTCCGCTGGCACTTCTTTTTGCTTTCATCTGCCTGCGAATAAAAGGGATGAGCGCCAACCTGCTCTCGCTGGGAGCTATCGACTTCGGTATTATTATCGATGGGGCGGTCGTCATGGTTGAAGGATTATATGTGGCACTCGACAAGAAAGCCCGTGAAGTCGGCATGCCTGCATTCAACCGGATGAGTAAAATGGGATTGATACGTCAAGTGGCAAAAGACCGTGCCAAAGCTGTATTTTTCTCCAAACTGATCATTATTACGGCACTGGTTCCTATCTTTTCTTTTCAGAAAGTAGAAGGAAAGATGTTCAGTCCCCTTGCCTATACATTAGGGTTTGCCCTGCTGGGTGCTTTGATATTTACACTGACACTGGTTCCGGTACTTTCGTCCATCCTGCTAAAAAAGAATGTAAAAGAACGTAAGAATATATTCGTTGCTTGGGTAAACCGGACTTCCGGTTCCCTTTTTGCCCGTTGCCAACGACATAAAGCGGCAACTATTATTATCAGTACCTTAGTCGCTATCAGAGGATTGGGTTGTTTCCATTTCCTGGGTTCCGAGTTCCTGCCGCAGCTAAACGAAGGTTCTATTTATATCCGTGCCACATTGCCCCAAAGCATCTCTTTGCAAGAAGCCGTTCCGCTTTCCAACCAAATGCGCCGGTTGCTGGCCGAATATCCGGAAGTAAAACAGGTACTATCGCAAACAGGCCGCCCGAACGACGGTACCGACCCCACCGGGTTCTATAATATTGAAATGCTGGTGGATATCTATCCCGAAAAAACATGGAAACGACATATTACCAAAACCATGCTGGTTGAAGAGATGGAGAAAAGCCTGTCGGTATTCCCCGGTGTGGATTTCAATTTTTCCCAACCGATTTCCGACAATGTAGAAGAAGCGGCGAGCGGGGTAAAAGGTTCCATCGCAGTCAAAATATATGGGAAAGACCTTTACTTATCCGAGAAGAAAGCTGAGGAAATTTATAAAATACTGAAAACGGTAAAAGGAATCGAAGACCTGGGAGTTGTCCGGAATATCGGACAACCGGAACTACGTATCGAAATAAACGAAGCCGCCCTTGCCCGGTATGGAGTTTCTAAGGAAGATGTACAATCAATCATCGAAATGGCTATCGGAGGTAAAAGCGCCTCCAAGCTATACGAAGATGAAAAGAAATTCGACATTATGGTACGGTATAATCCGACTTTCCGGAATAATGAGGAGAGCATCGGAAAAATACTGGTACCTGCCAGCAACGGAGCCATGATTCCCATTAAGGAACTGGCGCATATCTATACTCTGACCGGGCCGCTTATTATTTACCGGGACAATAATGTACGATATTGTGCTGTAAAATTCTCTGTCCGGGGACGCGACATGGGGAGTGCCGTAGCCGAAGCACAGGTAAAAGTGAATAAACAGGTAAAGCTTCCGGAAGGCTACCGGCTGAAATGGGCAGGAGATTTTGAAAACCAGCAACGGGCAACGAAACGTTTGGCACAAGTAGTTCCTGTCAGCCTGATTATCATTTTTCTTATTTTATTCCTGCTCTTCAATAACCCGAGAGATGCAGGAATCGTACTGCTGAATGTGCCCTATGCAGCAGCCGGAGGTATTTTGGCTTTGCTTATCACCCGGTTTAATTTCAGCATATCGGCAGGTATCGGATTTATAGCTTTGTTCGGTATCTGTATCCAGAACGGAGTCATTATGATTACGGATATAAAAAATAATATCCGGGAACAACTGGGACTCGATGAGGCAGTACGCGAAAGTGTAAAAAGCCGTGTCCGTTCGGTACTGATGACTGCACTTATGGCAACACTCGGACTTATGCCTGCCGCCCTGAGCCATGGCATCGGCTCGGAAAGTCAACGTCCGCTTGCGATAGTCATTATCGGCGGGTTAATAGGAGCTACATTCTTTACCTTATTTGTTTTCCCCCTTATCATAGAAGCCATTTACAGAAAAACTGTTTTCACTCGTTCGGGAGAATTGTTGCAAAGAAGACTTTGATTTGATATTTTTACCGGGAATAATCCGGCGTTCGTCGGGTTTTACCGGTAAACAGGCGTTTTATTATTGTACGGAAAGTGCTGTTGCCATAGCTTTGCATCAAAATTAAAAACGAAACGACAATGAAAGCAAATCAACAAGGCATCCATTCCTGGCATCACAAACTGAGTACGTTTGTAACAGCCCTCGTGTTTATTGTAGTAGGTCTGATGTTTATCGGGCGTAACCTCGGCATTATCGACCCCTATTGGTTCGGGATCATTATTTCCTGGCAGATGCTGCTGATAGTAATCGGGCTGGTCCAGTTTATCAAGCGGCATTTTTGGGGAGGGTGCATACTGGTTGCTGTCGGAGCCTATTTTCTGCTACCGGAAATTTCGGCTATCGATACAGATTGGATGGTAACGTACTGGCCGGTCATTTTTATACTAATCGGTATCAGTATACTTTTCAAAAGAAAACCTCACCACTCGCACAGGAGATGGGGAGAAAGAACGGATTATACACAAACCTCCTACACATCCGAAGACGGATTTATCGTATCCGACAATACATTCGGTTCCATCCAGCAAATCGTGCTCGACCCTGTATTCAACGGCGCAAGTATGAAATGTACTTTCGGAGGAACTATTCTCGATTTACGACGTACCAAGCTGGATAAACCGGAAACATTTATCGAAGTAGATTGTACGTTCGGAGGTATCGAAATATATGTCCCTTCCGACTGGAATGTCCAAACCCAGGTTCAGGCCATCATAGGAGGATGCGATGACAAACGCTACAATTCCGTGGCTCCGGTCGATCAGGAGCATGTATTGATTATACAGGGGAAAGTTAACTTCGGCGGCATCGAATTAAAAAATTAACCCATGCAGAAACATCCGTTTATAGAATTTATTCCTTACCGGATCGTTGGGATTATACTGGTTCTTACGGCGTGGGGGATTTTATCCTGTCTGGAAGTGCTGTATTGCGGGATGGATTGGGAGATAGCCCTTATCGACAGCCTGATTACCACCGGAATCCTCTCCGCGGCAGGTTTCCTGCTATGGTATGTAACTGATGTCCTCCGGGCACCCCAGGCCCAGTTCGTACTGGCGCTGGCAGTCCAGGTTATTTGTATTGCCGACAGTTTTATCATATGGACATTCTATATGGAAAACCCAGGTATGTATTTCTTGCCGAGTATACCTCTCCGTTTACTGTTCGGATTATCCTGCTGGTTTATTTTATTGCAATGGTACCGGATATACCAAATGCATAGCCGGATAGAAGAAGAACCGGATATAACGGAAGAAATAGACACAGAAGAACAAGCTCCTGCTGTAGCCCAGACAGAGGAACTGTCGGACCGCATTTCGGTAAAAGACGGGACACGTATTCACATCATTCATTTAGATGAGCTGTTTTACATACAGGCATGTGGTGATTATGTAACCCTGTTTACTCCGGCAGGACAATATACGAAAGAACAAACGATGAAATATTTTGAAACGCATCTTCCTCCAAATACATTCATACGCATTCACCGTTCCTGTATTGTGAATTCGGAACAGATTGTCCGGGTGGAATTATTCGGGAAAGAGACCTATCAGGTACGTCTTAAAAACGGCATTTGCCTAAAGGCAAGCAACTCCGGATACAAGCTATTAAAAGAACGGCTGTTACTCTAAGAAAAATGTTAATTTTAGCAGTTTTTGTTTGTATTGAATATAGTTTTAATTCATCTAACACTTTTTATTCAAACAGCCCGATCCGTTTAACATCTATTATCCGCTAAACACTTGACATATATCGGATACAGTAGTACATTTGCAATGTGGTTTTTTCATAATAGTATTAGATTTAAGGTTAACAAAGTTGGTTAGGGGTTGTCGTGATGACAACCTTTAATTGTTTATAGACGGTTCACACACTTTGCTACTTACTCTTCTTACTGTCATATACACAGCTCCCGCGGAAAAATGTTTTCAGCACTTTTATGTCTTTAATATGTCTCGGAGGGATCGTTAGAATATCACGGTCGAGGATAATAAAGTCTGCACTTTTCCCCACGGTTATACTTCCGAATTCATCTTCGGCACCTACCTGTTTTGCCCCGTTTATCGTATAGGCATCAATAGCTGTTTCGACATCTATTCCTTCTGATTGAGGCGGAATAATCAGATCGTCGCTTTCTATTGACCGGCAAACTGCATAATAAATGTTATTAAACGGATTCATGCCTACCAAGCCGCGGCTAACCGGAGCATCACTACCGAATGTCAGTGTTGTACCACCTTCTGCCACCGATTTCAGAGGCATCATGCGCGAATAACGGTCATCCCCGAGGACTTGCGGAGTAAAAGGATCGTAGGCGAGCCATAACGGAGTAGTCTGATAGAACACATCGTTTTGCTCCGAAAAACGTTTAAGACCATCTGGCGGAAGTATCTGGACATGTGCCATCGTCTTAGTTCCGGAAATATCCCCTAACTCTTTATAGATATCCAATACATCCGAAATCGCACGATCGCCTATCGCATGTACATGCACATTAAAATCGTCATCAGTAGCAGCCCGTGCCATGGCCAGCATATTCGAATTACGCAATACTTCTTCACCATGTCCATGTCCCGGCGGCAGATAATCATCAAACATATAGGCACTATAGACTTCTACAGTACCATCTTTGAACATTTTCAATGTGGTTGGCCGTACATTATCAGAAGCCTGTTCATCCCTTACATCTTTCATCATCTCTATGAAGTCTTCAGGTTTCGCCGTCCCGTCATAATAGAAAGAAGTAAAATAGCGCAAAGGCAACTTCGTTTTATTAAGAACAGGAAGTATTTCTTTTTCATCCATAACCAGGAAACCTGCATCATATACTGCTGTATACCCATTGGAATTTATGACTTTATGAAATTCAGGTAAATTTTTATTCATGGCTTTTACCGAACCGAGTTTCAACTTTTTATATACACTGACAATCGCATTTACTTCCACAACCTGACCCGTTGGATTTCCATGTTCATCACGAGCAAAAAAGCTGGATCCGGGTATCGGATCAGGGGTGTTTGCATCGATACCTGCGGCTTTCATCGCTGCCGTATTCAGCCACATGCTATGTCCCCCGCTATCTGTTAATGCAACAGGACGATCACTTACTTTATCAAGTTCGGATGCTAAAGGCTTAGCACCGACACCATATCCCAAACCTATAATAATAGGGACTTTCGACTTCTCGTTTTCACGGGAAAATTCATGGACTGCTTCCAAAATTTCTTCATGGCTCCAATCTTCCGCGATTTCAAGACTGGGCGTATCCGTCATAACAACACTTACAAAAATGTAATGGCAATGTGTATCCATGAAACCGGGAAGCATACGCCGGCTATGCATGTCATAGAATACAGCTTTGTTGTCTCCGACAAAATCTTTAGCGCCATTATCATCACCGACATAAACGATTTCACCACCACTTACAACAATTGCCGTAGCTTCGGGACTCGCTTTATCAGCAGTGTAAATTTTAGCATTGTAATACACATGGAGCGGTTCGTCCAGACTTGCACATCCGACTGTTGCCATAGACACTCCGGCAACCAACAGGCTGGATAAAAAACGTCTTCTCTTCATTCTTCTTTTTGCTAAGGGTTAAAACTAAAAAATATATATCACTTGGGTAAATATAGGGAAAAAGAATTATCCACATTCTTTCAGGAAAAGATATTAACAGGTTTTATTATACTAATAGACAGACAATTATTATTTTTCATACTTCTTTACGCGTTTTGTATGTCATTCACGAAACGTTTCAGCACCGCTCAATAATAAAACATACGGTATTTTACTTTGTTTTTAAAAAGGACTTGTATCTTTATCCTCAATTATAATATGGAAACAATGGAATTACGGACAGCAAATGTGATACGCTATATCATGCCTTTACGGGAAGGCGGTTCACTGCCGGCATTGGCAGAAGCGGATGACGGTTTCAAATATGTTGTGAAATTCCGGGGCGCCGGACACGGGACAAAAGCCTTGATAGCCGAACTGATAGGCGGAGAAATTGCACGTGCATTGGGATTCCGTATTCCGGAACTTATCTTCCTGGAACTGGATGAGGCATTCGGGCGTACGGAAGGAGACGAAGAAATCCAGGACCTTTTGCAAAGTAGCCGGGGGTTAAATTTAGGATTACATTTTTTGTCCGGAGCACTCACATTCGACCCGGTAGTTACGAAAGTAGACCCTGAAACGGCTTCCGGTATCGTTTGGCTGGACGCATTCCTAACCAATGTAGACCGTACATTCCATAATACCAATATGCTGATGTGGCATAAAGAATTATGGTTGATAGACCTTGGAGCTTCCCTCTTTTTCCATTATTCGTGGGTAAACTGGGAAAAACATGCTACCGGTCCTTTTCCACAGATAAAAGAACATGTACTATTGCCGGAAGCATCCATGCTGGAAGAAGTGGATGCCACATTCCATACCGTACTGACGGAAGAAAAAATACGTGCGATTGTCGGTTTGATTCCCAATGACTGGCTCCACTGGCCTAACAGCCCCGGAACACCCGATGAGATAAGAGAGATTTACGTCCGTTTCTTGCTGAAGCGGTTGGCCCATTCCGAAACATTTATCAAAGAAGCCCGGTATGCAAGGAAATCACTTATATGAATATGCCATTATACGTATCGTTCCGAAGGTGGAACGGGAAGAATTTTTTAATGCAGGGATTATTTTGTTTTCAAAAAAGGCAAAATACCTGAAAGCCTTATATAAAGTAGACGAGAACAAGTTAAACCTGTTCTCGTCCGAATTGGATCGTGAATCCTTGTATGCCAACCTGGAGGTCTTCCATAAGATTTGTTCCGGGATAAAAGAAGGAGGACCGATTGCCGGTATGGATATACCGGAACGTTTCCGATGGTTGACTGCCGTCAGGAGCGCTTCTATCCAAACCTCCCGCCCCCATCCCGGTTTTTCCGGCGATTTGGACAAGACACTGGAGGAGTTGTTCAGAGAGTTGGTTCTCTAATCTTCTACCAGATAAACCACTTCGTGAGCTTCTGTTAATTGAGGGACTTCCAGTTTCTGAAGCATTTTATCCAGTACGTGCTCCGGTAGTACATATTCCCTGTCCTGATTTTGTTTGCGCCAGACCATATAAGGCTTTTCAATATAGACTATTTTCACTTTAGCTTTATAGCTTGCAAACAAGTCTACCAACTGACGGCGCATCATGGCTGTGATGTTGGTCGCATTCCAAATAAAGTCCTGCTTTTTACGCAGATAACAACGGGCTTCTTCCTTAGCCGTTTGCACCACCCAGCCATTTGCCGCTTTATCTGTCGGACTCAACTTATTTTTCCTGCGGATAGCATCCAGGCTAACAACCGGCAAATCCTTTCCGGCTGTCCGGATATAATAATCTTTTCCCATTCCCGGCAACCCGGACAACAAAGTCACTTCACAATCAAAACCATCATGCGGGACATAGTCTATATAACTGTCTGCCTGATTAAAATAATGATAACGGGCATTCGGGGTAGCAAAGGCTCTTGCCTGCCTCCAGCAGTTTTTCTCCTGGCAAAATAGCTCAAACAAATCCACCGTTTCCAGCAATTGTTCCCTATCCCGGCAAATACGTCCGCGAATATCTGCCGTAGCTAACAGCTTTAATAAACAGGTATCCAGTCGCAAAGAGATTTCTGCCACCTTTTTCTCCGGATTTTCCTTTTCCATAAACCAAAGAGGCAATCCGTGAAAACGGACTAACGAAGCGATTTGTTCACGCAGTGCAAACGGAGCAGGAATATCCCGGTACAGAATCGTACGAGCCGTATATTCTCCTTTTCTGGCATGTCCATATGCAGAGATACGCCCTTCGCCTTCATCGACAGAACAAGTTCGTTTTTCCACATCATGCAATAAAGCGGCAGTCCAAAGCATTTCCTGCTCCTGTTCTGTAAGCATACCAAATCCCGGCGAAGCAATCAACTCATTTAAAACCATCTGCGTATGGATTGCAACATTCCCTTCGCCATGATGAACAGTGTGCTGGGACGTACTTTCCATATCCCGTATCCATTGGAAACGCTCCGATAGGGATTGCCAGTCTCGATAATTTGTAAATTTCCAGTTCATTTTTCTATTCTTTATTCGTATACTCCCAGACCAGACGGGCACGTTTCCAATGACGGGTCCAATGCTCCCCGGTCTTTACATGTCCTTTACGGACATATTTAAAAACATTCCGGGCAAATTCCGATACAGGATATTCATTTATATTACGGCTCACTACCCCTTCCCGGCTACAATCCTGTACCAATTGCGTATCGATTGAGCCAAAGACACTGGGTTCTTGTGCCCAAAGGATAATTTGCTGCTGCAACGTTTCCTGTGTCAGCGCTTTTACCGGCTGAACAGCCAGTTCTGGCACAACCGGAAAATCAAATAATCCGGCATAAAACTTTACTTCTTCCCAGGATAACCAAGTATCCTGTTGCCTTACGGCAAAGATAAAGAAATAAGATTCCAGCCGTTTATACTCGATAGAATGTACGGCATACAGGTTCTCTCCGAATAATTCAATATCCCCCAAATCCCGTTTCAACAACTCCCATCGTTCCCGTAACTGGCAAGTCCAGGGAGATGTAGTAGGAGCTACATGAGAACGGGCAAATACACCATACCGGTTCAAACAATTATTTTCGCCATCCAACTTTTCGGTGTGGACCAAAGTCTCTATTCTTTGAATGTCCTCCCAATACGTATGATTGATGCGGTCGTCGCTTGTTGTCCCCGGCGAAAAGGGGAAATGATAGGTACGACCATACTTTTCCGATAACATAATTCTATTCTTTATTCATTCTTACTATACGCGGCATAAACCTGCCGTGAATTTCCACTAATGTATCCTGAGCCGGCATCACTTTCTCTATATCCTTATAAGCCAGAGGAATTTCCTCTATGCTCCCTCCTATCAGAGATACATCTGCACGAGTCAGTATTTTTTTCATTTCAGACCGGGTGAATTGTTCCTTGGCACTTTGCCTCGACATCGCCCTGCCTGCCCCATGAGATGCAGAATTAAGGGCCTCAGCCTCGCCCGTTCCACACACCAGATACCCGGCTGTTGCCATACTCCCCGGTATAAAACCGGCTTGTCCTTTCGCAGCCGGGGTAGCCCCTTTACGGTGTACGATAACATTCCTACCTGAAGAAACCACCTCCTTCCAAGCGAAATTATGATGGTTACTCACATTCGCTATTACTTTCAGTCCCAATGCTTTTGACAAATTAGAATGAATCTGTTCATGGCAGGCACGGGCATAATCGCCAGCTAAATTCATGCTCATCCAATATTCCTGCCCCGCTTCCGTATCCAAATCCAACCAGGCAAAATGTTGAGCTTCGCGAGGTAATTTACATTGTCCGCGAGCAACGGTGCTGTATTCTCTTGCTATTTCAACACCCAAGCCACGGGAACCGGAGTGTGACAATAAAGCGGAATAAATTCCAGCCGGCAAATGCAGTACATTGTTCTCATTCAACTGAATTTCTCCAAACTCGACAAAATGATTGCCTCCCCCGGAAGTTCCCAACTGCCGTATTGCCTTTTCACGTAATTTCCGTAATAGAGGCGTAAGAGTAAACTCATCCCGGTCCAACACTTCATGCTCCTGAAGGAAAGGCAACCCTCCTTCCATTCCGAAATGCGTGTAATCGCTCAATGCCGTCTTGATTTGATGCGAATAACGTTTTATAAAATCAGCTTTTGCATCAAATACAGAAAGGCTCATCCTGCAACCTATATCCACTCCTACAGCATAAGGAATTACCGCATTATCAACAGCCAGTACCCCTCCGATAGGAAGCCCGTATCCAGCATGGGCATCCGGCATCAACGCTCCGGCTATTGCAACCGGAAGACGCATTGCCAAATCCATTTGTTGTTTAGCCAGGCTATCGATAAATTTATTCCCGTATATTTTATAGGGAAGCGCCTCATCCCTGAGATTATATACGGTAAAAGGAAGTGTGTCTGATGAAGTCGGAGCAAAATGTTCCGCCAATGGAGACCAGATTTCACTATCCCTGAACTTCTCCGGTGATTCCTGCACCTCTATTAATGTGGCAAGTATCTGTTCTTTCGTTTCATGTTTGCAAAACTTGCCGGTGATATTGATAGCAAGGCTACGTGCCACATTGTTTGTATATCCTATCTTACTTAAATCTTTTGTTCGTATTCCCATAATTCTTTTTCTTCTTTATACTCCTCCATGATTTCCCAGAGGCTTTTATTCTTAACCGGATTATATTTATACTTTTCTTTGGGGATGTATTGTTTCTGGTATGTATTCCAGGAATTTGTATTTCCTCCCCATATTTTCACCAACCTGCCCCAATTCCTATCTCGCTGAGACTCGAGTTCATCCTGATATTGTTCAAGAACCAAGTCTTTCCGTTTGACCTTAGTGATCATATTAGGCCTTACACGTAAGACAAAGCGCCAGGGTTCACAGAATACATATTTCACCATCCATCGTTTAGCCGGATAAGAATAATAGTCAATACGATGAAACAGTTGCGCCTCTTCTTCTGTGAATTTCCCGGATTTACCAAAAGCCCATTCGTCCGGTTCCTGTAACAGTTGTTCCGCCCGCCGGCGATACCTCCATTTCGCTATTTTTCTTTTTCTATCTTTATTAAATGTTTTAACCGGACTATACCATACGGTATTTATCTTATCCAATATACCTTGATAAAAATCGGCTTTACTGCTGCGTTTGGTTTCCTCTGTCAATACAAACAGACGTTTGTACCCCCGTTGGATGGGCGGATTCAATTCCTCATATCCCAGATTTCGTATCAGTTCGGAGACATGACGGCATTCCTTATCCAAACGGCGCAACTCTTTATCGCGTGCCGTACGGATACGCCTGATTTTCCAACGTTCAGAGGGCAGGTTATTTATTTCAATGAGCGCTTGCTCATTTCCGTAATTGCCCATAAACAATTGTTTTTTAGGCCGACACAGTCAGACAGAAAGAAAGACATGGATATACCCATCCCTGTATGCCTGATTCATCAGCCATGATAAATAAATGTATGAATTGATTGCGGGACTAATTAACTGCTACAAGTGTAGTATGTATTAGATTCATAAAGACTGTCGTTACAAAGATTCTTCCTCCCGAAGAACCAACTTAGCCCCAATTTCCGATTTTTATTTACGTTCCAGCATATGTGTACCCTTTCTTATTTTTAGGGTGATACTTAAAATTCAGTGGCAAAGATAAGGCTGTTTTTTGAATTAACAAATATTTGTATCATTTTTATACAAATAAAGAACAAACAGAAGCAATTAGCGATCAGGGAACGGGGCTGCGCATTGCCGGAATCGAACCGGATAGTCTTGCCTGTTTTTCACGACTTCACTATTCCTCCCCTCATAGAGCTGCGATGTATCCCTTTTCTACGGCATTCTGTTTGTTCTTATTTTTGGAAGTGGGACAACAGCCAGGAAAAGACTATTGTTGCATCCCGGAAGATGCCAGGATTTGAACCTGTTCTTTGTTTTTAAAGACAAATTTACCGAAGTAACTCTTCCTTACGGTACCCACTTATTTTTGTAAACAAGGCAACAAGCGATAAGGGACTTTTTTCTTGCTCTACCCAACTGAGCTACGTTCTGCACAAGGCAGAGCGGGGGGAATCGAACCCCCGACACAGACGTTACCAACGAAGTAACCCTTATCTACGGCACTTGTTTATTCTTTATTCAAAGAGCACGAGGCTAAAATGGAATGTTGTTTATCTCAGATAAAGCATCTCCTCCCTGTTCTATCGCATCCAGGATATCGAATATCTTATCAGACCAACCGGCTATCAGATAGACATCCTCACGAAGTATACTTAAAGGAGTCATTCCGTATCCGGCAAGGTCAAACAGGTACAGCTTACTGTCCGGAGAAATCTTTTTATATTCATTCCACATAAAAGCCATTGTGTTATGACCTCCTTTCGTATCCCATAACTGGGAGTCCGTAAACAACATCACTTTATCTATCCGCTCACGACGGTTCAACAAATCTTTTATCACCAAATGTCCGTTGGTTGCATAGCCGACTTCCCCTTCCCTTTGATAGAAAGCATCGACATTTGCCAGCACTCCCCGGGATGGCACATTTATCACTTTCCATGTATCTCCGAACATTCCGGTTATTACATGTTCGCAACGCGACTTCAGTAACATAGCAAGCATTAAGCCTATATCGTATAAATATATACGGCTCTTCGGTGATACTGAATGTTGCATCGAACCCGATACGTCGCAAGCTAATACAACACTGGTTTCCGAACCGAATCCTTTGATATGTTCAGCCGAAACTGCTACAGCCTCTTCCAACGCATCCAATACACAGGTTGCATATACGGATGTAGACTTGGATATTTCCCGGTAAGCGGCCAGGAAACGGAAAGGCAACTGTTTGGAACGACGCACATTTTCCGGCGAAGCCAATGTACTGCACACCTTTTTAATATAGGCTTCGGATACTTCCGCTTCCAATAGATTACGAAGGTTACGCAATAAAGCCATATAACCGACCTTCCCACTATCTATCAGTTCTTCCCATTTTAAAGAGAATGCACACTGACGTTCTTCCATAGAAGGGAACTTCACCTGTCCTAAGGCAGACAGTTCAGTCTCCCAAGTATAAGGTACGGACAAAGTATCATCTACTATTTTATTAAACAATAACTGCTGCGCTTCATCTTTAGCTTTCGGGTGAACAAGGAATAAGGCATCCTTCAACTTTACTTCGGTATCCCGGTTGTATTTGGCAAACTGGTATTCGTCGAAACGGTTAAACGCTTCTTTCAATCCCGCTTGTACCTGTCGGGACAGCTTGTTCAGTTTCTTTACATCCTCACGGGCGTTTGCCTGCTGATAATATGCCAGCAATTCGGTTATCTCGTCGGCACGTCGAACTACCTGTGAAACCATCCGGCTTACAACAGAGTCGCCGCTATGAACCCGCGCCAACTCCACTGCCAAGACTAACGGCATAGAACGCATATTCATTTTTGTACGGGCATAGATTGCTAAACGTGCAACAAATCGAGGATCGTTATTTGCAATCAAGTTACGTACGACTTCTAATCTGTCGGATGCACTTTGATAAAAATGCTCGCTCAATGAAGAGGTAACAGTAGCTGTGTACAGTTGCCATTCGGGTGATAATTTCCAGGCTTGCGCTCCTTCATAGTTCATCACCTTCTCTGCCCTTTTGCTTAATAAATTGAACTTCATAACGATTTACTTTTATTTGTTTGACATTGCAAAGATGCAGGCATGGGTACGCAGTATTTTTGCGCAACAAAAAATATTTGCAGGATTTCTATTATTTTTTTGCCTTAAAGCCGATAAATAAGAGATATATTTGTCCGAAAATCTTTTCAAATACTATGCCTGCAAACAGAAACGCATTAATTCGTTATAAAACCATCGATACCTGCCTGAGAAACCGGTACAGGCAATGGACGCTGGAAGATTTAATCGATGCCTGCTCCGATGCCCTTTATGAATATGAAGGCATAGACAAAGGCATCAGCCGGAGAACTATCCAGATGGATATCCAAATGATGCGCAGTGAGAAATTAGGCTATAATGCTCCGATCGTAGTGTATGATAATAAATACTATACGTACGAAGAACCGGATTATAGCATTACCAACACGCCTCTTTCCGAACAGGACTTAAAAGTAATGTCGGAAGCAGTGGAAGTATTGCGCCAGTTTAAGGGCTTTTCCTATTTTTCGGAGATGGGGGAAATTGTGAACCGCCTGGAAGACCATGTAGCCTCTGTCCGCCAACAAACAATCCCGGTGATTGACTTTGAAAAGAATGAAAATCTGAAAGGTTTAAATTATCTGGATATGATTTATAATGCTGTTGTCAACAAACAGGCATTAGATATGAAGTATCGCTCTTTTACTGCACGCTCTGCTTCTTCTTTTATCTTTTATCCCTACTTATTGAAAGAATATAGGAACCGCTGGTTTGTACTCGGAGTGAAAAAGAAGAATAAAAAGGTTCTATTAAACCTTGCGCTCGACCGTATCCATCACTTATCCATAGCCGGTAATGAGCCTTATCACGAAAATGAGATTTTCGATCCTCTGACTTTCTTTGATGATATCGTAGGAGTTACCAAAAGCATCGGCTCCAAACCCGAGAAAGTCCGTTTTCTGGTAAAAAAGCCTGATGCTTTTTATATTCTGACCAAACCTATTCACAAAAGCCAGCGTTTGATTGAAGAAAAAAATGGCAACATGATTTTCGAAATAGAAGTCGTTATCAATAAGGAACTGATACGGGACCTCTTCGGATTTGCAGAAGGGATAAAAATACTGGCACCATTATCCCTCACTAATTTAATACAAAAGAAACTGAGAGCGGCTCTGGATTTATACGATCCGTCATCCGAAGTCGAGAAAACTATTCGTTAATTTAACAGTTTTTACCCGTACTTCATATCGATTCAAACTAGTCAACATTTTTTATCCAAACGTCCGCTTCCCCTTAACATATATTGTACGCAGAACACTTGACAAAACTCTCGCACTACTATATCTTTGCATTGTGGTTTTTTCATAATAGTATTAGATTTAAGGTTAACAAAGTTTGGTTAGGGGTTGTCGGGAGACAACCTTTAATTGTTTATAGACGTTTCTGTTTACAGAAGAAAAACCCCGATACTATCTTCTTTTAAAAAGATTATATCGGGGTACACACAAATTATAACTCAAACTCCTTTACTTTGTTTCAGTATCCTTTTCATTCTTATGTAGTTTCATCTCTACAATAAAGGCAACAATCAATCCGATACCTCCGAACAATAAAACGGATGCACCATATACAGTACCAGTCAGTTCATGACGGTACCAACCTTGCCAGCCGTCTCCCATATAAGACATACTACTGCTCATACTGATTGATGCAGTAACAATAAAACCGATTAACAAACCTAATCCGATTCCTGCCAGTAAGCATCCTGCTTTTAAAGAAGAGAATGAAATATTACTGAATGCACCATATTTAGGCAATCTCAATTTTCCTTCAAAAGCCGAAGCATCCAGCTTCTCTCCTATCTTCTCGATAATAGCCAAACGTTCTTTTCTGCGAACGAACAACTCAAACAAACCATACACTCCTGCAATGCAAATTCCGACTACGAGCGGAACCATAATAAAGTCCATCATAACTGTAATATTTTAATGATTAATTAAACTCTTTGCCTTTTTGACGTGGAGATTTCTAAAAGGTTACAAATAGCTACAGTAAAAAAATATTATTATTTTTGTGTATGCAAGTTGTAACCTGGCAACTTTATTTGCGTCCATTATAATACAAATGGAATTGTATACCGATACATATTATATAGAAAGGATACAATCGGGAGATACGGCATGTTTTGCTTGTCTTCTGGATAAATACAGCCGCCAGGTATATTCGCTTATTTTAAAGGTCGTCAGAAACCGGGAAGATGCGGAAGAACTTGCACAGGATGTATTTGTAAAGGTATTCCGTAATTTGTCTTCATTTAAAGGGGACAGTAGCTTTTCCACCTGGATGTACCGGATTGCATATAACACAGCTATCTCGGAAACCCGAAAAAAGAAAAATGAATTCCTGGCAATAGAAGATTCTATCATTAATAATGTATCCGAAGAAGAAGTTGCAAACGCCTTAGGAAGAAACGACACAACCGGACAGATGGAAATGTTGGATGCAGCCTTGGCTAAACTACCCCCGGACGAACGGGCAATCATTCTGCTTTTTTACATGAAAGAAAAGACGATAGAGGAAATTGCCGACATCACCGGGCTCACCCCCTCGAATACAAAGGTGAAACTACATCGTATTCGGAAAAAGTTATTTGTTATATTAAAAGGAATGGAGGATTAGACAATGAATACAAAACAGGAAAAAGACATCTTAAAAGATTTGTTTAAAAACATACAGGAAGAACCGCTTCCAGCTTCCTTCCGTATGAATGTAATGGAACAAATAACAAAAGAAGCCATAAAGATAAAGAAACGGAACGAACGTATGGGACTGATTGCAGTAATACTGGCTTCCCTCTTTATGGTGGCTTTAGGGATTGCTGCATTCCTTTACATGGACTTGCCTAAAATAACTTTCGAGCCGATAAATCCTTCTACCTTCCATTTTTATCTTTTCATAGGAAGTATAGCTTTACTTCTGCTGTATCTGGATTATCGTCTGCGCCGGTTATTCCACAAAAACAAATAACCGGGAACAAACGGGATTTTAGAATTCAATCTGGGGGATAAATTTCTTAATCGTATCCTTCAGGATAGCCACACTGATAGGTTTGGTTATAAATCCGTTACTGCCCGCTTCACGTGCTGCTTCCATATCATTCTCAAAAGCATAGGCCGATTGCATTATCACCGGGATGGACGAATCAATCTTACGGATTTCCTTCAATGCTTCAAGGCCATTCATCTCCGGCATTTTAATATCCATCAAAATTAAATCCGAATGCTCATCTTGGTACATTTGCAATAACTCTTTACCAGTTCTTGCATGAAGGACATTGGTATACTTTTTCAATATTGTCTTCAACAATAAAAAGTTACTCTCTTCATCTTCTGCAACCAAAATAGTAAATTCTTTACCAAAATCATATTTGTCCATAGCATTCCATATTATATGTCAACAAATTTCTATATTAATTTTTACATAACCAAACAGAAACAAACTTATTCTCACTCTGTAAGCTCGGAAAATCATATATTTTTGATTTTCCCGGTAAGAGAAAAGGCAATTACCCTCAATTAATAATTATTTGAAATAATAAGTACGGAAAAACGTGAAAGCTCATAATATGTTTGTATATTTAGTGCACTAAAAAAGAAGAAGCAGAGCAAAATACACTGCTTTACTTTTTATAAACGAATGAGCATGTATAACTTTAAAGTCAAACATCATGGGAAAGTGTCAATTAATTCACAACAACGAACTTCATCTGATTGAGAAAAATGAGATCCATAGAGCTGTCGGCAAATTAGTAGAAGCATTAAACCTCGCGGCAGGCTCAACAGATGGTTTCGATATATATAAGGTAGTAGAAACTTATTTTACTGATTTAGATAAACGGCATGAAATAAATAGCATGCTTGGCATTGGCGAAAGCTGCCAGTTCTATGGAGAACAGGCGGAAGAAGCCGCACCAGAGTAGAAAAAGTAACTTTTATAAGAGAGGAAGAAACAAGGTTGTCTCATTTTAAATTGAGATGACCTTGTTTGTTTTATCAAAATGACAAAATGACAAAACGCCTTATCTATACGCGGCTTATATGAACACAGGTATGGAAGATGTTGCAAATATGCTGCTCTCGCGAAGTTTAGTTTTATCAGTTTGTTGACGCAGATAGATGTATGGTTACTAAAAGATAGAACACAGGAATTATTATTTTGACGCGGATACCCCGAATAAACGCGGATTAATACAGGTCTTATATTTCTTAATCTGTGTTTATTCGCGGTATCTTCGTCAAATCATATAGTTACGTTTTCCTGAATATAATAAACTATTTAATACCCGTGTCGGGTTCGGTTTTCCAATCATTCCAGAGCCGCATCTCTACCTTATACTATCTAAAAACAAAGCATACATGCTTTGAAATCGAAACATATATGCTTTGAAGTCAAAACATGTATGTTTTATCTGCGCGGATCGTTATATTTTAGTGCGCAAACAGTTGGAATTATCCGCAGAGATAGTTGGAATTACCCGTCGTATACATGGAAATAGGTTCCGGATAGTGTAGAAAAACCTCCTTTTAAGCCACAAAAAGCGTCCGTTTTCCCCTGAAATGCATTTTATTCACAGATATCGAGTCAGCACAAAAGGCTTTATTCTATCAAAGCGCTATACAATCGAATTGAAAGCTAACTTTTTGAACAAAAAAAAGACCACCTGAATCAGGCAGTCTTTTTTATTATATTTGAAAAGAGTAATTACTTACCTGCTAATTTTTCTTTCAAAGCAGCAAGCTCTTCAATGTCACCCAGTGTAGTCTTTTCAACCGGACCAGTTACCATTGCAGATTCTTCTTCTTTCTTTCCACCACGTTTTGCAGTCGGCTTTTTGTCGCTAGCATCTTTCTTAGCACCTTTCTGTTCGTCTTCGAAAATACGGCTGTGAGAAAGGATGATTCTCTTAGCTTCCTTGTTGAATTCGATTACCTTGAACTGCAGTTTTTCGTCTACAGCAGCCTGAGAACCGTCTTCTTTTACAAGATGTTTCGGAGTTGCGAAACCTTCTACGCCGTAAGGCAAAGAGATTACAGCACCCTTATCCAATACTTCAATGATTGTACCTTCGTGGATAGAACCTACTGTGAAGATTGTTTCGAATACATCCCAAGGATTTTCTTCCAACTGTTTGTGGCCTAAGCTCAAACGGCGGTTTTCTTTGTCGATTTCCAGTACCTGAACTTCGATTTCAGCACCAATCTGAGTAAATTCTGACGGGTGTTTGATTTTCTTTGTCCAAGACAAGTCAGAAATGTGGATCAAACCATCTACACCTTCTTCGATTTCTACGAATACACCGAAGTTAGTGAAGTTACGAACTTTAGCCATGTGGCGAGAACCTACAGGGAAACGTTCTTCAATGTTTTCCCATGGGTCGGCTTTCAGCTGTTTGATACCCAAAGACATCTTACGTTCGTCGCGATCCAAAGTCAGGATAACTGCTTCGATTTCGTCACCAACTTTCATGAAGTCCTGAGCAGAACGCAAGTGCTGTGTCCAAGACATTTCAGAAACGTGGATCAAACCTTCTACGCCCGGAGCGATTTCGATGAATGCACCGTAGTCAG
>DXVO01000026.1 GCA_019417325.1 Parabacteroides sp. | reverse complement strand
GTCTGGCTATGTCCATATTGGGAATATTTTTCTATCTTCCGATTTTTACATTAAAATCACGGCTCACCCGATGAAACTTGGGGATTAAGCATACAGTTTACATAGTCTGAATAGAAAAATCGGATGTCTACAACTCCTTTAGAGATGCGGTACGAATCCCTGTGGCTGAAGAGTATTGTAAATACATTTATAGACATACTTCAATCTTAAAGGCTTAAATGGAATCAAGCAAACCTATATGATGAAAATATGCCCTGCAGGGTTATCTGCCGAAGCATGACAGTTGCAGGAATATCTTTTTATAAAGAAGTTTTTATTGATACTGCTGGAAATAACGTTTGTTGTTACACCACATTATACCTACTTCCAAGAAGTGAATCTGCGAATATAGATTTTTTATATGCATATGTTCCTAAGGTTAGAAAACGTAATTCAGAAAACGAATCGACTTGGAGCAAGATCCGGGAAATATATATGGAAATGTTAAATGATATCAAATCGAGACCGGTTGTTTTTCTTTGATTTTCACCATATATAGATGATAAGGGCGTTGTCTGGAATAAAATGTAGCTATTTTTCTCAATCTGTAAAATGTCACGTTTAACATGTACTATTGAAATAAATACCACCTGTCCTGTTGTGCAAGTATCCATATCTTTGCATCATCATAAAGGACCAAACAAAAATCATCTATACAGATTGATGAAATATGAGAAAGCAAAGTAAGATTGTTGGAAAGTTTAGAGGGTTTAAAAGGTGAACAAAGGCAATACAAGTACTTTGATAAAAAATTGAGGGTTAGTTTTTATTATTCCGAGAAAGGTTGTCTTACGTGAGTGGGGCAACCTTTTTTTTGGAAATATATTGTGCTTCTAACAAAAGCATCTATCTTTGTAGTAGCCGTTAATTTAACCGTCGTGAAATTAACGGTGGTTTATTTTAAGAGAAGAGTCGTATGAAATTCTATAATCGAACAAAAGAACTGGAAGAATTACAGAAGGTACGCGAATTAGCATTTGCAAATCATTCTAAATTAATGGTATTAACCGGACGGCGTCGTATAGGCAAGACAAGCTTGGTCTTCAAGAGTTGTGAGGAAACTTTGACAGTCTATTGGTTTGTAAAACGAAGCAATGAAGCGGATCTGTGTGCTGAGTTTGTTGAAATTGTTTTCCAGGTGCTGCATGTCAGTATTCCAGGTGTCGTTTATAAATTTACCGACCTTTTTGAATTTGTAATGTCGTTGGGAACTAAATATAAATTCAATTTGGTTATTGATGAATTTCAGGAATTTTTTAACATTAATCCTTCTGTGTATAGTGGCATGCAAGATATCTGGGACCGGTATCGTACAAAGACACATGTTAATCTTATTGTCTGTGGCTCTGTATATACTTTAATGGAGAAGATTTTTAAAGATTCCAAGGAACCATTGTATGGCAGAAGCGACCGGGTGTTGAAGTTGTATCCGTTTGATACGTCGGTCCTTAAAGATATCCTGTATGATTATAAACCGAGTTATTTGCCGGATGACCTGTTGGCACTCTATACATTCACGGGGGGAGTACCTAAATATGTGGAACTGTTGATGGATGCGGGGGCTACTGATATGGATAGTATGGTTGATTTTATGATACAACCGGACTCTCCTTTTATTGATGAGGGAAATACATTGCTTATACAGGAGTTCGGCAAAAAGTATGGAAATTACTTTTCTATTTTAGGGGCTATTGCCGGTGGCGGGAATACATTGTCTGAAATGGAAAGTAAACTGGGAATTAGCCTAGGCGGCTATTTGAAACGGCTTGAGGACGATTATAATGTGATTGTAAAAAAACGTCCTATTCTATCTAAGGAAGGGACACAAACTGTGAGGTATGAAATATCGGATCCGTTTTTACGTTTTTGGTTTCGTTATTTTAATAAATACCAGTCTTTACTACAGATACGGAATTTTAGCGGGTTGGCAAAGATTATAAAAAATGATTATCCAACTTATTCCGGTTTGATGCTGGAAGAATATTTCAGACAAAAAATGATGGAAAGTGGGGATTTCCTGGAAATCGGTTCATGGTGGGAAACTAAAGGGAATATAAATGAAATTGATATTGTAGGAATCTATTTGTTTGAAAAGAAAGCATTGGTTGCCGAAGTAAAGCGGCAAAAGAAAAATTTTAAACAGGAGTTATTTCTGCAAAAAGTTGAGACAATTCATAAAAAACTGCTTTTTAAATATGAAATAGAGGGTAAGTGCCTGTCAATGGATGATATGTGATGATTAATGTCAATACGATTACTTACACGATTTCTTTTATTTCCTGTAGGGAAGAGACGGTGTAAGTCGGTTCGAAGCCTTTGGCAGGCAACTTGTCTGGGTTAAGCCAAATCTGGTCGATACGGGAGTTATGTGCGCCTGCGATGTCGGCTTCCCAGCAGTCGCCTATCATCAGGCTTTCCGAGCGACGGGAGTTGGTGTTGCGCAGGGCATAGTCGAAGATTTCTTTATGCGGTTTCTGGATGCAGGCGTCTTCCGACAGGACCATCCGCTCAATATAAGGAGCCAGACCGGAATTGATTAATTTTTTGGATTGGACTTCGCGGAAGCCGTTCGAGAGAATAAATAAACGGTAAGATGGGCGCAGGTATTCCAGCAATTCGATTGCTCCGGGTACCAGGCGGGTTTTAGTTGTTGTCCGTTGTAAAAACTCATTGTTGATGGCGAGAGACGTTTTATCGTCATCTATGCCTAACGGGCGCAGGACGTAGCGGAAACGGTCTACTATCAGAAATTGTTTGTCTATCTCCCCGTTGCGATATTGTTTCCACAATAACATATTGTGAGGCCAGTATATATCGAAAAACGCCTCAAATGAAGCATAATACCGCCCGAAATTATGGGCGGTATATACTTCTTTAAGACATTCTTTATTATTATGGTACGTATCCCAAAGGGTATCGTCCAAATCGATAAACAAACTCTTGTATCTTTTCATTATCCGACTACGATTACCAGATATTTACCCAGACTCCAGAATGATTTGGTGTCTGTGATTTTCAGTGTCAGGTTGCCGTCTTCGTCTTTTATGAATTCATAAGAATCGTCCGGATGGTTGGATTTCAGTTTAGCTTTTCCTGAGAACAAAGGAATTTCTTTTACTTCGCGGACATCGATAGAGATAAAATAGTCCTTATTGAAATCACCTTCCAAAGCTTTGGATTTGGAGAATAAACCACCTCCGCTAAGGATTTTCTGTTCTTTCAGTTCTTTAGTCGTGCCAAAGCAATAATAAGCGGTGTTCAACGCTTTGTCTTGCTCGTTCAATTTTTCAGACTGAGAGGCAGAAGTGGCAGCAAGGTTTTCCACATCTTCGTTCAGAGAGGAAACGATGGCATCCAGTTCCTGGATACGTACATTCTTTTTAGCCAAGTCTTCCTGCAGGGCAACGATCATTGTTGCTTTTTGATCGAGCTCGGAGTTCAAACGCTGAATCGTCTTTTTCAAAGCTGAGGATTGGATATTGCTATTCTTCAGTTTTGTTTCCAGTTCGGAGATTTGTTGACGGTTTTTTTTCAGCGTTTCGCTGATTAACTGCATGTTATCTTTAATACGTTCGCGGTTTGTCTTGCTCATTTCACCACCGGTCTGTTGCTGTATAGTCAGATAATTTTCAGCATCACGAATGGACTGAATGTCTGTTTCCACATCATTCAGGGTGGCGATGATGTCATTGATTTCCGCCACATTACGGGTGTTCTCTATTTTCAGAGAATCATTTTCTGCTTTCAGCTTTTTATAATCTGCCGAATTTTGTCCGCAGGATGCCAGCATGGCTGTGCAGATACAAGCTGCAATAACTACTTTCTTCATGTTCTTTTTGTTTTTACGTTAAACATCTTTTTCTCTCTCTTTGTCCTTTTTATCTTTTAAGCCTGCTAAAACAATAACAATTTCACCTTTCGGTTCGTTCACCGTGAAGTGGGAGGCTACCTCTTCGAGTGTTCCCCGGACAGTCTCTTCGTGCAGTTTGGATATTTCACGGGAAACCGAAACCTGCCGGTCGCTTCCGAAAAATTCGGCAAACTGGGTTAAAGTCTTAACCAGCCGGAAGGGGGATTCGTAGAAGATGATGGTACGGTTTTCTGTCGCCAGTTCCTTCAAGCGGGTTTGCCGTCCTTTTTTTTGTGGAAGGAAACCTTCAAAACAGAATTTTTCATTGGGGAGTCCGGATGCTACCAATGCCGGAACAAATGCTGTTGCTCCCGGCAGGCACTCCACATCGACACCTTGCCGCACACATTCTCTTACCAGCATAAAACCCGGGTCGGAGATTGCCGGGGTACCGGCGTCGGATACAAGGGCGATATTTTCTCCCCCCTTAATACGGGATGCAATCTGTTCCACCGTTTTATGCTCGTTGAATTTGTGGTGTGATTGCATCTTGTTTTGTATTTCGAAATGTTTCAGCAGAAAGCCGGTCGTCCGGGTATCTTCTGCCAAAATCAAGTCGGCTTCTTTCAATACGCGTATGGCACGGAAGGTCATATCTTCCAGGTTTCCTACGGGGGTGGGGACTACGGTTAATTTTGCCATAATTCAGAGGAATCGTTTTTCAAGCAGTTTGATAAAATCAGAAACGGCTTCATCTTCAATATTCCATTTCAGCTTATTATTCAGGTAAGTGACCGAGTCTTCATAGGTATGAAGGTCATTTAAGTCGCTGATTACCCTGTTCATCCGTTCTTCATCCCCTCCAAACAGTTCCCGGCGAAAACGGAAGCGATCGTTCAGGCTGAATGCTTTGCGGAAGTCGGAAAGGTTATTTTTTTCCAACAGGTCGTTTAGGAAAAGCCCGGAACGTTCGGCGTTCCCTTTGTGTACAGGCTCTTGCACAGGTTCCTGTGCCTGCACTTGAATGGTTTCTTTAGCTATTGCCTCCACCTCTGCTTCGGGAGTCTTGATTTCCGGTTCCGGCTGGACTTGAAGTGTATCTTCGGCCTGTACCTGTTCCTGCACGGGCTCCGCTATTTCTTCTTCAAGTATTTCCGGTTTCACTTCAACAATTTGCCGGGTTTCCTGGATTTGGACATCCTTGACCGGGGGTTCCGGCATAGGAGCAGCCACTTGATTGGGGATGGATTGCAATAATGCCTGGTGTTCCTCCATTTGCTTGCGTA
Source organism: Parabacteroides sp. (assembly GCA_019417325.1). Classification (GTDB taxonomy): domain Bacteria; phylum Bacteroidota; class Bacteroidia; order Bacteroidales; family Tannerellaceae; genus Parabacteroides. Next base: position 81,434 of record DXVO01000026.1, on the reverse strand, counting down.
ACATCTCTATCTGGGACGTTTCAAGGGAGTGGAGGTCCTTTAATATTTTGTGGGTGAGGTTGAATGTTTGTCCGAAGAAGGATGCCGGATATATTTCCGCATCCCGTATTCCGGCAATCAGTGTTTCAAGCTCTCTGATATCTAAAAGCAGATAATCTATTTTCTCTTTGTTAGCCATTATTTTTTACCTTATTTCAGCCTATATACTACTATAATAAAGGCAAAAATATACATTTCTTACTTATAGTACTATGATTATGAGCTAAAATCTTCAAATTCATCCGGCAAATTGACCAGATAGAGGCGGTGTGTCGCACGGGTGATAGCTGTGTAGAGCCAGCGGTAGAAATCTTCTCCCAGCATCTCTTCCGTAATATAGCCGATATCGAGGAATACATTCATCCATTGCCCGCCCTGGGCTTTGTGGCAGGTTACGGCATAGGCATATTTCACTTGGAGCACGTTGTAATGAGGGTCGACTTTCATCTTTTTCATCTTACCCGCTTTGGTCGAAATGTCTGAATAGTCTTCGAGTATGGTGTAAAATAATTTGTCGTTTAATTCTTTGGGCAGTGCAGGGCTGTCTGTTTGTAAGGTGTCCAGTAATATTTTGACATCCATTTCCAGGTCATAGTCCTGAAAACGTACGGTGACATCGGCAAACCGGAAACCATACACTTCGGTCGTACGGCGGACACGCAGTACTTGTATGATTTCACCATTGGCGATAAAATCCATTCCTTTACAGCCTGTAGTCCAGAAATAGTTGTTTCTGGCTACCATCAGCCGGTCGCCGGAAGAAAGTTCCTCTTCCCGGTAGAGGATGCGGTTGCGGATTCCATTATTATAAATAGTTGCACGTTTGTTGGATCGTGTGATAATCAGGGTGTCTTCTATTCCGTCACGGCTATAGGCTGCGGATATTTCCTCTATCAGGTCTTCACCCCCGATTTTACGGAAGTCTGAAAATCCTTTTAGTCTTAATTTGGGAAATATTTCAACCTCGTTATTGCGCAATGCATCGCGAAGGCGTGTTGCATTAAAAAGGATTCCGGAATCTCCTTCTTGCCGTACGACTTGGGTGAGGGCAACCTCTGTCACATTCAGGTTATATCCCTTGAGTATGCCGGGGTTTAGTGCCGGGCTTTCGGTCTGTAAGACTGGGGGGAGCTGTGCCACGTCCCCCATAAGAATAAGGCGGCAGTTTTCACCGGAATATACATATTGAATCAGGTCATCCAGCAAGCGTCCTGTTCCGAAAATAAAAGAGTCGACCCCATCATTAGCTATCATGGAGGCTTCATCTACAATAAAAATAGTATCTTTGTGCAAGTTATCGGTAGGCAGAAATCCGGTAGACTCGTTGGAAAAAGCTTTTTGCCTGTAAATTTTTTTATGGATGGTGAAAGCTTTTTGTCCGGCATAGTTGGAAAAGACTTTTGCTGCACGTCCGGTAGGTGCCAATAAGAGGGATTTTTGCTGTAAGTCGGCCATGGTTTTGACAAGTGCTCCGACCAGAGAAGTTTTTCCGGTACCTGCATATCCTTTCATGAGAAACAAGGTATTTGCGTCGGTCGAAAGTAAGAAATCCGACAAGGCATTGAGGGTGAAAAGCTGGTCTTTTGTCGGGTTATACGGAAAATTCTGTCTAATTTGGCTGCTTAAATAACTATTTATCATTTTGTTTATAATAATTTTCGCTATAAAGGTAGTGTATTAAATATTCTTTTTTAAATTTGCCGAACGAAATAAATTCAAAAAATATACAAACCATGAAAGTTACATTGAGGATTTTATTGACAGTGGCAGTGTTGCTGCTCGGGTACATGTGCTACAGGAGTATTATGACTCCGATTGAGTTTAATGAAGAAAAGGATCTTCGTGAAAACGCAATTAAAGAGCGTTTGATCGATATTCGTAAAGCTCAGATCGAGTATAAGAACAAGTATAAAGTACATGCCGCTAACTTTGATGAATTGGCTAAGTTCTTGAAAGACGACAAATTGCCGTTCCTTATCAAAGAAGGTGTTTTGACTGATGAACAGTTGGAAAAAGGTATGACGGAAAAAGAAGCCGTAAAGAAAGGTTTGATTAAACGTGATACTGTTTGGGTAACTGCAGTAGATACACTGTTCGGTGCCAACTATAATGTAGCAGATATGCGTAATGTTCCATATACAAATATTCAGTTCTCTATGGATACAGCCACTCTGACTTCCGGTTCAGGTTATACCGTAAAGGTATTTCAGTGCGGCGTTTTATATGACGATTATCTGGGTGACTTAGACAAACAGTTAGTATTTAACTTGAAAGACAAGGCTGAAAAAACTAATAAATATCCGGGTCTGCGTGTTGGTTCATTGGAAGAAATTAATAACAATGCCGGTAACTGGGAAAATTAAGAAATAGTTTATGATTATCAGTGTGCCCGACCAGTTGACTGCTGATAATTCGGAAAAATATACAATGTCCATCCGGCTTCGGTCGGGTGGACTTTCTTTTTCGGGTTATAGCCCTTCGGTTAGCGAAAGTTTCTTTTTCAGAGACATTGAGTTTGACCGGACAAAACCTTATGTCTCTTCTCTGAAAGAATTTTTCTTTGAAAATGATTTCCTGACTTATTTATATAAGCATATTTATGTGGTTAGCGTATCTCCCCAATATACATTGGTGCCTGAAACTGTTTTTGAGGAGAAGCGGAAGCAGGAGCTATTGTCCTTTACCTTTTTCTCACCGGAGGAGCGTTGTCTGGATAATCATTTGGAAGATGAGGATGCAGAACTTCTGTTTGGGATGAATGAAGAAGTTTATGAGTTTTGTTGCCGTTCCTTGGTGAGTCCGCGTTTTGTGCATCATCTTTCCCCGCTATTATCTCTTTGGAAGAAGCAGAGCCGTTCGCGAATTCCTAAACAACTGTACGTAGTGTTGCATCGGAAAATGATGGATGTGGTATGTTATGCGCAAGGAAAGTTGTTATTTGTCAATTCGTTTGAATATGAACAGCCGGACGATATTCTTTACTATATATTATATGTGTGGAAACAGGCGGGTATGGACCAACGGAAAGATCAGTTGAGGATTTTTGGTCAGGCAGATTTCAGGAATGCGGTAACAAGTACTTTACGAAATTATTTACAATATATTGATCCTTTGGAGATGCCTTCCGAAGCCTATTTGCTCGGTCCGGAAATAGTGCAGGCTCCGTTGGATTTAACAGCTTTGTTTTTATGCGAATTATAAGTGGTATATATGGGAGAAGACGGTTTGACGTACCGTCTACATTCAGTGCGCGCCCGACAACGGATTTTGCCAAAGAGAATCTTTTCAATGTGCTTTCCAACCTGACAGACCTGGAAGGATTGGATGCTCTTGATTTGTTTGCCGGGACCGGTAGTATTTCATTTGAGCTACTTTCACGTGAATGCCGTAATGTAACGGCAGTGGAAAAGAATAACCAACATGCTTCCTTTATAGCCAAAGTAGCCAAAGAATTGAAAACGGAATCATTACATCTGATACGTGGAGATGTGTTCCGCTATTTAAGTTCGGCTCCCATGCAAAGTTTCGACTTTATTTTTGCCGACCCTCCCTATGCGTTAAAAGAACTTCCGGAGATTCCCCGTCTGGTGTTTGAACGTGACTTGCTGCGTGAAGATGGAATTTTCGTAATGGAGCATCCGAAGGAATATGATTTTTCCGAGCTACCTTACTTTAATCAGCGTAGAATATACGGTTCTGTAAATTTCAGTATTTTTATTAAAGAAGAGGAGAAAACAAACGCATAAATGATTCCGCGAGACGCTGTTTTAACGGGCGTCTTAACCATCGTGTAGGAACCAGCCGTTCACAATGGTGCATGTCATACATGAATACCTTTCTCATTTGTTTAGCAAATGCCGGTTGGTATACAAAGGCATTGATTTCGAAATTGTGTTCGAAACTGCGGAAGTCCATATTTGCAGAACCTATGCAGGTTACGGCGTCGTCGGTTACCAATAATTTGGAGTGCAGGAACCCCGGTTTGTAGAAATAAACCTTTACTCCGGCTTTTACCATTTCATCAATAAATGAGTGGGTAGCCATATTTGCCGTACGGGTGTCCGAACGTTTGGGCAACATCAGTCTCACATCGATACCTCCCAATGCCGAGGTTTGCAGGGCTTGATTCAATCCTTCGGTAGGAAGAAAGTAAGGAGTCTGTATAAAGATATATTTTTTCGCATTGGCAATCATGAATATATAAGCCTGTAGCAAAATTCGCCATTGACCGACCGGTCCGCTGGTTGCAATTTGCATGATGTTGTCGTCACTGTAGACGGGAACAGGTGGATAATAGATCTTTGCATTCAGCAATTGCTTGCTAACGACATACCAGTCTATCAGGAATGCCGCCTGCAATCCATGAACCCCTTTACCTGTAATTTTGAAATGAGTATCTCTCCATGTGCCCCAGTCGGTTCCTTTTTCGTATCTGTCTGCAATATTCATCCCTCCCATAAAACCTACTTTTCCGTCTATTACTACGATTTTCCGGTGGTTTCGATAGTTTACCTTACTTGTCAGGACGGGGAATGCAACTTTCAGGAAGGCATATACTTCTATGCCTGCTTCTTGCATTTCTTTAAAAAATTTCTCTTTTACTTTCCAGCAGCCTACATCATCATACAATACGCGCACTTCGACGCCTTCTTTGGCTTTGGCTATCAATAGTTCTTTGATGATATTGCCTATTTTGTCGTCACAAAAGATATAGTATTGCAGATGGATATGGTGGGTTGCTTTTTCTATTTCACTAATCAAGTCGCGGAACTTGTCGCTTCCGTTTGTATAGATGCTCATATCGCTACCATACAAAAGTGAAGACTGGTTGCTGTTTGCCAATAAGGTGACCAACGGCTGGTAAGGGGCTGGAACAGAACAGGCATCCTGTGGTAAATTACCATCATGAGGACGTCTCATGATGCGTTTATAGGTACGACGTGAAATGATGCGTTGTTTCCGGTTGTCTTGTCCGAAAAAAAAGTAGAAAATAAGTCCGATACCGGGAGTGAGAAGAAGTACGATTACCCAAGGTATGGTTTTTAACGGATTCCGGTTTTCAGCAATAATAACCAGAACGAGTCCCAGAATAGTAACAGAATACAATATGATAAATATTATACCCGCTATCCATTGAATATGTATTTGTATGGCTGCTAACATTACCCGCTGCTTATTCTATCTTTTCCGAGTAAAGATATATATCTAATTTGTAAATAACAAGTGGCTGCCTGCAAATTTCCTTGTCTGTACAGGCAGGAATAAAAGTCTGGTTATAAGAACATGCCTGCTTTTCCAAAGTTCCGATAAAGTAGGCATTAACTGCAAAAGTAGACGGTAAAAGTGTCATTTTTTATATGAGTTTGAGATTACTGAAATAAATAGAGCGGCTATGAGAACAACGCCCGTTGAAGTTGAAACATTTACCTATTATCATAGGTTTATATTCTATATACCTTTGCCTCTTAATAAAAAGATACAAACTGAGTATTAAAATTATATGTATATGAAGAAAGTACTTTTCCTTTTTTTACTTCTGTCGTGTATGACGAATGCCTATGGACAGAAGTTTGCGGTAAAGTCCAATTTGCTTTATGATGCTACAGCAACAATCAATCTGGGTGTTGAGGTGGGGCTAAGCAAAAAGTGGACATTGGATCTGTCCGGTAATTATAATGGATGGAAGCTTGGCGAAGAAGCCCGTTTGAAGCATTGGATGGTCCAGCCGGAAGTACGTTATTGGTTATGTGAGAGATTTGACGGGCATTTCTTTGGCTTGCATCCTTTTTATGCAGATTATAATGTCGGAGGATTAAAATTTCTTGGTGGCAACATTAAGGACAATCGTTACCAGGGTGATTTGTATGGTGTAGGTATCGGTTACGGTTATCAATGGTTGCTAGGTAACCGTTGGAGTATGGAAGCTGAGATCGGTGTCGGTTGGGCGCATCTGAAATATGACAAGTATCCATGTGCGACTTGTGGTTCTGTTTTGGCAACAGAGTCGAAGAATTATTTCGGCGTAACGAAAGCCGCTCTATCTATTATTTACTTCTTTAAATAACAAGAGCTATGAAGATAAGAATGAAAATATATATGTTTGCTGCCCTTCTTGCCGCTTTTGCCCCGATAGCCGAAGCACAGACCGAATCGCCTGTGAGTGTGGTTAGCAACGAGCTAAAGAAAAAAGGTAACGAACTTTACATTGACGCTGTTATAAAAATAAACGGAGATCAGATTTCAACCAGAAGATTCCTGACATTGACACCCGTACTGGAATCCGGTTCACAAAAGATGGGATTACCCTCTGTTCTGGTGAACGGCAGAATCCGTAATAAAGTGTATAACCGTGAAGTTGCATTGAATAATACGGATGAAGAATATTTCGCTGTAGTAAATGCAAAAAAGAATCCGGATGCTTCTGTATCATATAAGATGACAATTCCTTATGAATCGTGGATGAAAGATGCCCGCTTTGTATTGGCCCAGGATTTATGTGGTTGTGGAAAAGAGAAACCGGGTGAACCATTGCTGATTGCCGATAAGGTAGATGGTTTTTATCAGGTTCAGCCGTTCCTTGTTTATATTCGTCCGGAAGTGGAACCTGAAAAACATAGGGTAGAAGAAAGTTCTGCTTTCATCGAATACCGGGTGGATAAATATAATATTCTTAATGATTTCCGTGGCAATGCAAACGAGTTGGCAAAGATCGACAACAGTATTAATCTGGTTGTTGATGACAAGAATGTTTCTTTGGAAGGAATCACATTGAAAGGTTTCGCTTCGCCGGAAGCCTCTTTCGAGCATAATAGAATATTGGCAGGCAACCGTGTGAAATCTTTAGCCGAATACGTTGGTAAGAAACATAATCTGGCAGAAAACCTGTTTACACTGGAGAACGGGATTGAAGACTGGGACGGTCTGAAAGCATATGCAGAAGCGGATATGAATATCCCTTCACGCAAAGAAGCGTTGGATATCATAAACAGTGATGCTGATCCGGATAAAAAGCAGGATGAACTGGAAGCACTGAATGGCGGAGAACCTTATAAGTATATTTACAGGACCATCTATCCTAAATTGCGCCGTACGGATTACAAGGTTAAATATTTAGTGCGGGAATTCTCTCTGGAAGAAGCTCGTAAGATTATTAAAACAAATCCGAAACAGTTGAGCCTTGATGAAATGTATGCAGTGGCAAACAGCTATCCGCTTGGAAGCGATGCATATAATGAAGTATTCGAAATCGCAGTACGTACATTCAGTGACGATCCTGTAGCAAACCTGAATGCAGCTAATGTAGCTCTTTCAAAAAGGGATTTGGATGCTGCAGCAAGATATTTGGCTAAAGCGGATAACAGTCCGGTCGCTATTCACGCACGTGGTGTGCTTGCCCTGTTGCAGGATAATCTGGATGAGGCAGAACGTTTGCTAAACCAGGCTAAAGCTGCCGGTATAGAGGATGCTTCCGCTAATCTGGAAGAACTCCGTAAGAAACGCGCAGACCTCTGATTCTGAGAAATTAATTTAAGAACCATCCGTAAGAATTATTCCCCGGCAACTGGGGTATATGTTCTTACGGATGGTTTTGTTTTTGTAGAAATAGAGGGAGTTTTCTATCAAAAAGGAAGATTGATAGATTTGACAGTGATAATTGAGATTTTTACAGCCCGCTACGGGCTTTAAAAGTATATATATTTGCATTGTCAGAATTTATAAAGTATAGTATAATTAAAAGTAACATGGAGTGCATATTTGATGTTAGTACTATTTTAGGGAATGAAGTGGACAACTGTCAGGATGTCTACTTGTATCTCGAAGACAATGCATGGTGCGCTTACGAACGTTCTGCTTATTATCTGGCGCAATTGAACGTACCTGTGACATTGGTGAAGACCGTTATTGGCGGAGGCTATGACGTCATCTTGATGAAAGCTTATTTCAACGTGGATGATATGTGCCTTCCGTTGGCTCCCAAAACAGAGTTGAAAAAAGTTGCAGATGATAAACTGCAATTCAGGGTAGAAAATAACATTGAGGGTTTTATTGAGTGGAAAGCTTCATTGCTCAATAAACTTTCTGCTTAATAAATAAAGAAAAATATTCACTAAGCCGTGAGGCTTATATACTAAGTTGTAAAATTGAGGGTGTATTTTATTCCCGAAGGCAATCTCAAAAAAGATGCCTTCGGGATATTTTTTATATGCATGTGGTCCGGTAAACAATCACCCGGGCTTCGGGGGATAATTCGATAGTGAATTCATTTCCGGAAGCTTCGTTTAAGGAACCTTGCCACCAGGATGTGAGTTTCCGGTTGCAGATAGGCCACCTCAGTCCGCTTGTGCTGATTGTCCCTTCAGGATACATGGAGAAAATGGATACCTGTTGTCCGGGATGGCTTTGCAGCGTAGCGGTTTGCAAAAGCGGGGTGAATTGTCCATAGTCGGATAGCATCTCGACTTTCCGGAATATGGAAGCATAGTCCATAAGCAAGGAGATATTTCCCAGTGTATGGTCTTCCCTTAGCCCGGTGGCACCAAGTATCAGCACCTCTTGCTGGCCGATGGAGTGGGCATAGCGGACGGCTTTGGTCAGGTCGTTGATTTCCTGATCTTCTACGATATGTATACGGTCAGCATAAAGCTGGCGGAAAGGTGCCGGGATGCTGTCCAGGTCGCCGACTATGGCATCTGGAATGATTCCTGCTTCATGTAATGCTCCCGTAGCCCCGTCGCAGGCAATAATGAAGGATGCCTTGCGAAGCATTTCCAGTGGCAGGCTTGTTTCAGGAAAACTGCCGTTTGCCATGATTACGCAATTATAAGGTGCTGTCATTTGTATTGATTCCTTTCTTTTTCCATGTATATAATCCGACTATGGCAAGTAATCCGTAGCAGGTATAAAGGAACATGGTGGGATATAATCCGCGAAGGTAATAAAGATATACTGAAACGAAATTTACGATGACCCAAAATATCCAGTGCTCGATAATGCGCCGTGCAAGCATCCAGGTGGCAACAATCCCGACTGCTGTGGTAAATGCGTCTCCTGATGGTATGGGTGAATCCGTAAATGTATATAAGATGTAAAAAAGGAATCCGTAGATAGCAAGTATGACAAAACAGATACCTGCCAGTAATTTCAAAGTTGCATGGCGGTACAATATCTTTTCGGAAGAACTGTCTTGCTGTTGTGATTCCTCTTTCTCCTGAAGTTTATTTTTCCGGGTCCATTGCCAGAAACCATAAACGCTGATGGCTGTGTAATAAACATTCAGCCCCATATCTGCATAAATCTTAGAAAAGAAAAATACAAAGACATAGACGAGGGAGGTGGTAAACCCTACTACCCACATGGCGCGGTGCTGCTTTATTTCGAGCAATAAATAAAGCAGTCCCGTTAATACACCGAAATATTCAAGAAAATGTTCCATCCAGTTAAAATTTGAAAGTTACTCTGGCCATGGCATTAATACCTGCCTGACAGAAATACCCATCTTCTTTGTAACGTTTGCCATCTACAATAGCCGAGTAAACCCATGCATTTGTCTCATATTGTTCATTGAAAAGATTATTGACAGCCAGGTCTAAGCCAATCTCTTTCATGAATTTAGGCTTGAATATGTAACCTATTTGCAAGCTGTTGACAAAATAAGGGTCGATGGAGCGCTCTTTACTGGAAGTATTGTCTATATACTGGCGGCTTACATACTGAGAATTGAAGCCTACACTCAGGCCTTTCCAGTAGAAGCTGAACATGCTGTTGGCAATAATATCCGGCGAAAAAGCAATTCGGGTTGTCCCCAGATAATTTTTAACTTCTTCCTGACCTGGGACAGGATTCCAATCGGCATCAAAATTTTGCAGCGTTTCGGTGAAGTCTTTTATTCTGTTCCGGCTGAAAGTCACGTTCCCGTTCCATTCCAGCCACCGGGTAATTTTTACGCCTCCCGTCAGTTCGATTCCCATCCGGTAACTATCCTTGATATTGGAAGTGAGTGCTTCGCCGATTTCACTGATTTTGCCTGTCAGAATCAATTGGTTGTTGTAGTCCATATAATAGAGGTTGGCTCCGGCATGGAAACGGGGATTGCTGAAACTATATCCCACTTCATAATCGTATAGCGTTTCATGTAGGGGACGTTCGTCGGGACCTGCTTCGGTGAAGTTGTCGCGGTTGGGTTCGCGATTGGCTACGGCAAAAGAAACAAAAGCATTGTGTCCTCCTTTCCGGAAATTAACACCCGCTTTCGGATTGAAAAAGTTCCAGTATTTATCTACGTTGACATGGTCGCCAGCTTTGTCGTCACTTCCTTTTATTGTGTAGTGGATGCCCCGGTATTGCATATCGATATAACCGTTGAAATAGGGGTGGAACTGGTAATTTGCTTTCGCATACGTATTGTAATCGAGCTTATTTCCGGTATTGCGATAATATTCATAGTCGGGTTGTGGCAGGTTTTCTGCACTTTTTACCCACATGACACGTCCGAAATGACCGCCTATATATTTGTTTACGGCAGCACCGAATGAGAAGTTCAACCGTTCGGTCTGGTAGTTGGCACTGTATACGGCCCCATAAAAATCGTTATCCAGCCATTTACGTCGTACCAGATCGGATTTGGTAACTGTTTCGCCATTGCTGTTTATATACGGTTGGAGTTTATAGCTTTTAAATTTCGCTTTTGCCTTATAATCTTCGTAATAGCCTTCCCCATGTGTATAGTGAAGCGTCAGATTCATATTCCAGTAGTCCCCGAGACGCTGGCTTGCCGACAGATGGTAGTTTTGTTGTTTGTAATTGTCGGTTTGGTTATCGTAGTATTTGGTTACTCCGTTTTCTTCATATTCACCGCAGGGGTTATACGTACGGTTTGTTTCCAGCATGGAAGAAGGAACTCCGGTCCATGCCTGGTACGTTCGTTCATCGCTCCCGAATGTCTGGAAGCGGATTAAAGTATTTGCTCCGTAGTAGGCTGCGGAAACAAAATAAGAATGCATGTTGGCGGAAGCCCGGTCTATAAATCCGTCGCTCCGGATATTGGAATAACGGGCATCAAACACAAAATGGTCGTAAAGAAGTCCGGTACCGCCTTGTACCGTGTTTTTTACTGTACCGAACGAACCCGCTGAAACAGAATAGATACCGTAAGGTTTTAAATCCGGTTTCTGAGTCTGCATAGCAACGGTGGCGCCGAATGCAGCAGCACCGTTTGTCGAAGTGCCGGCCCCGCGTTGAATCTGGATATTATCAACGGAAGAGGCAAAATCCGGCATATTAACCCAGAATACGGTATGCGATTCGGAGTCGTTGACCGGTACCCCGTTTACTGTAATATTGATACGGTTTGCATCTGTCCCGCGGACCCTGAAGCCAGAATAGCCGATACCTGTCCCTGCATCCGAAGTCATAATGACGGATGGCGACTGGAGGAGCAGGAAGGGAATACCTTGCCCGTCATTCCGTTTGTTCAGTTCTTTCCTGGATATTTCACTGTATGCGACGGGTGTCCCTTTTGAAACCCGGGTGGCAGTTATCACCACTTCCTCTAATGGAATATTTTTTGAAATTTTCAACGAGTCGACAGGTTCGGATTGTTTGCCTTCGACAGTACATACCGCCAGTACTCCGGCGGTGATCATTAATACACTTTTCATCCTTAGTCTTTTTGTTTAAATAAATGAATTAAACGAATAGGAGAGGAGTGTTGAGTGAGGATGTATACCATGAAGCCGTAATGACTTGCTTTTCCCTACGCCGGCATTATCCGTACAGGTAATATGGGTATGTTCTCAGCCTGTGGCGTATAGCCATAAGCACCCCTTGTATTCAGGCCGTAAAGATAGTGTTTGCATGCCATATACCCAAATCCTGCCGGACAATGAATAAAAAAATAATAATTATTTGAAAACTCACTGATTATTTGTATATTTGCAGGCGATTAAGCGAAGATGAGGAGGGGGCGGGTAGTCCCCTCCTTTTGTTCTTAACTATATGTATATGATTGAAAAGGATCTGATAAGCCAACTGGTAGAAGAGAAATTAGCTTCATCCGGAAATTATTTGGTAGACGTAGTGATTAAACCTGGTAACTTGATTATCATAGAGATAGACAATGATGAGGGTGTCTGTATTGATGACTGTGTTGAACTAAGCCGTTACGTGGAAGCTCATTTGGATAGGGATAAGGAAGATTTTGAACTGGAGGTAGGTTCCGCAGGAATAACAGCCCCGTTTAAGATTCTTCGTCAATATCAGAAAAATATTGGTAATGAAGTTGAAATGCTGTTAAAGAACGGTGCCAAACTTGCCGGTGTGCTGAAAGCTGCCGACGAAAAGGGTGTGGTGATAACGATCGAAAAACAGATAAAGCCGGAAGGTGCCAAACGCAAGGTTACCGTTACGGAAGACCAACCGTATACATTCGATGAAATAAAATATACAAAATATCTAATAAGATTTAAGTAAAAGATTATGGCCAAGAAAGAGGAAACAATCAGTATGATTGATACCCTTGCTGAGTTCAAGGAGTTGAAGAATATAGACAAGGATACGATGATCAGCGTGTTGGAAGATTCCTTCCGTAATGTGATTGCCAAAATGTTTGGTACGGACGAAAATTATGATGTGATCATCAATCCTGAAAAAGGAGACTTCGAAATCTGGCGCAACCGTACGGTAGTAGCTGACGATGAACTGGAAGATCCGAACCTTCAGCTTACATTGACTGAGGCTCGTAAGATTGATGCAGACTGTGAAGTAGGTGAAGAGGTAACCGACGAGGTTAACTTCGCAGGCTTCGGACGTCGTGCCATTCTGAACCTGCGCCAGACATTGGCTTCTAAGATACTTGAATTGCAGAAGGATAGTTTGTTTGCTAAATACAAAGATAAAATCGGTCATATTATTGCTGCCGATGTGTATCAGGTATGGAAAAAGGAAATCTTGTTGCTGGACGACGAGGGTAATGAGTTGCTGCTCCCGAAATCCGAACAAATCCCTTCCGATTTCTACCGCAAGGGTGAAACCGTTCGTGCGATTGTACAGCGGGTGGATAACTTCAACAATAATCCGAAGATTATCCTTTCACGTACGGACAAAATGTTCTTGCAACGTTTGTTCGAACTGGAAGTACCTGAAATTAACGATGGACTGATTACCATTAAGGCAATCGCCCGTATCCCGGGAGAACGTGCCAAAGTCGCAGTAGAATCTTATGATGACCGTATCGACCCGGTTGGTGCCTGCGTCGGAATGAAAGGTTCCCGTATCCATGGCATCGTACGTGAATTGAGAAACGAAAATATCGACGTTATCAATTACACAGCCAATGTCGCACTGTTTATACAACGTGCATTGAGCCCCGCTAAAATATCTTCTATCCGTGTGAACGAAGAAGAGCATAAAGCTGAAGTTTATCTGCGTCCGGAAGAAGTTTCGCTGGCAATCGGTAAAGGCGGTTTAAATATTAAACTGGCTTGTCTGTTGACAGAATATACAATCGATGTATTCCGCGATGTGGAAGGTGCAGATGAAGAAGATATCTATCTGGATGAATTCTCGGATGAAATCGATTCTTGGGTAATCGATGCCCTGAAGAATATCGGTTGCTATACCGCAAAGAGTGTACTGGCTATGGATCGGAGTGAAATTCTGGAGCGTGCCGATCTGGAAGAACAGACAGTAGATGAAGTGCTGGCTATATTATCCGCCGAATTTGAAGAAGAAGGTGAAAGTGAAGAATAAGTATTACGACAAAGTTAGATATGCCTATAAAATTAATACAAGTACAAAGAAAATTGAACGTAGGAATCAATACGGTTGTTGAGTTCCTGCATAAGAAAGGGTTTTCGGTTGAGGATAATCCCAACACGAGAATCAGTGATGAACAGTATGCTTTGCTCGTAAAAGAGTTTGGAAAAGATTTACCGGACACAAATTTTGAGCGTGAGCGTGCCGTATTGGCACGTCCCCATAAGGATTCTTCTGTGAAAGAAGAGAAGAGTTCGGAAATTAAGACCGTAATACCGGATGAATTCAAGCCTAAAATTGTAACGAAAGGCCGGATTGATCTGGATAAGAAATATAAAAAACAGGATGCTACCGAAGAAGTTAAAGCAACTCCGGTAGCGGAAAAGACTGTCCCCGTTTCTGCTCCCGTAGAAAAGAAGGAAGCCGCCTCTGTAGCTGCTCCTGCTCCTACGGCTCCCGTTGCCGCTCCGTCGAAGGAGCCGATAGAGGCACCGAAGAAAGTTGTCATCGTGCCGGAAAAAACACCGGAAAAGGTAGAAGCAATACAGCCGCCAGTGGTGAAAAAAGAAGTAAAAGTGATAAAAGTGGAAAAGGAACCTGTAGAAGTAGAGAAAACGGAATATGCAAAAACGCCGGTAAAAGCTGAAACCGGTAATGCGGAAGTCGGAAATCGTCCGTCTGAAACAGAAGAAGCTGCTTCGGGAGAAGGATTGTTCCGTTTGAATACTCCGAAGTTTGAGTCTAAAATCAAGGTAACCGGCAAGATTGACCTGAATGCATTGAATCAATCTACCCGTCCTAAAAAGAAGACAAAGGAAGAGCGTAAAAAAGAACGCGACGACAAGCGTGAACGTTTTTCCAATAATAAACCCGGACAACAGGGCGGCGGTTTCAACAAACCGAATAAAGACGGTGTACAGAAACCGGCTACTGCCTCCGCTACAGCAAAACCTGGCGACGCTAACGGGGAAAAGAAAAAACGTAACCGTATAAAGAAAGACCGGGTAGATGTAAACAACACCCCGGGAACAAATACACGTCCGAGCCGTCCGCACGACGACCGCAAGCCCCGGTTGAAGAAACCGGTAAAAGCCGAAGTCAGCGAAGAGGATGTACAGAAGCAGATTAAGGAAACGTTGGCCCGTTTGACCAACAAGGGCAATAAGAATAACAAGGGGGCCAAATACCGCCGCGACAAACGTGATGCCGTGCAAAAGCGTGAACACGAATTGTTGGAACAGGAGGAAATGGAAAGCAAAACCCTGAAGTTGACGGAGTTCGTTACAGCAAACGACCTTGCTAACATGATGGATGTCCCTGTTACCAAAGTTATCGCTACTTGCATGAGCATCGGTATCATGGTATCAATCAACCAACGCCTGGATGCGGAAACTATCAATATCGTGGCTGAAGAATTCGGTTTCAAGACTGAATATGTAAGTGCCGAAGTAGTCGAGGCCATCAAGGAAAATGAAGAAGACGATAATGAAGAAGACTGGGTAGCACGTCCGCCTATCGTAACAGTGATGGGACACGTCGACCACGGTAAAACTTCATTGCTGGACAATATCCGTAAAGCAAACGTAATCGCCGGTGAAGCCGGAGGTATCACACAGCACATCGGTGCTTACAATGTGAAGTTGCAGAACGGACGCCGTATCACCTTCCTGGATACTCCGGGTCACGAAGCGTTTACCGCCATGCGTGCCCGCGGTGCCAAAGTAACGGATATCGCAATTATTATTGTAGCTGCCGACGATAACGTCATGCCGCAGACCATCGAAGCAATCAACCATGCTTCCGCTGCCGGCGTACCTATCGTTTTTGCCATCAATAAGATAGATAAACCGCATGCTAACCCTGAGAAAATCAAGGAAGAGCTTGCCAATATGAACTATCTGGTGGAAGACTGGGGCGGTAAATACCAGAGCCAGGAAATCTCTGCCAAGAAAGGCATGGGCGTAGAGGAACTGCTTGAAAAGGTATTGCTGGAAGCAGACCTTCTGGACCTGAAAGCAAATCCGAAGAGACGCGCAGTAGGTTCCATCATCGAATCTTCCCTGGATAAGGGACGCGGATATGTTTCTACCATCCTGGTGGAAAACGGAACACTGGAAGTCGGCGACATCGTACTTGCCGGTACCCACCACGGACGCATCAAGGCGATGTTCAACGAACGTAACCAACGTGTGGAAAAAGCAGGTCCTTCCGAACCGGTATTAATCCTCGGTCTGAACGGTGCTCCCCAGGCAGGTGATACGTTTAATGTATTGGAAACCGAACAGGAAGCCCGCGAAATAGCCAACCGCCGCGAACAGTTGCAGCGTGAATTGGGTCTGCGTACCCAGAAGATGCTTACGCTGGATGATATCGGACGCCGTATCGCAGTTGGTAACTTCCAGGAACTGAACGTAATCGTGAAGGGTGACGTGGACGGTTCCGTAGAGGCATTGTCCGACTCGTTAATCCGTCTGTCTACCGAAGAAATCCAGGTGAACGTAATCCACAAGGCTGTCGGCCAGATATCCGAATCGGATGTTGTGTTGGCTGCCGCTTCAAACGCTATCATCATCGGTTTCCAGGTTCGTCCTGCATTGCCGGCTCGCCGTATGGCTGATAAGGAAGGCGTTGAAATCCGTCTGTACTCAATCATCTATGACGCAATCGAAGAGGTGAAGAGCGCAATGGAAGGGATGCTTTCTCCGGAAATCAAGGAAGAGATTACCGCCAATGTGGAAGTATTGCAAGTGTTCAAGATTACCAAGGTCGGTACGATTGCCGGATGTATGGTACGTGAAGGCAAAATCAAACGTACGAACAAGGTGCGCGTAATCCGCGACGGTATCGTAGTCCACTCCGGCGAGTTGGAATCCCTGAAACGTTTCAAGGACGATGTGAAGGAAGTGGTAGCCGGGCTGGATTGTGGTTTGAACTTAGTAAACTACAATGATATCCAGGTAGGCGATATTATCGAAGCATACGAAGAAACAGAAATTAAGAAGACGTTATAAACATGAACTGGTTAGACATTATATTCGTATGTCTGGCAGGGATAGGATTTGTGAAAGGCCTGTTTGATGGAGTCATCAAACAGGTTGTTTCGCTTATAGCCCTCTTGGTTGGTATCTTTTTCTGTGCAAAAGCTGCGGCATGGCTGCGAGGATATATTGTCGCATTGGGGTGGTTTCCGGAAGAAGGGGTCACCATCCTCAGTTATGTGGCTGGTTTCCTGTTGATAGTCGGTGTCCTGCTGTTGGCAGGCGAGATAGTCAGCCGGGTAGTTGGAGCCACGCCGCTCAGTCTGTTGAACCATCTGGCAGGAGGGTTGTTCGGGGTCTGTATGATGTTGCTGTTTATCAGTCTGGCATTGAATGCCGTCGAGTTGATAGACCGCGGCTCGGTACTTATACCCCGTCAGATAAAAGTAGAATCCCGCCTCTATCACCCGATAGAGAAAATCATTCCAACCATTTATCCGAACAATTTGTTTACAGAAGAGAAATAGCGTCAAAAAAGAAATACACTATAAATTAAATATATGCAGGAATCAAACGACATACTAAATGAGGTAACGACCAGCGACTACAAGTATGGCTTCGTTACCGATATTGATACGGAGGTAATCCACCGTGGTTTGGATGAAGAGACTGTCCGTATTATTTCTGCCAAGAAGAACGAGCCGGAATGGATGCTCGAATTCCGCCTCAAGGCGTTCCGCCACTGGCTGACATTGGAGATGCCGACCTGGCCCCATCTGAATATTCCCCCGATAGATTATCAGGATATAATTTACTATGCCGCCCCGAAGAAAAAAGAAGGCCCGAAAAGCCTCGACGAGGTAGACCCCGAATTGATGAAGACGTTCGACAAGCTGGGAATCCCCTTGCACGAGCGTGCCCAGTTGAGCGGGATGGCAGTAGATGCCGTAATGGACAGCGTGTCCGTGAAGACCACCTTCAAGGAAACACTGGCAGAGAAGGGTATTATCTTCTGCTCTTTCAGTGAGGCAGTCCAGCATCATCCGGATTTGGTACAGCAATATATGGGCAGCGTGGTAAGTTACCGCGATAACTTCTTTGCTGCGCTCAACTCGGCTGTATTCTCGGACGGTTCTTTCGTGTACATACCGAAGGGCGTGCGTTGCCCGATGGAATTGTCCACCTATTTCCGTATCAATGCGGCTAATACCGGACAGTTTGAACGTACCCTGATTGTGGCCGACGACGAGGCATATGTCAGCTACCTGGAAGGATGTACCGCTCCGATGCGTGATGAAAACCAGCTTCATGCCGCCATTGTGGAAATCGTGGCCAAGGAACGTGCCGAAGTGAAATATTCCACCGTCCAGAACTGGTATCCCGGCGATAAGGACGGCAAAGGCGGTATCTATAACTTCGTTACCAAACGCGGTCTGTGCAAGGGCGAAGGCAGTAAAATATCCTGGACGCAGGTGGAAACCGGTTCCGCCATCACCTGGAAATATCCGAGCTGTATCCTTGCCGGCGATAACTCGGTGGGCGAGTTCTACTCTGTCGCCGTTACCAACAATTACCAGCAGGCGGATACGGGAACCAAGATGATTCACCTCGGAAAGAATACGCGCAGTACCATCGTATCGAAAGGTATATCCGCCGGTCACAGCCAGAACAGTTACCGTGGTCTGGTGAAGGTGTCTCCCCGTGCCGAGGGTGCCCGCAACCATAGCCAGTGCGATAGTCTGCTGCTTAGTTCCACCAGCGGGGCGCATACGTTCCCCTATGCCGATATCCAGAATGAAACGGCTGTTGTGGAGCACGAAGCAACGACCAGCAAGATTAGCGAAGAGCAGTTGTTCTACTGCCAACAGCGCGGTATCTCGGTCGAAGAAGCCGTGGGGCTGATTGTAAACGGTTATGCCCGCGAGGTGATGAACAAGCTCCCGATGGAGTTTGCCGTCGAAGCGCAGAAGCTGCTGACCATCTCCCTGGAGGGAAGCGTAGGCTGACACAGGCAAGGGGACGCAGTGCCTCTCCCGCCTGATGTACGATACCTCATCGGCATGATGTATGATACCTCACCTCGGTGAGGTATAGTGCGAGCTTACCGGTTGAGGGGCATTCCCCTTCCCGGAGGAGGTTAAGAGTAACGAGAAGTATAACAAGCAATAACAATAGAGATGTTAGAGATAAAGAACTTACATGCCAACGTGAATGGCAAAGAGATATTGAAAGGCATCGACCTTTCCGTGAAGGCGGGCGAGGTACATGCCATCATGGGACCGAACGGTTCCGGAAAAAGTACGCTGAGCAGCGTGCTGGTAGGTAATCCGGCTTTCGAAGTGACGGAAGGTGAAGTTATTTTCAACGGCAAAAACCTGCTGGAACTCGAACCGGAAGACCGCAGCCGCGAAGGTATCTTCCTGAGTTTCCAGTATCCGGTGGAGATTCCGGGGGTCAGCATGGTGAACTTCATGCGTGCCGCTTTGAACGAACATCGCAAATATAACGGTCTGGAGCCTGTATCGGCTACCGACTTCCTGAAACTGATGCGCGAAAAGCGGGCCATCGTCGAACTGGACAACAAGCTGGCAAGCCGCAGCGTAAACGAAGGCTTCTCCGGTGGAGAAAAGAAACGCAACGAGATTTTCCAGATGGCGATGCTCGAACCGAAACTGGCTATCCTGGATGAAACGGACAGCGGACTGGACATCGACGCCCTCCGCATCGTAGCCAACGGTGTAAACCAACTGCGCACGCCGGAGAATGCAGCCATCGTCATCACCCACTACCAGCGTCTGCTGGATTACATCAAACCGGATGTAGTGCACGTCCTCTACAAAGGCCGCATCGTAAAAACCGCCGGCCCGGAACTCGCCCTCGAACTCGAAGAAAAGGGCTACGACTGGATTAAGAAGGAGATGGGGGATTAAGAAATAAAGTTGTATGAAGAACCAGGTGCGCGGATGACGCGGATCGGGCGGATTTTAACGGATTATTAGTGTTTATGAAACTGCTTTGTAAGGAAATAACAGATCAAGTATTATCGGCATTTTATGCTGTGTACAATGAGCTTGGGTTTGGCTTTCTGGAGAATGTGTATCAGAATGCTCTTTACAAGGAACTTAGTAGTATGGGGTTGAAATGTGAGCCCCTGAAAGTGATAGAAGTGTATTACAAAGGCGAAGTTGTAGGTAAATATGTGGCGGATATGGTAGTAGAAAACGAGGTCATACTGGAATTGAAGGCATCAAGTACGCTTACGGAAGCACATGAGATACAGTTACAGAATTATCTGAAAGCCACCCATATGGAAGTGGGGCTGCTATTGAACTTTGGCGCACGCCCTGAATTCAGGTGGAAAGTCTTTGCCAATAACTTGCATGACAGATATAAAGAAAGACATGATATTAAAAAAGAGTAATTCGTTAACATCCGCTCGATCCGCGTTATCCGCGAACCTGGTTCTTCATTACAGATAAAATTAAATAGCATATGAAAGCAGAACAACAATATATCGATCTCTTTGCGCAGTGTGAGGACTTGATTTGCCGCCATGCTGCGGGGGTGATGAATGCTCCGAGGGCAGAGGCTTTTGCCGACTTTGAGCGGGTGGGATTCCCTTCGGTGAAGAGTGAAGATTATAAGTATACCGATGTGGCACAGTCGTTTGCGCCGGACTACGGTTTGAATATTAACCGCCTATCCATTCCGGTGAATCCTTACGATGTGTTCCGCTGTGACGTACCGAACCTCAGTACTTCGCTCTATTTTGTGGTGAACGATACGTTCTATGACAAGATGTTGCCGAAAGCCCATCTTCCCGAAGGCGTGTATGCCGGCGGGTTGAACGCTTTTGCCGAGCAGTATCCCGAGATAGCCGCCCGCTATTATGCCAAGGCGGCCTCTTCGAAACATGATGGCATTATCGCCCTGAATACGATGCTGGCACAGGACGGCTTCGTGCTCTATGTGCCGAAAGGCGTTGTGGTGGAGCGTCCGGTTCAGTTGGTCAATATTTTCCGCAGCGATGTGGATACGATGGCAAACCGCCGCATCCTTGTCATCATGGAAGCACAGTCCAATGCCAAGCTGCTGGTTTGCGACCATAGCATAGACGATGTGAAGTTCCTTGCCACCCAGGTGGTGGAAGTGTTTGCCGGCGAAGGCGCCTACTTCGATTATTACGACTTGGAGGAAAGCAGCGATTCTACCACCCGTTTCTCTTCCGTCCATGTGAAACAGGAGGCAGGCAGTAATGTGCTGGTAAACGGTATCACCCTAAACAACGGGCTTACCCGCAACAACTATTATGTCGAACTGAACGGCGAACAGGCGGAAGCGACCCTCTGCGGGATGTCTATCCTCGATAAGGAACAGCAGGTTGACAGCTATAGCCATATCACCCATGCCGCACCCTACTGTACCAGCAACGAACTGTTTAAGAATGTCCTCGACGACCAGGCCGTAGGTGCATTCAGCGGACGTATCCTGGTGAAGGAAGGCGCACAGAAAACGGCTGCTTACCAGACCAACCGCAACCTCTGTGCAACCCGCGAAGCCCGCATGTACAGCAAGCCCCAGTTGGAAATCTATGCCGATGATGTGAAATGCTCGCATGGCATGACTACAGGACAGTTGGACGAAAATGCCCTGTTCTATATGCAGAGCCGTGGTATTCCCCGCGACGAGGCACGTATGTTGCTGAGTGTTGCCTTTACTTCCGATGTAATCGATTATGTGCGGATGGATGCGTTGAAAGACCGCCTGCACAAATTGGTGGAGAAGCGTTTCCGTGGCGAGTTGGCACGCTGTGCCGGATGCCGGATTTGTAAGTAAGTATCCTAAGCAAAAGATATTACCGAACGCAGACGACGCAGAATACGCAGACAAACGCAGATAATAATTAAAATAAATTAGTCTGCGTAAATCTGCGTATTCTGCGTTGTCTGCGTTCAGTAATGTGATGAAACTCGCCTGTTGTTTTCTGTATGCGGCTTGACGGCTTTTACAGTTCGAGTATCAGGATGTCTTTCGGCAGGAGTTCGACGGGCTGTGTCAGATGAACCGTCTTTCCTGTGATAATATCCCTGCCTTTCTTCTTCCTGTGCAGGATTTCCGCATAGCGGTCTAACGGGAGGCTGACTTCCCGGCTGCTTCCGTTCATCATAATCACTATGCTTTTCCTGTTGAAGCGGCGTTCGTATACATATACACTCTGGTTTACCATGAAGTGCTTCATTTTGCCTTTGGCTATGATGTCATTCCCTTTCCGCCATTTCAACAGCTTCTGCATAAAGTTCCATGCTTCATTCTGTATGTCGGTGCGTCCGGAGGCTTCAAACTGGTTCTTTTCGTCTTCAGCCCAGCCACCGGGGAAGTCGCGGCGGATGTACCCGTCGCCGTTTTCTTTGCTTCCGTTCATCAGTAATTCTTGCCCGTAGTAAAGCTGGGGGATGCCCGGAATGGTCAGCAGGAAGGTGATGGCTTGCTTGAAGGCATCCAGATTCTCCGGCATGCCCGGCAGGAAGCGGTCCGTATCGTGGTTCTCGAAGAAACGTAATACGTTGTAGATATCCGGATATACGAAGTCGTAGCATAAATGCTCGAACAAGGTATGCAGCCCGCCGGCCCAGGTCGTTTCTTCGTGGAACGCTTTGCCGGCAATATTCAGCAGGCGGAAATCCATGACCGATTTGAGGTGGGTGTTTTTCCCTTTATTCAACCGGCTGCCTCTTTGCCAGAAGGCGGAGCCGATGGTGTGGTTCATCCATGCTTCCCCTACGATATTGAAGTCGGGGTATTCGTTCATTACTTCCATGCACCATTCCCGCATCATATCCACGTCGGCATAGGGATAGGTATCTTGCCGGATGCCGTTGATGCCCGCATATTCAATCCACCAGATAGAGTTCTGGATGAGGTAACGGGCAACGTGCGGATTTTTCTGGTTCAGGTCGGGCATGGACTGTACAAACCAGCCGTCGGTCATTGTATCGAGGTCGTACTTCGAGGCGTAGGGGTCGAAGAAGACTTCCTTGTCGTGGTTCGTCTGAACGAAGTGGCCCGGATTATTGAACCAGTCGTGACAGGGGATTTCCTGTACCCAGGGATGCGAACTGCCGCAATGGTTGAACACCATATCCATGATTACCCGCAATCCTTTCCGGTGGGCTTTCTTTATCAGATGGAGATAGTCATCGTTCGTTCCGAAGCGGGCGTCCACCTTGTAGAAGTCGGTGATGGCATATCCGTGATAGGAATGGCCTTCCATATCGTTCTCCAGGACAGGAGTGAGCCAAAGGGTGGTAACGCCTAAGTCCTCGATATAATCCAAATGGTTTTCTATACCTGCCAGGTCGCCCCCGTGGCGTGCTCCCGGGTCTTCCCGGTCTACTTTATAGGGCATCCGCATGGGGATGACATTATTTCCCGGATTTCCTTTGGCGAAGCGGTCGGGCATAATCAGGTAGATAACGTCCGATGAATCGAAGCCTTTTACGGCGGAAGCGTTCTTTTTGCGTTTTTTCAGTTCATAGGGGTAGGAAATAGAAACTTCCCCTTTCCTGAAAGTGATATTGAAGTTGCCCGGTTTAGCCCCGGCAAGGTCGAGGTAGAGCAGGAGGTAGTTCGGATTGTCCAAAGTTACGGTACGGGTAATGCGAATACCCGGATAGTCAATCTCCGGACTGTAGCCGGAGATGTTCGTCCCGTAAACCATCAGTTGCAATTCCGGGTTCTTCATTCCACTCCACCAGAAAGCAGGCTCAATCTGTATAGTCTCTGCTGTTGCGGAGCTTTTGGAGAATAAAGCTAAGAGTATGCTTAGATATAGATTTCGGTTCATCTTGTTCGTTTTTTATTCACATCTGGCGTTAAATGTAGTAAGATATTTGGTATAACTGCTATCGAAGCGGGGGTAATTCCTGTTTCAGATAGCTTGCTGTGACTGATTTCTTGCAATCCAGCATATCGGATGGCGTGCCAGCGAATAGCAGTTGCCCGCCTCTTTCGCCTCCTCCGGGACCCAGTTCGATGACGTAGTCGGCTGCTTTCAAGACGTCGAGGTTATGCTCAATCAGGAAAATGGTATTTCCCTGCTCCACCATAGAGTCGAACAGGTTGATGATGTGGTGGATGTCTTTTACATGCAATCCGTCTGTCGGCTCGTCCAGAATAAACAGGCTGCCCTTGTTGTTGAGGTAAGAGGCCAGTTTTACCCGTTGCAACTCTCCGCCCGAAAGGGTTGAAAGCGCCTGGTTCAGATGCAGGTAGCCGAGTCCTACCAGCATAAGGGGACGTAGCTTTTCTTCGATAACCGTACCGGCAAAACGAAGGGAGGCTTTCCGGACGGTCAGGTCCATGACTTCTGCAATGTTCAATCCTTCTACCGTGTATTGCAAGGCTTCCGGGGAGTATCTGAGTCCGCCGCAAGCCTCGCATACCGTTTCGATGGCATCCATAAAAGCCATGTCGGATACGATAACCCCTTTCCCGCCACAGACGGGGCATCCCCCTTTGCCGTTGAAGCTGAACAGGTTGAGGCTTGCTTTATTCTGTTTGGCAAACAACTTGCGTATGTCGTCGGCAACGCCCAGATAGGTAGCCGGGGTGGAACGTAGGCTGATGCCTATATTCTTCTGGCTGATATAGATTACTTCTTCCGGATACGTATTCCGGAAACATTCCATCAATGAGCTTTTACCGGAACCGGCTACCCCTGCAATAACGGTGAGGATGCCTAAGGGGAAGCGGACGGTGAGGTCTTTCAGGTTGTGTTCGCCGGCATGTTCCAATGTGTACCAACTGGAAGGGGGGCGGACTGACTTTTTTAGCGGGGATTTCTCGGCTATCATCTGTCCTGTCAGTGTTTGGCTTTTTAGGAGTCCGGCGTAGGTGCCTTCATACAGGACTTGTCCGCCGTCCATTCCCGAGCCGGGGCCCATATCTACGATGTGGTCGGCTATTTGTATCATTTCTTTGTGATGCTCTACCAGCAGGACGGTATTGCCGTGGTCGCGCAGTTTGCGGACGGAGGCTTTCAGCAGGTGTATGTCGTGGCTGTGCAGTCCTACGCTGGGTTCGTCCAGTACATACAGCATATCCGATAGGGAGGAGTTGATGTATTTGGCTATTTTGCAGCGTTGGGCTTCTCCGCCGGAGAGGGTTCCCATATTGCGTTCGAGCGTCAGATAGCCCAGCCCTATTTCTTCCAAGGCAGACAGGCGTCCGGCGATTGCCTGTTTCAGGTC
The DNA here is from genome assembly GCA_019417325.1 of Parabacteroides sp. Lineage (GTDB taxonomy): Bacteria > Bacteroidota > Bacteroidia > Bacteroidales > Tannerellaceae > Parabacteroides. The sequence goes on along the minus strand of DXVO01000026.1, from coordinate 56,416 downwards.
TGCAGAGAGTGGGTCGTGGATGTTTTCCAGCCATTGCAGGATATCGGGGATAGACATCCGGGTTACCTCTGCTATGTTTTTGCCTCCGATACGGCAGGAGAGTACGGTGGGGTTGAGCCGTGCGCCGTTGCAATCCGGGCAAGTGCCCATTGTAACCATGGGTTCCAGCAGCTTTTGATGCAGTTTGCCTTCTTCGGAGTTGATGATGCTTCGGTACATGCGTGTTACCAGTCCTTCGTATTTGGCTGTTTTGGGCCATCCGGCAGGCGGGTTCTTTAAACGGATTTGCGGGGAATAAAGGAATAGCTCCAGTTCCTCTTTGCTGTAATCCTTGATTTTCTTGTCCAGGTCGAACAGGCCACTGTTGGCATACCGTATCCATCTCCATTCCCCGGGCTGGAAAGCAACGTAATGGATAACGTCTTCTTCGTTCAGTGATTTGTTGAAGTCGACCAACTTGTGGACATCCAGCTCCCGGACTTCTCCTAATCCGTCGCACCGTGTACACCGTCCCTGCGGATGGTTGAATGAGAACGTATCCGAGTAACCGACAAACGGTTTTCCCACCCGCGAAAACAGCAAGCGCAGCAGTGAGTAAATATCCGTGTAAGTCCCAACCGTAGAGCGTGCATTCGGTGCAGGCTTGCGTTGGTCTATTACAATGGCTACCGGCAGATGCTCTATCTTATCTACGTGCGGACGTCCGTACTTGGGCAAGTATTGTTGTACGAAACTGGGAAATGTTTCATTGAGTTCGCGCCGTGAACTGGCTGCTATCGTATCTAATACCAAAGAAGATTTCCCGGAACCGGATACTCCGGTGAATATGGAAATCTGCTTTTTAGGTATTTTCAGGGAGATATGCTTTAGGTTGTTCTCGTGGGCACCGGTGATGTGAATGTAGTTTTGTTCTGACATGAGGATTGTTTGAAATACAAAAAGGCGGACAATCCGTGGATCATCCGCCTTTTCTTATATTTTTTATAGTTAGAATAAACCTTTATCTAAGTCAGCAGCTTTTACACGGAAAATATTTCCATTGCGTGAAAAAACCAACTCACCGTTTTCTTTCTTTTTTTCGTTTACTAAACGTTGAAAAGCAATACTGGCACCTTTAACTATATTCTCTTCGAATTCTCTTATTTCTTGTTCACTCATGTTGTTCAAGTTTACAGTAAATATCCAGATTATATATCTCTTTTTTGTCACTCTTGAATCCTTTGGCGATAACAGCCATGGGAGACATCGAGTTGTCCGTAATCATCCAATAATCACTAATGGGGAGATATAGTTCAAAGAGGTTATGTATACCCGCTTCATAACGACGGCGGATAGTACTTTCCGGAATATTATGCCCTCCGGCTGCAACTCTCATTTTAACTCGTTCCACTGCCAGGTCCGGCGTATTCAGCCAGAAATAGAGCAATGTAACATAATAACCTTCCCTTTGTGCTTCTCTAATCAAATTCGCCACTGAACGAGTGGCCAGCGTGGTTTCCATTGCAAAGGTCTCACCGGCTGCGATGAGTTCCTTAATGCGCTTATACATAATTCGGCTTGCTTCTATGGCGACCGCGATGTTATCAGCATTAAAAGGGGAAAGCCCCTTGGCAATCTCGTCGGAATTAACAAATTCTTTACATTTCAACATTTCCGGTAGAATAGTGAAAGAAGCTGTAGTTTTTCCTGCCCCGTTGCATCCTGATATTATGTATAAATATGGCACCTTTTGCTGTTTTTGATGGGGCAAATATAGAGAATAGTTTTTTATGTTGGTTATTTTTCTTCTCAAAAATCGTGAAAATGTGCAATTTTGAGGTGTTTTAACTACTTATTTGCTAAAAAATTAGCTTTTAGCCTTCATTATTAACGATTCGGACGAATATCTTATATGTATAATAAGTCGCTCATGATGCCATCGGAGATGAAAATACCTTTCCGTGAAAGTGTTAATATGTTGTCTTTTTGCTCCAATAACCCTTGTTCCTGGTAGGGCTTTGCCTGTTTGAGGCAATAGTCCAGCATCTTATCTCCAAACAAATGCCGGATGTCGTCTGTTTTGATGCCCCACATCGTACGCAGTCCGGTGATGATAAAGTCATTATAGCGGGCTCTTTTATCCAGTTCTTCCTTTTCAATTTCTGGTTTCCCATCCGAAATACCTTTCAGATAAAGGGGGAGGGAAGATATGTTCCATTCCCGTTCCATCCCATTGAAAGAATGAGCGGAAGGTCCCAGTCCCAGATACTTTTTACCGGTCCAGTAAGAGCTGTTGTGCATAGAAAAATAGCTGGGGCGTGCGAAATTGGATATTTCATAATGCTGGTATCCAGCTTCTGTCAGCTTATCTATTAATGTGGAGAATAAAGAAACGCTTAGCTCTTCGTCAGCTTGCTGCACTTTCCCTGCTTGCATCAGTTTGTAAAGGGCGGTACCTTCTTCATAAATCAGATGATAAGCGGATATATGGGGAATATCGAGGTGGATGACTTTTTCCAGATTAGATTCCCATTCACCGAGTGTCTGGCCAGGTAATCCGTATATCAGGTCGATACTTATATTATGTAGTCCGTTTTCTTTGCAAAGTTCAACGGCACGTAATGCCTGCTCTTTAGTATGGCGACGGTTCAGGAAGCGGAGGTCTTCTTCCTTGAAGCTTTGTACCCCCATACTGATTCGGTTGAATGGTAGTGTCCGAAGTTCTTTTATATATTGGGGCGTCATGTCATCCGGATTAGCTTCGAGAGTAATTTCCTTGCATGAATTGATGTCGAATAGTTGTCCGATAGCATCGAAAATACGTTTGAAATCAGAGGGTTGTAGTTGGGATGGGGTTCCTCCTCCGAAATAGATCGTTTCTAATGGCTCTCCGTTTATGTAGTCGTGGCGTAGTTCCATTTCCCTGATAATTGCATTTATATACGGTTTTTTATACTTCATTTCCGTATTCGAGAAGAAGTCGCAGTATAAACACCGTTTGGCGCAAAAAGGTATATGTATGTATAAACCAGCCATTCTATTATCCGGATAAGCAGGTAGCTATTTTTTGTTTGTCGTGCAAAGGTAAAGATAAAAACCGAAAAGAGACAATACCCGAGGTGAGGTTGCCGGAAATGAAAAAGGCTGCCGGACTTGGAGTAAATTCCGTAAGTCCTGGCAGCCTTCCTTATTTTTTGACACCAAAAGGATGATTAATATCTTCCACGATTGTATCCACCGTCGCCACGGTTGTTACCACCACCGCGATTGCCGCCACCACGGTAGCCACCGCCACCGCCGTTATAACCGCTACCACCGCCATAGCCGCCACCGCCGTTGCTAAAACCTCTTGATGGTCTTTCTGTTTTGGGGCGTGCTACGGTTACGTTTATTGTTTTACCTTCGAATTCCGTTTCATGCAGTTCATCGATTGCTTTCTGCCCTTCGCTATCGTTAGGCATTTCCACAAAACCGAATCCACGTGAACGTCCTGTTTCACGGTCGGTTATGATTTTAACCGAATCAACTTCGCCATATTGTGAGAATAATTCTTGTAAGCCGTCCGCGCTTGTGCCCCAGCTTAAATTTGAAACATAAATGTTCATTTTTTTGTTTGTTAAAATTGTTATTTAATGATTGAAATCCGTACAGCGTTCATACCCCGCATGCCACGTTCTATTTCGAATGTTACTTTATCACCTTCGGCTATTCCGTCAAAAGCCATGGAAGCATGGAAAAAATATTTTTCATTATTTTCTGTATCTTTTATAAAACCATAGCCTTTAGATGTATTAAAAAATTCTACACGCCCGTTCAAGGGAAGAATTTCTTCTGTCTCTGTCTTTTTGGGAACAGATATCGCTATTGTTGAGGCATCAATTTCTTCTTTAGGCGCAATGTCCTGAGGAGTGGAATGAATAACCCCATTTTCGTCAACATAGGCAAGCATTTCTTCAAAACTACGGCTTCCGCTGACGGAACGTTCTTCTTTTCGTTTCTGCTTGTCTTGTCTTTTTTGCTGTTTAATCTTTTCTCTGTCTCTTTTTCCTGTTGTAATTCTTTTTGTCATTTTAAATTAATATAATATATATCGCAGGCATACGTACAATTGGTATGTCTGCAATTTGTTTTGTTTTGAACAAAAGAGCTGATTATGATTCAATTTGGGGATGGTGTGGTCCGCAATAATAAAGCGGAATCAAGCATGCTCAAGAAGATTTCAGAATAACCCTGATTGTTTTTGTACAAACATACGGATAAAATTTTGTAAATCCATTCATTCTATGTTTTTTTGAGATATAGAAACTTAATACATTATATTTTCGCTCTTATTCACAATAAAAAGACGTTCAAACATCGTATCTTTGACACCGTTATAAAACAAAAAGATATGGTTATGTTTAATGTTGAGTCCATACGGAAAGATTTTCCTATTTTGGAACATAAGATATACGATAAGCCTCTTATTTATTTTGATAACGGAGCAACTACCCAGAAACCCCGTTGTGTGGTAGAAAAGATAGAAGACGGTTATTATAATGTAAATGCCAATATCCACCGCGGAGTTCATTTCCTGAGCCAGGCTGCTACAGAGGCTCATGAAGAAGCAAGGCGTACCGTGCAGCATTTTATGAATGCCCGTTCATCCAACGAAATCATTTTTACACGTGGTACTACGGAAGCGATTAACCTGGTTGCTTCTTCTTTTACCGACGAGTGTATGTCGGCAGGTGATGAAGTAATAGTCTCTGTTATGGAACATCATTCCAATATCGTTCCCTGGCAGATACAGGCTGCCCGCAAAGGAATTACCCTGAAAGTCATCCCGATGAATGAAAAGGGTGAACTTTGCATGGATACCTACCGCAGCCTTTTCTCTGAGCGTACACGTCTGGTTTCGGTTACGCATGTTTCCAATGTATTGGGAACTGTCAATCCGGTAAAGGAAATGATAGAAGAAGCTCACCTGCATGATGTTCCGGTTTTGATAGACGGTGCACAGTCCGTACCTCATATGAAAGTGGATGTACAGGACCTGGATGCAGAGTTTTATGTCTTCTCTGGTCATAAAATATATGGGCCTACTGGTATCGGCGTTCTGTATGGCAAAGAAGAATGGCTGGATAAACTACCCCCATACCAGGGTGGCGGCGAAATGATTGCCACAGTTTCTTTCGACAAGACCGTGTTTAATGAGCTTCCATTCAAATTTGAAGCAGGAACCCCCGACTATATAGGAAGTACAGCCCTGGCGGAAGCACTTCGCTATGTGGAAAAGATAGGCATAAACAATATTGCTGCCTATGAAGAAGAATTGCTTCATTATGCAACAGATAAACTGAAAGCGATAGAAGGAATGCGCATTTTCGGTCAGACAGCTCACAAAAGCGGAGTTCTGTCGTTCCTTGTAGGGAATATCCACCATTATGACATGGGAATGTTGCTGGACCGTCTGGGAATAGCAGTCCGTACCGGTCATCACTGTGCCCAACCGCTGATGCATGCTTTGGGAATAGAGGGTACTGTTCGTGCCTCTTTCTCTTTCTATAATACAAAAGAAGAAATAGACGTTTTCGCAGCAGGAGTAGAGCGTGTCCGGAAAATGTTTTAAAAATAAACCTTTGAAAAAGTTTTTATGTGGTATTATCTGAAGAAGTATCCGATATCATTAACGATTATTGCAATTGTTATTTATTTATCCTTTTTTAAACCACCGTCATTGGATGTGGGGAAGATTCCGAATCTGGACAAGTTGGTACATATATGTATGTATGGAGGAGTATCGGGAATGCTATGGATTGAGTTTCTGTTGAACCATCGTCGTTATGAAGATGTATTATGGCATGCTTGGATTGGTGCGGTACTCTGTCCGATAGCTATGAGTGGTATCATTGAGATTCTTCAGGAATACTGTACGACCTACCGGGGTGGAGACTGGCTTGATTTTCTTGCAAATACAATTGGAGTAACATTGGCTACTCTGGTATCTTATTTTATTATTCGCCCGTGGATGATAAAGAAACAAACAAACAAATAATTCGATAACAAGAATTTCTTATGTTACTTCCTTTTTTAGAAGCAAACCGTATAGAAGCCGGCTGTGATGAGGCTGGGCGAGGATGTCTTGCCGGTTCGGTATATGCAGCGGCTGTTATTCTGCCTCCTGATTTTCATAATGAAGATTTGAACGACAGCAAGCAGTTGAGTGAGAAAAAGCGTTATGCGCTTCGTTCTATTATCGAGCAGGAGGCAATTGCATGGGCGGTAGGAGTGGTTACCCCGGAAGAGATAGACAAAATAAATATACTGAAGGCTTCTTTCCTTGCAATGCACCGGGCAATAGAGCAATTGAAGGTGAAACCGGAACATCTGTTGATAGATGGAAACCGTTTTACTCCTTATCCGGATATTTCGCATACTACTGTCGTGAAAGGAGATGGTAAATATTTGAGTATTGCCGCCGCTTCTATCTTGGCAAAGACCTATCGCGATGATTATATGAATGCTTTGGCCGAAGAATATCCCGCTTATCATTGGAATGAAAATAAGGGATATCCCACGAAAGCCCATCGGGAGGCTATCCGGGACAACGGGATAACGTCTTATCATCGTAAAACTTTCACTTTGCTTCCTGAACAGTTGGAATTGAATTTTTAATACATTATATTATTCGTTTCCTTCGGGCATTCGCGAGGTTTTTTATTAAAGCACCTGTTGTGGGAAGTCGAACAGTGCTGTTGCAATACCCGTAACAATATTATTGTGAGTGTCGCAACAGGGGTATTGCGAATACCTCAACAGTACTGCTTGCATAAGAAAACAAAAAGGACCAAGTTCAGCCGAACCCAGTCCTTTTTTATCTATATGGCAGATTGTCCGCCCTTTATGTCCTGTGAAATATTATTTCAGTAAAGTGCAGGGACAAAGATTATCTTTTTCAATATCTTTGAAATAGTTATAAGTACCCACCTTTATCTCGGCACAAGCGGCTTCATCAGCTACGATGATACCTTTCGGGTGCAATTGTAATGCAGTGATAGTCCACATCTGGTTTACTGCACCTTCTACTACCTGCTGTAAAGCGCGGGCCTTATTGTGACCGTTTACCATAATCAGTACTTCTTTTGCATCCAGTACGGTACCTACACCAACTGTTACGGAAGTCTTTGGCACTTTGTTTACATCATTATCAAAGAAACGCGAGTTTGCAATGATCGTATCTGTAGTCAATGTTTTTACACGTGTGCGTGAAGACAGGGAAGAGCCCGGTTCGTTGAATGCGATATGTCCGTCGGGTCCGATGCCTCCGAGGAATAAATCAACGCCGCCTACCGCTTTCATTTTAGCTTCGTAAGCATTACATTCGGCTTCCAGGTCGGGTGCGTTACCATTCAGTATATTTACGTTTTCCGGTTTGATGTCGATATGGCTGAAGAAATTGTTCCACATGAAAGAGTGGTAACTTTCAGGATGGTCTTTCGGCAATCCTACATATTCGTCCATATTGAAAGTGATGATATGCTGGAAGGAGATGACTCCTTGTTTATTCAATTCAATCAGGTTTTTGTACATTCCCAGAGGTGAAGAACCGGTAGGCAAGCCTAGTACAAATGGTTTTTCTGCTGTCGGATTCGCTTTTTTAATCTTTGCAGCCACATAATTGGCAGCCCATTTGGAAAGCTGCTCGTAATTAGGTTCAATAATAAGTCTCATAACGTGTTTTTTTAATAGGAGATTGAAAGCTACAATACGGCGACTTGCAATCTCCAGCGTTTATAAATAAGATTATCTTTTGCTTTTCAATTGTTCTGCCATAGCGAGACCCAATTCACGGCAAGCGTAATATTTATCTGCTTTCAGCCCTTGTTTCTGTTCAACAGGTACACCTACTGTTTCCCATTTCATCTTTTCGCCGAATGCGGCAAGGCGTTTTACGGCAGCCCCCGCCCAGGTAAATGAACCGAAATAACCATACAGGCGATTTTTCACTTCACGCATTTCTATTTTGCTTAAGATTGCTTCCACTTCGGGGAAAAGACTGTTACTATAAGTCGGACTACCCACTATCAATGCATTGTATTTGAATACATCCTTTAATATATAAGAAGCCGGGCTCTTGCTGACATTGTGCATAACGATGTTTTTGATGCCGCCTTCAGACAGGGCAGAGGCAATAGCTTCCGCCATCTGTTCGGTATTTCCATACATGCTGCCATAAAGAATCACGACGCCTTCTTCGCCTTCGTAACGGCTCAAGCGGTCGTAAACGTCTATCGCTTTAGCAATGTGTTCGCGCCAGACAGGACCATGTGTGGAACAAATGGTTTGAATGTCCAGTGCCGACAATTTTTGAAGAGCGCGTTGTACCGGATTTCCATATTTACCGACAATATTGGAATAGTAGCGAATCATTTCTTCCCAGAAATGTTCGACATTCATATCGGTGTCGATAATACCGCCGTCCAATGTTCCGTATGTACCGAAGGCATCGGCAGAGAAAAGTATTTTATCTGTAGCATCATATGTCACCATAACCTCCGGCCAGTGTACCATCGGTGTCATGTAGAATGCCAATTGGTGACGTCCGATGTTCAGAGTATCCCCTTCTTTCACTTCATGTAATCCGGTCGTGATGCCATGATAACCATCCAGCATTCCGAATGTCTGCTTGTTGCCGATAATCTGTACGTCGGGATATTGCTGGCGCAACAGGCGGATACTTCCGGCATGGTCCGGTTCCATATGGTTTACAATCAGGTAATCGAGCGTCCGTCCGTCCAGGGCATCTGCTATTTTTTTTAGGAAAATATCAGAGTAACAAACGTCTACGGTATCGACGAGAACTGTTTTTTCATCAACAATCAAATAGGAGTTATATGATACGCCGTAAGGAAGCGGCCACATGTTTTCGAACAGCGCTTTTTGGCGGTCGTTTACCCCTACATAATAAATTTTATCTGCGATTTCTTTTAACTTGTACATCTTTATTCAGTTGATAGTTGGCAGTTGGCAAGGGGCAGTTGCAAAGAATATTTGAGAGTCTAAACTGTGCTTGCCGGCTGTCAACTAAAAATTAAATTAGTTTACTTTTTTTCTTAATGCTCTCCAGACGAAATAACAACCCATAAGCACGAACGGAATACTGAGCCATTGTCCCATATTCAGCATCATATCTGCTTCAAACTCTTCCTGATTGTTTTTCAGGAATTCGATGAAAAAGCGTGAACCGAATATGCAAATCATAAATACTCCGAATATTAGCCCCTCTTTTTTCCATGCCTCTTTTTTGAAATAGAGCCACATACAAAGCGCGAATGTAGCAAGGTAACAACCTGCTTCGTAGAGTTGTGTCGGATGACTCGGGGCTGTGAATATGGGTTCTGCTCCCTGTTTCCAGGCGTGCAGGTTTTCTATGAACCGGAATCCCCAGGGTTTATCGGTAGGATGACCGTATATTTCATGGTTCATCAGGTTTCCGAAACGTATCATGGCTGCAACAAGTCCGGTGGGTACTACCAGTTTGTCGAACGCCCATAGCATGCTGCGGTGGCTGACACGTTTGGAATAGAAATAAATGGCGATGATGATACCCAGTGTACCTCCATGGCTGGCAAGCCCGCCTTCCCATACCTTTAAGATTTCTACGGGATGGGCTAAATAATAACCGGGGTCATAAAAAAGGACATGCCCTAACCGGGCACCAACTACTGTTCCTATAATTGTATACAATAACAAGGAATCAATCCAGGCAGGATTCAGTTTTTCCTTTTTCCACATCTTTTCCACTATCATGTAACCGATAGCAAAACCGATGGCAAAAGCCAGTCCGTACCAACGTATTTCACGCGAGCCGATAGTGAAAATAGCGGGATCGGCTGTCCAGGTAATAAAATCAAGCATATTCTTTTAAGTTGACAGTTGACAAGTAACAGTTGACAGTTAAATACAATTCATAAATTGTCAACTGCTACTTGTCAACTAATTTATACGAGTCTGCGTATCAGGCTTTCTTTTTCTCCGTAAAGCATGTCAATAACCGGCAACTCGATCATTGTATAAGCTCCAGGCTGTTGTTTGAAGCTTGCGCGGGCAACGGAAACGAGGATTTGTGCAGTCAATGCCGGGTTGTTTATCTTCATGTCGAATTCAACCAACTGGTTCTGGGTTTTTCCAGAAACGCCTTTGCGTACAAGATTTACACCGTGTCCCATATCCAACAGGTTGTCCACACATTCTACCTGCATAACGTGTGTCTCGTCGTGTGCGAAATAATCGTCAGCCTTGATAGCTGCTGCTACCTGTTTGAAATCGTAACCGTCTTTTACTTCGATATAGACCATACGGCGATGAACGCCTGTGCCTAAAGGTATTGTCATGGACAAAGCTGCTTTTACGCCTTCGATAGCTTTAACAGCAACGGTGTGTCCCATACTCATACCCGGGCCGAAGTTTGTATATGTGATACCTTTCGGAACCATCGCTTCCAACAAGGCGCGAACTACAGAGTCGCTTCCCGGATCCCATCCGGCAGAGATTACAGCTACAGTGTTGTGAGCTTTGGCAACTTCGTCCAGTGATTTGCGCAAATCTACAATACCTCCGTGAATGTCGAAGCTATCTACTGTGTTGATGCCTAAAGCCAAAATCTCTTTAGCAAAAGTCTCAACGCTGCGGGTAGGAGTAGCCAGTACTGCTACGTCTACATTTTCCAGTTTAGTAATATGGTCTGTTACGGTATAAGCTTTTAATTCGTCCGGAATATCGTTCGGGTTACGACGTACAACACCGGCTACTTCAAAATCGGGAGCGGCTTCCAAGGCCTCCAATACATACTTTCCAATATTGCCATATCCAACAATGGCAGCTCTAATCTTTTTCATACTTTAGTTTTAACTTTTTCTCAATCGCAAAAGTAGTTATAATTAAGTGATTGACAAGGTGGGTAGGTGTTGTTTTTGCATAAAAAGTAAAAAGTAGGATAGATATTTATCTGTAATATTTCTTAATCTCATTAATAAATGTTTTCTTTGCTGCGATAACAAATACAAAAAAACTTAGCTATGAAGAAAAATGCAGTGTTCGCACTTGCCGGTGTATTATGCCTGGCAGGTTGCAGTCGTAACTCCTCTACTGAGGAACCCGAATTTCCGGCAGATAAACCTTATCCTCTCCAATTCTGCCTTCAAATGAAAAAGGAAGTCTTATCGTTTCCTTCAACCAAAAGTATTCCGGACAATCCTATTCCAGAACCTACAGTGAAAGCCGGTGATGCTACAGAACAAGAATTGAGTGAGCTCTGTAATGCGATCGAGTATGTGGTTTTTGAGCAGGGAGAAACTCCTAAGTTTGTGAAATACAGGCGTGCAGTTGTGGGAGATTTGGATTTCGGTATTGTTTATGATACATTACCCAAAGGGAAGTATCAGTTTTATTTTCTGGCACATAATTCGAAAAAGCCGGAGTTAGTTGGTTCGGTCTTGAACTTTGATGAGGTTTCAGATTCTTTTTATGCTGAATTGGCGAGAGATATTACTGCAGCAGAATTGGTGGAGGAAGATATACCCTTGCACAGGGCTGTTGGACGAATTGAGTTCAAAGCAATCGATTCTGTTCCTGAAAGTGTAAATCATTTCGATATGCTTGTCTCTAAAAAAATAAAGCAATTTGATTTATCCACTGGCCAAGGAATAGTCAGTGAAAGTGAACAAGTCCTTTCTTATCAGTTTACTCCCGAGGATATAGGGAAAATGGATATGGTTCATTCTTTTTATACATTTATCCCTGCGGTTGTTACTTCTTTTGATGTTAAACTGTCTGCTTTGGATACTAGTGGTAAATTATTAAGAGAGAGAAATATTACGGGCGTAACTCCTGAAGAAAATAAGATTATTCGGTATACCGGACGTTTATATCGCCATTCGGAATCTGACGATGCTTTCCAGTTGTCGGTTTTTGAAGGAGGGAAGTGGGATCCTGTTGTTGAAAATGAATTGCCAGATTGATAGGATTATAAATAGGAATAGTAATTCTGCATCAATTTATTCATTACCTTTGTTATTGAATAGAAAGGTATGAAGTTATGGAAAAGATGAAAATATCAGGATTACTATTCCTGTTTGCAATATTAGTTAGCTTTATAAGTTGTAATCCGGACCCCTATATTCCGGATGATCCGGATTACTGGTTGTGCAATAATGTCTGGGCGGATGATTTTGCTGTTGATGATAATACGGACTGTCTCCAGGAATTGGTATTTTATCCGGATGGTAGAGGGGTAGATCGTCGTGAATATTATTACTATTGGGAGAATGAAACAGAAAGAGTCATCTTTAATTTTTATTGGAGTTGGGACCCGTCTCTCCCTAATTCGTTAATTATGGAATATCCGGATGGCATTTCTTATTTTGATGATGTCTGGATAGACAGATATCAATTAAGCGGATTACTGGATGGTGAAAGGGTTATTTTTAAGGCAAGATAAATCTTGAAGAAGTAGCTGTTGTTTTTTATATTCAATGGCATCTTTTCTGAAAAAGTAACCGAACAAAAAATCTTTTGATGGTTATTGTTCTTTCTTTTGACAGTCTTGTTTTTTCTTATTATTTATGTCGAAAGAATAAATCATAAGGATCTTTTTACTAAAACAACGGTATCTTTTTAAAAATAATCGGGACCTTTCTTGTCAATCGATGGGAAGGTTACAAAAAATGGACTGCTTACAACTTGTAGACAGTCCATTTTTTGTACCCCCGAGCAGAATCGAACTGCTATCTAATGTTTAGGAAACATCTATTCTATCCGTTGAACTACAGGGGCAACTTTTTCCTTAAAGTGCGGCAAAAGTATAATCTTTTTCGCAAACTGGCAAGTATTCGGGTTTTAATCTATGGAAAGCCGTTTTTAATCAAACAGGCTTTGCATGACTGCAAGAGATTTTATCTCAGGGAAGTCGGGAAGGTGCAGGCGGTAATATTCAAGCAGGCGATTGATTATGTTTACTCTGTCTTGGCGGGAAAATGAGTATAAGGACATGTTTTCAAAACTTATTTTCAGTAAACGGGCAAAGAAAATACTTTCTGTGGGATTCAGATAATGACGGTGCATAGGTGTACAGTTTACGAATGTCCCATTCAATAGATCAAAAAAGGCTCCGGAAGTATATGACTCGGAATTCGGGTAAATACCCATATAGTGTAATAGATGCAGTAAGAAAACTAAATGGAAGTTGGATACTCCTTTGTCTGTGACTTCTAATAGGCGGATTGATTCATACAGAAATTCAAATAGACGAGGGTCAGGCTCGGTTTCTTTGATTACACGGAAAAGAATTTCAGCAAGGAAAAGAGCCAGTACGTTTTTGACCGGATTGCAAAACAGTTCGTTTAGCGGATAACACGATCTGGTTTCACGAATACGGTGTAAATCCCGTTTGTTAAGATGTTCCACTTCCATTTCGACAACAGATAGCGGCATAAATAAAGCTTTAGACACTGTTGATTTTTTTCCCCGGCTGCGCGTAACCAGATAAGAAGCTCTTCCAAAAGCTTCCGTGTACATATATATAATAGAATATTTATCGTTGTATGGAATAGCGTGTAAGACTATCCCGCGCGTTTTACATAACATGTCATTGGTAATTTGAAAACAAAGATAACATAATGCGGGAAATATTTGTTTCTGTTTTATCTTTGTCGTTGTATTGTTGAATATAAATTATCTATACATATTAAATTTATGCAGGAGCTTACTCTTACCACCCCGTCGCTGCTGTTTTCGGCAGTATCACTGATATTGTTGGCTTATACCAATCGGTTTATTTCCTATGCAAGCCTTGTCAGGACATTAAAAGAAAAGCATAAGCAGACACATGATCCAAAGGATATGGCACAAATAGATAACCTTCGGAAACGATTGTATTTAACCCGTTCCATGCAGATTTTGGGATTGCTCAGTTTGTTGTTTTGTGTGGTATCCATGTTCTTTATCTATGTATCCTGGCAAATTATTGCAGCTTGGGTATTTGGTGTCGGATTGTTGCTTTTAGCAGCTTCCTTGTGTGTATGTATCTGGGAAATAAATATTTCCGTTAAAGCTTTGGAAATTCATTTGCAGGATATGGGTTCTAAATAGAAGTTAAAATGAGATTCTCTATTAAAATTTCCTTTAGAATGTTTTGGTAGTTTATAAAGAAGGTCTATCTTTGCACTCGCAATCAGGAAAACGTTTTCTGAAAGTGCTTAAAGTGAGAGCTTTGACATGATGGCCCATTCGTCTATCGGTTAGGACGCAAGATTTTCATTCTTGAAAGAGGGGTTCGATTCCCCTATGGGCTACAATAAACAGGATTAAAGAATAAATAAAGAGAATATCTAAAAAATGGCAAATCACAAGTCATCAATTAAGAGAATCAGACAGACTAACGCAAAACGTCTGCATAATAGATATTATGCAAAGACTGCAAGAAATGCAATGCGAGTTTTGCGCGCTACTGAAGACAAGAATGAGGCTCAGGCTTTATTCCCGAAGGTGTGCTCTATGTTGGATAAGCTTGCTAAGAAAAACGTTATTCACAAGAATAAGGCTGGCAACTTGAAATCCAAAATGGCAAAGCACGTAAATAATCTTGCGTAAGACAAACGGTGTAATACTGTATATAGTATAAAGCCGGACTTAAGCCCGGCTTTTTTTAACCTGATGGCCCATTCGTCTATCGGTTAGGACGCAAGATTTTCATTCTTGAAAGAGGGGTTCGATTCCCCTATGGGCTACGTAAGTAAGAGATAAGGTTTTAAACTTTATCTCTTTTTTGTTGTACCTGTTTGTGTTGGCTATTTTTTACGTTTCTTATGTGATCTAAGTCGATTATTTTCACTATATTTGTTAGCTTTTTGGCAGAAATAGATAAAAACAGAATTAAAAGGATAAAAGACTCATGAGTGAAGAATTAAAGAATACTTCTACGGGCTATTCTGCGGATAGTATTCAGGTACTTGAAGGGTTAGAAGCAGTAAGAAAAAGACCTGCTATGTATATTGGCGATATTAGCGAAAAAGGTCTGCATCATTTAGTTTATGAAGTGGTTGACAACTCTATTGACGAAGCCTTGGCCGGATATTGTACTCAGGTGAATGTGGTTATCAATGAAGACAACTCTATTACGGTTATGGATGATGGGCGTGGTATCCCGGTCGATATTCATGAGAAAGAAGGGAAATCCGCATTAGAAGTTGTATTGACTGTTCTTCATGCCGGTGGTAAATTTGATAAGGGATCTTATAAAGTTTCCGGAGGTTTGCACGGTGTGGGTGTGTCTTGTGTGAATGCTCTTTCTACTTATCTACGTGCAGAAGTTCGTCGTAACGGTAAGATATATATGCAGGAGTTTTCTTGCGGTAAAGCGCTTCATGATGTAGAAATAGTCGGTGAAGCAGAATCTACTGGTACGACAATTACGTTTAATCCGGATGCAAGTATTTTTACTGTAACCGAGTACAAATATGAAATTCTGGCGACTCGTTTGCGCGAGCTTGCTTTCTTGAATGCCGGAATTACACTGAGGTTGACTGATAAACGTGTTGTAAAGGAAGATGGTTCTTATAAATCTGATATTTTCCGCTCGGAAGAAGGTCTGAAAGAATTTGTCCGTTATGTAGACCGTTCCAAGGAACAACTTATTCCGGATGTAATTCATATTGTTACGGAAAAGCAGGGCATTCCTGTAGAGGTTGCCATGACTTACAACACTTCATTTAATGAAAGTGTATTTTCTTATGTGAATGATATTAATACGATAGAAGGAGGTACTCACCTGGCTGGTTTCCGTCGTGGGTTAACCCGTACGTTGAAAAAATATGCGGAAGATTCTAAATTACTGGAAAAAGCGAAGGTGGAAATCCAGGGTGATGACTTTCGTGAAGGATTGACTGCTGTCATTTCGATTAAAGTAGCAGAACCCCAATTTGAGGGTCAGACAAAGACCAAGTTGGGAAACAGTGAAGTTACTGGTGCCGTAGACCAGGCTATCGGTGAAGCTTTGGGGTATTATCTGGAAGAACACCCGAAAGAAGCTAAGATTATAGTTGATAAGGTCGTTTTGGCTGCTCAGGCTCGCCAGGCTGCCCGTAAAGCTCGTGAATTAGTTCAGCGTAAGTCTCCGATGACAGGAGGAGGACTTCCAGGCAAATTGGCAGACTGTTCTTCGAAAGATGCTGCACAATGCGAATTATTCCTTGTCGAGGGAGATTCTGCAGGTGGTACTGCAAAACAGGGGCGCGACCGTAATTTTCAGGCAATTCTTCCGCTTCGCGGTAAAATCCTGAATGTGGAAAAGGCTATGGAGCACAAAGTATTTGAAAGCGAGGAAATACAGAATATTTACCGTGCTATGGGAGTTACTGTTGGAACGGAAGATGATCCGAAAGCATTAAATCTAAGTAAACTTCGTTATCATAAGGTGATTATCATGACCGATGCCGATGTGGATGGTAGCCACATTGCAACATTAATTTTGACCTTTTTCTTTCGTCGTATGCGTGCTTTGATAGAAAATGGATATGTTTATTTGGCTACGCCTCCGCTCTATCTTTGTAAGAAAGGTAAAACAGAGGAATATTGCTGGACTGAACAACAACGCCAGGCATTTATTGATAAATATGGTGGCGGTAATGAAAATCAGATTCACACACAGCGATACAAAGGTTTGGGAGAAATGAACGACCACCAATTGTGGGATACGACTATGAATCCTGAAAACCGTACGTTAAAGCAGATTACAATTGACAGTGCTGCTGAAGCTGATCAGATTTTTGCGATGTTGATGGGTGAAGAAGTGGGTCCGCGCCGTGAGTTTATCGAAGAAAATGCTACTTACGCAAATATTGACGCCTAAATAGTTTGCTGCCAGTCCTTCCGGCTGGCAGTTTTTTTACATATATTTTATTTATTCATTGTTCAAATTTAAGGCTATGAATATACAAGTCCGCCATCCGAATTTAAAGATCCTGTTCAAGGAAGTTGATAATTTTATTCCAGCAAAAGAAAACCGGCAACCTCCTCGAATAGGAATATCCTCAAATCGGAAAGACGGACTTTCTTGTATTGCGGAAACCTATGTACAGTCTGTCCTTCAAGCAGGGGGTGCCCCTGTCTTAGTGCCTGTAATTACGGATATAGAGGCACTAACTGCGATAGTTAATGGCTTGGATGGTTTGGTGATGAGTGGAGGCGGAGATATTAATCCGCTTTATTTGCAGGAAGAGCCTTGTCCTGAATTGCAAGATGTGGACACCTACAGGGATGAGTTTGATTTGATATTGCTTCGTTTGGCTACCAACAGGCAACTTCCTGTTATGGGGATATGTCGTGGGCATCAGATATTGAATGTTGCATTCGGAGGTAGTGTATATCAGGATATATACTCTCAACATGAATGTAAATTATTGAAACATAGTCAGGCACAAAGCCGTGAACAAGCATCCCATTCTGTGCGTATCACTGATAAGAGTTCTAAACTTTATTCCGTGATGGAAGAGGAAGATACTCTTTGGGTTAATTCTTTCCATCACCAGGCTATTAAGGAACCAGCTTCTGAATTTATAGGAACAGCTTTTGCACCCGATGGCATCAATGAAGCAATGGAACATCCGGAGAAAGAGATTTTCAGTATCCAGTGGCATCCCGAAGCTATGGCTTCAAATGGGGATGAGCAGATGTTGAAACTTTTTAATTATCATGTAGAGGCAGCACGGCTGTTTAAAGAAGCGAAACGTATTCATCACAGAAATGTAATATTGGATTCCCATACGGATACTCCGATGATTTTTCCCGGTGAATTTAATATTGGAAAAAAAGAAGGTGGAAAAGTAAACTTGCCGCTGATGGAGGAAGGGCTAGTCGATGCTGCTATTATGGTTGCATATATTCCGCAGGGCCCTCGTGATGATAGTTCTTTACGGAAAGCTACGGAATTTGCAATGAACCGGTTGCAAGAGATACACCGCCAGATGGAATTGAACCGGCTTCGTATGTGTATAGCCTATACTCCCCAAGAGGTTCATGTTTTGAAAGCTGCTGGTAAAAAAGCGATTATGGTGGGTGTGGAAAATGGATATGCAATTGGAAAGGACCTGGAGAATATTAACCGCTTCAGGAAGATGGGAGTTTCTTATATAACTCTCTGCCATAATGGTAATAATGATATTTGTGATTCGGCAAGAGGCGAAGTTGAATGGGGTGGTCTTAGTCCTTTTGGAAAAGAAGTAATTCAGCGGATGAATGAAGTTGGAGTGCTGGTGGATATTTCACATGCAGCTGAAAGTACATTCTATGATGCATTGGAGGCCAGCCGTTATCCAATTATAGCTTCTCATTCATCGGCGCGTGCTTTGTGTAATCATCCCCGGAATTTGTCGGATGAACAATTGAAAGCATTAGCGGCTCAAGGCGGTGTCGTTCAGGTCTGTTTATACAAAGGCTTTATTAATGAGGATGCGGAAAAAGCTTCTGTGAGTGATGCCATCCGCCATATCAATCATATCGTTAACTTGATTGGTATTCACCATGTTGGAATCGGTTCGGATTTTGACGGGGATGGGGAACTTATCGGTTGCCGTGCAAGTAATGAATTGATTAATATTACGATGCGGCTATTAAAAGAGGGATATAGTGAGAATGATATACAGAAAATATGGGGAGGCAATCTGTTACGCGTAATGAATATCGCCCAGTCCGGATGTGAATGATAAAAAATACTTTTATATGAAAAAACTAATCTATATTTGTTGCATATATTCTCTGATTTATTGGGGAATCATGCCATCTGTTTTTGCTCAACAGCAAATGGACGTGAAGAAATTATATGAACTGACAGACTCTTGTGAAGTAAATCTTCGTTCTTCTCATTCTCCATTGATCGGTTTATCAGCTAACCGATTGAGTAATGAAGGCTCAAGGATTTCCGGAACTTATGTAAAGGCTGTACAGATGGCAGGTGGAATTCCTGTAATTATCCCTGTTACGACGGATGGAGCGGTATTGCGTGCAATTGTCTCCAACTTGGATGGAATAATAATGACAGGAGGAGAAGATATAGACCCTGCATGGTATAGGGAAACGCATCGGAAAGAGTTAGGGGAAGTCGATTCTGTCCGTGATATTTATGATTTGAAATTACTGAAACTGGCAATGGACAGGAATATACCTCTTTTAGGGATTTGTAGGGGAGAACAATTAATTAATGTTGCTTTCGGCGGTACGCTTTATCAGGATATTCCTTCCCAACGTGAACAGCATCTTAAACATTATCAGGAATTACCGGGGAGTAATCCGACTCATAAAGTTGTAGTCAAATCCGGCTCACTGCTGGCAAACATATTAGAAGAGGATACATTATCCGTAAACTCTTTTCACCACCAGGGAATAAAAGACCTGGCTCCGGGATTTACTCCGGTTGCATATTCCACAGACGGAGTAATCGAGGGAATAGAAGCCTGGCCGGATCGTCCTGTTCTTGCCGTACAATGGCATCCGGAAAGTTTAACTTCAGCTGGTGATACGACCATGTTGAAACTTTTTCGTTTTTTAGTTGAAAAAGCCGAAGTTTTTTATCAAGCGAAGGAAATGCATAAACGTTTTCTTTCTGTCGATACACATACTGATACGCCTTTTTGGTTTAAGCGTGATGGATTCAGCATTGCTGACCGTGAACAAAACCGGGTGAACCTACCGAAGATGGAAGAAGGTTATCTGGATGGTGTCTTTCTGGCTGCATTTATTTGGCAGGGGAAAAGGGATGAAGCATCTTTAAATAAAGCTGTGGCTACTGTTACTTCTTTGGTTAAAGGCATTCATCAACAGGCAGAATTGCATAAAGATCTTTGTGGTATCGCTTATACTTCGGAAGATTTTGCCCGTTTGAAAAAAGAAGGGAAAAAGACATTTTTTATTGGTATAGAGAATGGATATGGCATAGGAAAAGACTTATCCAATATTGCCCGTTTTAAAAAGATGGGAGTGAATTATATTACACTTTGCCATTCTTATGATAATGATATCTGTGATTCGTCCACTCATACGAATAACGAATGGGACGGATTAAGCCCCTTTGGAGCGGAAGTTGTAAAAGAAATGAACAGACAGGGAGTAATGATAGATATGTCCCATGCCTCGGAAAAATCTTTTTATGATGTACTGAAATTGACAAAAACTCCTATTATTTGTTCTCATTCCTCTTCGAAGGCCTTGCGTAATCATGACCGTAATTTGACGGACGATCAATTACGTGCATTGGCAAAGAATGGAGGTGTTGCACAGGTTTGTTTGTTGGATGCTTATCTAAATCCGAATAAGAAAAAGGCTTGCTTGTCAGATGCAATCCGTCATATAGACCATATGGTGAAAGTTGCAGGGATTGATCATGTGGGGATCGGATCGGATTTTGATGGAGGTGGAGGCATAATAGGCTGCCAGGGTGACAACGATTTCATTCAGATTACTGTTAAATTAATAGAGAAGGGATATACAGAAGAAGATATTGCTAAAATATGGGGCGGCAATCTGCTACGTGTATTGAGTGAAGTACAGGCTGCAGCTACAATTAACCAGTTATAAACTATAAAAAATGACGAGACTTATTCTATTAGCACTTAGTGTTGCCATGTGTTCATGTGGACAGAAAAGTTCTTCGGCAGGAACGACTGCCGATACGGAAATTAAGAAAGAGGTAGAATCGCCAACTCCGGCGTTTGATGCTGATAGTGCATATGCTTATGTGGCGCGTCAGGTGGAATTTGGCCCTCGTGTTCCAAATTCCGAGGCACATAAAGCATGTGGAGATTTTCTGGCATCGGAACTTGGGCGTTTTGGAGCCAAGGTGTATCAGCAGGAAGCGATACTTACTGCTTATGATGGAACAAAATTGGAATCCCGGAATATTATAGGGTCGTTTAATCCGGATAACTCAAAACGGATATTGTTGTTTGCTCATTGGGATTCCCGTCCTTATTCAGATCACGATCCGAATCCGGCTAATTACCATAAACCGTTGGATGGAGCTGATGATGGTGCCAGTGGAGTTGGTGCTTTATTGGAGATTGCCCGCCAAATCGGAATGAAAGCTCCAAATGTGGGAGTTGACATTATTTTCTTTGATGCAGAAGATTATGGAATTCCTGAATTTGCCAGAGAAAAATATAGTAATACCAGTGATACCTGGTGTCTTGGTAGCCGCTTCTGGGGGAAGAATCCACATACTCCTAATTACAGGGCTGAGTTTGGTATCTTGTTAGATATGGTAGGGGCTAAGGATGCCCTGTTTTATAAAGAATATATATCTATGAAATATGCTGCCCGTTATGTAGATGAGGTATGGGAAACGGCACGAAATTTGGGATATGGCAAATATTTCATTAATGCAGATGGAGGTGGAGTGACTGATGACCAT
Source organism: Parabacteroides sp. (assembly GCA_019417325.1). Lineage (GTDB taxonomy): Bacteria > Bacteroidota > Bacteroidia > Bacteroidales > Tannerellaceae > Parabacteroides. Next base: position 34,998 of record DXVO01000026.1, on the reverse strand, counting down.
GAAGCGGTAATAGAAGAAACCGGTATCCCTTGTCTGGATATCATCAACTATGATCCGAATTCTGAAAAAGGTTTCCGCGACCATTGGCACACACAAAATGACGGTATGAGTAATATTGATAAAAACGTACTGAAAGCCGTAGGCCAAACAGTACTGGAAGTAGTATATAACAGAAAATAAAAAGACGATGACAATTAACGAACTTCAGGACAATGTAATCGAAGAGTTCTCTGCTTTCGATGATTGGATGGATAAGTATGCATTGCTTATTGATTTAGGGAATTCTCTTCCTCCGTTGGAAGATAAGTATAAGACAGAAAGCAATCTGATTGAAGGTTGCCAAAGCCGTGTTTGGTTGCAGGCTGATTATGAAGACGGAAAAATTATTTTTAAAGGTGAGAGTGATGCTGTAATAGTGAAAGGTATTGTGTCTTTGCTTATCGGGATTTTAAGTGATCATACCCCGCAGGAAATATTGGATACAGACCTTTATTTTATAGAAAAAATAGGCTTGAAGGAACATCTTTCGCCCACTCGTTCAAATGGTTTGGTTGCTATGGTGAAGCAGATGCGTATGTATGCTCTTGCTTTTCGTACCAAAGAGCAGTCATAGATTGGTGGTATTGCTTCAATCAGAAGAAGTTGGACATAAATAAATCTTCCAAATAGCTTGTTCGCTTGGATGTTTCTCTTTATTTTTGTCCAACTTGATAATCAATAATGAACGATAACTTATGAAAATAGCAGTTGAAACAGGTACGGATAGGATTAGTATCAAACTTTCCGGACAATTAAATACGCTTACCTCTGTCGATTTTGAAAAAGAGGTGGTGAATGCTATCAATAGTCCTTTCTTAAATATTGTACTTGATTGTTCCGAACTTAGTTATATAAGCAGTGCCGGATTACGCCTATTGTTGACTTTATATAAAGGACAAAAAGCAAAAGGTGGGACATTCGTACTTCAATATGTACGGAAAGAAATTGTGGATTTACTCAAAACTACAGGTTTCTCCTCTTTTCTAGTAATAGAGAATTAAGTTAACAGGAACTCCGGTACATGACAAGCACGCTACATATAAAGAATGAGTTGGGAAATCTTACCCTTCTGTCAGAATTTCTTGAACAAAATATACAAGGAAGAGTACTGGATGAAACGTTACGGATGCAATTGCAACTGGTCCTTGAGGAAGTTGTTGTCAATGTGATTTCGTATGCATATCCCGGACAAACAGATAAAGATATTTTTGTGGAAATAGGTTGGAATGGCGGGAGTATGGAAATAACAGTTATTGATTCAGGCATTCCTTTTAACCCGTTAGAGAAAGAAGATCCGGATCTGACCCTTTCAGTAGAAGAACGCCCTATTGGAGGATTAGGCATCTTTCTTGTGAAACAATTAATGACTGACGTTCATTATATCCGTCAGGATGGGAAGAATATATTGACAATGATTAAAGACATGAACTGAAATGGCTGATTTTGACATTAAAGATATAGCGAAACTAAAGCTTAAGCAACAGATTGTTGAGAAGGCATTTCTTGTGGATGTTGTAGCAATCATTTTAGGTTTTTATTATAATTGGGACGCGATAACCGGATTTCTGATACTTGCTCTTGTTATCTTGCAGATTTTTAAGAGTCGCTTGAAAAAACAGCTGAAACAGAAAGAATATCTGGCTAAGATTGTGGAAGAACGGACTATAGAACTGCGTATACAGCGTGACCAGGTATTGAAAGAATCAAAAAAACTGTCAGAGGCGCTTGATGCATTGGCAAAAGCGCAGGATGAACTGGTCCGTAAAGAGAAGTTGGCAACTGTTGGGCAGTTAACCCAAGGTCTGGTGGACCGCATTCTTAATCCAATCAATTATATCAATAATTTTGCAAGTCTTTCTTCTAATCTGATAAAAGATTTGAAGCAGAATATCTCGGGTGAACAGGCTACCATGCCGAAAGAGATTTTTCAGGATAGTATTGAAATACTTGATTTGTTGAATGGTAATCTGCAAAAAATTAATGAACATGGTTGTAATACGGTTCGTATCGTGAAAGCTATGGAAGAACTGTTGAAGGACCGCCATGGGAATACAGTTCTGACCGATGTATGTGACCTTTGCAGGGTTAATATTGATGTAATCCGTAAATCTTATCAGGAAGAAATTGAAAAACTGCAAATACAGATTCTTTTAAATAGCCCATCCGAACCTTTGATGGCGGAAATAGACATTGAGCAGATGAACAAAGTTATGCTTAGTCTATTGAAGAATAGCATTTATGCACTTATGCGTAAGGCGCGTAAAGAAGCTTTCCAGCCCCAAATAGACCTGGTACTGGAAAAGAGGTTGAATGGGACTTTTGTCCTGACCATCCGTGATAATGGCATAGGTATAGAAGATAGTATTAAAGCGAAAATTTTTGAACCGTTCTTTACAACTAAGCCAACAGCCGAAGCTGCCGGCGTAGGTCTGTATCTTTGTCGTGAGGTGATATTGAACCATCAGGGTTCTATTATTGTGAAAAGTGAGAAAGGTCACTTTACTGAGTTTATGATAACTATTCCCATTCATCAAAACAACAATAACAATGAGTGATGAACATTCTGAATTAGAACGCCTGAAAAAGCAGGCAAGCCAGCAAGAGAAAATGGCCTCACTTGGACTGTTGAGTGCCGGTATTGCGCATGAAATCCAGAATCCGCTTAATTTTGTGATTAATTTCAGTAAATTATCCTGTAAATTGTTGCAGGATATGGAAGATATTCTGGATGAATTGCATGGTCAGCTATCCTCTGAGGCAGATGAGGAACTTCGTGAGATTATGTCTGATTTGCAGGGGAATATGTTTAAAATAGAGGAGAATGGAAATCGGGCATCCAGTATAGTCCGGGGAATATTGCTTTATTCCCGGGGAAAAGATGATGAGTTTATTCCTACAGATTTGGCTCAATTAACGAAAGAATATGTATGGCTTTCTTACCATGCTGTTCGTGCAAATAATAAGAGTTTTAATGTAACAATCAGAGAAGACTATGAAGTTGGGTTACCCTTAGTGAAAGTTGTACCTCAGGACTTTAGTCGTGCCGTTTTGAATTTGATGAATAACGCTTGTTATGCAGTGTTCAGTAAAGCTAAAGGGATATCGGAAACTCCTTATACACCGACAATTCAAATTTCTTTGAAGCGGCAGCTGGATCAGATTCTTCTTTCTATTGAAGATAATGGAATGGGAATCACTCAGGATGTAAAAGAGAAACTTTTTACTCCATTTTTCACAACAAAGCCAATAGGTGAAGGAACCGGACTCGGTTTATCGATTACCAAATCTATTATAGAACAGAAGCATGGGGGGAAGGTTGAGGTGGAATCGCTTCCGGGCGAGTTTACTCGCTTTACAATTATCATCCCTATTCAATAATAAAAACGAAAATAAATGCTATGGCAATAAAAATATTGAGTGTAGACGACGAACAGGACCTGGAAATATTGCTTACCCAGTATTTTCGCCGTAAAATAAAAAAAGGGGAATATGAATTTTTATTTGCCCATAATGGTTTGGAAGCGCTTCAAATGCTTCTTGCCAATCCGGATTTTGATGTTATCCTGAGTGATATCAATATGCCGGAAATGGATGGACTAACTCTGCTTACCCGGATTAATGAGATGCGTAATCCTGCCTTGAAATGTATTATGGTTTCGGCTTATGGCGACATGGAAAATATCCGTACTGCCATGAATCAAGGCGCATTTGATTTTACTACAAAGCCTATCAACCTGGAGGATTTGGAACGGACGATAGAGAAGGCGGCCGAACAGATTGCTTTTATTAAACAGGCACAGCAGGAACATTCCCAATTGGAATCAATACAAAATGATTTGCATGTGGCCCAGGAAATACAGCAAACTATTTTACCGAAGACTTTCCCTCCTTTTCCGGAACTGAAATCATTTGATGTTTATGCTTATATGAATGCAGCCAAATATGTAGGTGGCGATTTCTATGATTTTTTCCGTATCGATCATGACAGGTTAGGGTTTGTAATTGCAGACGTATCAGGGAAAGGAGTGCCTGCCGCTATTTTTATGGCTATCAGCCGGACTGTAATACGGGCAATTGCATTGACAGAGAATTCTGCTGCAATGTGCATGCAACGTTCAAACCAGCTTCTTTGCCAGGAGAGTGTGAACGATATGTTTGTTACCGTATTTTATGGAATACTGAATATCCATACAGGCATAGTAACTTATTGCAATGCAGGGCATAATGCGCCTATTCTATTGAAGAAAGACGGAGTTGTATCTGAATTGCCTTTGACAGATGATATGGTGCTGGGGGCTATTAGTGACACTGTTTATCATGAAAAAGAATTGAAGCTTTTACCCGGTGATAATTTGTTCCTTTATACGGACGGAGTCACAGAAGCTGTGAATATAAAGAATGATTTTTATGGAGGACAACGTCTTCTGGATAATTGTAAAAAGCTGACAGGGAAAAATCCGAAAGAAGTAGTTGAACGAATAACCGAAACAGTTGGCGAATTTGTTATAGGTGCTGTGCAGTCCGACGATATAACCATGCTGTCTATTGCTTACAAAGGATAAGAGAATATTTTAATCATAAAAAAAGCGCTGGTTTTGCTTATATGCTAAACCTGCGCTTTTTTTATTGTATGGTTACTATTTCTTATTTCAGCAAAGTATCACGGATACCCAAGATTTCTGCATTAGCAGCTCTTGCTTCCTGTACTGTAGCTGTTTTTTCTTTCAGAGGAGCAATAGTTTCACTGAGTTGTTTCAAATCAGGATAGTAAGCAGAAAGATCTGATACGATTTCGCCTAACATGTCAACACGTTTTGCCATATTATCAGAAAGACCCGCAGATGTGGCATCGCCTTTAACTACCAATGAAGGATTTGCTAACAGACAAGCATTTTCAGCAGTCATACCTCCCAGCATTTCGATAGCAACATCCATTTTGTCTTCGGCTGCCATTCTGTCGATAATTTTGTCTTCCTGTGCATTTATGAATTTCTGCAAATCTTCTTTGCTTGCATCTTTCGGAGCCTGTTCTTTCAGTATATCCAGAACGAAAGTAACATTCAGGGCAGTAGCCAGTTTTGAGATTGCACCTTCAACTTCGCTTGTCGGTTTTTTCATTGCTTTCAGGATATTGCAATCAGACAGATACATACCCAGGGCACGTGCCTGTTGTGCTTTTGTTGTCAGTTCGGATACTTTTGCAGCAGGCAACATATAATTGATGCTTCCTACGTTGATTGTAACGTCACCTGTTGAAATCCGGTAAGGAACATCTGAATCCGGCATGTCTTTTAACAGTTGGATTGTTTCTGTTTTCAATTCCTCTGTCAATAAGTCTTTAGGCGCATTTCCTGCGATAACGGCAGCCTCCTCTGTTTTTTCGGCTTCATCATTTGCCTTTTTGGTACCGTTACAAGAAGTCATACCAAACACTAATGCTGCTACAGTGAGCATGCTTAATACACTCTTTTTCATAATATATAATTTAATAATTTATATTCTTTCTTATTTTTTATTCGTCTCTTTTGAGGATACGTCCCGGAAACTCTGCGAATATAGCGATAATCGCTAATAATGCAAAGAATCCGATAACCAATAAATTAAATATATAGGTAGAAAGATAGATTCCTCCTATATTTTTTTCATGGCTGTAGAAAGCGGCTCTTCCCCATTGATTGTCTGGTTTTACATAAATCTGTCCAATTGCTGGGTAAATACGATGATTGGCTTCTTTAAACAGATGTGAGTTGCCTGTACCCATCACAAGGTCCTCGATTGCGGAATTATGATTATTTTTCTTTAAATTAACAAGCCATTCTTTGCCGTGCTCATTCTCAAGTTTTTCGACTGTTTGTTCCGATAGTGCTGTAAAATTACGTGCCCGGGTGTGTAAAGCTTTGTCTACTTTATCCAAGTAGGCGAGATTGGATTCCTCTTCTTTTTTGGGTGTAATGCGGGCAGCGCGACTTAAGATGGCAAGTTCATTTTCTACCGTTTTCTGTATGTCTTGATTCTCTTTAGTCTGTAATTCTTCAGCCAAATGGCGGACTTCCGGGGCATGGACATTTTCATAATATTGTGCCAGATATTTTTCCTTGTCCATAAGGAAGAATATCTTATTATATTCATTGTCCCTGAATTGTTCGACCATTAGCGCTTCAAAAGCCCAACGTGATGGAATCACTTCACCGATAAGTGGCACGATATTTTCGTCGGCAGCCTTGGTGTTTAAGTCATCAAATTTGATAACTAATCCACACAAAAGGATCTGTGGAATTAATAATAGAGGGATTGTTATATAAATGGCAACTACGGAATTCATGGATTGAGATAAAATCAGTCCTGTAAGATTGGCTAAAAATGAAATAGCCCATAAAACACTCCACCAGATAAAGAACATTCCGGCGCCAACCTGTATAATAGAATTACCAACTGCAATAAACAGTAGTGTTTGGATACCGGAGATAGCGAAAAGATAAATAATCTTGGAAGTAAGGTAACTGCTTCTGCTTAACCGGAGGAATTTCTCCCTTTTCAGTATAGTCCTGTCTTTTATAATTTCTTCGGCACTGATACTAAGTCCCATGAATGTGGCAACAATCACGGACATAAAAATGTAAGAAACAAAATTTTTATTTCCCAATAAAGTATATCCTCCATCGTCGGTAAAGCGAGTAAGAAGTGCAACAATCAAGGCAAGCAAAGGTGCTTCCAAAAGGACAATCAACAGATATTGCCGGTTAACTAGTTTAGTCCGGACATTCCGTTCCAGGAAAATAAAAAATTGTTTTAACCACGACGGTTTCTTTTGATTATTTTCGGGAAGCTCTTTTTCTATGGTCAACCGGTAGTCCGGACGGGATGAAATATATTTCTCATGCCATTCTTCCGGAGTGAATTTGCGGATATTAGTCAGATTTCCCGAATCATCGATTTTTTTCGAGTCGATGATATTCAGTATAAGTTCCGGGTTTACATTTCCGCATGTACTGCAAACGCTTATATCTTCGTCGGTATATTTGGCCGCATGTTTAAAGTAGGTAATCGCTTCTATAGGATTACCATCATAAATAGGATAACCTCCACGGTCCAGTAACCAGAGTCTGTCGAATAATTTATAAATTTCGGAAGAGGGCTGGTGGATATTCACAATAACCAGCTTCCCCCGGTGAGTCTGTTCTTTCAGCAACATAATAACTTTTTCCGAATCCGTAGAAGATAATCCGGATGTCGGTTCGTCAAGATAAAGAATTGCCGGTTCGCGAATAAGTTCCTGGGCAATGTTCAGACGCTTTCTCTGTCCGCCACTAATTGTTTTGCGGATAGGTGAGCCCACTTCCAAGTCTTTTATTTCTTCTAAATCCAGTTCGCAAAGCACGGTTTCTACACGTTGGTCAATTTCCTGTTTTGAGAGATTGGCAAAGCAAAGCCGTGCTGTAAACCATAAATTCTGATATACGGTAAGTTCTTCTATCAGTAAATCGTCTTGAGGCACAAAGCCGATTAGTTGGCGTGCTTCAGGCGAGTTAAGCGGATGTCCGTTTATAGTTAAACTTCCTTTATCAGGAAGAATTGTTCCGTTTAAGATGCCTAAAAGAGTTGATTTTCCGACTCCGCTACCTCCCATAATAGCAACCAGTTGTCCAGATTCCAGATTGAAAGAAAAGTTATGAAGCCCATTGTGGCTGTTTTTGAAAGTGAAATCGAGATTCCTGCCGGAAAGTCCAATCGTTTCTTTCTCTTCTTTTTTATAAAAGACGGAGAGTAAATCACTGTAGTAAACAGGTAGGAAAAGAGGTCCTTTTAATACACTGCTTCGCTGCCAGGCATAGAACATATCCGAAGAAAGCGGAATGTCGTTCATGAATACGAGTCCGTTGCCATGATAAGTGAAAATCAATTTGTCGAATCGGCGGATATACCAGACACGGATAGAGCCTTCCATGCCTTTACGTATGATATGATTTTCCGTAATATTATCTTCTTCACTGATTGTGAGTATAGAAGATGAGGAAGAAGTTCCCGTAACGAAATCCATTGTTTCGTCAAACTCCTCTTGGCGGATAGAAAAAATATCGGCTACGAGATGAAACAGATTCAAATGGTTCTTAAATTCATCACTGTTTGTATGGGCAAACTCGACAAAACGGATTAATAGAAGCAATTGCTCTTCTGCTCTTAGCTTGATTTTCATTTGATCGCATATATTTCGGATTACGTCTTCCTTGTTGATGGGAAAGAGGGAATCGTCATACATACTCCGCAGTTCTGTATATAGTTCAATATATTCTTTGTGGGAACGAACACCAAAATGACTGGAAAGGTAGGAATGGACAGCACGGCTTGCCTGTTTTTCTTCTATCCGGACAACGGAAGCGAAAATGGCAAACAAATTTAATAAACCGTTTAATATGGTTTCATTCATTTTTCGGAATCCTGTAAATTATGTTGCAAATATACTAAGAATGCCGGTTACAGGATTATAAGTGAGTCCTTTATTTTCTTGAGGTAAATACTAAAAAGTAAGGCTCTCCGTAATTTCATATTTCTGAAATCGAAGGAGAGCCTGTAATGTGTATGGTTTTCTATTTGTTATGGAATAATTTTTCGTTACATCCTTTCCGGAACTTCAATGCCCAGAAGTGACATACCGGACTTAACAATCTTTGCCACATTCGCAGATAAAATAAGGCGGAATTTTTTTAACTCTTCATTCTCTTCACGCAGAATAGAAAAATCGTGGTAGAATTGGTTGTATTCTTTTACCAAATCATAAATATAGTTAGCTATGTAAGCCGGGCTGTATTCTTTTCCTGCCTCACGCACGATAGATGCATAATCTGCAATCATCTGAATTAAAGATTCTTCTTTCTCTGAGATTTCGGTAGTTGTCGGCAACTGTTCCGGAAGTACGATACCCTGTTCTGCTGCTTTGCGTAGTACAGAACGGATACGGGCATAGGTATATTGGATGAAAGGACCTGTGTTTCCGTTGAAGTCGATAGACTCTTTCGGATTGAAAGTCATGTTTTTGCGGGGATCTACTTTTAGAATAAAATATTTCAGAGAGCCTAATCCAACGATTCGAGCGATATTTTCAGCCTCTTCCTGTGTCATCTCATCCAGTTTTCCCAGTTCTTGTGAGATTTCACGCGCAGTATTAACCATTTCTTCCATCAGGTCGTCTGCATCGACAACTGTTCCTTCACGACTTTTCATTTTTCCTTCCGGAAGTTCTACCATGCCATAAGAGAAATGGACTAATCCTTTTCCGAACTCAAAACCTAATTTATCCAATAGAATTGATAATACCTGGAAATGGTAGTTCTGCTCATTTCCAACTACATAAATCATTTTATTGATAGGATAGTCGTCAAAACGTAATTTTGCCGTACCTATATCCTGTGTCATATAAACGGAAGTACCATCTGCACGGAGTAACAGTTTTTCATCCAGTCCGTCTCCTGTCAGGTCGGCCCAGACAGAACCGTCTTCACGGCGATAGAAGATATCTTTATCCAGTCCTTCCAGCACTTTTCCTTTACCTTCCAGATAAGTTTGTGATTCGTAATAAATCTTATCGAAATCAACCCCCATCTTTTTATAGGTTTCGTCAAAGCCGGCGTATACCCAGTTGTTCATCATTTCCCAAAGGGCGCGTACTTCAGTGTCTCCGGCTTCCCATTTACGTAGCATTTCGCGTGCCTCTGCCATTAAAGGCGAGGCTGCTTCAGCTTCTTCTTTTGTCATGCCCTGTGCTTCAAGAGCGGTAGTTTCTTCTTTCAGCTTGTTGCTGAATAAAACGTAGAAATCACCAATCAGGTGGTCGCCTTTTTTGCCTGAAGTTTCAGGAGTTACCCCGTTTCCCCATTTTTGCCATGCCAGCATGGATTTGCAGATATGGATACCACGGTCGTTTACAATGTTGGTTTTGACAACTTTGTTTCCGTTTGCTTTCATAATTTCTGATAAGCTGAAACCAAGCAGATTATTACGGACATGACCTAAGTGTAGAGGCTTGTTTGTATTCGGGGAAGAATACTCAATCATAACCAGAGGTGATTGTTCCGTTACGGGAACAATACCGTATGTAGGCTGCCCGTTTATATGGTTCAGCAGGTCGATCCAGCAAGAGCAATCGATTGTCAGATTCAGGAACCCTTTGATTACGTTGAATGAAGCAATCGCCGGTTCATTTTTTTGCAGATATTCTCCGATTTCCTGTGCAGTCTGTTCCGGAGATTTTTTGGACATGCGAAGGAATGGAAAAACTACCAGAGTGAGGTGACCTTTAAATTCTTTCTTTGTCTTTTGCAACTGTATTTGGTTGGCAGTAACATCTGCCCCATACAATTCTTTAATTCCGGCAATGATTGCACCGGTAATCTGTTGTTCAATAACCATATCTGTAATACTATATACGGATTTTTATTTTGGACGCAAAGGTACGCGTTTATTTTGTAAAAACCATAAAATCGTTTTGTATAGAAGAACTCATAGTTATGGTTTTATAAAATCATAGTTATGAATTGGAAAAATCATAACTATGAATTGATAATGTCATTCTTACGCAATAAAAAAGGCACCTTGTAACTCAAGACGCCTTTTTTATTGGGTAAGTAAACGGTTTTTACTTAACGATTTCTGCTAATTCAGCTCCCGGTTTGAATTTAACAGCTTTGCGAGCAGGGATTTCAATGGTAGCTTTAGTTTTTGGGTTAACACCTTTGCGAGCAGCTTTTTCTGTTACAGAAAAAGTACCAAAACCTAATAGTGCTACTTTACCGCCAGCTTTCATTTCTTCGCCAACTGTTTCAACGAATGCTTCTACTGCTTTTTTTGCATCAACTTTACTTAAACCGGCCTTTTCTGATACGGCATTAATAAATTCTGTTTTGTTCATGATGGTTTGTTAGTTAATATATTAAACAATTTTAGTGATAGTCTGATTATTGGTGCCAAATGTAGTTTTTATTTGATATACAACAAAGGAAAAATCTGTTTTTTTTCTTGATTTACTATGTTTTAATGATGATTTTACAGGAAACTTCCAAAATATATATACCTTTGTACTTAAATTAGTAAGACATATGATGAATCAAAATAATTCGGGATTTTTGAACAGTATCCCGATGGTTACGAAAAACCTTATCATTATTAATCTTTTATTTTGGCTGGCAAGCCTGGTTCTGCCTAAAGTGGGCATCGATTTGGTTCAATTGCTGGGATTGCATTTTCCGGGGGCAAAAGATTTTTACCCGTTCCAGTTGATTACTTATATGTTTATGCATGATACCCATTCCTTTACGCATGTATTCTTCAATATGTTCGGGGTATATATGTTCGGACGGGTACTGGAAAATGTCTGGGGACCAAAGCGTTTTCTTACTTTCTATTTAATTACTGGTATTGGTGCCGGTATCACTCAGGAGCTGGTATGGCTTTATTCGGTTCATTCTTTCGCCAGTGCCAACGGTGTCACATTGGGACAGCTCATTGCCAATGATCCTTCTTTGAACTATCTGATAACAATTGGGGCATCCGGTTCCGTATTCGGCATTTTGTTGGCATTTGCCATGCTATTCCCGAATGTACCGCTTTATTTGATGTTTATACCGATTCCTATTAAAGCTAAATATTTTGTTGTATTTTACGGATTAGCCGAATTATTTATGGGGGTTGCCAATTATAGCGGCGACTCGGTTGCGCATTTCGCTCACTTGGGTGGTATGATATTCGGTTATTTCTTAGTTCGGTATTGGAAAAAGAAAGACTCAAACAATGGGAGATATTTTTATTAACATGAAACAGATGTTTCGTTCGGGAAATATTCTGGCGAAACTTATATATATAAATGTAGGGCTATTTATTCTTATCAGGCTTGCTGCAGTAATCCTGAAGTTGTTTAATCTGAGTTGGTTCCCTTATTTGCAATATTTGCAAATGCCTTCTTCTCCGGAAGAGTTGCTGTATCATCCCTGGACAATTATTACTTACATGTTTACCCATTATGATTTTCTGCATATCTTATTTAATATGCTTTGGTTGTATTGGTTCGGAGGGCTGTTTCTCTCTTATTTCAGCGAGCGGCAGTTGGGAGGTTTATATGTATTGGGGGGGATAGCCGGTGGATTACTGTTTATTTTATCTTATAACATATTCCCGTATTTTAGTAGTGTGGCTGCCAATAGTTATCTGATGGGAGCTTCTGCTTCTGTGATGGCAGTTGTTTTTGCCGTTTCTTTTTACCGGAAGGATCAGGAGATACTGCTTTTCTTGATAGGCAGAGTTAAATTGATTTATCTGGCGTTGTTCACTTTTGTGATAGATTTATTGGCTATTACTTCGGAGAATGCCGGCGGGCATATTGCACATATTGGAGGTGCTTTGTTTGGTATATGGTTTGCCATGCGTATCAAAGAAGGAAAAGATTTGACAGCACCGATGAACCGGATAATAGACTGGGTGGTAAATTTAGGGAAAAGAAAACCTAAGATGCGTGTTACTTATAAACGTCCGGAAACCGATTATGAATATAATGCCCGCAAGCATCAGGCAAATGTGGATATCGATGCAATACTGGACAAATTGAAACGGTCCGGCTATGAGAGTTTATCTGCGGATGAAAAGAAAAAATTATTTGATGCCAGTAAAAAATGAATGAGGGGTTTAAAGCTGTAAAGATACTATTCAAGTCTATTTTCGGCATAGCCAATGTAATAGTAATTTTGCTGTTTATCGCATCAGCTTTTTCAGACCGTGTGTCTCCGGAAAAAAGTGTTTTATTTTCTTATCTGGGCCTTGGATTTCCGGTTTTCTGCACATTGAATCTACTATTTGTTATTTATTGGCTGTTCCTTTGGGAATGGCGGTTTGTCCTGGTCGGATTGCTGTCTTTTCTGATATGCCAGAAACCGGTAAGGCATTATTTCCCATTTCACGACAGGGTGGAAGAGATTCCTAAAGAAAATGTGTTGAAAGTGTTGACCTATAATGTCATGGGATTCGGGTATAAAGACCACACAGGGGATTCCCCCAATCCGATAGTTCAATATATTGCCAATTCCGGTGCAGATATTGTTTGCCTTCAGGAATATGCAGTAGGCAAATCCCGGAATTTTCTTACGATGGAAAAATTGGATAAGGCTTTTTCGATGTATAAATATCGTTCCGTGATTCCGGTAGGAACTTCCGGAGACCTGAAATTCAATGTGGCGGTTTTATCCAAATACCCATTGTCCAAATCCCGTAAAATAAAGTATGATAGCAAGTTTAACGGTTCTTCCGTACACCGGGTAAATATAAAAGGTAAAACATTGACCCTGGTAAATAACCATTTGGAATCATTTAAGCTGACAACTGAAGACCGTAGTCATTATTCCGCTTTTATTAAGAATATTAATTCGGAAACATTTGATGGGCTTCGCGGCTCTATCGAGCAAAAGTTAGGACCGGCTTTCCGTGTCCGTGCGAAACAAGCCGAAGCAGTAGCTGAAGAAATCCGAAAAGCAGACACCGACTATATCCTTGTTTGCGGAGATTTTAACGATACGCCGATTTCGTATGCTCATCGTACGATACAAGGACCTTTGGTGGATGCGTTTGCTGCGTCGGGACGCGGGATGGGTGTTACCTATAATGAGAACTTCTTTTGGTTCCGCATCGATAATATCCTTCATTCTTCGAATATGAAACCGATGAACTGTACGATTGATAAAATTCGTTATTCGGATCACTATCCGATGTGGTGTTATCTGGAAATGGAATAAATAAAGAATAAACATAACTCTGCCGTATATGATTGTCGGCATAAATTAAGTTTGTATGCAGTTGAAACAGATCGTTCCTTCACGTAAATGGTGGAGTTCTTTGCTTGTGAATTTTCTTGGGGCGTTGCTTGGTATCATTGTTACATTCGGCTCTTCTTCCTGGTTGGAATATAGAGGCAGGCAAGAAATGGCTTACAAGATTAAGCTGTTGACTATCAGTGATATTAATACTTCTATTAAAGCAGTGGAAGACCATTACAAAAAGATAGAACACATTGATTCCATCTTTAGAGCCGTGAATGAATCTTATCCGGATAATCTGAACCGGATGAGCAAGGATACGTTAAATGAGTTTCTAACTTGTTTCGCTTCTCCATCCTTAAGTATAAAAGAGAATTCCGTAGAAAAAACTTTTTCTCAAAGTTTTGAGATCTGGAAAAATTTCGATGATTTGGATTTGCAACATTTGATAAATGGGATTTATGCCATACGGACTAATTTCTATGTTCAATATGATGAGTTTTACCAAAAGAAAGCTGCTTTATTTTCCCGTTTCCTGGATAAGGGAAGCATTTCCAGTTATAAAGGAAATGCTCATAAAGGAGTAGAAGCAATGATGGAAATACCTCAGCTCGAATATTTTGTAGGAGGCGAGAGCCGGATCTATATGTTATGTATGAAGATGGACTTGGATATGTTGAAAGCTGCACGCGATCATCTTTACAAGCGGACAAAAATTACAGAGCAGGAGATTGATAGGTTTTTGGGCAGTGAGGATCCATTTGAATATAACAAATCCTATTCAGAAGAAGGTGATTTATAAATAGAATCTTTTTTCTTTCGGGTTGTGGACTGTCCGGCATATCCGGATGGTCTTTTTTTTACATAATGTCGGTCTTTTTCTCTATTATGTGTTACTTTGATTGAATTGAGCCCTTTGTGGTAACTCTGTATATATGTATAAAATGCGTTTCAGGAGGAATTGAGCCTTTTTTAACGCTAAACCGGAGCTTTTTGTACTGAATCGGGCACCTTTTTCCATTTACCCGGAGGGTAATTTCAATTAGTCGCGGTACTAATTCCAACTATCTGCATATAAAAATCCAATAATCTGTGCGGTAAAACATCTATATTTTAACTTTAAAACATATATGTTTCGATTTCGAAGCATATATGTTTTGTTTTTGGATGATATTGGGCGGGGGCGCGGTTCTGGAATGGCAAGAAAACCAAACTGTGCTTGGATGATAAATAGATTATTATTCCATGAAAAAATTAACAATATGACTAGGCACGGATTTCACGGATAACACGGATTAATAAAGATAAATATAAGTTAATCCGTGTTATCCGTGAAATCCGTGCCTAAAAAATAATTTTTATCATATATCAATTAGTAAATACTTTGCCTTCTATTTCTACAAACTGACAAACCTTAACCCCGCGAGAATCGCCTGCTTGCAACCCCTCCCGCGTCTGTGTCCATATAACCCGCATATCAACAGGGTATTTTGTCTTTTTGTCATTTTGATAAAAAGAAATCGGATATGCCGGGCTTGTCCTGTCATATGGCATACAAATAGATATTATTTAGGTTGGGCACTTTTTTCTATGCGCTAATCCGTTTTTTTTCTATCTTGTAGCCAAAATCTAATTTAATGACTATGACTACTACGGTATTCTTTTTTGTTGCAATTGTCGCTACGGCAATTTTCCTGATACAGTTTATCATGTCGATTTTCTTCGGGGATTTGGATATAGATACCGATGTCGATACGGATATCGGCAGTGTCTTGTCTTTTAAGGGGCTGACTCATTTTTGCATAGGGATGGGATGGTATATGTATATATCCAAAGGATCGGATATCATGTCGTATGCGGCAGGAATCCTGGTAGGCCTTGTTTTTGTTCTTATCCTATGGTATTTGTATAAAAAGGCTTATCAATTGCAGAAAGAAAATAAGCCGGAAAAACCGGAAGCTTTGCTGGGACGCGAATGCACTATCTATTCCCATAGTGACGAAGATCGATATGTGGTACAAATAGCTATTAATGGTGCATTGAGGGAAATCGAAGTTCGTTCGCTCGGTAACACCCAATATCGTACCGGGGATAAAGCTGTGATTGGTAAAATAGAGTCCGGTGTAATGTATATTCAATAAAAATCAATATTAATCTACTTAATTCTATGACACAAGAGATGTTAATTATGGTCGCTATCCTGGTTGTAGTGATTATTGTTTCGTTTATCGGTATTCTTTCCCGCTACCGGAAATGTAAGAGTGATGAGGTCCTGGTTGTATATGGTAAGACTACAGGAGAAAAATCGGCTAAACTTTACCATGGTGGCGCTGCTTTTGTCTGGCCGATTATCCAGGGATATGAGTTCCTTTCCATGAAGCCTCTTCAGATTGATTGTAAACTGACCGGAGCTTTGTCTGCCCAAAATATTCGTGTGGATGTGCCGACTACGATTACGGTAGCTATCAGCACCGATCCGGAAGTTATGCAGAATGCTGCCGAACGTTTGTTGGGATTGCAGGCAGAAGATAAACAAAATCTGATTACCGACGTGGTATATGGGCAAATGCGTTTGGTAATTGCGGATATGACAATTGAAGAATTGAACTCAGACCGTGATAAATTCCTGTCGAAAGTACGTGATAATATCGATACGGAACTTCGTAAATTCGGTCTTTATCTGATGAATATCAATATCAGTGATATTCGTGATGCAGCTAATTATATTGTCAATCTGGGAAAAGAGGCGGAAAGTAAAGCCTTGAATGAAGCCCAGGCTAATATTGAAGAGCAGGAGAAGTTAGGAGCTATTAAGATTGCGACCCAAATAAAAGAACGTGAAACAAAAGTTGCAGAAACCCGGAAAGACCAGGATATTGCAATTGCAGAGACAAAGAAGCAGCAGGAAATCTCGGTTGCAAATGCGGATAAAGAGCGTATATCACAGGTTGCAGTGGCGAACGCAGACAAAGAGTCGCAAGTTGCTAAAGCGGAAGCCGATAAGAATATTAATATAGAAAAGGCAAATACTGAAAAAGAAAGCCGCATTGCCGAGCTGAATTCTGACATGGAAATCAAAAAAGCAGAAGCAGAGAAAAAAGCAGCCATCGGACGGAATGAAGCCGGTAAAGATATCGCGTTGTCAAATTCCGAACTTGCCGTTACTCAGGCTGATGCAGACAAGAAAGCCGGTGAGGCTGCTGCCCGTTCTGAAGCATCTATTCAGACAGCCCGTGAAATAGCTCAAAAGGAAGTGGAAGAAGCTAAAGCAAAAAAAGTGGAATCTGCTTTGAAAGCCCAGAAGATTGTTCCCGCTGAGATTGCTAAACAAGAAGCTATTTTACAAGCGGATGCAGTAGCAGAAAAAACTATCCGTGAAGCGGAAGCGCGTGCAAAAGCATTGCTTGCGCAGGCAGAAGCGGAGGCGCAATCTATCCGTATGAAATTGGAAGCAGAGGCGGATGGTAAGAAGAAATCTTTGCTTGCAGAGGCTGACGGTTTCCGTGCAATGGTGGAAGCTGCGGAATCTAATCCGGCTATCGCTATCCAATATAAGATGGTAGACCAGTGGAAAGAAATTGCCGGTGAACAGGTGAAAGCTTTTGAAAGTATTAATCTGGGTAATATTACAGTTTTTGACGGAGGCAATGGGGCAACCGGGAATTTCCTCAATCAGTTGGTTAAAACGGTAGCTCCGAGTTTAGGTGTATTGGATAACCTGCCTATCGGTGAAACTGTAAAAAATCTGATTAAACCGGAAGAGAAGGATAAGGGCTCTGCACCGAAAGCGGGTAAATGATAGAATTGACAGTTGACAATGTTACTTGTCAACTGTCAGTTTATTTATTCTGTTGCATCCTGAACCGCATCGAACACATTTCCGAATAGTTGTTCGGCAAAGAAGAATGTGGCGTTGCAAAAGAGTTTCGGGTCTTTAATTAAAGCAATTTTGTTGCTCTTTCCGTTGTTTGCAATTACATCTTCTGCGGGGTAAGTTTTGAATTTCTTTTCATCTTTCGGGTCATACTGATAGGTGATATTCCCCAATTCGATGGAATAACCATCCTTGTGGCAGGATATTTTCATTCTGTATTTGACAATCGTCTTATCCGTGTCATTCAGCAGCAATTCAACTTTCGAACTGATTGAAATCGTTCCTTGCGATTTGTTGGAATTAAGGTTCGACATGAAAACATCTTTACCATAATTTTTCTTTGCCCATTTATTAATGATATTGAATAATGTCAATTGGTCCGTATTTTCTACTTCCACTTCATCACTATAGCATACTTTTCCATCTTTCATAGGAGCACATACATCTACGTCCCCTTTATGTCCCTGTGCTGTTGCTAACACAGGGAACAGGATCAATAACAGGATAATTAATTTCTTCATAATTTCTTATTTTACCCAGACGTGGATTACTTCACCCATTAATGTTTTCTGTCCGTTTTCGTCTGTTTCGCCAACCTTGCGACATTCGAAAATCATCCAGGGACTGTCTTCTCCTTGCTTGAAGAAGGATATGTTATATAGGTCATTGTTCCCTATATTCTTGTAAACCGTACTTTCCGGATTGATAGAAATCGTAGTAACTGATTTGCCGAACATATTGCCTACACCTTTCCAGGTGGCAGCAGTTTCTTTTACGGTCTGGTATTTATCTGTAGTTACCTGCATTTTACTTTCCGGTAGCATTTGTACTAACGTGGAAGGTACTTTGTCTGCAGTAAAATTAGTATAGCCTTCTTTGCTTGCTGTTTTATTGATGTCGGGAGTCGGGCTTGCTATTGTGGCCGGCATCACTGCGGTGACTTCCTGTTTGGGCGCAACAGATACGGCTTGTACTCCTAATGCAGCTGTAGCTTCTTTAAACAAATCTTCTGCAAAATCGATCGTCTTTTTGCGGAATTTGCCGTTGCCCCGATACAGTTTTGTTTTGTTTTTGTTTAAGGCATATTTGTCGGTAATCCATGTTTCTGCTATGTATTTCTCAGGTTCGCGTTGGTAGGATACATTATATGAATAACGGATACCGTTCATTTTAATGGAACAAATATGGTCTTTACATTCAATAATAACTCTGTAATCCATCAAACTGCGGTCTAATGATAAGGCGAGGTTTTGGAATACCAGATAATCTTGCCCTACGACTGCGATTTCTCCCTCTTCCTTATTTGTATAAACAACACGGTCAACCTCTGTGTTGAAACGTTTTTGCGCCCAGTCGAGCATTATGTCGTAAATTTGATCTTTAGAAAGTGCAGGAGCATTTATTTGTTCGCTGAATACGACTTTACCGTCTTCTTCCGGCACTGCACCAGCCAAATACTTTGAATCTTCTTGAGCCCAAAGAAGGGATGGGATAAATAGTGTTAATAATAAAAGTTGTTTCATGGTCATTATTGCTTTGTTTTTTTACGAGCAAAGATAAATAATTGTACTTGAAATAAACTAAGAGTGTGACAAATAATTAATCTAATTACTGTTGGACAAAGAAAAAAAGCCTATATTTGCACCCTGTGAAAAAATGAATAATAACATAAATATAAGATTCAAATGCAAAACAAAGGATTTGTAAAGGTCTTTGCGGTCTTACTTATGCTTGTCTGTGCGTTCTATCTGTCCTTCTCATTTGTGACCAGATATTACAATGGAAAAGCCACTAAGTATGCGGACGGAGATCCGGCAAAAGAGAGTGCCTATTTGGACTCGCTATCTACTCAAAAGGTATGGCTGGGCTATACGCTTAAGCAGTGCCGCGAAATGGAAATTAGTTTAGGTCTTGACTTGAAGGGCGGTATGAACGTCGTTCTGGAATTGGATGTGGCTGATGTTATTCGTTCACTTTCAAATAATAACCAGGATGAAAACTTCAACAAAGCATTGGATTTAGCTTATGCTCACCAGGCCGGCAGTCAGAAAGACTTTATCGATCTGTTTGCGGAAGAGTACAGGAAGTTGGATAGCGGTGCTCGCTTATCTGCTATTTTTAGTACTTTTGAGTTGAAAGATAAAATTACTCCGCAGAGTACAGATGCACAGGTAATAGCCATTTTGAAAGAAGAGTTGAAAAGCGCAATCGATAACTCTTTTAACGTACTTCGTACTCGTATTGACCGTTTTGGTGTGGTTTCTCCTAATATCCAGCGTTTGGAAACAGCAGGTCGTATTCTGGTGGAACTTCCGGGTGTAAAAGAACCTGAACGTGTTCGTAAATTGTTACAGGGTAGCGCTAACCTGGAATTTTGGGAAACTTATAATCTTCCGGAAATTTACCAGCAGTTGGTATCTGCCGATAATATACTTGCAACTATTCTGAAATCAGATAATGCAACAGATTCAACAACTGTTATTGCAGAAGAAACTGTTACTACAACAGACTCTGTTCCTGCAAATGAAGCAGATTCATTGTTGGCTAAGATTGGTCAGGAAAAACCGGATACACAGCTTTCTCAAAATCAGGCAGAATTTGCCAAACAGCATCCCTTGTTTGCTTTGTTGCAACTTAACCAATATAATGGCCAGTTAGTTCCTACTTCGGCAATAGCTATCGCTCATACAAAAGATATTCCCAAGATTAATGAATATCTGAATATGAAGCAGGTGAAAGATGTTCTTCCTCGTAACCTGTCCCTAAAATGGGGTGTGAAGGCTATCGATGAAAAAGAACAATTTTTCTATTTATATGCTATTAAAGTTACAAACCGTGACGGTTCACCGGCTTTGGGCGGAGATGTTGTAACTGATGCAAATGCAGACTTTGTTCAGCAGGCCGGACGTTCAGAACAGCAGGTTAGTATGGCTATGAATGCAGAAGGCGCAAAAGCATGGGCTCGTTTGACCAAAGATAATATCGGACGTCAGATTGCAATTGTGCTGGATGAAATGGTTTATTCCGCACCGAATGTAAACGATGAAATTACAGGTGGACGTTCTTCTATTACCGGTCACTTCACTCCTGAAGAAGCGAAGGACTTGGCAAACGTATTGAAGTCCGGTAAGATGGCTGCATCCGTACACATTGTACAGGAAGATGTTGTTGGTCCGTCATTGGGTCAGGAAGCTATCAGCTCTGGTGTGATTTCATTTGCTTTGGCTTTGATCCTGTTGATGTGTTACATGTGCGCATTCTATGGCATTCTGCCGGGTCTGATTGCTGACGGTGCATTGGTTTTGAATATTTTCTTTACGATGGGTATCCTTGCCTCTTTCCAGGCTGTGCTCACTTTGCCGGGTATTGCCGGTATGGTGTTGACGCTGGGTATGGCAGTCGATGCTAACGTGTTGATATATGAACGTACAAAAGAAGAACTTCGTGCCGGTAAGTCTTTGGGTAAGGCTATTGCAGATGGTTATTCAAATGCCTTTTCTGCAATTTTCGACTCCAACCTGACTTCTATTATTACGGGTGTCGTGTTGTTCTATTTCGGTACAGGTCCTATCCGTGGTTTCGCAACTACAATGATTATCGGTCTGTTTGCTTCATTCTTAACAGCTGTGTTCCTTACTCGTATTGTTTACGAAGCATTGCTGGCTAAGGATAAATTGAAGAATGTAACTTTTGTTACTCCGATTACAAAAGACTTGCTGACTAATCCGAAAATTAACTTCCTTGCTGCTCGTAAGATCGGTTATATCATTCCGGGTGTTATTATTGTGTTAGGTGCAATTTCTATGTCGACAATCGGTTTGAATAACGGTATCGACTTTACGGGTGGACGTAACTATGTGATCCGTTTTGACCATGAAGTGAAAACGGATGATGTTCGCGACTTGTTGGATGACCAATTGGCAGGATCTGTTAGCGTAATCCAGATTGGTACTCCGGATCAGGTTCGTGTATCGACCAACTATAAGATAGAAGATGCAAATCCGGCAATCGATCAGGAAATTGAAAATAAATTGTTTGAAGGTCTGAAGACTCAGTTGCCGGAAGGTACGACATTGGAGCAGTTTACGACCCAGTTTATCCAGAGTTCCCAGAAAGTAGGTCCGAGTATGGCGGATGATATAAAGAATAGTGCGATACTTGCCGTTGTTTTTGCAATGTTCTGTATGGCAGCTTATATCTTGCTTCGTTTCCGCGACTTCTCTTTCTCTGCCGGAGCTTTTGCTTCTGTAGCAGTGACAACGCTTTGTATCATTTCTTTCTATACATTGCTTTGGAAGGTATTACCTTTCTCCATGGAGGTAGACCAGACGTTTATTGCGGCTATCCTGACGATTATCGGTTATTCTATTAATGATACGGTGGTTGTATTCGACCGTATCCGTGAAACGATAGGTTTGTATCCGAAGCGTGACCGTTACCAGGTTATTAACGATGCGTTGAACTCTACCTTATCCCGTACATTTAATACATCATTGACTACATTGGTAGTTGTATTGTGTATCTTTATCCTGGGTGGTAGTACAATTCGTAGTTTTACATTCGCTATCCTGTTGGGTATTATTATTGGTACTTATGCTACTCTTTTCATTGCAACTCCGATTGCCTATGAATTGCAGAAGAAAAAGATTAATAAAAAAGCTGCAGCAGAGACGGGAAAATAAGAATAAATATTCCATAAATATGAAAAAGGGTATGTCAAAATTGGCATATCCTTTTTTGTTTTTGTAAAGAAAATCGTATATCTATCTTTATGCTTCTAAACATACAAAGGAAGTTTGTTTTGGTCGCTGATTTTCATAACTTGTTGGCCTGTTAAGCCACTTTGAGCTTACAGATTGTAAGTAACACCTTAATTGTTATATTATGGAAGTACTCCTTGATAAACAACTGCCGGCTTATCCTTCTTTTATTGCCGGAATTCGCCGTGCTCCTGACCGCGGCTATTCACTTACGCCAGCACAAACAGAAGTTGCTTTGAAGAACGCCCTTCGTTATATCCCCAAAGAACTTCATGAAACGCTTGCTCCCGAGTTTATGGAAGAACTTCTTACCCGGGGGCGTATTTATGGTTATAGGTATAGACCGGAAGGGGATTTGAAGGCTAAGCCTATTGACGAATACAAAGGAAGTTGCATAGAGGGTAAGGCTTTTCAAGTCATGATCGATAATAATCTTTGTTTTGATATAGCCCTCTATCCATATGAGTTGGTTACTTATGGGGAAACCGGACAGGTTTGCCAGAACTGGATGCAATATCGTCTTATAAAAAAATATCTTGAAATCCTTACAAATGAACAAACACTGGTGATTGAATCCGGTCATCCGCTCGGACTGTTCAAGTCGCGTCCGGATGCTCCCCGTGTGATTATTACTAATTCCATGATGGTGGGTATGTTCGATAATCATAAGGATTGGCACATCGCTGCACAGATGGGGGTTGCCAACTACGGGCAGATGACTGCAGGAGGCTGGATGTATATAGGGCCTCAGGGTATCGTGCATGGAACATTTAATACTTTATTGAATGCCGGACGCAAGAAACTGGGTATACCCCAGGATAGAGATCTTCGGGGACATTTATTTGTCTCTTCCGGGTTAGGCGGTATGAGTGGTGCCCAACCGAAGGCGGCTGTAATAGCCGGAGCCGCATGTCTTATCGCAGAAGTGGATGCTTCCCGGATAGAAACCCGTTATACCCAAGGATGGGTTCAGCATGTAACGGATGATATGGCTGAAGCTTTTCATATGGCAACTGTAGCTATACAGACAAAAGAGCCGGTCTCGATAGCCTTCCATGGAAATGTGGTGGATTTGTTGGAATATGCAGAAGCAAATTCCATTCATATTGATTTGTTGAGCGACCAGACTTCATGTCATGCCGTATATGAAGGAGGATATTGTCCGGTGGGCATCTCTTTTGAGGAACGGACAAAATTGTTATCAGATAATATGGATAAGTTTTGTGAACTGGTAGATGCTTCTTTACAACGTCATTTTGCAGTAATAAAAAAACTGGTGGCACATGGAACTTATTTCTTTGATTATGGAAATTCTTTTATGAAAGCGATCTATGATGCGGGTGTTCGTGAAATATCCCGGAACGGTGTGGATGAGAAAGACGGTTTTATCTGGCCTTCCTATGTTGAAGATATTATGGGACCTGAATTATTTGACTATGGATACGGTCCTTTCCGCTGGGTATGCCTGAGCGGGAAGCATGAAGATTTGATAAAAACAGACCATGCGGCAATGGATTGCATCGATCCGAACCGGCGTGGACAGGATATGGATAATTACAACTGGATAAAAGATGCGGAAAAGAATCAGTTGGTAGTCGGAACACAAGCACGTATCTTGTATCAAGATGCTCTAGGGCGATTGAATATTGCACTCCGTTTTAATAAAATGGTCCGAAAGGGTGAAGTCGGTCCTATTATGCTGGGACGTGACCATCATGATGTAAGTGGTACCGATTCTCCTTTCCGTGAAACTTCTAATATTTATGATGGCAGTAATGTTATGGCGGATATGGCTGTACAATGCTTTGCCGGAAATGCAGCCCGGGGAATGAGCCTGGTGGCTCTTCATAATGGAGGCGGTGTAGGAATAGGTAAAGCTATAAACGGAGGTTTCGGTATGGTATTGGATGGCAGTCGGCGAGTTGATGAAATCCTTCGTTCTGCTATGCTATGGGATGTGATGGGAGGAGTGGCACGCCGCTCATGGGCACGTAATCAGAATGCAATGGATACCAGCCGTATATTTAATGCAAGTCATGCCGGAGATTATCATATCACGATGCCTTTTGTGCCGGAAGAAGATTTGATAAAAAAAATAGTAAGTACCACTTTAAAATATAAAATATGAGCACCTGGAATAAAATAATGGAATGTGTCCCTAATTTCAGTGAAGGACGGGACCTTGAAAAAATAGAAAAGATAATTGATAAGTTCCGAGCTAAAAATGGTGTAAAATTATTGGATTATAGTAATGATACCGACCATAATCGCCTGGTAGTAACTGTCGTTGGTGAACCGGAAGCTCTGAAGGATGCTTTGCTTGAAGCAATCGGACAGGCTGTGGCGCTAATTGATTTGACGAAACATACCGGCCAGCATCCTCGTATGGGGGCTGTGGATGTGGTACCATTCATTCCGATTAGAGGATGTACGATGGAAGAGGCTGTTGCTTTATCAAAAGAAGTTGCCGAAAAGGTGGCATCTTTATATAATCTACCTGTTTTTCTCTATGAAAAATCGGCATCTGCTCCTCATCGTGAGAATTTGGCTGCTATCCGTAAAGGAGAGTTTGAAGGGATGGCAGAGAAAATTAAATTGCCGGAATGGAAACCGGATTTTGGCCCGGCAGAACGTCATCCTACGGCAGGTACTGTGGCGATTGGTGCTCGTATGCCATTGGTCGCCTATAATGTGAATCTGGGAACGGATAATCTTGCTGTAGCTGACAGTATAGCAAAGAAAATCCGTTTTATAGGTGGAGGACTCCGTTTTTGCAAAGCGATGGGAGTGGAATTGAAAGAGCGTGGCATTGTGCAGGTTTCTATAAATATGACAGATTATACACGTACGGCGCTTTATCGGGCTTTTGAATTGGTACGTATTGAAGCCCGCCGTTATGGCGTACCGGTAGTGGGCAGTGAAATTGTCGGATTGGTTCCAATGGAGGCTCTGATTGATACGGCTTCCTACTATCTCGGGTTGGAGGATTTCTCTTTGAATCAGATATTGGAAGCAAGAATAATGGAATGAGTATGGGAGACGAAAATATACTGATACGCAATGCCTCGCAAGTTGTAACCTGCTCTGGGTTTGCTGCTAAAAGAGGCGCGGAAATGTCAGAATTAAATATCATAGAGAATGGTGCAGTTTCTATAGAGGATGGCATTATAACGCATGTTGGTCCGACCGAAGAGGTCTTAAAACAGATTAATATAGACGACTATTTGGAAATAGATGCATCCGGCCGGGCTTTGATACCGGGATTTGTGGACAGCCACACGCATTTTGTTTTCGGGGGATACCGGGAGGAAGAATTT
Organism: Parabacteroides sp.; assembly: GCA_019417325.1. Classification (GTDB taxonomy): domain Bacteria; phylum Bacteroidota; class Bacteroidia; order Bacteroidales; family Tannerellaceae; genus Parabacteroides. Next base: position 9,218 of record DXVO01000026.1, on the reverse strand, counting down.
TCCTGGCGGTTGAAAGGTGATAGCTATATGTCCATAATGGAGCGTGGTGGAGGAATCCGGAGTACGGTAAAGGCAACACGGAATAGTTTTTATGATGAACTGTTTGTAAGCGGCTATGAAAGGCTGGATGAAATGATGAATATGGGAGTCACCACCGTGGAAGGGAAAAGTGGTTATGGTCTGGATCTGGCTACTGAATTAATCCAACTTCGGGTAATGAATGAATTAAACGATGAGCATCCGTTGGATGTCGTTTCAACTTTTCTGGGAGCGCATGCCGTCCCGGAGGAATTTGAAGGACGTGCAGATGATTATATCGATTATATCATTGAAGAGATGCTTCCGCATGTCCGCATGGAGCATTCGGTTACTTTCTGTGATGTGTTTTGCGAGAAGGGTGTTTTTTCACTTGAACAAAGCGAACGTTTGCTGAGGGCGGCACGCCATCATCGTTTCAAATTAAAATTACATGCAGACGAAATGGTTACATTTGGCGGTGCGGAACTTGCCGCACGCTTGAAAGCCGTAAGTGCAGACCATTTGTTGCATGCTTCGGATGCCGGTATAAAGAAATTGGCTCGCTCCGGAGTGATTGCAACGTTGTTGCCACTCACGGCTTTCTCATTGGATGAACCTTTTGCCCGTGGAAGGGAAATGATAGATGCCGGTTGTGCAGTGGCATTAGCCTCCGATTTCAATCCGGGCAGTAGTTTCAGTTGTTCCATTCCGTTGCTGTTTTCCTTGGCTTGTATTAAAATGAGGCTGACGCCGGAAGAAGCATTAACCGCATTGACTATTAATGGTGCTGCCGCTGTAGGGCGTGCCAATAAGATTGGAAGTATCGATGTAGGTAAAAAAGCAGACCTGGTACTTTTGAAGTACCCTTCTTATAAATTCCTGCCGTATAATGTAGGGATGAATGCGGTAGATACAGTAATAAAAGATGGATTTGTATATATCATTTAAATTAAAATACTATGCTTGCAGACCTGACAATCAAAGGCTTTTTAGCCGAAACGGCCGGTAGCGCCCCGGTACCCGGAGGAGGAAGTATTTCAGCTCTTAACGGCGCGATAGCAACTGCACTGACTGAAATGGTGGCAAACCTTACAATCGGTAAAAAGAAATATGCCGAAGTCGAAGGCCAGATGAAAGTGATAGCAACTGAGGCTGCTTTAATCCGCGAGCGCCTGATTCGTGATATAGACCGCGATAGTGAGGCTTACGACCGGGTTTTTGCCGCTTTTAAATTACCAAAGGATACGGACGAAGAGAAAGAAGAACGTAGCCGTGTCATACAGGATGCGACGAAAGAAGCTGCTTTAGTACCGATGGAAGTAGCGGAAGAGGTTGCTTCCGTAATGGAAACAATTATTTATGTCGCCCATAAAGGGAACCAGAATGCAGTTACCGATGCTTGTGTAGCCATGATGGCGGCACGGACCTGCGTATTGGGAGCGTTGCTGAATGTACGTATCAATCTTTCTTCCATTAAGGATGAAAAGTTTGTCGATAAACTGAAGACTAAGGCTGACTTTCTGGAAAGTGAAGCCATACGCATCGAACAAAAGTTACTGGATTGGGTTAAAACGGTATTATAAATATGAGTAATGTCCATTATATAGGTTCGGAACCGCTCTCTTTTGAGAATATAGAACGGATTCTTACAGGTAATATGAAGCTGGAGATGACGCAGGAGGTGAAAGAACGCATCCAGCGTTGTCGTGATTATCTGGACCGGAAAATCGAACAACAGAATGAACCGCTCTATGGTATAACTACAGGTTTCGGTTCCTTATGTAATAAGAATATTTCACCGGATGAACTCTGTGTATTGCAGGAAAATCTGGTGAAGAGCCATGCTTGCAGTATTGGAGATGAAGTAAGCCCTGTGATTGTCCGTTTAATGATGTTATTGAAGGCGCATGCCCTTTCTTTGGGATATAGTGGCGTTCAGGTGATTACCGTACAACGTATTCTGGACTTTTTCAATAATGATGTGTTGCCGATAGTCTACGACCGGGGCTCTCTCGGGGCGTCGGGCGACCTGGCTCCGCTGGCAAACCTTTTCCTTCCGCTTATCGGAGTGGGCGATGTGTATTATAAAGGGAAGAAGCGGGAAGCTATTGCCGTGCTGGATGAATTTGCATGGAAACCTGTGCGGTTAAAAAGTAAAGAAGGACTTGCTTTGCTGAATGGAACACAGTTTATGAGTGCAAACGGCGTTTTTGCTTTGATGCGTGCTTTCCAGATATCCAAGCGTGCGGATTTAATAGCAGCTCTTTCTCTCGAGGCTTTTGACGGGCGTATCGATCCGTTTATGGATTGTATCCAGCAAATGCGTCCCCATCCCGGACAGATTGAGACGGGTAAAGCTTTCCGTGAGATACTGGAAGGCAGCGAACTGATAAACCGGAAAAAGGCGCATGTGCAGGACCCCTATTCTTTCCGCTGTATCCCTCAGGTACATGGGGCGACAAAGGATGCCATCCGGTATGTTTCGGGTGTGTTGCTTACGGAAATCAATTCGGTTACCGACAATCCCACAATATTCCCGGATGAGGATAAAATAATATCCGGAGGTAATTTCCACGGACAGCCACTCGCCATTTCTTATGATTTCCTTGCGATAGCTTTAGCCGAACTGGGCAATATTTCCGAGAGGCGTGTTGCGCAATTGATTATGGGACTTCGAGGGCTCCCCGAGTTTCTGGTGGCGAATCCGGGATTGAACTCCGGTTTTATGATACCTCAGTATGCGGCCGCCAGTATGGTGAACCAGAATAAGATGTACTGTTTTGCCGCCAGCAGCGATTCGATTGTGTCGAGCAACGGGCAGGAAGACCATGTGAGCATGGGAGCGAATGCCGCAACCAAGCTATTCAAAATTATGGATAATTTGGATCATATTCTGGCTATCGAGTTGATGAATGCGGCGCAAGGATTGGAATTTCGCCGTCCGGCACGGACTTCGCCTGTTCTTGAAAAGTTCCTGAAAGCCTATAGGAAGGAAGTCCCTTTTATTGATGAAGATATTATCATGTATCCGGAGATACACCGTACGGTAGCGTTTTTGCGCCGGTATCCGGTTTAGATGGATATAGATTTAAAAGAAAGATGGCGCAAACCTGTATATCTGCGCTATCTTACTTTTAAATCTATATTTGTTATTATCTTTTTTATTTCTTCGTAACAACTACCCGTTTGGTCGGGTCCAGATGCTCGTTTCGGTAATCAATCTGTTTCACTACATTTTCAGCGAGGTCCTGGAAAGCTGCTCCGGTAATTGAATCCGGATTAAGAGCTACGGGTTTACCTGTGTCGCCTCCTTCGCAAATACTTTGTACAATAGGGATTTGTCCCAGTAAAGGAATATCCAGTTCTTCGGCCAGACGTTTGCCACCTTCTTTCCCGAACAGGTAATATTTATTTTCCGGCAGTTCGGCAGGAGTGAACCATGCCATATTTTCTACAAGTCCGAGTACTGGGACATTTATCTTTTCGCCCATAAACATGCTGATACCTTTGCGTGCATCGGCAAGGGCAACTTCCTGTGGTGTGCTGACAACAATAGCGCCTGTGATGGCAAGTGTCTGGACCATCGTTAAATGAATATCGCTGGTTCCCGGCGGCAAGTCAATCAGGAAGTAATCCAAATCGCCCCAGTTTGCATCAGCTATGAGCTGTTTCAAAGCATTGCTCGCCATAGCACCACGCCATAAAACCGCATCTTCCTTATTCACAAAGAAACCGATGGATAATAGTTTTACACCGTAATTTTCTGCTGGCTGGATTAATTCGCGTCCGCCTATTTCTTCCAGACAGGGACGGGCATCTTCCACATGAAACATTTTGGGTTGTGACGGACCGAATATATCTGCGTCCAGTAAACCCACTTTATATCCCTGTAAAGCCAAAGCTACAGCAAGGTTCGCTGCCACCGTACTTTTGCCTACACCTCCTTTGCCTGAAGATACGGCGATAATGTTTTTTACATCCGGCAGTAGTTTATCCGGCTCCGGACGCGCTACCTGACGTGAAATTACTTCGATATTACCTTTGATTTCCACTTCCGGTCCTACGTAAGTGAGGATTGCTGTTTCTGCAGCTTTCACTACGGATTTGATAAACGGATCATTCGGTTTTTCAAACAGAAGGGAAAAGCTCACTTTGTTGCCGTCGATCCGGATATTATCTTCTACCATACCCATCTCGACAAGGTCTTTGCCAGTTCCGGGGTAACGCACCTTAGCAAGTGCATCCATGATAAGTTGAGGATATATTGCCATAATAAAATTATTTTGAATGAATCTCTTTTATTTGCCGGATGCCAGTGCACTACGCTTGCTCCGGTTGAAACTACGGTAAGGGTCCAGTTCTATTTCCACATCCGGTTCAACTAACTCTTCCCGTTCTTCACAAACAAACTTAATGTATTTGATGTTCAGTCCCCGGTCCAGCCATTGCTGTTCGTAGTAGGTACAGATAGAAAGGATATCGTCTGTAAGTCCCGAATGATATAAATCGTCTGTACTGAACAGTACCGGATAATTATTTGCTTTTGCCATCTCGCAAGTATATGTGTACATAAAGTTACTGTCTGTTTTGAGATGGATGATGCCGTCTCCACTCAATATCTCGCGGTACATTTTCATAAAGCGGGTGGAAGTAAGGCGCTTGTTCACCTTCTTCATTTGCGGGTCGGGGAAGGTAATCCATATTTCAGCAACTTCTCCGGGAGCAAAGAAGTGGGAAATTAATTCGATACTGGTACGGAGGAATGCAACGTTGGTCATTCCTGCTTCCAGTGACTCTTTTGCACCGGTCCACATACGTGCCCCTTTGATGTCGACACCGATAAAGTTTTTGCCGGGAAACAATTTTCCCAGCCCTACCGTATATTCTCCTTTTCCGCACCCAAGCTCAAGAACAATCGGATGATTATTTTTAAAGAACTGTTCATGCCAGTGGCCTTTCATTTCAAAGCCTTTTTCCTGTAATGCGGCAAACGGATATTGAAAGACATGCGGATAACTCGCCATGTCGTCGAATTTTGCTAATTTATTCTTTCCCATGCTGCAAAGATAGTATATTTTTAATTCAGTGCAGGCGCTAAGTTGTATTCTATGCAGGCACGAGGGTTAGCTGAAAATATAGACAATCAGTCCGGCTATTATTACATAAGCCAAAGCATATGGAATAGCAGTTTTCAGTATCTCGCCTTCTTTTCCCTGTTGGTTTCCTGCAGAGGTAGCGATTGCAATACTTTGTGGAGAAATGATCTTTCCTCCTGTAGCACCGACGGTATTTGCTGCTGATAACCAGTTCGGGTCGACATGTATTTGTCCGGCAACACTGGCTTGTAGTTTCCCAAAAAGGATATTGGATGAGGTATCACTACCGGTAATAAAAGTTCCGAGGCAACCGATAACCGGGGCAAACAGCGGATAAAAACTACCGGTTGTTGTTGCTAATGCAGTAGCTATAACGGAAATCATCCCTGCCATATCCATAATGGTGGATAATCCGACCAGACAAATTACTGTAACGAATGTCTTTTTTAATTGTTTGGCGGTATCCCAAAGCACGGTAAACAACTCTTTTACTTTCGCTCCCTGTATTAATCCGCCGATAAACGTTCCGACGAAAAGCAATACGCCGGCATGGGTCAACCATGAGATTGTGTAATTTACCGTCGAATCTTTAATCGGGAGGCTGATATGTGTTACCCAGTTATTCACCAGCGTAGTTCGCAATCCCGGAAATAGAGGGCTCGTAAGAATAATTAAAAGCAGGATAAGCAAGTAGATGCTCCATGCGTTTAAAATATCTTTTCCTTTCAAATGACTTTTCCGGGCTTTTTCTTCTTTACTGGCTGTCAGTTTGCCATAAGCCACAATTACCGCAATAGAAAGAATACTTCCGATGATGGCGGGAGATTCCGCACCCATATAACGGGCAGCAAGATACTGGCTGGCTAATGATACTCCTCCGACCAATAAGGCTAAAAAAAGATTCTTAGGTAATGATTTTACTTTCGGGTCAGTCAGAAAGAGCAGCACAAGCGGAATTAAAAACATCAATACAGAGAGTTGTAATACGGTATTAGCACTCAATACCTGGACATCCAGGTTCGTCTCCTTGGCCAGAACCAAAACCGGCGTGCCAATCGCTCCGAAAGCCGTAGGTACACTGTTGGCTATCAAGCTGACTGTAGCTGAAAAGACAGGTTTGAATCCTAAACTGATAAGGATAGCTGCGGGAATAGCGACCGCAGTACCAAAGCCTGCCATTGCTTCCAGCAACCCTCCAAAGCCCCATGTTAATAATAAAACCTGAATACTTTTATCTGTGGAGATGGAAGAAAACTGTTGTTTAATAATCTCCATCTTTTCCGTCTTAAGTAAAACATTATAGCTGAAGATAGCCATCAGAATAATGAGCAGGATAGGGGAAATGGCTTTCAATGTACCGTACAGGAAAGAATAAAACAAATCGTTTGCTGCAAAATGAAAACCGAAAAGGGCTATCAGCATAGTGACGATAAGCGAAATAACACTACTCTTGTCTCCGGGCATCTTGAAAAAGGCCATGAGTATAATTAGTAGTAGAACCGGAATAATAGCAATAATCAGGGTCATAAATAGTTTATTTTAATTGAAAGGCTAAACATTATTGTCGGATAATCTTTTTTGTATAACAAATAAACAAGGCATTTGGGTTGTTGTTTATATGCTTTTTTGATAAAAATGGACCAATCCAGCTTTATGGAGTTTAAAATGTCTGTTTAATAGTTTGAAAGTGTAAGAGATTCATTGTATGCTAAGAGTTAGTTCTCGGCTAAAAGGAAATGGGTAGTCTATAGTTTATGAGTAAGCAGGTACAGTTCCAACCAAAGTAAAAAAGCTTAACGACTCCGGCTGGTTATTTTAACCACCAAAGTCGTTAAGCTTTTTATCAGGGTCGCAATGTGAGAAGAAAACAGTGTTTGCTCTACACCTGTTCTTATTTTCCTGTATTAATATATTGTATGGCACGTTCCAATTGGGTATCGTTGCCTCTGAGGAATTCAGCTTCATTATATAAAGCTTCTATATCCGGAGTAAGTCCGACACCTTCATAAATATTGTCGTCTATATTTTTAAATACGGAGGTTGAAGTATATACATAAAACGCATTATTCTCAAAAGTTCCGGTATAGTTGTCATTGAAATTATTATTCAACGGCCCATGTCCGCCTTCTGTCCGTTCTCCGATAAGGCATCCGTTAGGTAAGGCACAGATAGCCATAGGAGTCATTTCTCCCATGCTGAGAGAATTAATATCGGCTAATGCAACGATAGGTATATTGTCTATGTTCCTGTCAATATTAAGGTCTGGATTAGGATAAATGATGACTGGGGACCAGGGGGTATAATCAAGTCTTCCCATACCGTTTTTAGATTTAGTATATCCGGCAACAACTTCTTTGCTGATTAACGGTGAAATAATAAGGTTCATATCTGCCAGATATCCTCCTCCATTACCCCTTGTATCAATAATAATACCTCTTAAATTTGGAGTTTCGGCTACTAACTCCAAATAGTTTTCGATAGTGTTTTTTATATTCCGGTTATTTAAATTTGTTTGGAGGTTAAAAGCACTCATATATAAATATATAATACCGTTGTCTATATTATAGGAATAGGTGCTCATGCCATTGCTTCCCTCTGATGTTCCATATTTTAAATTCCTGATACGACCTTTTTGTATATTTGCCGTAATTGTGTTTTCTAATTCCACCATTGAAAAAGGAGCATGGTAATATTTTCTTTTTTTGATTTCTTTGTCTCCCGGATTGATTCCCCACCAGACAGATTTACCGGATTTGGACGAGGGATCGGTTTTATATAATAAAAGAGCATAATGATGGTCGATGAGATTTTCTGTAATTTCAGTAAATAACTCGGTAGCTGCGATCGAATCCTTGCTATTCTCCATTTCCAACGCTTCGAAGCGGGGTTTGTATTCTTTGTAGACCTTATCCCAATCAGTAGGGTCGACATCCCAAAATGCGTAACTATAATTCATACCATTCCAGAAAGATTCGAAAATCTCATCCCAGGTCGTCAGGGATTTTTGATCCTGAGGGTTTAGTATAGTAGGATTATCTTCTCTGCAAGCATATAATAGAGCGGTTACGAAGAGTAACAGTAATATTTTATAATGTCTCATTTGTCTTGTATGTTAATGTGAACTTTTGTAGTGAGTTTATTTCTTTTTGCACCAGTCTCCCAGTGTGAACATGCAGCCCAGCTGGAGGGTAAAGGTATCATTATAGCGATGCACCTGGTTTAACATATAATTTTTCTGTAAATCAGTCAGTCCGCGATAATAACGTCCTTCAGCCAATAGTTGGATTTGCGGGGTTAGCTGATATTTCAAACCGAGTCCTATCATTAAACCACCGTCGAAACGGTTATCCCGCCGGGAATCAAAGGGTACTTTTTCATCGAAATGATAAGGAGCCGTGGCATTCGGATCTATGAGACTATAGAAATATTGATTTTGGTTTCCCTTTGTTTTGCTTGAAACCCAATATCCGGCGTAGGCTCCGGCATTTACAAAACCTCTTAGTTTTTCACCTCCGAATGAGAAATGAGCGTAAACCGGTAATTGCATAAATCCGTTTTTCGTATCACTGTTGATATCCTGATACTGTTGGCTCCGGTAGGAAGAGTAATTTTTTTGTGTGTAAGACAAGTCTGCTTGTAGTGCAAACCAATCGACGAACTCATATTGCACCGGTATACCTACGGTAAAACCTCCTTTGGAATCATAATTCCGATCGTAGGCATAGCCCGATGTTGTCGACAGGCTGTTGTGTGTGTATCCGGCTTGAACGCCGATTTTCCATTGTGCGGAAACATCGGCATAGTGGAAGGTTGCCAATAAAATCAGCATCCATCGTAAATAAATCATGTTTGTTTTCATACTAAGAATTTATAGTTGAGAGTGTTATTCCGAAAAAAAAGAGATATCATAAAAATGATATCTCTCTACTTTTGTTATTTGCTCTTCCTCTTGGACTTGAACCAAGGACCCTCTGATTAACAGTCAGATGCTCTAACCAACTGAGCTAAGGAAGAAAATATGTCTTTCGGTCTTTCCCGATGTCTTTCTAGCTCTTCCTCTTGGACTTGAACCAAGGACCCTCTGATTAACAGTCAGATGCTCTA